>CP015605.1 GCA_002284895.1 Actinobacteria bacterium IMCC19121
CGGATTATTGGTTTACGAGATCATTCCGGCTTCCTCGGCCCGCTTCCCCTGCCTCAACATCCAAAGTCGAGACCGTTCACCCCCAAGATTAAAACTTGAAAGAAAAGAAACGTATTTCATTTCATCACTATGTAGTTGTCAAAGTAATTCTCATTACTTGCCGTCGCTAAATCGCACCCAAAAATTGGGCGAACTAGGCGGCGGTGGAATAAGTGTAAGACATAAAACGGACAAGCCATAATCGAGGAAAAACTAGTCTTCGTAACGCTTAGATGCGCGCCCGCTCTTTCCTGATGAACCTCTAGAAACAACGCGTGCTACTTCACGATCTGCCTCACGAGCCTTTAGGGCTTCACGCTTATCGTGGGCTTTTTTGCCACGTGCAACAGCTATTTCAATCTTTGCTTTTCCATCTTTGAAATAAAGTGAAAGCGGAACCAAAGTAGTGCCTGAATCTTTAAGCTTTCCCATTAACTTATTGAGTTCGTTTTTGTGAACTAGAAGTTTTCGCTCACGACGTGGGGTGTGATTGGTCCATGTGCCCTCGGTGTATTCAGGGATGTGAACCCCACTGAGCCAGAGTTCTCCGTCATTAATCATGGCAAAGCCATCGATGAGCGAAGCTCGACCGAGTCGTAGTGATTTAACTTCAGTACCGGTTAAAACCATTCCACATTCAAAAACATCCTCGATTGAATAGTCGTGGCGTGCCTTTTTGTTTTGGGCAATGACTTTGCGGCCAATTTCTTTCACCATTACCGCATCACCGCCCTTTCCTATTTGTTAGCGTTCAAGGATTACAGGGGCAATTCTCTCACTAGATGCGAAGGCTTTAGACCTTTAAGTAGCGGCGTAGCGTGACTACTGATGCAACGGTTGAAACAAATAGGCCAGTTGCCAGCAAATACGCTGAAGCCACCCACACTTCTCCCCACCCAAAGAAATTGGTAAAGGACAAAAGTGGGGCAACTTTGGAATCGATAACGCTTTTTAGGCCTGCAAGTAATCCTGTTGCAAGTGCCCAACCCACGATTGCTGAGATTATTCCTTCAAGTAAAAACGGCAATTGAATAGACCAGGAAGATGCACCAACAAGTTTCATCACACCAGTTTCACGCCGGCGGTTAAAGGCTGCAATTCGAAGAGTATTACTAATTAACAATGCAGCTGTTAATACAGAAGCCAGACCAACCAGTAGTGCACCATTTCTTAGCACTCCCAATAACTTAAAGAACTTCTCCAAAATACTGCGCTGATCTTGAACCACATCCACACCAGGTCGTCCCGAGAACGCGCTAACAATGACTGCAAACTGTGTTGGATCTTTTAGTTTTACTCTAAAGGATTCAGGTAGTTGATCGGCAGTCACATTTGCTGCAATTGCAGAATCTTTAAAGCGCTCCTGGAAACGATTAAATGCCTCTGACTGAGATTCATAAAAGACGCTATCTACTGCCGGCATAGACTGAAGATCTTGCTGAATTTGCAGGCGTTGTTCTGATGTGACCACACCACCTGAACAAGATGGGGATTCAGAGAGTGAACCACACAAGAAAACCGATACTTCAATCTTGTCATACCAATAATCTTTCATTGCACCAACTTGCGCATTTGAAAGTAAGCCAATACCAAGTAAAGAAAGTGAGATCGCTGTAGTGACGATGACGGCAAAAGTCATTGTCATATTTCGACGTAGGCCAATACCAACTTCGCTTAGTAGAAACCGTGCGCGCATGTTGTGCCCCTTATCCCGTGTATCCATAGACACCGCGAACTTGGTCGCGGATGACGTGGCCTAAATCAAGTTCAATAACGCGCTTTCGCATCTGATCCACAATTCCAGCATCATGTGTTGCCATTAAAACTGTTGTTCCCTCACGGTTAATGCGATCAAGAAGTTTCATAATTCCAACAGATGTTGCTGGATCTAAGTTTCCAGTTGGTTCATCAGCAATTAAAATTGGTGGGCGGCTCACATATGCACGTGCAATTGCCACGCGCTGTTGCTCTCCACCTGAGATTTCTGAAGGCAAACGATCACCCTTATCTTCAAGACCAACAAGCTCTAGAACCTCAGGGACTTCGCGGTTGATCTCTTTTTGTGAATAGCCAAGAACGTGCAAAGCAAATGCCACGTTTTCAGTAATAGTCTTATTTGGGAGCAAACGAAAATCTTGGAAAACCGTTCCAACCTGGCGGCGAAGTTCTGGGACTTTGTGTGTTGCAAGAGTGCCTAAATCTTTTCCAGCAACATGGATAACTCCAGTTGTAGGGCGCTCTTCACGCAAAATCAATCGCAGAAAAGTAGATTTACCCGAGCCTGAAAGACCCACAAGGAAAACAAACTCACCTTTAACAATTTCTAGATTTACTGAATCAAGGGCTGGACGTTCTTGTCCTGGGTAGACCTTTGTGACGTTCTCAAAGCGAATCATGTAGATCTCCCATTGCATCTGCGGCGCGGATATCGGGAAATCCGCTCTCGGCCTGATGCATAGTTTATGGAAAACGGAGCCAAATGAGGGTATGTAACGCGCATGTGAGCCTGTGAAAAAAATGTGATTTATGCTTTAGGCAAGGAAATTATGAACTTCTGCGCCACCTAATGCCGGCCTCGATAAATTCATCGATTTCACCGTTGAGAACCGCAGAAGTGTTTCCCGTTTCATAATCAGTACGCAAATCCTTCACCATTTGATACGGCGCTAAAACGTAGGAACGCATTTGATTTCCCCATGACCCAGAGTTATCGCCTTTGAGGGCATTTATCTTTGCTTGTTCTTCTTGTCGACGGCGTTCTAATAATTTTGATTGCAAAACAGCCATAGCCGTTGCCTTGTTTTGAATTTGTGATCGTTCATTTTGGCAAGAGACCACAATGCCAGTTGGTATGTGAGTTAAACGCACTGCAGAGTCAGTGGTGTTAACACCTTGACCACCTGGGCCAGATGAGCGATAAACATCCACACGAACTTCTTTTTCATCAATTTCAACATGATCACTCTGATCAACTACCGGCACAACTTCAACACCAGCAAATGAAGTGTGGCGGCGGCTTTGGCTATCAAAAGGTGAAATACGAACTAATCGATGTGTGCCTTGCTCAACAGAGAGAGTCCCATAAGCATATGCAGCGCTGACTCGAAAAGTAGTTGACTTAATGCCGGCTTCTTCAGCATAAGAAGTTTCTAAAACATCCACTTTAAAGTTATGACGCTCGCAATAGCGTAAATACATGCGCATAATCATTTCAGCCCAGTCGGCAGCCTCAACACCGCCGGCTTCTGAGCGAATAGTTATGAGAGCATCACGATCATCGTATTCACCGTTGAGAAGAGTCTGAACTTCTAATTCACCAATCGACTTCTTAACTGCATCTAACTCTTTTTCAGCATCGTGAACGCCAGAACCATCGGGCTCACTGGCCGCTAATTCAAAGAGAATTGGTAGATCTTCAACGCGCTGGCGAAGACCAGATAGCTTGGCAATCTCTGACTGAACCCGTGATAGGCGACTTGTAATCTTTTGCGCACTCTCTGGGTCATCCCACAAATTGGGAACTCCCGCTTCTTCCTCTAGCTCTGCAGCTTGTTTGCGAAGTTTAGGAAGGTCTAAAACCTTTTCGATAGAAACCAGGGTCGCGTCAATTTCATTGATCTCTAATTGATATTCGCGCGCTGCCATAGTGCAAGGATAGCGGAGAGCGAGTTAGCGAAAAACCTATGCCTTAATGCTGGTCAATGCAGGCGAACGCCAAATAGATAGAAGCCCTCTTGTACTTGATTTGTACTTGCGGCATTGGCAAATAAATTAGCTGAGCGCCAAGACGTAAAGGGCACTGTGAATGGAAACAACACCGTGGCATACGTAGATACCTCAACAGATGTTCCATCACATGTGAAATCTGTTAGCACAATCCCCTGCAGTTCTTGGCGCTTCATTGAAGAATCATCTGTACTCCAATTGTGTAGTTCCAACATCACATCGATAACCCCTTGATTGCAATCAATGGGAATTGAAGGATGTTCGCGCTTATTTATCAGAGCAAGAGGAGTTGTAGCCATCGTGCCTTTGCCAGAATAATAGGAGTCACGATCTAAGGTATGAGCCCCACGCATTGCTGCAGCTTCTGTGGCTTGAGTGAGGGAACGCTTAGCAACCATGACTGCTGCAACATCTGTCATCACCATCAAACTGGCAACTGTTATAACAAATAAGCCAATAATCACCAGGCTCAAAGAACCACGTTCGTCTCTAAACTTTGATAACCATTTCATTTCCATGGGCTGATGTTTTCTTGTGCAGAGGCTTTCACGGTGCGATGTGACCTGGAATCTATATAGGAAATTGTTAAACGGATCCGGCTATTAGCTGATAAACATGGCAATCGTGAACATTCATAATTCACATCTATTGTGTTTATTTCATCTGAGGTGAGTCCTAAATTTTGTGCAATCAGCACGATAGCTTGCTCAGAAACAACACGGCCAGAATGGTCAGTATCACTTGCTGCATATGCACGAACACCTTCTCGTGCCATCACTCGAACTATTGCCTCGTTTCCACTCACTGATGCAAAGCTATTGAGATAAATGAATATCGGAATAAAGAGCGGAATAGCCAGAGCAACAAATTCAACAATGGCGCTTCCACTTTCATCTCGTAATTTGCCAATCAATTAAGGTTTTCCATTACCGCCGCTCCATTAACTTCAACAACGGCATTGCCGCCAAGGAGTGCAACTAAACCCGGAACTAACTGAGGTAATGAATGCTTTCTATGACTAATTAAAAGCTTCATATGTGTAAAAGAATCGGGTGAATTCAATTCAATGACCTGATCTGAACTGTTGAGCACTCCGCTGATCGCTCTGCTTGAGGCATCACTTTGGGCCAAAGAAAAATCGCTATTACGAAGATTAGTTGCGACTATGAGTTCTACTGCGATGAGAAAGAGGAAAATAAGTGGAATCAGAACGAGTGAGCTTTCAACATTGCCACGATCCTGTCGAAGTATTTTCAGCAGGTTCTGATGAAATGCTCCTCTATTCATTGTTATCTAATCCCATTCATAGCATCAAGTGAGTTTTTTAGAATGGCAGTTAGACGTGGTGCAGCAATAGTCCAGATTGCAGTCACCAGTCCAGTGGTCATTAGGACAACTAAAACCCATCCAGGAACATCGCCTTTTTCATCTTTAAGTTGTGCATAAAAGTTCTTATGGGTCTTAATGAGATATTCACGCAGAACTAACTCTGCATCAACCATGGATTTCATTACTGTATTCATTGATCTCTCTTTTCCTGTGAGTAGTGCATGAAGGTCGACTGACGCTCAATTTTGTTCTACGTTTCTTTCCTAAATCCTCTATCTACTTTGGCTGTGTACAACTGTTACTCATTAGATAAGTACGTCTGGGCTTGTCCATAAACATTCACACTCTGGGTGCTGGGGAAATCTTTGTAGTGTGGGATTAAGCGCATCTAGAAAATCCACAATGAGCTGAGCAGCTTGAAGCTCACTCTCACCTGTATCTATGTATTTGAGCGCTGCGTGCGCGCCCAAAGCTGCAACTTGGTGAGCTATTGCAATAGGAAGCTCATCACTTGTACCAAGTGGAATGGATAGTTCAGCAACGCCAACGCGATCGGCTTCAATAAGTGAAAGACAGCGCCGGCATGGAGTGCTGCCCGGTTGAACAAAAGGCCCAACAGTTGCAACATGACCAGGTGCTCTACCAATAAAGAAATGGTCCTGGCCATCGCGTAAAAGATGCTCTACATACTGGGAATCAAAGCTGCCACAAATAATGCGTAGATTCTTTTCGGGAAGAACCGGTCTTGGTGCTCCTCGTTGTGCAAGAGCAAAACTTGATGCCACTGGAAAGAGTGACCATTCGCGAGCAAGTTCTTCGATTCTATTCTTGTAGTTAAGTCCTAAATCTGTTGTTCGCAGTGATCCTGAGCCTAAGTCACTATCGACCACGGTGGGATGCTTGTAAGAAGCAGAAAGAGAAATTCGTGTATTTGTTACACCACTTGCTAAAAGAATGGAGAAAAGTAACGTTGCTGTTCGTGAGTTACCAATAATTTCAATCCCATAATTTTGGCGCGCAGTCATGACATCCACTCCGCCATCTCGAACGCCTTGAATCCATGTTGCTTGACTTAACTCTGGTGCAAGTCGTTTTTGTAATTGACTATAAGCGGCATCATTGCTTTGGTCTTGTGTGTGAGCGGCTCGGGACTGAATGCTGGATTGAAATCTATTATTGAGCTTTATCGTTTTTCTCTGTGTGTCAAGAAAGTTCGCTGCAAGTAACTCATCAATAATGGATTCTATAGTTTTTAGTGGGATTCCTAGTTTTTCTGAGATTTCATCACAGCTAAGAATTCCTGTGAACTGTTCAATAATTGATCTAGCTCCGGAGTGCTTTATTGCAACTCCATGGGATGAGGTGGCCATGGTGACCGAGCTTTCCTGTGTTGAAGTTAGTGAACTAATAAAGACCCCGTTTTTTAAACGAGGAAAAATTGGGGCTGAGATGGATGATGTAGTCATAGGGCAAGAGTTGCTATTGCCAAGGCCGCGCGTTTTTGCCCCGAGATAATCTGTGGAGCATCCCTATAGATAATTACTCTGTGAGATGAATCATTACTCATTGAATAAATATGAAGGCATGAAGAAACCCCCACATTCACCAAGGAACATGAGGGTTTCCTTTAACGCTAGACGCTCACAAGGTGTGAGCGAAATTTAATTACTGAGCTTTACCAAGGATGCGATTGACCTTGGTGCCACACACTGGGCAGATGCCCTGTGCCATGCGACGACCAGAGTCAGAGACCTTTACGGTTCCCTCGAAATCACGCTTCTCTTTGCACTTAACACAGTAAGCGTCACCTTTGTATGTCTCTACTGTCATTTTTATGTCCTCCGTTCGACGCTTGCAATCCCTAAGGGGTTGCTCCCCGTGCGGGGCGAGCGTTCTGTTAAGTGAGACGATACCCCTCGACACGCTCAATCAAGCGTAACTAAGGGCGTTTGTGGAGGAGTTTTTTCACCCCTTAGCGAGGAGCTTTTTGAGCGCTTCAGGAGCTGCGAGCGCAGTTTCAGCTGCTTCATAGCCATCTAAGTAGGCGCTGGCGATTTCAGCCCGTGGAAACCTGGCTAATAGCTCTTTGAACTCGGCTCCATGGTCGAAATACTGCAAATGGATAGCTTCATGAAAGAGGACATAGTCCAGGGCGTAGTCAGGTGCGCCTTTGAGTCGATCTGAGATTCTGATGGTGCGATCCACGCCCGTGCATGAGCCCCAGCGCTCGCGCATCCCTCGCCAGGCAACTGATGCTGGGCGTAGGGATATCTCTGGAGCCAGTTGGGTCAAAAGCTCCTCTATCCGTATGGCTAGGCCTTCTTCACTCATCGTGACCGCTGCTTCTTGAGCCCTGATCTTGGCCACCATCTCTGGAACCATCGCCCGTTCATCGGCTTTACTCATTCTGGCCGGAATGGAGACCACAATCCGCCCACCTTGGCGGTAGGCAGAGATGTTTTTCTTTCGCCGAGTGGATCGAATGACGATGATCTCGCCCTCGTTGATTCCGGGAAGTGTGTTCTCACTTCCTAGATCTTCAAATGCTGGGGTATCCATAGAGAGCACGGTATCTCCCAACCCAGAAATGCCATGGAAACCTCAACCATGTGTTGAGAGATTTTTAGAATTGCCAGGAAAAATAAATCTCCATTACACGAGAAAAATAGGTTGTGTCAAAGCCGCTCTCAGTTGATTCTCGGGCCAAATACATTTACGTTACGACTACGAACTCCTCGGAAAACTGTTCTATATCAGCAAGGGGAAGGCTGATACAGAATGAGCGGCCGGGGAGTTCGCTTTTCTATCTGTGGCTTTTAGAGGCCTGATAAATCATCAGGAATTTCAATACTGGCTAAATACGTTTGCGGCGTTAATAGATCCTCGGCCGTTGGCAAAATTCCACTCCATATTCGATCTCTTCCTTCAAGATCTTTTACCTCACGAACTGCTTTCCAAAACGTTGCAGCCTCTCGCGCCAGCTTAGGTGAGACTTGCAAACCAAACATCGTTGCAAATAACTGCTGGGCTGGAGCTGACGTTGCTCTGCGGCGACGCAAAGTTTCTTGCAAAGCAACAAGATTGGGAAGTCGATCCCCTGCAGCAAGTGTGACAACTTCTTCACTCCAGCCATCAATGAGAGCAAGAACAGTTTCTAACTTAGTCAGCGCTGCCCGTTGTGCTGGAGTTTCCTCCGGTGTGAAAATTCCTTCATTTAAGGCAATGTTAAAACTTTCTGGGTTTGTGGGATCGAACTCTTTGCCTTCTTGTGAAGCATTATCAAAAACTTCTTGTGCTTGACGCGCAATAGCATCGATATCTATGCGAATACCTTTTCCATAATCTGAAATTGCTGTGCGAATGTATGAAATCAACCAAGGGTTGTGAGCAAATAATCGTGCAACTGCGCTTTCACGAAGTGCATGAAAGATGCGAACTTCATCCATTGGGACATTGAGATCTTGTCCCCACTCATCAATGTTTTGTGGAACAAGTGCAGGATAAACAGGCTCTACTAACGGCAATCCCACATCATGAGTACCTGTAACTGATGCTGCTAAACCGCCAATGGATTGGCCCAGCTGTGTTGCAATCAAAGAGCCAATAAATGAGCGCAGCAGCGTGGCAATCATTCCAACAGGGATCTGCATAGCGTTTTCAGCCTCGCTTTGGCCTACTTCCCCATTGGCATTGTTGAGTAGCTCTGAAATTGCTGTAGCTAAACCAGTTGCTAATGGTTCAACAGATGTTTGCCAACCATTAAGCGTTGTGTCGACCCAATCAGTTCTGGCCATCGCAGGATTTCCGGTTTCACTTGATTGAGAAAAGAAAGTTGCTTCATTGAGCCACAGCTCTGCAATTACAAATGCCTCTTCTATCTTTGCCACATCGTTGGCACCAATAGGGGCCGAGCCCTTAGCTGTGACAAACTTCTTTGCAGTATCTCGAACAATGTTTTTAGGAAGGGCTTCAGTCGTTGCAGAAAATCCTGGTGCACTCATGCCAAGGGCTGAAAACTGTTGTTGGATCTGTTGTTGCATCTGCGCCATCATGGCTGCAAAATCAACAGACTCGCCATCCTTATTTTTTTCAGGGTCATCTGAATTATCAGGTGTAAAACCAAATGGCGACATGTGTAAATCCTCCCAGTGCTGTAACCAGATAGCCATCTGATTTCTTCCCAAACTCACAGAGTTATTTGTGAGCGAGTTAATAAAAGGGCATCTTTAGCGCCACACGCCTTCTGACGATAGGCTGACCCCATGTCTAGCGCCTTTCTTGCACTCATCTGGTGGGTAGTCCCAGCTGTGGGTCTGAGTGGAGCCTTGCTCTATGTTTTATGGGTTACAAAATTTGAAGGAAAGTTCCAGCAAGAAACCCAGCGCTCTGTTGGCCAGTTTCAACGCTTTCAAGATTCTCTGCGCGATTCACAGGCCCGCGATGGTGCAGCAGATGCAGTGCAACTACCAACGGCTCCAAGTTCAGTAGCTGGAAATAGCAAAACCCAGATTATTAAGCCCGATTCTGCTGATGATTCTCTTGACGATAATCCTTTTCTAAAGAAATCCTAAAAAGAACGCTTCCAGACTGTGCGCTTTTCACCACTACCCCGAATAGCAATAATCGTTCTCACACTCTTTGCTTCTTTAACACTCATTGCCCCACTGCCTTATGTGATTATTTTGCCAGGGCAAGCACAAAACATATTTAATAAATTAATAACCATTAAAGATCAAAAGTCTTATCCAGCAAATGGACGTATCGATCTCATGTCAATCAGAGTAACTAATCCAAACTCTTGGTTAATTGGTCCTGAAATTATTTATTCATGGGTTAAAGCTGATGAGGCGGTCTACCCACGTGCTGCAATCTATCCACCTGGAACGACCCAAAAGATTGAGGATAAAAAAGCTAAAGCTGACATGGTTAACTCTCAAGATAATGCCAAAACTGCCGCACTCTCTTTTTTGCGGCTACATCCTGAATTCGGCGTTGCTGCCAATGATTTGCACATAAAAAACATTGCATTTGATGTGAAGAAGACTGGTGGGCCAAGTGGTGGCATGGTCTTTGCAATCGGTGTCATTGAGTTGTTAACCCAAAAGGATTTACTGCAAGGCCGTCACATCGCAGGAACGGGAACAATTTCAACTGATGGCAAGGTTGGTCCTATTGGCGGGATAAATGAGAAAATTCTGGCAGCCCATAAGGCTGGTGCCACACTCTTTTTAGCCCCTGCTGGTAACAGTGCTGATATCGCCAATATTCCCGCTGGAATCAAAGTTATTACAGTTTCTACTCTGGCTCAGGCGATAGCTTGCCTATAAAAGGCGGAAATGAAGTTAGCACGCACTTGCGCTAGCGTATGGCCATGACGAGTAATGCAACCCCACAGTTTAATTTCAAAGGCCGCCGCAGTCCCCTGACATTAACAATCACAATTTTGGTTGTTCTTTCAGGCATTCTGCTTTCACTGAGTGGTTTCTACGCTGATTGGTTATGGTTTAAATCAGTTGCTTTCACTTCAGTCTGGACAACAGTTCTAACGACCAAGATTTTCCTATTTGTAATCGCGGGATTGCTTACCTCATCAATAATTTTGTTTAATATCATCATTGCTTATAAGCGACGTCCACTATATGTTCCATTAAGTATCGAAGCAGATAATCTCGAGCGTTATCGTGCACAAATCGAACCAATTAAGCGCTGGGTCGTTCTTGCACTCGCTGCTGGACTTTTCTATTTTGCTGGTACATCAGGATCAGCGCTTTGGGAATCGTGGTTGTTGTTTAAGAACTCAACTAGTTTTGGTGTGAAAGATCCACAGTTCAATATGGATATCTCTTTCTTTGCTTTTAAGTTGCCTTTCTACCAAACATTAATTGCTTGGGCTATCTCCACTCTAGTTCTGGCAATAATTGCTGCTGCAGTTGTTCATTACCTCTATGGTGGAATCCGACTACAGGTTCAAGAAGACCGCACAACAGTTGCTGCTCGCGTTCAGCTTTCAGTTCTTCTAGGTGGCGTTGTCTTGATGAAGGCAATGGCATACTGGTTTGATCGCTACCAGTTAGCACTTAAGGAAAGTAAGTTGATTACCGGTCTTACCTATACCGATGTCAACGCCACTCTTCCAGCTAAGGCAATTCTTGCTGCAATAGCAGTTGTCTGTGCACTGCTATTTTTCGCAAATATCATTCGTCGCTCATGGGTACTACCAGCTGCAGGAACTGCGCTACTTGTAGTTTCTTCAGTCTTGATTGCAGGAATTTACCCAGGTGCTATCCAGCAGTTCCAAGTAAAACCAAGTGAGTCTTCTAAGGAAGCTCCTTTCATTCAGCGCAATATCGATGCCACTCGAGATGCGTATGGTCTATCGGGCGTTGAAGTCAGTGATTATCAGGCAACTCTTACAACATCTGCTGGACAGCTCACTAAAGATGCGGCAACTATTTCAAATATCCGCTTGATGGATCCCAATGTAATTTCAGCTACTTTCCGCCAATTACAGCAAATTAAGCCTTATTACACTTTCCCGGAATCCCTAGATATCGACCGCTACACCGTAGATGGTGTAAAGCGCGATGTTGCAGTTGCAGTTCGTGAACTCAATATTGCTGGTAACCCATCACGTAACTGGATCAATGACCACTTGGTCTACACACATGGATTTGGTTTTGTTGCCGCCTTTGGTAACGCCCGAGACACCGATGGAAAGCCATCCTTTGCAGTTGGCGATTTGCCACCTACTAAAGGACTTGGTGATTTCGAGCCACGTGTTTACTTTGGTGAAAACGTTCCTGATTACTCAATTATTGGTGGCGTAAAGACTGATAACCCAGTCGAGTTTGACTATCCAGATGATGCATCTGCAAATGGTCAAAAGAACGTGACTTACTCAGGTTCGGGCGGTGTTCCAGTCGGTTCATTAGTGAACAAGATTGTCTTTGCTCTTAAGTATCAAGAGCAACGCATCTTGCTTTCATCGCTGATAAATAAGGATTCGAAGATTCTCTTCAACCGTAATCCTCGTGATCGTGTTGCAAAGGTTGCACCTTGGTTAACTCTAGATGGAGATCCTTATCCAGCCATTATTGATGGCAAGATTTTATGGATTATCGACGGCTACACAACAAGTGCTGGTTATCCATATTCACGACAAACTTCCCTTGCCAATGCCACCTTTGATGCGTTGACCTCAAACTCAACGTCAGTAACTGCTCAAGGCAATCAGAACATCAACTACATCCGTAACTCTATTAAGGCAACAGTTGATGCATACGATGGCACTGTCACTTTGTATCAATGGGATGAGAAAGATCCAGTTCTAGCCACATGGAGTAAAGCTTTCCCTGGAACAGTCCAACCGAAGAGCAAGATTTCAAAGTCTTTACTTGATCACATCCGTTATCCAGAAGATATGTTCCGCGTTCAACGTGAAATTCTCTCTTCTTATCACGTGCAAACCGCAGCAGCTTTCTATGGCGGTCAAGACTTCTGGCGCGTACCTCGTGACCCATCAACTTTTGGTGCTAACGCTGGAGCCCAGCCTCCTTATTACTTAACACTTCAAATGCCTGGTGAATCAAAGCCAGAGTTTGCACTGACAACGCCATTTGTTCCACGAGGAGGTCGTGAGAACTTATCTGCATTTGCTGTTGTTAACTCAGATGCTGGTGCAAACTACGGCAAGATTTCTGTGCTTCAACTTCCAAGAAGCACAAACGTGGCTGGACCTTCTCAGGTGGCTTCAAACTTTGAAGCAAAACCGGAAGTTGCTAACTCACTTTCATTGCTTCGCCAAGGCGGATCAGATGTTGTGCTTGGTAACTTGTTAACTCTTCCAGTTGGTGGCGGCTTACTTTATGTTCAGCCTGTCTATGTTCGTGCAACAGCAAATGCTGCTTCATATCCATTACTACAAAAGGTTCTGGTTTCCTTTGGAGATCAAATTGGTTATGACGACACATTAAAGGGCGCACTTGATCAAGTATTTGGTGGTAATTCTGGAACTGCAACTTCATCTGGAACATCAACTACAACAACAGGAACAACTAATTCATCTCTTGCTAATGCACTCGCGAGTGCTAAGCAGGCATACTCTGATGGTTTAGCTGCACTTGCAAAGGGTGATTTCGCCGCTTATGACAAAGCACAAAAGCGATTGAAATCCGCACTTGATTCAGCCATTAATGCGCAAAGCAAGAAGTAAATAAGACCGATTTGGTCTTTATCTATTGATGCACATAAGATTGCTTCACCGACGCGGGGTGGAGCAGCTCGGTAGCTCGCTGGGCTCATAACCCAGAGGTCGTAGGTTCAAATCCTGCCCCCGCTACTACGCACAACAGTATGAAAGGTCTCGCTGGTGGAACATCCACTAGCGAGATTTTTTATTTAATTCGAAGCGAGTTAGTTACAACAAAGAGTGATGAGAGCGCCATGGCACCTGCGGCATAGATAGGTTGCAAGTAGCCAAGGGCTGCAATGGGCAAGCCAATAACGTTGTAGATCAGCGCCCAACCCATATTCAAACGGATGATCTTCAACGTCTTTTGTGAAAGCTTGAGCGCTGAAATTACACTGCCCAAACCTGAGTTCATCAAGGTGATATCAGCTGAAGAAATCGCTGTGTCAGTGCCGGTTCCCATTGCCATAGATAAATCAGCAGCAGCTAAGGCAGCAGCATCATTGATTCCATCGCCAATCATAAGAACGCAATGTCCTTCATCTTTTAATTTCTCAACAATAACTAATTTGGTCTCTGGCATAGCTGCAGAAACAACGTGCTCGCTTTCAATACCCACAGTTGAAGCAACCGTTGCAGCAACTTCTGCGCTATCTCCTGTTACAAGCCACGGCGTTATTCCCATTGACTTAAGGCTAGAAATTGTCTCTGCTGCATCGCTTTTTAATTGATCGCCAACAGCAAAGACGGCCAAGGCAACGCCATCCCATGCCAAAACTGAAACAGTTAAACCTGCGCTCTGTCCTGCTGCAACAGCTGCCTTAATTTCAGTGTGAAAATCTGTGCAGCTGTGCGCAACAGCTGATGGTGAACCGATCAAAACTACAGGTGATTGAGTTTCAAGATTTACACGACCCGCAGCACCAGAGCCTGGCGTTACTGATAACTCTGTAGCCATATAGTTTTTTGCTCCAACGCTGAGAGCATATCGAGAGATAGCCAGAGCAACTGGGTGTGAATTTGCTGATTCAATGGCATGTGCGGAAGAAAGTATTGTTGTTTCATTAATCAAAGATGAGAAGGATGCGCCAAGTACTGATCCTGCCGCTGCTGAAATAGTTGCATTCTGCACATTCATAACACCCTCTGTGAGTGTTCCAGTCTTATCAAAGACAATAGTGTCCACTTTGCGTGCAACTTCTAGAACTCGTGGCTCACGCAGGACTATTCCACGTTGTGCGCCGCGTCCTGATGCAACAAGTAATGCAACAGGTGTTGCAAGCCCCAGAGCACATGGACAAGCGATTACAAGCACCGTGATCGCCACAGAAATAGATTGTGTGAGGCTATAGCCACTCAAATACCAAGCAGCAAATGTTCCAATTGAAAGAACCGTAACAATCGGAACAAAGACTGCACTAATTCGATCTGCTAAGCGCTGAATCGGAGCTTTGGTTCCTTGTGCACTAATCACCATTGCGGTGATGCGGGCAAGTTCAGTATCAGTGCCTACTCGTGTGGCCCGCACAATTAATCGACCGTTGTGATTAACAGATGCACCAATTACTTGAGATCCAGGGCCGACATCTACGGGCTTTGTTTCTCCTGTGAGCATGGAGTTATCAACTGCGCTCTGACCACTGACAACAATGCCATCAGTTGCAACGCGATCTCCTGGTCTGACTTCAAATTCATCACCAATTTGTAACTGTTCAATTGGCACAATAAGTGGGAATCCCCCACGAACAATTGTCACCTCTTTGCTGCCTAGAGCCAAGAGAGAGGAAAGAGCTGCACCTGCTCGTGCTTTTGCTCTAGTTTCTAAGAAGCGTCCAAGAATGACAAAGAAGATAACTCCAGCAGCAACTTCTGTATAAACATCGCCTTCACCAGTTGAGTTTGCATAAATCGACCAAGTGAATGCTGCAATTGAACCCATCGAAATGAGGTTATCCATTGTTGGGTGCTTAAGATTTCGAAGTGCAGCGCGGTGGATCGGCCATGCAACAATCAAAACAACAGGTGCACTAAGTGCAATTACGAGCCATGCTGTGGCGGAATAGAGTGGATGTGGGAGGCCAAATACATCTAACTGAGTATGAATCCACATATCAATACTGTGGTGCCAACTCATAACCATTGAGATTGCAACTGCCGGCACAGCAAAAATAAAGGCAAAGAATAAAGCGCGTGCTGACTTCTTACTGTGCAAAGTTACAGACTGAGCATCTTGCAAAAGAGTGGCTTTATAACCAGCTTTTTCGACGGTCTTGATTAACTCTTTAACATCCATATCTGCAGGAGCCAAAATATGGGCAGTCTCAGTTGCAAAATTGATACTTGCTCGAACGCCCTCCATGCCATTGAGCGCTTTTTCAACTGTATTCACACAAGAAGAACACGTCATTCCCTCAATTGCAAGAGTTGTGGGTTCTAAAATCGTTTCAGTTGCCATCAGAGATTATGCATTCAACGCTTTGATTAAAGCTTCATGAACTGCCTTATTTGTTGAAACTCCACTGCCACCAAATGGACCATGTTCACCTGAAGTATTTGTGAATACTCCTCCGGCCTCGCGAACAATAATATCTAGTGCAGCCATGTCCCACACAGCAAGAGTTGGTTCAATGGCGATATCTACTGCACCTTCTGCAACCAGCATGTGTGACCAGAAGTCACCCACTCCTCGAGTGCGCCAAGCAGTGGAGAGAATTGAGTTAAATGCGTTTAATCGTGAACCAAAACCAACAAAATCTGAGTACGCCACTGATGCATCACTGAGTGATGAAACATGAGAAACGGAAATCTTTCTCGTCTGACCATTGAAAACTACAAAGGCACCTTCACAACATGATGCATACCAACGTCGTGCCAGAGCTGGAGAACTCGCGATTCCAACTACTACTTCTTGTGTGCCATCTTCTGCAACTTCGACAAGTGCAATAAGTGTTGCCCACGTAGGTACTCCGCGCATAAAGTTTTTAGTTCCATCAATGGGATCTATAACCCAGTAACGCTTAGCCCCTGTAATATCACTTCCAAACTCTTCTCCGAGTAATCCATCATTAGGGCGGTGCGTTGCAAGTGCTTCACGGATAGCCGTTTCTACAGCGCGATCAGCATCAGTTACTGGTGTGTTATCGGGCTTGGTAGTGACTACTAAATCTAAGGATTGATAGCGATCGAGTGAGATTGAGTCAGCGATATCGGCGAGTAGGTGTGCCAAAGCTAAATCTTCAGCGTACTTACTTTCGCTCATTTTCTATTCTTCTCTCAATCAACTCATGCGCTATATCTACAGATTGAATACTAATCCTCTGGCACAAATACTGCTTGGTCCTTGACCGATAACAACGAACGAAGGCTGCTTAATCTGGCTGCTCTCTCGGGGTCAACTACCCCGTTTGGCGTAGCCCATGCATCAAGTTTGCACGAGCTCTCAGCGTGTGAGCAATTCGACAAACATGTTGCAGCTACTAGAGAGAGATCAGTAAATGCATCAACAATTCGACTCACATCAATATGTGAGAGTCCAAATGCTCTAATTCCGGGTGTGTCAATAATCCATCCATCGTGTGTATCTAGAGCAAGTGCAACTGCACTCGATGATGTGTGGCGACCACGACCAGTTGCCTCATTCACATCACCAGTTAAGCGATCAGCATCTGGAACCAGTGCATTAATGAGTGTTGATTTACCAACACCTGAATGACCAACGAGCACAGAAATTTTGCCTGAAAGCATCTTATGAAGCGCCTTTAAATCCTTCTCACGTGACTCACTCTTAATTGCAGTGTGCAGAATATCAACACCTAACTTTGCATACTCAGCTAAGAACTCTGGAACTACTCTCAAATCAGTTTTAGTAACAACTAATTTAGGTGTAATACCTTCAGTAAATGCTGAAACAAGGAAGCGATCAATCAGACCGCGACGTGGTTCAGGATTTAGCGCTGCGACAACAATTACAAGTTGATCTACGTTAGCGACAATTGTGCGCTCAACTTGAGCAGCATCATCCACAGTCCTACTGAGTGAGTTTCTGCGCTCATTGACTGAAACGATACGAGCCAAACTTCCTTCATCGCCAGTAACATCACCAACAATGGAAACTCGATCACCCACCACAACAGATTTAGGTCCAAGCTCTCTTGCGCGCATTGCTGTAATAATCACGCCTTCGTCAGTAACGCATGTTTGTCGCCCACGATCAACACCTGTGACAAGAGCGGAAATGGCAGATGAATGTCTAGGGCGATCTTTGCTTCGCGGACGTGTGCTACGAGCAGGTCTTACGCGCGCATCTGATTCATCATATTCGCGCGGGCTCATAGTTTGATTCTCTGACTAAGCAAGAAGAGAACTCCAAAGACCTGGAAAATCAGGCAGAGTTTTACGAGTAGTTGCAATATTTTCAACTTCAATTCCTGGAACTACTAAACCAAGAACAGCACCTGCCGTTGCTAGGCGGTGGTCGTCATATGTGTGGAATACGCCGCCATGTAGTGGTGCTGGAGTTATATGTAAGGCACTTTCTTCCTCAACTACATCTCCGCCCAAAGCATTGATTTCACGTGTGAGTGCAGCAAGGCGGTCAGTCTCATGCAGGCGAAGGTGAGCAATACCGCGCAAATGTGATGGTGAATCAGCAAGGGCAGCAACAGCTGCAATAGATGGTGTTAGTTCGCCAACATCGTGCAGATCAATATCAATTCCATGAATCACGCCAGTTCCGGTCAACGTTAATCCACGCTGATCCATAGAAATTTTTGCACCCATTTGTGTGAAGATTGAACGTAATTGATCCCCAGGCTGAGTTGTGGTCTTAGGCCAATCAGCAATAGTGACACTTCCTCCACAGACCATTGCAAGAGATAAAAATGGTGCAGCATTTGAAAGATCAGGTTCAATAACTAACTCTTGACCATGAAGTTTTCCTGACTTCACACTCCATGATTGCGCTGCTTTATCAACTTCTACCTGCGCTCCAAAGCTGCGCAACATATCAACAGTCATTTCAATGTGCGGCATAGACGGTAGTTGACCACCTTTATGTGTTGCAACAATGCCATTTTCAAAACTTGGTGCTACTAATAACAATGCTGATAAGAATTGGCTCGAAGCACTTGCATCAATTGTTAATGCCCCTCCTGGGATTTTTCCATTTCCGTGTAATTTCAAGGGCAAGCTGTATCGACCTTCATGCTCAACTGAAACTCCCAACTCTTCTAAAGCTTTAATCACTGGACCCAATGGGCGCTCATAAGAACGTGGGTCACCATCAAATGCAACATCTCCTGTTGCAAGAGCTGCAAGTGGTGGGAGAAAGCGCATCACTGTTCCAGCATTACCAACATCAATTTTCACACCACCGCGAAGTGGACCTGGTGTAATAATCCACTGAAGTTCTTCTACGCCATTGGTTGTTACGTTCTTTTCTTCAATTCCAACACCCAGTGCACGTAAGCCCGCAACCATCAGTTCGCTATCGCGAGAAACTAATGGGCGGCGAAAAATGGATGGGGAATCAGCTTGGGCTGCCAAAATCAATGCACGGTTAGTTACAGATTTAGATCCGGGAATGACAACGAAAGCCTCGACTGGTTGTGAGCCGCGAAAGAGCGCGGGCCAGTGTGCGTTGTTATTCATCATCGGCTAAGTCTATCGCGGCTAACATCACTCTCGTTTTACGCATATCCTTTGCACATGTGTGGTCGTTATGCGCAAAGTGCAGATATGCGCGAACTCATGGAGCAATTTGAAGTAACTGGCACTTCACCTGGCCAATCCATTCCAGTGAATTGGAATATCGCCCCCACAAATCCCATTTATATTGTCCGCTCCCCCATAAAAGAACAGAGTGAAACTAAAAAAGATTTGGCCATAGTTTCATGGGGATTAATCGCACCATGGTTAACAGATATTGCAGAAGCAAAGACTTCACAATCACGCGCAATTAATGCACGCAGTGAAAGCGTTCATGAGAAACCAACCTTTAGAGATGCATTTAAACAACGCAGATGCTTAGTTCCAGCCCAGGGTTACTACGAATGGGCCACGGCATTAGGAAGATATAAGCCTAAGCAGGCTTTCTATATTTCTTCTCGCGATGGTGCTCAGCTTTCAATCGCAGGGATCTGGAGCAGTTGGCGCGCACCTAATGGTGAAGTAATTGAGAGCGCATCAATTATTACTCAAGAAGCACAAGGTGAACTTGCAACCATTCATAGCAGAATGCCAGTTTTCATGCCGCGTAATCGCTGGGATGCCTGGCTTGATCCTGAGAATAAAGAGATTGAAGGATTACGAAACTTAATGCAGGTCCAATCCCCCGAATCAATAGTCAAGGCTCACCCCGTTTCAGCCGTGGTTAACTCAGTTGCAAACAACGGGGCTCACCTTATTGAGGCAATTGAATTGGGTGAGCCAGAGACCCTGTTTTAGCGATAATCTTTGCTGGCAATGACATCGACAGATTTAGTTAAAGAGAGCTCAGCGGAGCGTGCTGCCCGCTTTGAGCGAGATGCCCTTGTATTCACCAATCAGCTTTATGCTGCAGCGCTGCGTTATACAAAAAATCCTGATGATGCCAAAGATTTAGTTCAAGACACTTACTTAAAAGCCTTTGCTTCATTTCACCAATTTGAACCTGGAACTAATTTAAAAGCCTGGCTTTATCGTGTTTTAACAACAACTTTTATAAATACCTATCGCAAAGATCAACGTAGACCACAATTATCAGCTGGTGAAATTGAAGATTGGCAGTTAGCAGATGCTGCGTCACACACTAGTGATCAAGGTAAATCTGCTGAAGTAGAGGCCCTTGAAAATCTGCCTGATAGCGACATTAAACGAGCACTTCAAGAAATCCCTGAAGAATTTCGCATTGCTGTCTATCTCGCCGATGTTGAAGGCTTTTCATATAAGGAGATTGCCGAAATCGTCGGTGTGCCAGCTGGAACAGTGATGTCCAGACTTCACCGGGGAAGAAAACAGCTGCGTGAGCGGTTAACAGAGTATGCAAAGGAACTTGGATATAACGTCAAAGCCAAGCCTTCGGCTAAGAAAACTGACCCTGATGAGGGGGCAGAATCATGAGTTTCTCATTTGTAACGCCATGTAGTGAAGTCCTCAACTCCTTCGTGCTACTGATCGAAGGCAACATTGAAGCGCCTCAAATGCAGGTTATTGAAGTTCACGTTGCCGAGTGCCCTGCCTGTGAAGCTGAACTTGCCCATGAGCGTCAAATGCATTCATTAGTGCAAGAAGTTCTGCGTCGCACATGTAATGAAGAAGCGCCGCAAGATCTTCATAATGCAATCTTTAACCAAATTCATGGCCAAATGACTGGTGCCTTTACTGAGGTTGTCACACAGTTCAGCATGACTGAGATTTCTATAGAAATAGATGAGTTCGGCCAAGTCGAACACCGTGAAGTTACGATCGAACATACCGAAGAAATTCGATACATCAATGAAGGCGATAATCCCACCACTTAAGGGTTAAGCAGGTAAGTTATTAATCATGAAACCTGCTGAGGAAGTCATTGGAGCCGTTGGTTTAACGGTCATGACTGTGCGAGCTGGTGACACTTCAGTTGCAATGGGAATTGGTGATTTGCCAATTGTTTCTCAATCACAATTAATGTCGCTAATGGAGCATGCGGCAATAATTTCAATGGATGAGCATTTAGAGCCAGAAGAAACAACAATCCCCATTAGTTTTGAAATGATTACATTGAGTCCATCAACTATTGGTGCTGAACTGCGCGCAGTTTCGCGTTGTATCGAGATTGAAAACCGTGAGTTAACTTTTGAATGTGAAGTTTATGAAGGTGAGCGCCAAGTTGCAGCTGCCATGATAAAAAGATCGGCGGTGGAGCGAGTTTCATTCCTCGCCCGCACCGCCGCGCAATCTTTAATTTCTTAAGCTTTTTTAGTTGCCCAGAAAATTTCTGCGATTTCATCAATCTTTGCGATCAACTTATCTGCAACTGCAACATCTTGAGTTCCCTTTGTGCCCGCAGCACCTGCAAGCTTTGTTGCATCATTAAATAGTGAGTGCAATTGTGGGTATGCCTCAAAGTGTGGTGCCTTGAAATAGTCAGTCCATAGAACCCATAGGTGCTCTTTGACTTGGTGTGAACGCTCTTCTTTGATTGCAACAGAGCGTGAGCGGAAATCCGCATCAGGATTAGCTGCGTATTTTTCCATGCATGCCTTTACTGAAAGAGCCTCAATCTTTGCTTGGGCTGGATCGTAAACACCACATGGAAGATCGCAGTGTGCGTAGACAGTTGTCTTTGGTGCAAACATGTTTTCTCCCCTTTTATATATTCGTGCCATTAGCACGCAGTTCGCATCGACTGAAGGAACTACAAGTGCGAGACTACCGCCCATGAGCAAATTTGGCACAGTCAAGGTATCTGGAGGCTCCATGCTTCCCGCATACCGAGATGGGGATTGGCTCTTTGTTAGTTGGATAGATGGAGCCCAAGCATTAACCGCGGTTGGAAACTCTATTGTCGGCAAGGTCGTTGTAATAGAGCGAGAAGAGAAGCCGGGAATCTTTTTAGTTAAACGTGTGCAGAAGTTTCACAGTGGCAAATATTGGGTCGAAGGCGATGCAAACGAGAGCACAGATTCGCGAAGTTGGGGCTGGATAGTTCCAGAGGAAATTGTTGGTGTGGTTCTCTTTCGTTACAAGCGAGGCAAGAAACTGGCTTAGCGTGTGAATGCTTCGAGCATTAATGCTTTTTGCTCATCTTCATGCAAGTGATGATTTCCAGTTGCAGGTGAAGCTGTTGCTCTGCGAGAAATACGACGCAAGATGCGAGAGCCAAATCCGTGACCACCATGTTGTTCTGAGGTGCGAAGTGCGATGTGTGACCAAGGACCTTGATTTGCAGGTTCATCTTGAACCCACAACAAATTGGCATTTGGATGCTTGTTTGCTTCTGCAACCATTTCATCAATTGGTAGTGGATACAAAAGCTCAACCCGAACAATTGCAGTTGAAGTTTCGCCTAGCTTTGCACGCTCTGCAACTAGGTCGTGATAGACCTTGCCTGAACAGAAGATCACGCGAGAGGCGTTGCTAACTGAATCATCACTAATTACTGGTTGGAAGTAACCTGAAGTGAAATCACTTAAAGCTGAAGCTGCAGCTTTTAAGCGCAACATTGATTTAGGTGTGAAGACAATCATTGGGCGACGAGCAGGGTTCTTTGTATGCCAGCGCAGTAAGTGGAAGTAAGAAGCAGGAGATGATGGCTGAGCCACGGTCATGTTTTGCTCAGCGCATAGTTGTAAGTAGCGCTCAATACGTCCGGATGAGTGATCTGGTCCTTGGCCTTCATAACCATGCGGCAAAAGCAAAACAACCGATGAGCGCTCACCCCACTTTTGAAGGGCAGAAGAGATGAATTCATCAATGATTGTTTGTGCGCCGTTAGCAAAATCTCCGAATTGGCCTTCCCATAAAACTAGGGCTTCTTCGCGCTCAACGCTATATCCATATTCAAATCCCATGGCCGCATATTCACTGAGCAAAGAGTCAACGACAAAGAATTGATTCACATCAGATATCAATGCGCGAAGCGGAGTCCACTCATTACCGTTTTCTTTATCAACGATTACTGCGTGACGGTTGGAGAAAGTTCCACGTCGCGCATCTTGACCAGCAAGGCGAATTGGGCGACCTTCTTTAAGAAGTGAACCAAATGCCAACATTTCTCCAGTTGACCAATCAATAGATGCGTCATTAAGAGATTCAACGCGCTTAGCCAACTGCGGTGAAAGTTTTGGATGAATACTAAAGCCATCTGGAGTTGCGATTTGTGTGGCAGCAATTTCGCGCGCAAGCTCTTCTGGAATTGAAGTAACAATCTTGTTTGCATCCGGTGCAACTGGTGCCTTGAAGTTTGGATTAGTTTCAGCACTTAAATTGTTAACTGCAGCAAAAACTGCTTCCAACTGAGTTTGATAGTCACGTGCTACTTCTTCTGCCTCTTCAACTGTGATATCGCCTCTACCAATAAGTGCTTCGGTGTAGAGGTGGCGTGTAGAACGCTTTGCATCAATGAGTTTGTACATTAATGGCTGAGTAAAGCTTGGCTCATCGCCTTCATTGTGACCACGACGGCGGTAGCACACCATGTCTATGACAACATCTTTATTAAATGCTTGGCGGTATTCGAAAGCTAAACGAGCAATGCGCACACAAGCCTCTGGATCATCACCATTAACGTGGAACACAGGGGCCTGGATAATCTTGGCGAAATCAGTTGAATAGCGTGAAGAACGTGCTGAACTTGGTGATGTTGTGAAGCCAACTTGATTATTAATAACAATATGGATGGTTCCGCCGGTGCGATAGCCAGCTAATTGAGACATCTGAAGTACTTCTGCGTTAACTCCTTGGCCAGCAAATGCTGCATCACCATGGAGCAAGATTGGCAGCACTGAGTAAGCATTCTTGATATTGAGACGATCTTGCTTAGCGCGAACAATTCCCTCAAGCACCGGGTTCACAGCTTCTAAGTGTGAAGGATTTGCTGCTAAATAAATCTTTGTTGTTGCACCAGAGTTTGAAGTAAATATTCCTTCAGTACCTAGGTGGTACTTAACGTCGCCAGATCCTTGGACTTGATTTTCTGCGTAGTGACCTTGGAACTCTTGGAAAATTTGTCCGGCAGATTTACCAGCAATATTTGCCAAAACATTCAGGCGCCCACGGTGTGGCATACCGATGCATACTTCATCTAACTTCAATTCTGCTGCAGATGAAATCACTGCATCAAGTAGTGGAATGACAGATTCTCCACCTTCAAGTGAGAAGCGCTTCTGTCCAACAAACTTAGTTTGCAAGAAGTTTTCAAAAGCTTCAGCACTGTTGAGCTTATGCAGGATGCGCAGTTGCTCTTCACGAGGGAACTGTTGAACGCCTACTTCAACGCGTTCTTGAATCCATTTGCGCTCTTCTGGGTTTTCAATGTACATGTATTCAACACCTACTGTGCGACAGTATGAATCACGCAAAATTCCAAGAATCTTACGTAGCAACATGAACTTCTTGCCACCAAAGCCACCAGTTGCAAACTCGCGATCAAGATCCCAAAGTGTTAATCCATGGTTTTGAACATCTAAATCCGGATGGTTGCGCTGGACATATTCAAGTGGATCAAAATCTGCCATTAGGTGGCCATTGGTGCGATATGCCTGGATTAACTGCTGGATACGCGCAGTTTTATCGATCTCTTCATCGTGGACAAACTCTTTATCGGCAGCCCATCGGATTGGCTCATATGGGATATGCAGGGCAGCAAAAATCTCATCATAGAAACCTTCAGCACCCAAAATGTATTCATGCATTCTGCGCAGGAAATCACCTGAAGTTGCGCCTTGAATAATGCGGTGATCGTAAGTACTTGTGAGAGTAACGACCTTACTTATCGCAAGACGAGCCAAAGTCTCTTCACTCGAGCCTGCAAATTCAGCTGGATAATCCAAGGCTCCAACGCCCAGAATCAAACCTTGTCCTTGAACTAAACGTGGCACAGAGTGAACTGTTCCAATTGTTCCTGGATTAGTAATTGACATTGTTGTGCCAGCAAAATCTTCAACAGTTAAAGAACCATCGCGTGCTTTTTTAACCACTTCTTCATATGCACTACGGAACTGGGCAAAATCTAGAGATTCACAACCCTTAACTGAAGGTACCAAAAGCTGACGTGATCCATCAGGTTTAGCTAAATCAATAGCAACGCCAAGGTTGATGTGTTCAGGTTTACCAATAGCAGGCTTGCCATCTAGTTCCCCAAAGAAAGCATTCATCTCTGGCATTGCACGTACTGCCTTGATCATTGCATAAGCGATGATGTGAGTGAATGAAACTTTTCCACCGCGAGCGCGCTTCATGTGATTGTTAATAACAATGCGATTATCAATCATTAACTTTGCAGGAACTGCGCGCACTGAGGTAGCAGTTGGAACTGAAAGTGAAGCTTCCATGCTTTGAACAACACGGGCAGAAACTCCGCGGATGACTTCAAGAGTTGACGCACTTGGTGTGCTTAAAACTGGCGCAGGTTTAATAACAGGGTCCGCCGGCTTTGGTTGTGGCGCAGAACTTTCTCGCACAATTGGCTGAACATGTGGAACGGGAGCAACTGGCTCTGGTACTGCCGCTTTTTGTGCAGCCTTAGGAACTGGTGGAACGCCTTTAGAAACTGGTGTTGATGACGCCGCAGTAGGAGAACCTGGTTTATTGTTTTTAAAATACTCAACCCACGCAGGGTCTACAGAAGAAGGATCCTGCAGATAGTGCTCGTACATTTCATCGACGAGCCAATCATTTGCACCAAAATCCTGTGCCGACACTGGCGAACTCCTTCTTGGCGGTTATTAGGTTAAGCCTATAGCCATGCGGGGCTGGCTTAAACTAAAAAACTGGCGCTAGAGCGCGAGATAGGCCACATAATCACTGATTTTAAAGCAATGGCATAAGAAGCGGGCCTAGAGGCCTACGGCACGCTCAATCTCGGCCACGGCTTGCGAGAGATCTTCAACGATAGCCACGTCCTTGCATTGATCGTGATTCCACCCAGGCCCACCAAGTACTACACGTGGCATTGGTCTAATCGCTGGAATCTCGTTGAAATACTTTGGGTCGGCATTTTTAGATAGCTGTGCCCATAAAAACACTGCTGGTGGCGCTGACCGAGAAATCATTGCGCATAAGGCTTCATGTGGAGTTCTGGCTCCGAGAAAGTAGGTTTCGATTTTGCGTTCTGCTAGAGCTGCCGCAAGTGCGTGCAATGCCAGTGAATGCATTTCTTCACCCACTGATGCCAATAAGACTGGGTGGGCATTTACAGGTTTCTTAATATCTTCAACATGTTCGCGCAATATCCCTTTGAGTACTTCAGTGAGCACGTGCTCTACTTCAACGCCTGTCCCACTTGCCTCCCACTCATTGCCAACTAAAAACAAAAGAGGCACGATGACTTCAGACCAGGATTGTTGAACTCCATACTGTGCTAAATCTTTGCGCAAGGCCGCTTCAATAAATTTCTTATCCAACCCTTTAGCTGCTTTATGTAAGGCTTCAACTAATTCTTCGCGAACCACATAATCAGCAACTATTGTTTCAAGATTAATTCTTCCCTTGTGGTTCTTTGCTTGTTCAGCAGCATCACAAGGTGAGACCCCACTGGTGATTAATCTGCGCATTAATGTCAGCCGAGCCAAATCCTCTGGGCAGTAACGGCGGTGCTCTCCACTTTCATGGGCAGATGGCCCAAGACCATAACGGCGATCCCACGTGCGCAGGGTGGCTGGAGCAACTCCCAAACGGCGTGCGACAGCTGCGACAGTGAGCTGCTCTTCTTTAGTGGCCACGGGGCAATCGTGGCCTGAAGTGGGCCAACTCACCAGTTGAAACACGCCCATGAACAACTTCTGGAGCGTTGGGGCTTGAACAACCTATGGCGCGGTTGTAGAGTATGGCCATGGCTGAAATTTCACGTTTACCCCGTCCCGTTGCTGATGAATGGGAATGGCAGTACCAAGGCTCATGCCGCGAGCTCCCAAGTGAGATGTTTTTCCATCCTGATGGCGAACGTGGCCCACGCCGTCGCAATCGCGAAAACACTGCTAAGGCTGTTTGCGCCACATGTCCAGTAATTGCTGCATGCCGCGCACACGCACTTGCAGTGCAAGAGCCATATGGAATTTGGGGCGGTCTATCTGAAGATGATCGCTTAGCAATTTTAGGTAAAGAAGTTACTCCAGATATTTCACACGCATCATAGGTTTTAACTCTCCTCCTGAGTTGAAAAAGAAAAGCCCCGCAGATTTTTCTGCGGGGCTTTTCTACTGAGTTCTTTTCTTAGTGGCTGTGTCCACCTGGACCATGTGAATGTCCATGTCCACCTGCAGCTTCAGCTGCTGCTTGCTCTGCTGGCTTTTCAAATACAACTGCTTCAGTTGTAATGAACATTGCTGCAATTGATGCAGCATTAGCTAGAGCTGAACGAGTTACCTTCACTGGATCGATGACTCCATCTTTTGCAAGATCGCCATAGATATCAGTTGCAGCATTGAAACCTTCATTGGGCTTCATTGCACGAACCTTTGCAACTACAACGTAGCCCTCAAGTCCGGCATTTTCTGCAATCCAACGAAGTGGCTCATCGCAAGCCTTGCGCACTAAACGCACGCCCACTGCCTTATCGCCAGTGAAGCCGAGATCGCCATCTAGAGCATCAGCTGCATGCACAAGTGCTGCGCCTCCGCCAACAACGATTCCTTCTTCAACGGCTGCGCGAGTTGCAGAGATAGCATCCTCAAGACGGTGCTTCTTTTCATTGAGTTCTACTTCAGTGTGTGCTCCAACTTTGATGACGCAAACGCCACCAGCAAGCTTTGCAACTCGCTCTTGTAGCTTCTCTTTATCCCAAGAAGAATCTGAGTTTTCAATCTCTTTGCGAAGCTCGCCAACACGGGCAGCAACTGCGCCCTTGTCTCCAGCGCCTTCAACAATTGTTGTTGCATCCTTTGAAACCACGATGCGACGTGCACGACCGAGATCTTCCAAAGTTGCAGCATCAAGCTTCATGCCAATTTCAGCAGAGATAACTTGTCCGCCAGTTAGCGTTGCGATGTCTTGCAACATTGCCTTACGGCGATCACCAAAGCCAGGAGCCTTAACTGCCACAGAAGTAAATACTCCACGCATGCGGTTAACAACTAGCGTTGATAGAGCTTCACCTTCGATGTCTTCAGCGATGATTAAAAGTGGCTTAGATGTAGCAGATACCTTCTCAAGGATTGGAAGTAGCTCTGCCAAAGCAGAGATTTTTCCAGCTGAGATTAATACGTATGCATCTTCAAGAATTGATTCCATACGATCTTGATCTGTTACGAAATATGGAGAGATGTAGCCCTTATCGAACTGCATACCTTCTGTGAACTCTAGATCTAGGCCAGTTGTAGATGCCTCTTCCACCGTGATGACGCCATCTTTACCCACGCGATCCATTGCCTCAGCGATTAAATCACCGATAGCACGATCTTGAGCAGAGATAGTTGCAACATCTGCAATCTGTGCTTTTCCACTTACTGGAGTAGCTTGCTTGCGAAGGTTTTCTGAAACTGCAGCAACTGCAGCTTCAATGCCTTGTTTAATATCCATTGGCTGTGCGCCAGCTGCAAGGTTACGTAGTCCTTCTTTAACCATTGCTTGAGCTAGAACAGTTGCAGTTGTAGTTCCGTCACCAGCAACATCATTAGTCTTAGTTGCTACTTCCTTAACTAGCTGTGCCCCCATGTTTTCCGCAGGATCTGAGAGTTCAATCTCTTTAGCGATAGTTACGCCGTCGTTGGTGATAATTGGAGCACCATATGACTTAGCGATTACTACGTTACGACCCTTAGGTCCAAGAGTTACTTTTACGGTGTCAGCAAGAATGTTGACGCCACGTTCCATTGCTCGACGTGCTTGCTCGTCGAATTGAAGGGATTTTCCCATTTACTTCTCGATTACAGCGAGAATGTCGCGTGCTGAAAGAACCAAGAGGTCATCTCCACCGTGCTTGATTTCAGTTCCGCCGTACTTGCTATAAAGAACTACATCGCCAACTTTGACATCCATTGGAACGCGAACACCATCGTCAAAGCGACCTGGACCAACTGCAATAACAACGCCCTCTTGTGGCTTTTCTTTTGCTGTATCTGGGATAACAAGACCAGATGCTGTTGTTGTTTCAGCTTCGTTTGTCTTGATTACGATGCGATCTTCTAGTGGCTTAATGGCCATGTGCCTAACTCCTTTTAGTTCAGATTTCCTCGTGCGGGCCCGGTTAGCAGTGTGGACCCGTGAGTGCTAACGCAAGGTTAGACGGGGCTATTCCCAACGGCAAATCGGCTAGGACAGGCTCACAACTGTTACTGGCAGGCTGGAATCGGCATCAAATGCCACAGGGCTGGGCTCACGCCGAGCTGCTGCCATCAGAGCGCCCAGGCTGGCCACCATCGCTCCGTTATCGGTGCAAAGGCTTGGGGCCGGGATCCTCAAGGCAATACCCGCCTTTTCACAGCGCGCGGCAGCCACAGCTCTTAACCTGGAGTTAGCGGCAACGCCTCCAGCAATTACCAATGAATCTATCCCGCTCTCCTTACAGGCCGCCAGCGCCTTTAGCATCAAGACATCAACAATGGATTCTTGGAAAGAGGCTGCAACATCGGAGCGAACATAATCTGGAACGCTTTCTAAGTATCTGGCAACAGCAGTCTTTAAACCTGAGAATGAAAAGTCAAAGGGACGTGTTTGCCAATCATTAGAAGTTGTTAGACCACGTGGGAAATCAATTGCAGTGGCATTGCCCTCTTTAGCAAGTGCATCAATGGCAGGTCCTCCTGGAAAACCTAACTTCATTACTCTGGCAATTTTGTCAAAAGCTTCACCTGCAGCATCATCGATTGTCTGGCCTAACTTCACAACCGAAGATGTAATGTCATTGACCTGCAGAAGAGAAGAGTGTCCACCGCTAACAAGGAGAGCAATCGTTGGTTCAATCTTTTGCGCATGAGTTAAGTAATCAACGCTAACGTGTGCTGCTAAATGATTAACTGCATAAATCGGTTTATCTAAACCAATTGCAAGACCTGCAGCAGATCCCACGCCAACCAGCAACGCACCAACTAACCCAGGACCTGCTGTGACTGCAATTGCATCAATGTCGCTCAGTGAAACCTTTGCATCAGCTAGAGCTTTTTTAATCGTTGGCTGCATAGCCTCTAAGTGGGCCCTACTAGCAATCTCAGGAACTACTCCCCCAAAACGTGCATGTTCTTCAACGCTAGAGGCAATGACATTTGCCAGCAATGCGCGACCACGAACAATTCCTACTGCGGTTTCATCACATGATGTTTCAATGCCCAGTACTAGGGGCTCACTCATGGCAGCTCCTTGCGCATAACTAATGCATCTAAGCCGGTGCCAAAATAATCTTTTCGAACATTTAGCTTTGAGTAACCAAGTGATTCATACAATGAAATCGCTTCAACATTGTCGATTTTAACCTCTAACATCATGGCTATTGAGCCTTGATCTATTGCCCATTTGGTAATGCTCCCCATTAATGCTCGAGCAACTCCTTGCCCGCGATGCTGCGGAACCACGCCAACCGTTAAAACGTCAGCTTCAGCGCCCCCTGGTGCAAAAACTCCTGCATAGCCAATAACACTGCTTACATCATCTAGTGCGACAACAAAGAATCGTGTGGGGGCAGAGATCTCTTCCCGGTATTGCCCCGCAGACCAAGGCGAATATGGAAACAACTCCTTATCTAGTGAAACAAGAACAGGGATGTCAAAGGAGTTAGCATCGCGATAAGTAATCATTGTCGATCCGCCGTTGCCACTGCATCTGGTCTGCGCAAATACATCGGTTCAGTGATGTTTCCAGCAAGTGCAACTAACGCTTTCATATCTGGATAAAGATTAGGATGAATTGGGGCACCTGCAACATCTGCCGGGAAATTCACAGCTGGTTCGCCAACACGAACTCCATCTTTATATCGAGCCCAATAAACCTCTTTGCGTCTGGCATCGACAGTGACAATAAAATCCTTTTCATTTACTTGTGCTGCAATTGCATCAAGTGAACACACTCCGCGAACCGAAATCCCTCGAGCCAATGCAAAGCTTTGTGCAAAGGCAATTCCCACACGCAAACCTGTAAATGGCCCAGGCCCCATTCCAACTACAACTTCATCAATTACAAATCCTTTAATTCCTTCTTGAACCAGTGAAGGCAGAGCTGGGCCATGTTCTGTTGCACCATCTCTATGCCCGCTCCAAAGAATTGATCCATCTTCAATAATCGCAACTGATGTGCGAGAGGTTGAAGTATCTATAGCTAAAGTAATTCTCATATCGCAAAGCCATTCCAGCGATTACCAATAGTTTTAATCTCGACTTGGCGAATTTCATTGGTTCTATCAATTGTTATCTCTAAACGATCTTCGCTCAAACGTGCCGATTCGGCCCCGCCCCATTCAACAACTGTGACTGAATTTTCTGTGTCTAAATCCAGATCATCCAAATAAAGATTGGGGTTGTCGGTATCAATTAAGCGGTAGGCATCCAGGTGAATCATGGACAGAACAGCTTTGTGTGTTCTAGAAATTACAAAGGTGGGAGAAGTAATGTCATCTATCCCTAAGCCCTTGCCAATACCTTGTGCTAACACTGTTTTTCCTGCACCGAGAGGGCCGTTAATTAGAACAAGATCACCTGCTTTGAATTGAGCAGAAAGAGAAATGCCGAGATCAAACATCTGTTGTGCTGTAGATACTTGGATTCTCACGGCTTAAGAGTAAAGGAAACGGGGGCCTCGGTTTCCCGAAGCCCCCGTTTATTACCCTCGATGTATTAGTTGTCGCCGTAGAACTTAAGCAACGGAGCAAAGATGCCCTTATCAGTTGAAAGGTTGCCAGCTTTACGAACAGCTGTATTCAACGCTCCACCTGATGGAAGCTTTCCAGTGCTTGAGGCTTGAACCAAAGACTTGGCTACCAACACTAGTTGTGCTGATGTGAAGTTACAGTGGTTTGTGCCCTGTGCAGCTGGAGTTGATGTGATTGGAGCACCAGTACTTGCAAACTTTGTGTAGTTTGCAGGAGTTGTATTCCAAAGCATCAGTAGCTTTTTAGTAGGTGTCTTGTAATCGCGAGTTGTTTGGTAAGCCTTAATAGCAGCAGCCTTTTCAGCAGCATACTGTTCGGCATACAAATCAACTAGACGCTGTGAGGCACCTGCTGGAGTAATTGGATCAGCAAGACCAACCATCAAAACAGTTGGTACGTTGATCTTTCCAGTGTTCATATGTAGAGCACGCATCTTTGCAACTGCTGCCGGATTAGCTTTAGCACGTGGTGCACCTGGGTTAGCTGCAGAGAGCGCACCCAACATTGCATCAATTACTGTATTACCTGACAAAGCAGCGTTGAAGATTACGCGCTCAGAATCAACACGTGCTGCGTAGTTAGTCTTTGTGTTATCAAAGATTGCTCCGCCAGCCTGCATTTCAACATCTTGTGTTGCAAGGATTGCAAGTGCTGCAGCATTTGTTCCATTTTCTAGAATTGCAAGTGCTGGGCTAACTGCAAGTGGGAATGACAACTTCAATGCTCCATCAGGACCAGAGATTGAATCAAAGTGTGCTGATTGAGTTGGAAGTCCTGACATCAAGCCAAGTAGCAACAATGCACTTCGCACTGGAACACCAGCTGCTTCAAGTGACTTGCCTGTTGCAGAAGAAGTATCTGGCCATGCGCCAGATGAAATTCCTGCCTGTAACTTGCCCATAACTGTAAAGACCTTACCTAGATCTGCATATGACTCGGCAACTCCAGCAGCTCCAGCTGAATAATTTCCAGCCTTAATTGTTGGATCAAATAGAACCTTGATGCCCCAGAGGAAATCTCCAGCCATTGTTAATTCAGGTTCTACGTTATCTGCCATACACATTGGAGCAACTGCACTCACAAGGTTTGGATACTTTTCAGCAAGACCTTGAGTAATTACGCCACCGAGAGATGATCCCCATGCAACTACCTTCGTAGTCTTTGGGAACTGCTTCTTGAAAGTGTCGATGAGCTCAACATTTGTCTTAATTGCAGAATCTGGGTTCCAGCCTTGACGAGCAAAGCCTGAACCAACGATTGCAACACCTTGGCTAAATAGATACTTGGCAACATCAGCATTTCCGCCAGGAACTGGTTCTGGAGTGTTGGTTACTTTGTATCCACCAATTAGTGGAATTGCTGATGGGATATCAACGTTGTAACGGTATCCGTGTGAATACAACGCAACAGTTCCGTTGAAGTTTGCTGGAACCTGCATTGCATATGGAGCACCGTCAGATGTTGCACCAACGCAAGACTGAATTGGACTCTTGCCATCGCACGCAGGAGCAGCGTTTGCTGCTACTGGTACTGAAACAAGAACAGTTGTAACTAGTGCTGTTACTGAAAGAAGCGAAAGAATTCTTACTTTTTTCATTAGTTAGGTAGTCCCTTCGCAGGCATTGCTGGACGAACATAAGTTGACTTAACAACTGCGCCAGCGCCTGAATCGGTTGTGTATGTGACATATGTGCCACCTACTGGAGCAAGATCACCTGTTGGTGAGTACTTACCAACCCAGTAACCAGTTAAGCCAACGTGGCTTGATGATGAGTAGCCAAGTGGAACTAATGCTGAGTTAGCAAAAGTTGCACCCTTACCATCAATCACTGCCATTAATGACTTACGTGTTGGATTCTGACCTGCAGCCTTAAGAGCTTGCGCAGTCATGAATGCTGTATTCATACCGAGTAGAACGTTGAGATCAAATGCTGATCCAGGAACTGCCTTGGCATAGATATCTGAGAAGAATTTAACGTATTCATCCTTCATATCTGTTGTTGCTGGCACTGGTGAGAAACCAATTGCGTTATATAGAACGCCAGCTGGAACACCAGTCAATTTGATTGTTGTTGCATCTCCACCAACTGAACCAAGCATCCACTGTGGTGCGTACTTCAATTGAGCTGCAACGCCGAGCATTGCAGAAGTTGCGCTAGATACACCGAAGAGAATTACAACGTCGGCTTCAGCAGCCTTGAACTTTGTAATCCAACCGGCTGCAGCTGCAGCACCTTGTGAACCTGATGCATAAGGAACCTTGACCGCGAAGTTAACTCCAGCAGTCTTAAATCCTGCGAGCGCATCTGTACCAAAGTCGTCATCCTGGTATAGAAGACCAATCTTCTTACCTGCAAAGTTATCCTTGATGTACTGACCCATAATCTTTGCTTCCATGATGTATGAAGGCAAGACTGCGTAAGTAGTTGGATACTTCTTTGTATCAGCGAATCCGCTGAAACCAGTGTTAACGAATAGAACAGGGATACCACGGCGAGCAGGGTTAACCGAAGCTGCAACAGCCTTATTGTTTGCTGTTCCTAGTGGAGCAAGAAGAGCCATGACCTTATCTTTAAGAATAAGTTCGTTGGTCTTTGCTACTGCTTCTGTTGGTACATAACGATCATCTTTAACAACGAGTGTGACCTTACGGCCGTTAATTCCACCGTTTGCATTGAGGTAATCGAAGTACGCCTTTGCTGCACCTGGAATCTTGTTATAACCAAGTGATGCTGTACCTGTCATCGGTAGTGTCATTCCGAGTTTGATTTCGGTTGATGAGACTCCCACTTCAGCCGCTTGCGCCGGGACTGCTGTAACAGCCAAGCTCACTGCGGCAAGTACCGCTGAAACTGTTATCAGTTTCCGGCGATTCATTGCTTTCATGTGTTTCCTTCCATCGAGGGTTTGGTACGAGAGGTAATACTTTTACTTCTTTTGAGCTAAGTGCTTTGCTTTCCGTGCGCGATGTTGTTCAACTGGCCCATTTGGAACAAACAGAACAGTTAAAATCAATAACGCGCTTACTAAAAAGCCCGGCAGGTTCGTAGTCACTCGTTCAGAACTACCGAGACGGTGTGCCACCACATCGGCAATCTCTGGAATAGCGACCAGGACCACTGACCCAATCATTGCGCCTCCGAGGGTGGTTAGGCCAGACAGAACTGCGCCTGTCAGCAGGGAAAATGAGAGGGCAAGGGGAAATGCGCTCGGGGAAACGGTGCCGATGGTCATAGAAAGCAACGCCCCGGCCAATCCGGCTATTCCCGCACTAATCGTGAAGGCTAGGATCTTGGAGCGGGCGATATTAATCCCCGAGAGTTGGGCAGCGACCTCATTGCCTCGAATCGCCCTCCAAGTTCGGCCATAGCGAGAACCCAAAATGTTTTTAATTGCCCACATTGAAAGCAGAGCTGCAAGACCTGCAATCCAAAAGAACCATTTGTATTGTGTGAAATCTTCACCTAAGGAAAGTGGTGGGAATCCAACATCAAAGAGAAGTCCTTGTTCACCGCCTAAGACGCTAAATTGATTAGCAAGAGAAGGTAAGCCAATTGCAAGGGCCAAAGTTGTTCCAGCTAAATATGGACCCGACAAGCGAGCAGCTGCTGCCCCTAGAAGTGCACCACCAATTGCCGCAGCAAGCACAGCAACTACAAAACATAAAACAATTGGCAAACTAAATTCAACTCTGGCAACTGCAGCTGCATATGCGCCAACTGCCATAAGCGCACCGTGACCTAATGAAACCTGACCGGAATAGCCTGTCAACAAAATAATTGATGAGATTGCAATGACATAAACCGCAATAGTTGCACCTTGATAAACGCGCAGTTCATCAACCATTCCGCTGAGGAAATAAAGAACAACTCCCCCAAGAATAAATAGGAAAATATCTCTCGATTGCTTCTTATGCACGACGGGCCGCCTTTGCTCCAAATAGACCTTGAGGTCTGATGAACAAGACAGTTAACAAAATAACGAATGGTGCAATAAAGAACAGCCCACTACTTACATACATCAGCACAAATGAAATCATCAGACCCAATACAAGTCCGCCGATTACCGCACCGATCATGCTATCTAGTCCGCCGATTACCGCGGCAATAAATCCTGAAACAAGAAGAAGTGAAAACTCAATGGAATCTGGCGACAAAGTTCCGTTGCCATTAACAGTCTGGAACATGCCGGCCACCGCACCTGCTGCACCTGATAATGCCCATCCCAGAGTTCGAACCCAATCAACTTTAACTCCGGATAAGCGGGCAATCTCTGGTGCATGTGCAGATGCCCGCAGAGCTAGGCCAATGTTAGTTTTTTGGAAAACAATCGAAAGAATCAACATTAAGACCAAGACTGTTACAAGAATCAAAAGCTTAAGCGGTGAGAAAACCAGCGTTGTTCCATTAATTGTGAAGCCATCATTTGAAACTGGGCCAACGATGCGCACATCTTGACCACCCCAAATCATCGCTGAAACTGAACGAATAACACCCAATAAACCTAAAGTTGCAATAATCGGTGCAACACCTGCGATTGGACCAGATGTACTGTGTTTTACAAGTAAACGAATAAGAATCATTTCAACGAGTGCTGCAACTAGTGCTCCACCAATCATCGCAACAGGTAGTGCAATCCAGAAAGATCCCAACCTGGTGACCGCTTCATAACCAAAATAAGTTGAAAGCAGAGCCATGCCAGCCTGGGCAAAGTTAACAACCCGCGTGCTTCGCCAGACCAAAACCATTGAGATGGCCATCAGGCCATAAATTGTGCCTGCAGTAACACCGATTAAGAAAGTATTAAGTAGGTCCATGATTAGTACCCCAAATAAGCCGCGCGCACGGCAGGATCATCGATGAGGGCTTGGGCATGGTTCACTGCAACAACTTTTCCAAGATTGAGAACGATTCCAAGGTCTGCAATCTTTAAGGCCCCCATGGCATTTTGTTCTACTAGTAAAACCGTTAAATTCATTGAAGTTGTTAAGTCCCGGATAGTTTGAAAAATCTGTTCAACAACAAGCGGTGCTAGTCCAAGGGAGGGTTCGTCAAGTAAAAGAAGTTTTGGCTTAGACATAATTGCACGACCAATAGCAAGCATCTGTCGTTCACCACCGGATAAAGTATCTGCGCGTTGCTTGATGCGCTCCCCTAAACGAGGAAAAATTGAAACAACTTGATCAATAGATTCTTTTGACTCTTTAGCATTACGGCGCCAAATCGCACCCAACTCTAAGTTCTCTCGCACGGTTAACTCTGGAATAACTGATTTACCTTCAGAGACATGAGAGATTCCTCGGCGAACTAACGCTTCAGGTTTAATTCCAACAATCTTTTCACCCATCCACATCATTGAGCCAGATGATGGATTCTTTAGGCCAGAGAGAGTGCGAAGCAGTGTAGTTTTACCTGCCCCATTTGATCCAATAATTGCCGCTAACTTTCCCGTTGGAACTGCAAGTGAAACCTGACTAATTGCACAAATTGCACCATGGTGAACAGTTAAGTTGGAAACATTCAGGCTCATTTAGACACCTGTTCCTAAATAAGCAGCCATCACTGCTGGATCTCGGCGCACGGTCTCAGAACTTCCACTTGCAATTACTTCACCAAAGTTAAGAACATAAAGCTTGCTACAGACTGACATAACAACATCCATATGGTGCTCAACTAGCAGCACAGACATAGATGCACTCAAATTTCGAATGAGTAAGTTCATCCACTCAATATCTTGTGACCCCAATCCACCAGCTGGCTCATCCAACATCAAAATCTTAGGTTCACTTACAAGTGCACGTGCAATAGCTACTCGCTTGGTATCAGGATATGACAACGTGTCCGCACGGCGATCTGCCAAGCCACCTGCATACACGCGCTCTAGAGCACTAAATGATTTTGTTCGAATCTCTTTTTCATCTCTGCCGCTTCGACCCAAGGCCGCAGAGATCAATCCAGATGTTGCAAGGTGGTTAGCTCCAACCATTACATTTTCAAGAACAGTTAAATCACCAAATAATCCGACACCTTGCAAAGTACGTGAGATTCCTAAATCAACTAAATTCGAAGTTTGTGGAAAATCTTGTTCTTTGCCATCTAAGAAAAACTTGCCTGAATCTGGCTTGACTAAACCGCAGAGCGCATTAAATAAAGTTGTCTTGCCGGCACCATTGGGACCAATTAATCCAACAACTTCGTTCTTACCAATTTCCAAATAGACATCATTGAGAGCGCGAAGTCCGCCGAAGGAGATATTGACACCTTCGACACGCAGCGCTGCATTATTAGTAGACATGAGGTGCGTAGATTCTAGGCACTCTTGGCCCGATTCTTGTCACGATTTCATAATTAATTGATAACGATGCCTTACCCCAATCATCGGCGGTGTATTCGCCTTGAGAGCCATCTCCAAAAACAATTACCCAATCACCCGAAATGGCTGTGGAGTTCACCCCTAAATCAACAACAAATTGATCCATAGACACTCGCCCAATTATGGGAGCCCTTTTGCCGTCAATAAATACTCCAGCGCCTTGGGCAATACGTGGAATTCCATCGGCATAACCCATAGCAACCACGCCAAGTTTTGTCTCTTTTTCTGTAACGGTAGTAGCACCATAACCAACACGTAAACCTGCAGGAACATGCTTTACTAAATGCAATTTTGCACGAAGTTGCATGACTGGCTTTAAACCAAGTTTCTTACTATCCCCCATAGTTTTAATATCTGGGCTCAACCCATACATCGCAATACCTGTGCGCACCATGTCAAAAGCAGAATCACTATCTAGCAATGTAGCTGCTGAGTTAGATAGATGTTTAATAGGTGGATTAATCCCAACCGCCTTTAGCTGCTCTACTTTTGTCTTAAACTCTTTGAGTTGATCAAGGTTTTGTTGTTGACCCACTTCATCAGCTCGTGCAAAATGTGAGAAGATTCCCACAACTTCTACTTTAGAAAAATCAGCTTTGAGTAACTCGTCCCACTCATCTAGAAAACCACCACGTGTCATTCCTGTATCGACCTCAATATGAATACGGGGCTTGTTAGGTAGTTGTGAAATTTCCTTTAAGGCCCCAAGGCATGCAACTGCTACATCGATGTCATGCTTTGCGGCTGAATCAAAATCTGATCCTGGTGGAACTAACCAGGCCAAAATAGGAATGCGCACACCGTGTGTTCTAAGTGAGATTGCCTCTTCTAGTAATGCAACACCTAACCAGTCAGCACCACTTTTCTCTGCCGCCAATCCAACCTCAACTAATCCATGACCATAAGCATCTGCTTTTACAACTGCCAAGAGATCTACTTTGGAGGTAGCTTTTAAAATTGAAATATTTGAGGCAAGAGCAAGCAAATCAATACGGGCTTCAGCGCGATGTTGCATTACGTGCGCTCCACAATCACCATGGCCGATGCGATCCCGGCATCATGGGAAAGAGAAAGATGAACATGCGCACCATCAACTAAATCAGCTATCTCACCACGAAAGAGAAAAACTGGCTTTCCACTCTCTAGATTAACTACTTCAGCCTCATGCCAGCTCAGACCCTTGCCTGCGCTCAACGCTTTAGCTAACGCTTCTTTTGCTGCAAAGCGTGCAGCAAGTGAATTAATTGGTTTTGTTTGTTCATTGGTTGTAAATAGCTTTTCAAGTAATCCCGGAGTTCGTTCTAATGAGGATTTAAATCGCTCGATATCAACGACATCAATGCCGATTCCATCAATCATGTCCTTAAGCCTAGTGCAGTTGGCTCTTTGAGGGAACGTAGCGATCTACGGCAATGACAGCCACAAGCAAAGCACTACCAATAAACAGGCCCCCCAATAAATCAGTGAACCAGTGAGTATGGCGAATAAGAGAAACTATGCAAACAGTTAATGAAATCGCCACAACTCCAGCACTTGCAAGACGGCCTTGATATCTATCAACTTTTGCATATCTATAAATCAAATAAGCCAAAATTCCCCACGATAAGACAGCATTTGATGCATGCCCACTTGGGTAAGACATTCCACCGACATGTATTAAATCAAATCCATCGCGAGGCTTTGTTCTTCCTAAAACCAATTTAAATGTTCCTACTACTAAATTTAGTAATATCAATGATAGGAAAGCTAAATTCAGTGGTCGCCATGTCTTGAACTTAAGGGCAATAAATAATGCAGCTAAAATCAAAACAGTCGCCGTTAATCCGCGAAGCCCTAAATCATCTAGCCTGCGAAGAATAAATCCAGCAAACCCTGCAAACTGTGGCTTTGGATCACTATTTATCTTTTTGTCATATTCAACTAATGGACCAAAGGTAAGAACTTGCTGTGTAACTAAAAGAAAGCCGGTGAAAAGCAGCAAAGACCAGCGCAATGCGCGATCCATTTGTTTTCTGCGTAATTGAGTTTCTGTTTGCATTTATTCAACTGTAACTGATTTTGCCAAGTTTCTAGGTTGATCAACATCATTGCCTCGGGCTACTGCCATCTCGTAAGCAAAAACTTGCAAAGGCACGGTAGCCAAGACTGGCTGGAACAAAGCTGGAACTACTGGAATACGAATAACGTGCTCTGCACCTTCAACATGTGCGCCTTCTTCAGCAATCACAATAACACGAGCACCGCGAGCTTTAACTTCTTGGATATTGCTGAGCATCTTTTCATCTAAAGCGTGCTCATGTCCTGCTGGCAAAATAGCGATAACTGGAGTTCCTTTATCAATGAGTGCAATCGGACCATGCTTGAGTTCTCCGCCAGCAAATCCTTCGGCGTGGATATAGGCAAGCTCTTTCAACTTCAGCGCACCTTCTAGTGCAACTGGGTATCCAATATTTCTACCTAAGAACAAAACTATATTGTTCTCGGCAAAGCTACGAGTTAGAGCGCGCAATGGCTCTACGGTCTCAAGAATTTGTTCAATCTTTCCAGGAAGTTCCAAAAGCTCTTTATATAGATTTTCTACTTCGACATCTTTAAGCGCGCCATTTACTTGCGCTAAATGAAGACCAATTAAATAAACGGCCACCATCTGCGTCAGCAGGGCTTTAGTAGAAGCTACTGCTATTTCAGGGCCAGCATGGGTATAGAGAACTGCATCAGATTCACGTGGAATTGTTGAAGAGTTTGTATTACAGATTGCAAGTACCCGGCCACCAGCAGCTTTGGCATGGCGAACAGCCATCAAAGTATCCATCGTTTCACCTGATTGTGAAATAGCGATGACTAATGTGCCTGCATCGATGATCGGATCGCGATATCTAAATTCACTAGCAATCTCAACATCGACTGGAATCTTTGCCCACTTTTCAATTGCATACTTAGCCACTAGGCCTGCGTGATAGGCAGTGCCGCAAGCAATGACTGTGATTTTCTTTAGTGCACGGATCTCATCCGCGCTCATGCGCAACTCATCTAGAACTATCTGCTTGTTATCGCTCAAACGGCCAATCAAGGTATCTGCAACTGCCTTTGGTTGTTCAAAGATTTCCTTGAGCATGAAGTGCGTAAAACCACCCTTTTGGGCAGCACTTGCATCCCACGTTATTTGATACTCCTTGGGTTTTACTGCTTTACCTTCTAAATCAGTAATTTTCACCGTTGTTGGAGTCATTGTGACTACTTCATCTTGGCCAAGTTCTATTGCGCGCTTGGTGTAATCGATAAAGGCTGCAACATCAGATGCCATGAAGTTCTCGCCATCACCTAAACCAACAACTAAAGGTGAGTTTCTGCGAACACCAACAACAATCTCTGGTGCATCCCCATGAATTGCAAGAAGGGTGAAGGATCCTCGTAAGGCTTTAACTGCTTCACGCATTGCAGCAGATAAATCTCCATTGTGTTTTTTGCGCAAGTCACTGAGAAGGTGTGCAACTGATTCTGTATCTGTTTCTGAAGAAAACTTATGTCCCCGCGCCTCTAACTCTTTTCGAAGCTCTGAGTAGTTCTCAATAATTCCATTATGGATAACAGCTAACTTGCCTTCGTTATCAACATGAGGGTGGGCATTGCCATCTGTTGGTCCGCCGTGGGTTGCCCAGCGTGTGTGACCAATTCCAGAATGAACGACTGGAAGAGATGAATCTAAAGATGCTTCAAGATTTGAAAGCTTTCCAGCTTTCTTTTCAATAAAGAGTGTGCCGGGTGTTCCAAGTGCGATTCCTGCTGAGTCATAGCCGCGGTATTCAAGGCGGCGTAGCCCTTCGATTAGAGGCGTTGCTGCAGATTGTGGCCCGCTGTAACCCACAATTCCGCACATAGATTCTTACCCCAGTTCGCTTTTCACAACATCTGCAAGTTCTCTTGCAACTTCTTGGGCAAGGCTATCACTGGCAGCTTCAACCATGACTCTTACCAATGGCTCTGTGCCAGAGGCTCGCAATAACACACGACCACTATCAGCCAACCGTGCTTCAGCCAATTTAACTGCCGCTGTTATTGCTGCAGAATCTGCCAACTTATCTTTCTTAACATCTTTAACATTGATCAATACTTGCGGAAAGCGCACCATAGTCGCTGCTAGCTCCTGCAGAGTTTTTCCCGTGCGAACTACCTCTTGCAGCAGTTGCAATGCAGTCAAAATTCCATCTCCAGTATTGGCAAGATCGCGCATGATGACATGGCCCGATTGTTCTCCGCCCAATGAATAATCATTAGCAATCATATTTTCAAGAACGTATCGATCTCCAACCGGAGTAGTAACAACATCTATTCCGGCATCTTTCATTGCATGCATGAAACCAAGATTGCTCATTACTGTGCCAACAACTGTGTTGCCCTTTAACTTGCCACGAGCCTTGAATCCACGAGCTAACAAAGTCAGAATGTGATCGCCATCAATTTCATTTCCAGCCGCGTCAATTGCTAAGCAACGATCAGCATCACCATCATGGGCGATTCCAACATCGGCGCCTTCCTTAAGAACTGCTGCACGAAGTTGGTGAAGGTGGGTAGAACCACAATCATCATTAATGTTCCAACCATCTGGCTGATTAAAGATGGCAACCACTTCGGCGCCTGCTCTGCGATATGCCTCAGGTGCAACAAAGGATGATGCACCGTTTGCACAATCCACGACAATTTTTAATCCTTTAAGTGGAGTTTCAACTGATGAGAGTAAATGCTTGAGGTATCGCTCTGTTGCACTCTCGTCATTGATTGCTCGGCCCACATTTTTACCTGTTGGACGTTCCCAATCCTCACCCATACGCGCTTCAATTCGAGCTTCAATAGCATCATCTAATTTGCCGCCACCGCGGGCAAATAACTTAATTCCATTATCTGGCATTGGATTATGTGAAGCACTGATCATCACACCCAGGTCTGCTTTTGATTCAGCAACAAGATGTGCAATTGCAGGTGTAGGCAATACGCCAACGCGATAAACATTGATTCCAGCACTTGTTAAACCAGCAACAACAGCTGCTTCTAAGAACTCCCCTGAAGCACGTGAGTCTTGACCCACAATTGCAGTTGGGCGATGGTCCTTATTTGATGAGCTTTCAACCAAAACGTGGGCAGCAGCAACGCAAACATCTAAAGCAATCTCTGCAGTTAAATCGCGATTGGCTAAGCCACGAATTCCATCAGTACCAAAGAGCGCCATTGGAACTCCTTTGCTAGAAAAAGTGAATTAACGCTTGCTGTATTGAGAACGCTTACGTGCCTTCTTCAGACCGTACTTCTTGCGCTCGATAACACGTGCATCACGTGAAAGGAATCCAGCCTTCTTAAGAGCTGGACGGTTTGCTTCTTCATCAATCTGGTTAAGTGAACGTGCAACGCCAAGACGTAGTGCACCAGCTTGACCAGAAACTCCGCCACCATTGATACGGGCGAAAACATCGTATGAATTCTCTGCACCAACTGTGCGGAATGGTTCTGACACTAGTTGTTGGTGAACCTTATTTGGGAAATAGTTTTCAAGAGTCTTTCCATTAACAACCCACTTGCCGCTTCCTGGAACTAAGCGAACACGTGCAACTGCCTCTTTACGACGACCTGTTCCGCGACCTGGAGCCTTGATAGCTGGGCGGTTAGTTGCTGGTGCTGGAGTTGAAGAAGAGTATGAAGTAGGAACTTCGGCCTCATCGAGATCGAAAGCTGTTGTGTTCTCTGACATTGTCATCCCTTACTTCACGATTTGTGAAACTTGATCGAATACATATGGTGTTGGTGCTTGTGCTGCATGTGGGTGATTTGGTCCCGCATAAACCTTTAGCTTCGAAGCGATTTCCTTACCAAGGCGGTTCTTAGGAATCATTCCCTTAATCGCCTTTTCAACTGCGCGAGTTGGGTGCTTCTCAAGAAGTTCGCCATAGACAGTTGAAGTTAAACCGCCTGGGAAACCTGAGTGATGGTGAGCCCACTTTTGCGCTGACTTGTTACCAGAGAGTGCAATCTTTTCTGCATTGATAACGATGACGAAGTCACCCATGTCCATGTGTGGTGCAAATGTTGGCTTGTGCTTTCCACGAAGTAGAACGGCAGCATGTGTTGCAAGACGGCCCAAGACCACATCTTGTGCATCGATGATGTGCCACTTACGGACTGCATCACCAGCTTTTGGACTGTATGTACGCACGCTATTGCCTACCTTCTCATTCGTTGATTACTACCAAGCCCGTTTAAGGGCAGAGGATTAGGGTACCCGTGCAGCGCGAATGGGTCAAAATGGCCTCATTCTGAGTAGTCCACCTGGCGCAAAGTCAGGCCCCGGGATGGGAAAACAAGGGAATCTGAGATCCGCTCTTTATTTTCCAAGGTGGCTTGAATCCAATCGGGCCCAAAGCGCCCCTCGGCAACACAGACAGCTGCTCCGACAAGATTTCTCACCATGGAGTAGCAAAATGAATCAGCAGCTAGTTCAGCAACCAATATTCCTTCACTATTTCGAACCCAATCAAAGCGCACAAGATTTCGAATGGTTGTGCTGCCCTCACGGAACTTGCAGTAAGCAGCAAAATCATGTTCTCCCACTAAAAGAGCGCTGGCGGCATTGAGTAAATCAACATCAAGAGTGCGATACCAGGGCGTGATATCAAAGCGATTAATAGGCGGAACGGCTTTATTGCCATCCATAATCTTGTATGTGTAATACCTGCGAGTTGCAGAAAAGCGGGCATGAAAAGCCCCAGTTACAACTGCCACATTATTAATGCGAATATCTTCATCCAGCATGCGGTTTAACTTAAAAGCTAAGTCATCAAGGCTTGTGGACTCTGCAACATCAACATGGATTACTTGCCCAGTTGCATGTACTCCAGCATCAGTTCTACCAGCCACAATAGTTTCAATGGGGCTTTGCAAAATAGTTGAAAGTGCGTTTTCGAACTCTTCTTGAACTGTGCGGCGATCAGGTTGTTTAGCCCAGCCTGAGTAATTTGTGCCGTCGTAGGATAAATCAATCCTTAAACGAAGAAACCCACTCTCTGGGTAGAGAGTGGGTTCCGTCATGAGAATCTATTTCTAAGGTTTTAGACTTAGTTATCTTTCTCAGTTAATACTTCAATTACTGCCATAGGTGCGTTGTCACCCTTACGAGGACCGACCTTAGTAATGCGTGTGTATCCACCATTACGTGCAGCAAAGCGTGGACCGATTACAGTGAAAAGAGTGTGTACAACGCTCTTATTTGAAATCTGTGCCATAACTTGGCGACGTGCGGGAAGATCACCCTTCTTAGCGAAAGTGATTAACTTTTCAGCTAATGGACGCAGGCGCTTAGCCTTTGCCTCGGTTGTTGTGATCTTGCCATGCTCGAACAACTGCTCTGCAAGAGTGCGTAGGAGTAAGCGTTCGTGTGATGGGCCTGAACCCAAACGAGGACCTTTACTTGGTTTTGGCATTTCTTTTTCTCCTAGGCCTGATCTGCATCGACGAAGTCATCGTCAACTGCTGCGTTGTAGTTTTGGTGCTTGGTTGGATCAAATCCAGCTGGGCTGTCCTTGAGAGACATTCCCATTGAGACAAGCTTTGCCTTGACCTCATCGATAGATTTTGAACCAAAGTTACGGATATCAAGTAGATCAGCCTCTGAACGACCAACCAACTCACCAACTGTGTGAATGCCTTCGCGCTTCAAGCAGTTGTATGAACGAACTGTTAAATCAAGATCTTCAATTGGAAGAGCAAGATCGGCAGCAAGTGCGGCATCCATAACAGATGGCCCCATCTCAATGCCTTCAGCTTCTAGGTTAAGTTCGCGTGCTAGACCAAATAGTTCAACCAATGTGCGACCAGCTGATGCAACTGCATCGCGTGGCTTCATTGATGACTTAGTTTCTACATCTACAACAAGGCGATCGAAGTCTGTGCGCTGTTCAACGCGAGTTGCTTCTACCTTGTATGTGACCTTCAAAACTGGCGAATAGATTGAGTCAACAGGAATGCGACCGATTTCAGCGCCAGCTTGCTTGTTCTGGACTGCAGTTACATATCCACGACCACGCTCAACAGTAAGTTCGATCTCGAGAGATCCCTTGCCGTTAAGTGTTGCTAAGTGAAGTGATGGGTTATGAACTTCAACGCCAGAAGGAACAGCAATATCAGCACCAGTTACTGGACCGGCACCTGACTTGCGGATGTAAACAACGGCTGGTTCATCGCTATCTGATGAAAATACCAAGTTCTTGATATTCAACACGATATCGGTGAGATCTTCTTTTACGCCTTCAAGAGTGGTGAACTCATGAAGTGCACCGGCAACGCGGATGCTGGTCACTGCTGCACCTGGAATAGATGAAAGCAATGTACGGCGCATGCTGTTGCCTAGTGTGTAACCGAAGCCTGGCTCCAGCGGTTCAATGATGAACCGTGAGCGATTCTCGGAAATTACTTCTTCACTGAGGGTGGGACGTTGTGCAATTAGCACTGCTGCTCCTCTTCATTCGGGGAAATCCTCTATTTGATTTCCACTTTGGTCGTACTGGTACTGCGTGCATGCCCTTTGCTTGGTAGCTCTGGGCTTTTAAAAATTACTTAGAATAAAGTTCAACGATGAGCTGCTCTTGAACCTGGGTGTCGATGACGGCACGTGCAGGAACTGAGTGAATGATGATTCTCATCTGAGAACCAACAACCTCCATCCATGCAGGAACTGCCTTCTCGCCAAGCTCAGCGCTAGCCACGATGAATGGTGTGAGATCCAATGACTTTGGAAGAACATCAATGATGTCCATCGCAGAGACACGGAATGAAGGAATGTTTACCTTCTTGCCATTAACTAAGAAGTGACCGTGACGTACTAGCTGACGTGCCATGTCGCGGCTCTTTGCAAAGCCTGCACGGAATACAACGTTATCTAGACGAGTTTCAAGAATGACAAGAAGGTTTTCACCAGTCTTACCCTGCTTGCGGTTAGCTTCTTCGTAATAACCACGGAACTGCTTTTCTAGAACACCGTAAATACGTGCGCACTTTTGCTTTTCGCGCATCTGCATGAGGTATTCAGATTCTTTTGCACGGCCACGGCCATGCTGTCCTGGTGGATATGGACGTGATTCGATAGGACACTTTGGTCCATCGCACTTTGCGCCCTTAAGGAAGAGCTTTACTTTTTCGCGACGGCAACGCTTGCAGTCTGCTCCGGTATAACGAGCCATTTATTCTCTTCCTTCCTTAAACTCGACGTGGTTTACATGGACGGCAACCGTTGTGTGGAGCAGGTGTTACATCAGAGATGGCACCAACTTCCAAACCAGCTGCTTGCAATGAACGGATTGCAGTTTCGCGTCCGGAACCAGGTCCCTTAACGAAGACATCTACCTTCTTTAAGCCATGCTCCTGTGCGCGACGAGCTGCGGCTTCTGCTGCAAGCTGTGCTGCGAAAGGAGTTGACTTACGTGAGCCCTTGTAACCAACCTGGCCAGATGATGACCAAGAGATAACAGCGCCGGTTGGATCAGTAATAGAAATGATTGTGTTGTTGAAAGTGCTCTTAATGAACGCTTTACCAACAGCAACATTCTTCTTTTCCTTCTTGCGAATTTTAACTTTGCCCTTAGTTGCTGGGGCAGTCTTAGTTTTAGGAGCGGCCATTACTTAGTCACCTTCTTCTTACCTGCAATTGCCTTACGAGGACCCTTACGTGTACGCGCATTTGTATGTGTGCGCTGACCACGAACAGGAAGTCCCTTACGGTGACGAATGCCTTGGTAGCTCTGGATTTCAACCTTGCGACGAATGTCGCCGGAAATTTCACGACGAAGGTCACCTTCGATTTTGAAGTTTGCTTCGATGTATTCACGTAGCTTTGCTAGATCTGCTTCTTGCAGATCCTTCACGCGAATGTCTGGGCTAATCCCAGTTGCTGCTAATGTTTTTTGAGAACGGGTAAGACCCATTCCAAAAATATAAGTGAGTGCGACTTCCAAGCGCTTTTCGCGCGGGAGATCGACACCGACAAGACGTGCCATGTATCTACCTATCTATATCTGGAGGTCCTCCGCAATACTGTTCTCTGGCCTACCAGTCCAAAGGTCTTTTAGTTTCCTAAAAGTCGTATTACGAGTTTGTTAGTACTTATTTACCCTTGACGTTGCTTGTGACGAAGGTTTTCGCAAATGACCATGACGCGACCCTTGCGGCGAATGACTTTGCACTTATCGCAAATCTTCTTAACGCTTGGATTAACCTTCATGTCGTTGTGCTCCTTCGTTACTTGTAACGATAAATAATTCGACCTTTTGTAAGGTCATACGGACTCATTTCCACGATCACACGATCGGCAGGAAGAATACGAATGTAGTTCTTTCGCATCTTGCCGCTTATGTGAGCAAGGACTTTATGTCCATTTGTTAGCTCCACGCGAAACATTGCATTAGGTAAAGCTTCAGCAACAGTGCCTTCCATTTCGATTGCACCATCTTTACTAGCCAAGCTGTAACCACATTTCTGTTTTGAGCGTGAAACAAGCGAAGTCGTAGTTTAGAGGGCGGGCTCAGATAAGGGAAATCGGCCCAAATGAATTACATGGGTGTAACTCAGGCCACATCTACTCTTTTTTCACGCTGAAAATCGAGCTACCCAAAAGCACTGCAAGGCCAATAAAGACCGCCCCTGCCCCAGAAGCCGCAGCTGCAATTCCGGCTGCTGCCGGTACCAAAAACTGTCCCAAGCGATTTCCCATCAATCTGGCAGAAACGGCTAAAGCTCGTTCATTACTTTGTGTTTTTTGCGAAACTAATGACATCGTTAAAGGTTGTCCGATACCAAGTGAGAAACCAGCAACAAAAACAATAAGTCCAAGTGTGAGTGGTGTGTGTGCAAAAGCCATTGCCGCACATGCAATCACTGAGATCACTGTGCTCCACCAGAGCAGCTGGAATGTTGTGAATCGCTCACTCAATCTTCCAAGAAAAAGCCTTGAAAGCATTGTCGTACCTGCGCGGATAGCCAAAATCGCACCTACTGCATATGGCGAGAAGTTATTTTCAGTGCCAAAAAGTGGCAAGAAAACTACTAAAACATCGGCAGCCGATGAGATTGCAAGAGAGATATAGATTGCTGCCAGGATTCCAGGACGTTTAACCAGGTTTAAAGCGGTCTTGTATGTTCCTTCAGAGTTTTGCTGTGCAACAACTGTTGGTCGCTCATTTCTCCATCTAATGACAGGAAAGAGTGCAAAGATTGTTAACACAACTCCAAGTAAGAAGGCATTAGATGTTGATTTAGGAAGATTTCCATTTGATCCTGCAACAACTGCTGCAACGATTGGACCGAGCATGTGTCCAACAGATGCACTGAAAGTATAGAAACCGAAGTATCTGTCATAGCTCTCACGCGGTGCACGAAGTGCAACCATGGACTGTCCACCCACCATGCATGCTAAGTGCGCAGTGCCAGCACATGCTGCGGCAATTGAAAGCCAAAGAATTGAATCGGCAATCATGAGTCCGGCAGAAGTTGCCAACATCGCTAACGTTCCATAGATAATGAACTTAGCTTCACCCATTCGCCCAACCCATGTACCAAATTGAAGTGCCAGTAAAACTGGAAAAAGAGCATAGACCGATGCAATCAAACCAATTTGCGCGGCATTGGCATCGAGCTCTAGCGCCCGATAAGTAATCATCGGACGCAAAACATAGATAGTTGCTTGGGTAAGCGTGGATGAAATAAGTAAAGGCTTAGCCCAAGGCAAGAGCTTGTCTGAACTCATTTACTTCTTAACTGCGAATTTTTTCTTAAAGTTCCAGACCAGTGGCCCAATAATCACGAGCAATAAAATGCTGTAGATGATCTTTGGGAATCCGCCCGCAATCAAGATGTGCCAATCACCTTGGCTAATCTGAAGTGCGCGCTTAAATTGCAGTTCAGCTAATGGCCCAAGGATTACGCCAATAATAAGTGGTGTAATTGGAACACCAAATCTGCGGAACATATAGCCAATAAATCCAACGGCCAAGGCCACTTGCAGATCAAAGGTGGAGTTATTTAATGCATAGGCACCTAGCAGGGCAAAAGTAGTAATTCCTGCATATAAGTAATGTGTTGGAATCTTAAGTAAAAGAACCCAGAAACGAATCAAAGGCAGGTTGAGAACCAAAAGCAAAGTATTACCAATAAATAGTGAGGCGATTAATCCCCATACGACCTCTGGACTAGTTTGGAAAAGCATGGGTCCTGGTTGAATATTAAAAGACTGGAAAGCAACTAATACCACGGCCGCAGTTGCAGATGTTGGCAAACCTAGCGCCAGCATTGGAACTAACACACCTGCAGCGTTTGCATTATTTGCAGCCTCTGGGCCAGCAACACCTTCAATTGCGCCTTTGCCAAATTCATCTTTATTTTTAGATAAAGCTTTTTCAACACCATAACTTAAAAATGTTGGCACTTCAGAACCACCTGCTGGAATAACTCCGAGAGGAAAACCAATTGCAGTTCCACGTAGCCATGGTTTCCATGAGCGGCGGAAATCTTCCCGAGTCATCCAGGCTTTGCCTTTCATCTCAAGAACTTCAGTACTCATTATTGTGTGACGGCTTGCAAGATAAAGCGCTTCACCTAATGCAAAAATTGCCACAATCACCGTAACAGTTTCAATTCCATCAATGGCATTCATGTTGCCAAAAGTTAATCGCAACGCACCTGACTGAAGATCTGCGCCAATGAGTCCAATTACAAGGCCCACAGAAAGCGCCACTAAACCACGGATTCTTGATGATCCCAGCAGAGTGCCAACAGTTGCAAAAGCCAAAATAATCAGTGATAGATAACCCGCTGGCTGAATAGTCAGTGCAACATCGGCCATCCATGGCGCGCCAAAAGCCAATAACAATGTCGCAATAGTTCCTGCTACGAATGAACCAATGGCAGCTGTTGCTAGGGCAGCACCGGCGCGGCCCGCTTTAGCCATCTTGTTGCCCTCTAAAGCGGTGATTACTGAACCACTCTCACCTGGAGTATTGAGCAAAATAGAGGTTGTTGACCCGCCATACATGGCACCGTAATAAATAGCGGCAAACATAATTAATGCTGACGTTGGATTAACTGTTAAACACACTGGAAGCAGTAAGCCAATTGCTAGAGCAGGCCCAATTCCTGGTAATACTCCAACCAGAGTTCCAAGGAATGTTCCTAAAAGTCCAAACATTAAATTAGTAGGCGTGAATGCTGTTTGGAAACCATCCATCAACATTGCAAAGCTATTACCCATTTCCAAGCACCCCCTTGAAGAAACCAGAAGGTAGGTTGATATTGAGGCCTTTTGTAAATGAGAAATAGACTATTAATGCAAAAGCTAAACTAATTCCAAAATCTTTAAGGTATTTTCTTGAGCCAAATCCATAGGAGACTCCAAAGAAACACACTGTTGCTGCAATTACATAACCAGCAATCTCGAGCAAAATCACATGGAGTCCAATAGCAGCGGCAATAATTGCCATCGTCTTAAAGTTTGCACCGACGAATGGATCTCCTGGTTCATCGCCTTCGGGTGTACCGAGGCGGCCACGCAAAACATCTAAAATTAAAACGAAGCCGACTAATGAAGTGAAAGCGGCAACCATGTATGGAAAAGTTTGAGGGCTAACAATTGATGAACCCTGTGGGATATCCATACGTGATGTATCCCAAGCAACAAATATGCCAAGCAGGAAGAGAGAGCTGGCAAAAACCAGCTCCCCCTTCGCCTGCTTAGAGATCTTTAGAATCAATTAGATTCCAAGGCCCTTCATAACTGCATTGATTTCTGGGATGTGCTTTTCAAGGAATGACTTGAAGGCAGTGCCTACTACGAACTCGTTATCCCATTTGTTCTTTGTGAGTTCAGCTTTCCATGCTGGTGAAACGTGCATGATGTCAATTACCTTAACGAAGTTGAGGTAATCAGCCTTTGAAAGATCAGCTGGAGCCATGATTCCGCGCCAGTTTCCGTACACAAGGTCGTAACCCTGTGAAACGAATGTCTTAGCTTTGATGCCTGAGATTGTCTTGGCTGAAGAAACTCCAAGATAACGCATCTTTCCTGATGCAACATATGGTGCGAAGTCAAGTGCGCCAGAGATACCAACCTGTGTTGCATTGCTAAGGAGCGAAGTAATAACTTCAGGTCCACCTGAGTAAACAACGTAGTTCAACTTAGTTGGATCTACGCCAGCCTTTTGAGCAAGTAGGCCAATAGTTTGGTGATCTACTCCACCCTTGTTACCACCTGCGATTGCAACCGCATTTGGCTTTGCAACAAGGTCATCCATCAATTGCTTCAATGTGCGGTACTTAGATGATGCTGGAACAACGATTCCCTCATACTCGCGCAAGATCTTTGCAATTGGTGTTGAAGCTAGAAGATTAAGTGGTGACTTATTTGAATAAAGTCCACCAGTCATTGCAATACCAGTAACCATTGCAGCTTCTGGCTTGCCCTTGATTTCTTGGAATGCGCCAAGCCCAACAGCTCCACCAGCACCTGGCTTATAAACAGATGTAGTAGCAGCTAATAGACCTTCTGCTTTTAGAGAGTTTGTGATTGCATCTGCTGTGAGTGAATATCCACCTGGGTTAGCCGGGATTGTCCAGTCAATAGCCTTGAGTGGCTTAACATCTGCGTACCACCACTTGTTATCACCTTTATATGAACCAGTTGTAACAACCATACAAGTTAAATCTGATCCATCAACTCCACGACCTGGAGCTTTTTTGCCAGTAGATGCTTGAGTACAGTCATCACCGATTGTTGCTTTATTAGCCGGCTTGATAGCAGCATTTGCTGGAAGTGCCGTTCCTGCTAGAACAGCAACTGCAGTTGCCGCAACAGCGAAACGAATAAAAGAATTCTTTCTCATCGATGAGCTCTCCATAATTTCTACCTTCGAGGGTGAAGGTTGAGTAGAAAGTAGTATGAATCCGCACCATTGTTAAGCGTTTGCATGTAACAAAACGATTAATTATTTACACAAGTAGGCTAGATATCTCAATTCCTAGGTGTTCTAGGTCACTCTTACCGCCATCAATGGCTGTGAGCACAAATGGCTTGCCATCAGGGCAGATTACGTAAGAGTGTTCAAAGTGAGCACCTCTGGATGAATCAGTAGAGACAACAGTCCAGTCATCTTTTAGCACTTTAGTTCGAGCAGATCCACGAGTGATCATGGGTTCAATGGCAAGGGCTAACCCCACAACAATCTCTGGTCCTTGTCCTGCGCGACCAAAATTTAAAACGTGTGGTTCCTGGTGCATTTCAGTACCAATTCCATGACCACCGTATTCTTGCAAGATTCCATATGTGCCTTGTGAATTAATATATTGCTCAATTGCATGACCAATATCAGAGAGCTTTGCGCCATGCTTTCCCGCAGCTATCCCCCGCCACATTGATTCTTCACAAACATCCATCATCTTTTGATCTTCTGGATTTACTGAGCCAGCTCCAATTGAAATCGCTGAATCACCATGCCAGCCTTCAATAATCGCGCCGCAATCAATAGAGACAACATCGCCTTCTTTGATAATTCTTGAACCTGGAATTCCGTGAACAATTTCTTCATTGACAGAGACACAGATTGTGGCTGGGAAGCCGTGGTAGCCCAGAAAGTTTGATGTACCGCCACCGCGCTTAATATTTGCTGCAGCAATTGCATCTAGCGCATCAGTTGTCATGCCTGGCTTAATTGATTCACGCAAGAGCTCAAGAGTTTGGCCAACGAGTAATCCAGCACGGCGCATGAGCTTTAACTGCTCAATATTTTTGATCTGAATTGCCATGCTTACAAGTTTATTCTGAAACGCGGCTTAGCGCCGAAATTGCATGCGCTGTTACGTCTTCAACGCTTCCAAGCGCGCCAACAGTTATTAGTAGGCCCTCGTTGCGATAGAAAGAAACGATTGGTGCGGTTTGTTCTTGGTAAACCTCTAAGCGACGGGCAATAACTTCAGCCTTATCGTCCTCGCGCTGGTAAACATCTCCCCCGCATTGTGGGCATTTATCCTGCCCAACAGAAGGCTGTCCGCACTCTTTGCATGTGCGACGTGAAGATAATCTGGCAACAATCTCTTCATTAGCCAATGAAAACTCTAGAACTGCATGTAGCGGTGTCTTCTTCTCGGCCAAAATTGCGCGCAAGACTTCAGCTTGTGCAACATTTCGTGGGAATCCATCTAGTAAGAATCCGTTAGCCACATCATCATGTGTAAGACGATCTCTCACCATTTCATTTGTTACAGAATCTGGTACCAACTCGCCATTGTCCATAAAGCCTTTAGCTTGAAGACCAAGTGGAGTTCCTGCCTTTAAATTGGCACGGAAAATATCACCTGTAGAAATATGTGGAATTGAATAATGCGCTGCAAGGAATTGTGCTTGTGTTCCTTTTCCAGCGCCTGGTGGACCTACCAGGACAAGACGCATTACTTAAGGAATCCCTCATATGAACGCTGCTGCAACTGTGACTCAATCTGCTTTGCAGTATCAAGACCAACACCCACAACGATCAAGATCGCAGTTCCACCAAATGGGAAGTTCTGTGTTGCACCAAAGAGCACCAGTGCACCGATAGGAATAACGGCAACGAGAGCTAGATACAAAGAACCTGGGGCTGTAATGCGTGAGAGAACATATTGTAGATATTCAGAAGTTGGGCGACCTGCACGAATACCAGGGATAAATCCGCCGTACTTCTTCATATTATCTGCAACCTCATCTGGGTTAAATGTGATTGCAACATAGAAGTATGTAAAGAAAATAATGAGTGCTGCATATGCCCCAACATAGATTGGGTGATCACCCTTAACAAAGTTACGGCTTACCCATACTGCCCATGCTGCCTGGCTATTTGTGAAGTTCACAATCAGTGAAGGAATATAGAGAAGTGATGAAGCAAAAATTACTGGGATAACACCAGCCTGGTTAACTTTGATTGGGATGTATGTGCTTGTCCCACCGTATGCCTGGCGTCCAACCATGCGCTTGGCATATTGAACTGGAATACGGCGCTGAGCTTGCTCAACGAATACAACGGCTGCAACAACTAGAACACCAACAGCTAGAACGAAGATGAATGCAAACAAGCCCTTTTGAAGCTTGATTGACCAGAGCTGGCTTGGGAATCCTGCTGCAATTGATGTGAAAATCAAGATTGACATACCGTTACCAACACCACGATCAGTGATTAATTCACCCAACCACATGATTACAGATGTTCCTGCAGTCATTACGAAGATCATGGTGACAATACGTTGCCATGAAGTGTCAGGAATGATTGCTAGGTTGCAACCTGCAAGTAAACGTCCTGGTGTGCGAGCAACTGCAATCAAGCCTGTTGACTGCAAGATTGCAAGACCGATTGTTAAATAACGTGTGTACTGGGTCAGCTTCGCAGTTCCTGACTGTCCTTCATTCTTTAGCGCTTCAAAGCGAGGAATAACGACAGTTAGGAGCTGAATAATAATTGAGCTGGTGATGTAAGGCATGATGCCTAGTGCGAATACAGAAAGCTGAATAAGCGCACCACCGCTGAACAAGTTGATAAGACCAAAGAGACCACCTGATTGAACAGTCTTCAAACATTCTTGAACGTTTGAATATGAAACACCTGGTGTTGGAACTACTGAACCAAAGCGGAACAGCGCCATAATAGAAAGAGTGAAGAAGATCTTCTTACGTAGATCTGGTGTCCTAAAGGCCATACCAAATGCTGAAAGCATTGATCTTCTCCTCTTCCTTTTTAAATCTTTAGTCGAACTTATAAATTAAAGAACGTTTGTCTTTCCGCCAGCAGCAGTGATCTTGTCGACTGCTGATGATGAAAATGCATGTGCAGTTACAGTCACCTTGACATCGATTTCGCCATTGCCGAGAACCTTAACTGGAAGGCTGTCGCGAACTGCGCCTTTAGCGATCAAGTCTGCAACTGTTACGTCTCCACCCTTAGGGAAAAGCGCGTTAATAGTTGAAACATTAACTGCCTGGTATTCGATGCGAGCTGGGTTCTTGAAACCACGTAGTTTTGGCAAACGCATTACGAGAGGTAGCTGACCACCTTCGAAACCTGCGCGAACTGTGTTACGGGCACGAGTTCCCTTGCCACCACGACCGGCTGTCTTACCCTTTGATGCTTCACCGCGACCCTTACGAGTCTTAGCTTTTTTAGCACCAGGAGCTGGACGTAGATGATGAAGTTTTAGCGTCATCTTTATTCAACCTCCTCAACTGTAATCATGTGACGAACAGCGTGAACCATTCCTCGAATTTCTGGACGATCTTCTTTAACAACAACATCATTGATGCGCTTTAGGCCCAATGAACGAAGTGTGTCGCGAAGCTCTGGCTTATTGCCAACCTTCGAACGAATCTGAGTTACTTTTAAGCGAGGCATTATGCACCTACCGTTGTCTGTAATGCGCGGATAATTGCTGCAGGTGCAACATCTTCTAGTGGACGACCACGACGCGCAGCAATTTGTGCTGGGCTTTCAAGCATCTTCAATGCAGCAACGGTTGCGTGAACCATATTGATTGCATTGTTAGATCCAAGAGACTTGGTCAATACATCTGTGATGCCTGCGCACTCAAGTACTGCACGCACTGGGCCACCGGCAATAACTCCGGTACCTGGGCTAGCTGGGCGAAGTAGAACTACGCCAGCTGCTGTTTCACCTTGTACTGGGTGAGGAACAGTTCCTTGAACGCGTGGAACAGTGAAGAAAGATTTCTTTGCTTCTTCTACTGCCTTAGCAATCGCTGCTGGAACTTCCTTAGACTTTCCGTAACCAATACCGACCTGACCATTGCCGTCACCGACAACAACTAGAGCAGTGAATGAGAAACGACGTCCACCCTTAACAACTTTAGATACGCGGTTGATGAACACAACGCGCTCCATGAATGGGTTCTTTTCTTTTTCGCGATCATCGCGGCGTTCGCGGCGTTCACCGCGACCTTTGCCTGAATTACCACGCTCGTTGCCTGCTGCTGCAGGAGCTTGAGTAGTTGTCTCAGCCATTAGAACTCCAATCCATTCTCGCGCGCACTGTCAGCAACTGCTGCAATGCGACCGTGATACTTATTACCAGCACGGTCAAAGACGACAGTTGAAACGCCAGCATCTTTTGCACGTGATGCGATCAACGCACCAATTGCCTTTGCCTTTGCACTCTTGTCTGCTTTATCTGTACGGAAATTTGCTTCCATTGTTGAAGCGTAGGCAATTGTCTTACCTAGTTCATCGTTAATAACCTGCACGAACAAGTGACGTGATGATCGTGAAACGACTAAGCGTGGACGTTGTGCTGTTCCAGAAACCTTCTTGCGAACACGGAAAGCACGACGGGCACGGGCATTTGTAGCCGAACCTTTGCGGACCTTTACACCAATAGCCATTACTTCTTACCCGTCTTTCCTTGCTTGCGGCGAACGACTTCACCGGCGAGACGTAAGCCCTTACCCTTATAAGGATCAGCCTTACGAAGCTTCTTAACCTTGGCAGCAACTTCGCCAACCAACTGCTTATCAATTCCAGAGATATGGAACTTAGTTGGTGACTCAACCTTGAAAGTGATTCCTTCAGGTGCTGGGAAATCGATGTTGTGGCTGTAACCAAGTTGGAACTCTAGGTTCTTACCCTTTTCAGCAACGCGGTAACCAACACCAACGATTTCGATTGTAAGTGTGTAACCGTTTGTTACGCCTTCAACCATGTTCGCAACAAGTGTGCGAGATAGGCCGTGAAGAGAACGTGTTGTGCGCTCTTCGTTAGGACGTGCAACTGTGATTACACCTTCTGCATGTGAAACTTGAATTGGCTCAGCAACGTTGAGTGCAAGTGAACCCTTAGGTCCCTTAACTGCAACGTTCTGTCCAGCGATTGTTACTTCAACGCCGCTTGGGACGGTGATAGGCATGCGACCAATACGTGACATTTATCGATCACCATACATAGGCGAGAACTTCTCCGCCTACGCCCTGCTTATTGGCTTGCTTATCAGTAAGCAATCCAGATGAAGTTGAAATGATTGCAACGCCAAGTCCACCAAGTACTTTTGGTAGAGCTGTTGACTTTGCGTAAACGCGAAGTCCTGGCTTGCTTACTCGACGCAAACCAGCGATTGAACGCTCACGGTTTGCACCAAACTTAAGTTCAAGAATGAGGTTTTTGCCCACTCCATTTTCTGCATCTTCAATGCGATGTGAAGCGATATATCCCTCAGCTTGAAGGATCGCTGCAATTCTCGCCTTAACCGATGATGACGGCATTGAAACCGAATCATGGTAGGCAGAGTTCGCATTGCGCAGACGAGTCAACATGTCTGCGATCGGATCTGTCATTGTCATACGTGGCCTCGTGGCCTTTCTCGAACTGGTTTCCTTAACGGACCTATTTCGTTGTAGTTATTGGATAGAACGGATTACCAAGATGCCTTGGTGATGCCAGGAAGTTCACCACGGTGCGCCATTTCACGGAAGCACACGCGACAAATTCCAAACTTTTGGTAGACAGAGTGTGGACGACCACAACGCTGGCAACGGGTATAGCCGCGAACCTTAAACTTTGGCTTGCGAGCTGCTTTAACTTTCAGTGATGTCTTTGCCATCTCTTATGCCTCCTTGAATGGAAAGCCGAGCGCCTTAAGTAGTGCGCGACCTTCTTCATCGTTCTTAGCTGTAGTAACAATGGTGATATCCATACCGCGTGGACGATCGATCTTGTCCTGTTCGATTTCTGGGAATACAACCTGCTCGGTTAGACCGAATGTGTAGTTTCCTTTTCCATCAAACTGCTTTGGTGAAAGACCACGGAAGTCGCGGATACGTGGAAGTGAGATTGAAAGCAAACGATCTGCGAACTCCCACATACGATCTCCGCGCATTGTTACGTGCGCACCGATTGGCTGATTCTCACGAAGCTTGAACTGCGCAATTGATTTACGTGACTTAGTAACCTGTGGCTTTTGGCCAGTGATAGTTGCTAGGTCGCGGATTGCACCTTCAATAAGCTTTGAATCGCGAGCTGCATCGCCCACACCCATGTTGACCACAATCTTGGTCAGGTTTGGAATCTGCATCACGTTCTTTAATCCGAATTCGGCCTTAAGTGCTGGAGCGATTTCGCTCTTGTACTTAGCCTTAAGACGTACGTCTAACGCTGTTGACATTAGATGTCCTTTCCGGTGCGACGTGAAACGCGAACATTCTTGCCTTCGTCATCCTTGCGAACGCCAAGACGAGTTGCCTTGCCATCGCCATCAGTGACCATGACATTTGAAATATGAATTGATGCTTCAACAGTGATGATTCCGCCAACTTTGACGCCGCGATCTCCAGTTGTTTCTTTGGTGTGACGCTTTTGGCGGTTAACACCTTCAACAAGGATGCGGTTTCCATCGACAGATAGAACTTTTCCAGTTACGCCGCGATCTTTTCCGGCGATAACCAAAACAGTGTCATCTTTCTTAATCTTGGCCATGTTTATAACACCTCCGGTGCTAGCGAGATGATCTTCATGTACTTCTTATCGCGAAGTTCGCGTGCAACCGGTCCGAAGATACGAGTTCCACGTGGTTCGCCATCAGCCTTCAAGATCACTGCGGCATTTTCATCAAACTTGATATAAGAACCGTCTGGACGACGACGCTCTTTTACAGTACGAACGATGACAGCCTTAACGACTTCACCCTTCTTAACTTGTCCGCCAGGAATTGCATCCTTAACAGAACAGACGATGATGTCTCCGATACCGGCATAACGGCGCTTGGATCCACCGAGCACACGAATACAGAGAAGCTCTTTAGCTCCTGTGTTATCCGCAACGCGTAGGCGCGATTCTTGTTGAATCATTAGTTATCCACCTTCACCCTTACTTTGCCTTCTCGAGAATCTCGACCAAACGCCAGCGCTTTGTTGCTGAGAGTGGACGAGTTTCCATGATGAGTACACGATCGCCCATGCCGGCAGTGTTCTGCTCGTCATGTGCTTTTAGCTTGCTAGAGCGAGACATAACCTTTGAGTACATACCGTGCTTCACACGATTTGATACCTCAACAGTGATGGTCTTATCCATCTTGTCGCTCACAACAATTCCTTCACGGACCTTACGGTCGCTGCGGTCTGCAGGTGATGTAGTCATTACGCAGCTCCTCCGATTCCTAGTTCGCGTTCACGAACGATTGTGTAAACACGTGCGATCTCTTTGCGCACTGCGCTTAAGCGACCGTGGCTTTCAAGTTGACCAGTGGCTGCTTGGAATCGAAGGTTGAATAGTTCTTCCTTCAACTCGCGCACCTTGCCTGTTAACTCTTCAGCTGACAATTGGCGTAGCTCTTCATTAGTTGTAATAGCCACTTATGCCTCCTCACGCTTTACTACTCGACACTTCATTGGAAGCTTGTGCATCGCAAGACGCATTGCTTCATTTGCAATTGCTTCTGTAACACCAGAGATTTCAAACATAACGCGCCCTGGCTTTACGTTTGCAATCCACCATTCAGGTGAGCCTTTACCAGAACCCATACGAGTTTCAGCTGGCTTCTTTGTTAGTGGACGATCTGGATAAATATTGATCCAAACCTTTCCACCACGCTTGATGTAACGAGTCATTGCGATACGTGCAGATTCAATCTGACGGTTTGTTACGTAAGCAGGCTCTAGAGCTTGCAAACCAAAATCGCCGAATGCAACTGCAGTTCCGCCCTTTGCTGCTCCACTACGAGATGGGTGGTGCTGCTTACGGTGCTTAACACGACGTGGAATTAACATTAGTTCCCAGCTCCTTCCGCAGTTGGTGCAGTATGAGAAACAGTTACTTCACCGCGAGGTGCTCGTGGATTACGTGGTCCGCGACGCTCTGGCTTTGGTGCGCGTGCTTCTGCAAGAGCAGTTGCTGCACGATCTGCACGTGAACCAATAATTTCGCCCTTGTAGATCCATACCTTTACACCCAAGCGACCGAATGTTGTATGTGCCTCATAGAAGCCATAATCAATATCGGCACGAAGTGTGTGCAATGGAACGCGACCTTCGCGATAGAACTCAGAACGTGACATTTCAGCTCCACCTAAACGACCACCGCACTGAACACGAATGCCCTGTGCGCCAGACTTCATTGCGGTCTGCATTGACTTTTTCATTGCGCGACGGAAAGAAACACGTGCAGCAAGCTGCTCGGCAATTCCCTGTGCAACAAGTTGTGCGTCGATTTCTGGGTTCTTAACTTCAAGAATATTGAGCTGAACTTGCTTGCCAGTTAGCTTCTCTAGACGCTGACGCAGGATGTCTGCTTCTTGACCACGACGGCCAATAACAATTCCTGGACGAGCAGTGTGTAGATCGATACGGACGCGATCGCGTGTGCGCTCGATTTCAATTCGAGATACACCAGCGCGCTCCATACCTTTCTGCATCAAGCGACGGATTTCGACATCTTCCTTGACGTAATCCTTGTACAACTTGTCTGCATACCAACGTGACTTAAATTCAGTTGTAATGCCGAGACGGAAGCCGTGTGGGTTTACTTTTTGACCCATTACTTGGTCGCTCCCTTCTTGTTCATAGTCTTGCTAGCGGCTTTTACATCGCTAACTGCAACTGAGATGTGTGATGAACGCTTCAAGATACGGAAACCGCGACCTTGTGCACGTGGGCGAAAACGCTTCATTGTGCGACCCTCATCAACGAGAGCTTCAACAACCCAAAGTTCTGAAGCATCACGAATAGCTGGGTTCTGCGCTTTTGCATTAGCAACTGCAGAGTTAAGAAGTGTGAACACATCAGAACCAGCTGATTGTGGAGCAAACTTCAAAACTGAGAGAGCTTCATCTGCGCGCATTCCACGGACCAAGTCGACAACGCGACGAGCCTTCTGTGGTGTGTGGCGAATGTCGCGCAAAATTGCGCGAGCAATCAAAGGATTATTAGTTGTATTAGGCACGTGTTGCTCTCCGATCGTCGCCCTTAACGTGACCGCGGAATGTACGAGTTGGTGAGAACTCACCAAGCTTGTGTCCGACCATCGCGTCAGTAATGAAAACAGGAATGTGCTTGCGTCCGTCATGGACTGCAATGGTGTGACCGATCATTGAAGGAACGATCATTGAGCGACGTGACCAGGTCTTGATCACGTTCTTTGTGTTGGCATCGTTTTGTGCATCTACCTTCTTTTGTAGATGTCCATCAACGAATGGACCCTTCTTGAGACTTCTTGGCATGAGGGCTCCTACCTACCGCTTCTTATTCGACTTGCGACGACGGACGATCATTGAATCTGATGCTTTCTTCTTACGAGTGCGGCCTTCAGGCTTACCCCATGGAGTCACTGGGTGACGTCCACCAGAAGTCTTACCTTCACCACCACCGTGTGGGTGATCTACTGGGTTCATAACAACACCGCGAACTGATGGGCGCTTGCCCTTCCAGCGCATACGGCCTGCTTTTCCGTAGTTAATGTTTCCTTGTTCTGCGTTTCCAACTTCACCAACAGTTGCGCGGCAACGAACATCAACGTTACGAATTTCTCCAGATGGCATACGAAGTTGGGCAGTTGCACCTTCTTTAGCAACAAGCTGAACTGATGCACCAGCTGAACGAGCAATCTTTGCTCCTCCACCTGGACGAAGTTCAATTGCGTGAACTGTTGTACCTACTGGAATATTGCGAAGTGGCAGGTTATTTCCTGGCTTGATATCTGCCTTTGGACCGTTTTCAACTGTTGCACCCTGCTCTAATTTATTAGGAGCGATGATGTAACGCTTTTCTCCATCTGCATAGTGCAGTAGAGCGATACGTGCTGTGCGGTTTGGGTCGTACTCAATGTGAGCGACCTTTGCTGGCACACCATCTTTATCGTTACGGACAAAGTCAATCAAACGATACGCACGCTTGTGACCGCCACCTTGGTGACGAACAGTGATGCGACCTGCATTGTTACGACCACCCTTTGAGTGGATTGGACGTACCAAAGATTTTTCTGGAGTAGAGCGTGTGATTTCAGCGAAATCTGGAACGCTTGCGCCGCGTTGACCCGGGGTCGTTGGCTTTAATTTACGAAGTGCCATGATGATCCTTTTCTCTTAGAAGTCCGCTTTCCCTTAGGAAACCGGTCCCCCGAAGATGTCGATACGGTCGCCAGCTGCTACCTGCACAATTGCGCGCTTTGTGTCTTTACGCTTTCCATCACCGAAACGGGTCTTCTTGTTCTTACCCTGACGGTTCATGGTGTTAACGCTTAGCACCTTTACACCAAATACTTTTTCAACAGCAATCTTGATCTCTGTCTTATTAGCATCTGGTGAAACAATAAATGTGTACTTGTTTTCATCAAGCAGTCCGTAGCTCTTTTCAGAGACAACAGGTGCTACTAGTACATCGCGGTAATCTTTCATGCGTTGACCTCGCTCTCACGTGCAACAGCCTTTGCCACCTTACGTGGGCCAGCTAGGAAATCCTTGATCGCACTTTCAGAGAAGACAATGTCATCACTTTTTAGGATGTCATAGGCGTTCAACTGATCTGGAACAAGAAGATGTAGGTCATCTGCGTTACGAAGTGAACGCCATGCAAGATCTTCAGTTCGAGAGACAACTACAAGAAGATTCTTGCGCTCTGAGAACTGACGAACTGCTGCAATAGCTGCCTTTGTTGAAGGAGCTGATGAGATTGAATCCAGCACGTGAATACGATCATTGCGTTGGCGATCAGAGAGAACTCCGCGCAAAGCTGCAGCAATCATTTTCTTTGGTGTGCGTTGGAAATATGTACGTGGGCGAACAGCGTGTGCTGCACCACCACCGCGTTGCAACGGTGCACGAATTGAACCCTGACGCGCGCGTCCGGTTCCCTTCTGCTTGAAAGGCTTCTTACCTGAACCAGATGTTTCACCACGGTTCTTAGCCTTTTGAGTACCTTGACGTGCAGCAGCTAATTGCGCTGTTACGACTTGGTGAATCAGAGGAACGTTTGTCTGTGCATCGAAGATCTCAGCTGGTAGATCTACAGATCCAACCTTCTTGCCTTCGGTGTTTTTTACTTCAAGAGTAAGCGCCATGATTATGCACCAGCCTTTGCAGTTTCAAAGATCGCATGCTTTGCAGCAGAGCGAATGAAAACTAGTTGTCCGTCAGGACCAGGAACTGATCCTTTAATAAGAAGTAGGTTGCGGTCTGCATCAACAGAGTGCACAACAAGGTTTTGAGTTGTAACGCGAACGCCACCCATAACTCCTGCCATACGCATTCCCTTGAAAACGCGACCTGGTGTTGAACATGCACCGATTGAACCTGGCATACGGTGCTTACGATCAACACCGTGAGATGAACCAAGACCACCGAAACCGTGGCGCTTCATAACACCAGCAGTTCCCTTACCTGTGCTTGTTCCAGTTGCATCAACTAATTCACCAGCTGCAAATACTGTGGCACCTAGTTCTTGTCCAACTGAATAAGAAGTTGTATCAAGTGTGCGAAGTTCTGCAACAGAGCGACGTGGTGTCACGCCAGCTTTAGCGAAGTGGCCAGCAAGTGGCTTTGTAATCTTCTTTGGGTCGATTGCGCCGAAAGCGATTTGAACAGCTGAGTAACCATCTTTCTCGGGTGTACGAATCTGTGTAACTACGCATGGACCAGCTTCAACAACGGTTACAGGAACCATCTTGTTGTTAGCATCAAAAACCTGTGTCATTCCAAGTTTCTTACCGAGGACGCCCTTGATGGACGAGCCAGCGCCTTGAGTTGTATATGTCATTTACTGTCGTCCTTTCCTTAGAGCTTAATCTCGATGTCGACGCCTGCAGGCAAATCAAGACGCATCAATGAATCAACAGTCTTAGGTGTTGGGTCGATGATGTCGATTAAGCGCTTGTGTGTGCGCATCTCGAAGTGTTCGCGGCTGTCCTTATATTTGTGAGGAGAGCGAATAACACAGTAAGTGTTCTTCTCTGTTGGTAGCGGCACTGGACCCGCGACCGTTGCACCAGTGCGCTCAACTGTTTCAACGATTTTCTTCGCTGAAGAGTCAATCACCTCATGGTCATAGGCCTTGAGTCGAATGCGGATCTTTTGTCCCGCCATGTCGTTCTCCTTCGTATTAATACTTCGTTTAAATGTAGTTATCAAGCTTTTGTTTTTCACCCGGCGGCTTTTACACCGCCGGGCTCAAACATTTAATTCTTTGGTGCTATTTACTTCTTAATCTTTGTAACGCGACCAGCACCTACTGTGCGGCCACCTTCACGGATTGCGAAGCGAAGTCCTTCTTCCATAGCGATTGGCTGAATCAGTGTTACTGACATTTCAGTGTTATCGCCAGGCATAACCATTTCGGTTCCTGCTGGAAGAGTTACAACACCAGTCACGTCAGTTGTACGGAAGTAGAACTGTGGACGGTAGTTGTTGAAGAATGGTGTGTGACGTCCGCCTTCATCCTTTGAAAGGATGTATGCAGAAGCATCAAACTCTGTGTGAGGTGTGATTGATCCTGGCTTGCAAACAACCTGTCCACGCTCAACGTCTTCACGCTTTAGACCACGAAGAAGTAGTCCAACGTTCTCGCCTGCTTGACCTTCGTCGAGCAACTTACGGAACATTTCAACGCCTGTAACTGTTGTCTTTTGTGCAAGCTCGCGGATACCAACGATTTCAACTTCTTCGTTGACCTTCACGATGCCGCGCTCAATACGTCCAGTGATAACTGTTCCACGACCTGTGATTGTGAAAACATCTTCAACTGGCATAAGGAATGGCTTATCAACTTCACGTGCTGGCTGTGGAATAAATGAATCCACTGCATCCATAAGTTCGATGATCTTCTCGCCCCATGCAGCGTCTCCTTCGAGAGCCTTAAGTGCTGAGATGCGAACGATTGGAGTGTCATCGCCTGGGAACTCGTACTTAGATAGAAGTTCGCGAACTTCCATTTCAACGAGTTCAAGAATTTCTTCGTCATCAACCATGTCTGACTTATTAAGTGCAACAACGATTGATGGAACGCCTACCTGACGAGCAAGGAGAACGTGCTCCTTTGTCTGTGGCATTGGACCATCTGTAGCAGCTACGACGAGGATTGCTCCGTCCATCTGTGCAGCTCCAGTGATCATGTTCTTGATGTAGTCAGCGTGGCCTGGGCAGTCAACGTGTGCGTAGTGACGCTTCTCTGTCTGGTACTCAATGTGAGCGATAGAGATTGTAATTCCGCGTTGACGCTCTTCTGGTGCCTTATCGATATCAGAGAAAGCTGTTGCTGCGTTAAGAGTTGGGTACTTGTCATGCAACACCTTGGAAATTGCCGCAGTAAGAGTTGTCTTACCGTGGTCAATGTGACCGATGGTGCCGATGTTTACGTGCGGCTTTGTGCGCTCAAACTTGGCTTTTGCCATTTCGTTTCCTCTTTCGTTTTCTAGTGCTTAGTTATTAGGGGTTGTGCTTTTTATTAGGGTTATTCGCCACGAACTTTTGCAATAATTTCCTTCGCTACGTTGCCAGGTACTTCGGCATACGAATCGAATTCCATTGAATAGCTCGCGCGACCTTGAGTTCTAGAGCGAAGATCTCCGACATAGCCGAACATCTCTGACAATGGAACTAGCGCCCTAACAACGCGGGCACCTGACCGCTCATCCATGGCCTGGATTTGGCCACGACGACTGTTGAGATCGCCGATGACATCACCCATGAAGTCTTCAGGGGTAACAACTTCGACTCTCATCACTGGTTCTAGAATCGCAGGATCAGCAAGTTTTGCTGCTTCCTTAAACGCTGCTAGACCAGCAATCTTGAAAGCGAGCTCCGATGAGTCAACATCGTGATACGCGCCATCAAGAAGAGTTACTCGTACATCTGTAATTGGGTAGCCAGCTAGTGGACCAGCAGCCATACCTTCCTTACAACCTGCATCAACTGAAGGGATGTACTCGCGTGGAACGCGGCCTCCAGTGACTTTATTTACGAATTCATATCCGCCTTCAACTTCACCAGTTGGAAGTGGCTCAACAGCAATTTGAATCTTTGCAAACTGTCCAGAACCACCAGTCTGTTTCTTGTGTGTGTAATCGTGACGAGCAACGGCTTTGCGCAATGTTTCGCGGTATGCAACTTGTGGCTTACCAACATTTGCTTCAACCTTGAACTCACGGCGCATACGGTCAACAAGGATTTCAAGGTGAAGTTCACCCATACCCGCGATGATTGTCTGGCCTGTTTCTTCGTCAGTATTAACGTGGAAAGTTGGATCTTCTTCAGAAAGACGCTGAATAGCAACGCCAAGTTTTTCTTGGTCACCCTTTGTCTTTGGCTCAATAGCAACAGAGATAACTGGAGCTGGGAAATCCATTGATTCAAGGATTACTGGCTTAGCTGGATCACAGAGAGTTTCACCTGTTGTTGTGTCCTTAAGACCCATAACAGCAACGATCATTCCGGCGCCAACGTTGTCACGCTCTTCGCGCTTGTTGGCGTGCATCTGGTAGATCTTTCCGATGCGCTCCTTGCGATCCTTATTTGAGTTAAGGATTGTTGAGCCAGTTTGTAGAACACCTGAATAAACGCGGATAAATGTGAGCTTTCCTAGGTGTGGGTCAGTCATGATCTTGAAAGCAAGGGCAGCAAATGGCTCCTTGTTCTCAGGGTGACGGATAACCTCAACCTCAGAGTTGTTCATATCTGTACCGACGATTGATTCAACATCTAGTGGGCTTGGCAGGTAGCGAACTACTGCATCAAGCATTGGCTGAACACCCTTGTTCTTGAAAGCTGAACCAGTTAGTACTGGTGTGAGCTTTGCAGCAAGAGTTGCACGGCGGATACCAGCAATAATTTCAACATCTGAGAGTTCAGCACCTTCTAGGTACTTCTCCATAACAATGTCATCATTTTCAGCAAGTGTTTCGATCATGTCGTGACGAGCTTGCTTGCACTTATCAGCCATGTCAGCTGGAATCTCTTCGATTGCGTAATCTTCGCCCTTTTGTGTTTCTCCGCGCCATGTCAGCGCCTTCATTGCAATGAGGTCAACTACTCCAAGGAAATCTGATTCGTTACCGATTGGAAGTTGTAGAACTAATGCAACTGCATTCAGGCGATCCTTGATCATGCCTACGCACTTATCAAATGAAGCACCTGTGCGGTCTAGCTTGTTAATAAAACAAATACGAGGAACTGAATAACGATCTGCTTGACGCCATACTGTTTCTGATTGTGGCTCAACACCTGCAACGCCATCGAATACTGCAACTGCACCATCTAGAACACGGAGGGAACGTTCTACTTCAACTGTGAAGTCCACGTGACCTGGTGTATCAATAATGTTGATCAGATGCTTATCCCACATACAAGTAGTTGCAGCAGAAGTAATAGTGATACCGCGCTCTTGCTCCTGCTCCATCCAGTCCATCGTTGCAGCACCTTCGTGCACTTCACCGATCTTGTAGTTAATTCCTGTGTAGAAAAGGATGCGCTCAGTAGTAGTGGTTTTGCCCGCGTCGATGTGAGCCATGATTCCGATATTGCGAACCGTAGCTAGATCGATGTTCTCTACTGCTGACACTTATATTCCTCTTCTCGTCGTTTCTAAATTCTTCGGGTTAGTTAGTGATTACCAGCGATAGTGAGCAAAAGCCTTGTTAGCTTCAGCCATTTTGTGAGTGTCTTCGCGACGCTTTACAGCAGCACCGAGGCCATTGCTTGCATCGATTAATTCATTAGTTAGGCGCTCTGCCATAGACTTTTCACGACGTGAACGTGAGTAGTCGATTAACCAGCGAAGTGCCAAAGTTGTTGAACGGCCTGCTTTAACTTCAACTGGCACCTGGTATGTAGCTCCACCAACGCGGCGTGAACGTACTTCAACGGCTGGCTTGATGTTATCTAGTGCGCGCTTCAAAGTAATAAGTGGATCTACTTCAGTCTTCTTGCGGCAACCTTCAAGTGCATCATAAACAATTGATTCAGCTGTTGAACGCTTGCCGTGAAGTAATACACGGTTAATGAGCGCAGTAACAATTGGTGAGTTGTAAACAGGATCTGAAACAACTGGAGACTTAACTACCGGACCTTTACGTGGCATTAGCTAGCCTTCTTCTCTCTCTTAGTACCGTAACGAGAACGTGATTGCTTACGGTTCTTAACACCTTGTGTATCTAGTGATCCGCGAATGATCTTGTAACGAACACCTGGTAGATCTTTTACACGACCACCACGAACAAGAACAATGGAGTGCTCTTGTAAGTTATGACCTTCACCAGGAATGTATGCAGTGACTTCCATGCCACTAGTAAGGCGAACACGTGCAACTTTGCGAAGTGCAGAGTTTGGTTTCTTAGGGGTTGTTGTATAAACGCGTGTACAAACACCGCGTCGTTGTGGTGAACCCTTAAGTGCAGGTGTGCTTGTCTTCGTGATCTTTTCTGCACGACCACGACGAACTAGCTGTTGAATTGTTGGCACTTCATCTCCATTCGTAACTTCGTTACTGATCTTTATTCACGCTCAATTGCCGACCCACGCGGTCGGGTGTGTTGCACCCGCTTCGCAGAGATGATGTAAAAAGTTTTTCAACTTATTCACAGCACAAGCAATAAAGCTCTAAAAAAGAGCAGACGCGAAGGGTAACCCAGCGGGCTCATGCGAGGCAAATCGCCCTTTTACTCCTTTAAACCCCTAGATTTTGGGCAAAGGCCTACTTTTTCACATCCGGGCGTGTCGGGCCAAAATCCCCCATAATCACGCCCATGAGCACATCAGATCTACTCCTCCTGGGAATTGTCCTATTTGTCCTAATTGATTTCAGCGCCGGGATGGTCATCAACTACCTCAATGAGCGCTCAAAGAACCAGCCAATGAGCGCCCAAGGCGCTGAGATCTTCAACCCCGAGGAATACGCCAAATCCATGGCCTATGGAACGGCCAAATACCGCTTTGACATGCTCACCACCCTGATCAGCACCGTGACAATCCTGGCCGCCATCATTTTGGGCTGGTTTTCTGCCCTCGATGCCCAGCTGCGCGATCGTTTCGGCAACAACCTGCTCATCACCGTGGTTTTTATAGGGATTTTGATCCTTATTTCAACAATTGCGAATCTGCCTGCGGGTTATTACTCCACCTTTGTTATTGAAGAAAAATTTGGTTTCAATAAATCAACCAAGAAGCTGTTTTTCCAAGATGCAATAAAGCAACTGGTTATTTCATTAGCACTTGGACTAGTCCTTCTCTATGCAGTTGCCTGGATTTATCAAGAACTACAAAGTCAGTTCTGGATTATCGCATGGGCGCTCTTTGCTGCCTTCTCTCTTTTCATGTTTATCTTTGGTACTCGCATCTTCCTTCCAATGTTTAACAAATTAAAGCCATTGCCTGAAGGTGAGCTGCGCACTGCAGTTGAAGATTATTGCCAGAAGCAGGGCTTTCCTCTTTCCAAGCTCTATGAGATGGATGCATCAAAGCGATCAACAAAGCTCAACGCATTCTTTTCCGGAATGGGCAAAGTTAAAATCATTGGTCTCTATGACACTTTGATCGAAAAACTCTCAACTGAGGAAACAGTTGCTGTGCTTGCTCACGAAGTCGGTCACTACAAGCGCAAGCATGTTTACACCATGTTTGCTTTTAGTAATCTGCAAACCCTTATCATCTTCTCTCTTATGGGTTGGCTGCTCGGAAATCCAAATCTTTCTAAGGCCCTTGGCTCAGATACGCCAAGTTTTCATCTATCCATGCTCGCTTTCTTCTTACTCTTTAGCCCTGTTTCAACGCTGCTGGGCTTGATTAATAACTCATTCTCACGTCGCAATGAATACCAGGCAGATCAGTATTCAATCGACACATATCCAGGTGCTCGAGAGCATATGTATAACGCGCTTAAGAAGCTCTCCCGTGAATCTCTCTCTAACTTAAACCCACACCCGGTTTATGTTGCGGTGCATTATTCACACCCACCAATCCTTGATCGATTGGCTAACCTGCATAAATAACTACTTAATATGCGGCGGAACGGGGATCCCAGCCGCATTTTTCGCAGTAATTGCACTCTCTTGAACAGTTTTTAGCGGAATGATTCCTGCCCACAGGGGAAGATTTAAATCCTCTTCATCGTCCGATGGATCACCACTGCGCGCCTTAGCCGAAATCTTCTCCAAGCCAAGTTCCACAATCATTGTTGCTGCAGATTCTTTCTTAGTTAGCCCGCGGCCATATTCCCATAGCCCTGGAACGAGCTTTGTTGTGATGCGCTCAAGTGCAACATCTTTTTCATCTTCTTTTAGCACACGTGCTTTTCCAAAGATCATCACTGATTCATAGTTCATTGACGAGTTAAATGCAGAGCGGGCAACAACGATGGCATTGAGTTGAGTGACAGTGACACAAAGATCTATTCCCTTAGCAATTGCCATCATAATGCGTGAGCCAGTAGAACCATGAATCAGAATCCGGTTTTCATCTCTTGCAAAACCCATCGGCACAACAAAAGGTGCGTTGATATCTGGATCGATAAAGCCAACGTGTGCAACGTATTGGGAATCAAGGAGTGCATTGATATTTAAGCGATCGTGAACTTCTCGATCAGAGTGTCTTTGCACATGGAATTTCTCATCGTTGCTCATTGTAAAAGTGTAATAAAAAAGGCTCCCCGAAGGGAGCCCTTTTCATTAATTATTCTTTAACGAGGAATTTCTACCTCATCAAGACGTACTGCTTCACCTGAACCCTGTTGGTCAAATGGTGTGAAGTCATATTCATCATAAGCTGCATAAACAGCGGCTTTAGCTTCCTCTGTTGGCTCAACACGAATGTTGCGGTAACGAGCAAGACCAGTACCTGCTGGAATCAACTTACCGATGATGACGTTCTCCTTCAGACCGAGCAATGGATCACTCTTCTCTGAAAGGGCAGCATCGGTTAGAACACGAGTTGTTTCCTGGAATGAAGCAGCTGATAACCATGATTCAGTTGCAAGTGATGCCTTAGTGATACCCATAAGTTCTGGGCGACCTGAGGCTGCCTTTCCACCAGTAGTAACTACGCGACGGTTTTCAGTCTCAAAGCGACCGCGCTCAACGAGCTCACCTGGAAGTAGATCGGCATCTCCTGCTTCAAGCACAGTGATGCGCTTTAGCATTTGGCGAACGATTACTTCGATGTGCTTATCGTGAATGCCTACGCCCTGTGAGCGATAAACAGATTGAATTTCATTTACCAAGTGAACCTGAGTTGCACGTGGTCCAAGAATACGAAGTACCTGCTTTGGATCAATTGCGCCGACGACCATCTTCTGGCCAACTTCAACGCGCGAACCTTCTTCTACAAGTAGCTTCTGACGACGAGTAATTGGGTAAGCAACTTCTTCGCCACCATCATCTGGAGTTACGACGATCTTCTTGCCCTTTACATCCTCACGGAATGAAACAACACCTGCTGTTTCAGCGATTGGTGCAACACCCTTAGGTGTACGCGCTTCGAAGAGCTCGACGATACGTGGAAGACCGTGAGTGATGTCATCACCGGCAACACCACCAGTGTGGAAGGTACGCATTGTTAGCTGTGTACCAGGCTCACCGATTGACTGTGCTGCAATGATTCCAACTGCTTCACCAACTGCAACACGTTGTCCTGCTGCAAGTGAGCGACCGTAGCAAGCTGCGCACTGTCCGACCTTGCTATCGCAAGTAAGAACTGAGCGAATCTTTACTTCATCTACTCCAGCTGCAACGAGTTCATCAATGTTGCGATCTCCAAGATCTGTGCCAGCAGGCAGGATGACCTTGCCATCAACTTCAACATCATCGGCCAATGTGCGACCAAATACTGAAGTTTCAACGTGATCAAACTTAACTAGGCCGCCAGATTCTTGACGAACACCAATCTGTAGAACAAGACCGCGATCAGTACCGCAATCTTCTTCACGGATGATGACATCCTGAGCAACGTCGCAAAGACGACGAGTTAGGTAACCAGAGTCAGCGGTACGAAGCGCTGTATCTGCAAGACCCTTACGTGCACCGTGAGTAGAAATGAAGTACTCAAGTACAGAAAGACCTTCACGGAAGTTAGATTTAATTGGGCGAGGGATAATTTCACCCTTTGGATTTGCTACGAGTCCGCGCATACCTGCAATCTGACGGATCTGCATCATATTTCCACGAGCACCAGAGAAGACCATCATCCAAACTGGGTTAACGCGAGGGAAGTTTTCTTCCATCTCTTTACCCACTTCAGCTGTTGCCTTTGTCCAGATCTCGATCAATTCCTGACGACGCTCGTCATCAGTGATGAGTCCCTTTTCATATTGAGATTGAACCTTGTCAGCCTGTGTTTCATAGCTCTCAAGGATTTCCTTCTTGCGTGGAGGTGTAACAACATCTTCAATACCAATAGTTGCTCCTGCGCGAGTTGCCCAGTGGAAGCCAAGTGCCTTCAACGCATCAAGGGTTTGTGCAACAACAACCTTTGGATAGAACTCAGCAAGACGATCAACAATGCCACCAAGTTGCTTCTTGGTTACATCGATGTCTACATATGGGAAATCAGCTGGAAGCGCTTCGTTGAACAATGCGCGACCAATTGTTGTTTCAATAGTTTCAGTTGAGTTATCAAGACGAATCTTGATCTTTGCCTGCAATGAAACTGAATGTTGATCATGAGCCATGATTGCTTCAGCAATCGAGCTAAATGCACGACCTTCTCCTAGTTCACCATCACGAACCATGGTCAAGTAATAAAGACCAAGAACCATGTCCTGTGTTGGTGAAGTAATTGGGCGACCGTTAGCAGGTGAGAGGATGTTGTTTGAAGACAACATCAAGATACGAGCTTCAGCCTGTGCTTCAGCAGATAGCGGCAAGTGAACTGCCATCTGGTCACCGTCGAAGTCAGCGTTGAAAGCTGTACAAACGAGTGGGTGAATCTGAATTGCTTTACCTTCTACCAACTGTGGTTCGAAAGCTTGGATACCCAAACGGTGAAGGGTAGGTGCGCGGTTGAGAAGTACTGGATGCTCTGCAATAACTTCTTCAAGAACATCCCACACAACTGGACGAGCACGTTCAACCATGCGCTTTGCAGATTTAATGTTCTGCGCGTGGTTAAGGTCAACTAGTCGCTTCATTACAAATGGCTTGAAGAGTTCAAGTGCCATCTGCTTTGGAAGACCGCACTGGTGCAGCTTCAACTGTGGACCAACAACAATTACTGAACGACCTGAGTAGTCAACGCGCTTTCCGAGCAAGTTCTGACGGAAACGTCCCTGCTTACCCTTGAGCATGTCTGAAAGTGACTTGAGTGCACGGTTACCTGGACCTGTAACCGGACGACCACGACGACCGTTATCAAACAAGGCATCTACAGCTTCCTGCAACATACGCTTTTCGTTGTTAACGATAATCTCTGGTGCACCAAGATCAGCTAGACGCTTCAAACGGTTGTTACGGTTGATAACGCGACGGTATAGATCGTTGAGATCTGAAGTCGCAAAGCGACCACCATCGAGTTGAACCATTGGACGTAGGTCAGGTGGAATAACTGGAACACAATCAAGAACCATTGATGCTGGCTTATTGCTTGTTGTAAGGAATGCGTTAACAACCTTCAAGCGCTTGATTGCACGAGTCTTCTTTGCGCCCTTGCCGTTTTCAGAAAGGTCAGTAAGCATCTTGTGCTCAGTCTCAAGATCAAAAGTCTCTAGGCGATGCTTAATTGCAGCAGCACCCATATCTCCCTTGAAATACATTCCATAACGATCGCGCATTTCGCGGTAAAGGTTTTCATCACCCTCAAGATCTTGAACCTTCAAGTTCTTAAAGCGAGTCCACACACTTTCAAGGCGATCAAGCTCGCGCTCTGAACGATCACGGATTGACTTAAGTTCACGCTCTGCAGATTCACGGACCTTACGCTTCACATCTGATTTAGCATCTTCAGCTTCAAGCTCTGCTAGATCTGATTCAAGCTTCTTGGTGCGAACATCGAGATCGTTATCGCGACGAGTTTCAATCTTCTTGCGATCATTAGCCAACTTCTTTTCAAGTTGTGGCATATCTTCTTCACGCGCTTCAGCATCAACTTCTGTGATCATGTAAGCAGCGAAGTAAATAACCTTTTCTAGATCCTTTGGAGCAAGATCGAGTAGGTAACCAAGGCGTGATGGAACACCCTTGAAGTACCAGATATGTGTAACAGGAGCTGCTAGCTCGATGTGACCCATACGTTCGCGACGAACCTTTGCACGTGTTACTTCAACACCGCATCGCTCGCAGATGATTCCCTTAAATCGAACGCGCTTGTACTTACCGCAATAACATTCCCAGTCACGAGTTGGTCCGAAGATCTTCTCGTCGAATAGGCCGTCCTTTTCAGGCTTGAGTGTGCGGTAGTTAATTGTCTCTGGCTTTTTTACTTCGCCAAAAGACCATTCGCGAATATTTTCAGCCGATGCAAGGCCGATACGTAGTTCATCAAAGAAGTTAACGTCTAACATGGTTTTATCCCTCTCACACTTCTTCTACGCTGCTTGGCTCAACTCGTGACAAGTTGATACCTAGCTCTTCGGCGGCACGGAATACTTCTTCATCTGTATCGCGCATTTCAATTGCGACACCTTCTGAAGAAAGTACTTCAACATTTAGACATAGGGACTGCATTTCCTTAATAAGCACCTTGAATGATTCAGGGATGCCTGGTTCAGGAATGTTTTCGCCCTTAACAATTGCTTCGTAAACCTTTACGCGTCCTAGAACGTCGTCAGATTTAATTGTGAGAAGTTCTTGAAGTGTGTAAGCAGCACCATAAGCTTCAAGTGCCCACACTTCCATCTCACCAAATCGCTGACCACCGAACTGAGCTTTTCCACCCAGTGGCTGTTGCGTGATCATTGAGTATGGACCAGTTGAACGCGCGTGAATCTTGTCGTCAACCAAGTGGTGCAGCTTCAAGATGTACATGTATCCAACTGAAATTGGTGTTGGGTATGGCTCGCCAGAACGGCCGTCAAATAAACGGGCCTTTCCTGAACGGCCAATTAATTGATTGCCATCGCGGTTAGGCAATGTTGCTGAAAGAAGACCAGAGATTTCATCTTCTAGTGCACCATCAAATACCGGTGTTGCAAACTTAGTTCCTGGCTCTCCCTTTTCAGCACCGATTGCGCGCATGTGCTTCTGCCACGCTTCATCGACACCAGATAGATCCCAACCAGTTTTTGCAACCCAACCTAAGTGCATTTCAAGAACCTGACCTACGTTCATACGACCAGGTACACCAAGTGGGTTAAGAACAACATCTACTGGAGTTCCATCTTCAAGGAATGGCATATCTTCAACTGGAAGAATCTTAGAAATAACACCCTTGTTACCGTGGCGACCAGCAAGCTTGTCACCATCTTGAATCTTGCGCTTTTGTGCAACATAAACGCGAACCAATTGGTTAACGCCAGCTGCTAACTCAAAGCCTTCTTCAGATTCGAAGATCTTTACGCCAATAACTTTTCCTGATTCACCGTGTGGAACCTTAAGAGATGTATCGCGAACTTCACGAGCCTTCTCACCAAAGATTGCACGGAGCAAACGCTCTTCAGGAGTTAGTTCAGTTTCTCCCTTAGGAGTTACCTTTCCAACCAAGATGTCGCCTGGTACTACATCGGCGCCAACACGGATGATTCCGCGCTCATCTAGATCAGCTAGAACTTCCTCTGAAACGTTAGGGATATCGCGAGTGATTTCTTCGGCACCAAGCTTGGTGTCGCGTGCATCTACTTCGTATTCCTCAATGTGAATTGATGTCAAAACATCGTCTTGAACCAAACGCTGCGACAAGATAATCGCATCTTCGTAGTTGTGGCCTTCCCATGACATAAATGCCACGAGCAAGTTCTTACCAAGAGCCATTTCTCCAAGTTCGGTACATGGACCATCGGCAATTACTGAGCCAACTTCAACGCGCGCACCTTCAGAAACAATAACCTTCTGGTTATATGAAGTTCCTTGGTTAGAACGTGTGAACTTGTGAAGTGAATATGTTTGGTATGTGGAGTCATCTGCCATGACCTTTACTTCTTCAGCAGATACTTCAGTAACAACGCCAGCCTTAGTTGCAGTTACAACATCACCAGCATCAACGGCTGCACGGAACTCCATGCCTGTACCGATAAGTGGTGCCTCAGCGCGCATCAGCGGAACTGACTGGCGCATCATGTTAGAACCCATCAACGCACGGTTAGCATCATCGTGCTCAAGGAATGGAATCATTGCTGTTGCAACAGACACCATCTGACGTGGAGAAACATCCATGTAATCAACTTCATCAGCTGGGATGTATTCAACTTCGCCACCACGACGACGTACAAGTACGCGTGCTTCAGCAAAGTGGTTGTCATCAGTTAATGGTGCATTTGCCTGAGCAATGATGTGCTCATCTTCTTCATCAGCAGTTAAGTAATCAACTTGATCGGTTACGCGACCCTTTGAAACTTTGCGATAAGGAGTTTCGATGAATCCAAATGCAGTTACGCGACCATATGTTGCAAGTGAACCAATAAGACCGATGTTTGGTCCTTCAGGAGTTTCAATTGGGCACATACGTCCGTAGTGAGATGGGTGAACGTCACGAACTTCAAAGCCTGCGCGATCTCGTGAAAGACCACCAGGTCCAAGTGCTGAAAGACGGCGCTTGTGTGTAAGTCCTGACAATGGATTTGTTTGGTCCATGAACTGTGACAACTGAGAAGTTCCGAAGAACTCCTTAATTGATGCAACTACTGGACGAATGTTGATCAATGTCTGTGGCGTAATCGCTTCAACATCTTGTGTAGTCATACGTTCACGAACAACACGTTCCATACGTGAAAGCCCGATGCGAACTTGGTTTTGAATAAGTTCACCAACAGTACGTAGGCGACGGTTACCGAAGTGATCGATATCGTCCTTTTCAACGCGAACTTCGCGGCCGTACTCCATCAATACATCTCCGCGGTGCAGGGCTACTAGGTAGCGCAGCGTTGCAACGATGTCAGAGATAGTAAGTAGTGATGCCTTCAGTTCTAGATCAAGACCTAGCTTCTTATTAACCTTAAAGCGGCCGACCTTGGCCAAGTCGTAGCGCTTTGGGTTGAAGTAAAGGTTTTCAATTAAGTTCTGTGCAGCTTCTTTAGTTGGTGGTTCACCTGGACGTAGCTTGCGGTAGATATCTAGCAGCGCCTCATCCTGAGTTTTAACAGTATCTTTTTCAAGAGTTGCACGCATTGATTCGAAATCACCGAACTCTTCAAGAATCTGTTCTTCAGTCCAACCAAGTGCCTTCAAGAAGACTGTTACAGACTGCTTACGCTTGCGGTCGATGCGAACACCAACCAAATCTTTCTTATCAACTTCAAATTCAAGCCATGCACCACGGCTAGGAATTACCTTAGCTGTGAAAACATCCTTGTCAGATGCTTTTTCAATTGTGCGCTCGAAGTAAACACCAGGTGAACGAACTAGCTGAGAAACAACAACGCGCTCTGTTCCGTTAATAACGAAAGTTCCGCGTGGAGTCATAACTGGGAAGTCGCCCATGAAAACTGTCTGTGACTTAATTTCACCAGTGATATTGTTTGTAAATTCTGCTGTTACGAACAATGGTTGTGAATATGTCATGTCGCGTTCTTTGCACTCATCGATTGAGTACTTAGGTGGCTCGAATCGGTGATCGCGGAATGAGAGAGACATTGATCCCTGGAAATCTTCGATTGGTGAAATCTCTTCAAAGATTTCTTCCAAACCAGAAGTTGTTGGGATTTCTCCACGATTCATTGAATCGGCTGCAGCGATACGTGAGCGCCATGCATCGTTGCCCAATAACCAGTCAACACTTTCAACTTGCAACGCTAATAGGTTTGGAACTTCGAGAGGTTCGCGGATCTTTGCGAAAGAAATTCGGCGTGGTGCTACTGATGACTTTTTAATCGCGGCCAAGAGATGTCCTTCCAGACAATAAAGCGGGGACGCACAACTATTAGGTCTCAGCCGCTATATGCCCTGACCATTTGAATTTTGTGCGAAGGTGAAGGGTATCGCGCGGGCCCGCACCCTGTCCAACCGGGCCCTTATACCCCCACGCGCGCAATTTGTCAGTCAATTGCCAAAAAATGTGAATAAGGGGGCTGGGAATAGAAAAAGCCCCGCCTGGCCAAAGCCAAACGGGGCAATCTCTGACGAATTACTTGATTGTGACTGTTGCGCCAGCTGCCTCTAGGGCTGCCTTTGCCTTGTCTGCTGTCTCCTTGTTGACCTTCTCTAGGAGAGTCGCTGGAGTTGCATCTACAAGATCCTTCGCTTCCTTCAAGCCAAGGCTTGAATTTAATCCGCGAACTTCCTTGATCACTGCAATCTTTGCTGAACCAGCATTTTCCAAGATAACTGTGAAGTCATCTTGTGCTGCTGCTGCATCGCCGCCGCCTGCTGCTGCGCCGCCGCCTGCTGCTGCTACTGGAGCTGCTGCTGTTACATCGAATTCAGTTTCAAATGACTTAACGAACTCAGAGAGCTCGACCAATGTCATTTCCTTGAATTGTGCCAATAGGTCTTGTGTATTGAGCTTTGCCATATTCGTTATTCCTTCTCTTCTGTTTCTGTGGATGCTTCAGTTGCTTCTGCTGCTGGAACTTCAGCAACTTCAGCCACAACTTCTGGTGCAACAGCCTCTGCAGCTGGTGCTTCTACTACTGCCTCAGCTGCTGGTGCAGCTGCTGCTACTGGTGCAGGTGCACCTTGTTCTGCTTCAAGCTTGATACGCAATGCATCGAAAATACGAGCTGCCTTAGCAAGCGATCCCTTCATCGCACCAGCAAGCTTTGCCAATAGAACTTCACGAGACTCGAGGTTAGCGAGCTGCATGATCTCTTCTTTGGTTACTGCTTTGCCTTCGTAGATTCCACCCTTGATAACAAGGAATGGATTCTCTTTTGCGAAATCGCGCAGGCTCTTAGCCGCATCGATTGGGTCTCCCTTAATGAAGGCAACAGCTGAAGGACCAACGAGAAGATCTGGTGAAAGATCAACTCCGGCATCCTTTGCTGCAATCTTTGTAAGAGTGTTCTTGACTACTGAGTACTTGGTCTTTTCACCAAGTGCACGGCGAAGTTCCTTCATTGAAGTCACAGATAGTCCGCGATATTCAGTAAGGACAGTGGCTGTGGCTGTGCGGAAGTCTTCCGTCAGTTCTGCAACTGCTGATGTTTTATCTGGGCGAGCCATTCGGTTCACCTTTCCTGGTACTTAGTGATCACAGGAAATAAAAAAATCCGTAACGCGTAAGCGCCACGGATTAACATGAACACCTACGCGGGCTGAGATTTCCTCATTTATTTAGATCTTCCTTGCGGTTGATCTAGACCTGCGGTCTTTGGTTATGGGTAGAGGGTAGGCCGGCTGGCCTACCCCCGTCAAATTCTTAGTTGGCTACTGGCTCACGAACTAGGTTTGGATCAACTGCGATTCCAGGTCCCATAGTTGTTGAAACTACTGCCTTTTGCACATAGCGACCCTTTGAAGAGTTTGGCTTAGCACGCATAACTTCTTCCATCGCTGCTGCGTAGTTCTCAGCTAGCTGTTCGGCAGTAAATGAAACCTTGCCGATAAGGAAGTGAAGGTTTGAGTTCTTATCAACGCGGAACTCAATCTTTCCGCCCTTGATATCTTCAACAGCTTTAGCAACATCTGTTGTCACTGTGCCTGTCTTTGGGTTTGGCATTAAGCCGCGTGGTCCAAGAACTTTTCCAAGGCGACCGACCTTACCCATCAAATCTGGTGTTGAAACAACGGCGTCGTAATCAAGACGACCCTTTGAAACTTCTTCGATTAATTCATCGCCACCGACGATATCTGCGCCAGCTGCGCGAGCTGCATCTGCTTTTTCTCCGTTAGCAAAAACCAAAACGCGAGCAGTCTTACCTGTTCCGTGTGGCAAGTTAACAGTTGAGCGGATCGCTTGATCGGCCTTCTTTGGGTCAACGCCAAGTACTAAAGCAACTTCTACAGAAGCGTTGTACTTCACTGTTGATGTTTCTTTGGCAAGTGTTACTGCCTCGAGTGGTGTGTAAAGGTGATCCTTGATTACCTTTGCTGCAGCCTCGTTATATTTCTTTGAGCGCTTCATTTCATCCTCATTCTTTCTTAGGTTGTGGTTAGCGAACCAGCGCGGTTCTCCCACATCTTCTTCTCACTCTGAGAAGAAGAATTCTTTTTTTATCCGTTAGTTGTGATTCCCATTGATCTCGCTGTTCCAGCAATAATCTTTGAAGCTGCATCGATGTCGTTTGCGTTTAAATCTGACATCTTAAGCTTTGCGATTTCAGCAACTTGAGCCATGGTGATGTTTGCAACCTTGGTCTTGTGTGGAACTGCAGATCCCTTTTCAACGCCAGCAGCCTTCAAAATCAAACGAGATGCTGGAGGTGTCTTGGTGATGAAAGTGAATGAGCGATCCTCGTAGACAGTGATCTCTACAGGAATGATCTGGCCCTTTTGAGCTTCAGTCGCAGCGTTGTATGCCTTGACGAACTCCATGATGTTGACACCATGCTGACCGAGTGCAGGACCTACTGGTGGAGCAGGTGTTGCTGCGCCAGCCTGGATCTGCAACTTAATGAATCCGGTTACCTTCTTCTTTGGTGCCATTTCTTTTCCTCTTTTTGTTTTCTAGTAGTTCTTGAAATTAAATCTTTTGTACTTGGGCAAATGAAAGCTCAACTGGGGTTTCACGTCCGAAGATAGAGACAAGAACCTTGAGTTTTGCCTGCTCTGGCATGATCTCTGAGATCGATGCTGGAAGGGTTGCAAAAGGACCGTCCATAACTGTGACTGATTCGCCAACTTCAAAGTCGATAAGGCGAATATCTACCTTGTCAGACTTCTTAACTGGACGTGGTGCAAGAATCTTCTCAACTTCATCCATGCTCAATGGGCTTGGGTGATGTGCATTGCCAACGAAGCCTGTAACACCAGGTGTGTTACGAACTGCTGACCATGACTCGTCAGTGAGATCCATGCGAACTAAAACATAGCCAGGGTAGATGTTGCGCTTAACCATCTTGAACTGACCGTTCTTTAGTTCCTTCACTTCTTCTTCAGGAACTTCAATCTGGAAAATATAATCTTCCATATTAAGTGACTGAATACGGGTTTGAAGGTTGCCCTTTACTTTCTTCTCATAGCCCGCATAAGAGTGGACTACATACCAATCGCCCAACGCTGTGCGAAGTGTGCGACGGAATTCTGCATTTGGGTCATTCTCATCTGACTCAATATCGCCATCTTCATCAGATGCCAATGCCAATTCAGGCTCAGTTGATGAAACTACTTCAGCAACGATTTCTTCAACTACCTCAACGACAGGCGTTGCAATCTCGCTAGCTGATGCTGCCAGCGCGGCCTCGAAGGCGTCTGCTTTGATCTCTTCGCTCATGTTCTCCCTTTACCCAAACACCCAGAAGACGATCTTTGTAAGTACAAGATCGAGCAATGAAACGACAGCAATAATGAACGTTACGAAAACCATGACTACGGCTGTGTAGGTGGTTAACTGATTACGTGTTGGCCAAACAACTTTGGTGAGTTCGTTAACAACTTGGCGGTAGAAAAGACCGACGCGCGCAAATAGACCGAGTTTCTCGGCAACTTGATCGTGTGACTCTGTCATCGTCGTTCCTTTCGTTTAGTACAACTTTGTAAAACACCGTGCAGGGCAGGAGGGACTCGAACCCCCAACCGGCCGCTTTGGAGACGGCAACTCTAGCCAATTGAGCTACTGCCCTTCGCGAGAGCATGGCAAAACCATAGGGAAAAGCAAACCCTCGTGAGCGTCGAAGTGTAGGGGCAAGAGGGCTCCTAGGTCTAACTCGCGCCTGAAGATACGGCAGACTTAGGGGCATGTCACCGCGCATCTCATCCCGAATCGCTGCCATCGCTGAATCTGCCACTTTGGCCGTTGATGCCAAGGCGAAAGCGCTCAAAGCTGCCGGGCGACCAGTAATTGGTTTTGGTGCAGGCGAACCAGATTTTCCAACACCGACTTATGTTGTTGAAGCAGCTGCTGCAGCAGCCAAAGTTATTGCTAACCATCGCTACTCACCAACACCAGGTTTACCTGAACTTCGCGATGCGATTGTTGCAAAGACAAAGCGTGATTCCAACTATGTAATTACTGCAGATCAAGTATTAGTTACTAACGGTGGCAAGCAAGCGGTGTATCAAGCATTTGCATCAATTATTGATCCAGGTGATGAAGTTCTTCTTCCGTCTCCTTTCTGGACAACATATCCAGAGTGCATCAAATTAGCTGGTGGAAAAGCTGTTGAAATATTTGCTGATGAAACACAAAACTATTTAGTTTCAGTTGAACAGCTAGAAGCTGCTCGCACACCAAAGACAAAAGCATTACTTTTCTGTTCTCCATCTAACCCAACTGGTTCTGTGTATTCAGTTGAGCAAGTTAAAGCAATTGGTGAATGGGCGCTTAAGAACAACATCTGGATTATCAGCGATGAAATTTATGAGCACTTGCTCTATGACGGTGCTTCTGCGCCATCTCTTCCAGTTGTAGTTCCAGGTCTTGCTGATACCTGCATTATTATTAATGGTGTTGCAAAGACATATGCAATGACTGGTTGGCGTGTGGGCTGGATGATTGGTCCAAAAGATGTCATTAAGGCTGCCACTAACCTTCAATCACATTTGACTTCCAATGTTTCAAACGTTTCACAGCGTGCAGCAATTGCAGCGCTAACTGGCAACTTAGATGCAGTTCATGAAATGGGTGTGGCATTTAATCGTCGCCGTAAGTTAATTGTTGATTTAATCAATGAAATCCCAGGCTTTGTCTGTCCAACACCACAAGGTGCTTTCTATGTATATCCATCAGTAAAGGGTGTGCTTGGCACAACCATTCGTGGCAAAACTCCTACAACTTCAGCTGAATTAGCCACGCTCATTCTGGAAGAAGTAGAAGTAGCAGCTGTGCCTGGTGAGGCTTTTGGACCTTCTGGATACCTACGTTTTTCTTATGCAACAAGTGACGCCGACATTGTTGAAGGTATTGGGCGAATCAAGAAGCTAATAACTGAAGGTTAAATCTCAATTCCAATCAGATTTACTTCAGCTTCTAAGGTAATTCCAAAAGTATTCTGCACTTGATCGCGTGCTTTGCGAGCTAACGTTGCAATATCTGAAGCTGTTGCGTTTCCTGCATTCGTTAAAGCAAGTACGTGTTTTGTAGAAATCCTTGCACCGCCCACTTCATCACCTTTGTGAATTCCAGAGTTTTCAATCAGCCATGCTGCTGAAATCTTCACGCGACCATCTGTTAGTGGCCACTTAGGTGCAGCGTTTGGAAGTCCATCGGCTGCTTGCTGAGAAATAATTGGGTTAGTAAAGAAAGAGCCGGCTGACCAAGAGTCTTTATCGCTCTCAGTTATGAGCATGCCTTTAGCTCCGCGAAGTTCTAATACTGCCTTTCTCACATCAACTACGGATGCCTTATCCCCCATATCAACACCGAGTTTTTTAGAAAGTTCGGCATAAGTAATGGGATCACTCATCTCACCACGTCGAATTTGGAATTGAACTTCCAAAACAACATAGCGACCTGGGTGTGATTTAAAGTGAGAACTGCGATAAGAGAATTCACATTCGCTATTTGTAAAGGTGCGAATCTCTTTCTTTTCGCGATCATATGTGCGCACGCGTGTAATGAACTCACTGACTTCATGGCCATAGGCACCAATGTTTTGAATAGGTGCAGCGCCAACAGTTCCTGGAATTCCACTTAAAGTCTCTAGCCCAGCAAAACCTCTATCAATCGTGGTTGCAACTAACTCATCCCAGTCCTCACCAGCACCAATGGTTAATGTTGCTCCGCTGCATGCATCCACCTCTGCTTGCACAGAGTTATTTGAAATTCGAATTACTGTGCCTTCAAAGCCTGAGTCTGAAACTAAAACATTTGTTCCTCCACCTAAAATCAAAATTGGTGAATCCCCTGCTTCTTCAATTGCAGCAATGATTTCTTCCTGCGTTGAAACTTGAAGGATTTTTTGCGCCGGGCCACCCACGTGAAAGCTCGTGTATTTGGATAGATCGGTCATGGGTTAAGGCTACCGACGCGGAGACAAAATGGCTTCTTTGCCTCTGTACTTCTCCAGGATGCGGTCAAAGGTCTTCTTTGATTGCACATCACGATAATCAGGATCTACATCGTGATAACCATGATGACGGCCCTGAGTCAGAGGTAGATTCATTTGTAATAGCTTGCCGCCGGCTTGTCTGATTTTGAGTGAGAATTCAATATCGGCATTTCTGTAATAAACAGCACGTGGATTAAATCCACCCACTTGAGTCATCGCTTCGCGATTAAATGCCATGAAGTATGAAAAGAGAACATCCACTTCTCCGACACCCTTATCGTCAATGCTGCGCCATTGATCTTCTAAGTTAACTAATCCCCCATGCCAACCCACAGCAACGTATTGCCCTTTTGCTAACTCATCAACTACTGGAGTAATTGCATCACCAGTAAATTGTGTAGAGGGATCCATAACAACGACATATTTGCTTGCTATTTTTTCTAGAAATACATTCGCACAATCTGCCCAGCTAGCACCTGGTGCAACAGAGATTAAGTATGTGCGCTTATCCATCTCTTCAAATAAAGCCCCAGCATCACCAATTGCGATAATCGCAACTGCACAATCGCTGTTGGCTTTTATAGTTCTCACAGTTTCAAGAGCGTCATCTGTAAAGCCATCAACAATGATCCCAACTGTGACATCATTTTCAAGATCGATGGGGCGAATATCTCGTGGATAAGCCAGAGTGATATATGGCTTCTTTGGTTTTAATTCATAGCCACCAGCAACATCTACAACTTCATAGCCTGCATGCAAAAGATCTTCGCGGTATTTATCAGCCAATTTGAAATCTTTAGCAGCACGCGCATCCATTCGCGCTTGCGCTAACTGGGTTACTGAATCTGGAATGCTCATTTAACGACGACTGCTTTTGCCATTCCCAGGACTTTCACCCCGGCAGAAGTTGCGGTGATATCTAACTTAACTGTGCTGCCATCAACTTCACTCACTGTTGCGACAACTGTTAAATCTACTTTTTCACCTGCTGGAACTACGACCGGCTTAATAAAGCGAGCTGAGAACTCACGCACATTGGCGCTTCCACCTGCCCACTCTGTTACATATTTTCCAGCAAGGGCCATGGTGAGCATGCCGTGAGAAATAACATTTGGAAGGCCAACAGAGAGAGCAAACTCTTCATTTTGGTGGATTGGGTTTTGATCTCCGCTTGCATCGGCATAGGCCTTAAGCAAAGCGCGATCAATATAGAAAACCTTTTCTGGCAAAGTCATTCCAACTTCAATCATCGGCGCACCACCAACGTTGACCATGATGTGACAACTAATTCAGCACCATTATGTAGATCAGATCTCACAGAAACAATTTCATTTCCAGCTGCAACTCTGAGCGTTTCAATTGTTGCTGAACATGTGAAGACATCGCCTGCAACTATTGGGCGAAAGATTTCAAACTTTTGATCTCCATGAACTAGCCGCGTCCAGTCAACGCCGATTTCAGGTTGAGTCAGGATTGATTCATATTGGGAGAGAGAAATGCGGATAGAAAAAGTAGGGGGAGCAACGCTTGTGTCAGTTTCGCCAATGACAGTAGCAAAGGCATCAATTTGTGATTGTGTGACAGTAACTTCTTCCACACCCTTGAAGGTGCGCCCGACCGAATCGGGATTGATCATTAGCGAGTTTCGCGGTGAAGAGTTGAAGACTTGCAACGTGGACAGAACTTCTTAAGTTCCATGCGGTCTGGATCGTTGCGGCGGTTCTTCTTTGTAATGTAGTTGCGCTCTTTGCAATCAACGCATGCCATGGTGATCTTTGGACGTACGTCCGCGCTCTTGCTTGCCATGGTCTTACTCCTTCATTGGTTATCGAGGGGCTCAGGTTACCCGAGCCTTCTCGATGCGCGAAATTCACGCGTGTGGAACTAGTAGCGGAGGCGGGATTTGAACCCACGACACAGCGATTATGAGCCGCTTGCTCTACCAAGCTGAGCTACCCCGCCAAGGGTTGTGCGTTTAAAACAGATCTTCATCTAGTGAAGAACTCTTTCGAGCCCCCCACCGGAATCGGACCGGTGACCTTTTCCTTACCATGGAAACGCTCTACCAACTGAGCTAGGGGGGCAGATCGAATGCTGAGCGTACAGGCAATTAACTACTTTGGAAAAATGACCTACTTATAGGGCTGGATTTAGCGTGATTTTGCCAGTTGTTTCGCGGGCCAACATTGCTTGGTGAGCAGCAGTGGCCTGACTTAAGCCAAATGTTGCACCGATTACTGGCTTTAATTTTCCTTCAATTACTAATGAAAATAGTTCTGTAATTACATCGTTAAGAAGTTCTTTCTTACCAAAGCAATGTGCCAACCAAAATCCTGTAATTGTCTTTGATCCACCCATTAACACACCTGGATGTATTGGAGTTGGAGCAGTTCTAGATGCCATTCCAAAAGTAACTAAGCGACCAAATGGTGCCAACACATCAAGGCTGACATCAAAAGTTTTACCGCCAACCATTTCAAGAACTAAGTTAACTGGCTTTGCGCCATTGGCCTCAAGAATCGCATCTTTAAGTTTGTCTTGATCAGCATCAATAACAACGTCGGCACCAAGTGATTTAGCAAGTGCTCGTTTGCTCTCACTTGAGGCAACTGCAATTACTTTTGCTCCCCACATCTTTGCCAATTGAATTGCAATAGTTCCAACGCCACCAGCTGCAGCATGGATTACTACGCTCTCACCTTTTTGTAGGTGACCAACAGTTTTTAAAATGTGCCAAGCAGTTGAACCTTGCACCAACATACATAGTGCCTGCTCGTCGCTAACTCCATTTGGAATCTCAATCATTGCAGCTGAGTGGGCTAATGCTTTTTGTGCATATCCCCCGCCATCAACAGGTGCAAGTACGCGGCGACCGTTAGCTATTCCAACAACTTCAATACCAGGTACCAGTGGAAGTTTTTGTGGAGAAAGATAAGAGTTTTCTGTTTGGTGAGTATCGGCATAGTTAATTCCGATTGACGTTACTTCTATTACCTCTTGTCCGGGACCAGGAACTGGTTCAGCTAGATCAACTAAGTGCATGGATTCTGGACCGCCAAATGCGGTGATTTGTATTGCCTTCATTTTTTTATCCCTTAGTTGCGCCTAGAGTTAAGCCTGAAACAAACTGCTTACGTAAAACAAGGAACAAAATGATGGTTGGCGCGGCAACAATGCTGGCACCTGCAGCCAGTAAATTAAAGTCAGTTACATACTGTCCCTGCAGCTGTCGCAGAGCAGAAGTCACTGGGCGCTTGGAATCTTCAGACATCAAAATCAACGCCCAGAAGAAGTCGTTATAAATCCAGCAACTCATTAACACACCTAGGGCTGCTAGTGGTGGGCGAAGCAACGGCAACATTACGTTCCAATAATGCCTAAAGACTGAACAGCCATCGAGAATTGCTGACTCTGAAATTTCCTTTGGAACAGTCTTCATGTATGAAGAAAGAACGAAAGTGGCAAATCCAACTTGGAATGCAACGTGGATAAGGATGATTCCAAAATAGTTGTTATAGAGCAACGAACGGTTACCGAAAAGATCACCAATTTTGATGTATAGCCAGAAGACTGGAATGTAAGTTGCAATTGTTGGCAACATATTTCCAGCAGTAAAGAAAAGTAGAAGAGTGAGATTAAATCTAAATGAGTAGCGTGATACTACGAAGGCTATGAGTGAACCCAAGAATAAGATCAAAATAACGCTAGGTACCATCACATAGAGAGTATTCAAGAAGTATTTCGTTAGACCCATAACTCGAAAAGCTTGGAAATAGTTATCCAGGTTTAAATGGCGTGGCCATGAAAAAACACCATAGGAAATAATGTCGTTATAGGGGCGAAGTGAAGTCCAAATTGTCCAAAGAATTGGAAAAATCCAAACAAAAGCGAAGAACCCAATAATTGCAGAGATAAAGTTATCTTTTGTCTTTTGCTTATTCTTATACTCTTTATTTTGGACGATCGTCGCACTCACTCGAGATCCTCCTTAAAGACATTGCGCAGATAAACAAGGATAGGAACGACACAGAGCACAAGGGCAATCACTGAATAAGCCGCACCCTTCATTGAAATTCCCTGGCCCGCAAAGTTCTGGAATGCCAAAATATTGAGCAAAGGCCAGGCTGTAGAGGTGCCATAAATAATGTAAACAAGGTCAAAAGCACGCAGAGAATCAATAATTGTTATCACCAAAATGATGACGTTTACCGGGCGCATCGTAGGGAAAATAATTTTTCTAAAGGTCTGCCACTCTGTAGCGCCATCAATTGCAGATGCCTCACGAAGTGATGAATCAAAGGCCTTTAAGCCAGCTAAATAAAGCAACATGATGTAACCGATATGGCGCCAAGAGGCAACAGCCATAATCACATAGCTATTGATGCTGTAGTTACCCCAAATAGAAACTGCGTTTCCAATATCTCTACCCATCACGCCTTGCACAAATCCACCAGGTTGGAGCATGAAGTTCCAAATAATTCCAATAATGGCTAATGATAAAACAACAGGCATATAGAAAATAGTTTCATAAATCTGGTGACCTTTAATTTTGCGATCAAATTGATAAGCCAACAGAATTCCAAGTGGTGTTGCAATGAATGTAAACCACAGTAACCAGACGACGTTATTCTTTAGAGCATCGTAGAAAACTGGTGAACCGAAAAATATATTCTTGTAGTTTGCAAGACCGGCCCATTTAATATCACTTACATTAATGCCATTCCAATAAGTAAAGGAAAGAACGACAGTAACGAGTGTAGGAAACCATAAGAAAACTATCTGCAATAAAGTCGGAATACCTACGAATGCGCTGAGCGTAAACCGATCGTTGCGGGAAAGGGAACGGCGGCTGCGAACATTTCTGTTCACAGCCGCCGTTTTCATTTCTTAACCCTAGTCTAATTCGTTAATTTAAACGAATTAAAGTGCAGGAAGTGCATCCCATTGTGCTTGAGTGCTTTCAAGAATCTTTGTGAGATCTTTTGGATTCTTAAGGAAGCTCTGAATTGCTGGACCAACAACTGGGCCAGCAAAGTCACCGCGAGTATCGCGGTCAAGGAAGAAGCCGATGTTCTTAGCTGCGCCTAGAACTGCAAGCTTCTGCTTGTTGAATGCATCGTATGAAGATGTGTCGAAGTCGCTTGAGATGTAGATGTTTGTATCTCCAGCGGCAACTGCTGCATCAATACCTTCCTTGGATCCCAAGAATCCAGCTAGGTCTGCTCCACCTTCTGGGTTCTTACCATTTGCGGCAACTGAAATACCGTCAAGTGGTGCATCGATTGAGTCAATACCGTGCTCTGGATTGATTTCTGGGAATGGAACGATCCATAGATCGTCGTAGTCTTCTTGTGACTTAGCCTTAAAGTCATTAGCAAACCATGAACCCATCATCATGGCGCCGCACTTCTTCTGTAGTAGAAGATCGCGCATACCATCCCATGAGATATCAAGAACGTTCTTGTTCATGTAAGGAATCAATTGACCCATGTGTGTAAACACATCTACAACCTTGGCATCAGTCCACTTCTCTTTGCCGTTAAGCAAGTCAATGTGGAATTGGTATCCATTAAGACGCATGTTGAGAATATCGAATGTTCCCATTGCTTCCCAGCCGCCCTTGTCGCCAAGTGCGTAACCAACTAGACCCTTCTTCTGTGTAGCTTCACACAACTTGATGAGGTCATCCCATGTTGCAATGCTCTCTGGATTTAGACCCAATTCCTGCATTGTTGACTTACGGTAGTGAAGTCCCCATGGGTAATAAGTAGTAGGAATGATGTACTGCTTGCCGTCTGAAGGATTTGTAGCACCTTGGATTGCAGCAGCTGAAAGTGAACTACCGAGAGCCTTTACCTGATCAGAAACATCAGCTAGTAGGCCAGCATCAGCACGTGCATTGGTGCGCCATCCGGCCATCCAACCAAATGCATCATCTGGAGTTCCTTGCATAATCTGAACGAAGTTATTCTGGAAGTCATCTGAGTTAACAGCTTGTGAAATAACTTTGTTGCCTGTCTTCTTTGTGTAAGCATCATTTGCTGCGATTGCAATCTTTGCTCCAGCATCACTTAGATTTCCACGAATTGTGAAGTGAACATCTCCGGTGACTTGCTTCTTTCCGCAACCTGCAAGAAGTGATCCACCAGCAACTAGTCCAGCTCCACCGATTGCAGCACCCTTAAGTACTGAACGACGGGAAATGCCATTGTTTACATCTGACATTGTTTTCCTTTTCTCTAGAGTTGAGCCTTTCGAAAGGTCATCAGGTATTGAAGGGGTCAAGGCCTGGTAACACGCTCAACCTAGAGGTCATACCAGTGAACAGATAGGTCTAATAGGTAACGAATTGGTTACATTTACGCGTAAAATGCCGTTTTTTGGCTACTTTTTGCCACCAAAGAGCCGTGAGAGTAAACCCGGCTCTTTTGGGTCATTTTCATGGCCCTGACAGCGATCTTTTAAGGCCACACCCACCAAGGCCTGCTCAATATGTTGGCCACAACCTGACCAGGTTGGCTTTGAACATTGATTGCATGTAACTCTTGAACACATATTTAGAGCCTATATCCCAGTGATGCGAACAGCAAGCAGCGCAACTCCAGCAACAATCACCCAAGCAATTAAGCCCATAACCATTGGACGTGCACCAATTGCTCGAATTGCTTTCCAACGCACGCCAGATCCAAGTGCAACTAAGCCAGCACCCAGTAATAGCTTGCTCGTGAGCACTACATCATCATGAACTCGTGTAGGAATTTCAAAAACATTTTGAATTATGGCAACTGCAATAAAGCCAAGAACGAAAAATGGGATAAGTGGAACCTTGGCAGAGTTTTCAGCACTTTGGCCTTGGGCCTTCAAATACTTGCGATGGCGCAGTGAGAGAATCAAAACAATTGGTGCTAGCAAACACACACGAGAGAGCTTGATAACAACTGCAGACTTAACTGCATCATCACTCCAAACAGATGCTGTTGCAATAACTTGGCCAACATCGTGTACTGCAGCACCTGCCCAAGCACCAAATGTTTGATCACTCAAACCCATTAAGTGGCCAAGGAAAGGCAATACAAAAATAGAGAGAGTTCCACACAAAGAGATCAACCCAATTGCATACGAAGTCTCTTCCTCGGTCGCACGAGTTTGAGGACGAATTGCGGCCACTGCCGTTGCACCACAAACACCGAATCCAACACCAATAAGCAGACCTAATTCTCCACTCATCTTAAATAGTTTTGAAAGACCTAAGATTCCAAAAATTGTGAAGCTAACTACCAAAATCACTGTGATTACGCCTTTAACTCCAATGGCTTTGAGTGAAACAACACTTACCTGAGCCCCTAGCAATGCAACGCCTATGCGCATTAACTTCTTACTCGAAAATGAAGTTCCAGCGGCGGCAAAAGCCGGCCATGAAGCAAAGTTTGCAATGATGAAGCCAAAGGCAACACATAGAGCTAGTGGGCTAATCGCCGGTTGAAAGTTGTGAATTTGAAATGCCACTGCAACAACTACTGCGATTAGACCAAGGCCTGGAAGAGTTTTAGTCATTTAGATACCGAGCTTTGTTGACCAGGTTTTCAGCTGCTCTGCCACTTGATCGGTGATTGTTATTTCATCACCATCATTGAGTTTCTCTGGATTCACACGGTTAGCACCCGGGAGGCGACCTCCAGCGCTATTAACACCTTGGGCGAACTCATTAGTTCTGTTGTTGCTTCCATTTACAGATAACTTGGATGCATCGATTGCAATGACAAAATGTGAAATCTGTTGCGGCAGCGCATCCTGGCTAGCTGCAAACATGTCAGGAATATTCTTTGCAAGAGTTGGACCAATCAACATTCCTGTCAGTGACTCAACTAGAACTGCAATTGCATAACCTTTGACCCCACCTAATGGTGCAAGCATTCCAGCTAAAGCTTCCTTGGCATCTGTTGTTGGCGCGCCATCTTTTGTAAAAGCCCACCCAGGTTCAAGTTCGGCACCTGCTTGAGCTTTTGCTTGAATCTTTCCACGGGCAACCGCACTCGTTGCTAAATCAACTACTGTAGGTGGGTTGGTTGGAATACCTGCAGCAATGGGAGAAGTTGAAAGCAATGGTTGATTACCACCCCACGGTGGCATAACTGCAGGACCTGTACTAAATGCAATACCAACTAATCCGCGATTAATCATTGGCCAGACATAAATACCTAAAGCACCGCAGTGGTTAGAGCGCCCAACACCAACGGCGGCTATTCCATTGACCATCGCGCGCTCAGATGCAATTTCAGATGCTTTTTGTAATTGCCAATGGCCCAATCCATCATCCCCATCAAAGACAACCAAACTTGGTAGATCTGTAACAGTCTTTAACTCTGCTTTTGGATTGATTCCACCTGCTTGCAGACGAGCCAGATAAAAAGGAAGGCGCATCAATCCATGGCTTCCAATTCCCCATCGATCACTTGCAACAATGCAACGAGCAGTTGTTGCTGCTTCTTGTGCAGGAACTCCGGCTGCTTCTAATAAAGATGTAGCCGTAGCGATTGCAGAACCAACGTTTAACTTAGGCATTAGTTACTACTTTCCTTTAATGCACCAACAGCATGAGTGGCTGGCTTGGAACTAAGAACCAACTCGATATTTGATGTAAGAATTTCATTTATCCGCAGTTGGCTTTGGCTAGTTATGCCAGCAACGTGGGGCGTAAGGATGAGGTTAGAAATAACTTCCATTTCACCTTTACTAGGTGGCTCTTGAGCGCGAACATCAAGTGCTGCCCCAGCAATAGTTTTTGCCTTTAAGGCAGAAATCAGATCTGCTTCATTAATAACTTCCCCACGACCAACATTGATGAGAATTGCCTCGGGCTTCATTAATGCAAGAGTTGCTGCATTAATGGTGCCGTTGGTTTCTGGCGTAGATGGCATATGAATGCTCACTACGTCGCTGCGCTTCAAAACATCTTCAAAAGTAGTTAATTCAATTCCTGAGAGATTTTTTGCATATGGGTCATACCCAAGAACGTTGCAGTTAAAGCCTTGAATGAGTTTTGCTGTTGCAACTCCTGTGGCACCACAACCCAATAAGCCCCACGTCAGGCCAGAGAGTTCACGGCCAGGTGATCGCACCCAACCACCATCACGTGTTGCAACATTATGGCCTGGAATATTTCGAAGTAATGCAAGTGATAAACCTAGAGTTAATTCACCAACGCTTACCGCATTTGCTCCAAGTCCAGCAACAACCACTACACCAGCTGCATCGGCTGCTTTGATATCAATATTATCTAGTCCAACTCCAGCACGTGCTATGACTCGAAGCTTTGGAGCTGAAGCAATGACATCAGCTGTAACTTTGGTTCGATTTCTAACAACAAGTGCAGTTACATCTTTAAGAGACGCTTTGAGTTTTTCAGGATCACTCCACAGGTCATCATTTCGGATAATGGGAAAACTCCCTTCCAGCTCTTGGAAGGGAGTTCCCCATACATCTTCAGAAATGAGAATCATTATGCAGAGATATACAACTTCGTGAATGTGAACTCGCGGTGACCCATAACTTCAGCCTTACATAGGCGACCATTAACAGTGTCATAAATGACATCCATCATCATGTCGCCAGCCTTAGTTAGATCGTATTCGTAACGAAGTAATCCAGAAACATCTAGATCGATGTGCTCAGTCATTGACTTCGCAGTCTTGATGTTTGCAGTCAACTTCAAAACCGGAACGATTGGGTTACCGATTACGTTTCCTTGTCCTGTTGGGAACAAGTGAATAACCGCGCCGCCAGCAGCCATCAGAGTTACGCACTCTGCTGCAGCCGATGATGAGTCCATGAAATACAAGCCAGGCTTTGATGCACTTGGCATTTCGGCGGGCTTGAGAACACCCACAACTGGCACAGAGCCAGTTTTTGCGATGTTTCCAAGTGCCTTCTCTTCAATAGTTGTTAAGCCACCAGCAATATTGCCCTGTGTTGGCTGTGAGCCAAGAAGGTTTGCACCAGTTGCTTCAATAACTTTGATGTAGTTGTCGTATGTCAATTGGAACAAATCACGTGTAGCGGCATCAATGCAACGCTCTGCAATGAGGTGCTCGCCACCAGTTAACTCTGAAGTTTCACCAAAGAAAACAGTTCCGCCTGCATCAACCCATCGGTCTACGGCTTGTGAAGTAGTTGGGCAAGAACCAAGACCAGACGTTGTGTCTGACTCTCCGCACTTGATTGACATAATCATGTCGCCCATTTCAGCTTCTGTGCGAACAAGACCTGATGCATCTTGTAAGAACATTGCTGCAACACGGCTAGCTTCTTGAATAACTTGTAGGTCGCCCTTGCCTTCAATTGAAAATGCTGCAACTGGCTTTCCAGTCTTTGCAATTCCATCAGCAACTCTTTGAGTCCACTTTGGTTCGATACCTATGACAACTACTGCTGCAACGTTTGCATTAACGCCAGTACCGATAAGTGTGTCGAAAGTAAGTTGTAAATCTTCACCAAACTGCAAGCGCCCGAAAGCGTGAGGTAGAGCTAATGTGCCAGGAATAACTTTTGCGACAGCTTCAGCAGCTGCATTTGAAAGGTCATCGAGAGGCAAAATAATGACGTGATTGCGGATACCCATAGTGCCGTTTTCACGGCGGTATCCCATTAAGCGCGGCTTGCTTCCCATCGATAACTCCTCATGTTGTGTGTGTGAATGTAATCGCCCTTTTTAATGGCAGCTGATGCAAGTCCGACCTTGATGCCGTACTTAATAATTGAGTCACCCTCAGCAAGATCTGTGAGTGCAAATTTGTGTCCTAGAGGAATCGCGTGGTTTAAAACCGCGGTGCTCTCTGTTCCTTCTTTTACCGAACGCCCTTGCAGGGTTCCAGGTTGCAGATCTGTCATCGCAACGGCAACGTTGTCGCCATCATGATGGAGCAGGAACTGCGGTGGTGTTATTGCCATATCTACACACGCCTCTCATCGCTTTATTTGGGTAGTGGTCTGACCTCTTGCGGGAGTCTAGGACAGTTGAGCGTGTTCCGTCTAGCCCCCTGCCCAAAATTCTTGAAGTGGTCTAACCTGTTGCCATGAAAAGCGAGCTTCGGTACGGAATTATCGGTGCAGGCAGCATGGGCCGCGAGCATATTGAGAACATCAAGGTCATGGGTGGGGCCACCGTGAGTGCACTCAGTGATCCCCATAAGCCCTCTCAAGATGCAGCCCTTGCTATGGCTCCTGGCGCCAAAGTCTTTAGCGATCACCGAGCTCTCCTAGATTCTGGACTTATCGATGCAGTTATCGTGGCAACGCCCAATGACACACATGCAGCAGTTCTTAAAGATTGCCTTGCCACAGATTTAGCGGTTTTTGTTGAAAAGCCGCTTGCAACAACTGTAGAAGATTTGAAATCAATTCTTAGTTGGGATGAGAAACGAAGTGCAATGACATGGATGGGTCTTGAATACCGTTTCATGCCACCAGTTGCTGAAGCAATTACTCGAGCAAAAGAGGGCGAAGCAGGAAAAATTCACCAAGTATCTATTCGTGAGCACCGCGAACCTTTCTATCCAAAAGTGGATAACTGGAATCGTTTTGCCGAGCGCACTGGTGGCACTTTGGTAGAAAAATGTTGTCACTATTTCAATTTGATGGACATCGTTGTTGGTGAACAACCTGTTCGAGTTTTTGCTTCAGGTGGCCAGAGCGTTAACCACTTGGATGAAAAGTATGATGGTAAGCAAGCAGATATGTTAGATAACGCCTACGTAGTTCTTGAGTATGCAAATGGCGCTCGTGGGATGTTAGATCTTTGCATGTTTGGCGAAGGCACATTTGATAAAGAGATTCTGACAATCGTAGGAGATGAAGGAAAGATTGAATCTTTCTTACCTTCACAGGTAGTCCGTGCTTCACGCCGTGAAACTATTGGAAAGCTCTCTGGCTGGAAGCAAGGCGCTAGTCGTGGAAGTGGAAGTGAGCAGAAGATTGTTCATAATTACGATGTGAAATACATGGGTCATCACTATGGTGCTTCTTATATTGAACACACTAAGTTCCGTGATGCTATTTTGAATTCAACTCCTGCTGAAGTAACCCTTAAAGATGGCATTACAAGCGTGGTTACAGGCCTTGCTGCACATAAGAGTATTAATGAAGGCCGGGTAGTTGAAATTAAAGAGTTGTGGGGTTAATGCACACAATCATTCTCGATACTGATATCGGTAGCGATGTAGATGATGCTCTAGCTCTGGCTACGTTATTGGGCTCTGACTCAGTTAATTTGCTCGGCATAACAACTGTTTATGGTGACACCCAACTCAGGGCACGGATAGCCCACCATTTGTGCCACACCGCCAATAAATCAATTCCAGTCTTCGCCGGAGTCGAGACTCCTTTATCTTCTCGCGAGGTCTGGAGTACAGGATCTGAAGGAAACTCCTTTTCAAATTTGAATCAATATGCGCTAGCAGATAAATCAGCAGTTGAATTTCTCATTGAAACGGTAAATCAAAACCCAGGAGAAATTGAAGTTATAGCAATTGGCCCGTTATCAAATATTGCCTCTGCAATCATGCAGGGTCCAAAGTTTGCAAAAAATGTTAAGCACCTTTGGATAATGGGTGGTGACTTCACCAAGGAGAAGATTGAGCACAACTTCAAATGCGATGTCACTGCAGCAAAGATTGTTCTTGAGTCAGATATTTCAATAAATATTTTGGATTTACCGTCTTCACAGAAAACCATAATTAAGAAGGATGAAATAGAACAGATCAAGAGTTCTGGCAAACTTGGTCCAATTTTGTACACTGAAATCCTTAATTGGATCCAGCCACGTAATCAAGATTGGACCACACCTCATGATCCGATTGCAGTGTTAGCGATGCTCTTACCGGAATTATTTAGTTTTTCTGAAAAGGGATCTGTTCAAATTAGTGAAGATGGGAAAAGCGATTGGCGCCTCAATCAAGAAGGAAATGTAAAGAGAATCACCCCATCAAAGCCATTAGAGGCTGTAAGCGCCATGATTTCCCTAATTGCGAAAGTAAATTAGTTACCAGCTAGTCCATGGTTTTGCATGGGTATCCACGATTTCAGCTAATTGCTCGAGGCGAGGAATTGAAACTTCCCGTAACGCTTTAGGAATATCTGCAGCCCCAACAATGTCGGCCCAAACCGCTCTGCCTGCAAGGAATCCGCTTGCTCCACCCATGGCACAAGCCTTCACAGCATCATTAAAGAAGGGTTGTTTTACTCCATTGGAGAGCACTACCCATGGCGAACCAATTGCTTCAGAGATTCTTTCAGCGTTCTTAGTCACTAAATTTAAATCACCCTCGCCGTGGAATGGAACTTCGGCCTTATAAAGATCTGGTTTCCAACTCGATGCCTCTCTTGCCGCAATAATCAATTCTTCTTCACGATTAAAAGATCTTGAGGTGTCAGTTGGTGGTTTCACAATAATTTCAATAATTGAGGGCAATCCAGAGATCTGACAAAGCTTATTAAAGTCTTCAACAAGTTTTGCGCGTGAATCTGGTGATTCGTCATTGCGCCATAAAATTAGAAACTTTAATCCCACGCTCCCAATATCGCGCATACGAATTGGATCTACCTCTGTATCAATTGCGGTATCTGTAGCTGCGCCACCTGCTGGTCCAACTAATAGATCTGCTGCAGCGATTAGTCCACAACTGCCTTTAAGGGCTTTTTGTTTAATAATCTCATCAATACCAAATTCTTGATCTACCAATAAGGCCGATGCATAAGGTGAAAGCTCGCGTGCCACATCTACTTTAAATTGCGTAAGTTGAGAATCCGGCACTGGAGTGGACTGGTGGGCTGCAAACATTCCACGCAGGGCCTCACGTTGATCAACTGCCACCATAGCAAGTGCCCCAGATGGTCTTGCCAGATTAGTTAGTGGTGCTCTCATTTGTTCGCCTCCAGAAATGCATTGAGTTCAGCTGTTGTTGGAATCATTGATTGGCCATCTAGCCCGCGGCAAGAAAGCGCAGCTACTGCATTTGCTCGATGCAGTGCTTCTTGAAGAGAAAAACCATGGATGATTTGAGCGACTAAGGCGCCATGAAATACATCTCCTGCACCTAACGTGCTTTTTACATCAATCTTGAATCCAGATGCAGTGACCAATCCAGATTCAGGTGAAAAACCTGAACTACCTGCTGATCCCTGTGTTGCAACAACGGTATTCCCACCCTTTAAAGAATCATTTTCTAAGGCAACTGCTAAATCAACACCTGGGTATCGAAGCGCCATTTGCCGATCAGTGGGAACAAAAAGGTCCACGGTTGTTGGATCAAAATCTTCAACGCCGTATCCAGCATCAAATGAAATGAGCGGACCATTCCCGCGGGAAATACCAAGCTCTGACAAGCGATTTATTCCAACGTGGTCGACGTGTAACCATTGCGCCGTTGATGCCAAAGTTTTTGCAGCAGAATTTGATGGTGCTTGATTGACGGGTTGACGTGTATTTATTGCGCGAGCACTTCTTTCTAATGAAGAAACAATGACACTTCCTGCAGTTGGTGACGAACCAATAGAAATGCCTGATGTATCGACGCCTTCCTTTTCAAAAATACGAAGAACTTCTTTACCATCAGCATCATCTCCAATTGTTCCGATGATTGCGGTTTTAATCCCTTGACGACTTAGCGCAACTGCAGCAACTGCTGCCGGGCCACCTCCGCCACGTGTGATTTCAAGTGCTACGACTCTTTCATCTTCACTTGGGTATTTATCTACTAATGCAACGGTGTCTATTGTTATTACACCAACACAAACGGCTTGAACAGTGCTCAATTATTTTCTTTCTCTTTAGCATCTGCAACAGCCGTCTTACGGGCTCCAGTAATGTGCTTTAAAGTCAATTTGGATGCAAGTTCTCCATCCCCATTTTCAATTGCAGTCAAAATTTCATTGTGCTCGCTGCGAGATATTTCGGAACGGCCAGGTAAGCGAAGAGTGGTCTCCATGGACATTCTCATTACATCTTGCAATACATTGAGAGTTTGATTAATGAATCTATTCCCTGCAATTCCAACAATAGTTAAATGGAACTTGGCATCAAGAAGCTGTAGCTGATCAAAATCAATTGGATGGGATGCAGTTACTGTATCAATTTGGTTTAATGTGGTGCGAAGCAAGCGAATATCTTCCTTTGATGCTTTTTCTGCAGCCCACTTAGATGCTGGAACTTCAAGAACTTCACGTGCATCAAATAGCTCATTGAGTCCATGTGTTTTAGTCATCATTGATGCACGAAGCTCTTGGGCAACAATTGGCTCCTGAACAAAAGTGCCTTGACCATGCTTTATCTGCACTAGCCCTTGCGCCTGCAAAATATGAAGAGCTTCACGCAAACTTGGTCGGCTCACTTCAAGCAAATCTGCTAATTGGCGCTCAGGCGGTAGACGATCACCTGGAAGCAATTTTTGAAGTTCAATTAGCTCCATTAATTGAGTTGCTATGCGCGCCGCTCGCTGAGGAGCTAGCGGTGTCACTGCACTCATGATTAACCCTTAACCGCTCCGGCAGTCAAGCCAGCTTGAAATGTTCGTTGCATAAATAGATACATTACAACCATAGGTAAGGATGCAACCAAAATTGCAGCAAATTGCATGCTATAACTTGCAAAATACTCGCCTTTATAATCAATTAGAACTAATGGCAAAGTTTTCTTGCCTGTTTCTGTAATCAACATCAGTGGATAAAGAAGGTCATTCCAACAAATTACAAAAAGGAAAATTGCTGTTGCGCCAAGTGCTGGCTTTGATAATGGCAATGCTATAGATCGATAAATTCTAAATTGACCAGCACCATCCATTCCTGCACATTCAAACATTTCTTTTGGTAGATCTCTAAAAAAGGCTGAAAGAATGAAAATCGAAATAGGAAGAGTTAGAGCGATATTTACTAAAACAAGCCCAACAAGAGAATTGTTGAGATGCAAATTAACAAACAAATGAAATATAGGAATAATGTTTACTTGACCGGGTATTGCTAGACCGAGTGAAAAGAGTAGAAACAGTATTCTTCCAGTTATAGTAAAAAGTCTAGAAATTGAATAAGCAGCTAGGCTTGCAAAAAGTAGTGTGAAAAACACTGAAAAAGCCGAAACAATAACGCTATTCATGAATGGAGTTGCGATATTACTTTCAACAAACAATTTACGGAAGTTACCGAAACTCCAGACAGCAGGAAGTGATAGTGGCTTGGTATAGATCTCAAAGTCAGTCTTAAAGGCACCCGTGATAACAATCATGCAAGGTAGCAAAATAATTGTGGCGTAGACCGTAAGTAAGCTAGCTCTTAATGCTTTGTACATTACTTTGCCCCATCATTCACGCGCAGAGTTTTGCGCTGTAGCCAAGTAATAAATAGGACTAGTACAACTAGGACGATTGACTGAGCCGAGGCATAACCAAATTTTTGACTTATAAAAGCCGTGTTATAAATCTGCGTAACAAGAATCTCCGAGGCATAACTAGGACCTCCACCGGTCATAGCAAAAATTAGGTCGAAGGCTCTGAAAGTTTGAATAGTTGTATAGGCAACTACAACTGCGGTTGTAGGTAGCGCCATCGGCCAAGTGATTCCCTTAAATTGCTGCCATCTACTTGCCCCATCAACTTCTGCAGCTTCATACAGCTCTTTTGGAATTTGTTGCAGGCCCGCTACGTAAATAACGATCATCTGTCCTGTGTGAAACCAGACTTGAGTAAGAGCAATTGAATAGAGGGTAATACTTTCATTGCCCAACCAGAGCGGGGCATGAGAACCAAGTCCGATAGCTTTCAAAAAGGCCGTGATAGATCCATAACTTGGGTCATACAAAAATGTCCAAATAATTCCAACAGAAACTGAAGACAAAATAGTTGGGAAGAAAAATACAATTCTCAAAAATATATTAGTCTTTGAGTTCTTTAGTAAGAATGTTGCAAATAACAATGCAAATGCAGTTTGGAAAATCACTACAACTAACATAAATCTTAAATTATTTCCAAGTGCTTTTCTAAATAAATCATCTTGGGTCAGCAAGTAAGTGATATTCCGGAGCCCTGTGAATTCTGGCTTTGTTATTCCGTCCCATTTTTGAGTTGCATAAAGCAGATTAGACAGAGCTGGGTATAAATACAGTGAAGCATAGACAGCAAATGCAGGGAGTGCCATCCACAGGAGAATTCTTTTTTCTTTCTTATTGCGAGAATTTCTTGCAGGTGAAGTCACACCGGCACCTCCTATTGAGGTGCCGGTGTGACTTTTAATCACCTTAGAGATCAAACGCCAAGTGCCGTCTTGATCTGTTTTGCAGTATCTGCAAGCACTGTTGCGACATCCTTGCCTGAACCAATAGCCATAAGAGCTAGTTCGACAGGAGTTGCAACCGCACCATTAGTGAACAAGAAGCGTGGTGCAAGCACCAACTTCTTACCCATAATTACAGATGTATTCAATAGGTCAACGTTTTCTGCATAGTCAACGTTAATTACTGAAACATGCTGAGAAGTACCAACTGCGTACTTTTGAGCAACCTGTGATGTCAAAAGATATGACATGAATGAACGTGCAAGCTTTTGATCTGTGCTGCTAGCTTTTGGATTGATTGAGAACATGAAAGTGTTGTTCGTGATTCCTTCAAAGACTGGCTTTGAATCAACAACGATCATTCCAAAGATGCCCATCTTTCCGGCCATTGCTGGATTAAGTGCCTTGATAGGACCCATTCCGAATGTTCCAGTTGGATAGATAGCAGCCTTACCAGCTGCAAAATCTGCTTGCGCAGCAACATCTGAATAAGCAACAACATTGTCAGGGAAGCAGCCAGCGGTGTTCATCTGAGCGTACTTTGTAGCAATTCCCTTGAACCAAGCATCAGTTACAAGTTCCTTACCAGCTTGAATGTCATTCACATGCTGTGTGATTGCTGCAATAGATGAATCTGAGTTCATCATCATTGCGTTCATGATTTGTCCAGCATTTCCCTTTGTTGCTGCTGGCCATGCAAATGGGATTATTCCCTTTGCCTTTGCTGTCTTACAGAATCCAAGAAGTTCAGTCCAGTTACTTGGTGTCTTCCAACCGTTCTTTGCAAACATTTCTGTGTTGTAAATAGGGTTGTTAAATAGTGACTGGTAAGGAACTGCATACACCTTGCCATTTAGGATTCCTGGTGTAAGAGCAGATTGAATAACGTTTTGCTTTACAAAACGCTCATTAGACAGATCAACCATCATATTCGCCTTTGAGAAATCAGTGAACTGCTGACCACGGAAAATTGTGACCAATGCAGCCTTTGGATTTACGCTGACTTTTGAAAGTTCTAGATTCTGATAGTTAGTTGAATCTGTAATTACCTGCGTGATCTTTGTTCCAGGGTACTTAGCTTGGAAGTCATCGATAATTCCTTGTAGAACTACCTTGTCTTCTGAACGCCAGTGGTGGAATTCAATGCTTCCCTTTGGTGGAGTTAAGTTTGCAACAGGTTGAGCGTTGGTTGAACCCAAACGCACGCGCTGCCAAGTTAGTTTTCCATTTGCACCTGTTTGACAGATGAGTGATGTTGTTTTTTGACCAGTGCTTACACCTTCTGTTGTACATGCCTTGCCGAAAGTTGGAGCATCAGCAGCGTGTGCAACCGCAAGTGGAGTAATTACAAGTGCCGTAGCAACTAATGCAACTACACCAGCACGGAGTGAAGCAAAGGTACTTAGTCCTTTAGTTTTCATTTTTATCCTTGCTTTCCGAGGGTTTGATTGTTGTTTACCATTCTGTGAGGGGTATCCCTAGTTTTTTTGCCAGTTGACGAATACCTGGTCGCACATCGATCCATGAAATGACCAAGTGGTGCGGATATCCGCCAGTGACGATTCCATTCACTAAAGCAGCTGCATCAGGTTCAGTGATAACAGTTGCCGTATTGCCTTGGAAGTGATTGGGAGCAGGGATTGATTCCCCTCGGCTCACAACCATGCGAAGACCCGTGCGGTTGCTCGGATCCACATCCCGATCAATACGAAACAGTGTTACTGGTCCGGTCTTGAGCGGAAAATTACCTGCAACGCCTAATTTGCGATTGCAGTGGGTTGATTGAGTGGCATTAGTTGGGTCTGCCGCAAGCTTTGTTGCAGCTGAACCGCAGTGCCATAGACGAACTAAACCTTGTGAAGCATCAAGATCAACGATGTCTACCAAGTAGTTTTCATCTGAACCTAGTGATTCACAGACCATCATTGTTACTGCGCCTAATACATCGCGCTCACATGTTGTGACAGTGCCACGATCTGAAAGACGACCCAGGGATGAACAAATGCACGCACCTAAATCTGTTGGAAACTCTGGCCAGCAGCGAATTGCAATTGCATCCAAAACTTCTTCTTTGCGCCATTCATCCAAGGCAACTTCAACGCCATAAACTTTCTTTGCTTCTTCCACATTAACTGCAGCCAATGATGGCTGAGCAGCAACTGCGTTGGCATAGGCGAGTTCGCGAGCCTCTTGCTTAACCTCTGAAATTCTTCCAAAAGCATCATCAATGGTGATTTGGCGAATATCTAAACCGAAAGTTGAAAATATCTGTTTTGCATCATAAACACATGGTGTGAAACCAATGGGTGCATCCCCCACTGCGCCAATCTTTTTACCACGCAGCCAATCCAAAGCTTTTTGTGCGTCAGCCTCAGTTCCAAACTCGCCAGTGACAGTTCTTGGTGAAGATGCCTCAGGCAGTTTTCCTGCGAGCGCATCTTTAATTGCAGCGCGCACTTGTGGTTCATCTGCGTTGCCATGAATGTGGCGTATAGATTGTCCGGCGTTCATTAATGCATGTGCTGCAAGGTTCACACCACACATTGAATTCAATTTAAGGCGATCCCCTACTGCGCCAGGTTCGCGCATAGACCAACCCAGAACTGGGCCTTTTACTTTTCCAAGAAGTTCTACAGCAGGAGATGCATCTGAGAATGAAGCCATGAACAAGATATGTAGGTCAGCGTGTGGAAGTTGAACTGCTGCAACATCATCGACTGTCATTACTAACTCAGATGGTCCGACCACCGTGGCACCGAGCTCGGTGAGTAATGCTCGTGCGCTATCGAAATTTGCTTGAGCACATGCGAGGTCAAAGGTTGGGCGCGCGAGTGCGACGAGAGCAACAGTGCTCATTAAACCTCCAGTGGTAAGACCTCTTGGCAGAGCGTGCCACTGGAGAGGGTGCGAGTCAATGCCAGAATCGCGGTTTTGCGCCTTATTATAGGACTGTGATGATCTTTAGGGGGTGAGTAAAAATGGTCTGGTCCGACCATTGACCTCAAAAGAGGGCCAATCTGGGTCCATCGAGAGGATTTTCACGCCTGAGTTAGTGGCAATGATCGTGTCTTCTGCTTTAAAGCCTTTACCCGTTGGGTTCCAAGCGATCGGCTGGTTATTAGCAATCAAACGCGCACTGCCCGTATTAGCTGGCCAATCACGAGGCAAGAATCCAGTTGGACCGCCTTGGTGATGCTTAGTCCATTCATCGCCATCAAATCCATTGGTCGGATAAGCAGCAATTGCTGCATTAATGGGATCTGAAAAGGCCTTACCCACAACTGTGGCATCTAACATCGCGGCTTCTACTTTAAAGATTGCTTCATAATCTTTTGCCATCACATCTGAGATTGGTTCAAAACTCACAATACGCGTAACGGAGGCAATTAAACCTTTGCGCTTTGCGCATATGGATGCAGATACTCGATTTCCAACCACAGCTGATGTGGGAAGTGGATGTCTAAATTTATGGACGCGATCTTGACCCGCAACTCCTAAAAATGCAATCTCAAGATCTGATTGCCATAGTGCGTGAGAGATCAAACCAGCAACATCTATTTCACGATCACTGCTCACAACTTGCTTTATTGCATTTCCTAAAGCAATAGCTGCATCTGTGCAAATCTCTTTATAGCGTGCCACATCTGATTCAATCAACGAGGCTCGAATAATCTCAATCTCTGTTCCCAAATCAATGCGATCTGCGCCAGGTTGATCACTTCCAACTTTTGCACCAGTGGGCAGTTGTGGGTCACGACCTTCTGACCACTTAATGGCCTTTACTGTTATTTCACTTGGAAGCTCTTCTGCAATCAAGCGCGGTGCTTCAACAACATTTGTTATTGCTGTTGCACCCTCTTGAGTAATGATGAGATCAAAACACGCTGCATCAATTGTTGTGGGCACATGTGCCCGTCCAGCAATTGCCCAAGCCAGATTGGGATTGCGGCGCAGAACTATGGCCTCAAGACCTTTCGCTTTCATAAGATCGCGAATTGGCTGAATTCGTTGATTAAATGCGCTCATGGAATCAAGTCTATTCCCCATTGTTCTTTAACTACTTCAAATGCTGGAGGCACAGAAGACTCAGATTGGACAGCGCTTGCCGCCCACTTCGCTGCAATCTCAAGTGATTGAGTGGTAGTTAGATCATGGGCAATTCCGGCTAAATAACCTGCAATGAATGCATCACCGGCACCGGTTGTGTCCTTAACTTCAACTTTAAAAGCTGGCTGTCGGATTTCATTCCCACCACTGTACAAAACTGCGCCTTGCATGCCTTCGGTTAACACGATTGAAGCAAATCGATCTAGATGATCTAGTGGATTTATCTCAACTGGGAAATCATTGCGTGATCCAATTGCTAAATCTGCGTGTGTCACAGAGGAGTCGGCTAATGCACCAGCACCTACAACTGTGAAACATCCGGCAGTTTGAGCTCGCTGGAGATCTGCTAGAAACTCTTCACGCCACAAAACAAAAGCAACAATCTCGCCGGCTTTAAATGGAACTTTATCCATTCGAAGCTCTCGCAGATGGGGAGTTGTCATAGAAATAATTGTGCGCTCTGATTTTTCATCTACTAAAACTAATGTGTGGTTGGTTTTATCGTCGAAGTGAGTGATTATCAAATCTTTAATTTGGCTTTGTTCTAAGACTTTTAGGAGCTGCTTGCCAATTTCATCATTACCGAGATAACTCACAAACCCAGTTTCAACAGATGCAGTACAAAGTCCAAGAGCAACATTTGCTGAAGTGCCGCCAGTTCGTTCTTCAGTTCGAACTGAGTTCATAAACGATCCTGGTATAGGAAACTTAGAAAGATAGACAACGGTATCTAGAGCAATCGGACCCTGCACCCAAACTTTCTTAGCCATGAACCTGCTCCAGCATCTGTGTGCATTCCCGAAGATCTTCTTCAATCTCTGACCACTGAACATCATTTAACCAAGGAATGGAATAGAAGTCCGCCTTTTCGGGCCAGCGTGCAGCAAACAGAGCACCAGACAATGCTGCAACTGTGTCTGTATCTCCGCCTAAAGAGCAAGCTAAGGCAAATGCATCAGCGCAGTTATTAGCCTTTTTTACAACCCATACCACTGCCTGCAAAGTTTCAAGGGGATCAAGTGAAACTCCACCAGTTGGCGGAGTCCAATCTGAATAATCTGGAAACTTTTCGCCAGCAAATAGTCCTGCCGCGATTTGTGCACACTCAATTGCTTTCTGGGATTTATGTGTCACCTCCACTAAAGCCTTAATCCATTCATCCCGATTATCTTTAATAAATAACCCACATAATGCAGTGCGCATAATCGCACCGTTAGTTTCTCCAATTACGCCACGCTCTCCAACTTTTACCTCAAGGCCAAGTGCAGAGCGAGTTGTTGGTCCCAAGCCACGTAATCGCGGAATTGCAGCTCGTAATTCTTCTAGAAATAACACGGCAGCATCGGCAGGAGTTTTTTGACTTAAGGATTTAATTGTCAGAATAGAAAGCAATGTGTCATCACTTACTCCACCAAATGGCCAACCTTCTTTGGATAACAAAACCTGTGGGATCTCTTTTGGGGTTTCATCGAGAAATTCGTAATACACGCCAAATGCATCTCCTGCGGCATAAGCAAGTAGTGGCACCGCGGCTTTCGGTAGTGAATTCACTACAGCCTTCCAGCTTGGTGTACGCGCTTTAAGAACTCTTGAGTCTTTGGATTCTTAGGTGCATGCAAAACATCTTCGGCAGAGCCTCTTTCTAGGATATTTCCAGATTCCAAGAAACAGACTTCATCTGCCACTTGTGTTGCAAAGCCCATTTCATGGGTTGCAAGGACCATAGTCATTCCATCGGACTTTAAATCACGCACAATGCTCAACACCTCATTAACCAAAACTGGATCTAGAGCTGATGTAATTTCATCAAGTAGTAGCAAGCGCGGATTAAGTGCAAGAGAGCGAATGATTGCAACTCTTTGTTGCTGTCCTCCACTTAAACGATCTGGATATTGATCAGCTTTGTCTGCTAAATCAAAGCGCTTAAGGAGAGCAAGGGCTGCAGCAGTTGCTTCATCTTTGTTCTTTCCTTGCACCTTGATGGGAGCAAGAGTGATGTTTTCAAGAACTGTTTTATGTGGAAAGAGATTAAAGGATTGGAAAACCATACCCAGCTTGCGGCGTACTTCATCAACGTTGATGAGTGGATCTGAAATCTCTTCACCATCAAGAAATATCTGCCCATCATCAATGGATTCAAGCAAATTAATGCAGCGAAGCAATGTTGATTTGCCTGAACCTGAAGCGCCGATTAAGACTGTGGCAGTGTGTTCTGGAACCGAAAGTGAAAGATCATTTAGTACAAGCTCTGCACCGAAGGATTTACGGATCTTGCTCAGTTCTAGGACGTTAGCCATTAGATAGCACCTTCTGCACTTTGGGCATTGGTGCGCTGCCTAATGGCGCGATCTGTGTAGCGGGTCATTGGAATTGTAATGAGCAAGAACAAGATGGCTGCAACAACATAAGGGGTGTAATTAAAGGTTCGAGAGGCATTAATCTGTGCTGCACGAACGGCATCTGTCACACCCAGAATTGAAACTAAACCTGTGTCTTTAAGTAGTGAAACAAAGTCATTGAGAAGTGGTGGCACAACGCGCCTAATTGCTTGTGGCAAAACCACATAACGCATGGTCTGTCCTGAAGTTAAGCCTAATGAGCGCGCAGCAGCTCTCTGGCTTGGGTGGATTGAAAGAATTCCACTTCGGATAACTTCGGCAACATAGGCAGAATATGTAAGAACAACTGCAACTGTGCCCAAGAAAATAACATTGCTAGAAATTCCTTTTAGCTGAAGTGCTGGAACACCAAAACCCACCAACAAGATAATCAAGATAAGCGGAGCACCACGGAAAATATCCACGTATGCCGTTGCTAGAAATCTAAAGGGAGTCAGAGCTGGAGATTTAGTTGTGCGCAGAAGTGCAAGGCCAAGGGCAATAACGCCAATGGCTGCTCCCCCGATGAAGGTGAGCTGTAAATTGATCCATAACCCTGCGATAACTGTTGGGAAAACTTCGCGGCCGTAATTAATATCAAAGAAGGTTTTCTTAACAACTGCCCAGCCTGGGGATGTAACAAGAATGATAAGTAATGTGCCAAGAACAACCGTGGTTGAGACTGCCGCAATAGCTGCTTGCCGTCTACTTATTCGTGCTCGTTCACCACGTCTTTGAATCTCACGTGAGCTTGGCGACCAAGCAGAGTTCATTCGCTCTGACATGGTCGCCAAACTACCGTGTTTACTTCTTTATTACGCTTATGGCTTCAATACTGGCGCGCCAGCATCTGTTGCAAGCCACTTATCTGTAATGGCTGCCAATGTGCCATCAGCTGAGATTGCATCAACTGCGCCACTCACACATGAAGTCAACTTGCTGCCCTTTGATAGCAAGAGTCCAAATTGATCTCCTGAACCAGTTGAAGGCAACTGACCAACGATGATTCCGTTTGGAACTTCAACACCTGATAGATAGAAAGCTGTTGGTAGATCTACTACTAAACCATCAATCTGCTTGTTCTTGAGTGCTGAAACACCTGCAGCGTTATCGTTAAATACCTGTGGCTTAGCACCGATTTGGCTTTCGATTGCATCAAGTGATGTTGTGCCAACTGCTGCACCGAGCTTTGCACCCTTGAGGTCTGCAAGAGATGTCTTTCCATCAATCTTGCTTCCCTTGAAGGAAACGATTGCTTGAGGTGCTGTGTAGTAAGGAGATGAGAAATCAACAGCAGTCTTGCGCTCATCTGTAATTGAGAATTGCTGCAAGTTAAAGTCAAAGTTCTTATCACCTGGTGTCACAGCTGAATCAAATGTTGTGCGAACCCATGTGACATCTGCTGCATCAAATCCGAGCTGCTTAGCAACTGCGTATGCCACTGCACCTTCAAAACCGTTTCCAGTCTCTGGCTTATCATCAATAATCCATGGGTAGTAAGCAGGCTCACCAGTTGCAATTGTTAGCTTGCCTGCAGTAACTGTTGCTAGATCTGCCTTTGCACATGATGCAGCAGAATCAGATGTGGCTGAATCACTCTTAGCGCAGCCAGTTAATGTAAGTGCGGCTGCAATTACTACAGCTGCGAAAATTCCAAAACGTCTCTTCACGATTACTCCTCAAAGTGGATGGATATAAGCGAAGGCTATTGAGGCTATTAATAGATGTCTACACGCGAGTTATATGCAAAAAGCCGCCCTTATAAAGGCGGCTTAATGGTGGCGGGTGAAGGATTTGAACCTTCGAAGGCAGAGCCGGGGGATTTACAGTCCCCTCCCATTGGCCGCTCGGGCAACCCGCCAAGGTCGAACAAGTACTGCGGCAATTATGGATAGTGCGAAGGGAAAGGATACCTTAGCCTCGTAGGCGCACAAACCGCGCTTTTAGGCAGTGAAGGAGCCCTCACCATGGCAGCAGATGCAAGCTTTGACGTAACCTCCAAGATCGACCGTATGGAGCTCGATAACGCTATTAATCAGGCCATCCGCGAGATTGATACTCGCTTTGATTTCAAAAACACTGGTTCAAAAATTGAACTAGAGGGTGAAAAGATTTTAATTGAAGCCGATACCGAAGAGCGCGCTAAAGCAGCACTCGATGTAGTAAAAGACAAGATGATTAAGCGTGGAGTTTCACTCAAGCACCTAGATGCAGGAGCCCCGCAGCTCAGCGGGAAAATCTACAAAATTGCAGCACCTTTAAAAGAAGGCATCTCAACTGAGAATGCAAAGAAAATTGCAAAGCTTGTTCGCGATGAAGGTCCAAAGTCAGTAAAGACTCAGATTCAAGGTGATGAACTACGTGTGACGTCAAAGAGCCGTGATGATCTACAAGAGACTATGGCCATGATCAAAGATGGTGGCTGGGATTTCGCAGTTCAGTTTACGAACTTTAGATAATTGAGTAAATACAAGCTCGGCCTCGTTTATGGCGTAAGTGCATATTTCGTTTGGGGTTTTCTACCAATTTATTGGAAGCACATTGAAAAAGCCTCTTCCTTTGAAATTCTTGCTAACCGAGGCATTTGGTCATTAGTGGTATGCACTCTCTTACTAGCACTGAGAAAACAATTGAAAAATACATTCTTGATAATAAAATCTAAACGTATGTTTTCTATCTTGGTAATTTCCTCTGGGCTCCTAACAATAAATTGGGCAGTATTCATCTGGGCCGTAGGCGCTGGCCGAGTTGTTGAGAGTGCTTTGGGTTACTACATAACTCCATTACTAAATGTTTTGTTCGGGATTTTAATTTTTAGAGAGTCACTTCGGGTTTTACAGTGGCTGGCCGTAGCATTTGGAGCTGCATCTGTGCTAATCCTGACCCTTGAGTATCATCATTTTCCCTGGATCTCACTTTCGCTTGCTTTTTCATGGGGAACTTATAGCTTAGTAAAGAAGTTGATTGACCTAGGCGCTCTCGAATCCCTCACGATTGAAACACTGATTGCCTTTCTCCCAAGTTTGGCTTTTCTTTTCTATATTGAAGGAAATGGGACGGCGCAATTCGGACAAGGATTAATGGTGACAGCACTTCTTTGCTTAGCCGGTGCTGCAACAGTAATTCCACTATTACTTTTCAATGGTGCGATAGTGCGATTACCGCTCTCCACGTTAGGATTACTTCAATACATAACTCCAACTATTTTTTTCTTACTAGGTGTATTTCTATTTAATGAGGATATGTCATCTGGAAAAGTTGTAGGGTTCGGCTTTATCTGGGCAGCATTGCTCTTTCTTGGAATCGATCTAGTTAAATCAAACCGGACTTCCACTAGCAAGATTTAAGACCAATGCTCGTCCTGCTTCGAGGCGTGCCACAGGAACTCGAAATGGTGAACAAGAGACATAATCAAGGCCTAGTTCATGGAAGAAGTGAATACTTCGTGGATCTCCACCATGTTCACCACATACACCAAGTTTAAAGTTTGGCCTCAATTCACGAGCTTGTTCCACGGTAGTGCGTATGAGAATCCCTACGCCGGCTTGGTCCAGAGATTCAAATGGGTTAAACGGCAAAAGTTCTAGATCTAAATAGCGCGGCAAAAATGTTGACTCGACATCGTCCCGACTAAATGCCCAAGTCAATTGAGTTAAATCGTTAGTTCCAAAAGAGAAAAAATCTGCATAGTGGCCCAATCGTCCTGCGGTTAAAGCAGCACGAGGGGTTTCAATCATTGTGCCAATTGGAATTTCTACGCTTTGTCCTGTTGAATCAAAGGTTCGCTTAATTTCTGCTTCTAAAGTTTCGCGTAAATACAGCAATTCTCGCTGTGTCGATACAAGCGGAATCATTACCTCTGGTTTTGGATCGTGGCCAAGTTTGCGGACTTCAAGATATGCGTGAACAATTGCACGTACCTGCATTTTATATAACTCGGGAATCAAGATTCCAAGGCGAACTCCACGAAGACCTAACATTGGATTTGCTTCATGCAAGCGATTTACCGCTGCAAATATGGCCGTATCACGCGCAGGAATTTCTTCACCGAGTGCTTCAGCTCTTGCCATTTCTGCACTGAGCTTGGTAAGTGGTGGTAAAAACTCATGCAGGGGAGGATCTAGAAGGCGAATTGTCACTGGTAAACCTGACATTGCCATCATGATGCCAACGAAATCCGCACGCTGTAGTGGTTCCATCTCTGCAATAACACCACGCTGTACATCTTCATTTTCAGCCAATACAAGGCGTTCAACAAATACTCGCCGTGGCCCGAGGAACATATGCTCTGTGCGACAAAGCCCGACTCCTTCAGCACCAAGAATTCGTGCCCTCACCGCATCTTCCGGAGTATCGGCATTTGTGTGGACCTTGAGAGTTCGTATTTCGTCTGCGTAACAAAGGATGCGATCTACCGCTTTTACAACTGGTGATGCACCTGTACTGGAAGCAGCCAAGCGCCCTTCAAGATATGAAGTAACAGGAGATGCAATCACAGGAATTGAGCCTGTATAAATATTTCCAGTTGTACCATCGATCGAAATTGTCTCTCCCTCATAAACAGTCAAACTCCCTACTGTGAAAAGGGATGCACGTTCATCAACAGAAATTGCGTCCGTTCCGCACACTGCCGTCTTTCCCATTCCTCGTGCAACAACTGCTGCATGAGAGGTTTTCCCGCCGCGGCTTGTCAATATACCTTCAGATGCAACCATGCCAACTAAATCATCTGGGCTTGTTTCTCGACGCACAAGAATTACTTTCTTTCCACTGCGAGCCAAATCAAATGCTCTCCGAGAGTCGAAAACTACTTCACCTACAGCTGCGCCAGGTGATGCTGGTATGCCAGTTGCGATTGGTGCTGTTGAGCCTGACAAATCAAATTGAGGAAACATTAGCTGAGCTAGTTGGTCACCGGAAGTGCGCACGAGTGCTTCATCCATTGAGATTTTGCCTTCGTCGACTAATTGAATTGCGATGCGAAAAGCAGCCTCTGCAGTGCGTTTCCCCACACGAGTTTGAAGAATCCAGAGTTTACCTTCCTCGACCGTAAACTCGATATCACAAAGATCGCGATAATGATCTTCAAGTAAAGTCATAACTTGATCTAGTTCGCCATAAACCTTAGGACTTAACTCGCTGAACTCAGCCAAAGACATTGTGTTACGTATACCCGCCACAACGTCTTCACCTTGCGCGCGCTGTAGATAGTCTCCGTAGCTTCCTTGTTCACCAGTTGCAGGATTTCGGGTAAATGCAACACCAGTACCTGAGTCATCACTTAGATTTCCAAAAACCATTGATTGAATATTCACCGCAGTACCTAAATCAGAAGGAATTCGCTCACGACGACGATAAAGCTGGGCACGTTCTGAGTTCCATGAATGGAAAACTGCTTCGACCGATTTCATCAAATGTTCCCGTGGGTCTACTGGGAATATTTCACCGGTCAGCGCTTCGCAGACTTTTTTATATCCATCAGCTAAGGATTTAAGTCCTTCTGCCTCTAATTCTTGAATGGTTGCCGCACCAAAAGTTGCAAGAACTCGGTTTTCAATTTTATGAAATTCTGCTTGTGGTACATCGCAAACAATTCGAGCATACATATCCACAAATCGGCGATAAGAATCCCATGCAAACCTTGGATCTCCTGTTCGGATTGCCATTTGCTCGGTAACTTCTGGCGTCATTCCGACATTAAGAACTGTCTCCATCATTCCAGGCATAGAGAATTTGGCCCCTGATCTGACCGAAACCAAGAGTGGCTTATTGGGATTTCCAAATTCCTTATCTAAACTTTTTTCTAGTGCTTTAAGAGAACCGTCAATTTCACTTGCCAATCCTTTGGGCACTTCGCCAGTTGCAAGAAACTGTTGACAAGCTTCAGTAGTAATCGTGAAACCCGGAGGTACAGGTAGTCCGATTCGCACCATCTCAGCTAAATTCGCACCTTTGCCCCCAAGGAGGTCAGATTGCCCACGATCCCCAAAAGAAAATGGATAAATCAATTGGTTCGACACATGAATCTCCTTCCTTGGTTGACTTTGAAAGTAAAAATCTAGTTATCGATTGACCCGTGCAAAGCAGGAAGACCCGCTGTCACATTGTTCAAGCGCAACAACTGGCCTAGCATCTTTGGTTCAGCGGAGTTTGCAAACACTCCCGCATCGGTGACATAAAGATCACTCCCAGAAAATACGCAGTTTGTGGGAATTTTTCCAACGGTGATGAATTGATCATAACTTCCATCAGAGTTAATTACATCTATTCCACCTCCATTCACGGTGGTAACGAACAATCTTCCATCTTGAGCTACAGCTAATCCATCTGCAATCGGATTATCACCGGGCAATCTGCAAATGTCCTCGATAACAAGCGAAGAAATGTTTAGTCTTCTCACCATTCCTGAATATGACTCAGCCCAAACGAGGGATCCATCTGCTTCTACGGCAATTCCATTGGGGAAAGTTGAAGGCTTTAGTTCAGCAAGAAGCCTTCCATTCCCATTTGGTGCCAATTCAAAAATATATGACGGGTCTGGATTTGTTGTGTCGTAAGTTCCAGGATCGGTGAAGTAGAGATTTCCATTATTTCCAAAAACCAAATCATTTGGGCCATTAAAACTTATACCTTCAATTTGCGTCACAAGAGTTTCTGCTTTAGCGCCTTGGGAAGCTATAACTTGAATAGAAGGTTGAACCATTTGCTTGGCGCGCCATGGCCCAGTGGTTCCACCATTTTGACATACATAAAGCTCTCCAGATTTACCAAGTACACAACTATTTGGGCCGCCTGCTGTAAATGCGTATTGTGAAACTCCTTTGCCTTTTTCCCAAACGCTCACTTGGCTTCTATATGTTTCTACAAAGCAAACTCGACCATCAGAGAGAATTGCAGGGCCCTCAGCCCATCCCAAGCCATCGGCAAGTTGCTCGGACATATATTTCATATTGTTATTGCCGAATCCACATTCTCAGAACGAGAGTATGGGAATCCCTTCATATGAAGTCTCTAACTTAGCAATATTCCACCTGGCAAAGTTTGGCCAAATAAGATCTCGGTTTCCATGGCCCGAAAAAATCGTGTTAGTTGGAGCAGCGACTACAGTCCCTTCAGGATCTTCAATTAGCACTTCTAAACCCTCGTCTTTACTCCAAACATAAATTGTATCTGGCCGATAACAACTGATAATTAAGTGACCATTCTTTGCGACAGTTACACCATCAGGAACTCCAGGAATCTCACATATAATCTGTTTGATGCCAGATGAACCATCACTCAAGATGGGAAGGTAGGATAGTAATCCAGGGGTACTTTCAAGAACATAAATTCCTGAACCATCTTCAGAAAGTGCAAGACCATTAGGAAAATCAGGGCACGCCCCACTCCACTTTTTAACTTCTCCATTAGGTAACACGCGTACCAAGAATCCATCAGCACTTTTCCAATTTCCAGAATCAGAGAATACATAACTTCCATCTGGTAAAAATGCGCCCCAATTTGGTGTAATTAACTCAAGGCTTTTGCTACTTTTCACAAACACTTCCCACGTATTGTGCTCTACATCAACTTTCCAAAGACACTTATTCACTGGGTCGCAAACTATGAACCGCCCATCTAAACAAGCAGTTAATCCCAATAGAATTCCGCCACCTTCCAAATGTGCCACTTGGCTCAGATTGCCTTCCAGAGTTAGGCGATAAATCTGGCCGGCCTCTCCTCCCAAATACACATTCCCATCTATTCCCTTACATATACCTTCGGAGTGATCTATACCTGATGCAAGGTTGATTACATCATCGTGTTGATATTTCATAAGTTAACCCTTCTGACCATTAGGGATTCATAACAATTAGCTTGTCGGAATTTTGGGAGCACGAATTATGGCTTTATCGGTGAAAACATCGGACCCGTCAGTGCTTCTAGTTGAAAATTCCGTCACAATACATCCCTCATTGCCCGCCTGAAACCAATGCAAATTGTTTGGCATAATCGTGTATTGATCTCCGGGTTTCAAAACAATTTCATGAAAAACGCTAACTCGACCTTCATCCTCCGGACGCAATCTATGTGAAGGCGATTGTGTTGGGCTGCCTTGGACATACAAGTAGACCAAGCCCTTCCTGCAGCGAAAAGTCTCTTCTTTGCCTAATTCGGCACCCTCATTTGGGTGCAAATGTTCAGGGCATATTTGCCAAGGTTTCATCACAATATCTTTTGAGCAAACCCTTTCAGTATTTACATATGTAATCAATTGGATTCCAAAGTGATCAATCTCCCCAAGCCCAAAATCAGCCACTTCGATTCGCGCAGCTTCTTCGTCAGTAAGAGGATAACCTGCCTCCCTTATTTGGTTGGCAGTCCACTTCTGTCTTTCCTCAAATTCTTGTCGTGTTTTCACTTAATCTCCCACTTTCTACTCTAAATATTCTTTAATGCCGCAAAACCAGCATCAACTCTTAAGTCGATTCCAGTTACATATGATGCCTTTGGAGAAGATAGGTACATCACTGCATCTGCAATTTCAGAAGGTTTTCCAATTCGACCAAGAACATTAGCTGCTTTAACTTTCTCTAAGAATTTTGCTGCTTCCTCGCGGTTCATACTTGCTAAATCTCTATCAAGCATGGGTGTATCAATTGTTCCGGGGGAAATTGTGTTGACACGAACTCCCATTTTCCCCGTCTCAAGCGCTAATGTCCGAGCAGCTGCAATAAGGCCAGATTTAGTGGCTGCATATACAACACATCCAAATAAACTCATTACAGCCTGTACTGATGAAATAAAAATTATGCTGCCCTTGCCAGCTTTTTCCATTTGCCGCAATGACTCTTGTGCGCAAAGAAGAGGCCCTTTTAAATTAACTGCAATCGTGCGATCCATGTCCTTTTCGCCCATAGATAGATAATCTGTATACAAAGCAATTCCAGCGGCTGCAACCATTATTGTGCAGTGGCCAAATTCCTTCTCTGAAAATTCAAAGGCTGACTTAACACTCTCACTATCCGCAACATCGCATTGAAGCACCTTTAAATCTCCACCTCTTTCGGTGGATAGCAACTTAGTTTCCTCTAGTCCCGCACCATCTACGTCGAGAGCAAGTACTTTTGCTCCGGATGAAGCCAACGCAAGGCAAATTTCACGTCCAAGTCCTGCGGCACCACCCGTAACTACCGCTACTTCTCCTACAAATTCATTATTCATGGCAATCAACCTCTCTTGCGATACTTAGACCTTAGGACTGAATCTACGCTTACAGCCGCTAGTAAAACTAGTCCGGTGACGATTAGTTTGGTCTCTGATCCGAAATTCATCAGATCCATCCCATTGGAAATAAAACCAATCACAAGAGTTCCCAAAACAGCCGCCCAGACGGAGCCACGCCCACCAAACAAACTCGTGCCACCGATAACTGCGGCAGCAATCGCGTTGAGCAATAGGTCACTACCACCGCTCTGCGTGCTGACTGCTAAAAGACGTGAGGAAGCAAATATTCCACCTGTTGCAGCCAAAATTGCACCCATGATGAATACAGCTACTTTGACTCGCTTAACATTGATTCCAACACGACTTGCAGCCTCTAAATTTCCTCCGATTGCAAAAAGATTTCTTCCAAAGCGTGTTCGTCTAGTGATGTAGTCAATAATAGATACAACTATGAGAAGGAAGACCAAGGCTCCAGAGACTCCTCTATTTGAATTAAGGAGTCTGACCAGACCAAGGGCAATAAATGCAAGCAAAAGGATCTTGATTATGCTGCCTCTTACAGATTTGAGTTTTAATCCCGCTTTTTTACGTTTTCTAAAGTTGTTGAAAATACTCAATGAATAAATAAAAATCGCAATTAGAGCACAGTAGTAGCCCAGGCTTGGTGATAGATATGTTGACATTAGAGAACTAATGAAGCCGTCCGGAATATTGATGGTTCCACTGGAACGAAGAACTGTGAATTGGACACCTTGCCAGGTAAGTAATCCTGCAAGGGTTACTACGAAGCTCGGTAAACCAAATTTTGTAACAAAAAAACCATTTGATAAACCAATTGCCGCAGCTACCGCTACTCCAATTGCAATCGAGCTTGCCGGTGACCAACCGTTAGATACATTCAAACTAATAATGATTGAAGCAGCTAGTCCACTTACAACTCCCACTGATAAATCAATTTCACCGATTAGCAACATCAAAACTGAGCCTGTAGCAATCAATGCGAGAGGCACATTCTGAGAAATTAAGTTTGCTAAATTTTCACCTGATAGGAAGCGACTATTTAAAGTTTGGAAAATAATCGAAAGCAATAGAAGTGAGATTCCGACTGGCAAAACAGAAAAGTCAGCCGTTAATTGACTTCTAAACCACAATTTGACTACTTGCCCTTGTTTTTGCATTGTATTTTACTCCTAAATTCTACAAGTGTTTGTGGGTGGCACTAGTTGAAACTCTTGCTACCAGTGATTGCAGCAACGACATCATCTGAAGTTATCTTTTTTGTCTCGAAATTTGCTACGACCTTGCCAAGTCTTAAGACCACGACGCGGTCAGAGACCTCCAAAACTTCGGAAATATTATGACTTATCACTAAAACTCCGATTCCTCGATCAGCCAATCGTCGAATAAGTTTTAGAACTTCAACTTTTTGCGCAACACCTAAGGCCGCAGTCGGTTCATCAAGAAGCACGACTTTTGGTTCTCCAATTAATGATCTAGCGATTGCGATTGTTTGTCTTTGTCCACCTGAAAGATTGCCAACCTTTATGTCAATCTCTCGTATCTGACCTACATTGAGTTCTTTTAACAGTTCTAGGACTTTAGACTCCATTGCTTCCTCGTTTAGTGGAGAAAGCGGAATACCATTTTGAATTTCTCTACCAAGAAAGAGGTTTGAGACAACACTTAAATTGTCACAAAGGGCGAGATCTTGATAGATGACAGCAATGCCAGCTCTTGTTGCTTCCATTGGACCGCGAAAAACCACCGGCTCGCCATCAAAGAGGATATTGCCTTGATCCGGCGGAATCACTCCCGCTGCAATTTTTACTAAAGTTGATTTTCCGGCCCCGTTATCGCCAACCAGAGCGATAACTTCGCCGGCCAGAACTGAAAGTTGAATACCTGAGAGCGCATTAACTGCACCAAAGGTTTTATCAATATTATTTAGTTCAAGTACTTTCTTACCGACTGTCATATTGAGCCCCTAAATTCATAGTAGGGCTAATGGGCACCATTATTGGCGCACATTAGCCCTACTCCCCCTGGAATTTGCTTAGTTCTTTACTTCTTTATACCTGCTGCAGTACAAGCAGCTTCGTACGCAGGCGTACAAATATCTGCAGCAGTTGTGTATCCACCATCAATCATCACTTTCTTTAGATTTGCCTTAGTGATTGAAATAGCTGGATCAACAAGAGTTGGTACCTTCCACGCACCGTTATTACTTGTTGTTTTATAGACCTTTGCTGACAAAGGCTTCTTGTTCAGCACATCCCATGCAGCTGTAGCAGCAAATGCTGCAGCTTGCTTGAGTGGACGGAATATGGTCATGTATTGCTCGCCAGCCAAAATGCGTTGTGCTTCAGCTGTATCAGCATCTTGTCCCGAAACTGGATGCTTTGAAGGATCAATTCCCGCTGCCTTCATTGATGCAATGATGCCACCGGCAGTTCCGCCGTTGGCAGCATAAACAGCACCAAAGCCATCCTTACCATATTGTGTAATCCACTGATCCATTTGAGCTTGTGCTTTTGCAGGGTCCCATCCTGGCGTATCAAACTCTGCCAAAATCTTTACTCCTGCTGCTTTGAATGCATCTTGTGCACCCTTCTTGAAAAGTGCTGCATCGCTAGTTGTAATTGAACCGTGAACCATCAATACAGGCTTGTCAGATATACCAAGTGCTTTTGTCCCTGCCATTAGTGATAGGGCCTGCATTTTTCCGATTTCAACTCCATCATGCGTTACATATGCTTTTACATTTTTTGATCCCATAACTAGTCGCTCGTAAGCAACCACAGGTACACCCTTTTTGGCCGCTAAGTCTGCAATAACTTTAGCTGCCTTACCATCTACTGGGCATAGAACTAGAATCTTTGCACCAGCAGCAAGTGCCGCTTCAGCTTGTTGTTGCTGCTTTGCAGCATCTTCATTCTGTGCGTTGTAATGAAGAACTGTACATGTTGGACATAACTTCTTAATCTGCTTTTCAAAATAAGGCTTATCCAACTGCTCAAAACGTGGAACGCCGTTCTGTGGCAATAAGAAAGCAATCTTGACATTCTTCATGTCGGCAGAGCTTGCAACCGTTGGTATTGCAGCGCTTCCCAATAGTGAAGTTAGTCCTAGAGATACAACTACAAGCAGTGCTTTTACTCTTTTCTTCTTTTGCGTGACCATTTTTCCCCCTGAATGGTGCTTCATTGTGACCCTGTCTGAGTCATTTGCCACACAGTAAGGTTATTGAGACCCTGTAGTCAAGCGTTTGACTCAGGAAGTTCCCCTATTTTTTGGGGGGGAGGAGCTTGCTACTTGAGGCAGGAGGCGGGTATATCCTTTAAGGCTCCAAATTCATCAGAAACCTGTTGTTTCGTTATCCAATCGTAATCAACGATCTTTCCTAATCCAATCGAAGTCGTAAGGGGCTTCATTAGTCCGTCAAAAATAACTGGCTGTTCTAATCCATCATCCATTGGATGAACTCCGGTGCCAGGTATGCCCCATTCAATCGGCACATCTTTGAAACCAAAAATAGGAAGCAATCTGGAGTGCAGGTGCGGGAACATATGAGGTGAAACTTTCACTCCAGCAACTTTTGCTCTCTCAAGTGAACTTTGTAGTCCAGTTACTCCCCCATTAGTTGTGGCATCGACACGAATTATGTCAACTGCTTTAGCAGTGAGTAATGCTTCTGGATGATACGAACCCCCTTGTTCATCACCCATTGCAATTGGAGTCTTTGACCCTTGTCGAACCCTTGCAACCATAGCTGCATCACCCGGTGGGACAACATCTTCTATCCATCCCAAATTTAAATCACGAATGCGGTTTTCAAACTCGAGTACAGCTTCACTTGTCCGCAAAACCATATTGATATCAAAGCCAACCCAATCATTCTGCGCAGCTTCACGAGCGGCACGTAGCCTTGCTTCAGACAGATCTAAATCTGGAGAAATTGGAATCTTAAATCTGTTCCAACCTTTCTTCTTTAAATCAACAATCTGATTTGCAAGCTCCTCTGGCGACATGGTGGGTGGATATCCAACAATTGCGGTAGCAGGAAGTTCGGAAAGCTCTCCCCCAAGTACTTCTTGGAAAGACTGCTTGCGATGTCTTGCTAATGCATCCCAACAAGCTATATCTACTAAAGACAATGCACGCATCCCAATTCCTGCAGCGTGCACTGCGTGATTTGTCCATAAAGCCCCGTAATACAGCTGTTTTGGGTCATCAATTTCACGTCCCACGTAGCATGGTGCAATAGAGCGATGCACAATCGCCGATACTGGACCGTCTCTTGTTAATCCATATGCAAAACCAGCAGTTCCATCTTCTAAATCCACCCTAACCAAAGCAAACTCACGGTGATCCATGATCCAATTACCATAAATTATTGGTACTGGAAGAATATGGTTAATGGTTGCAACACGGACTTTGGTTATCTTCATTATTTATGCAATCAGATATCCGTCGTCACACATTATTGTGTGACCATTTACTAATTCTGAGGCATCACTTGCTAGGAAGATTGCGGCACCGATGAGTTCGCGTGGAAGGCCAAGTCGGTCTCGAAGCATTCTTGACTTTATAAAGTCTGCAGTAACTGAGGATGTTGCAGCACCCTTCTTTGTCAGAGGTGAATCCATCAAGGTAGGACCAATGCCATTTACTCTTACGCCTCTTGTTCCCCACTCAAGAGCAAAAGACCTAGTTAACTGTACGACTCCACCTTTTGAAGCGTTGTATGCACTTGCAAGGGGGTAAGCATTGAATCCACCAATAGATGCAATATTTATAATGTTACCTTTCCCTTGCTTAAGCATTATGTTTCCAAAAACTTGACCGGCCAAATAGGTGCCTTTGAGGTTGAGATTGAGGATGAAATCTAATTTATCTTCTGGGAAATCCTCAGCCGGGCACCTAAATGCAGCACCAGCACTATTAACCAAAATATCGACGCTAGAGAATTTCTTGAGAATCTTTTCTGAGGTCTGCTCGAGTGCACTTTTTGAAGTCACATCACATTCAAAGATCTCTGCAACTCCCCCTTGGGAGGAAATAGAAGATTGAGTCGCCTTCATCCCTTCAACATTGACATCAAGTAAGGCAACTTTAACTCCGACTTGGGCGTAGCCAATTGCTATGGCTGCACCTAATCCACTGCCACCGCCTGTGACAACTGCAGTTCGGCCCGTTAAATCAAATAAGTTGCTCGCATAGCCATCTGGCACGACATTATCTTCGGAATCAGGCATTTCCTTCTACTTTCTACTCGCACTTACATGTTGTAAAAGCGAATCTAAAGAGGGGCCTTCACTGGCAAGTACCACTTCAATTGCTTTTGCAACCCGTACGCCGATAGTCGATTTCAACTCCTCTAAATCTTTTTCCGTGAGATCTCCTTGTTTAATGAGTTTTGCTGCAGCGATATCTAGTGGATCGCGTTTCTTCCACTCATCTAGTTCGCCAGGTGTGCGGTACGTTGCAGGATCAGCACGTGAATGTCCACTAAATCTATATGTCTTAGCTTCGATGAGTGAAGGCCCATTGCCCGCTCGTGCAAAATCTACCGCTGCCGATATTGACTTTATTACTGCATCAATATCCTGCCCGTCGACAATCTCTTTTCGCATGGCATATGAATCTGCCCGATCTGCTAAGTCGCTAATGGGAGTACTCAAATTAATTCTTGTGTACTCCCCATATAAATTGTTTTCAATCACAAAGATGATAGGAAGCTTGAAAATGCTCGCCATATTTAATGTTTCATGGAATGCACCAATATTTGTAGAGCCATCTCCGAAAATAGTTAGCGCTACTGAATCATTTTTCTTAAGCTTTGCAGCAAGGGCTACTCCTGCAGCTACAGGCAAACCTGCTCCAACAATTGCAAATGTTGGCATTAGTCCGACAGAAGCATCCATTAGGTGCATTGATCCACCCATGCCACCAGAACAACCAATTACTCGTCCACAAATCTCCCCAAGTACGCCCTCGGGCGAAACTCCTAAGGCTAAAGCGGCAGCATGTCCACGATATGTGCAGGTAACCACATCAGTTGGTCTTAAGACGCTTGCGATTCCAACTGAGACTGCTTCCTGTCCATTAGCTAAGTGTGTGCTTCCGCGAACATGACCGTCGTTATAAAGTGTTTGAATACTCTCTTCAACTGCTCGAATCTCAAGCATTCTTTCAAGACGTCCTAGCTCGGTATTGAGTGCTTGGCGCCTTACAAGTGATGTTGTCATGACTTAAATCCTTCCCACCATGGTGCTGGACATTTACCAGTTTTTAAGAGAGCTGTAATTTGAGATACAACGTATTCAGGGCTAGGTAAATAACGCTTTTCTAGCTCTTGAGCGTAAGGAATGGGTGCATCCGGGGAAGTTATCCGATGGGGCGGCGCTTTCAATTGTCCCCAAAGCTGAGAAACTACTTCAGAAGATATTTCAGTTCCCCACCCACCAGAATAAGAACTTTCTTCAACAACTACCAAGCGCCCAGTCTTTGCAACACTCTTCATTACCGTTTCCTTATCCCACGGAATCAAGGTTTGTAGATCAATTATCTCTGCTGACCATTCACTTTGTGATTCCATAGCAGCCCTTGCAGTATGCACAGTGCTACCGATTGCAACAATTGTTACATCTGTACCTTGAGAGACAACATTTGCCTTGCCAATTGGAATGATTCCTGCTTCACCAGTTACAACTTCACCGCGCTCACCGTAGAGAGCCTTATGTTCCAAGACAACAACTGGATCATTACTCCTAATGGCACTTCTTAAAAGTCCATACATTGACTGGGGACTTGAAGGAATCACCAGGCTGATGCCAGCATTTCCCCTAAACCATTGGTCCAATATTTGTGAATGTTGGCACCCAAAACCTAAGCCAGCACCTGCAGCAGCACGAATGGTTAACGGAACCTCATATGCCCCTCTTGATAAGTAGCGATAGAAGGCACCTTGTGTTGTTAACTGGTCGAGGGCAACACCAATGAATTCGATAAACATCATTTCTACTACAGGGCGCATGCCCATAGCTGCCGCTCCAACCCCTGCTCCAAGAAAGGCCATCTCTGATATCGGGGTATCAATAACTCGCTCTTCGCCAAATTTTTCAATCAATCCTTCTGTTGCTTTAAATGGTCCACCAGAACCAATATCTTCTCCCATTAAGAAAACAGTTGGATCGCTCTCGAGTTCATCTGAAAGTGCTTGAATCACTGCTTGGCGAGTTCGCATTACTGTCATTTCAGGTCTCCGTATTTCTTTGGGTCATTTGGGTGATCGGCAAGGGGCCAAATCTCAACCTCTAACCAGGGGAAAAAAGGTAAACTCGAAATTGCTGAATGTAGCTCTGTTGCATTGGGTGCAACCCAAATTCCAACATTAGATTTTTGGCCTGTCCTGCGCCATATCTTCTTTATTACGCCAGTTGCTGCTAATTCTGCAGCTCGTGCACTTTCTTCCTTAACTAATTGAGTTAGTAAGTCCTTATCTCCATCGGGTGGAAACTTATTTGTTATGTGCACCATAAATTCCATTTTTATTCGCCCCTATAATCGCTAAATGATTTCGAGCTTTGAATTAATTCCACTCTGACGCCATCTGGGTCAATCATATAAATTGCCCGCCCGCCTTTATTAGGCCCCATTGTGGGTGTTACCGGTTTTGAAACACTCTTGACTCCCTTAGCAGTAAGGATTTCGTACCATGCTTCAACATCATCAACAAAAAAAGCAATATGTGCAATTCCAGGATTAGCATTTCCGTGATCTATAGACTTCAAGTCAACATTTCCATACTCTAAAAGCTCAAGAAAGACATCTACACCTGGCAACTTTAAAATTGTTGCATTCAAATCTACTTCTGGATATCCAGTAAGTACGCCAATGTATTCGGCTTGAGGGTTCCAAGAAAAAACTTCTTCGAAGCCAAGAAGGTCCTTATAGAATTTGGTTGACTCGCGCATTGAGCGCACGGATATTCCCATGTGATGCGCCTTCGTTATTTGAGCCACTAAAGAAAGCCCTCTCTTTTCGGTGCATTGCCTACCTTAACTGTGAGCAGACTATTGGAAGGGTTAATTTTAGTCAACCGATTGACTAGTCAAGTTTTACCTCAAATGAGGGGAGGATGACTCACGAATGGTCAGCGTTGGAAGATCACTCACGACCAAATTGGTTAGTGAACCCCCATTCATGACTCTGACCAGTAGATCCACAGCCTGCATCCCCATCTCAATAGTCGGAAGATTCACCGTTGTTAGGGAGGGAGTGAGGTAGTTTGCAATTGGGCTATCGTGCAATGCAACAACGCGTACATCCTCTGGAATCTTGACTGAAAGCTCGTGTGCAGCTCTCAGGAAGCCAATACCCATCATAATTGTTGAAGTAAAGATTGCATCTGGCAGTACTTTCTTACTCAGAAGTTCAACTCCGACTTTTCGCCCATCCTCCATACCCCACGATGCAACTTCAATACTTTGGTGTTTAAGTCCAAGTTTCTCGGCAGCCATTTCAAACCCTTTTTTGCGACGTTGTGATGTCTCAATATATTGGGGCCCAAATATGCCAGTAATTGTTTTCGTTCCATATTGGGAAAGATGTTGAACTGCTAGCTCTGCGCCAAGTTCATCTTTTACGATTACGCTGGCAGAAGCCCCTCTCACTTTTCTATTGATCATAACTACGGGTTCGTGGTGATTTAAGATTTCATTTTTCAAAAATGAGTCTGAAAGGGTTCCTGATGCAATTAAAAGTCCATCGACTTGACCTCTCTGCAATAAATCCGCAAAAGTCTTTTCGGAGTTTCCTTCCGCATGATCGCCAAGTAATACTCCGTAGCCAAGCTCTGAACAGCGCTTTTCTACTCCAGAAATAATCGCTGAATACATTGGGTTTGAGAAGTCAGGTAATAGAAGGCCAATCATTTGAGTACGAGCAGTTTTAAGCATTCGTGCAGCAGAATTAGCTCGATATCCCAATACTTCAACAGCATCAAGAACACGTTTTCTCGTAGCTAAGGTGGCGCTTGCTTTTGGATCATTATTTACAATTCTTGAGACAAGACTGGGATCGACTTTGGCAATTCGGGCTACATCACGAATTGTTGCTCTTGCGGGCTTTGTGTTGGCAGAGTCCTTGTTTGATGCCATTTTGCCCCCAAATCTGCTCTATATCTCGCACTTTTCTGCCCTGCTGTAATTATAGTCTGAATGATAGTAAAAGCGCGCTTTACGTTAGTAGAGCGTAAACCCACCAGAGACGTTAATTGTTGCTCCAGAAATAAAACTAGCGGCATCAGATGCTAGAAATACAACGACTGATGCCACCTCCTCCGGAGTGCCAAAGCGTTTGAGCGGGGTTGCCTCTTCCATCTGCCTTCTGGCTGAATCGCTTAAGCCTTTGCGCATCATGGCGGTATCGATTAAACCTGGCGCAATAGTATTAACAGTAATTCCATATGGACCATAGGCTTTAGCTAAACCCCTGGCCATTGTTGTGACAGCGCCTTTGGTAGTTGCATAGGGCAATCGAGTCGACATACCGCCTGACAGCCACGCAACTGATGACATAAGAATAATTTTTCCGCCCTTATCCTGCTCTTTCATTATGTTTGCTGCGGTCCTTGCGAAGAAAAAAGTTGCATTTATGTTTACTCCCATATGACTCTGCCATTGATCTTCAGTCACATCATCTATTTCAAGAGCCTCTAAAACAGCAGACATATGAATGAGTGCATCCAAGCGAGTGTGCCTTGCCATAGAAAGTTCTATTACTCTAGAGGCTGAAGCTGCATCAGTGACAGCAACTGGGATGATAGTTATTTGATCTTGGGGTAAACCTTTTGCAAGCTCTTGCAGAGCCTCTGCATTCTGATCGACACAAACAACATGTGCGCCATGCTCAACAAGTAACTTTACAGAGGCTGATCCAATTCCGCCCCCAGCGCCAGTCAAAATGATTACACGATTATTTAATTCCATTGTCATGCTTATTTGCTATCTAGAAATCGCTTATTAGATTCTTTGGCCTCCTGCGAAGCTTGATCCACATAAAAGTCGTAAGCGGCAGTTAGCCCTCCATCAACTGGAACGGCAACACCCGTCATCCCTAGTGAATCTGGGCTTGCTAAAAAGTCCACTACAGCAGCAACATCGTCGGGCTGCAATAATCTTCCCGCCGGATGTCTTTGAGTTTTGACTTCAAGAAAACCTTGTGGGTCTGGGGCTGCTTCAACGTGACGCATGAAAAATGGAGTCATAATCGAACCTGGGCATACCGCATTAACGCGAATACCTTGTCGAGCATGATCAACTGCTGCCGACTTCATGAGCATGAGTCCTGCACCTTTGGATGATGCATAGGCGGCAAGATTTTGTTCAGCCATGTGCCCAACGCTGCTATTAACAAAAACAACAGTACCTCCTCCTCTTGCTGCCATCCGAGGTATTACATGCCTGAGTGCGCGAGCTGGTCCAAACACGTTTGTTTCAAAAATATTCTGCCAGTCTTTTTCTTCAAGTGTCACAACGCTTCCGATAACAAGAACCGCTGCACAAAAAACCACAGAGTTTGGATCAGCACCGTAGAGTGAACGGCATTTCTCCAATACCTCTACCCACACCTTTTCGCTTCCCGCATCGGCAGTCACATGTGAATATCTGCCACTTGCGTCTTGAGGCATTGTCGGAACTACATCGGATCTATCGATGCCTATAACATTCACGCCTCTGCGCACCATTCTGGCTACCGTGGCTGCTCCAACTCCTGAACTAGAGCCAGCAATAATTGCTACATCTGGGCCCTGCTGGTTATTCGAACTTAAGTTATCTGCCATGAAATGAACTCCTAACTCGCATTTCCTTTAATCTCGTGCCTGTCGCCCCATGAAAGTCCAACTGAATTTATCCCCATAGGCTATTGGGCTCAAACGATTGAGTCAATGCTCGGCTAGAATTTTTGATAAGAGTATTCAAAGAGAGATAAATTAGTAGATTCTTTGGGGGGAAATATTGCCTATTGATAGATCCAATCTCACCTGGCTATAGTTTGGATTATGCCTTCACGAGAGACTTCGCTTGGATCCATTCAGAGGGCATTCTTGGCGCTTTCAAAAATTGCAGAATGCCCAAGCCCGATGACACCCAAAGAGCTTGCTCAAGAAATAGACACTCCGTTACCCACTACTTACCATCTTTTAAAAACATTGGTAGACCTTGGCGCATTGGTGAAATTAGAGAGAGAGGGTTACCGATTAGGCCCTGCTATAGGTGCGTTGTCAGACTCATACTTAGAACAAGGCGAACCTCTAAGAATCCTTGAACCCGCGGTACGGGACCTTGCAAAAATCACTGGGGAAACTACATATATGACAGCCTGGCGCAGTGGCAAAATTGAAGTTGTGGTCACTGTCTCAAGTTCACGTCCAGTACGAGTCGCACCGCTCGGGCATAGCTCACAAAGTTACGCGCATGCCAGGGCCTCTGGAAAAGTAATGCTTGCATTTGCTCGGCCATCACTTCGGGAAGAGTACTTGTATAACAACCCACTTGAGAAAATAACGCCAGTGACAATTGATAACTCAGAGATTCTCGAAGGAGAGTTAAAAGAAATTGTTAAACGAGGATACGCGACTGACTTAGAAGAATATGCCCCTGATGTTTCTTGTTTATCTGTTCCAGTCTTAGCTTCTGGACATTTAATTGCGGCTTTGACTGTCTCGGCACCCACTATCCGGTTTAATACTGAGTTTGACACATTACTAAGCCAAATTTGGGCTACAAAAGGACAAGCTGAAAGACTGTTAATTGGTAGTGAAGTAGCGAACACAGTTTGAGAGTGAATATATGAACAAAGATCCACTCCAATGGAATTCTGGCACTTGGACTCGTGAACCGCTCTCTGTAGAAATCCAAGACGGAAAGCTCCTTGCCAAAGCAGCCGAAGGCAGTGATTGGTGGCGAAATACTTCATATAACTTTGTTCACAATGATGGTCATGCCTTATTACATGATTTTGCAGAAGGTACAGCTATGGAAGTCACCTTCCGTTTGAACTACACACAGAATTTCGATCAGTGTGGAATTTTTCTCTATGCCGGTGATCTAAATTGGATAAAGGCAGCAGTTGAACAATCAGATGGAGTTCCACAGCTTGGCGCAGTTGTTACGATAAATAACTCTGATTGGTCAATGGCCCCCGTGCCGGAATGGTTCGGCAAAGAGGTAACGATTCGTGCAAGTCGTGAAGGAAATGCGATTACCGTGAGAGCAAAGACTGACGGAGATTTTAGAATGGTCCGTGTAGCGCCGATCGATCAGAATTTGAATTGGAGAGCTGGACCATATCTTTGTGCCCCAACTGGACCGAACTTAATTGGTGAGTTCACCTCATGGACTATGGGTGATGCCGATAATTCCTTGCACTAGCGCAGCTGGAGTTAAACCTAGGTAGTTGACTCTGGATAAACCCATTTCTCTCCTGCCAAGCTGGCAAGCAAGCGATCCCTCATGAGGATCGTCTCAGAGACATTATCGCAACGATTCATACCGCCCCAGTCAATCCAAACATATTCAACTGCAAGAAAGTCTTGGTACTTATTTTCAGCTAATACTGCGACAACAGATTCGTAATCGATAGTGTTTTCTTTCATTGAACACTGGCCGGCATCAACCCGACCACCACGGACTTGGACATGTCCGGCAAAAGGAGCAAGACGATCAATATCTGTTTGCTTGTACCCAGGGGCAATGAAGTGAGTGTAATCAAGAGTTAATTTAAGATCGGGTGCGTACTCAAGTAGTTTGAGAACATCATCAGGTGATGCCGCAACCGATCCCATATGGCACTCAACACTAAAGCGCAAACCCTCTGCAGTTGCCTTGGCTGCTCTCCACTGCAACTCTTGTCCTGCAAGCTCTAATGAAGCATCATGACCAAGAGTTGGGAAATCGATGCCAGGAACCATTGTTATCCCGGGACCTTTAATGCGTAGAGTGAAATCTAGAAGATCATCAAATAATTTCCGGGAAGCGATGCGCTCATCTTCATCTGGATGATTAGGCGCAAGAACTTCAAAAGTTGTCCAAGGAATACAAAAGACATCACTTATCTCTAAGCCTCGGCGGCGAATGGATTTTCCAATAGTTTGCGCAGCTGAAGCAATATCACTTCGGATATGCTCTGGGCGAATATGTGAGCGGTTACCCATGAGGGCTAAATCAAAGCCCTCGAAGCCCATCCCCGCTATTAAGTCAATCGTGGCCTCATGGTTAAGCATTGGAAAACTGTGATCTCCACATGCAAGCTTCATATTTCCAACCTCCTAGAAATAATTAGTCCGTTAAACCCTAAATAAGATTTTATCTGGGTCCACACATTTTTGAGTTTTTATCCATTCAAAATTAACGAGATCGCCAAATCCAGGTTTTTCACTCAAGGGCTCCATCAGCCCATCAACTCTAATTTTTGGTTGTTCTAAACTATCTGCGTATGGATCAACCCCAGTCCAAGGAACTCCCCACTCGATAGGAACATTTGTAAATCCCCACGCACCGAAAACTTGACTGTGGACATGGGCAAACATGTGGGCGGCAAAACTAACTCCTGCTTTTAAGCACTCGTCAACTATTCTCCTACCCCCAGTAATTCCTCCCATACAGGTTAAGTCAATTCGAATGACATCTACGGCCGACTTTGCAATCAAAGCCTCAGGGTAGTAAATCCCACCTTGCTCATCTCCCATTGCAATCGGAATTTTTGTACTCGACCTAAGTTCAGCAACTACCTGTGCATTTCCAGGAGGGAAAATATCTTCAAACCAACCTAGATCTACCCCATCCAACATGTTCAAAAGCTCCATTGCCCCTGCTACATCATTAAATATCCAGGCGGCATCACAACCAATCCACGCATCTGGTGCAGCTTTTCTAGCAGCTTTTAATCTTTCAGCTGTTGCTTGATTGTTGATGCCTACAGGTGCTTTAAATCTGCGCCAGCCTTGTGAATAAAGATCTTGCACTTGATCAAAAACTTCCTCAGGGCCCATTGTGGCTGGTGGATACCCAATGATCGCTGTTGCTGGCATTGGAGATCTGTTGCCCTTGAGAAATTTGGAAATCGACTGTCCGGCTTCCTTAGATCGGGCATCCCACAACGCTAAGTCAGCTAATGACAGGGCTCGAAGTCCTACACCCGCAGAATGAGAGGCAAGACTACGGCGTTGCGCAACCCTAAAAGTTGACTCAACATCTTTGGTTAATGTCCCCACATAAATATTGCGTAGAGTTTTTCGAATGTGCTCAGCAACAGCACCATCTCGGCTGAGTGTGAAAGCCCATCCCTCTATGCCTGAGTCCAAAGTGATTCTTACAACTACAAATTCACGGGTGCGCATAATCCAATCTCCAAAGACCACCGGAGCCGGCAGCTCGGCTTCAACCGTAGCTACACTTAAATCAGTGACCTTTGACTCAGACATATAATGAATATAATGCACCTAAATCCAATTAGTCAACCGATTGACTAAAATTCCAAGCTTGCTGTATCGTGTGGCCCTACTCAACTTGCCAGCGATAAGGACTGAATATGACTCGTGAATTCGATGCGCGGTCAACTCGCTATGGTCGCTTTTTTGATGAGTTTGAAATTGGTGATATCTATAATCATTGGCCTGGTAAAACCATTACCGAATCTGAAGATCATCTTTATTGTTTATTAACCATGGCTGGAAGCCCATTGCATATTGACAGTAATTATGCAAAGACTGAGATGGTTGATGGCAAGAACCTTGTTGTTGGAACTTATATTTATGCGTTATTGACTGGCATGTCCGTAAATGACATTTCTGGAAAAGCCATCGCGAGTTTGGGTGTTAAGGAGTTACAGCACTTACTTCCCGTATTCCACGGGGACACCATTTATGCAAGTACCGAGATTCTTGATAAGCGTGTATCAAAGAGCAAACCTACTCAGGGGATTTTGACGGTAAAAACTAAGGGTACAAATCAACACGGAAAAATAGTATGTACTTTTGAGCGCTCTGTAATGCTGCCATTGAAAGTGGCCGATTGATGAGCAATGTGAAGCACCAAGGACCTCTTGTCGGTTTAAAGGTAATTGACTTGGCTACAGTGGTCGCCGGCCCAGGTGTAGCAAAATATTTTGCCGACTACGGTGCAGATGTTATAAAGGTTGAAAGGCCGTCTGGAGATTCAACCAGATCCATGGGTTGGACTCAACCCGGTGAATCCGACTCTTTGTGGTGGAAGCTTGTAAATCGCGGAAAGCGCTCACTTGTCCTTGATTTAAAGCAAACTTCAGATTTAGCGGTGCTAAAAGAATTGATTGACTCGGCAGATTTGCTGATTGAAAATATGCGTCCAGGTAAAATTGAGCAACTTGGTTTAGATCCAGCTGAGTTGATTAAAAGGAATCCTAAGTTAGTTGTATTGCGGGTTTCAGGATTTGGACAGTCAGGGCCATATGCGCAAAAGCCTGGTTTTGCAACAATTGCCGAAGCTTTATCTGGTCTTTCAGGTTTATTGGGCGAACCTGATGGGGGGCCTTTACTGCCACCCATTGCCCTTACCGATGAAGTAACTGCGCTCGTGGGTTCCTTCTCTGCGATGATGGCAATCTTTCATGCCAAACAAACAGGGCAAGGACAAGTTGTTGAAATAGATTTAGTTAACTCAGTGCTCCAAATCATGGGTCCCTTACCGGCGGCATGGGATTCAATGGGTTACTTACAGCCAAGGTTAGGGTCAAGCATTCCTTATTCAATTCCCCGTGGTACTTATCAATGTTCTGACGGGGTATGGGTGGCACTTTCAGCATCGGCAGAATCAGTTGCACGCAGATTGATTGAAACTGTAGGTGGAGGTGGGGATCCTAGATTCATGTCCTTCCAGGCGAGATTTGAAAATAGAGAAGCTCTAGAAGAATTGACGCGGAATTGGATTAGTTCAAGACCCTCAGCAGAAGTAATTAGCATTATTGATTCTGCCGATGCTGCAATCGCCCCGGTATACAGCATGCAACAGGTTATTGAAGATCCTCATTTCATCGAGCGCGAGAGTTTCACTCGAGTTGATGGAATTTTAATGCAAAATTTAGTAGCTCGAATGTCTAAAACACCGGGGAAGATTAATTCTGTTGGTCCTAAACTTGGGGAACACACAGAAGAGATTGTTGACGAGTTAAATGCCAAGAAGTGATGTAAATCTAAAAAGAGCAGTGCTTGCAGTTCCCGGTTCTAGTGAAAAAATGATCACTAAAGCTCGAACAATTGATGTTGATGAGATTTTTCTAGATCTTGAGGACTCTGTCTCTCAAACTGAAAAATCACTTGCTCGGAATAAAGTCATAGACGCTTTATTAGAGGGTAACTTCAAAACTCCACAAATTGCTGTACGAGTCAATGAACAGATTACAAGTGTAGGAATTGAAGATGTTTCAGCCATAGTTCTACGGGCTGGAAAAAGTATTAACTCATTGATTATTCCTAAGGTAGAGACTGCAGACCAAGTTTTTGACTTAGATAAGAGATTGTCTGATTTAGAGCAATCTGCAAACTTAACTATTGGATCGATCAAGATCCAAATTCAAATTGAATCAGCACTAGGGCTTTCAAATATCACAAGCATTGCAGGAGCATCTAAGCGGATTACTTCCCTCATATTTGGTCCTGGAGATTTTGCTGCAAGTCTTGGAATGCATGTTATCAATATTGGAGAGAACCCCATTAATTATCCAGGTACTGATGCCTATCACTACGTCTTATTTTCGATTTTAGTTGCCGCAAGGGCCAATGGGCTCCTTGCAATTGATGGGCCATACTCGGACATTTCCAATACCGGAGGACTAAAAAATCGATCTAATCTTTCAGCGTCTCTCGGCTACGATGGAAAGTGGGTCATCCATCCAGGACAAATTGAAACGGTAAATGTGGCGTTCACTCCGAGCCAAAAGTCTTTCGATCTGGCTGCAAAAGTGATGAATCACTTTATTGAAGAGGCTAATTCAAAAGAGCAAAGTGGGGCCTTCCTTTTTGAGGGCAAGATGATTGATGAAGCTTCAAGAAAGATGGCAGAAGGGATATACCTAAAGGGAATCGCTGGCGGACTAAAACCATCAATAGAAGGAGAGAAAAATGGCTAATCATAAAGCAGTGCTTGGGCGTTTCTATGAAGATTTTATTGTTGGTGACACTTTTGAACATCCATTTGGTAGGACTATTAGTGAGACTGACTGCACGTGGTTTACACAATTAACTTGTAATACCAATCAGAATCATTTCAACGCTCATTTAGCTAATTCTAACCCTGTTTCAAATGGAAAAATAATTGTTAATTCAGGCTTGACAGTTGCGATGATTTTAGGAATATCTGTTATTGATATGAGTCAAAATGCAGTTGCAAATCTGGGTTGGACAGATATTAAACTTACTCATCCTGTATATGTCGGGGATACTTTATATGCTGAGAGCATTTGTACTGGTGTCCGTGAATCATCTTCAAAACCAGAGATGGGCATCATTTCGATGTTTACCCGCGGATTAAATCAAGATGGAATTGAGATTGTCACTTGGAATAGAAGTGTAATGATTCCAAAAAGAAGTTCGGGAATTGGTCAAAACTATTTTCCTACTCCAATTTCTGGACCAATTGAAAGTCGGCTGAATTAAAAATGACGACAAGTCTTGCCCCGCTAAGTGGGTTGAGAATTATCGAAGGTTCAGCATTTGTGGCTGCTCCACTAGGTGGATTAACTCTGGCACAACTGGGCGCTGATGTAATTAGGTTTGACCAAATAAATGGAGGCTTAGACTTTCACCGTTGGCCCGTAACAGAAGATAATCAAAGTCTTTTTTGGATTGGTTTAAACAGAGGAAAGCGATCAATTGAGATTGATATGAGATCAGCAGCTGGTAGAGAACTTATTTCTGACCTGATTACAGCGCCAGGTCGAGATGCTGGTATTTTTCTTACTAATTTACCTATGAAGGATGAGCTCAGCTATGAAGCCCTTAAAGAAAAAAGACCTGATTTAATTATGGTCTCTCTTACTGGAAACTATGACGGATCCAGTGAAGTTGACTATACGGTTCATCCCTCATTTGGCTATCCCTTGATAACAGGCCCTGCAGGGACGAATATTCCTGTAAATGCAGTCTTACCGACTTGGGACCTAATTCTTGGAAATATGGTTGCCATAGCAATTCTTGTTGCTGAAAGAAAGCGCAGAGAATCAGGGGAAGGAGAGTTTATCCAAATCGCCCTTTCGGATGTTGCACTTTCAGTTGTTGGTGCACTTGGGCGACTCTCTCAAGCCTATTTAGGTAGTGAGAAAGTTTCTGCAGACGGTAATTTTCTCTACGGCGCCTTTGGCTCGAACTTCCTCACAAAAGATAACGTTCAAATCATGATAGTCGGACTCACTCCGAGGCAATGGAGTTCATTGAAGGATGCTCTTCAGATTCACGATTCCCTATCGAAAATAGAGAGCCAGTTCAAAGTCAACTTAAATCTCGAAGCGGACCGATTTAAAATGAGACGAGAAATCTCGAATTTAATCGCATCCATCATTAAGGAGAAGTCGCTATCAGAGTTAAGTAATGTATTTTCTAGTTTTAATGTTAGCTGGTCAAAATATCAAACTTTTCAAGAGCTCCTAAATAATGACCACCGTGCCTCGGAGAGTAATCCAATTTTCAACCTTAGTGAACAGCAAGGTATCGGAGATCTTCCAAATATTGCATCCCCTATTCGATTTACAAATGTACCCAATTTAGGAGCACAATCTGCACCACTTCTAGGTGCTAATACTGAGGAAATTTTAAAGGAATTATTGAATATGAGCGGTGCTGGAATACAAGACTTAAAACAAAAGAAAATCATCAACCAATAGAGCAGAAAAGGAAAGAATCCATGATCACCAAAGTAAAAATGCCAAGGTTGGGTGAAAACGTTAACTCGGTATTTATTGTCGAACTAAAGTGCGAACCTGGCCAGCAAATAAATGCTGGAGAGATACTTGTTTCCGTAGAAACGGACAAGGCCACTGTAGATGTCGAGTCTCCTGTTGCCGGCAAAATTGTTGAGTTTTTAGTAAAAATTGATGAAGAAGTTCAGCCTGGTGTGCCCTATGTCATTATTGAAACTGCGTAATATGCTTTACTTATATTTCGAAATGTAATCTGATAAATGCAACTTATAAGCTCGAATAATCTCAAAGTTGTTGTTGATTTGAATAATGGTGGGCGAATATCCTCTTTAAAATTCCATGGTCACGAATTTGTTATTCCAAATAATGGAAAAGTCCTTCATTGGGGCTGGTATCCAATGGTCCCGTGGGCAGGAAGAATTAACAAGGGAGAATTTCTCGGCCCATCAAGCAAGATTGAATTGCCAACCGATTTGATGCCCCCTCATGCGATCCATGGATTTGGCCACTCAGTAGTTTGGCAAGATGAGGGTGAAGGAATTTCTAGTTGTGAATTTGAAGGTGACTTTGCTGGCGCAGGAGCAGTTCAGGAAATCAAAGTGAGTGAAGATACTTTGCACTACAAATTACAGTACGTGCCGAACTCATGTGAACTGCCTGCTTGGCTAGGATTGCACACTTGGTTTCCATGGACGATTGAATCAAGTCAGAGAGCAACAATTAACTTTAGTGCGAACAATATGTTGGAACTCTCAGCCGATGGAATACCGAGCGGAGAATTAGTCCCAGCAAGTGAAGGCCCCTGGGATGACACATTTACAAACCTCAACAGCGTCCCAAAAATCACTTGGCCCGGGATTGCTTCGCTTGAGATTAAGTCAAATGTTGATTGGTGGACTATTTACACAAAAGATAAAGCAGTTTTCTGCGTTGAACCGCTAAATGCCCCACCTGATGCGATTCGAATTGGTCGGCTAATTGGAAATACCCACAATTTAGAAGTTACTTTTTCCTTTAGTCAGGACTTTATTAAATAATGACCCAATCAAGCAGAACGGTCGATAACAGCGTCACACAGTGACATCAGCGCACCTGTTGCATCACATACAGGTAGTGGGCCAAGAGCGGTTCTAGCCTCTTTGGCAATCTGAAATAGCTGTTCCCGTGATTCACTCAAAGCTTTGTGATTGCGCAAAGCACTTAACACTTGCTGAACGGTCTCTTCATCTTCAATAGGAGCCGATAAAAGCTGCTGCAATGCACGATCAGATGAATCAGTTGATTTCATAACATTGAGAGTCACAAGTGTTGGGACACCTTCTCGCAAGTCTGTGCCAGGAGTTTTGCCTGATTGATTTGATTCACTGGCAATATCAATAACATCATCAGCTAACTGGAATGCAACGCCAATCTTTTCACCAAATTTTGTCACTGTCTCTGTAATCTCTGCAGGTGCTCCAGAAATCATTCCCCCATATCTAGCAGAAGCTGAAATGAGTGAGCCAGTCTTATCTGCAACAACTTTTAAGTAATGCTCAAGTGGATCTTGTCCTGGGTTTGGCCCCTGAGTCTCCATGATCTGGCCAATAACCAAGCGCTCGAATGTGCGGGCCTGTAAGCGCACTGCTTCTGGGCCAAGGTCGGCTAATAAATCAGAGGACTTTGCAAAGAGAAAATCGCCCGTCAAAATCGCAATGGTGTTTCCCCATCGCATATTTGCACTTTCAACTCCGCGGCGAAGAGGTGCCTCATCCATAACATCATCGTGATAGAGAGTTGCAAGGTGTGTAATTTCGCAGGCAACTGCAGCTGCAATAACTCCTTGACGTGTTGAATCACCAAACTGAGCGGTTAACAAGGTGAGCAGTGGGCGCAAACGCTTGCCGCCAGCTGCAACAAGGTGGTGTGCAGTCTCATCGACAAATGGGTACTCGCTGCGTGTGTGACTCAGAAGCAAGCTTTCAACTTCTGCCATCTGCCTAATCAGCGTTGCTTCCAGCTCTGGAGCAACGTTAGGAATGCCAAATGATGACATTAGCGAATGAAGGTTGCGAGGTTTGAGATGAAGTTAAGAACTGGTGCTGGGAACACACCTAAGGCAATTGTTACAATAATTGAGAAAATAACTGTAATTGATGTCAGAGATGACGGGATTTCAACGCTTGTGCCATCTTCAACTGGATCAGTGAAGAACATTAGAACAATCACTCGAATATAGAAGAAGGCTGCAATCGCACTTGATAGCACACCAGCTATAACAACACTTCGTGCACCACTTTCATATGCTGCAGAGAAGATTGAAAACTTTCCAATAAATCCGCTAGTAAGAGGAATTCCAGCAAAGGAAAGCAGGAATGTAGCAAAAGCAATAGCAACCCAAGGAGAGCGCTTTCCTAAACCTTTCCAACGGTTGAGATCAGTTACTTCACCTGCAGAGTCACGAACCAAAGTCACAATGGCAAATGCTCCAACTGTTGTGATTCCATAAGCAAAGAGATAGAACAGTGAAGCCTCAAGGCCAGCCTTATTCAAGGCAATAACACCAGTTAATAAGAAGCCAGCATGGGCAATGGAAGAGTAAGCCAACATGCGCTTGACATCACGCTGTGCGATGGCAACTAGTGAACCAAAGACCATAGTGATGATTGCAATGATTGTGAGCATTGGCGACCATGACCATTGGGCATTAGCAAAGACGGTGTAGTAAATGCGAAGCATTGCGCCAAAGGCTGCAACCTTTGTAGCAGCTGCCATAAATGCAGTTACTGGTGTTGGTGCGCCTTGGTAAACATCGGGTGACCAGGCATGAAATGGAACTGCTCCCACTTTAAAGAGCAGACCAACAGATAAAAATGCGATTCCAATGAGTAGGAAGACATCGTTTCCACCGCCTCCGACAACGGCGTTGCGGATTCCGGTAAAGGTAATTGATGATGAGTATCCATAGAGGAAAGCTGCGCCAAATAAGAAGAATGCTGATGAAAAAGCACCCAGTAGGAAGTACTTAAGTGCTGCTTCCTGGGATGCTAAACGGCGGCGACGAGAAAGGCCTGCCATTAAATACAGCGGCAATGAGAGCACTTCGAGTGCCACAAACAATGTAATGAGATCACTTGAAACTGGGAACAACATCATTCCCGCCACAGCAAAGAGGGTAAGTGGATAGACCTCAGTTACTTGATTACCGCTTTGCATGGCATGACGTTCTTCATCTGAACCTGGAAGTGCTGCAGCTAAAGGAGTGAAGTGTTCTGCATCTGCAATGAGTAAAACAGAGATGAGAGAAATAATAAGAATTGAAGCCTGCATCAAAACCGCAGGACCATCTATGACCACAGAGCCCATAGCTGCTGAGAGTGATTGTTCGTTACGAATTCGCCAGACCTGCACAAGTGCCAAAACTAAGGAACCTAAAGTCACTGATAATTGTGTAAATGGGCGTAGCGCCTTAGACATAAAGGCTTCAACTAGCACGCCAATGATTGCTCCACCCAGCAAAATAAGCATAGGTGAGAGAAGTGTGTAGTTAAGAACTGGTGAGCTGAATTCCATTATTTATCACCATTCGTTGGAGCTGGATCAGTGAAGCCCATTTGAGCAATCACATGCGCTGAGGCTGGATTGATTACATTTAATAACGGCGAAGGATAGAAACCAAGTGCAATGATGATTGCCATCACTGGTGCAATTGCAACCTTCTCGCGAAGATTGAGATCACTTAATCCCTCATTACTCGGAGTTGTTGGACCATGCAGAGCTTTTTGAACTGGAATCAAGATATAGAGCGCAGCTAGAACAATTCCAAATGTTGCAATAACTGCATGCACTGGATATCGAGTAAATGTTCCAACAAGAACTAAGAACTCACTCACAAAGCTAGACAAGCCTGGCAACGCAAGTGATGACATTCCAGCTAAGAAGAATGACCAAGCCATCACTGGTGTGACGCGTTGTAGTCCGCCAAAGTCTGCAATCGTTGAAGAACCACGACGTGCAATCATCCAACCACCAACAATGAACAAGGCTGCCGTTGAGAAGCCGTGATTAAACATATACAAAGTAGCCCCGCTGTGACCCTGTGAGGTCATTGCAAAGATACCCATCGTGATGAAACCAAAGTGTGAAATAGATGTAAATGCAATTAAGCGCTTTAGATCCTTTTGGCCAATTGCAAGGATTGCGCCATAAACAATTGAAATAACCGCAAGAACCATAATCAATGGTGTGAATGTCTTGCTTGCCTCTGGGAACAAAGTTAGGCAGTAGCGAATCATTCCGAAAGTTCCGACTTTATCTAGAACGCCGAGCAATAACACTGAAGTCCCAGGGGTTGCAGAAGCAGCAGCATCTGGCAGCCACGTGTGAAGCGGCCACAGAGGTGCCTTAATTGCAAAGGCAATGAAGAAGCCTAGGAATAGGAAGTTCTGCGTAGTCGAACTCATCTCTAGTTGTGAAAGTGCTTGCAGATCAAAAGTATGTCCGCCTTGAGCACCTGACATCACATAGAGCGCGATGATGGATGCCAACATTAGTAATCCACCGAAGAGGCTGTAAATCAAGAACTTCACTGCCGCCGCTGAGCGCTCACCAGTTCCGTAACCACCAATAAGGAAGTAAACCGGAATCAACATCGCTTCAAAGATGACGTAGAACAAGAAAACATCTGTTGCTGCAAAGACACCAATCATCATCGTTTCAAGGACAAGGATGAGGATGTAGAACGTCTTTACAGACCAACGCCCACCGTGAGCTTCATTCCAACCTGATAACACAACGATTGGTGCCAAAATCGTTGACATCAAAATCAAGACAAGGGCTAAACCATCAACACCAACAGAAAAGTTAATACCAAAAGTTGGAATCCAAGAATACTTCTCAACAAACTGAAGATCTACGTTATCGCGCTGGAAGTTCATAGCCATCGCAATAGTTGCGATGGCAACAATCACAGAAGTTGCAAGTGCAACTTGCTTACTCAAAACTTCTTTTGTCTTAGGTGTAGCAGCAACTGCAATCGAGCCAATGATTGGCAAGAGCATCAGTAGAACTAATGAATTCATTATTGAACCACCACCCAAATCCCTGCGATTAATAAGGCGGCTCCAACAAAGATTAGCGCTGCATAACTACGAACAAATCCGCTCTGAACGCCTCTTAGAAGTGAGCTTGAGGTCATTGCTAACTGGCCAACTCCGCGCACTGTTCCATCAATGACAGCTTCATCAGTTTTGACCAAAACCTGCGTTAACTGCTGGCCAGGGCGCATAAAGACGGCCTCATTGAAGCGATCCTGCATGAGATCTTGGCGCGCAATCTTGGTTAATACTGAGACATTTTCTGGCGCAATCGCAGCAACTTCTTGGCGTGAATACTTAAAGAATGCAATCGCAACACCGATGGCAACCATTGTTAAGGCAAGTCCTGAAACAACAATTGGTTCGAGCAGGTGATGTTCGTGCTCTTCATGATGATCAAAGAGTGGATGTAGCCAGTTAACGAGTGCATCACCACGCGATAGCAAGAATCCAGATGAGACTGAACCAATTGCAAGAATTGCCATTGGTAGCCACATCAACCATGGGGATTCATGAGGATGTGCATCCTCATCCCAGCGCTTTGTTCCGGTGAAAGTAAGAATCATTACGCGAGTCATGTAGAAGGCAGTAATTCCTGCACCTAACAATGTAATTGATCCTAGAAGAATTCCCTTTATACCACCGGCGTTAAATGCAGTTTCAATAATCATGTCCTTGGAATAGAAACCTGCAAATGGTGGCACGCCAAGGATTGCTAAATACCCAAGTCCAAATGTCACAAATGTAATTGGCATAAACTTACGAAGTGCGCCGTATTTGCGCATATTTACTTGATCATTCATTCCATGCATCACTGAACCTGCACCAAGGAACATTCCAGCTTTAAAGAAACCGTGAGTTAACAAGTGCATGATTGCGAATGCATAACCAACTGGACCTAATCCAGCTGCAAGAGTCATGTAACCAATCTGCGACATTGTTGAAGCAGCGAGTGCTTTCTTGATGTCATCTTTTGCAGTACCGATGAGTGCACCAAATAACAATGTAATAGCGCCAACGATCACAACTAGTAGTTGGGCAGTTGGCGCAGCATCGAAAATGAAGTTAGAGCGAGTAATGAGATAAACACCTGCTGTAACCATTGTCGCTGCGTGGATAAGTGCTGAAACAGGGGTTGGGCCCGCCATCGCATCGCCTAACCAAGCCTGTAATGGGAATTGAGCTGATTTACCGGCTGCTGCAACCAGCAACATAATTCCAATGGCGGTTAGTGCTCCGGTCGATGTCTGATCAACCTGCTCTTTGATTCCCGCAAATGAAACAGTTCCTACTGTTGCAAAGGCGATCATGATTGCAAAAGAGAGCCCCATGTCACCAACTCGGTTCATAACAAATGCCTTCTTGGATGCAGTTGCATAAGCAGGCTTTTGATTCCAGAAACCAATCAATAGATAAGAAGCAAGACCCACACCTTCCCAACCAACATAAAGGTTGAGGTAGCTATCACCGAGTACCAACAAGAGCATCGCTGCAATAAAAAGGTTTAAATATGCAAAGAAGCGTCTGCGGTCTTTATCGTGTGACATATAAGAAATTGAATAAATGTGGATTAACGTTCCAACGCCTGTAATGAGAAGCACGAAGCAGATAGAAAGTTGATCAAGGAGTAATCCCGCATCAACCTTAAAACTTCCAACTGAGATCCACTCAAATAGCTTTTGACCCACTGGGCGCTCTTCTGTGGATCGGCCCAGCATCAATGAGAGTTGATAGAGACCAACAGCAAATGATGACGCCGACATTAGAGTTCCAAGAATGTGGCCCCACTTATCAGCACGTCGGCCAGCAAGTAAAAGAATGGTTGCGCCAAGTAATGGCAGTGCAATTAAATAAACGAGGCTGTTTGAAGTTGTCATGGCTATCGCTTCAACAAACTAGCATCATCAACTGATGCTGAACGGCGTGAGCGATAAATCGTCACGATAATTGCAAGACCAACTACAACCTCACATGCGGCAACAACCATCGTAAAGAAGGCCACTACTTGTCCGTTGAGATCTCCGTTGATTCTGGAAAAAGTCACAAAAGCTAGGTTTGCAGCGTTGAGCATGAGTTCAACACACATGAAAACAACGATTGCATTGCGTCGAACAACCACTCCAACAGCTCCAATAGTGAAGAGAAGTGCGGATAGATATAGATAGTTAGCTGCATCCATTTACTTCTCCTCTCCCTTACTGGTGTCGACCTTGCCGAGTTCAAAGGTTCCTGAAGTCAACATGTCTCCACGTGCTTGCAAAGTGGCGTTAATTGAGTTCGCAGCTGGAGTGCCATCTGGCAAAAGAGCTGGAACATCTACAGCGTTGTGACGAGCAAACACACCTGGCGCTGGAAGACCTGCAGCGTTAGCAAGTGATTTCCCGCGGAAACGTTGGGTTGAAAGTTGGCGCTGAGTTGGTCGCACTTGAATACTTTGGTGATGTGCAAGAACCATTGCACCTAGCGCTGCAGTGATTAAAAGCGCTGAAACAACTTCAAATGGCCAGACATATCTTGAAAATAGAAGTTGTGCAATGCCTTGAACATTTCCCAGTGAATTGGCTGCTTCTAATCCAATTGCATTTCGACCAAGAGTTGCACGTCCAATCAAAGAAACCATCAAGCCACCAAAGCCAACCGCTGCAACTATCGCGATTGGTCGAAGACCTGTGATTGTTTCAGTGAGTGAATCAGATGAATCAACACCGACAAGCATGAGAATAAAGAGGAAGAGCATCATTACTGCGCCGGTATAAACAACAATCTGCACGATTCCAAGGAAGAGTGCATCTTGAGCAATATAGAAAACTGCCAAGTTGACCATGACAGATGCCATCAAAATTGCAGAGTGCACAGCTTTCTTAACAAGCAACATTCCTAACGCTGCAGCAACAGTCAATGGAGCTAGAACCCAGAACAAAACAGCTTCTGGAGTCTGTGTTTGACCCACTGAAATAGCTAAATCAAGCATCTACTTCACATCCTGAGATGGGTGTGATTGCTTCACATCACCCTTGTAGTAATTGCTGTCATCCATATCTGGATACATTGGATGCGGAGGCATCAACATTCCTTGGCGAAGTGGCGCTAATAAATCTTCCTTTTCAAAGATTAACTTTTCACGTGATTCATCAGCTAATTCATACTCATTTGTCATTGTTAGGGCGCGTGTTGGGCAGGCTTCAATACATAGGCCGCAGAAAACACAACGCAGATAGTTAATTTGATAAACCTTGCCGTAGCGCTCTCCTGGAGACATTTGATTCTCTGGAGTGTTATTTGCACCTTCAACATAAATTGCATCTGCTGGACATGCCCAAGCACAAAGCTCGCACCCAATACATTTTTCTAAACCATCTGGGTGACGGTTAAGTTGGTGACGACCATGGAAGCGCTCAGCTGTTGGTGCTTTTACTTCTGGGTATTCAACTGTAAGAGTCTTTTTAAAGATCTTCGAAAATGGAACCAGGAAGCCTTTTAGGTGTCCAAGTAGTCCCACTGATTCACCTGTCTCCATCTTTGTGTAGGCGATATCGTTAACTGAAATCTCACTCTTCTTTAGCGGTTCGAGTTGCTCAGACATGATCGCCTCCCTTGCTACTTTGTGACACATTGATGTTTGAAACATTCATTGGAACAGTTGGAACAGCAAAAGTTGGCTCACTGACTTCGACCTCAAGTGATTCCAGCTTTTTCTTCTTAGCATTTTCAAAGCCGATGTTTGCAGCCATAACTAGAAGAACTACAAAGCTTGCAAAACCAATGACAACAATGCGTGGAGCACCTTCAAGTGAGAGAGTGCGAAGGGTTGCAACAACCAAAATCCAGAGAATTGATACTGGAATCAAGATCTTCCAGCCAAACTGCATAAATTGGTCATAACGAAGACGTGGGAGCGTGCCGCGTAGCCAAACGAATACGAAGAAGAAAACAAGCACCTTTGAGAAGAACCAGATGCCGGTAAACCATCCGCCTAACCAGGCTTCAGTAAAGCCAAGTCCTGGAGGAGCGTGATAACCACCAAGGAAGAGAGTTGTGGCAAGAGCTGAAACTGCGATGATGTTTACATACTCAGCCAAGAAGAAGAGTGCGAACTTAAGTGATGAATACTCAGTGTGGAAACCACCAACTAATTCACCTTCTGCTTCAGCTAAATCGAATGGTGCACGGTTAGTTTCACCCACCATTGAGATTGCATAGATTGCAAATGATGGGAACAAGACAACGCCATACCACCACGTTGATTGCGCAGCCACGATGTCAGAAGTTGACATTGAACCTGCATAAATAAAGACAGCAACGAGAGAAAGTCCCATTGCAACTTCATAAGAAATCACTTGAGCACTTGAGCGCAATCCACCAAGCAGTGGATATGTAGAACCAGATGACCAACCAGCCAACACAATTCCATAGACGCCTACTGATGCAATTGCTAATACATAGAGCACGCCCACAGGAAGATCAGTTAATTGCATCGCAGTTGTGTGACCAAAAAGTGAAACTTCACCGGTAATAGGAATAACTGCAAAAGACATAAAGCATGTCGTTGCACTAATGATTGGTGCAAGAACAAAGACAATCTTGTCTGCGGCCGCTGGAATCAAATCTTCTTTAAGCGCTAACTTCACACCATCAGCTAAAGCTTGAATTAAACCAAATGGACCAACACGGTTAGGACCTGGACGCTCCTGCATGCGACCAACAAGGCGACGCTCTCCCCATACCGACATAAGTGTGAGAACAACACAGAAAACAAAGACAAGGAGTGCCTTTATGAGAATGGTTGTCCCTGAATCTGCGGCAATAAGCTCTGCTGTTGTCATATCTTCACCACACTCACTACTGCGCCATGTGCAACGCCTAGATTTACTAGTAATTGAGAACCGCGTGAATTACGTGGTGCCCAGAGCGCATCGTCATGAATATCTTCAACAAGTGCGCTCAAAGTTACTGAACCTAAAGAGGTTGAAATCTTAAGTTTGTCGCCATCGACCACACCAAGTGCGCCAGCGCGCTTAGGTGAAATAACTGCAACAGTTGCACGTGCTGTTCCTGCAAGGTTTTCTTCACCTTGTTGCAAAGTTCCAAGATCGAGCAAACGGCGCCATGATGTGAGAATGAATTGATCTCCAGACACTGATGGCTGAGCAGGTGCAGAAACTTTGCTCATTGATGCGCGAGCACCATCCCACTTACCAAGGGATGCAATTTCTTTAATTGCTGCTGTGACAGTTCCAAGATTTATAGATGTGCCCATTTCTTCGGCAATCATTGAAAGAATACGTAGATCGCTGCGATTGAGTGAATCTTGCACTGCAGCATCAAATGAACGTGGTCGGCCTTCCCAGTTCAAAAATGAACCGCTCTTTTCAGTAACTGCAGCAACTGGCAATACAACATCTGCATGTTGTGTAACCGTGCTGCTAGCAATTTCTAGAGAAACAACAAAAGCCTTTTCCAGGGCTGCAAGTGCGCTTTGACTATTTTCACCATCAAGTGGATCAACTCCGCCAACAACTAATGCACCGATTTCACCAGCATTGACTGCTGCATAAATCTCTTGCGTGCTCTTACCTTCTGCACTTGGTAATGAGTCAGTTCCCCACACCGCTGCAATATCAACACGTGCTGATGCATCAGTAACTGGGCGTCCACCTGGCAATACGTTTCCGATCGCACCAGCTTCAAGTGCACCGCGCTCTCCAGCACGACGTGGAATCCAAGCAATCTTGGCACTGCTTGAATCAGCAAGAGCTCCAACTGCGCTTAATACTCCAGCACTTTCAGCGCCTCGCTCCCCCACCAAAATCACTGATTTTGAAGTAAGTGATTGTGAGGCAATAGCAGCAGCTTCAGCCCCTGGTGCAACCTTTATAAACTCACCCTTGAGTTTTTCAACTCCGATTGAAAGCTTGGTTGCAATTGCTGTGACCTTGAGTGCGCGCTTTCGTACTTGCTTGTTCAAACGCAAGAAAACAATCGGTGATTCTTCCTCTGGCTCAAAGCCAACGAGTAGAACATGATCTGCACGATCAATATCCAAGTACGTTGTAGTAGAACCAACTACCCGTGCTGCAAGGAATTCACGTTCTTCATTTGATGAAAGACGTGAACGGAAATCAATATCGTTTGTGCCAAGTGCAACACGTGCAAACTTGCTATAGCCATATGCATCTTCATACGTTGCACGGCCACCAACAAGAACTGCAGCCTTTGAAGCTTTCAATCCCTTTGCTGCTGCAGCTAACGCCTCTGGCCATGAAGCTGCAACTAACTCTCCAGATGCATTTCGAACCATTGGTGTTGTGAGGCGATCAACTGAAGTGACATATTTAAATGCCCAACGTCCCTTATCGCAGTTCCACTCTTCATTGACAGTTGAATCATCACCAGCAAGGCGACGCAGAGTCTTTCCACGGCGAACATCGGTGCGCATATCGCAACCAGATGCACAGTGCTCACAAGCAGATGGTGTTGAAACTAAATCGAATGGACGTGCACGGAATCGGTATGCAGCACCAGTAAGTGCCCCCACCGGACAGATTTGAACTGTGTTGCCTGAGAAATAAGATTCAAAAGGTTTGTTTTCATAGATACCAACTTGTTGCAAAGCACCACGTTCATTCAAAGTAATGAATGGGTCAGATGCAATCTGCTCAGAGAATCGTGTGCAGCGAGCACAGAGAACACAACGCTCGCGATCAAGTAAAACTTGAGAAGAAATATTGATTGGCTTTTGGAATGTGCGCTTCACGCCCTCAAAGCGGGTTTCACCCTGGCCATTGCTCATTGCCTGGTTTTGCAATGGGCACTCGCCACCCTTGTCACATACTGGGCAATCAAGTGGGTGGTTAATAAGTAGTAGCTCCATAACACCGCGCTGTGCCTTTTCAGCAACAGGTGAAGTGAGTTGAGTTTTAACAATCATGCCTGGCTCAACTGGAATCGTGCAAGAAGCTTGTGGCTTTGGAAAAGCACGGCCATTAATTTCAATATCAACTAAACATTGGCGACATGCACCAACTGGATCGAGAAGTGGGTGATCACAAAAACGTGGAATCTGAATTCCAAGTTGCTCTGCCGCACGAATTACTAATGTTCCCTTAGGAACGCTCACTTCAAATCCATCAACAACGACAGTGATCATGTCTACAACTTCAGTAGTCATTTATGCACCTGCCCCTGCAAATAGAGTTGATGCAACTGGATCAAATGGGCATCCACCATGAGTGATGTGAGCGATGTATTCATCGCGGAAATACTTAATAGATGAAGTAATTGGACTTGTTGCACCATCACCTAGAGCACAGAATGAGCGGCCCATGATGTTGTCGCAAAGATCAAGCAACTTAGCAAGATCTGCTTCAGTACCTTTACCTGCTTCAAGATCGCGTAGAAGTTGTACTAACCACCATGTGCCTTCACGACATGGTGTGCACTTACCGCATGACTCATGCTTATAGAACTCAGTCCAGCGCAATACTGCGCGAACAACACATGTTGTTTCATCAAAGATTTGTAGAGCTTTAGTTCCAAGCATTGAACCTGCTGCTGAAACACCTTCGTAATCCAATGGAACATCTAGATGCTCTGCTGTAAAGAGTGGAGTTGAAGATCCACCTGGTGTCCAGAACTTCAATGTGTGACCAGTGCGAATTCCACCCGATAGTTCAAGAATTTCGCGAAGAGTAATTCCAAGTGGTGCTTCAAACTGTCCAGGGTTATTGACGTGGCCTGAGAGTGAATAAAGCGTTGCGCCTTTGCTCTTCTCAGTTCCCATGCTCTGATACCACTCAGCGCCATTAGCAATAATCGCTGGAACTGAAGCAATGGATTCAACGTTATTTACAACTGTTGGGCGGGCATAAAGGCCTGCAATAGCTGGAAATGGTGGGCGCAAACGTGGTTGTCCGCGGAAGCCTTCAAGTGAATCAAGGAGTGCGGTTTCTTCACCACAAATATATGCACCAGCACCAATATGTAAAACAACATCAATGCCATTTCCAAGTAATCCTGCTTTGTAAGCATCTTCGATTGCTTGATTCACTCGACGAACAACATGTGTTACTTCGCCTCGAATATAGATAAATGCATGCTTTGCACGAATTGCATGGCAGGCGATGATGCAGCCTTCAATAAGCACATGTGGGTTTGCCATCAATAGCGGTGTGTCTTTGCATGTTCCTGGCTCTGATTCATCAGCGTTAACAACTAAGTAATGCTCCCTGTTATCGCCCTGCGGGATAAAGCCCCACTTCATTCCTGTTGGGAAACCTGCTCCGCCACGACCGCGTAACCCTGAGTCTTTTACAAGTTGAATAATTGCATCTGGATCCATTGCAAGTGCTTTAGCAGATGCGGTGTAACCACCGTGACGCTTATAGCCCTCAATTGTGAATGAATCTTTTTCATCCCAATGGGCAGATAGAACTGGAGTTAACTTAGTCATTTACTTAGTTTCTCCCTTTGCAATTTTCAAACCAAGAAGTGTTGGTCCACCGGCTTGAACGCCTTCATTTGCTCTTCCATCATTTAATCCTGCAAGAACTTCTGACGCTTGCTTCCATGTAACCAAAGTGTTTGGTCCGCGAGTTGGAGGCTTTGGATTTCCTGCACGCATTGAATCAACTAAATCTTTTGCAGATTGAACAGTCTGGTTGTCATAGAACTCCCAGTTGGCCATAACAACTGGTGCATAATCACATGCAGCGTTGCACTCAATATGCTCAAGTGAAACTTTGCCATCTGCTGTAACACCATCGTTTTCAATTCCAAGGTGATCTTTCAACCCTTCCATGATTGCGTCCCCACCCATAATTGCGCACAAAGTATTTGTGCACACACCCACGTGGTATTCGCCCACAGGCGTTGGCTTGTATTGGGTATAAAACGTAGACACAGCAGTGACTTCAGCGGCTGCAAGTTCTAACTGCTGGGCAATGATTTCAATGCCTTCATTTGTCACATAACCCGCACGTGATTGCACAAAGTGGAGCAAGGGCATGATTGCAGAGCGAGGACGTGGATAACGCTTAATAATCGTTTCCATGATTGCTAGATCTTCTTGTGAGAATGCCATTAGCGGTCAACGCCTCCCATAACTGGATCGATAGAGGCAACAGCGCCAATGATGTCGGCAACCATGCCACCTTCACTCATCGCAGAAGTTGCTTGCAAGTTATTAAATGATGGTTCGCGAAAGTGCATGCGATAAGGCTTAGTTCCACCGTCAGAGACAACCTGGGCACCAAGTTCACCGCGTGGAGATTCAATTGCCACATAGACCTGACCTGCAGGAACATGGAAACCTTCTGTGACTAGCTTGAAGTGGTGAATCAATGACTCCATTGATGTTCCCATGATTTCGCGGATGTGGTTAAGAGAGTTACCGAGTCCATCCCCGCCCATTGCCAGCTGTGCTGGCCAAGCAATCTTCTTGTCTGCAACCATGACAGGTGCACCTTCTAGTTTTTCCAACTTATCAAGTGCTTGTTCAACAATACGAAGGGATTGCTCAAGTTCATTCATGCGAATTAAGAAACGTCCATAAACATCGCATGTGTCTGCTGTAATCACATCAAAGTTGTAATCCTCATAACCACAATATGGTTGCATCTTGCGTAAATCCCAAGGCAATCCAGTTGAACGAAGTACTGGGCCTGTGATGCCAAGAGTGGTGCAACCAGCAAGATCTAGGTAACCAATACCTTGTGTGCGCTTCATCCAAATTGAATTTCCAACGAGCAATGTTGTGTTGTCTTTAAAGTTCTTGCGCATCAGCTTTACTGCATCGCGAATCTTTGGAATCGCACCTGCAGGGAGATCTTGTTGAACTCCACCTGGGCGCACATAAGCCATATTCATGCGAAGACCTGAAATCATTTCAAAGATATCTAGAACAGTTTCGCGCTCACGGAAGGCAAAGAACATAGGTGAAATAGCACCTAATTCAAGGGCTCCTGTGCCGAGGGCAACCATGTGTGAAGAGATTCGATTGAGCTCCATCATCATCACTCGAATAACGCTGGCGCGCTCTGGAACATCCTGTGTAATTCCCAAAAGCTTTTCAACAGCTAAGCAATATGCAGTTTCATTAAACAGCGGAGCCAAATAATCCATACGAGTGACGAAAGTCGTGCCCTGAGTCCAGCTGCGGTACTCCATGTTCTTTTCAATACCTGTGTGTAGGTAGCCAATTCCAGCACGAGCTTCAGTAACTGTTTCGCCCTCTAGCTCTAGAACTAAACGCAGCACACCGTGAGTAGATGGGTGCTGTGGACCCATGTTCACAACAACGCGCTCTTCTTTAGTTGAACCAATCTCTTGAACGAGTGAATCCCAATCCCCACCGGTTACTGAATAAACAGTTCCTTCAGTTGTATCTCTAGACGGTGCATATGGATCAAAAGTTGTCACTTGTAACTCCTTCTCTCATTAGGAGGAGGAGTTGTTGCACCCTTGTACTCAACTGGAATTCCACCGAGTGCATAATCTTTGCGTTGTGGGTGTCCTTGCCAATCATCTGGCATCAAAATGCGAGTAAGACCTGGGTGGCCATCAAAAATAATTCCAAACATGTCAAAAGTCTCGCGCTCATGCCAGTTATTTCCTGCCCACACTTCAACAACTGATGGAATGTGAGCATCTGCATCAGGCACTGATACTTCAAGGCGAATACGTCGGTTATTTGTCAATGAAAGCAATGGATAAACGGCGTGTAGTTCACGTCCTGCATCTGCTGGATAGTTAACTCCAGAGACTCCCATGCACATTTCAAACTTTAATGAATCACGCAAAATCTTAGAAACTTCTACTAGCTTTTCACGCTTCACATGCAAAGTTAATTCACCGCGATCAACAACCACGCGTTCAATTGCATCTGAAAACATTGGATATGCGCGCTCTAAATCATCGGCAACTTCATCAAAATAACGGCCATAAGGACGCTCGGATGAGCCTGTGGAAGCAGCTGTGCGGGCCAGCCCGCCATATCCTGATGTGTCGCCGGTGCCCTGAGCACCAAACATTCCTTGTTCACTCATTTAAGCCAACAGGCCCTTCATCTCAATAGTTGGCTTTGCATTCATTGCAGCAAGTTCAACTTCCTTGATGATTTGTGCGCGATTTGAGCCTAATTTTTCATCATAAATCTTTGAATGTAGTTTCAAGATTGCATCGAGCAACATCTCAGGACGTGGTGGGCAACCTGGAAGATAGATATCAACTGGAACTACGTGATCAACACCTTGCACGATTGCATAATTGTTAAACATTCCACCTGAAGATGCACAAGCACCCATTGCAATTACCCACTTTGGCGCTGCCATTTGATCATAAATCTGGCGAAGCACTGGGGCCATCTTGTTTGAAACACGTCCAGCAACAATCATTAAATCTGCTTGACGTGGGGATGCACGGAAAACTTCCATACCAAAACGTGAAATATCGTATTTAGCTGCTGAACCCACTGCCATCATTTCAATCGCACAGCAAGCAAGACCAAATGTTGCTGGCCACAATGAGTTCTTGCGCATGTAGCCGGCTAGCTTTTCAACAGTGGTTAGAACAAAACCGCTTGGGATTTTCTCTTCAAGACCCATTTTTTAATCCCATTCCAATCCACCGCGTCGCCACACATATGCATATGCAACAAAGACTGTTCCAATGAAGATAGCCATTTCGATTAAGCCAAAAAGTCCAAGTGCATCAAATGAGACTGCCCATGGGTAAAGGAAAACAATTTCAATATCAAAGATAATGAAAAGCATTGCCGTTAAAAAATACTTAACTGGAAAACGTCCACCTTCAGCAGCTTGCGGTGAAGGTTCAATTCCACACTCATAAGCATCTAACTTCGCACGGTTGTAGCGCTTTGGACCTGTCAGAGCGCCTGCAACTATTGAAAAGACCGCAAAACCAAAGCCAATAGCCCCTAGTACCAAAATTGGCACGTATGGATTTGATGTAGCTGGCACGGATGAAATCTTAGAGTTCATTGGCTTATGCCAGTGACCGCTAGCCCTTTATCCCGCTGTGAACTGCAACAACCCCGCCGGTCAGGTTTTTCCAGCTGACCTGGCTCCACCCCGCCTTTTCCATGGCGCCAGCCAAAGCCTTTTGATCAGGCCAGGCCCGAATGGATTCAGCCAGATAGACATAGGCATCTGGGTTGGAGGAGGTCTTGCGGGCAATGGCTGGCAGGGCCTTCATTAAATACTCGGTATAGATGGTGCGAAAGGGGCGCCAGGTGGGGTGGCTGAACTCGACCACGACCATGCGACCGCCTGGTTTGGTGACTCGAAGGGCTTCTGCGAGCGCCTTGGGGTAATCCACTGTGTTTCGAAGGCCATAGGAGATGGTCACAACATCAAATCGATTGGCTTCAAAGGGCAGATTGAGGGCATCAGCCTTTGAGAAGTTCAGATACGGGCGGCTTTTGCGGCCCACAGCCAGCATTCCTTCAGAGAAATCTGTGGCAAAGACCGTTGCCCCTGCTTTATGAAGGGGTTCAGAGGATGATCCTGGGCCAGCGGCTAAATCAAGGATCTGCATTCCAGCCTCTGGGGCAATGATCTTGGTTGCAGCTTTACGCCAAGCCTTTGTGCGTCCCAAACTCAGTAAATCATTGACCAGGTCATAGCGCTTTGCCACGCCATCAAACATCGCTGCTACTTCATCTGGATCTTTGCTCAAATTTGCCCGCGACATAGCCATATTCTCCCTTGAAGTAGGCTCATCCACAACTCAGCCCACACGAGAGGACTCGAATATGTCATATCCAGCCACATCCCTTCGAACAATCGTGCTGCCTAGAGCAAGTGCGCTGAGTAATGCGGTGTTAATTGTTGGGGGCGTGTTTTTCTTAGCTGCCCTCGCCCAAATAACAATTCCAATTCCGGGTTCACCTGTTCCAGTTACTGGGCAAACTCTTGGTGTTCTCTTAGTTGGAACCACCTATGGCGCATCACTTGGCTTTACAACCTTTGCCATATACCTCTTAGCTGGAATTGCTGGAGCTCCAGTATTTGCTGGGCAAAGTTATGGAATTGAAAAAGTTGTTGGGGCAACTGGTGGCTATTTAGTAGGAATGCTTGTTTCAACATTTCTTTTAGGTTTACTTGCACAAAAGTGTTTAGATCAAAAGTTTGTAACGGCTCTGCCTTCAATGCTACTTGGAACACTGACAACATTTACTTTTGGTTTGCTCTGGTTGCATCAGTTCACTGGCCAAAGTTGGAGTTGGACAATAAATGCAGGGCTAACACCATTTATTTTTGGTGAAGTTCTAAAGATTGCAATTGCCGGAACCTCACTTCCAATTATTTGGCGGATAGTAAATCGAAAGCACAATTAAGTAGAACTTCACTTATGACTTCCCTCATTCCTGTTACAACCACCCGCCTTGGCGAACACCTGCCCTTATTGGATTTGCTTCCTGATTCAGCACCAACTGCGTGGGTGCGAGGTGGTGAAGGTTTAGTTGGTTGGGGTGTCCATGCAACAACAACTGTTAGCGGGCCACATAGATTTGCTGATGCCAGACACTGGTGGCAGAAGCAGTTAGAAACTTTTGCAGTTACTAATACTGTTCACGGAAACGGCACCGGACCAGTTCTGTTCTCTTCATTTTCTTTCTCACCCGATGATGTATCAGTCCTAGTTATTCCTAAAGTAATAGTGGGTAAAAAGGGCGATAAATCATGGATTACCTGGGTTGGCTCTGACCCACAACCAATTCTTAATTCAGAAAGAGCAGATTTGCCTAAGACTTCTGTTACCTGGCAAGTGAGTGAAAGTAGCGATCAAGCCTGGAAATCAGGTGTGAAAACCGCAGTTGATCGTATTCACGATAATGGTTTGGACAAAGTTGTATTAGCTCGCGATGTTGTTGGAACTTCAGAGAATGCAATCGATGCACGCTCTATTTTAAAGACCTTGGCTGCTGAATACCCTTCCACTTGGAATTTCTCTGTTGCAGGATTAGTAGGAGCAACGCCTGAACTTCTTTTGCGTTTAACAAAGAGCATGGTCACATCCCGAGTCTTGGCCGGAACCATTAGCAAGACCGGTGATGATGAGCGAGATTTAGCATTAGCTGCATCACTTGCGCGTTCATCAAAGGATTTAGAAGAACATGAATATGCAGTTCGCTCGGTTGCAGATGCCATTGAGCCTTTCTGCACATCCATCAACGTTCCTGAATCTCCTTTTGTTTTGCACTTAGCAAACGTCATGCACCTTGCAACAGATGTGACTGGGGCTCTTGCTGAAACTTTGGCTCATGTTGATGCATTCACAATCTTGGAACAACTTCATCCATCGGCAGCGGTGTGTGGAACTCCTAGAGATAAAGCTGCTGCCCTTATTAATGAAATTGAAGCAATCTCTCGTGGTCGCTATGCAGGCCCTGTTGGTTGGATAGATGCTGCAGGAGATGGTGAATTAGGTATTGCTCTTCGTTGTGGTCAGATTAAAGGTGATTCAATTCGAATCTTTGCTGGATGCGGAATTGTTGCTGGATCAGATCCGGTAAGAGAGTTAGCTGAAAGTGAAGCAAAGTTCATACCCATGCGAAGTGCGTTACTTTAAATAGAGTTCATCGATTCATAAATAGCTTTGAGTGAATCTGCATTCTCATCTCGGGATGGAACATTTGCCACAACAATTGAAATACCTTTAATTGGTGCCTTCAATACTTTCTTTAGTTCATCAATGGATGAAATTGTTGAAGAGTTAATCCCCATGGCGCTGGCTATTGATGCTGGGTCCAAGCCGTGTGGTGTGCCAAAGACGCTCTCAAAGCCATCCACACCGCGCTGTGGCAGAGTAGAAAAAATGCCACCCCCATCATTGTTAATCACAATGAAGCAACAATTAATATCTTCACGATGAATCAAGCCAGTTAAATCATGCAAGAACGATAAGTCGCCAAGTACTGCAAATGTTTGCTTGCTTGCAGATGCAATTCCCAATGCAGTTGAGATATTGCCATCTATGCCTGCTAGTCCACGGTTTGCATAAGTTGTTACACCTGAACGAGGTGCACCGAATCCCTCTAAATCTCTAATGGGTCTAGAAGATGAAACAAAGAGAGTGGAACCCTCAGGCAGATTGGAAGCTATCTCTCTAGCAATCACAGCTTCGCTAAAACCAGTGAGCGCGTTAATACTCTTGGCAGCGCGATCTGCATATTTCTCCCACTGCTCACTCCACTCAGGCGATGCTGTTTTTGTGTTGAGCTCTGGAATCTGCATAAAGCGCTTATCTGCATGTCTGTCACTATCTACAGTGGCCATGCGTGGATCGATAACTATCTGAGTGGGTGCAAGTTTTAAGAAGGTATTAATTGAGCGAGATAAAGTTGTGCGACCTATGACAATTACGGTTTGTGGAATCAACGCTGCGCGAATTTGGGCTGATGTCAAAAAGATAGAGGCGTGAGCCACTGCATCTGGAAATGAAAGCGGATCCTCAGCGATAGTTGGCCAATCTAGTTCTTTAGCAAATTTTCTAACGCTCTCAACGCTTAATCCGCCTCGATCATGACCAATTACTAGAACACCTCTGTTGGCATCACTCTTGAGTGTTGTTGGCTTAGTTCTAGTTTCAAACGCTTTGGCTGAGACATTAATTTCATCCAACCACTGATCAGAATCATCGGGCAACATTGGCTCATCGAATTGAACATTCAAATGCACTGGACCATTTCGCAAACTATCAAAAGGCAGATCCATCGGAAATACTGGTCCGTCGATATCTGCAAAGTAGCGGACTGCTTTTCCATAAATTCTTGCTTGTTCGGTCGTTTGATTTGCGCCAGTTTTGCGCAAGATGGCGGGGCGATCAGCAGTTAAAACTAATAGTGGAGCATTGGTGTGGCTGGCCTCTAGTACTGCTGGGTGGTAATTAGCAACTGCCGTTCCACTTGTGCAAACAATGGAAACCGGGCGACCTGTTGCTTTAATGATTCCTAATGCAAAGAAAGCTGCTGTGCGTTCATCAATTCTCACATGTAACTTAATTAATCCACGCTTTGATGCAGCAAAGAATGCAAGTGAGAGTGGGGCATTTCGAGAACCTGGAGAAACAACTACATCAGTGATTCCCGCTTCAATAATCTGGCGAACCATCACGCGCGCAAGGCTGGTTGAGTTGTTCATCCCAGTAGCGCCGCTGTTCTCATGATTCGATTCTTCCACCAATCAAAGCGCTCGGCCGACACTTCCAACCCATCAAAGTTGGGCTCAAAGCGCTGGATCTGCATTTTTCCATCAACAATTGGAATCTCTGCAACGTTCTTTGCAAGCAGTGAGCCTGTGCCAAGGCCGCAGTCATAACTCATCTCTTCAAAGGAGGCGGCCAAAGTTAGTCCGTAATTGATACCCACCGCACTTTCAAGGGCGCTTGAAACAACGACTGGTAATTTGTGGTGAGCTGCTAAGGCATGTGCATTTCTTATTCCACCGAGTGGTTGAACTTTTAGCATCAAGATATCTATTGCACCATCTAGATCTAATTCGAATGGGTTTTCACTCTTGCGAAGTACTTCATCGCCAACAATCTTCACATCTACTCGTGATTTCAATTCACGCAGTTCTGCCACTGTGGCACATGGCTGTTCTACGTATTCAATTTCTCCGCAGCTCTCTAGAAACTTTGCTGCCTGATCCACGCTCCATAAACCATTCACATCAATGCGAATCTTGGACTGCGGGCTTAACTTTCTTACTGTTTCAATTCTTCCTAGATCTTCTTTCTCGTTTACTCCAACTTTAATCTTTACTGTTGTGCAACCAGGAAATCCTGCAAGAACATCTGCAATCTCACTGTGGCTATTTAGCGCAGGCATCGTTGCATTTACGCCTACTGAACTTCGATAGAGCGTTGGTGGTGCTTGTGTTGCAGCCTCTATTGCACAGGCCAACCAGTGTGAAGATTCTTCATCTGAGTATTCAAGAAAAGGTGAAAACTCTGCCCAACCTTGTGGGCCTTCAAAGAAAGCAACTTCACGGTGATTGATTCCACGAAAATTGGTCTTCATGGGAAGGCTAATGACTCTTAAAGAGTCGAGAATCAAATCAAGCATCGCTTAGGGGCGCTTTGGAAATTTCCCGAAATCAGGATCTCGTTTTTCCATATATGCATCGCGTCCTTCTTGACCTTCTTCAGTCATATAGAACAACAAGGTTGCATCCCCTGCTAACTGCTGAACACCGGCTAAACCATCATCTGCGGCATTTAAACTTGCTTTAAGTAAGCGAAGTGCAAGTGGAGAGTTACGCAGCATCTCGCGACACCAAGAAACAGTTTCTGCTTCTAGCTCTGCGATTGGAACAACAGTATTCACAAGTCCCATATCGAGAGCTTCTTGGGCGTTGTATTGACGAGTCATGAACCAAATTTCGCGGGCCTTCTTTTGACCAACATGTGCTGCAAGTAGACCTGCACCATATCCGCCATCAAATGAACCAACCATTGGACCGGTTTGGCCAAACTTTGCATTATCTGCAGCAATAGTTAAATCACAGACAACATGTAATACATGTCCCCCACCAACTGCCCAGCCTGCAACCATTGCAACAACTGGTTTTGGTGTGCGACGGATTTGTACTTGTAAATCTAAAACATTAAGACGGCCAATACCCTTTTTAGCTAACTTGTCATCTCCAAGATAACCGTCGTCACCGCGAACATTTATGTCGCCACCTGAACAAAAGGCTTCAGTACCTTCACCAGTAAAGATAATGACGCCGACTTCTTCGTTATCTCGCGCTAAATGAAAAGCTTCAATTAATTCAATAATGGTTTGTGGACGAAATGCATTACGAACTTGAGGTCGATTAATGGTGATCTTGGCAATGCCATCACCCATTTGATATTTAATATCAACGAACTCTTCACCGCCGGGCGCAGTTATCCAATGAGGTATCTCACGGCTACCAAAATCACGCTTAAAGGGCTTGCTCACATTTCCTCCATTGTCTTTACAAGGGATACCCTACGGGTGCAATGGAGATGAAGTCACAACGAGATATTCACCGAGTCAGCCCTGCGTGCGCAATCCCTGATTTAGCGGGAGAAATCACAGCAGCCCTGGCTGGTACTGGCCCAGCCCTAGGTCTTGGAGAAGTTAGATCAACTGGCGCTCCGTCACATATCGCATTAGTTATTGGCACCAGTGGCACTACTGGAATGAGTAAAGAGGTAGCTTTCACAGCTTCTGCACTACTTGCATCTGCTCGCGCATCAAATAAATTTTTAGAAGCAAAGCCTGGGCAGCAATGGTCACTATTTTTACCTCTGACGCATATAGCTGCCGTCAATGTGATTATTCGGTCAATGGAACTTGGAACCCTTCCTATTGATTTACGTGAGCATCAAGGTGAATATCCAAAAGTGGATTTTACGTCAATTGTTCCTACACAGTTATTTAGAGCTCTCAATAGTGATGAACGTTTACTGCGCCATTTACAAAAAGCACAAGCGGTATTGGTAGGAGGCGCAGCATTATCGCAAGTCCTTCGACAACAAGCTCTAACTGCTGGAATTAATGTTGTTGAAACTTATGGAATGACCGAAACTTCTGGCGGCTGCATCTATAACGGTCAAGCAATTGAGGGTGTTGAATATTGCCTCAATGAAAAATCCTTAGTCCAAATCCGAGGTTCAGTAATGTCAGAAACATATCTGAATGCGCCGGAGCTCTATGTTCTTAACGATGGATGGTTTGTTACAAATGATCTTGGTGAAGTCATAGATGGCAAGCTTTATATCTTGGGAAGAGCTGATGATGTAATCATCTCGGGCGGTGAAAATGTCTCACTCACTGCCATAGAAGCAACACTTTCAATTCGTTATCCAGAGATTGAATTTGCTGCCTTTGCAGTCAATGACATTCAATGGGGACATGCTTTACACCTAGCTGTCGTTGGTGAAATCGGTGAGAGTGAAATTGCGCATTATTTAGAGGCAGCCCTTGGAGCGGCTTCAAAACCAAAAGGAATTCATCACCTAGAGCAGTTACCCTTGCTCGGTATCGGCAAAGTCGATCGCATAGCCCTTGCGAAAATGGTGGGACATGAATAAATGGATTCTCGGTGCGCGCCCGCGCACACTGCCTGCAGCTATTGCACCTGTGGTTGTTGCAACTGCATTAGCGGGTAGTGATTGGAACTGGTTTCGAGCAGCCCTTGCGCTAAAGGTGGGAGTTTGGCTTCAGATCGGCGTTAACTATGCCAACGATTATTCAGATGGCGTTAAGGGAAGCGATGACAATCGCATTGGGCCAACACGATTAGTTGCAAGTGGTTTGGCAACAGCTGCGCAAGTAAAGCGCGCTGCATTCATCTCTTTTGGTATTGCCTCAATAGCCGGAATCTGGCTCTCTCTCCTGAGTTCACCATGGTTAATAGTTGTGGGTGTTGCAGCTATTGCTGCAGCTTGGGGTTACACCGGTGGAAAAAATCCATATGGCTATAGTGGTTTGGGTGAAGTTTCAGTATTTATTTTCTTCGGCTTAACTGCAACAGTTGGAACCTACTTTGCACAAACCAGTCAGATCACTGCCTTAAGTGTTTTATGTGCGGTGCCCATGGGTTCTCTGGCTTGTGCAATCTTGGCAGTTAATAACATCCGCGATCGTGCGCAAGATGAATTAGTTGGTAAGCGAACTCTGGCAGTCAGAGTGGGCGATTCCAAAGCGCGTAAAGGATTTGTGGCTTTACTTGCTATCGCGCACATAAGTGCACTTGCAACTTTGGTTCCAGGCTCATTGCTGACACTGGCAGTGCTTCCATTAACAATCTCTATCTCGCGTGCAGTGATGTCAGGTGCAAGTGGACCTAGCCTTATTCCGCTGCTGGGCAAGACCGGCAAACTTCAAATGTTTTTTGGGGCTCTCTTTGCACTAGCTCTAGCGATACAATAATTCCATGGCCAGGCTCATTGTTGTATTTCTAGTCTTTGGAATCACTATCTATGCCCTCATTGATTGTGCCCGTAAAGATGAGTCAGAGGTAAAGACTTTGCCAAAATGGGGATGGCTATTAGTAATTATTCTCATTGGTCCACAAGCACTAGCTATTGGCCCGATTGCTTATTTAATTGCTGGAAGAAATCGTAAGAGTGGTGGGCGCAAACCTAAGCGTCGCATCTTGCCACCAGATGATGATCCTGATTTCTTAGGCAAGCTCTAACCTCTATAAACCTGAGTAGGTGTGCTTTCCTGTGCCCCAGATATTTACGTATACATAGTTAAATAGAAAAGTTGAACCTGCAAACAAGCACAACCATGCAGCTTTGCGTCCTCGCCAGCCAACAGTTACGCGTGCATGTAGGTATGCCGCATATGCCACCCACGTAATAAAGGCCCACGTCTCTTTTGGATCCCAGCCCCAATAACGACCCCATGCACTTTCGGCCCAAATTGCACCTGCAATAACTGCAAAGGTCCATAGTGGGAAGACAAATGCAACTAAACGATAAGAAAGTTGATCTAAGTCTTCAAGTGATGGCAAGCGCTTTGCCCAAGCAGTTCTTTCCCCGCGAGACTCCATTGCATCTAAATAAAGATAAGCAGCAGCTATCGCGTTTGCAAGTAAGAAGACACCGCCAGAGATAATCGCGGCAGAGACGTGAATGACTAACCATGTTGATTTAAGTGCAGGAACAAGAGGTGCACTAGGACGATAGAGAACTGCAATAGCAGTTCCAAGGGTTAGTAATACGGCAATTGAAACTAATAATCCCAGCCAACGCAGATCATATTTACGGAGCGCGGCTAGGTATGCACCAGAAAATGCCATTGCACCAGTAATTGAAAACTCATACATATTGCCCCATGGCACTCGACCAGCAGAAACACCACGAGCAACAACACCAGCAAACAACAAAACAAATCCTAAAATCATCATTGCGGTTGCAATACGAGCAACTTTTTCTGTGCGCTTGTAATCAATGTTTTTCTTTGAATCTTCAGTCGTTACTCGAACTGCCCATGCTGTTTCAATTGCATGTGCAAAAAATGAGAGGGTGTAAACAGCCATTGATGAATACACAAGGTAGTTAGAGAGATAAGCCCATGTGCGTGACATCTATTTCTCTCCCTTTAACATCGCTACAAACTCTGCCATTTCACTCTCTAAACCTGGTGCTGCATTTTTAGCTAAACCTGCAACTTCTACACTCTTACCAACACGAATCCAGATTCGGCGGCGTCTTGTAAACAGTGATGCAAGCAAGCCAAGGATGGCAACAATACCGCCGAGGAGGGCATAGTTCTTCCCAGGATCATTAACTATCTCAAGGTTGACCCACTGCAGATATCCCTCAAAGGTTATTGATCCTTGTGGATATATAAATGTCTCACCTGGCTTTAATGATTTAAGGCCCACTTGATTCATCTTTGATGTGTCAATGCGATAAACAGATTGTGGAACTCCACTATCGAGACCTAAATCACCCACCCATGCAGCTAACAAAAGTCGTGGATCTAGAGCTTCAGGAAAAACACTCACAGCACCATCTGCGCCACTGCGCGAATACGTTGGCACGAATGAGCCCACGAAACCGATTTGTGGATCTGCATCTGGGACTTTAATGGCACCAATGGATCGTAAGTTTGCATCCTGAGGCAAGAAAGGTACTGGTCCTTGCATCGCAACATTGCCTTTTGAATCTCTTACAGTTACAACAGGTGAATAACCATTTGCTTGTAAGTAAATACTTGTGTTGCCTAATTTCAAAGGTGAATTTACTTTAATTGTGCGCTTCTCTGTTTTAGTTAAATCATCCTTGGCAAAAGAAACTTCGAGTGTGTAGTCCTCAGGAGCGCTAGTAAGGACGTTGTATTTGGCAGTGAACTTATCGACTGTTAGTGCAAAATCAGAAAGATTGCTTTCGCTAAAGAGTTTGCCGTAGTTCAAAGAGTCATAACTAGTTGTGGTGTTGACAAAGCGCTCACCCACGTTCACGATTGCCATTCCTCGCATGCCAAACAAAGAACTAAATGAAATTCCTAGCAAAATTAAAATGAGAGCCAAGTGGAAAAAGAGATTTCCAGTCTCTCGTGTGAAACCTTTTTCAGCCGATATAGAGCCATCTCTTTCTAAAACTCTAAATCGCTTAGATTTAAACCATGCGCGCGCTTTGTCTAACTCATCACCTTGTGCTGTCCATGAGGAGTGATGCTCCATGCGATCAAGGTTCTTTGGTGTGGCAGGAGGTAGCGCACGTGCAGCATGAAAGTGTTCGATTGTTCTAGGTAGTACACAGCCAATAAGTGAAATAAAGAGCAAGATGTAGATGGCGCTAAACCATGGAGATCCATAAACATCAAAGAGTGAGAATCGATCCATCCACTTAGAGAGCTCTGGTGAATTCTTGAAGTACTCACCGACTTTAATGGGGTTCTGTGTTCGCTGAGGAACGAGTGAACCTGGTATTGCTGCGATGCCAAGTAATAACAAGAGAATGAGCGCTGTGCGCATGCTTGTTAATTGGCGCCAGCCGTAGCGCAATAAGCCAACGCTGCCTAACTCAGGGACTTCTATCTCTTGGCTCATTTAAACCACCGGAATGAAATCTGAAATGAGAGCGCGCATTGAGTTCATTAACTGGCCCCACAAGCCCGTGACTTCTAGCAAACCAATCACGATGAGAAACACTCCACCAACTTTAGAGATTACATCTCCGCGCTTAACTAAATACTTACGCAATTTCTCTGAGCGATCTAAGAAGACGCCTGAAGCGATGAAAGGTAAACCTAATCCGAAGCAATAACCCAAAGACAATAACCCACCACGAAACGCACTTGATTCTTGGAAAGCTAAAGTTTGAACGGCAGCAAGTGCAGGACCAATGCAAGGTGTCCAACCCACGCCAAATAGAAATCCCAATATGGGTGCACCTACTAAACCACCCGTTGTCTTTATCGTTGGACGAAATGTTGGAGCAAATGGAAATTTGCCCAGAAATACAAAACCAAGAAATATCGTCAATACACCTAAGACTTTAGAGACTACATCTTCATGTGCGACTAATTGATTACCAAGTCCACCAAAAATTGCACCGTATGAAACGAAAACAGTACTAAAACCTAGGACGAACAAAATAGAACCGAGAAATACCTTGCCACGATTGAGCGAAAAGCCTGCGGCAAAGGACAAGTAACCCGGCACAAGAGGCAATACACAAGGAGAAAGAAAGGAAATTATGCCGGCAACAAATGCCACTGGTAGCGCAGTGATAAGAAAGCCACTCATGATTTGTTCTACAAAGAAATCTTTCATTCTGTGCTCACCCGCTCAATTAAATCTGAAAGTGAGGCAACTGTGACGGCGCCAGATATGCGAGCAGCAACTCTGCCAGCCTTATCAATGAGAACTGTTGATGGGATGGCATTTGCTGGAAGTGATCCTTTGAAGCCTATTAATAGTGAATCATCAATAAGGGTTGGGTATGGAAGTGAGAAACGTCTTTGGAATGCTTCTGCAGTTGCTGGGTTATCACGAGTCAAAATTCCTATAAATGCAACATCACTATATTTATTTGCAAGGGCCACAAGAGTTGGGGCTTCTGCTCTACATGGAGAACACCATGAAGCCCACACGTTTACCACCGCGACCTTACCAACTGAATACGTGTAGTTAGTTCCAGACAAAGTCATTCCAGACAAAGCTGGTGCTTCAACTCTTTTCTCAGGATTAATAAAAGTTACAGAACCATTTCCAGAAACAAAAGATTCTTGGGAAGTAGAAGTTCCACCACCTCCACAAGAAGTGAGTAAAACAGAAATAGCCATAAGTGCTACGGCCTTAATTCCTAATTTCATTAATTCTTCTTTGGCAATAAATGACGTGCTGGTTCAGAGTAAGTAAGACCTGAAATAAAACCTTCATCATCAAAATGAACGCTAGTAACTGATGCTAATGAACACTCACGACGGCGTGGGTCATGGAGCAATCTGCGATTCTCAATTGCACTTCTTAGTATCCAAATAGGTAATTGGTGTGAAACAACGATTGCATCTTTGCCATGAGCCGCATCTCGCGCAGCAAATATTGCCGCCAACATTCGATTGATTTGTTGATCGTATGGTTCACCCCATGATGGTTTCCATGGATTCCACAAGTGACGCCATGAAGATGGATGCTTCAAAACGCCATCTCCCACCCCAAAAGGTTTTCCTTCAAAAACATTTGCAGCTTCGATTAAGCGCTCATCGGTTGTAATTGCAATCTTATGTGCAGCAGCAATTGGAGCTGCGGTTTCTTGTGCTCGCTGAAGTGGAGAGACATGCAGAGCGCCTAGATCAATGGTTCGAGACCACTCACCCAATGTTTGTGCCATTTCCTGACCACGGGCAGAAAGTCCCCAACCGGGTTGGCGGCCATAGAGAATCTTGTTGGGATTTTCTACTTCACCGTGGCGGACGACATGGACTGTTGAACTCATTGGTAAAGCATAAAGCGTCCCAATTGATGCAAGTTCGTTAAGGTAGTGACATGGCACTCACGGCGAAGCGAGCAGCCTTTTTTGATGTAGATAACACCCTGATTCGTGGCTCAACCCTCTACTTCCTGGGTAAGGGCATGTATCAGCGTGGTTATTTCACAAAGAAGGATATTTCGCGCTTCGTTTTGGCCAACCTTAGATTTCGACTCACAGGTAAAGAGAACAGAGAAGAGATTCAACGCTTTCAAGATGCTGCCACAGATTTTATTGGTGGCCACAGCGTTGATGACATATTAAAGATCGCACAAGAGATTTATGATCAATATGTCTCACCTGCTCTATGGCAAGGAACAATTGATATTGCTCAAAAACATTTAGCGGCCGGTGAAGAAGTTTGGTTGGTCACTGCAGCACCTGAAGATATGGCAGTGCTCATGGCAAAGAGATTAGGTTTTACTGGAGCACTTGGCAGTAAAGCTGAAACTAAAGATGGTAAATACACCGGTGCAATGCTGGGTCTTCTCTTGCATGGAAAAGAAAAGGCTGTTGCAGTTCGTGAACTTGCACAGAACAAGAATTTAGATCTAAGCCAGTGTTATTCATATTCAGATAGCCATAATGACTTTCCATTACTGCAATGCGTCGGACATCCATCAGCAATTAATCCGGATGCAATCTTGTCGCTGCGCGCAATGGCTGAAGGTTGGCCAATCCATGATTTCCGCCGTGCTCGTTTTTTAGGCAAGATCGTCTCTCCTGTAGTTGTGCGACTTGCAGCCCTTGGAACATGGTTGACCCCGCGCAGAAAGCGACGTTGATTAACCCCTAAACGCTAAATGCCAGTAATGTAGGCAAGTTATGGAAATGCGCTCCTTCTCCGACTACCTACGTAGTGTCGATGATGCTGCCTTCCTCACATTATTTTCTGCTCGCCCAGATTTAGTAACGCCTGTACCGCCAGACATCGCATCTCTTGCCGTTCGTGCATGCTCTGCGCCTAGTTTGGCTCGTGCAATTGATTCTCTCAATCAGTGGCAGTTCCAGGTATTAGAAGCTGCAGCTGCGCTTAATGAGCCATTTTCATTAAAAAGTATTGTTGCGATAACAGATAAAGCTGCATCCTGCGCGTTAGATCACTTGATTTCTATTGGTCTGATCTACCCATCCGATGATGGAATGCGCCTTCCTTCACAACTTCGCGATGTTATTGGTAATGAGCCTGCAGGTCTTGGTCCTGCATCAGTTGCAAAAATTAAAGTATCTGAAGTTGAAAAAGCTCCACCAGAGGCAAAGAAAGTCTTAGAAAGATTAATTTGGGGACCTCCGCGCGGAAGTGTTGGAGATATTAAGAATCCTGGTCCAGGAGTTGCGTGGTTGCTAGAACAAAAATTCCTTGTGCCACTAGATCAGCGAACAGTTATTTTGCCTCGCGAAGTAGCAATCCATCTTCGTGGTGGCAAAGTGCATAAAGAAAACTTTATTGTTCAGCCAAAGTTAGCTGGGGCCAAGCGCAATGAACAACAGGTCAATCTTGCAGCCATTGCAAACATCTCCACCGTTTTGCGTTGGGTAGAAGAGCTACTTAACTTTTGGGCAGATGAGCCTTCCGATGCATTGCGTGCAGGTGGTTTAGGAGTTCGCGATTTAAAAATTCTTTCTAATCACCTAGGTGTGGATGAATCCTGCACAGCTTTCATTACCGAGATTGCTTATCTTGCTTCACTTATTAGTTTTGATGCTCAAGATCGAATAATGCCAAGTAATAAATTTGATATCTGGTTGATGCAAACCCCGGCAGATCGTTGGCAAGTTCTTGCATCCCAATGGCTCATTACTTCTCGAGTCAGCGGATTAGTTGGCCGAGCTGAATCTAAAAACGTTGCAGCACTAGGACCAGAGCTAGACCGTGTGAATGCATCCAAAGTACGCGCTTTAACTCTGGCCATCCTCAATGAGAATCAAGGAATTGCACCAGAGCTTGCATCCTTTAATGAAGTGATTGCTTGGCGTGCTCCTGTGCGCCGCAACTCATCCCTGCAAGAAGAGTTAGCTAGTTGGACTCTGCGGGAGGCTGAATGGCTTGGAATCACAGGACAAGGCGCAATCTCTAAATACGGCGTTGAGTTTTTGGGCGGTGAAGAGTTAGCAATCATTAATGAAGACCTACCTAAAACCGTTGACCATATTTTGATTCAAAGCGATAACACCGCAATTGCGCCGGGCCCACTTGAACATGAAATTTCACAGCAACTTGCCATGATGGCCGATATTGAAAGCCGTGGCGGTGCAACGGTTTATCGCTTTAGCGAAGCAACGATTCGCCGTGCACTTGATCATGGCAAAACTGGAGATGAGATTAAGGTCTTCTTAACTAAAACCTCAAAGACTCCTATGCCACAACCGTTGGAATATCTCATTGCTGATGTTTCTAAGAAACATGGCAAGTTACGTGTTGGAAATACTTCGGCCTTCATTCGCTGCGAAGATACTGCTCTTATTTCTCAGATTATGAATGATAAGAGATTAGAGATTCTTGAACTGCGCCGCATTGCACCTGAAGTTGTCATCTGTGATCATGATGCAACAGACACGATGCGTATTTTGCGTGAAGCTGGTTATTTACCTGCAGGTGAATCAGCAACTGGAATTATGCTCACTGGTCCGCGATCAAATCGTGCAGTGACTAAACCTCGACCTCCTCGAGTGATTGGTGAAATTGAAATACCAACCGAAGAGAATTTAAATGCTGCAATTAGAGCAATTCGTACCGGTGAAAAATCAACTCACAAGCAAACTCATTTGCGACAAGCTGCCAATGAGGCTTTGGGTGCGCTACCTCGCACCACAGCAAATGAAACTATGGATTTAGTAAATAGATACATCCTGGAGGAAAAATCTCTTTCCATTGGATATGCCGATAACAATGGGGCGGTAACACACCGCATCATTGATCCAATACGTGTAAGCGCAGGTGCCTTAATCGCTCGCGATCACGCAACCGGTGAAGTCCAATCCTTCAGAATCCCTCGCATCACCGGCGTTGCGCCACTATAGGATTAACCCATGTTGGCCGCCCTTGAAGCTCTCGTGAAGTTGGAATCACCAACTGAAGATCTAGCCGCATGCCAAGACGTGGTGCGTTTAGCAAGTGAACTTGCAACAACAATTCTTGGAACTCCTGCACAAATCCGTGATGTGAACGGTCGTCCAGTTTTTTGGTGGGGCGCAGAAAATCCTGATGTAGTTGTGTTGGCGCATTTAGATACTGTCTGGCCAAAAGGCTCATTCACACCTTTATGGAAAGTTGAAGGCAACAAAGCAACGGGTCCTGGAATTTTTGATATGAAAGCTGGATTTATTCAAGCTCTTTATGCAATGAAGGGCATTACTGGTTCTGCAGCATTAGTTGCAACTACAGATGAAGAAACTGGTAGTGCAACAAGTAAAGAATTCATTAAAGAGATCTCAGCGAAAGCTAAAGCAGTTTTAGTTTTAGAGGCATCACTTAACGGAATGGTTAAAACTGGCCGCAAAGGCACAGCGATGTATCAAATAAAGATTCACGGCAAAGCATCACACGCTGGCCTTGAACCAGAAAAAGGAATCAACTCCACAGTTGAGATGGCCCATGCAGTCATCGCGGTTGCAGCTCTTGAAAATAAAGAACATGGAACCACCGTTGTGCCAACAATGTTGCGCGCTGGCAACACAACAAACACAGTTCCAGATTTAGCTGTGCTTGATATAGATATCCGTTCTTACTCCATGGATGATCTAAAGCGTGTAGATGCAGCTATTAGAAATTTAAAGGCTGTTAATGCCGATGCACGTTATGAAATCACTGGTGGCTTTAACCGGCCACCGCTTGAAACTTCTTCAACTATGGCCCTCTATGAGCGTGCAGAAAAAGTTGCTAAAGAATTAGGAATGCCTCATCTTGGCCACGCCTCCGTTGGCGGAGCAAGTGATGGCAATTTTGCTGCAGCTGCCGGTGCTCAAGTTCTAGATGGTTTAGGCGCAATTGGTGATGGGGCCCATGCTGCCCATGAATGGGTAGATATCAGCACTCTTGAGATTAGAAGCACGTTACTGAACGCCTTGATTAAGGATTTATTAGATGACTGATGGCCCGTTAATCGTCCAAAGCGATAAAACCCTGCTGTTAGATATCGATCACCCGCTTTCTACAGAGTGCCGCCGCGCAATTGCACCTTTTGCTGAACTAGAGCGCTCCCCTGAACACATTCACACGTACCGTTTAACTCCACTTGGATTATGGAATGCACGTGCTGCTGGCCATGATGCAGAGCAAGTAATCGACACATTAATTAAGTATTCACGCTATGCCGTGCCACACTCAATTTTGATTGACGTCGCAGAAACGATGTCTCGCTACGGGCGCCTGCGCCTTGAAGCAGATCCAGTCCACGGATTAATCCTTGTAACAACTGATTCTGCAGTTCTTGAAGAAGTTATTCGCGCTAAGAAGATTCAACCTTTACTGGGTGCACGCATTGATAAAGAAACGATTGCTGTTTTGCCAAGCCAGCGTGGACAGATTAAACAATCATTACTTCGCCTTGGGTGGCCAGCAGAAGACTTTGCTGGCTACGTCGATGGTCAAGCACATGAAATTGCACTCAAGCAAGAGGATTGGAAGATTCGCCCTTATCAAGAGTTAGCCGCTGAAGGTTTTTGGCATGGTGGTTCAGGTGTGGTCGTTTTGCCGTGCGGTGCTGGAAAGACAATTGTCGGCGCAGCAGCAATGGCACATGCCAAAGCCACAACATTGATTTTGGTGACAAATACAGTTGCAGCAAGACAGTGGCGCGAAGAGCTACTCAAGCGAACAACTTTAAATGAGGATGAGATTGGCGAGTATTCAGGTGCCAAGAAAGAGATTCGTCCCGTAACAATTGCTACCTATCAAGTGATGACAAAGAAAAAGAACGGTGTTTACGCCCACCTTGATCTCTTTGATTCATATGACTGGGGATTGATTATTTACGATGAAGTTCACCTTTTGCCAGCACCAATTTTTCGCTTCACCGCAGATATCCAATCCCGTCGCCGTTTAGGTTTAACTGCCACTTTGGTACGCGAGGATGGAATGGAAGGTGAGGTCTTCTCACTCATCGGCCCTAAGCGCTTTGATGTTCCCTGGAAAGAAATAGAAACTCAGGGATATATCGCACCTGCCGAGTGCATTGAAGTTCGAGTAAACCTGACTGAATCTGAGCGCTTGTCCTATGCAACAGCTGAAGTTGAAAATCGCTATCGCTATTGCGCAACTACTCGCACAAAGCGCGATGTTGTGGAAGCACTTGTCAAGAAACACCAAGGTGAGCAGATTTTGGTAATCGGTCAATACATCGACCAGTTAGATGAATTATCTGAGGTTCTAGGGGTGCCAGTAATTAAAGGTGAGACCCCAGTCAAAGAACGTGAAATTCTCTTTAACAAATTTAGATCAGGTGAGGTAACCACGCTGGTTGTTTCCAAAGTAGCTAACTTTTCCATTGATTTACCTGATGCAACTATCGCTATTCAGGTAAGTGGTGCATTTGGAAGCCGTCAAGAAGAAGCACAACGTTTAGGTCGTATCTTGCGTCCCAAGTCCGATGGGCGCTCGGCAACGTTTTATTCTGTAGTTTCCAGAGATACTATCGATCAAGATTTTGCACAGAACCGCCAACGCTTTTTAGCCGAGCAGGGTTACTCTTACAAAATTATTGATGCTGACGATGTTTTTCAAGGGAAGATTTAAACCGCTCAGGATCAACTCTAAAGAAATCATGGTGGATTCCGTCGATATGAATTACAGGAACTTGTTCACTATAGAGTTTTTCTAACTCTGTATTTCCCTCAATATAAATCTTTTCTATTTCAAAGTTAAGTTCAGTTTGCATACCTTCAAGAACTTCTACTGCAACCTCACACAAATGACAACCATGTCTACCGAATACGGTTATCACTGTCATTAGGCTCACCTTTCCTGTCAGTTTTCTTAGAGAGTTGCTTAATCCAACCCTCGGGCTATGAGGCAATCATCTCACCTTGGTAGTGTGCACCTATGCAGAAAATCCTCTCAAAAAAGGTGCGGGCCAGCGTTGTTGCCCTTGCCCTTGTTACTTCAATTTTTTCTGCACCGACTGCTGAGGCACTTTTTAAAGTTATCCCAGCAACTCAATGGGGTCATATCTATGCAGGAACTGCTACAGATACAAAACCAGAGCAACGGGGACCGGTTAAAAATCTCCAAGCAAAATCTAAAATTGAAGTTAAGTACAACAATTTCCCTGACTGGGCAAAAAAAGAAGTACAAGCTGCCGTTGATACCTGGGCCGCAAATTTTGCATCCACGGTAACTATCAATATTGATGCATCATGGGGTCGCTCAAGCTCTTGGGGTATTTTAGGAAGTGCACGCCCAGGAAGTTTCTACTCAGGATTTTCAGGTGCACCTGATCCATCACTTTGGTACACCTCAGCATTAGCAAATGCTCTAGCAGGAAAAGATTTAGATAAAGCGAACCCAGAAATGATTATTCAAGTTAATTCATCCGCTGCGTGGAACACTCGCGGGGATGGAATGCCAAGCAATAACGAGTATGACTTGGAGTCAGTTTTCTTACATGAAATCGCACATGGCTTGGGTTTTCTATCTAATGATGCCTACGACACTTTCTACGGAGTTGCCAGCTTGGATCAACCAACTCCCTTTGATGCATACGCACAGACTGAAGATGGTCGACGCCTAGCTGATTTACCGACACCATCACTTGAACTTGGTAGGGCTCTTACATCCTCACTTGTTTGGTCAGGTCCTCTTGGAATTAAAGCTAATAATGGTGTGAAGCCAAAGCTTTATACACCCTCTCGTTATCAACCTGGATCCTCAACTAGCCATTTAGATGAGGCAACATTCTCTAAATCTGGTTTGGATTCAGTAATGACTCCTAATTTAGATCCAGGTGAGATTTTTAAAGAGCCTGGACCTTTGTTATTGGCGATGATGGAAGATATGCGCAATAAACCACCAGCAGGCATTGCTACTGGCTTACCTGAATCACCACGAAATGTTCAAGCATTTATTGGTGACTCTTCCGCTCTGATTTCATTTGACCCACCAGTAAATATCCGTACCGCTCAAGTCACTGAGTACGTTGTGAAGAATCTAAAAACTGGAGTTGAGAAGAAAGCTACTTCTAGCCCAGTTGTAATTACAGGATTAAAAAATGGACTTTCTTACTCCTTCACTGTTGTTGCAAAGAACTCCTTAGGTATTTCAACTGCTGCGACAAGTAAGGCAATCACGCCACAAGCAGGCTGGAGAAGCTCAGTTATTGATACAACTGCAGATGGAAAATCTGTTTCAAGCACGGTTTTCAATGGCCAACCGACGGTTGCCTATACCGACACCAAGAGCGGTGATTTAAAACTAGCCACCTACGATGGCAAAGCGTGGAAGAAAGTAACCGTGGACGGTGCTGGTGGTTCTAGCGGTCGAACTTCAAATCCAATATCTGGTCAGATTTCAATGTGCGTAAATGGCAGTGGTACCAAGCAGACACTGCACCTTTTCTATAGCGATTCAACTGAAAAAGATCTGCGCTATGCCTCTTACAACGGCAAGAGTTTTGTCTTTAACGTAGTCGATGGTGATGGTCCATCAGTTAATGATTATTCAGATCCTGTTCGTGTGCGCACATCAAGTGATGTCAGCGTCTCAAATGCATGTGTTGCAACTGCCTCTGCTATTCAGGTTTTTTATCGTGATGAAAGCCAAGGCGTCTTGCTAGGTGCAGTAAAGACTAAAGCTCCTGGTTGGACCTATGAAATGGTTGATGGAGACCGTAAAACTGATGGTCGCTCAACAGGAGACGTTGGATTCCATCTTCAAGCAATCTTTGATGGTGTTAAAACTTACGTTGCTTATGATTCCGTTGTGACTATGAATCAAAAGAAAGAGATAACTTCTGGGGCAATCCGTGTGGCCACTCGTACAGGTAGTGATGCAAACACTTGGAGCTATCAAACTCTTGATATTGCAACCGATGAGGCATCTGTATTTGGCTATGACGTTGCGATGTCTAAGGTCAACAACGACGTATTAATTACTTGGTTAGCCACCTCAGCAGCTACATTCCCAAAGCCAAATCAGCTGCGTTGGGCGATGCTGAGCAAGCCACTTGAGATTTCAAAGATCACTACTGAGAACTTTGGAACACCAGGTGAGTACTTATCTACCGATGGAAAAACAATTTTGTTTAACTGCCAAGAGCGTCTGTGTTCAGTTGACACAACTAAGAAAGATCTTGGCCAATCTGCAATCAGTTTAATTAGAAGCACCCAAGGCTCTGAACCCACTCAGAGCACCTGGGTGATCGTTAATAAAATTAAGTATGTGCTTGCCACGGTTAATGGAAAGCTGGCCTTACTAAAACCGTAATTACTATTTAGCGTTACGGCGCTGAATGCGAGTCTTCTTCAGAAGTTTCTTATGCTTCTTCTTCGCCATGCGCTTGCGTCGCTTTTTAATTACGGAACCCATATGTCACGCTCTCATTTCTTGAATCGTTGTTGCTCAGGGAGTTAGGTTACCTCTAGTTGAGGGTAAAAATCGAAACGGTTTCTGCGCTTGAAGTGATACACAAAGGACCCAAATCCTTGGAAAGGTAGAGCCCTAGTACTTCTTTTTGCTCGGCTGGAGCGCTGTAGCCGCCAGTAATGACACCTTTGGCATCAAAGGTTAGAAGTAAGGCTTGTGCGCTCTTAGGTGCCCAATTAGCCAGCTGTGTTATCGCACCCTTTGATTGAAAAAATGCAAATGTTGATCCTGCAGTAAAAGTCTTACCGCTAGAACTAAATCTATATGTCCAAGTTGGAACATATGCGTTTGAAAACTTGGTCACTGCGCTCTCAGCCTTTGCGCCAGTTATTACTTCTCCACCCAGCAAAAGTGAATTAGTTGCACTCAGCCAGTTTCTTGAAGCTTTAGGTGCACTACTTCGAACCACTGAAACAACTTTTCCCACTTTAGAAACTTTGATAATTACTCCATCAACTTTTCCTACAAGTTTTTTACCGCCTAAAGTTTCACCACTTGATCCAACTACAGTGATTGATCCATCAGTATTTTTCACAACAGACTCAAATACTGTTGATTCCGTGCCGACATTAATGGGCTTAGCTATTTTTCCCGAAAGATCGGCATTAATGATCGTGCCAGAGCTTCCAACAGCCGTTATCCCATTTTTATCAACTGCAATGGAATTAATTAGAATCGGTGCACTCAGTTGCACTGTGTATTGCGCAAGTGCTTGCGTTGTGGGATTAAGCGACCATAAAGAAAATGCATCTAAGTCAGCATTAAATATTTCAGCAATAGGGATAGTTTTATCCGGATTGAGTACCGAAGCAGATGGGGAAGGCGCAGGTGTTGCACGCACCAGTGAAGTTGAACCTGCAAGCCACATAACTCCACTGCTATCTACTGTTGCAGCCGTTACTACCGAAGGCGATGCTTTATCTAGCTCAATGTTCCAGAGCTCTTTTCCAGCTATATCTAGGGCTTTAGCAAATGATTTATCACCCTTATTGCCATAAACAACAATATTTTTGCCAGAAGCAAGCATTCCGGAAAACTCATCAGCAGAACCAATTGTTGTAAGCAACTTAAGAGATTTAACTACAGGCTTTTTAGGTGCCGCGTTCGCTAGTGGTGTGAAGAAGAGAGAAGAAATTACAACCAGTGATAGTAAGCGTTTCACGCTAATTCCTGCGAGCGATCGCGCGCGGCTTTCATAGCTTGGGCAACTACATCACCCAGTTGATGTGATTCAAAGGAGGCAAGAGCTGCGGCAGTTGTTCCATTTGGGCTTGTGACATTTTCGCGCAAGGTTGTTGCACTCTTTCCTGATTCATCGAGCAATTTTGCTGCCCCAACAATTGTTTGTACTGTAAGAGTTGTTGCATCAGCATCAGATAAACCAAGGGCTTTAGCCCCTTCAACCATTGCTTCAACGAATCTAAAGAAGTAGGCAGGACCTGATCCACTGGTTGCAGTGACAGCATCTTGGAGATCTTCATTGACTTCAATCACTTTGCCAGTTGCAGCTAGAAATCCTGAGACAAATTTAGATTGATCTGCACTTACGCCAGCTCCAAGTGAGATTGCAGCCATTCCAGCTCCAACCAAAGTTGGAGTATTTGGCATTACGCGAACAACTGGATTACCCGTTCCAAGTCCTTGTTCAATGAATGAGATCTGCTTGCCTGCTGCAAATGTGATGACTACGGCCGATTTATTGATTGATCCCTTGATTTCATCAAGGACTGTAGCCATATCTTGTGGCTTAACAACAAGAAGGAGCGCATCAGCTTTTGAAACATTGGTTGCAACATCTTCGACCTTGATTCCATAGCGCGTGCGTAGTTCATCGGCACGTTCTTTGCGCTTTTCAGAGATCGTGATGGAACCTGGCGCTGTGCCATAAGAAATCAGCGCAGCGATAAGGGCTTCGCCCATTACTCCTGCCCCGATTACTCCAACTTGATTCATGTAACAAGCCTACCTTTATGCCTGTAGGCTCTGCGACTATGTCTGAATTAAAACCTGGGTTTGCGCGTGATTGGGTTGAATTTAGCGACCCCAGTGACGAAGAAGAAATCTTCAAGTGCGACCTCACATGGTTGACCTCATATTGGACCTGTATTTATGGCGATGGTTGCCAAGGAGTATTTAAGAGCCAGCCATTTGGTGGTTGCTGCACAGAAGGTGCAATGTATACAGATGAAGATGATGAGAAGCGCACAGATAAAGCTGCAGCTTTTTTAACTCCAGACATGTGGCAGTTCTATTCAGAGGCTCGTCCAAAGAAGCCTGGTGGATCTTTGCGTATTTCTGAAAAAGATGAAGATGGGGAACGTAAGACTCGTCGCGTTGAAGATGGATGTATTTTCTTAAACCGTAAAGGTTATGAAGCAGAAGGTTTCACTGGTTCATTTGGTTGCGTATTGCACCACTTAGCAATTAAGGAAAAGAAACACTTTGTAGATACCAAGCCAGATGTTTGCTGGCAGTTGCCTTTGCGTCGTAGTTTTGAAACTCGCGAAGTCGGCGAGCGCGAATATTCAATTACCGTTATCGGTGAGTACGAGCGTCTTGCTTGGGGCGATGGCGGAGAAGATTTCGATTGGTACTGCACAAGCAATCCTGATGCACACATAGGAACCGAGCCGGTGTATATCTCCAATAGGTATGAACTCCAAAAACTTATGGGTGAGCAGGCTTACGCCGAGCTGGCACGCCTGTGTGACATCCGTATTGCAGGTATTAAGGATGCTCAGTCCCGTTCACTTCCCCTCTTTGTTATCCAACATCCAGCAACACTTGCTGCCCAGAAGAAATAGTCAGTCCTTCGTTCTAGGCTCTACCCATGGCCAAAGTTGAGAAAGATCCATTCCGCTGTAGTGAATGCGGTTGGAGCTCGCAAAAATGGGTTGGCCGCTGCGGTGAATGCCAAGCATGGGGCTCTGTTGAAGAGTTAGCTGCACCTAAAAAACTCTCACTTGTTCCTGGAAATGTCACAAGTAAAGCAACTCCTATTGGAGATGTTGATCTATCTGCAGCACATGCACGTCCTACGGGCGTATCAGAGCTCGATCGCGTACTTGGTGGTGGATTAGTTCCAGGTGCTGCAATCTTATTAGCAGGTGAACCTGGAGTTGGTAAATCAACGCTACTTCTCTCAGTTGCGGCGCAAACTGCAGCTAAAGGAATTCCTGCCCTCTATGTCAGCGGTGAAGAATCAGCATCACAAGTTCGCTTACGTGCCGAGCGCATTAAGGCAATTGATCCACAGTTATTTCTAGCATCTGAGACAGATCTCGGCGCAGTCATAGCTCACATTGATGCTGTTAAACCACAGTTACTCATTATTGACTCAGTACAAACAATTGGTAGTAGCACAGCAGATGGTTCACCTGGTGGTGTGACACAAGTGCGCGAAGTTGCCGGAGCACTTATACGAATCTGTAAAGATCGCGACATCACTTTGCTTCTAGTTGGCCATGTGACTAAAGATGGCTCTATTGCAGGTCCTCGACTTCTTGAACACATTGTTGATGTTGTTTTGCAGTTTGAAGGAGAGCGTCATTCACGCCTTCGCTTAATCCGTGCAATTAAAAACCGCTTCGGTGCATCTGATGAAGTAGGTTGTTTTGATTTAAGTGATTCAGGAATTGAATCTGTGCTTGACCCAACCGGGCTTTTCACATCCCGCCATGCTGAACCAGTTCCTGGTACTTGTGTGACTGTAACTCTTGAAGGTCGCCGTCCACTACTTGCAGAGATTCAAGCGTTAGTAAGCCAAGGGCGGGAGAATGATTTTGGTAATGCACGTCGTGTTGTCTCTGGCCTTGATTCTGCCCGCACATCAATGACTTTAGCTGTTCTAGAACTTCGCGCAGGAGTGCGAGTAGGTGGCCGTGATGTTTATGCCGCAACAGTTGGTGGCATGAAAATGTCGGAGCCGGCTGCTGATTTAGCGTTGGCTTTGGCTGTTGCATCTGCAGCTAAAGGTTTAGCCCTTCCTTCTGATTTAGTTGCAATCGGTGAAGTTGGTCTAGCTGGTGAAATTCGTAAGGTGAGCGGCGTTGATCGCCGCCTGCAAGAAGCATTTCGTTTAGGTTTCAAGAGAGCGTTAGTTCCTACGGGATCAGAGACGAAGATTGCCGGCATGGAGATTGTTGAAGTTTCACGTCTTGATCAAGCACTCAAACGGGTAAAAATCACTGGCGAATGAACCAGTTAGAAAAACCGATAGTTTCCTGGTTTAAGAAAAACAAACGCGATCTGCCTTGGCGAAACACCACGCCTTGGGGTGTGATGGTCAGTGAATATATGTTGCAACAAACCCCAGTCAATCGCGTTCTTCCTAAATGGGATGAATGGATGAAGCGTTGGCCAACTCCTAAAGATTTAGCTAAAGCAACACCGGCCGAAGTTATTACAGCGTGGGGACGTCTTGGCTATCCACGTCGCGCTCTTCGCCTACATGCTGCAGCACAAATCATTGCCGAAGATTTCAATAACCAAGTCCCAGAAGATCCTGCCACCTTACAAACTCTTCCTGGCATCGGTGAATACACCGCGGCTGCAATTGGTGCTTTCGCTTTTGAAAAACAAACTCTTGTGATGGATGTGAATATCAGACGGTTGTTAACCCGCATCATCGATGGTAATGAACACCCAAAGCCAGCGCCAACAAGTAGAGAGAAAGCTTCGCGCCTTGCTCTGCAACCTCCAAGGAATGCTCACATATGGGCTGCAGCAACAATGGAACTTGGCGCATTGGTGTGCACATCCAAAAATCCGATTTGCGAACAGTGCCCAGTCATTGGCCAATGTAATTGGCGAAAGAATGGTTATCCAAAAACTGATTTATTACGTAAGTCTCAAGATTGGCATGGCACCGATAGAAAGTGCCGTGGCACAATCGTTCAAGCTCTGCGTGAGAATGAATCGTTAACTGAGAACGCAATCAAAAAACTCTGGCCAGATGAGTCACAAGTTGAGAAAGCGCTTAAAACTCTGCAGGCAGATTTACTTATAGAAGCTATCCCCCGCAAGCGATATAGACTGCCCGCATGATCCGCGTTGCTATAAAGCAAGATGCTCCACGCATCCTCCAACTCATTAAAGATTTAGCTGAGTATGAAAAAGCCCCACTGGAGGCAAAGGCAACGCTGCAACAAATTGAAGAAACAATCTTTGGTGATAAGCCAAGCGCTTTCTGCCATGTTGCCGAAGTTGATGGTGAAGTAATTGGTATTGCAATTTGGTTCTTAAATTACTCAACATGGCTCGGAAAACCAGGTCTGTATTTAGAAGATCTCTATGTTGATCCTGCCCATCGCGGAAAAGGTTTTGGAATGGGATTTTTAAAGACACTTGCAAAAATTTGTATTGAACGTGGCTATGAAAGATTCCAATGGTGGGTTCTGGATTGGAATGAGCCATCTATTGAGCTCTATAAATCCATAGGCGCAGTGGCCATGGATGAATGGACAGTATTTAGACTTAGTGGAGATTCATTAAAGAATTTTGCTGGTAAGGCTTAAAGAGTTGGAATAACAATCTCGTTGTATTGCAGGAAACTAGGTTTAAAGGGTGGATCAAAGCGAGCAACTCTGGTCTCTGCAGAAAGTGCCACGTTGTGCTTTTCGGCTGCAGCACGAAGTGCAGCGATTTTCTCTGCAGATAACGCAGTAGTTGCTTTGCCACGAAATGAAGCAACAACACACATCTCTGCAGCAAGTTCGCGCAAGACAACCTTGGAATTAATTGGGAGAGGCATATCGGCAAGCGTGCTTCCTGCTGGCATCACAAATGAGACAAACCATTCATCCTCAGTGAGATTGTCGTTTCTTTTCGCAGTAATCACCGGGGCAGTCATAGCTATTGCCTGCTCAGCTTTATTGCCTTTAGAGATGTAACTAAAGAGTGAACCAAAAGCAGAACTTCCAGCATCGGAATAATTAGCAGAACTTTTCACTTCAGCAATTACACAGGGCTTATATTCACGGAGTTCAAAGCCTGGATAGGTTTTTAATACCGTGAACTCTTGCCTCTTAGTCATTTAGTTACTAAGCAGTTGGTGCTTCAGCAAGGTCTTCAGGTGAATCAGGCATTTGCGCCTTAGTAGCACCCTTAAATGTGAAGACAGCTTCTGCGTCTACTCCCTCAACATCAACAACGATGATTTCCCCGGCCTTTAGTTCACCGAACAAGATGCGCTCTGAAAGAGCATCTTCGATTTCACGTTGAATTGTGCGACGAAGTGGACGTGCACCAAGAAGTGGGTCATAACCACGTGCAGCAAGTAAATCCTTAGCTGCAGGAGTTAATTCAATTCCCATGTCCTTTGCTTGCAGACGATCATCAAGGTTCTTGATCATCAAATCAACGATTTGAATAATCTGATCCTTAGTCAACTGGTGGAAGACGATGACATCATCAATACGGTTGAGGAACTCAGGGCGGAAGTGAGACTTAAGTTCATCACTTACCTTGCCCTTCATGCGCTCATAGTTTGTTTGATCATCATCGCTGTTAGCAAAACCAAGGCCCAAGCTCTTTGAAATATCGCGTGTTCCAAGGTTTGTAGTCATGATGATGACAGTGTTTTTGAAGTCAACGGTGCGACCTTGCGCATCTGTTAAGCGACCATCTTCAAGAACCTGAAGAAGTGAGTTGAAGATATCTGGGTGTGCTTTTTCGATTTCATCGAAAAGAACCACAGAGAATGGGCGACGGCGAACCTTTTCAGTTAACTGTCCACCCTCGTCATATCCAACATATCCTGGAGGTGCACCAAACAAACGAGATGCGGTGTGACGCTCAGAGTATTCAGACATGTCGAGTTGGATGAGCGCATCTTGATCACCAAATAAGAATGATGCAAGGGTGCGAGAAAGTTCAGTCTTACCAACACCTGAAGGACCGGCGAAGATAAATGATCCACCTGGACGGCGTGGATCCTTTAGACCTGCACGCGTGCGGCGAATTGCTTGTGACAGCGCCTTAATAGCTTGGTCTTGTCCGATAACACGGTTGTGTAGTTCATCTTCCATACGAAGAAGTCGTGCAGTTTCTTCTTCTGTAAGTTTAAAGACTGGAATACCAGTTGAGATTGAAAGTACTTGAGCGATGAGTTCTTCATCAACTTCAGTGACCTTATCTAGGTCGGTTGCTTTCCAATTCTTTTCAGCTTCATGCTTTTCAGTGATAAGGGTTTTTTCCTTATCGCGAAGAGATGCTGCTAACTCAAAATCTTGGCCATCAATTGCAGACTCTTTTTCCTTGCGTGCACTTGCGATTTTGTCATCAAATTCACGCAGCTCTGCTGGCGCAGTCATGCGCTTAATACGAAGACGTGAACCTGCTTCATCGATTAAATCGATTGCCTTATCTGGCAAGAAACGATCTGAAACATAGCGATCAGCAAGGTTTGCTGCCGCAGCTAGCGCACCATCTGTAATTGAAACGCGGTGGTGAGTTTCATAGCGATCGCGAAGACCCTTCAAGATTTCAATGGTGTGCGCAACTGATGGCTCTTTTACTTGAATTGGTTGGAAGCGGCGCTCAAGGGCTGCATCTTTTTCAACGTGCTTGCGATACTCATCAAGTGTTGTTGCACCGATTGTCTGTAGTTCACCGCGAGCAAGCATTGGCTTCAAGATGCTGGCAGCATCAATTGCACCTTCTGCAGCTCCTGCGCCGACAAGTGTGTGGATTTCATCGATGAAAAGAATGATGTCTCCACGAGTTTTAATCTCTTTTAGTACTTTCTTCAAGCGCTCTTCGAAATCACCGCGGTAGCGGCTGCCGGCAACAAGTGCGCCAAGATCGAGTGAGTAGAGCTGCTTATCTTTCAACGTCTCTGGAACATCGTTCTTATAGATGGCTTGTGCAAGACCTTCAACAACTGCAGTCTTACCAACACCTGGTTCACCGATTAGAACTGGGTTATTTTTTGTGCGACGTGAAAGAACTTGCATCACACGTTCGATTTCATTTTCGCGACCAATAACTGGATCAAGCTTTCCTTCACGGGCAGCTTGTGTGAGGTTGCGACCGAATTGATCTAGAACTAATGATGTTGATGGTGTGCCCTCTGCAGGTCCACCAGTTTGTACAGCTTCTTTTCCTTGGTAACCAGAAAGTAATTGAATAACTTGTTGGCGAACACGATTCAAATCTGCGCCAAGCTTTACAAGAACCTGTGCAGCAACGCCTTCGCCTTCGCGAATGAGGCCAAGCAAAATGTGTTCTGTGCCAATGTAGTTGTGACCAAGTTGCAACGCTTCACGAAGTGAAAGTTCTAGAACTTTCTTTGCACGTGGAGTAAATGGAATATGCCCACTTGGAGCTTGTTGTCCTTGACCAATAATTTCTTCTACCTGTGCGCGAACGCCTTCAAGTGAAATACCTAATGACTCAAGACCTTTTGCAGCAACGCCTTCACCTTCATGGATGAGTCCGAGCAAGATGTGCTCTGTGCCGATGTAGTTGTGATTGAGCATGCGAGCTTCTTCTTGGGCCAGCACGACGACTCGGCGGGCTCGATCTGTAAAGCGCTCAAACATGGGCGGGGCTCTCTTCCTGTGGTCTTCTCTTTAGCCTAATACCTACAGGCTTACGCTCGCGAGGTGAACAGCTACTGGTTTTTATAACCCAATAACTAGGTGTTTTATGCCCGGCGAAGGCTATATCTAGGCCAGTTTCTTGAGCATTCGGGTGTTGCCCAGGGTATTGGGCTTCACTGATTCAAGATCTAAGAACTCGGCCACACCGGCGTCATAGGAGCGCAAAAGCTCGGCATAGACCGCTGGGTCAACTGGGGTTCCCTCAATTACTTCAAAACCGTGGGCTCCAAAGAACTCAGTTTGGAATGTAAGACAGAAAAGCTTTTCTACGCCTACTTCACCAGCACGTTTAATAATAGCTTCCAAAATTTTATGACCGATGCCTTGGCGATTAAGTTCTTTCTTAACTGCCATGGTGCGCACTTCAGCTAAATCTTCCCAAAGTATGTGTAGTGCCCCGCATCCAACAACAACACCATCTACTTCAGCAACGATAAATTCTTGAACGCTTTCATACAAAGTAACAGTTTCCTTGGAGAGCATCTGGCCAGGAGCAGCGTATGAATCAACGAGTGAGCGAATTGCTTTCACATCCATAGTCTTTGCAGGGCGAACAAGAACCATTCTTACTCAACCTCAGGCTTTACTAACGGGAACAAAATAGTCTCGCGAATTCCAAGTCCAGTCAGTGCCATCAATAAACGGTCAACACCCATTCCCATTCCACCCATCGGTGGCATTCCAAACTCCATGGCACGTAAGAAATCTTCATCAACTTGCATTGCTTCTAGATCACCCTTGGCACCAAGTGTTGCTTGCTCTACTAAGCGATCTCTTTGAATAACTGGATCAATTAACTCTGAGTAGCCAGTTGCTAATTCAAAACCATCAACATAGAGGTCCCACTTTTCAGCCACACCAGGAATATCACGATGTGCGCGAACTAGTGGAGAAGTATCAACTGGGAAACCCATCACAAAAGTAGGTGCAATCAACTGATCTTTAGCAACGTGCTCAAAGATTTCTTCAGCTAACTTGCCTGTTATCCACTTTGGATCAATCTTCATGCCTAACTTTGTAGCAATCGTCTTTAGTTCATCAATAGGAGTAAGTGCAGTAACGCTTTGGCCAACACCTTCAGAGATAGCGTCGTATAGGGATATTTCGCGCCACTTTCCACCTAGATCTGCTTGGCGACCATCAAGGTGGGTAACAACGTGTGAACCAGCAACTGCCATCGCAGCGTTTTGTACAAGCTCGCGAGTTAAATCAGCAATGCTGCGCCAGTCACCATATGCCTGATAACTCTCGATCATTGCAAACTCTGGTGAGTGAGAAGAGTCAGCACCTTCATTGCGGAAATTTCGGTTAATCTCAAATACGCGCTCTATCCCACCAACAACACAGCGCTTAAGAAAGAGCTCTGGGGCAATACGCAAGTAAAGATCCATGTCATAGGCATTTGAGAAAGATTTAAATGGTCGAGCAGCAGCCCCACCATGCATCACCTGCAGCATCGGTGTTTCTACCTCAATAAAGTTTTGGTTATGGAAAGTTTCGCGAAGTGAGCGCATGACCTGTGGTCGCAAACGGGCATTACTGCGAGCTTCAGGGCGAACAATCAAATCAACATAACGCATGCGAACACGTGTCTCTTCAGACATTGGCTTGTGATCATTTGGAAGTGGGCGAAGAGATTTAGAAGCTAACTTCCATGAGTTAGCAAGAATAGAAAGTTCACCGCGCTTTGATGTAATGATCTCGCCAGTAACAGAAACAATGTCACCTAAATCAATATCTGATTTCCAGGAATCGATTGATTCTTGACCAATTTTATCCAGTGAGAACATTGCTTGAAGTTCTGTTCCGTCGCCTTCACGAAGTGTTGCAAAACAAAGCTTGCCAGTGTCGCGCTTAAAAATAATGCGACCTGTTAAGGATTCAATATCGCCCGTCGCAACATCGATTTCAAGGGCTGAATACTTTTCGCGAACTTCTTTTAAAGTTTTAGTTCTTGGCACAGAGACTGGATATGGCTGCGTTCCGCCCTCTAGTAGCGATGCACGCTTTTCACGGCGGATGCGAAGCTGCTCTGGCAGATCCTCTTCAATAGGCGCGTTCTCTGTGCTCATAATGAGGTGAAGTCTACCGAGTTAGGCATTTCGTTCGTGAATCAAACGAAGGCCAATGAGCGTTAAATCTGGCTCATGATGGTCAATAGTTTCAGAAACACCAATTATCAGCGGGGCTAAGCCACCCGTGGCGATGACTGTTGGTGCTTGTGAATAGCTTTCAAGAAGTTCAGCTGAAATGCGATCGACTAATCCATCTACTTGTCCGGCAAATCCAAAGATTGTTCCTGATTGAAGAGCTTCAACTGTGTTCTTACCAATGACATTCTTTGGTCGAACTAATTCAACTTTGCGAAGTTGAGCAGCGCGAGAGGCTAGGGCATCAACAGAGATTTCAATTCCTGGAGCAAGTGCGCCTCCTAGGAACTCACCTTTAGGTGAAACAACATCTAAATTAGTAGAAGTACCAAAATCAACCACAATTGCTGGACCACCGAAAAGAGTATGCGCAGCCAAGGTATTTACGATTCTGTCAGCGCCAATTTCTTTTGGATTATCTACTAGAAGTGGCACGCCTGTTTTGATTCCAGGTTCAACAATTGTTACTCGTGTATCTGAGAAGTAGTCATCAATCATGGAGCGAAGCTCGCGCAAAGTTGCTGGAACAGTTGAACACACTGATAACCCAGTGATTTCATAGCCATCTACAAGTGAGCGGTATTGAAGCCAGAGTTCATCAGCTGTGCTGCGAGGATCTGTTTTAACGCGCCAAGAACGCACTAATTCATCACCTTTAAAAATTCCCAATACGGTGTTGGTATTACCCACATCAACAGTTAGTAACACTTAGCGCCCCTCTCCCATTTTCATATTGTCAATCAATCGAACTCCATCTATCCAGCCCGCAATAATTGCCCGTTTATTGCGTGTTTGATCCGTTGCTACTTCAAAAGAATCCTCATCAATAATTGCCGCATAATCCTTTTTAAATCCAACCTCTGTTGCAAGGGTTGAATCAATGATCTCTTGGGCGATTACAACACTAGGAGCCAAATGGGCCGCAGCTAAAGCTCTGTGTATGACATTGGCACTTACTCGTCCTTGTTCACTCAAACGGACGTTGCGAGAAGAAAGGGCAAGACCATCAAATTCACGAACAGTTGGAACGCCAATAATCTCCACTTTGCTCTTCATGGCCTTAATGATTGCTAGTTGCTGAAAGTCTTTTTCTCCAAAAACAGCAGAGTCTGGTTTAACAATTTCAAATAAGCGATTAACAACTGTTACAACACCATCAAAGTGATCTGGGCGAGATTGGCCTTCATAAAGTGTACCTAGTGGGCCTGCGCTTAACTTCTTAATCTCAGCTGGGTAAATCTCTTCATACTCAGGCATCCACACTTCTGTGGCACCAGCCAACGTTGCTAGCTGAATATCTCTTTCGGGACTTCGTGGATAGTTTTTAAGATCATCTGTATTTTCAAATTGAAGTGGATTAACAAAAATACTCACAACAACTTCTTTACTCATACTGCGAGCACGCTTAATCAACGCTTGGTGGCCTTTATGCAAGGCACCCATAGTTGGCACTAATACAGTCATCGTGTGGCTCCAGTCCTTTCAGGTACCGGGCAAGATGAGACAAGTTTAGGCTTACTTAGGCAATTGTTCCAAAAGCTGGCTTATTTTCCCATGTGTAAGCAGGATGGCATCGGGTTCTATTTCAAACCAAGGCTCTAAAACAAAGCGGCGCTCATGTGCCCGTGGATGAGGCAGTTCTAGCTCTTCACTCTTACTCAGAAGTGAGCCATATTGAATAAGATCTAAATCAATAGTTCTTGGCCCCCAACGTTGAATTCGCTCACGCCCCATAGATTTTTCAATGCCGTGCAAGAGTGAAAGTAAATCAGTTGCTGGTAATTCACTCTCAACAATACAGACAGCGTTTAAATAATCAGGCTGCTCTGGGCCACCAACAGGTGCAGTGGAGTGATAGGAAGATATCTTTTGAAGATCAGTAGCTTCTTTCAAAAGAGCCACAGCAATGTCTAAATTCTCTTTTGGATTTCCAATATTTGCACCGAGTGCAATAACCGCTTTCATCGCTTACGTGTGACCTGCACGGCAATATCTTTAAGCACTGCATCTACTGGAGCTTGTGGCTTATGAACTGTGACTGTAGCAACTAAAACTCTAGCGTGGTCTTTTAGAATGTGATCTGCAATTCGACCGGCCAACTTTTCAATCAAGTTAACTGGCTCTGTGGTTATATGCGAAACAACTAAGTTAGTAATTTCTGCGTAATTGACCGTATCACCAATTTCATCGCTTTTAGATGCAGCGGTTAAATCCACCGTTAATGCAACGTCAACAAAGAAATCCTGGCCATTTTGGCGCTCATGATCAAAGAGGCCGTGATATCCAAAACCTGCAATACCAGTGAGAAATATCTGATCACTCATGAGTTAAGAACTTCCTTGTGAGGTTTCACAGAGTGAACTCTAACTCCCCAAATGCCTGATGTGGATAGGCGTTTAGTTAGATTGATAGTTGCTGCTTCGCGCTCATCGGGATTGTCTCCACCAAGAAAGCGCTTGCGCGATGCCCCAATTAACACTGGATATCCAAGGGCTACGAATTCATCAATGGAATCAATGATTTCCCAGTTGTGATGGGCATCTTTGGCAAAGCCTATGCCTGGATCAATAATCAAATTATCTTTAGTGATTCCAGCATCTAATGCTGCACTGACTCGTTCCTGTAGTTCTGAAATAACATCGGTAACTACATCGCCATAGACTGCCCGTGAATTCATATCTTTGGAGTGCCCTCGCCAATGCATAGCTATATATGGCACACCTAGTTGAGCTGCTGTTGGCAACATATCTGGATCAGCTAATCCACCGCTGACATCATTAATGATTTGTGCCCCAGCTTCAATTGCAGCTCTCGCAGTACTTGCTCGCATTGTGTCGATACTTATTCGTGCACCAGCTTTTGCTAACTCTTGCATTACTGGGATTACTCGAGCGAGTTCTTCTTCCTCTGACACCCGATCAACACTTGGTTTGGTTGATTCACCGCCGACATCGATGATGTCAACCCCTTCGGCCAACATTTCGTGTCCACGATTTACTGCTGCTTCGAAATCATTATGACGTCCGCCGTCAGCAAAAGAATCAGGTGTGACATTTAAAATGCCCATGACAATCATGGTGATTACCGATTTGTAATTAAGCTAATCGCTTCAGCACGAGTTGCCGTGTTTTGTAATACTCCACGCACAGCACTTGTTGTTGTGCGTGCATTGGACTTCTTCACACCACGCATCGACATGCACAAATGCTCGCAATCAATAATCACAATTACACCAAGTGGATTCAAGATTTCGACCATCGCATCAGCGATTTGTGTTGTTAGTCGCTCTTGCACTTGTGGTCTGCGTGAATACATATCTACTAATCGCGCAATCTTGGAAAGCCCAGTGATTTTTCCGCTGGGGATATAGCCAACATGTGCAACACCATGGAAAGGCGTTAGGTGGTGTTCACAGTGTGAAAAGACCTCAATATCGCGGACAATTACGAGCTCTTCATGGCCGATGTCAAAGGTAGTGGTTAGAACATCTTCTGGTGATTGCCATAGGCCTTCAAAGTTCTCTTTCATAGCCCTTGCTACACGTGCAGGAGTTTCTTTTAAGCCTTCACGATCTGGATCTTCACCGAGTGCTAGAAGTAGTTCGCGCACAGCTTTTTCCGCGCGCGCTTGGTCATAAGGACCAGAAGCACGGCCATCTGTCACTGTGACTTTACTTATCGTCACTTGCAGACTTCTTTCGACGCGTTGGCTTCTTTGTTTCAACTTCAATAACTCTTTCAGGAACATCAACAGGAGGTTGTGTTGAAGGAATACGAGTAGGTGAACCTGTCCAGGCTGGACGTGGTGTTACAGCACGAACCTTTTTAAAGATCAGTGCAATATCTTCCTTATTGAGAGTTTCCTTTTCAAGAAGCTCTAAGACCATCTCATCGAGAATCTTGCGATTTGCAACCAAGATATCGAAGGCCTCTTGATGCGCATTTTCAATAAGTGTGCGAACCTCGCGATCGACAACTGCGGCAATATTTTCTGAATAGTCACGTTGATGTCCGTAGTCACGGCCCATGAATGGCTCAGTACTTCCGCCACCAAGTTTGATTGCACCAATTGCTTCAGTCATTCCATATTGCGTGACCATTGCACGAGCAAGGGCAGTTGCCTTCTCAATATCATTTGAAGCACCAGTTGAAGGATCATGGAAAATTAATTCTTCTGCTGCGCGACCACCCAATGAATATGCCAATTGGTCTAATAGTTCGTTGCGAGTGGTTGAGTACTTATCTTCATCAGGTAGCACCATGGTGTAACCAAGAGCGCGACCGCGAGGCATAATCGTAATTTTGTGAACTGGATCTGTATGTGGCAAAGCATGTGCAACTAGTGCATGTCCTGCCTCGTGATAAGCCGTTACTCGTCGTTCAGAATCACTCATAATCCTTGATTTACGCTGTGGGCCAGCCATAACGCGATCAATTGACTCATCGAGTTCTTTATTAGTAATCAACTTCTTTTCTTCACGTGCTGTGAGCAAAGCTGCTTCGTTGAGAACGTTTGCAAGATCTGCTCCAGTAAATCCTGGTGTGCGACGTGCATAGTCCACAAGCTTTACATCATCACTTAAAGGTTTGCCCTTTGCGTGCACAGCAAGAATGGCTTCGCGGCCCTTAAGATCTGGGCGATCAACTGCAATTTGACGATCAAAGCGTCCTGGACGAAGCAGAGCTGGATCTAAAACATCTGGTCGGTTAGTTGCTGCAATTAAAATAACTTTTGTGTTTTCTTCAAAGCCATCCATCTCAACTAGTAACTGGTTAAGAGTTTGTTCGCGCTCATCGTGACCGCCACCCATACCGGCACCACGTTGGCGACCAACAGCATCAATCTCATCTACGAAAACAATTGCAGGCGCATTCTCTTTAGCTTGATTGAACAGATCGCGAACGCGAGCTGCACCAACACCCACAAACATTTCTACGAAATCAGAACCTGAGATTGAATAGAAAGGAACATTCGCCTCACCTGCAACTGCGCGAGCAAGAAGAGTTTTTCCTGTGCCTGGAGGACCAAAGAGCAAAACACCCTTTGGAATTTTCGCCCCTAGCGCGCCATATTTATCTGGGTTGGCCAAGAAGTCTTTGATCTCATCAAGTTCAGCAATTGCCTCATCAGCTCCGGCAACATCCTTAAATGTTGTTTTTGGAACATCATTACTTTGAAGTTTTGCTCTTGATCTACCAAATTGAAATACCTTGTTTCCACCTTGTGCTTGGCCCATCATCCAGAAGAACAGGAAACCAATAAGCAAGAAAGGAACAATTGACATTAAAAATGAAACTAATAGTGACTGTGATGGGACTCTTACATTCCAGCCTTTTGAAGGCGGATTACCCGTTAAAGCATCAATAAGTGTGGGTTCTTGGCGGGCCACATATGAGGCTTCCACCTTTGTCGCACCCTTAATGGGAGAGCCCGGCTTTAGAACTAATCGAATCTTTTGATCTTTATCAACAATCTCAGCAGATTCAACTGAAGAGCGCGCAATTGCATCAAGTGCCTGTGAAGTCTCGATTTGTGTATAACGATTTCCTGCGGCACTAATCTGACCAAAGATTGAAACACCAAATATTGCTACAAGAATCCAAAACAACGGTCCGCGAAGTATGCGGCCAGAACGAGTTGTTGGTTTCTTAGAAGGTGCTTTACCCGAAAAGCTTTTTTTAACTGGGCTCTTCTTCTTTGATTTCTTTGCGTCAGTCATAACTTAATGATCTCGTTTCGTGGGGAATGAATTCTTATGAATACATGTGCTTGGCAAGCACAGCAATAAATGGAAGGTTGCGGTATTTCTCATCAAAATCAAGTCCGTAACCAATTACGAAATCAGGTGGAATTTCAAATCCAACATACTTAACATCTACGTGAACCTTTGCAGCTTCAGGTTTTCTTAAGATTGAAAGAATTTCAACGCTTCCAACGCCACGTGATTCAAGATTTGATTTAAGCCAAGAAAGAGTTAGGCCTGAATCAACAATGTCTTCAACGATTAATACATTGCGACCAGTAATGTCACGATCTAAATCTTTTAAGATGCGAACAACTCCACTTGATTTGGTTCCAGAGCCATATGAAGAAACTGCCATCCAATCCATTTCAACGTGACGTTGCAGTGCGCGTGAAAGATCGGCCACAGCCATTACTGCCCCTTTTAATACACCGACAAGTAGAAGGTCTTTGCCCTCGTAATCTTTATCAACTTGTGCAGCAAGTTCTTTAATGCGTGCTTGCAAAGCTTCTTCGGTGACGATGACGCGTTCGATATCGCCTGAGATTGCTGCTAAATCCACGGTGCTCCCTATGGTTGGTGGCGTGAGAGCGAAAGTCTGCCCGAAAAACGCTCAACCTTCACACCGCCGGGTAAATGAGCGGGGCCTTGGCCATTCCAGGCACAAATCAGAGCCTCGATAGCGCCCACATGCTCAGCTGAGAGAGATCCCGATGGGGCTCCCGCCTCATAGACGGCTCGGCGAATAATTCGAGATCGGATGGCTCGTGGGAGCCCCTGTAAGTAGGTGCAATCCAAATCGTGGAGATCTAATCCGACAATTTCTTCTTCTGCCCATTGATCGAGGGCATCTGCATCATCTCTGAGCAACTGCGCACTGCGTACTAATGCATCTGAAATTCCCGGACCAATTGTTTCTTCTAAAACTGGAAGTGCTTGAGTGCGCACCCGCACTCTGGCAAATTGTGCATCTTTATTGTGCGGATCATTCCACGGTGTTAAACCAATTTCACTGCAAGCGCTTTCAGTTTGCTCACGAGTGATTTCAAGGAATGGTCGAAGATATTTGCCATTCACATCTGCCATACCTGAAAGTGATCGTGTGCCTGAACCCCGTGCAAGTCCAAGCAATACGCTCTCGGCTTGATCGTTGTGAGTGTGACCTAAGAAAATGGCATCTGCTTGCAATTGATCTAGTGCGACATAACGCGCTTTACGTGCAGATGCTTCTAAGCCTTCCGTAATTTCAACTTTGACTTTCACTACGGTGCAATCAATTCCCAGTTGTTTCATCTGTTCAACCACACGACTAGCTTGCTCACTAGATTTACTTTGTAATTGGTGATCAATTGTCACTGCCGATAGTTGAATTGCTAACTTCTTGACTTCCATTGAAAGGGCATATGCCAACGCTAAAGAATCTGCACCACCTGAAACTGCAACAACAATGCGATCACCGGCTTCCATTTTCTCCAGGAAAGGGCGAACTGCACTACGAATAACTGGCAGCTGGGAACTCATGCCTTAAGACTAGACCCGACCACCAAATGGCATTAAGCCCTTAATGCTGTAGATATTTGAGAACAAAAGACCCTTGCCCTTTGAATTGGCCTCCCACATCATGCCGTTTCCAGCGTAAATGGTGATGTGGTGAATCGTTGAAATAGTTCCTTTATAGGAATAGAACAAGAGGTCACCTGGGACCAAATCGTTGAGTGAAACGTGCTTTGTATAACCTGAATACAGCGCCGAGTTAAGGCGATCCCAGTCTGGCCATCCCAAACCTGCAGATTTATAGGCGGCATACACCAAACCAGAGCAGTCAAAAGTATTCGGTCCTTGAGTTCCCCAAACATATGGCTTGCGAGCAAGAACTTGAACTTTGGCAAAGGCGACAGCTTTATCTCGCTGTGCTTGTGTAGTTCTAACTGTAGAACGGCCTCTAAAGCCAATATCTGGCCACACACTCTTTTGCCCCGGAGTTTGATTTGCTTGATTTGCTTGTGATTCTTCCAGCAAAGCCAACTGTCTTTGCTGTTCTAGAGTTGTTCGAACTTTTCTAGCACTCATTAACTCTTTCATCAAAGCATCCTGAACTTTTTGTAACTTTGCAACTTCTTTTGCCTGCTCAGCCTTTGCATCATCTGCAACTTTCTTGGCGGCGGCAACTTTTTCAGTAGCTTGTTGTTGAACTGCTTTTGCATCATCGGCAGCTTTTTTCGCAGCACGTGCAACTACTTCTGCTGCTTTAAAGCGATCGAGTGCAATTGAATTCTTAGTTCCTAAGTTACTTAAAGTACTTAGTTGGTCTATTAAGTCTTGAGGTCCGTTAGAACTCAGTAACGGTTCAATGTCAGACATGCTTCCACCCATAATGTAAGCATTTGTCGCTAAACGTCCAATAACTCGATGTGCTTGTGAAACCGCTGCTGCTGTTTCTGCTGCATATTGAGCCGCTGCGCGCGCAGCCGCCACAGCTATTGCCAATTCTTTTTGGGCTTTAACATAAAGTGCCGTTGCTGCGTTTGCTTTTGCAGTTAAAGATCTCAGAGTTTGATTGGCTGCAGCTAACTTTGCAGCCTGCGCATCAGCGGCTTTTTTCTTTGCCGCTTCAACTTTTTTAGCCGCTTCAATTTCTGCCAATGTTGGTTTTGGGGTCTTTGCCAGAGCCGGCGCTGTCGTGAGCGTCAGACCAAGGGCAAGAGCGAGTGAAATCGCTCGATATTTTTTCAAGTTAAGACCTCCGGGAAGGACTTAAGAATAAATGGCAATCCTTAGAAAACCGTGGGTTTAAGTGCTGGTGTCTCTAATTAGCTACGTCACGGCGTGCAAATAGGAATGATGCAACTGTTGCCCCAATCGCAACATAAATTCCACCAACAAGAAGTGCATGTGAATATTCAATTCCCTCTGAACGCCCAGTTGGACCACCGCCACTTGCGATTGCACTCAACTGTGCACCTGGCAGCCACTTTTCCCATGAGTTTTTAACTGCGATCAATAGGTTTTCAACTATAAGTAACCATAAAACACCTAAGGAAATGGCACTGATTGGCGAACGAAGAAGTAAACCAAGCACCATGCCGATGGTTCCAAAGCCAATGACTGAGATTGTTACGTTTATAAAGGTTGTAAAAATCGCATGACGCCCATCTGCACCAAACCAAAGATCAGTTGATACTTCAGCTCCTGGAGCCAAAATCACTGATGCACCAATGCTCACAATGGCTGATAAAGAAATCATGACCAAGGCAAACAACTTCATCGCTACGAATTTGCCGAGCAAAATACGCAAACGTCCAGGTTGGCGAACTAATAAATTACGAAGAGTTCCATAGGTGTATTCCTGGGCAGTCTGGGCCGCAAAGACGCAGAGGGCAATAATTCCTAAGAATCCTCCGACATTGCTAAAACCTTGAACCCCGCCTGTTGCAAGTCCGAGAACTTCGCGACCAACAGTGCGCCCACGATCAGAGTTTCCTTGGGGAGAATCAATGAGTAGAAATAGGAGTGATGAAAAGAGTGCGCTGAAAAATACAACTGCACCCATGGTTCCAAAAAACAAAGTAGGGCGACGAAGTTTGCGAAGTTCTGCAAAAGCTACATTCCACATTATTTCTCACCTGTCATTTCAAAGAAAGTTTCTTCAAGGTTTGGTAGCTGCGGTGTGAGCTGAGACAAAGTAATTCCGGCATTAAAGGCGGCGCGGTTAAACTCCACAGCCCATTCAGCAGGTCCCTGCACATGAACGGCGCTATCACGGATAGTTGCATGGTGTCCAGCTTGCTGGGCAATTGCCAATAACAAAGTTAAATCATTCTCGCTTGCACCTTTAGCGATAATGACTGGTTGTTGGCTCAACATCAAATCAGTCATTTTTCCCGTGAAAACAACTTCGCCTTTACGAAGCATTACCAAGTAATCACTAATCAACTCAAGCTCTGAGAGCAAATGAGAAGAGACAAACACCGATGTTCCATCATTGGCCAAAGAGCGAAGCAGTGCACGAACTTCTTGAATACCTTCAGGATCTAGACCATTAGTTGGTTCATCCAGCATCAACAACTTTGGATTTGGTAATAACGCAGCAGCAATACCTAAACGCTGTTTCATTCCTAATGAATAAGTCTTGAACTTAGATTTTGCGCGATCTCCTAAGCCAACTTGTTCTAACAATCCCTGGACTCGATCTGTTGAAAATCCACCTAAAGTTGCCAATACATTTAGATTTTCTTTTCCACTTAACGCTGGATAGAAAGCAGGTCCTTCAATCATTGCGCCAACTCGAGGTAAATACTTCTCTGGATGTTTAATTGATTCACCCAATATCTCTCCAGTGCCACCAGTTGGGGTAATGAGCCCTAAGAGCATCCGCATGGTCGTTGTTTTACCCGAGCCATTAGGCCCGACAAAGCCACAGATAGTTCCAAGGGGAACTTCGAAGGTGGCATGGGAGACCGCTACTTGGTCTCCATATTTCTTGCTTAAATCTGTAACTGAGATTGCCGTATTGGACATGGGTGTAACTCTGCCACAATTAACCCATGAGCAAACGACCTTGGGGCCTTCAGCCCATCAATGAGCGCGAAGAGCCACAGTGGGAACTCCACCCACAGACTCATGCCGTGCGCACAGGTCTTGCACGCTCTGGTTTTGGTGAAACTTCAGAAGCTCTCTATTTAAATAGTGGTTTCACTTATTCATCAGCTGAAGAAGCTTTCTCATCATTTGCTGAAGAAACAGATCATTTCCTTTATAGCCGATTCCATAACCCAACAATTGCAATGTTTGAACAACGCCTAGCGGCAATTGAAGGCGCTGAATATTGCGTAGCTACCGGTTCTGGAATGTCTGCAATGTTTGCATCTCTTGCTTGCATAGTTGAACAAGGCGACCATGTTGTTGCATCAGCTGCAATGTTTTCTTCTTGCCATGTGGTCATTACTGAAATGTTGCCCAAGTGGGGAGTTACCTTTGAACTTGTAAAAGGAAATGACCCAGCAGTGTGGGCAAAAGCTTTGAGCAAACCAACTAAGGCGGTCTTCATTGAAACACCAAGTAATCCGTTACTTGAAATTGTAGATATTAAAATGGTGAGCGATTTAGCTCATAAAGTTGGCGCAACAGTAATTGTTGATAACGTTATGGCTTCTCCAATTCTGCAAAAGCCACTTCAACTAGGTGCTGATGTTGTTATGTATTCAGCTACAAAACATATTGACGGCCAAGGTCGTGTGTTGGCAGGTGCTTTACTTGGATCACGCGAATACATCTTTGAAAAGCTGCTCCCATTTGTTCGACATACCGGTCCTGCACTTAGCGCATTCAATGCCTGGGTTTTAGTGAAATCTTTAGAAACCATGGAGATGCGTGTTCAGCGCATGAGTGAGAATGCTCAAGCTGTTGCTGAATTTCTTGAAAGCCGCAAGGAAATAAAATCTGTTCGCTTCCCTGGACTTAAATCTCATCCTGGTTATGAAGTAGCAAAGAAGCAGATGTCAGGTGGCGGAACAACGATTGGCATTGAATTTGCAGGCAATCAGGAGGCTGTTTTTGCCTTCATGAATAAGCTCAGAGTTATTGATATTTCTAACAATCTAGGTGATAGCAAGTCACTAATAACTCACCCTGCCTCAACTACGCATCGCCGCTTGGGCCCTGAGGTTCAAGCCGAGATGGGAATTACAGAATCTGTCCTACGACTATCTGTTGGCCTAGAACATTCAACTGACTTGATTAAGGATTTAACTCAAGCGCTTAATTGAGCAGCTACAAGTACTACTGATAACAAACTTAAATACGTTATCGACCACTGAAAGATCTTTACAGCAGTCTTTCCGTAGTTTTCGGATCCTTCTTTTAGCGCAAGAAGTTCTCGGGCAAAAACTAGACCCAGCAGAACTGTGACAACCATTGACCACATCGCAAGTCCAGCAGAAATTATTAGCCAAATTGAACAGGCAATCATAAGTATTGTGTGGAACCACATTTCTTTATGCACGCGTGCCTTTGTTGCAACTACTGGAAGCATTGGAATCCCTGCAGCTGAATAGTCGTCTTTATACTTAATTGCTAACGCCCAAAAGTGTGGGGGCGTCCAAAAGAATATGACCATAAAGAATGCAAGTGCTGTTAGCGAAAGAGAATTAGTTACCGCGGCCCAACCAATAAGAACGGGCATGCATCCTGCAGCTCCGCCCCAAACAATGTTCTGTGAAGTTCTGCGCTTGAGTGCCAAAGTATAGACAAGAACGTAAAAAGCTATTGCAATCAAAGATAGCAGGGTGGCAAGTGGGGTTGTGAAAAACCAAAACATTAGTAATGAAATAACGCCAATGAGAGTTGCAAAAATTGCAGCATTTGTTTTGCTAATGACACCAGTAACGATTGGTCGCTTTGATGTTCGTGCCATTAACTTATCAATGTCACTTTCAATAACCATATTGAAAGCATTTGCACTTCCCGCAGATAATGTTCCCGCAATAATCGTGGCTATAGTTAGAGAAAATGAGGGAAGACCTTTGGCTGCTAAGACCATGGCTGGCAAAGTAGAAACGAGGAGCAGTTCCACTACCCGAAGCTTCATCAGATCGAGGTAGCCCCGCATAATTGTGCTCACTGGGTTAGATTACTCAGCATCCTCGTGCATTGTTCTCAGTTGCTTCTCAGGCAGAAGGACTACTTTTTGTCTAACGAAAGGACCACACCATGACACCGGATAAGAAGCCTGAATGGTTCCAATTAGCAGATGCAGACAATTCAGCGTCTACTCGCAAGATTTCTAAAGGTCTGCCAATTATGGCCTTGGTTGCTGTGGCAGCGATCATCGGTGTTGGCGCAATATTTGCACAACCACAAGAACAATCCCCTGCCAATGCAACTGAAACAGTTGCTCCAGCAGTAGTGAATTCAACTCAAACTTCTGCAAAATCCGAAACTGTGGCTCCAGCAAATACTGATGCACCTGCTGTGACTTCTGCAAAAAAGGAATCAGTAGCACCTGCAACTGCAGAACCAACAACAAAAGCAGAACCTGTAGCGCCAAAAGCTCCGGCTGCTCCTGGAGTTGCCAATCCACTTGCAAAGAAACCTAAAGGTGGCGAGCATGAAGGCCGCGAACACGGTGAACATGAAGGTGAAGACGACGAAGGTGATGACGACTAAGCCGTAGCCATTACAGTTAGGGCATGCGCCGTAACTATCTAGCAGTTTTGTTAATAGCATCACTCTGTGTCAATGCAACACCGGCACAGAGTGAAGTTATTTCTGCTGATACAAAGCTGTCACTTGTTAAGACAATCACTGGTGACATTTCACCAAAGTCCGTGCGATCTTCAGGTAACGGACTTGTGAGCGCCCACAACATGATGTACAGACACAGTGTGACGATTTATGACGCAAACACTTTTGAATTGATTAAAACTGTTTCAGACTCTGTTCAACTCTCTAAATTTGGTTACTCTAAATACACATCTACTTATAAAGGGGCACCTGTCGAAGGCGCATATTCACCAGATGGTAAGTATCTATATGTAACTAATTATGCGATGTACGGCAAGGGTTATAACCACGAAGGCCATGACACATGCTCTCCTGCCTCTGGTTACGACTCAAGCTTTCTGTATCGAATTAATCTTGCCAATTATGAAATAGATAATGTTTATCCAGTTGGTTCTGTTCCAAAAGTTGTCGAAGTAACACCTGATAACAAGTATGTGCTTGTTTCAAACTGGTGTTCTTATGACCTTAAAGTCATATCTGTAGCCGCACAAAAGGTAGTGAAAACAATCAAGATTGGACGCTATCCACGCGGTATTGCAGTGAGCAATGATTCCAAGTTTGCATACGTTGCAGAAATGGGAGGTGACCGAATCCATGTAATTAACTTAGAAGACTTCTCGGTCTCCTACATTCCAATTGGAAGCAACCCTCGTGCAATTGTTTTGTCTCCAGATAATTCAATGATGTACGTGACGATGAATCTTTCGGGCAAGGTTGCATCCTGGGATCTAAAAAACAATAAGGCTGGTAAGTCAGTTAGAACTGGAAATGCTGCCCGAAGCCTTGCTATCTCCAGCGATGGGACTGCACTATTTGTTGTCAATTTTGTAAGTGACACTATTTCAAAAGTGCGCACCAGCGACATGAAAGTAATACAAAATATAAAGGTGTGTAATGAGCCAATTGGTATTACTTATGACTCTCCAACTGCACGCACATGGGTTGCCTGTTATGGGGGCGCAATCAAGGTATTTGATAATAAATAACTAAGGTGCTGCTGGAGCCGCTGAAATCTCTGTTGGAATGTTTGGGGCTGCGATTCTGCCTAACAATCTATCAATTGCTGCTCGTGCTTTAGCACTTGACTTAGTTCCTCTTGAAATCTCATCGGCTAAAGTGACAAAAATGTACTCACGATCTGTTGACTGAACAAAACCCGCTAACGTGACCGTTCCATTCAATGTGCCTGTCTTGGCTCGTACCAACCCCACTGCACTTGGTGCTGTTGTTAAAAAACGGGAGCGTAATGTGCCAGAGACTCCACCAACGGGGAGTGAGTCGTACAAGAGCCCATATTTTGGATCTTTGCGTAACTGATACAACAGTTGACCTAACATGGATGCAGTTACCCGATTTTCTTTAGACAACCCACTGGCATCTTTAACAATTAATTTACTCGGATCTATTCCATATTCCACAAGTAGGGCTTCAAAAATCTGAGCTACACCTTTATCACTAAAAGAATTGCCTGCAGCTCGAGCAGATAATCGAGCCAATCTCTCTGCTAAGTTGTTTTCACTCCAGAGCAGGGTGTAATTCAAGATTTGAGAAAGTTCCGGTGATTGATCGCTGACTATCAATTCAGATGCATTGAGTAATGCCTCATCACTGCTAATTGCTTTCATCACCGGCTTAAATCCTCGCTTTGCCCAAAATGCTTTAAAATTGGCGATGTCTTGAGAATATAGGCCCGAGTATAAAACCTTGATTCCCTTTAGTGAGCCATGATTGCTTTTTTTGGCTACGGTCAAAGAATTAAATGCCAGATACGGCAAAGAAGCCCGATACATTTTTCTGGCAACAGTATGGTTCAGACTGATCCAGGGATCATAACTACCTTGGATAACTAATGTTTTTGGCTCAATACCTGATGAAATATTTGTGGTGAAGTGTGATTGCATATCCAAATATTTAATTGCAACTGCCCCAGAAAAGATCTTCATAACTGAAGCAGGCTTACGTTGTGAGAATGAATTCTTCTCATAAACTACTTCACCGGTTGTTCCATCAATCAAAATCATTGCTGGGTTTGAAAGGGATGGCTGATGTAAGAGTTCTTCAAAAGCTGCTGGAATTGAAGCTGGGGACAGCACTGCACTTGCAGGAGCGCCAGTAAAAACTGTTGCTATTACAAGTAGAGCTATAAACCTACGAGAGCGCATCTACCTGTCAGTGCCACAGCGATGCGATAAGGATATTTGTGGTTGTTAAGCCAATTAATAGAAGCCATGTATTTTTAGCCAATACAGGCTTCTTCACATTCTTATAACCGATTATAAGAATAGTGATCAAAATCAATAGCTTGATTCCTACTTTTGTATGGTTAAGAACTTCATCTGGGTGCACGGTCCCCCACATGCCCACCATCGCAAGACCGGCAACAAGAGCTGTTACACCGGCGTGCAAAATTCCTGGATTGAATTTGCGAGGATTCTTGTTCCATTGGTGTGCCAAGAGTGAAAAAATTGCAATCACGCAAAGAACATGGACTAAATAAAGGACTGTATTGATAGCTGACATGTATTCAGTTTAGAGTGCCTACATGTCTAATCCAACTACCCCGGCCTCAATTGGCCCAGGTGAATTCTTCCCAGTAGTTGGTGTGGGACCTCATGAAAAACCATGGCCAGAAGGCCTTCACTATGATCCTGAGTTATTGCTCAATGGTGATCGTAGAAATGTTCTAGATCATTACCGGTATTGGACAGTAGAAGCCATTGTTGCCGATTTGGATTCAAAGCGACACAAGCTGCAGATTGCAATTGAAAACTGGCAACATGATTTGAATATTGGCTCAATAGTTCGAACCGCAAATGCCTTTAACGTCTCTGGTGTTCATATCGTTGGCAAGCGTGACTGGAATAAACGCGGTGCAATGGTAACTGATAGATATTTAACTGTTCATCATCATCCAACAGTTGAAGATTTTGCTGCCTGGTGTAAAGAAAATGAACTACCAATTATTGGGATCGATAATGTTCCTGGATCCAAGCAACTCGAATCCGCACAGCTTCCAGAAAAATGTGTGCTTTTATTCGGACAAGAAGGCGCGGGAATGTCTGATGAAGGAATTGCTGTGTGCGAAGTACTCTATGAAATCAATCAATATGGTTCAACTAGATCAATGAACGCATCCGCTGCAGGAGCAATCGCTATGTATCACTGGGCATTGCAGCACCTACCCCGATGAAAAGAATCTGGCTTACACGCAATTTAGTACTTCTTACAATGGTTTCACTTGCTCAAGATGCTGCCAGCGAACTACTTTACCCCTTACTTCCAATTTTGCTTACAGGTGTTATTGGTGCTGCGCCATTGGCTCTAGGTCTAATCGAAGGATGCGCTGAAGCCGCAGCAGGATTCACCAAGTTAATTAGTGGAAAATCAAGTGACCGGTTGGGGCGCAAACCTTTTGTTATATCTGGTTACACCTTGGCCGGTGTTGGAAAAGCGCTTGTAGTAGTTGCTACATCGTGGCCTCTTGTTTTTCTTGGTCGTGTTACAGATCGCATTGGTAAGGGCATGCGCAGTGCACCACGTGATGCTTTGATCTCTGACTCGGTTGATAAAGCCCACCTCGGTAAGGCTTTTGGCTTCCACCGCACTGGTGACAATATCGGTGCAGTAATTGGGCCTGGTATTGCCCTGATTGGCCTGGCAATGCTCGATGGTGATGTGCGAGCAGTTGCTATGTGGGCATTGATTCCTGCGATTATTTCTGGATTACTCACATTGTTTGTGCGAGAAAACTTTGTAAAGCCAAAAAGGGCTGAAGTAAAAGTCAAGGTGAAGCATCCACCTTTGCCAGCACCTCTTAAAAGGTCAATCACATTGTTGGTTTTCATTCAGCTTACAAATATTCCTGATGTGCTGTTATTGCTGCGCTTACATGACATTGGGTTTTCAACTCAAGGTGTTGTTCTTTCATACATGCTCTTTAGTGCTGTGACAGTATTGGCGGCATTTCCAGGTGGAGCAATTGCAGATAAATATTCACCCAGAATTGTGTACTCAGTTGGTTTAGTGGCCTTTGCAACTGCCTATGCAACTTTAGGATTAACGCAAAACCACACAGTTGCACTCATTGCTCTAGCACTCTATGGATTATTTCCAGCACTTACTGATGGAGTTGGTAAAGCTTGGATTGCTGGAATGAGTGAAGCGGCACATCGTGGTCGTGCTCAAGGTGTTTACCAAGCATCGATGAACTTTGCAGTTCTAGGTGCCGGTATTTGGGGTGGTGCACTGTGGAGTAAAGGCGATATTCAGTGGCCCCTTATTGTTGCTGCTATTGGCGCACTTATTGGTGCGATAGTTCTAGCAACAGGCCATCCACGGCGCGCTCGATCATAACGAGCGTCTCTTCGTAGATTTCACCGGATTGGTCATACGGATCTGGAACCTCTAATCTATTGAATTGCGCTGACTCTGGATCAATTGCCGATAGAGCTGGATCAAAGCAACGTAGGTAGAAAACTTTGCTCCGTGAGTCATTATCTGGTGCAAGTTCAATTACCTTCTTATAGTTATTTGAATCCATCACCAAAATTAAATCTGCTTCAAAGAAATCACTTGACTTAAATTGGCGCGCAGAGTGGGAGTATTTGTATCCAGCTTTTTCCCAAGTTTTTTGTGAAGTTGGGTGCGCACCTTGACCAATATGCCAAGCACTTGTTCCAGAACTATCAACAATGATCTTGGGCGAACTCCACTGTGCGGTGCGATTAGATAAAACAGCTGCTGCCATAGGTGAGCGACAGATATTTCCCATACAAACCATCGTTATACGGATTTCAGGCAGAGTTTTTAGATGCTCAATCAAGCCTGCGGCTCTTCATCTAGCGTCTCCTGCACTGACTTCAGGCGACGTTCAATCTCATCGGCCTCATCAGTACGGCCCTGCATGCGAATAATCTTTGCAATTCTTGTCTCAACATCAACGATAAATTCGAAGTCTTTAGGCTCATCTTCACTGACCACTGAGAGCACCTGCTCCAAAGTGGCTAATGCGTCATCGAATTTCTCGAGCAAAATTTGTGCTTTACCGTATTCAAATTGAGCAAAAGTTTCGCGGCGATGATCATGCCCAGTTTCAAAGACATCAACTGCTTTGCGGGCAGTTTCAAGGGCTAATTCACCCTCACCTAATTCGATTAAGCATGATGCGATTTTTTGATCGCAGCGAGCAACATGAATGACTTCTTTGTTTCGCTTAAATAGAGCCCGTGCTTCTTTGAATGCATCAATAGATCTCTCATAGTTTTTCAGCTCACGCTCAGCACAACCTATGAGATGTAAATCATTTGCTGCACCAATTTCATTTCCATCGACTAAATGCTCTTGGGCGCACTCATTCATTGTTTCAACAACTTTGTCATATTGCTTTGAGGTGTACCACCACTCACCTAATGTGCAAGCAAGTTCTAGTGCAATCGGTGATTTGTTCTCACGCAAAATCTCAACTGCTTTGCTCATTGCAGTTGCAGCTTCGTCCATCCGTTTTAATTGGTTTAAGTTATAACCAATTGCAGAATATGCCTGAGCTAAACCTTCACTAGGTGCACTGTCTCCAAGTGTTGAGTAAATATCGCGCGCTGTTTCAGCTAACGCTAGCGCTTCATCGTATTGGCCACGTGCATAAATTCGCGCACTTAATTCATAATAGGTGCTGGCACGTTCTTCGCCATCTACTTCAGGAATTCGATCCCAAAGCATTTCCTCGGTGATGAGTTCTTCCATGTCGTCATCTTCACTCACGAGTGTGACTCTATACGCTAACTCTTAGGGACGAGTGGGAATATCGATATGTGGCACCCGCCAATTCCCAATCTTTTCTCGCCCGGCTTGCATAAGAATTGCAGTCGTAACTTGTCTGATTTGTTGCATGCTCTTTGCATCAAAGCTGTGGCCCCACGGGCAACGATTGGCCATTGCGCATACCCAGGCGTTAGTGCCCAGATTCAACACTCCTGCACCGCTAGGGGCTGCGTAGTAGGTGCTCATCGCAACAAAACCCTTCTCTGTAGGGCTGATGCTTGCGCGCGCTAACACTTCAACACCAGGACCTCTCGTGCCCATCGCAGTATCGGCTTCATAGCCATAAATACCTTTGATTGTGCCGGATTTAGCGATGGCGTTAAAAGGCCAGCTCCGTGCTGTCTGTGCTTCTAAATCTTTCTTGATTCCAACTGCAAAAAACTGTGATCCCATAAACAAAGATTCCGGTTGATTAATGTCACGATAGGGAATTCTCTCATTCATTGTTCGGTCAATGAGATATGTTTTTGCATACGCAGTATTGCCACCAAAGACTAATAAGTTCGTGCCCTCATTTATTTCTTTTTCAATTACATCTCGCATTGCCTGAGTCCAGAATTCGCTATGACCACCCAGCACGATTGAAGATGAATTAATCTCAGGTGCCGAATCTAAATCAATATCTGTTAGATAATTGATATCTAAGTTGAGTTGTTCCATTAACTGAACAAGGGGTTGTTCCATATATCTAAATTGGCCAGAGCCATCTCCGTCATAGGGGCGATCAAGTGAAACTGATGTTGCTCTCGTTTCTCTTTGACCATCAGCACCTTTATAGAGTGATTCTCCACCCCACTGGTTATATGCCTGCCAGGTGAGAACGGAGGAAACAAAAGTCACACTACTTGGCACTTGCCCTGTAATAACAAGTGGGACAAATGAAGATCGGTAGCCGGGCGATTTTAATTTAACTAAATACTGCCCTGGTGGAGTTGATTGCGTGGCAGTAATTTTCTTTGCAGATTTAATCGTTTGAATAAGGCGAGCGCCAGCTCCTTTGTAATAACCAATTCGATACAGTGAGATATCGGCCGTTTTAGCCCCAACAATTTTTAGAGTTGCACTTTGGCCACACCCAATGCTTGCCTGATCGAAATATCCCTCGACTCTTTTGGCCTCCTTGCGACGTGAGAAATCTGCGCTAAAGCGCATCGTGACATCTGAGTCCCAGTTCTTGTTTCCGGCCTTTGCATTCTCAGCCTTGACCCAACCGGCTTGCCACGTGCATTCTTGGGCTGGGGCAGCCACTGGTGCCAGAAGCCCCAGCACTAGGGCACAGACCAGCGATAACCTCATCTGCCAACCTTAAACTCGTTTCAAATGGACAGCCCCCTGAGCGTGACTTACGCTTTCTACCTGCAAATCATTTGCAACTAGGAGGCCCCTTTTGAACGTCGTAGTTAAGCCGGTTGAGCGCACCCCGCTTGCCCAGATGCTCACACGCGATGAATGGCGCCGAATGGCTGCCATGTTTGGGTTCATTCTTTTCCTTCACGTTTCTGGCGCCCTATTAATGTGGCAAGCAACTTCTGGAAGATACGAGTTAAGTGATGGAACTCTTTTTGGTTGGGGAACTGCAGCTCTTGCATACACATTAGGTATGCGTCACGCATTTGATGCCGATCACATTAGTGCCATTGATAACACAACTCGTAAGTTGATGTCGGAAGGCAAGCGTCCGCTAGCTGTGGGTTTCTTCTTCTCGCTTGGTCACTCATCTGTTGTTGCCGTTCTTGCACTTCTGCTCAACTTTGGAATTAAAGCTCTAGGTTCACAATTAAAAGATGAAAACTCTCAACTCCATCACTACACCGGCCTTATTGGTCTGACTGTAAGTGGAACATTCCTGATGCTTATTGCAATACTTAATCTCGTTATTTTGGTTTCTATTGTTGGTGTTTTTATTCAAATGCGTAAAGGCACATACAACGAAGAAGAATTAGAAAAACACTTAAACTCCCGCGGTTTACTCATGCGCTTCTTTGGTCCAATAGCACGACGCATTGATGCTTCATGGAAGATGTATCCACTAGGTATTCTTTTTGGTCTAGGTTTTGATACTGCAACTGAAGTTGGTTTACTAGTTCTGGCTGGAACTTCAGTTATTGCTGGACTTCCGTGGTGGGCAATTCTTTCGCTGCCTTTGTTCTTTGCTGCTGGCATGAGCTTGCTTGACACAATTGATGGTTCTTTCATGAACTTTGCTTATGGCTGGGCGTTTTCAAAGCCAGTGCGCAAGGTTTACTACAACATCATTATTACTGGACTCTCCGTAGGAGTTGCATTATTTGTTGGTGGATTAGAACTCTGCCAAGTCTTTGCCCAACAGTTAAATCTCACTGGGGGCTTTTGGGACTATGCCCTGGCCTTTAATTTAAACAGTGCTGGGTACTTCATTGTGGCCGCTTTTGCTGTGGTCTGGACTGTGGCATTACTACTCTGGAAATACGGCAAAATTGAAGAGCGTTGGCATAACAAAGCACATGCGGCTCAATTAGCACGTGGTGAACAAAGCAATCACACCGCAGCTGGAATTGATTTAGGACCTATTACCGATGGATTTAAGATCGATTAAAGATTTTTATACGCTGCTGACCAATAGCTGCGCCAAGTAAAACAATCAAAGCACCAACTGGTTCATTCCAAACAATCGATTCACCTAGGAAGATGATTCCAACAATCACCGCAACTACTGGTGTCACATATGTAACAGTGCTTGCAATGGCGCTACCAGCAGCTTCCATGATCTTAAAGTTCCAGATATATGCAAAGCCACTACCAAATACACCTAATGCAATCATTGCAAGAACTGGTCCTGCTCGGTATTCATCTTTAGCTATTCCATCGATGAGATAGAAAGGAAGTAGCGTGAGAGCACCAGCTGAAACTTGCCCAGCTGCAATTGCTTCGGGTTTTAATTTATGAGGCAAAACAAATTTGCGTGAATAAGGAAATGAAACTCCATAGCAAGTCACTGCAAAGAGAAGGGCTGCGACGGCAATTATTGGGTTAGCACCTAAACCTTGCCATGCACCAAGAACAGTAAGAACACCAACAAAACCAAGTAGCAGTCCAACAACTTGGTAGTTCTTAGGTTTTTCTTCACGAAAGGCAATCATGATTGCAAGCAAGGTCATTAACGGTGTGACGGCATTAATAATTCCAGCCAAAATAGATGTGACTTTTGTTTCAGCAAAAGCAAAAAGAAATCCTGGGATTACATTTAGTAATAAAGCCACAACCCATAAATGCAGCCACAACTTCTTATCTTTAGGAAGCTCAATTCCTTTATAGCGTGCCCAGAAAACTAAAGTGAGTGCCCCTAAGGAAACACGGCCAAAAGCCACGCCAATAGGGGTTAGAAACTCCAAACCCATCTTGATGAAGATAAAGGAACAGCCCCAGACAACGCCTAAGGCGATGTAGAGGCTGATCCAGTTAGAGCTGTTTTTATGGGTAGCTGAGTGAGAATGCACCTAGCAATGATGACACAACCATCCAGATCCACCATATTCTCACGATGTCTACCATCCAAAGATTTGAAACATAGAGACCCAAGCGGGCGCGATTCCAGTTTCCAAGGGAGATGAAGACGGTTAGTGCCAAGTGAACAAAGTTCATAATGGTAAATAAGTAGAAGCAAGATACATATGCGCCATCAGAGAATGTGAATGGTGCATTTGCAATTGTGTTGAACTGCATAACTAGTGCAACTACAGATGCCACCATGGCCACGAGAGAACCAAGTTTTAACTGAGTTTGATTCTTTTCACGTCCACCCTTAAGAGCATAGAGATGTGCAAGCAAACCAAAGGCTGCAATTGCTGTGACAGTCCAGGCAGGTCCTGAAGAAAGAGGCTCAATTGCGCCTCGCTCTTCTGTTGCTGCAGGAAGCCACATGTCATTGACATTCTGACCACGTAAGTAGAAGTAAACAAAGACCATACTTAGTGCAAATGCAACATCTGCAACAAGTATCAAGATCACTCCAAGGCGGTTACGACTTCCAACTACATCTGGATCTTCGTGATGTGCATGTGTCTCTACGCTCATGATTTTGCCTTTCCGTAACCGTATGCATCTGAGGTGACTGTTGGAAGAACATCAAAGTTTTCTAATGGGATTGGATTAGGAACAGTCCATTCCAAAGTCTTTGCTTGCCAAGGATTCATCGGTGCTTTATCACCACTGCGCCATGAAGAGATGACTCCGTGAAGTAGAACCAACATTCCCACCATGATTGTGTAAGCACCAATCGTGGTAATTAAGTTTCCAGTGTTAAATGTTGATGCATATGACTCAACGCGACGTGGTTGACCAGCTAGGCCAACAGTAAACATTCCAATGAATGCAACGTTGAAGCCAATCTGCACTAACCAGAAGCTAATCCAGCTCAGTTTCTTATCAAACATACGCCCAGTCATCTTTGGGAACCAATAAACAAGTGCTGCAAGAGCACCTGTTAAACCAGCACCCATTAATGTGTAGTGGAAGTGCGCAGTTACATACATAGAACCATGTAGGAACGCATCTGCTGGAACATCTGAAAGATAAATTCCAGTAATTCCACCAATCATGAAATTCCATAACAATGCAAAAATCGACATCGTTGGCATTGTCATCCAGAGTCGACCACGCCATAGAGTTCCTACAAGCACCAAGAACAACATGCCTGTTGGTATCGAAATTAACTCGGTGGTTAACATAAATGGAGCATTTAGTAATGGCGCCCATCCTGAGATATACATGTGGTGAGCCCATACCAAAACAGATAAGCCAGAAATTCCAGCAATACCCATCACTGCAACATTGAAGCTAAAGAGTGGACGGCGTGTGAAGACTGGCGCCATTTCCATCAAGGCTGCAACTGCAGGAATAAGAATTACATAAACCTCAGGGTGACCCATGATCCAGAATAAATTCTCATATAACCAACCACTTCCACCGCCGGCTGTGTTGTAGAAAGAAGTATCAAGTGCACGATCCATTGCAGACATCACTTGAGAGAGGAAAAAGACTGGGAAAGCAGGAAGAGCTAGAGCAACCGATGCCATAGTTCCGTAAATAAAGATTGGTGTGCGGTTCCACGTCATTCCATTAGCGCGCATGCGAACGATAGTTGTCGTGATATTTGCACCTGCAACCATTGTCGAGATTGCAAAAATGCAGATAAACATGATGTAACCATTCATTCCAAGCGGTGCTTGCCCTGCAAGAGGGTTATATGCCGACCAGCCAGTTGAGATTCCCCCGATGAATTGAGCCCAGATCAGTGGAATAGCGGCTGCAACAATTAACCAGAAACTCAAAGCGTTAAGGCGAGGAAAAGCCATATCGCGAGCACCAATCATGATTGGCATGATGAAGTTACCAAAAGGACCAGTAACCATGATGATTGTTCCAACAATCATGATGATTCCATGTGTTCCTACGATTGAGTTATAGGCCTGAGGGTGAATCCATCCACCTTCTGGAGTTCCAAGATTAGTTCTGATCAGCATTGCAAGAATTCCACCAATACCAAAAATAACCATTGTGATTACTAAATATTGGATACCTACTACTTTGTGATCTGTTGTGTATCGGAAGTAGCGGTTAACTCCCATATCTTTTCCAGCTAAGAACATGTTTTCATCATGTGAAAGATCTTTACCCATCACCCAACGGAACGGACCAACTAGGGCACCGATTCCAGTCATGAATCCAATAAACCATGCCACCATTGATAGCAAAGTAATTTTGTCTTCTCTAGTGAAAAGGCGAACTTCAGTATCTGCTGGTAGGAACTGCAGAGCTAAGCGCCAAACAACAAATGCGCTTACTGCACCTAGTACTACAGCAGTAACAATATTGAGGCGCTCAATAACTGATTTGCCCGGTGCTGATACTGGCTTGCTCATTAATGTAGTCATTAGGCTCTTCCCTCCAACGCTGCATGTTCTGCAACCCATTTGTCGTAGTCATTTTGGCTAACGACGTGCACTTTCGTTTGCATATAAGCATGGAGTAGACCGCAAAGTTCGGCGCATCTAATATCAAATACTCCAATTTTATTTGGGGTAACCGCAGCTTCAGTAATTGCTCCAGGGTTTGCATCCATCTTGATGCCCATTTGAACGATCCAGAATGAGTGCTTCACATCAACACTTGTAATGTGGAAAACCACTGGCTTATCTACTGGTAGATAGAGATCTTCACTTCGTGCACCATTTGGATAATCAAAACTCCAAACCCACTGACTACCAGTTACATTCATCTGAATCGCAGTGCTTTCAAGAACTGCTTCGGAATCCTTTTGAAGAACTATTAATCCAGTGATAAGTGCGAACAAGCAGAGAAGTGCAGAAACAACAATCCACACTGCATTTGCTCGAGGCGAATTAGAGATTTGGTGATCAGCTTCTGCTGGTGGGTTATCGCCATAATGGCGCTTAGAGGTCAAAACAGTCAGGCATATTGCGAACACGAGGCCAGCAACGGGAGATGCTGCCCAGGTAAAGATGCGCATTAAATCAATGACACCTGTCATCGTTTCAGATGCTGGCTCAACTATTGAGCGAACATGAAACTCTGTTCCAACATAACCAACTATGGCTGTGCAGATAACCCAAAGAATGGCAGTCTTCTTAACATCAGGACTCTTCCACCATTGTGGTTTTTTTGAATTCATTAAATCTGTCATCGAATTATCCCTTCACCGTAAAGTGGCCGGACATGTAACTCATTGCCGACATTGCATTTCCAAATCGAGCAACAGTTCCATCACCGCAAGGGAATTCGCAGTTCCAGATGTATTCGCCTTCATCACCTGTGATGAAGGTAAAAGTTGTCATTGAAGGGAATTGTGTGAATCCACCTTCTTCTTCAGCAGCTGTTACTTCATCATCATTTGCAAGAAGTAGCGGCACATTGACGAAGAGTGAGTCTTGATCACTTGAAACACCGTGGATTGTAAATGTGTGTCCAACTGCATCATGAGGAATCTGGGTAATTGTCTTTGCCTCAGTTGCATTTGTGTGTGACTTAGTGTCATAGCGCTCTACAAGAGTTGCAGTACCACCAACAGTGCCGCGAACTTTTGCAAAGAAATCATTGTTTAATGTTTCCCCTGAGTCATACTGCCAAATTGTGATAGTCACTGCTGAATGCGCAGGAACAACAAAGTTGGTTCCAGTCTTTGCATCCCTAAGTGGTTCACCGTAAGGACCAGCTGCTCCATAGCTCACCCAATCAGGATGCGCCCCGCCATCTTCACCATGATGCCCACCAAAAGTTGAGTTTGGATAAGTATTCATAGTTAATGTGTAGTGCGGGTAAGTCTTTCCATCAGGTGCGGTAAAACTGCCCGCAGATGTTGCCATGATGGATCCTGAATCGTTTTTTGCCGCCGCAACATATGTTCCGATGCCGGCAGTTACGCCAGCTCCAAGAATCACAGTTCCAAGTGCGGCAAGAATCCGCTTGTTCATTCAGTCCCCTCCCAGTTGGGATGTATGAGAAACACAGATAGCTCACATAAGACTGTGAGCCCGTTCACAGCAGGATACGGGGGTATCCCATGGAAAGGAAGCGCATTAATAAACGATTTTCCTTTCTCAACGATGCCTTGAGGGCTAGCCTTCGAACTTATGGAGATGCATCATCATGACGTTGGAATTTGGGGCTCTTGGCAATTAGCTCCAGAGATTGTGTTGCCGCTATTACTTCTCACATATCTATATGCGCGCCAACCCAAAGGCGCGATCACTACTAAGCAAAAAAGCTTTTTCTACTCAGGAATTCTCAGCGCAATCTCAGTAATCGTTACTCCAATTGGCGCTCGCGCGATGGATTTCTTTTCACTTCACATGGTTCAACACATTACGTTAATGATGATTACTGGGCCGTTACTTGTTCTTGGCACGCCAAACTCATTTCATCCTAAAAATAAGCTTTTTACCACAGTTACCAATCCCTTATTTAGTTGGTTTGCATATGCAGCCTTAATGATTGGCGTGCATTTACCAGTGCCCCATAAATTCATTATGGAAAATCCTTGGTCCCATACTTACTTAGAAGTTGGTCTGTATTTAGTTCTTCCTTATTTCTTTTACTTTAATCTTCTTGATCGAAACTTAGTTGGCCGACGAGTTACTCCAGCAATGGCAGTTATTGCACTATTTCTTATGATGGTTCCAGAGACTATGACGGGTTTCTTTATTTATACAGCGCCCGGGTCTTTGTATGATGATATGTACACACTCAATGATCAACGCCAAGGTGGATCATTTATGTGGGCGGGTGCAATGATTATTGATGCGATTTGGATGTCCTTTGCTGTCTATCACTGGATTAAATCTGAAGAGAAAAAGTCACGTGATTTTGATGCTGCATTAGCTGGTGAAAATGCCTAAAGAAGAAGGTTTTGAAGCTCCTGACTGGGTGAGCGATGATTCAGCAACGCCGCCGCTTACAAAACAACAAAAACGAATCCTCAATATTTCATTATTCGTAGCTGTTCCCCTTTGTCTGTGGGCAGGTTGGTTTGAGTTTGGACGTGCGCAAGAAGGAAATTGGCGTGCCTGGGTATACACATTTGAATGGCCACTTTTTGCCGGAGTTTCTTATTACTTATGGAGAAGGCTTTCTAAAGGCGATATTCCACGTATTCCGCGGCCAGATTTGAAAGCATTGGCCGATGAAGTTGATGGTAAAGAGAAGGAATAATCCACGGTAGAATTAACCCGTTGATGCAACCGCATCAAAGAACTTCCCCCAAGTGCTGCACATGTAGCACTACATGCGAGTCTTATCACCACCCTGACGGCCATTGAGCGCCGATCACACCCGAGACGCGCTTGTCGTCTCGATTGGTATGTATTTCTATGTCATTAACACCTCGTACTTCAGCGCCCGGAAAAGCCCGTCGCGCAGCATCAGTTGGTAAGCCTAAGCGAGCGAAGAAAGCTGCATTTAAATCAGCTGATCCAAAAGCTCGTCACACAACTGCACAGAAGAATGCACGCAAGAGCGCTGCAACTACTTCTAAAACAGGAAAGCCTGCATCAACTCGTCGTTATTCAGATGTTGATTCATCAACACAATCAAAGAAGCAAGAGCGTTTAACTGATCGTTCAAAGCTTCGCGCAAAGCGCTTCCAAGAAAAGACTGCCTCAAAGCCACGTCCAATTGAAGCTCCAGAAGAGCGCGCGGCACGCATTGAACAATCACAGCGCCCAGAAAGTCGCGCTAAGAAGTTTGTGGCACAGCGCGATGATCGCACTAAGCGTGCCTTTGATAAGAAAAAAGAGTTTGTTAAGCCAGAAAATAAGAAGTCTGAATATAAGAAGCCAGAGTTCAAAAAGAGCGAATACAAGACATCAGATACTCGTCCAACTAATCGCCGTGATGCCGCCAAAGCAAAAGTTTCACGTAATGATGATGGTCGTCCAAACTTTGTTCCACGTAAGGTAGAAAAGTTTGATCCAACACGTCCAAAGAAGCGCAGCGAAGCACCTGATACTCGCGCGGCTAACTTCCGTGCAGAGCGTCCAGTTCGTGATCGCCGTAATGATTCACCTGCTTATGCTCGTGATGATTTCAAGCGCTCATCAAAGACTCACACAAATGCTGCCGTTGATTTTGGCGCAGACGATAACTACATCTCAACAAATTTAGCTGATGCCAACTTGGTTGATGCGACTCCACTCACTGAAATCACAACTACTTTCAGTGATCTTGGAATTGCAGCACCTTTGGTAAATGCCCTTGCAAAGCAGGGAATCATGCATCCATTCCCAATCCAAATTGCAACATTGCCAGATGCTCTAGCTGGCCATGACATCTTGGGCCGTGGACAAACTGGTTCAGGTAAGACTCTTGCTTTTGGTTTAGCACTTCTTAATAACCTCAATGGCAAGGTGGCAAAGCCACACAAGCCACTTGCTTTGGTCTTAACACCAACTCGTGAGCTTGCTCAGCAAATTGATGAAGTATTAATGCCACTTGCTCGCTCAATTGGTCACGAATCAGTTGTTGTTGCCGGTGGAATGTCATATGCAAAGCAGATCACTGCAATGCGCCGTGGCACAGCAATCTTGGTTGCAACTCCTGGACGTTTAATTGATCTTCTTAATAAGGGTGAAGTTCAACTCGATCACTTGCAGATCACAGTCCTTGATGAAGCTGATCAAATGGCTGATATGGGCTTCTTGCCTGTAGTAAAAGAAATTTTAGATCAAGCAAAGCTCGATGGACAGCGTCTGTTGTTCTCAGCAACTCTTGACCGTGGTGTTGATTCATTGGTTCGTCAGTACTTGAAGAACCCAAAGACTCACTCACTACAAAATGACCGTGCATCTGTTTCAACTATGGAGCACTTCGTTCTTGTTATGAACCCAGGCGATAAAGATGACATCACAAGCCAAATCGCTGCACGTAACGGTAAAACAATTATGTTCGTAAAGACTCAACGCGGTGCTGATCGCTTAGCTGACAAACTTGCACATGCAGGTGTTGCAGTTGGTGCTTTGCACGGTGGTAAGTCTCAAGCCGTTCGTACTCGCACTCTTGCACTATTCAAAGATTCAGCTAATGCAGCACTTGTAGCAACAGATGTTGCTGCACGTGGAATCCACGTTGATGGAATCTCCCTTGTTGTGCACGTTGATGCGCCAACAGATCACAAGGATTATCTACACCGCGCAGGTCGAACAGCCCGCGCTGGTGAAGCTGGAACTGTTGTAACAATTGCTACAACTAAGCAGCAGAAATCAATTGGTGGACTTACTTCACGTGCTGGTGTTACTCCAAAATTTGTTGGTGTCACCCCATTGAGTACTGAGTTAATGAAGATCACTGGTGCACAAGAGCCTTCTGGTGTTCCATACATCCAGCCAATCGTTGAAAAGTCAGTACGCAGTGGTGGCAATAAGCGCCCTCGTCCGAACTCAAGTCAGCGCCGCCGCCGTCCTCGTTAACTAGAAATTCTCGATAGGGTTTGCGCCATGACAATCGCGAACCCATTTGCCCAAAGAAGCGCCCTTGATTATGAGCTGCCACCTTTTGCACTCATAAAAGAAGAGCACTACCTGCCCGCTTTCTATGAAGGCTGCACACAACAATTAGCAGAAGTTCAGGCAATCCTGGACACACCAGGTGCTGCGACTTTTGAAAATACGATTGTTGCATTGGAAAAAAGTGGGCAGATGCTAATGCGCACACTATTGGTTTTCTTTAACAAATCATCGAGTGATACCAACGATGCTCTGGATAAAATTGAAGAAGAGATGGCACCCAAGCTTGCCGCTCATCAGGATGCAATTAATCTCAATCCTGCTCTCTATGCCCGCATCAAATCTCTATATGACAACCGTGAATCTTTAGGCCTCAATACTGAAGATGCTTGGCTACTTGAGCGCTACTACAAAGATCTCATCCATGCTGGTGCTCATCTATCTGAATCACAACGCGATCGCCTCAAAGAGCTCAATGAAGAACTCTCAAAGTTAGAAACACAGTTCTCTAAAAATGTTTTAGCTGACACAAATGACTTAGCTGTTTTAGTTGACACTATTGAAGAGCTTGATGGTTTAAGTGAGAATGAAATCGCATCAGCTGCGGCGGCTGCCAAAGATCGTGGCCATGAAGGTAAGTGGCTTATTGGAATGGTGAATTTCTCTGGAAACCCAGTCCTTGATTCTCTAACTAACAGGGCTCTTCGCAAGAAAATTATGCAGGATTCTCTTCTAAAGGGTAATCGCCCTAACGAGAATGACAATAAGCCGGTCATTCTTAAAGTAGTAAAGCTAAGGGCTGAGCGAGCAAAACTTTTCGGCAAAAACACACATGCTGAGCATGTGATTGCCGTGCAAACTGCAGAGCATCCCGACAACGTCCATGCCATGCTTCGAAAGATCGCACCTGCTGCAGTGCGAAATGCCAAGGCAGAAGCAGAAGATCTTAAGAAATCAGCAGGTACTGATATTGAAAGTTGGGACTGGGGCTTTTATACAGAACAAGTTCGCCTTGAAAAATACAATATCGACACCAGCAAAATGCGCCCCTACTTTGAACTCGAATCAGTTTTAAAGAATGGAATTTTCTTTGCCGCAAACAAACTATTCGGTATCACTTTTAAAGAGCGTCCAGATTTAGTTACTTATCACCCAGAAGCCCGTGCATTTGAAGTATTTAATGAAGATGGCTCAAAGCTAGGACTCTTCATCGGCGATTTCTACACACGTGATTCAAAGCGTGGTGGAGCATGGATGAATAATTTGGTTGATCAGAACTTCCTTTTCAATCAACTGCCTGTGGTGGTTAATAACCTCAACATTCCAAAGCCTCCAGCTGGAAAACCAACGTTGCTCACTTTCTCCGAAACAACAACTCTTTTCCATGAGTTTGGTCATGCTTTGCATGGTCTGCTCTCACAAGTTAAATATCCACGTGTCTCAGGCACAAGTGTTCAGCGTGACTTTGTTGAATTTCCATCCCAAGTTTATGAGATGTGGATTTTGTGGCCTGAAGTTGTTGAGAACTACGCACGTCACTTTGAAACTGGCGAGAAATTGCCACAAGAGTGGATTGATAACCTTGATGCTGCATCAACTTTTAACGAAGGGCATGCAACTACAAGTTACTTGGCTGCAGCTATTTTAGATCTTGCCTGGCACTCATTAGATAGTGAAGAGGCAGCAAAAGTTAGCGATGTAGAGGCCTTTGAAGCCCAAGCAATTAAGGACTATGGCCTTGATTTTGCGCCGGTTCCAACACGTTACCGCTCTACCTATTTCTCACACATTTTCGCGGGTGGATACTCTGCTGGCTACTACGGTTACATCTGGTCAGAAGTACTAGATGCTGACACCGTGGATTGGTTTAAAGAAAATGGTGGTTTGCAACGCAAGAACGGTGAGCACTTTAGAAACACTTTACTTGGTCGTGGTGGATCTATCGACTCAATGCAGATGTTCCGCAATTTCCGCGGGCGTGATTCAAAGATCGAGCCGCTGTTGAAGCGTCGCGGTCTGCTGTAGTTCTAAATACTTCTTTTCTAGAGCGGCAACATCACCGGTAATAAGTAAACGTTTGTCGCGACCTAATTCGCCATAAACAATGGTGAAATCGCGAGCGCGACAATCAAAAGCTTTCGCTAGCTCTTTTACTACTGCCTCATTGGCTTTGCCATCAACTGCTGGTGCTTGCACTGCAACAACTAAACGAGGAGGGTCACCAACAGTTCCACCAACTTTATTTCGTGAAGAATTTGGTCGAACTCTTATTTCAATTAATAATTGATCTGACACTTAGCCAGCAGAGCCAGAACCTGACGGACCGGCCTTGCGCTGCACCTGTGGAGCTCCTCCACTGCGTTGTCCGCCGCGAATTTTTGATCCAGTTTCAGCATGTGTCTGAGTACCTGGTGCACCTGGTTTGTTTTTCTTTGCTTCAAGGGCAGCAAGCATTCTTGCTTTCATGTCATCATTTTTTTCGCTCATGAGACAACCTTACTAGTTAACTAGAACTCTCTTTGTACTCACGCAGACGCTCAAGAACTTCAGACTCACGGTATCGACGATGCCCACCAAGGGTGCGAATTGCAGTTAGCTTGCCTGCTTTTGCCCATCTGGTCACTGTCTTTGGATTGACGTGAAAACGGGCTGCGACCTCTTTAGGAGTCAGGAGAACTTCAGCATCTGGCAAACGTGCCATGGCGATCTCCTTCATTGCTAGTTAGCGTGTCCGAATTGCTCCGTATTGTGGTGAAGTATTCCTATATAGACGCTGGTGCGCAATATGAAAGAGATGAATTAATTGGCCGATTCCAGGGCTTGAACCCTGCGCCAGCGCGACATTAAACGCTCATACCCCTGCCCAGCCATTAAGCCATCGGCTGCGGCCAGACCAGAAAGAGAATGCAGGACATCTTCAATAGATGTGTCAGATAGCAAGCCATCTTCATTGTTATCTCGAAGTGCTTTATTTAAATACTGTGCAAGCCCGCCGTAATCTAATTCCACATATGACTTTGGGTGAAACATTTCTAACCAAGCAAGTAGGTTTTCAAGATCCTGTTCAACAGGGCCTTCACCAAATGCATTAACAACAGTGGTGTGTGCAACCTCTGCACGAGCTTTTGCATTTGCAATAGTCGCACGCGCAATTGTGAAAAGCCCATCCTTATTCTCACCACGAGTTCGCTCTTCAGGCATAAACAATAGGAACCAACGAGGTGGAATAACCCACGTCTCATTTAATATATGTGGCACTTTATCGTCTAATAAATCAACACCTGCCGTAATCACATCTTCCATTGCAGGTGAAACAAAATATGGAACGACACTACTTGGAAGTGAATCTTTGAAATTATCTAGCGCTGCCCAACAACGAGTTGCTGTTGACCATGGCGCAACATAGCGCTCACCTTCAATATCTAAAATATGAACACCGTCGGGGCGACCAGCAGGTGGTTCTGGAACTACGGTGCGATGCAGAGCAAAAGCTTCTTCATTTACATAACTTTGTTCGCTGATATCAATTGATTGCCAACGCAAACGGTCAGGAGGTTCAAATGCAGAAAGAGGTTCGTAAACTCTCAGTGATGCTACGTACGGTGTAGGTCTCACGCACGTGGAATGTAATTGCCTTCAGCAAAGGGATCATCGTCATCCCGATTACGTGAAGGTTCAACGTCGCCATGAAGTTCTTTCGCAAGACGATCTAAATCCATATCTTGTGAGTTATATTTCAAATCACGTGCAACTTTGGTTTGTTTTGCTTTGGCTCGGCCGCGACCCATATGCGAGCTCCTTAACTAAGTACGTGTTCGTCAGAGGCGTAGGTTATCGCGCTCTGTAGGTGCCTTCCAAAGTTGAGCGTGGATTGGAAGCCACCCGCTCCTCTACAACGCCTGCGACCCATGCTTTCATTCCCCGAGCAGCCAGGGAGCGAAGGGTTAAATCGGCCGCATCAGGTGCAACTATCGCCGTCATTCCGATGCCACAGTTCCATGTTCGCTCCATATCAGCCTGGGGCACGCCACCAACTTTAGAGAGGTACTCCATCTCAACTGGAATCGACCATGTGGAGCGATCATAGATTGCACTCAAATGTTCTGGAATCACGCGCGCAGTATTTTCTGCAATTCCACCACCGGTAATATGCGAAAACCCGCGCAGCTTTCCCTGCATTGATCTAATCAAAGCTAAGCAATCCAAAGCATAGATTTCAGTTGGTGTTAAAAAGACTTCTCCAGAAGTTTTGCCATACTCACGGACGTGCGCTTCCATTGAAAGCTTGGCAGTTTTAATGATGTGTCGCACTAATGAAAAGCCATTAGCGTGGAAACCACTTGATGGCATTGCAATTAACACATCACCTTTTTGAACAAGGTGTGCTCCAAGTTGTAGATCTGCATCAACAACACCTGTTGCAGCACCGGCGACATCAAACTCATCATCAGCTAGTAGCCCTGGGTGTTCAGCTGTCTCTCCCCCAATTAATGCTGTGCCTGCTTTTTCACAACCACGAGCAATTCCAGAAACAATTTCAGCAATGCGCTCTGGGATAACTTTTCCAACTGCAATGTAGTCAGTCATAAATAATGGTTCTGCTCCGCACACCACTAAGTCATCAACAACCATCGCTACTAAATCTTCACCAATGGTGTCGTATTTACCAATTGCGCGAGCAATTTCAGTCTTAGTTCCCACACCATCAGTTGATGTTGCAAGCAATGGCTTCTTCATATTCTTGAGTGCACTTGCATCAAACAAACCGGCAAAGCCGCCGATGCCACCCATTACTTCTGGACGAGAAGCTTTGGCAATCGATGCCTTCATTAATTCAACGGCGCGATCTCCTGCATCAATATCAACCCCGGCATCTTTATATGTGCTCATTCAATGACCATGCACTTCTGTGATTTCAAGGCGCATCTTTCCTTCAGACATATCGGCCGGAATACGGATTGGGTATTGGCCCGTAAAGCATGCCCCGCAAAGCTTATTTTCATCCACCTGGGTGGATTCAATGAGGCCCTCAAGTGAGACATAACCTAAAGAATCTGCGCCAATAGAGCGTCTAATCTCTTCAACTTCTAAACCACTGGCCACTAATTCAGCGCGAGTAGCAAAATCAATTCCATAGAAACATGGCCATTTAACTGGTGGTGAAGAGATGCGCACATGGATCTCACGTGCTCCAGCTTCGCGCAGCATGCGAACAATTGCACGTTGGGTATTTCCACGCACAATAGAGTCATCGACAACCACAATGCGCTTGCCTTCAATAATTTCGCGCAAAGGATTGAGCTTTAAGCGAATACCTAATTGACGAATGGTTTGTGATGGTTGGATAAATGTGCGGCCAACGTATGAGTTTTTTACTAATCCCATTCCAAATGGAATCCCCGAACCCTTTGCATAACCAATTGCTGCAGGTGTTCCTGATTCAGGAACTGGAATGACAAGATCAGCTTCAACTGGAGCTTCTTTTGCTAAGCGCTCACCAATTCGCACGCGTGTTGCATGAATTCCTTGTCCGGCAATTGTTGTGTCAGGTCGAGCTAGATAAACATATTCAAACAAACAACCCTTAGGTTCTGCAGGTGCCCAGCGCTCTGAACGAACTCCAGTTTCATCAATTGCAACAAATTCTCCTGGTTCAATCTCTCGAACAAAAGCTGCGCCAACAATGTCTAAGGCTGCAGATTCAGATGCAACTACCCAGCCGTTTTCTAACTTGCCTAGTACTAATGGGCGAACACCATGGCGATCACGCGCGGCATATAGCGTGTGCTCATCCATAAAGACCAGTGAGAAAGCACCTTCTAGTTGTGGCAGAACTGACATCGCACTCGCTTCAACATTTTTCTCATTTTGCAACGAGATTAGTGCGGTCATAATTTCAGTATCTGTCGTGGCTCCGCGCTCACGGCCATTACTTGGCTCAAGCTTTTGCACTAATTCAGCTAAATCACCGGTATTAGTCAGGTTCCCATTGTGGGCTAAAGCCAGTGTGCCGTACTTAGTTGGGCGAAGGGTTGGCTGTGCATTAACCCAAGTACTTGAACCAGTGGTACTGTATCGGCAGTGACCAATTGCTAAATCTCCAGGAAGAGTAGCTAGATCACTTTCAGTAAAGACTTGAGAGACTAATCCCATATCTTTATAAACAAGGATTCTACTTCCATCACTAGTTGCAATTCCAGCAGATTCAGTTCCGCGGTGTTGCAAAGCATAGAGACCATAGAAAGTGAGCTTTGCAACTTCTTCACCCGGTGCCCACACGCCAAAAACTCCACAAGCATCTTGTGGGCCTTTATCTTCGCCCAAGACGTTGTGATTGAGTAATCCATCTGGGCGTCTCATGATTGAATCTTAAGTGGTAAATACTCCGAAAGATCTGCTCGAACCCCTGAAGCGATAATGTCGCCATTATTTAGTGCATCGGCCCAATTAATTTCGCCCTTAGCTAAAGCCAGCCATGTTGGGGCGTTCATCTCAATAACATTTGCGGGTATTCCACGGGTATGAGTTGGTCCATCACCACATTGCACTGCGGCATATGGTGGAACTCGAACTTCAATAGCACGACCAGGGGCCTTAGCAGTCAACAACGCAAGCGTGCTCTTAACTTCGTCTAGGACCTCTTGATTGCGCATATCTTCTATCCAAACAGCCGTGGGAATGTTGACGTGTGTGCAGTGCGCAATTCTTCTAGGGAAATAACACAATCGTTAATAGTCAGTGAATCCCCGCCGGTAGTGCCTAGCTTTGAAATTGCTATCGAGTACTTGGTAGAAAGTGCTTGTAGCTGTGAAACTTTGCTTGCATCTATTGCAATAATTACTCGTCCTGGAGTTTCACTTAAGAGATCAACGGCTGGATTTGAAAGAGAGATAGTGGCACCAACGCTATGGCGCAAAACCATTTCAGTTAATCCGGCCGATAGTCCGCCTTGGCTCAAATCATGAGCGGCAGTAAAGAAAGCATTACCCTCTAGAAGTAGTTCAATCAGGCGCATTTCACGGGCTAAATCAGCATCTGGTGACTGTCCAACTCGCTGACCATGCAAGAAAGCCCATTCACTTCCCGCTAGATCTTCTTTTGTTTCTCCTAGTAAAAACAGTTCCAGGCCACTTGTCTTATAACTCATCGGTGTTCGCTTGCGAACATCTTGAATTACTCCCAAAACACCAATAACTGGTGTTGGCAAGATAGCAACTGCGCCTGTTTGGTTATAGAAAGATACATTGCCACCTGTAACAGGCAATCCCATCTCTAAACAACCATCGGCTAAGCCGCGTACAGATTCAGCAAACTGCCACATCACACCTGGGTCTTCAGGAGATCCAAAGTTAAGACAGTTAGTAACTGCAAGTGGTCTAGCACCAGCAGTTGCAATATTTCGTGCAGCTTCGGCTAGCGCAAGCTTTGCTCCTTGATAAGGATTTAAATATGACCAGTTTGCATTTGCATCCGTTGAGATTGCAACACCTAGATGTGTTGTCTCATCAAGTCGAACCATTCCTGAATCATCAGGCTGAGCTTGAATAGTATTTCCTTGAACATATTTATCGTATTGAGCTGTAACCCAGGATTTGTCTGCCAAGTTTGGCGTACCTGCAAGTTTAAGAACTGCAGCTTTTATTTCAGCTGCCCCGCTTGGCAAAGTAACATTTACTTTTTGTGAATTCACTTGATCGATGTATGCAGGCTGTGCAAGTGGACGGTTATAGACCGGACCTTCATGGGCCACAGTGCGCGGTGGAACATTGACGATTACCTCGCCATTCCATGTGATTTCTAATCTATCCCCATCAGTTACTTCTCCAATGACAGTAACTGTCACATCCCATTTCTTACAAATCTCTAAGAAGCGATTGATCTTGCTGGGTTCAACAATTGCACACATGCGCTCTTGTGACTCTGACATCAAAATCTCTTCAGGAGAAAGAGATGGGTCGCGCAAAGGAACCTTGTCCAGGGCTACTTTCATACCCCCGCTGCCACCTGAGGCTAATTCACTCGTTGCGCACGATAAGCCTGCTCCGCCAAGGTCTTGGATGCCGACAACTAAATCTTCAGCAAAGATTTCAAGGGAGCATTCGATCAATACTTTTTCAACAAATGGATCTCCCACTTGAACACTTGGACGCTTGGTTGAACCACCAGCACCAAAAGTTTCCGAAGCTAAAACTGAAACTCCACCAATTCCATCTCCACCAGTCTTAGCGCCATAGAGAACTACAAGATTTCCAGCACCAGCAGCTTTAGCTAACTTAATATCGCTGTGCTTCATCACACCAACACATAGGGCGTTAACTAATGGATTACCAATATAAGTCTCATCAAAGACAACTTCGCCACCAATATTTGGTAGCCCTAAGCAGTTTCCATACCCACCAACACCAGCAACGATGCCCGGCAGAACTCTGCGAGTATCTGCAGCATCTGCTGGACCAAAACGCAAAGGATCCATCACTGCAATTGGTCGTGCACCCATCGTCAAAATATCTCTCACGATTCCACCAACACCAGTTGCTGCGCCTTGATACGGTTCAATGAAAGAAGGATGGTTGTGTGATTCAATTTTGAAAGTTACTGCATAACCTTGACCAACATCAACAACTCCTGCATTTTCACCAATACCGACTAATAACGCATCAGACTTCGGTGCTTTTTCTCCAAATTGCTTCAAATGTACTTTTGATGATTTATAAGAGCAGTGCTCAGACCACATCACTGAATACATAGCCAACTCAGATGAAGTTGGACGGCGACCTAAGATTTCTTTTATACGTGCATACTCATCAGGTTTTAAACCTAACTCAGCAAATGGCTGCAGGTTATCCGGAGTTGATTGGGCAATAAGGACAGTATCTAGCGCCATTTACTTCACCATCACATTGAGAATAGAAGTAAAGAAACCAAGACCTTGAGCAGATGGCCCAGTTAGTTCATCAATTGCATGCTCTGGGTGAGGCATAAGCCCCACAACGTTTCCACGTGCATTAGTGATTCCTGCGATCAAATTCCTTGACCCGTTAGGGTTTTGGCCCACATACCTAGCAATAATTCTTCCTTCACCCTCTAGTTCAGCAAGGGTTTTATCATCACATTGGAATGATCCCTCACCATTTTTAAGTGGAATAACAATCTTCTCGCCAGCCTTATAGGAAGAGGTCCAAGGTGTTGAGTTATTAACTATTTCAATCTCTTGATCTCTGCAAAGGAAATGCAGATCTGAGTTGCGCGTTAGTGCACCTGGAAGCAAATGCGACTCACAGAGAACTTGAAAGCCATTACAAATTCCTAGAACTGGCATTCCTTTACCTGCAGCTTCAATTACTAACTGCATTACTGGTGCAAAGCGAGAAATTGCACCGCAGCGCAGATAGTCACCGTATGAAAATCCGCCAGGCAAAATAACTGCATCCACGTTCTTTAAATCAGCATCTGCATGCCAAAGGGAAACAGCTTCTGACCCTCCTGCAACAACAGCCCGTGCAGCATCTCGATCATCGAGTGTGCCCGGAAAAGTTATGACTCCAACGCGCATTACTTTTCAACTCTCACAACATAGTTTTCAATAACTGGATTAGAAAGTAAAACTTCAGCAGCTTTTTCAATTTCAGCTAACTGAGCAGCCGTTGGCTCACCTTCAACTTCAATTTCAAATCGCTTTCCTTGGCGCACTGATTTAGCAAAAGAGAATCCAAGGCGAGGTAGAGCTGATGCAACAGCGTTACCTTGTGGGTCAAGAATCTCTGGCTTCAACATCACATCAACCACGATCTTTGCCATTGTCATATTCTCCTTTAGTTAGAACTTGCTGCCAGTTAAACGATAAAAAGCTTCTTCATAACGTTGTGCCGTCTTTTCTACAATCTCTGCTGGAAGCTCAGGTGGTGGGCTATTTCTATCCCATCCACTGGCTACGAGGTAGTCACGTAAAAACTGCTTATCAAATGAGGGCTGTGTACCACCTGGCACCCATGTGGATTGATCCCAAAACCTAGATGAATCAGGGGTTAGAGCCTCATCGCCCAAAACAATTGCCCCGGCCAAATTTCGTCCAAATTCGAATTTAGTATCAGCCAAAATAATGCCCCGGCTCTTAGCAAAATCTGCTGCAGTGTCATAGAGCTTTAAAGTTAAATCGCGCAGCTCGGCTGCATCCTTGGCACCAACAATCTTTGATGCAGTATCAAAATCAATGTTTATGTCGTGATCACCAATCTCTGCCTTTGTTGCTGGTGTGAAAACGCTGTTAGGAAGCTCTGATCCATCTAGTAATCCTGCGGGAAGAACATTGCCACACACTGCACTATTTTCTTTATATTCACTCCAACCACTGCCAGTTAAATACCCACGTGCAACACATTCAATTGCAAACATCTCTAGTGGTTGAACAATAATTGCGCGATCTTCCACAATTTCTGGAACATCAGTTGAAACAATATGGTTCGGAATTATGTCTTCTAGTAAATCAAACCAAAATAAAGATAGTTGTGTGAGTACTGCGCCCTTACCTGGTATCTCTGTCGGCATTACCCAGTCATAAGCAGAGATGCGATCAGATGCTACGAGTAAGATGTTTCCTAAATCATTTGTGTATAGGTCTCGTACTTTTCCGGTGCGCAGGTGTGTCCACCCAGGAATCATCGGTGCTGGCGGTGGACCAGCTGGGCCGAAGCCGCTCACCTAATAGAGCCGGGCTTGTACTGCACTGCGGCAGGGTGCGCGGAAGTAATCGCGCCAATGCGACTAACAACTCGAGCAACTTGTTGGCGAGCTTCGCCAGTAAATTCAAGTGGGGTACTAATCAATACATCTAATGCTGCGCGATCAAGTGGTAGACGATCATCTTCAGCTAAATCATCTAGAAGTGAGTTCTTCTTTCCTTCACGCATTCCGAGTGCTGCTTTAACTGCATGTTCTTTAATTACTTCATGGGCAACTTCACGGCCAACGCCGGCCTTAACAGCTGCCATTAAAATCTTTGTTGTGGCCAAGAAAGGCAGATAACGTTCTAATTCAGCTGCAATTACTGCTGGAAATGCTCCGAACTCATCTAGAACTGTGAGCATGGTTTCTAGAAGGCCATCAATTGCATAGAAAGCATCAGGCATTGCAACACGGCGAACTACAGAACAAGAAACATCGCCTTCATTCCATTGATCTCCAGCTAATTCGCTGACCATTGATGCATATCCACGAAGCACAACTGCTAAACCATTTACTCGCTCACACGAGCGTGTGTTCATCTTGTGTGGCATTGCACTGCTACCAACTTGGCCAGCTTTAAATCCTTCAGTGACAAGTTCGGCTCCTGCCATAAGGCGAATTGATGTAGCAAGAGATGAAGGAGATGAAGCTAGTTGAACAAGAGTTGTGACAACATCATAATCAAAAGAGCGAGGATAGATCTGACCGGTTGAATCTAGAACACGGTTGAAGCCAAGCTCTTTTGCAATTGTGTTTTCTAATTTCGCATGTGCATCTGTTGAACCAAGTAAGTCAATTGAATCTTGCGCAGTTCCAACTGGACCCTTTATGCCACGCATTGGGTAGCGATCTTGCAAAGCAGTTAAGCGCTCATAAGCAAAGAGTAATTCTTCGCCAGCTGAAGCAAATCTTTTTCCTAAAGTTGTTATCTGTGCTGGAACATTATGTGAACGTCCTGCAACTGGTTGGCCTGCATATTGCGTTGCGCGTTCTGCTAATCGTGCAAGAAGAGTGACAACTTTGTCATGAACGACTTCAAGTCCATTGCGGATTTGAAGAGCTTCAATGTTTTCTGTTAAATCTCGGCTGGTCATACCTGCATGGATTGCTTCATGGCCAGCCAAAGCGTTGAATTCTTCAATGCGGGCTTTCACATCATGACGCGTCTTCTTTTCACGGGCATCAATGGAAGCTAAATCCACCTGTGTAATTACCTTTTCGTAATCTGTAATTACATCCTTGGAGATTGCGTGGCCTAATGTTGATTGAGCACGCATTACTGCGATCCAGAGCTTTCTTTCAGCGATAATTTTTGCTTCAGGTGCGAAGATTTCACGCATCGCAGCTGATGCATAACGGTTAGCGAGAAGGCTCACGGCCGAATTATCCTTCATTTAATTGCCCTTCTCTGCCACCGACGCATTGAGCGCGATATCGGTTCGATAGAAGGATCCATCAAGTGAGATGTGGCTGATTGCCCGATAAGCACGATCGCGAGCTTCAGTTAAATCACTGCCCGTGCCGGTAACAGTAAGCACTCGGCCACCTGATGAGACTAAGCCTTTTTCACTGTGAGTTGTGCCTGCATGAAAAATTGAAACCTTTTCAATCGCTGGAAATTCTCCAATTACACCGCCTACTGCGGGAGATGCTGGATATCCATCGCTAGCTAATACAACTGTTACCGCAGATTCATCACTCCATTGCAAAGTAACGCCTTCTAGATTTCTCGTTGCTGCTTTATAGAGAAGTTGTGCCAATGGAGTTTTCAAAAGGGGAATTAACACTTGAGTCTCTGGATCTCCAAAGCGCGCGTTAAATTCAATAACGCGAGTTCCGTGATCAGTTAATGAAAGACCTGCATAGAGTAAACCAACAAATGGTGTGCCACGTGCTGCCATTTCAGCAATCATGGGTGCAAGAACTTTCTTATGCGTGTCTTCAATAATGTCTGATGGCGCCCAAGGAAGTGGTGAGTACGCACCCATTCCCCCAGTATTTGGTCCCTGATCACCATTGAGCGCGCGTTTAAAATCTTGCGCTGGTTGCATGGCAATAACTGTTTTGCCATCGCTAATTCCAAAGAGTGAAACTTCTGGACCATCTAAGAACTCTTCAATAACTACTCGCTTGCAAGATAATGCGTGATCTAGGGCTTCTTGGCGATCTCTTGTAACAACAACGCCTTTGCCTGCAGCTAAACCATCATCTTTAACTACATATGGCGCACCAAAAGTATCGAGCGCCTTTTCAATCTCAGCTTGAGTTGTGCAGGTAAAACTATGGGCGGTTGGCACACCAGCATCTGCCATCACCTCTTTTGCAAAGTTTTTAGAGCCCTCTAATTGAGCTGCCGCCTTAGATGGGCCAAAGACAGATATTCCAGCGGCCCGCAGCAGATCTGCAGCCCCATTTACTAATGGAACCTCAGGACCAATAACTACTAATTCAACATCAAGTTTTTGTGCCAAATCTAGAATTGCTTGGTTATCACTTATTACTAATGGATAACATGGTGCAAATTGCGCAATCCCTGGATTACCTGGTGCAACATGTAGTTGTGTGCACTCTGGATCTGCGTGTAGTCCTAGTCCTAAGGCGTGTTCGCGACCGCCGCTTCCGACTAGGAGGATTTTCATTTCTTAGATGAAATCCTTTACGACAATTGTTTCATCGCGCCCGGGTCCTACTCCGATGGCACTCATCGGGGCTCCAGAGATTTTCTCTAAGAATGCGATGTAGTTCTGCGCAGCTTGTGGAAGATCACTGAGTTTGCGAGCACCAGTAATGTCTTCACTCCAACCTGGCATATATTCATAAATTGGTTTTGCGTGATGGAAATCTGATTGTGAGGCTGGAAGTTCTTCCACGCGCTTTCCATCAATTTCATAAGCAACGCACACTGGAATCTTTTCCCAACCAGTTAACACATCTAACTTAGTTAAGAAGAAATCTGTTAAACCATTAACGCGCACTGCATAACGAGCAATGGGTGCATCAAACCAACCGCAACGACGTGCTCGGCCAGTAGTAACACCAACTTCGCCACCAATGCGACGTAGCGCTTCTCCATCTTCATCAAAGAGTTCAGTTGGGAAAGGACCACTACCAACGCGAGTTGTGTATGCCTTAATGATTCCAATAACGCGATCAATCTTTGTTGGTCCAATTCCAGAACCAGTACATGCACCGCCAGCAGTTGGATTACTTGATGTTACGAATGGATAAGTACCGTGGTCAACATCTAGCAAGGTGCCCTGGGAACCCTCTAAAAGCACACGCTTTCCGGCCTTTAATGCCTCATTGAGAATCAAAACAGTATCGGCAACATATGGTCGAAGAATCTCGGCATACGCCAAATACTCTTCAAGAACTTCATCCACTTCAATGTTCTTGCGGTTGAAAACCTTAATGAGCACCTGGTTCTTATCGCGCAATGCACTTTCAATCTTTTGACGCAAAATTGATGGATCAAAGAGATCTTGAACGCGAATACCGATGCGGTTGATCTTGTCGGCATAAGCCGGACCAATTCCACGACCAGTTGTTCCAATCTTTGATTTACCTAAGAAGCGCTCTGAAACTTTATCGATGGTGCGGTGATACGGAGTAATTAAGTGGGCATTAGTTGAAATCAAAAGCTTGCTGCAATCAATACCGCGCTCAGTTAATCCAGCGATTTCCTGAAGGAGGACACCTGGATCAATAACTACACCGTTACCAATTACTGGAATTACATTCGGTGAAAGAATTCCTGAAGGTAATAAGTGAAGTGCATACTTTTGATCACCAATTACAACTGTGTGGCCTGCGTTGTTTCCGCCTTGGTAGCGGACGACATAATCAACGCGATCTCCCAGTAAATCGGTAGCTTTACCCTTGCCTTCGTCGCCCCATTGAGCTCCAAGCAAAACAAGTGCTGGCATTGGTAAAGCCTCTCCGATTACGTAGTGTTATTACTTAAGTGATGAAGTTCCTGTTGAGCGAAGATCTTCACAAGCATGTACAACACGAGCAGCCATGCCAGCTTCAGCAGCCTTACCCCACGCACGTGGGTCATAAGCCTTCTTGTTGCCAACTTCGCCGTCAATTTTTAACACACCGTCATAGTTCTTAAGCATGTGATCAACAACTGGGCGAGTAAAGGCGTATTGAGTATCTGTATCAACATTCATCTTAATAACGCCGTAATCAAGGGATTCGCGGATCTCTGAAAGAAGTGAGCCAGAACCACCGTGGAAAACCAAGTCCATTGGCTTGCTTCCAGCGGCAAGACCTAACTTCTTTGTTACTGCTTCTTGAAGTGTTGCCAGAATCTTTGGTTGCAAAACAACGTTTCCTGGCTTGTAAACACCATGGACGTTTCCAAATGTTGCAGCTACTAGGTAACGAGCATTTGCATCTGTTCCAAGTGTTTCAACGGTGAGAAGGGCATCTTCAGGAGTTGAGTAGAGCTTGGCATCATGCTTTGCTTCAATGCCATCTTCTTCTCCACCAACAACACCAATTTCAATTTCAAGAATTGTCTTTGCAGCAACAGACATCGTCAACATTTCCTTTGCGATGCGCATGTTTTCTTTCATATCAACTGCAGAGCCATCCCACATGTGTGAGTTAAATAGTGGAGCCTTACCTGACTTAAGGCGATCTGCGCCAAATGCAAGAAGCGGACGCATGAAGCCATCAAGCTTTTCTGCTGGGCAGTGATCTGTGTGAATACCAATATTTACTTTGTAGTTCTTAGCAACAACATGTGCGAACTCAGCAAGTGCAACTGCGCCATCAACCATGTTCTTAACTGTTGAACCTGAAGCGTATTCAGCCCCGCCCCAAGAAAATTGAATGATTCCATCTGACTCTGCTTCGGCAAAACCACGAATAGCAGCGATGAGTGTTTGTGATGATGAAACGTTAATTGCTGGGTATGCAAAAGCGCCTTTCTTGGCGCGATCCAACATATCTGCATAAATTTCTGGGGTTGCAATTGGCACGATGACTCCTAGTTACTTGGTGTAATCCCTAAAAGCGAGTGCATCTTTGAACCGTCTAGAGGCTTACGGCCAATCCTCTCACTTTGGCCCGAATCCCACAAAAGAGGCGCGAAAAAGCCCCTGGATCGGGTGGACCAGGGGCTTAATTCATAGACCTATCTAGATGTAGGTCTTAAAGACCGAGCCCGCAAAACGGAACAGGGCTGAGACCAATGTGGCATTGCCGAAGAACTTAAATATCAACAAGAAGATTGACGTTATTCCCATGTGTGAGACCTCCTTTCGTGTTTGGCATTCTGGATGCCCCGAAACTGTGAGAACTACCCCAACCAAAACTCTGTTGATAACTGGCTATGAAAGGTAATCTCTCTATTTATGAGCCAAGACCATGAGTCCTTAGAAAACTTATTGAGCGAAGATCGCCATTTCCCGCCAACTGCGCAGTTTGCTGCAGCTGCTAATGCGCAGCCTGATCTTTATGCTCGTGCTGAAAAAGATCGCCTAGCTTTTTGGGATGAACAAGCACAATCATTGCAATGGGATACACCTTGGAATAAAACTTTGGATTGGCAATCTCCCTACGCCAAATGGTTTATCGGTGGAAAATTAAACGCCTCAGTGAATGCACTTGACCGACATGTGAGTGAAGGCCGCGGAAGCCGTGTTGCTTTTCATTTTGAAGGCGAACCTGGAGACACACGCACAATCACTTATGCCGAGTTGTTAACTGAAGTTAAGAAAACAGCTAATGCATTAATTGAACTTGGAGTTAAAGCCGGCGATCGCGTCGCAATCTATATGCCAATGATTCCAGAGGCTGCAGTTGCAATGTTGGCTTGTGCACGCATTGGTGCACCGCACTCGGTTGTCTTTGGTGGTTTTTCTGCAGATGCCTTGTTGTCTCGTATTCAAGATGCCGATGCAAAAATAGTTATTACCGCCGATGGTGGATTTAGAAAAGGTGCTGCTTTTGCATTAAAGCCTGCAGTTGATGAAGCGCTTAAAGGTAAACACAATGTTGAAAAAGTTTTAGTTGTTCAACGCACTAAACAAGAAACTGCTTGGACTGAGCGCGATGTTTGGTGGCATGAAATTGTTGGTCGTCAATCAAGTGAACATGTGGCAGAAAGCTTTGATTCTGAGCACCCACTCTTCATTTTGTATACCTCGGGCACCACAGCTAAGCCAAAGGGTATTTTTCACACAACTGGCGGTTATTTAACTCAAGTTGCCTATACCCACAAAATGGTTTTCGACATTAAACCTGAAACTGATGTTTATTGGTGCACAGCAGATGTTGGTTGGGTAACTGGTCATTCATACATCGTCTATGGGCCGCTTATTAATGGTGCGACGCAGGTGATGTATGAAGGAACTCCAGATACACCGCATAAGGGACGTATCTTTGAATTAATCGCTAAATATGGCGCCACTATTTTGTATACAGCGCCAACACTTATTCGCACATGGATGAAGTGGGGCGATGAATTTCCTCAAGCACATGATCTTTCATCACTTCGTTTACTGGGCTCTGTTGGTGAACCAATTAACCCTGAAGCATGGATGTGGTACCGGGAAATTATTGGTGGAAACCGTTGTCCAATTGTTGACACATGGTGGCAAACTGAAACTGGTGCAATCATGATTTCACCATTGCCTGGAGTAACTGCAACTAAACCAGGTTCAGCAATGACTGCCCTTCCTGGAATTAGCGCCAAAGTTGTTGATGACAATGCTGGTGAAGTTGGCAACGGACATGGTGGATATTTAATTCTTGATCAACCCTGGCCATCAATGCTGCGCGGTATTTGGGGTGAGGATGAACGATATAAAGAAACATATTGGTCTCGCTTTGAAGGAATTTACTTTGCAGGCGATGGCGCAAAGCTTGATAATGATGGTGCGATCTGGTTATTAGGCCGAGTCGATGATGTTATGAACGTTTCTGGTCACCGCATTTCAACTACTGAAGTTGAGTCTGCACTCGTTTCTCATGAATCAGTTGCAGAAGCCGCCGTTGTTGGCGCTGCAGATGCAATGACGGGGCAAGGAATTGTGGCCTTCGTGATTTTGCGTGGAGGAATCGAGCACGCTGATGGTGATGAACTCAATAAAGCGCTACGTAATCACGTTGCTAAAGAAATTGGCGCAATCGCTAAGCCTCGTCAGATCTTGATTGTGAATGAGCTTCCCAAGACTCGAAGTGGCAAAATCATGCGCAGACTTCTCAAAGATGTGGCTGAAAACCGAGTAGTGGGAGATGCAACAACCTTGGCTGATCCAAATGTTATGAAGTTGATTTCAGAGGGCTTACAGAGCGCAAAATCTGAGGATTAAAGCTTCACCCCTAAGTGCTTAGATGTAAGTGAAATCAATTCAATTTCATTTTTCAGCACGCCAATATGTTTATAGGCCACGCTTCCATCGGGTGCAATAAACCATGTGACCGGAACTCCCATTCCAAAGTAAGCCCGGGATTTGCCATCTGCATCAAAAAGATTGGGCCAAGTAATTCCATTGTTTTCTACAAACTTACGACCATCTTCAATAGAAGCCTCTTCAACATCAACACCTATTAATAAAACTTTGCCTTGAGCTTTTTCATAGAAAGAGCGCAGGATTGGCATCTCTTCTTTACATGGACCACACCATGATCCCCACACATTAATAATTGCCGGACCCTTGATTGAATCTACTGATGCACCAACACCACCATCTAAACAATCCAACACTAATGAATCTTGTGTTGTACTACTTGAAATACTTTCACAGGAAACAACTTGCCCAGCTACTTTTTCTGAAGGCGAAGAACATCCGGCAAGTAGCAACACTGCAACTGCAATAGCTGCTCTCTTCATCGAAAATCCTTATCTGTCTTGACTAACAACTTTGCCTTTGCGACATCCATTTCACCGATACCAACGCTAGGGCATATTTTTGCAACAGGGCATGCCCCGCAGGCAGGCTTGCGTGAATGACAGATTCTCCGACCATGCCAAATCATTCGCTGTGACAAGTTTGTCCATTCTTTTTGAGGGATTAACTCACCAACTATACGTTCTACTTTTACTGGATCCATTTCTTTAGTCCAACCAAAGCGACGAGATAAGCGACCAAAATGTGTATCGACTGTGATTCCAGGAATATCAAACGCATGACCTAAAACTACGTTTGCAGTTTTGCGACCAACACCTGGCAAAGTAATTAACTCTTCAAGAGTGCTGGGAACTTCACCGTTAAATTCCTCGACTAATTTGATTCCTATTCCCTTTATATGGCGGGCTTTCGCACGATAAAAACCAGTTTGAAACACCAGTTCTTCGAGCTGATGAATATCTGCTCCTGCATAAGCTTTTGCAGTCTTATACTTCTTAAACAGAGCTGGGGTAATGGTGTTAACTCTCTTATCTGTGCACTGCGCGCTCAATACTGTCGCAACTATTAACTCCAGCGGATTCTTAAAATCTAGTTCACATCGGATCTCTGGGTAGGTCTTGCTCAGAATTCGATACACAGCCCGAGCCTCTTTGCGGGTTTCACTATCTGCGGGCATGAGGCTAAAGTACTACCCGTGACCATAGATTTAGATGCCGTACACAGAGCACCGCTCTTTACCGCCCTTGATGACGCCGCTTCGGCTTCTCTTCGCGCACAGATGGATTTAGTGAAGATTTCCAAGGGAAGTGTTTTATTCGCCGAAGGCGCAGATGGTGATCACCTATACGTAATCGTTGAAGGAAAGCTCAAGCTTGGAACGTCAAGTGGTGATGGACGCGAGAACCTTCTTTCAATTCTTGGACCGGGTGAAATGTTTGGCGAACTCAGCCTCTTTGATCCAGGCCCACGCACATCAACTGCAACTGCAGTTACTGATGCAAAACTTTTAAGTCTTGGACAAGCAAAACTTCTTCCATGGCTTCGCGAAAATCCAGATGTCGCACTTCATTTACTAGCTCGTTTGGCACAACGTCTTCGTCGCACCAATGAAGCGGTGGGCGATCTTGTTTTCTCTGATGTTCCAGGACGTGTTGCTAAAGCTCTCATTGATCTAGGTGAGCGCTTTGGTAAGAAAACTGATGAAGGTTTATACGTTCACCATGATTTAACACAGGAAGAGCTTGCTCAACTTGTTGGTGCATCTCGCGAGACAGTTAATAAAGCCCTTGCAGATTTCGCAGGACGTAACTGGTTAAAGCTTGATGGACGTGCAGTTTTGATTACAGATTTTGAACGCCTAGCAAAGCGCGGTAAGTAGTTAGTCTGTAATTTCTACTGTGAGTTCAATTTCAACAGGTGAATTCAATGGCAATTCCGCAATTCCCACCGCGCTACGTGCATGCTTTGCACCATCGCCCCAGATTGCTAAAAACAGCTCACTTGCCCCATTAACAACCACCGGTGCGTTGATATAGCCAGGAACACCGTTGACGTAGCCAACAACTCGAACAATCTTTGTAATCTTGTTTACATCTGCAACTGTTTCAACTGCAGCTAATGCGTTCAATGCACAAACTTGAGCTAATTCTTTTGCGCGCTCTGGAGTTATCTCTCCATCAACTTTTCCAACTCCAGCCATTTCACCGTTCACAAGTGGAAGTTGTCCGGCAGTGAAAACTATATTTCCTGTGCGAATCGCTGGAACATAAGCAGCAACTGGCTTTGCAGCAACTGGTAGTTCTAAACCAAGTTCTTTTAGCTTTGCACGGACATCTACTGGATTCATGCGATTACTCTCTTCATGTAAGCAACTAGCTGCTCGCCAGTTCCTGGTGCTGGAACAACTTGGACGAGTTCCCAACCATCAGAACCCCATGTATCAAGAATCTGCTTAGTTGCATGTGAAAGTAGTGGCACAGTTGCATATTCATACTTTGTCATTTATTTAACGCTGCTTTCACTAGTGCAGAAACCACGCCGCCATCGGCTTTTCCTGCGATCTTTGGCTTTACCGCTCCCATTACTTTGCCCATATCAGCTGGGCCTTGTGCACCAGTTGATGCAATTGCCTCAGCAATAATTGCTGCAATATCTGCTTCACTGAGCTGGGCTGGAAGATACTTTGCAATAACTTCGCCTTCACTCTTTTCTAGCGCTGCTTTGTCAGTACGACCAGCAGTTTCAAAAGCTTCGGCTGCTTCACGACGCTTCTTAGCTTCACGAGATAGAACAGTGATTACTTCTTCATCACTAAGAACGCGTGCTTCTTTGCCAGCCACTTCTTCATTAGTGATTGCAGTGAGAACCATACGAATAGTGCCTGAAGTGATTTCATTGCGACCACGAATAGCCTCTGTTAAATCCTTTTGCAGCGTTTCTTTAATACTCATGCGGTGAACTCTACTGCTAGTAATTCAGCGATCTGCGCGGTGTTTAGGGCAGCTCCCTTGCGTAGGTTGTCGCCACAAAGGAATAAATCAATCGATTTCTTATCATCGAGTGATTGGCGCACGCGCCCAACCCATGTTGCATCTGTTCCGACTGCGTCATTTGGTGTTGGAAATTTCTTATTCTCTGGATCATCCAGCAATGTCACTCCAGCAGCTTTTTCAAGAACCTTTTGCGCGGCTTTGCGTGTGACTTCCTTCTTAAATGTTGCGTGAACAGCCAATGAGTGAGTTGTTAGAACTGGGACGCGCACACAAGTTGTTGAAACCTTGAGCTTTGGCATTCCAAGAATCTTGCGAGATTCATTGCGCACCTTGAGTTCTTCAGATGTGTAACCATCCTCTTTAAGAGATCCCGCCCAAGGAATTACGTTAAGTGCAAGTGGAGCTGGGAACGCGCCTAAGTCTTTAACTAATTTGCGAACATCACCAGTTTCTTCACCAGCACTAGTTCCTGCCACAAGTGACATTTGCTCACGCAAAGAGTCAATGCCTGGTTGACCAGCACCTGAAGCTGCCTGGTAAGAAGCAACAACGAGTTCCTTTAAATCAAACTTTTTATTAAGTGCACCCATCGCAACAATCATTGAAAGAGTCGTGCAGTTTGGATTCGAGATAATTCCCTTAGGACGCTTCTTGGCATCCTTTGGATTAACTTCTGGAACAACCAATGGAACTTTTGGATCCATACGAAAAGCTGCAGAGTTATCAACGACAACTGCTCCTCGCTCTACTGCAATGGGAGCCCACTCGGCAGAAACCTCATCTGGCACATCAAACATCGCAACATCAATTCCATCAAATGCTTCAGGTGATAGGGCAACAACAGTTAGCGCTTCACCGCGACACATCAACTTCTTACCTGCACTGCGCGCAGATGCAATTAAGCGAATCTCGCCCCAGACATCTTTGCGTTCAGAGAGAATGCTGAGCATTACTGTGCCAACAGCGCCAGTTGCGCCAACTACGGCAAGTGATGGTTTCTTAGAACTCTTCGTTTTACTCATCGGCCAGTTCCTCCATAAACAACGGCTTCATTGCTATCAGCATCTAAACCAAAGGCGGCGTGAGCAGCTTTAGCACCACGTTCTAGATCTGCTTGGCGGCAGATAATTGAAATACGAATCTCTGATGTTGAAATCATTTCAATATTAATTCCAGCCTCAGACATTGCGCCAAAGAAGGTTGCTGTAATACCTGGGTGTGAGCGCATTCCAGCGCCAATTAATGACAATTTACCGATTTGATCATCGTATTGAATGGATGCAAAGCCAACTTCACCTTGAAGCTTTTGCAAAATAGCTGTTGCATCTGCGCCTTCATCTTTTGGCAAAGTAAATGAAATATCAGTAAGGCCAGTTGCGGCAGCAGAGACGTTTTGGACAATCATGTCGATGTTGATGTCAGCATCGGCAATGGCTTGGAAGATACGTGCAGCAACACCGGTTCGGTCCGGTACGCCGACAATCGTAATCTTTGCTTCGCTCTTATCGTGGGCGATGCCTGAGATGATTGCTTGTTCCATTTCTCCTCCTTGTGGATGATCTTTGACCACCCATGTTCCTTCATTTGTTGTAAAAGATGAACGTACGTGAATAGGTAAGTCATAACGGCGGGCGTATTCAACACATCGCAAGTGCAGAACTTTTGCACCGCTTGCTGCAAGTTCCAACATTTCTTCATACGTAACAGTTTTTAACTTACGTGCAGCAGGAACAACTCGCGGATCGGCACTAAAAACTCCATCAACATCTGTATAGATTTCACAAACATCGGCCTCTAACGCTGCAGCTAGTGCAACTGCAGTTGTGTCACTGCCGCCACGACCAAGAGTTGTTACATCTTTTGTGTCTTGTGAAATTCCTTGAAAGCCAGCAACGATTGCAATTGCACCTTCTGCCAACGCTTCTTGAATACGTCCTGGTGTCACATCGATAATGCGAGCGCGACCATGTGCAGATGTTGTAATCACACCAGCTTGGCTACCTGTAAATGAACGGGCTTCATGTCCTAAATTTGTAATCGCCATTGCAAGAAGAGCCATCGAAATTCGCTCACCAGCAGTAAGTAACATATCTAGTTCTCGCCCAGATGGAATTGGAGTGATCTGTTTAGCTAAATCAATGAGTTCATCGGTTGTATCGCCCATCGCAGAAACTACGACTACGACCTGATTGCCATCGCGCTTGGCTGCAACGATGCGATTGGCAACGCGCTTCATGCCCTCGGCATCTGCCACCGAGGAGCCGCCATACTTCTGAACGATGAGTCCCATGGGTTAATGGTGGCGCATAGATTTAAATCTCGCTAACCGTTTTTCAGATTATCTTAAATAATGAGACAAGGCACGTATCAAATAACGAGATTAAACGTCGCGGCGGCCTTCAAATGCACGGCCCAGCGTGACTTCATCGGCATATTCCAGATCCCCGCCCACTGGCAGACCGCTAGCTAATCGAGAGACCTTTATTTCTAGCGGCTTAATCATGCGCGATAGATAGGTAGCTGTGGCCTCTCCCTCAAGGTTTGGATCGGTAGCCAAAATAACTTCAACGATTCCAGGATCTGCAAGACGTGCCATGAGTTCACGGATGCGCAGCTGCTCTGGACCAATTCCATCGATGGGACTTATTGCCCCACCTAGCACGTGATACTTACCGCGAAATTCTCGTGTGCGCTCAATGGCAATGACATCTTTACTCTCTTCAACAACACAAATTAAGGTGTTATCACGTCGTGGATCACGACAGATGCGGCACTGATCTTCTTCGGAAACGTTTCCACACTCCACGCAAAACTTCACACGCTCTTTTACCGTGCGAATGGAATCCACGAGCGCAGTTGCTATCTCGGCGTCTGCTTGCAAAATATGGAAAGCAATACGTTGGGCCGACTTTGGACCAATTCCTGGCAGACGACCTAGCGCATCGATGAGATCTTGAATTGCGCCTTCATACATACCTGACATTAATTATTTACTCTCAATAACTTTTGCACCAAGTTCTTGGGCAAGAAGTGCAGCCCCTGAAAGCAAAGTCTTATCTGAAGGAGCCTCTGATGTGCGAGTCTCACGTGCTGCCGGAGTATTGGTATCAATAGACGGATCAACAACACATTCAATCTTTCGATCAATGCCAACTACATCCACAAATGCCTTGCGCAAAATCTCATCTGATTCTGATCGAACAAATGAATCTCTGGCTCCAGCATTAACAATTCCAATGGTGATTGCTTTGTCATCAACAGCTAATACTTGTGCCGAAGCAGAAAGCAGTGACCAGGTCAGTCTGCGGCGCTTCTTCACATCTTCAATAACATCTGGCCAAGCACGACGCAGAGCTGCAATATCAAAGGCACCAGGAGCACTATTTACCTTAGCTACAGGTGCTTCTACCTTCACTTCTGCTGGCGCAGCTTCAGCCTTTACTGGCGCAGCTGGTGCTTCTTTTTTCTCAACAACTTTTACTGGCGCAGGTGTTGTCATCGGTGCAATGTTTTCTGCGCGCTCTAATCGCTCAATACGTGAAAGCATTCCAGATTCACCATTGTCACCAATAGGCAAAAGTATGCGCCCGCAGATCAGTTCCAGCATTAAACGTGGTGCTGTGGCACCGCGCATCTGAGTTAAACCTTCGGCAGCGATATCTGCAGCCCGTGAAAGATTAGCTGTTCCAATTCGGTTAGCTTGATTGCGCATTCTCTCCATTTGATCATCTGGAATATCGCGCAGAATTGAATTGCTAGCTGAATCTTTTAAGGCATCAACAATCATTAGATCGCGAATGCGCTCCAACATGTCACTGGTAAAGCGGCGTGGATCATGGCCGGATTCAATGACTCGATCAATGGTTTTAAACAACGTTGCGCCATCATGGGCAGCAATTGCATCGATGGCATCATCGAGTAGGGCGCCATCTGTGAAACCTAATAATTGAATTGCAATTTCATAGCTCACGCCATCTTTGCCAGCACCAGCAAGTAGCTGACCCAACACAGAGAGTGCGTCACGCACTGAGCCACCAGAGGCCCGTACTACAAGTGGAATAACGCCCTTAGCAACGCTAACGCCTTCATGATTACAAATCTTTTCTAAGTGCGCAGCAAGAATTCCAGGTGGAACTAAACGGAACGGATAGTGGTGTGTACGAGAGCGAATAGTTGCAATCAACTTGTCTGGCTCTGTTGTAGCAAAGATAAAAATAACGTGGGGAGGCGGTTCTTCAACAACTTTCAAAAGTGCATTTGCAGCACCTGGTCCAAGTTGGTGCGCCTCATCGATAATGTAGATCTTGTAGCGACTTTGTACTGGTGCAAAGAAAGCTTTGTCGCGAAGATCGCGTGCATCATCTACTAAACCGTGTGTTGCCGCATCTAGTTCAATAACATCAAGTGAACCTGGACCGTTTGCAACTAGATCATTACATGATTGGCATTCACCGCACGGATTAGGTGTTGGTCCTTTAACGCAGTTAAGTGAGCGCGCCATAATGCGAGCGCTAGAAGTTTTTCCGCAACCGCGTGGACCACTAAATAAATATGCGTGATGTGTGCGCCCAGATTCCAATGCGTTAGAAAGTGGAACTGTTACATGTTCTTGACCGATGACATCTGCAAAAACAGAGGGACGATACTTGCGATACAACGCTAAAGACATCGTGCGCTCTCCTCTACTCTTCGACGCAATTTAATAGGACCCCTCGCACACCCGCCAGAGCGGACCTACCCTTGCTGCATTCCTGCCCTGGGGGAGTTCAGTACGGATAACGCCGTACGAGGGATCTGGCGTAATCATAGTTATAGCCACCGATAGAGTGCTCCCCTCGGGAGGATTCGCATAGCGGCCGAGTGCGCACGCTTGGAAAGCGTGTATAGGGCAACCTATCGAGGGTTCAAATCCCTCATCCTCCGCTCAGATTTGAAGAGCTAAAAAGCTCTAACTGGCCGGACGTAGAAGGTGTTGCTCTTAGTGTTAGAGCCATGATTGTCAGAGAGGAAATTGAAGGAAAAGGCCGAGTCGCCTGCAGATTCGGATGAGGACCAGTAGCTTGACGCCACAAATCCACCAATACCGATTGTGTTGTCATGAATCAATTTCATTTCGCCAAGTGAACCTAAAAACCAATCTGATTTGGATCCGGCCCTACAACTTTGAGCATACTTTGCGGCGGAGTCGGCAACGGTTCCAGCGGAGTCGGCAGTAACAATTGCATTACTGTTATCAAGGCCCCGTCCGACGGCCTGTGAAGAAGAACCTGCAGCACCCGAAACCGAAGTTATTCTGAAACCGCTTGAAGTCCAGCTTCTTGTACTCTCACATGATGACGGTGCCGCTTCCAAATAATTAAATCCTGCGTACTGATCGTTGTAGTCAACAAAGAAAATATGTCCCCCTCCAGGGCCGGTATCGCCAATTTTAAATGTGCATTTAGCGCCGATACAATTTGCTCCAGTTACTGTCGGTGCTGAAGAACCGCCGCTTCCCGTGTCACCTGTTGCACCCGTTGCACCTGTTGCACCCGTTGCACCCGTTGCACCTGAAGATCCCGTTGCACCAGCAGGTCCTTGTCCTCCGTTTGCACCATTGGCTCCTGGTAAACCAGGTATGCCTTGAATACCTTGCGAGCCAGCTGGACCAACGATTGAAAATCCGTTCGGCCAAGTATTTTCTAAAGTTTTTGGTCCAAACAAATATTTTGTTGCAGTATTTATAAATATATCACCAGGTGCACCCCAGGAATCCAAAGGGTCAGTAATTCCATTCCATAATGTTTTCCCATCGAAACCATCTTTGCCGTTAAGCCCTGCTGCCCCAGTAAGACCAATTGGGCCTTGCGCCGCTTGGGTATTAATAAGAAGCTCTTTAGAAGTTTTCGGGCAACTTTTACTTGACGGGTGTGTAACATATTTACTTTTAATGTCTACGCACAACAAATACTTATTTGTTGTGGACTTTAGATCGGAGGCAACTGATGGAAGTGCAGCAAAGACAAGTAAAAGAATTAAGCCAATTAAAGTGTTTCTGGAACCAAGGCTTCTCTTTTGTGGAATTCTCATGGTTATAGACTCGACTCTTTTCTCCATAAACACACTGATGTACTTGGTTTTACCAAGGTACAAAACTTGGTTTTACCAAGGTTTGATGAAATATTTCTCAAACCCTTATTGAGTGATTGAATCTCTGTCATTATGGTCATATGAGTAAAGGCAGAATTATCCTTGTTGAAGATGATTCCTTTACGCGAGCAGTTCTTGGTGATGCGCTAGTACTGCAGGGGTTCGATGTTAAAGCTCGAGTTGCCACTGCGGTTGAAGCAATGAAAGCCCAACAATTACACAATCCTGATGTTGCAATCCTCGATTTTGATTTAGGACTTGGACCGACAGGAATCGATGTCGCAGTCGCATTACGAAAGAATAATCCGACTATTGGCTTGGTCTTCTTAACAACATATAAAGATCCCCGCCTTATAGGTCAAGCAGTTCCGACTTTGCCTGAAGGGGCAATTTATTTAAATAAATTAGATATGGGATCTACGGCATCCATCGCAGAACAAGTCTCTCTTGCGCTTATCAAACCCACGCAAAAACGTTCTGTCCCGTGGATAAGGAGCAGCCCACTCGGTGGAATGTCGCTTAACCAAGTAGAAATATTGAAAGATATCTCTGAAGGAATGAGCACAAAAGAAATTGCTAGAAAGCGTGATGTATCAGAGCAGGCGATAGAGCAAAGTATCTCGAGAATCATGCGGCATCTTGGTATCGAAAAAACTGCGGACACCCATCAAAGAGTAAAAATCGTCCGTGCGTACTTTGACAATAAGGGTCAGGGAACCTAAATTTCAAAATTATCTTTCTTAAGTTGGCGGACATTTGTAATTACTGCCCCTATTTCAACAATTGTTGCGGTTCAATCGGCAGACCATGAAACTCCAAATTTGAGAACACTTGCATCTTGGCTTCTCGTTGGCCTGCTCTCGCACCTATTTCTTGCACCCTTCCTAATCATCCTAAGGAATCTGGCATCAAGATTAGAATCCAGAGCTTTTGAGATCTTTTCTCTATTCATACTGGGCACGCTCCGTGGGATCTTCATTTGTGGGTTAGTTGCAACCTTTCGAATGGAGATGCTCTTCACATATTGGTACAAGATTCTAAATTCAACATTGGCGACTCCTATCTGGTTTATGACCATCACCTCTTTTTACGTAACCAGACATTCATTTCAAAAAGAGTATTCCCGATTATTGACAACTGCCCTACAAATGAAGCAAAGAAATCTCCATAGTGATGAATCATTAGTAAGGACTGCTGCAGAAATTGATCAGGTGCTTAAGCGCCTCAAATACCTCTCTACCTCCTTTGAAAGAGAAATGACAAAACTTCTTACAAAGTCAGATGGTGTAATGGACTATCTCCAGGAATCAGCAAAGATTAAGGCTCTAATCCATTCAGAGATTCGCCCAATGACAAGAAGTTTAGATCGGAAAGACACTAGAAATATTAATAGGCTTTCCTTCAAAAATGCACTGCAAATGTCGTTACTGAGCGAGAAGCTCCATGTTGTGCCAATTGCCTTGATTTCAACTATCTATCTATTTTTAGGCATTCAATTCACCTTTGGAATTTCTTTTGCTCTTGCTCAATGTGCAATTTATCTTCTACCTAATTTAATAATCTATTATGCAATTGAAGCGCTTCATGATAGAAAATACATTCTTCGAAAAGCCGCCAATACAATCATCATCATTGGGGGGTTTTTTACTCCAATTATCTTCTCGGAATTATTGCCAATTAACTTGAACTTTTCTGATGAATTTTTCTCTCCCATATTTGTGCACCTGTTCCTTTTAGCCCTCTATTTCGCGGCATTGGGCACTTATAACCTCTCGGAAATCCTAAATAGGAATAGAGAAGGAATTCTGGCTCGACTTGGAGTAATCATTGATTCAGAAATAAAGTCTGGACCACAGAATTTTGCTTCAACTGAGGATTATTCCTTTATGGCAAATTACTTGCATGGTGAAATTCAATCTGGTTTAACGGCATGCAGCCACCTACTAATCGAAGCAGCAGAAACCGGTGACGTCACTATGGGTAGGAAGGCATTGTTCCGAGCAGCAAAGTTGTTGAATCAAGATCACCACAGCGTTTCAAGAGAATTATTGGTGGACTCTCTCTCCAAGTTGGAAGCCATAGCTGCCGCTTGGGAAGGAATTGCTGAAATTAACTTGAGTTTTGAAAATGATGTGGTGGAATCAACGACTTTTCCGATTGCGGTTACTTTGATCCAGGAAGGGATTTCAAATGCGATCCGTCATAGTTCTGCCACCGTTATTGGAATTAGTGGGTTTATTCACGAAGATTCCGTCCGTTATGTAATAGTTTCCAACGGTGAAGTGAAAAAGGAAAGAGGAAAGGGACTGGGAACAGTCTTGTTTGACGAACTCACTAACAACTGGTCTTTAAAACGATTAAAAGATTCCAATCAGCTTCAATTTGAGTTAAGCAAATAGTTACTGGTCTGAATACATTAAAGGTGCGTTCCATTTCCGGGGCTGCCTTTTTAGACTAAAAATGCTAGGTTGTCTTTTATGACCCGTTTACCTAAAAAACGGGGAATTACCCAGGTTGAAGAGGATAAATCCCTCATCCTCCGCCAGATTGACATTGATAGCAGCTGTAGCCGCTGGGGATAACCTAATTAAGTAAGTCGGCGTGTTTCTCTAGTTTCAAAGCATGCCCCTAACAATCCCCAAACCAATATTACTTTTGCCAAAAGTACCCAGCGTTCTAGTCGTCGGGCTATTAGCCGCTCAGTTCTTTTTCCTCCAAATTGGACATGGCCCTGAACCAAAGTGCACTCTAAATGTTGAGAGACCGCATTACTCCACAAGCTTGAAGGAGATAAGGAACTTCGACGCAATCAAACTCAACATAACAGTGGATTGTAATGTTCCTCAGAAATATTCAGAAATCACTTCAAGCATCCAAAAAATAAGAAACAACCGTGAAGCTCTTGCACATAGATTTCAAGTTATACGCCGTGTGCCTGAGGTCAAATTCCCCAACCTGGTAGTTATTCAAGATCTTTACAGTGAGTGCCCCTTAGGCGTCTGGGGTACCTATAAGGGTGAAGCCAAAGGTTATGCAATGCTGGAGAGTGGTAAGAAATTCCCATTGGAAGGTGATTCAGGAAAATATATGGCAGTAGATTGTTCGATAGGTGCACAATAGGGGTGTGAGTTACTTTGAAGAATGCTTAACTTCTGGTGGCCTTCGATTCCAAGAGGAGCGAAGGGCGCTTTATAAGTACTTGCTTGAAATAAATAATGATTTTTATGTGAGTCAGGCCAATTTACTTTTGGACAAAGGAACAATCACGCGAAGTATTGCAAACGGAGAAGCAACGTACTTTCTTAAAAATAGAAAGGTTGACTATTCCGCGAGAAAATTAGACTCCGCTGAGATTTATTCTGAACTTCGGGATATCAAGTTGACGAGACTTAGGTTTTACAACATCAGAAAACTCCAAAGGTTTTTTGCTCAGTGCGATGTCGATGTAATTAGTAACTTTCCGCTTCCAGGGCCTAATCCTCAAGAAGGATCAGGGTATGGATTCAATGCCAAACCTTTTTACACGGTTGCTTACTACGCTAATGGACAAAATCTATTTGTTGGATTGATGAAGAAAATCAGAACAACTGACAGAGAAATGCTCACAAAACTGCGAACTTTATAAGTCTTTTAAATCTCTACCCCGATGTACTTGGTCTGCAAGAACTCATGAATGCCATCAAAGCCACCTTCACGCCCCAGACCTGATTGCTTCACGCCACCAAAGGGAGCTGCTGGATCTGAGATAACACCTTTATTGATGGCAACCATTCCTGATTCCATTGCTTCTGCTGTGCGCAGGGCGCGGGTGAGATTTGATGAAAAGACATAACTAATAAGTCCAAACTCAGTGTCATTAGCCAGCTTGATGCCCTCTTCATCTGTATCAAAAATAATGATGGGTGCAACTGGACCAAAAATTTCATGGAGAAGGATTGGATTGTCTTTATCAACGATTAAAACCGTGGCTGGATAAAAGGCACCATCGCCTTCAGGCTTTACTCCACCAACCTTTACCTTCGCACCCGCAGCTACAGATTCATCAACGATTTGTGCAATCTTGTTGCGCTCCTTCATTGAAACTGAAGCTCCAAGAGTTGTTGTGGCATCAGTTCCACGACCCATCACAAATGAGCTCATCGACTTAGTCATTTCATTAATGAATGCCTCTGAAATTCCGCGCTGAACAAAGATTCGGTTTGCAGATGTGCAGGCAGCTCCACCGTTGCGCATCTTGGCAAGAAGCAACTGCGGAATTGTCACCGCAAGATCTGCATCATCATGAACAACTACTTGTGCGTTTCCACCTAGCTCCATAGAGCAGCGAATTACCCTGTCCGCAGCCTCTTTTAACAGCACGCGGCCAACTTCAGTTGAACCAGTAAATGAAAGATTCTTTACCCGTGGATCATGCAACATCTTTGAAATCGCTGGCCCAGTTTTTTCTGGCAGAACTAGATTAAGAACTCCCTTAGGAAGACCTGCACGTTCCATGATGTCAACGATATACATGGCAGTTAAAGGTGTTTCAGTTGCTGGCTTTAAAATCATTGTGCAACCAGCAGCAACTGCAGGTCCAATCTTTCGAGTTGCCATACCTGCTGGGAAATTCCATGGCGTAATGAGAATAGAAAGCCCGATAGGTTGGTGAGTAACAAGGATTCGCTTGTCCCCTGATGGTGATTTACGGAAATCTCCAGGTGTGCGAACAGTCTCTTCAGCAAACCAGCGGAAAAACTCTGCTGCATATCCAGCTTCACCGCGAGCATCTGGCATCGCTTTTCCATTTTCGCGAGAAATTAAAGTAGCAATCGCTTCAATTTCACCGGTCATAATTTCAAATGCTTTGCGCAAAATCTCAGATCGATATCGAGGCGCGGTTTTTGCCCAGGATTCTGCTGCTGCATCGGCGGCAGCAATTGCGGCTTCGCACTGCGCATCAGAGGCCAAAGAAACTTCGGCAATTACTGAGTTATCACTTGGATCATGGACGGCTACCTTGCTAGCGCCCTCTACCCATTGGCCATCGATATATAGCTGTGTATGCATAGCGGCAAGCATACGCTCAGCCTGCGAGAAGTTGAAGCCAATGCGCTCTACGATAGAGCCTTGAAATAATATTGCGTTATACGCAATAAAAAGGAGCTTTGAGTGCCTAAGTCATGGACTGATGACGCCCCAACACCGGTTGTGCTTCAAGACCATGCACACCTAAAAGATTCCTTTTTCTACACTCTTAAACGACGCTTATTAGGAAACCCTCTCAATCGTCACTCTTTAGGTCACCAACGTTTAAGCAAGAGATACGCGCTTGGAATTTTATCTAGCGACTGTATTTCTTCTTCTGCATATGGGTCAGAACAGATTCTTATTGCACTTCTTCCAGCATTTGGTTTAGCTGCATTTGCAATTTTGATGCCAATGACTGCGGTAGTTCTTATCATTTTATTAATCATTACTTTGTCATATCGCAATGTTATTAACGTTTATACAAAAACTGGCGGGGCATACATAGTTTCCCGAGATAACTTCGGTCCCGTGGTTGCACAAATTGCAGCTGTTGCATTGATGCTCGACTACATCGTGACGGTAGCAATCCAATCAGCAGCTGGTGTGGCAGCAATCATTTCAACTTTCCCTTCATTGCATCCATGGAAAATTCCAATGATTCTGCTTGTCATAGTGTTGTTAACATTTGGCAATCTGCGCGGAGTGAAAGAAGCAGGCAAAGCTTTCGCAATGCCAACTTACTTCTTTATTAGTTGTATGTTCATTGTTTTTAGCATCGGCATCTACCGCAACTTCAATGGCACTCTTGAGACTTTATCGACTGATCAGGTCGGTGCGGTTCCACTTGGAGAGAGCCAAGGACTTCTCACATTTGCCGCCATTTTCATCTTGCTTCGTGCATTTGCTAATGGTGGCTCATCACTAACTGGACTTGAGGCCATCTCTGATGGTGTTGCCCTCTTCCAACAACCAGAAGCGGTCAATGCCCGCCGTACCTTGTTTATCATGAGCGGGTTGCTCGGCACATTAGTTCTAGGTGTTTCTTGGTTCGCCCACCGCATTTATGCAATGCCATATGAATCTGGCACACCAACAGTTATTTCTCAGATTGCCAAGACAATTGTGGGTGACGGTGTATTTGGTCAAATAATGTTCGTAATGGTTCAGGCGGCGACAATGTTAATTTTGTTCGCTGGCGCAAACACCACATACAGCGCTTTCCCTTTGCTCTGTAACTTCGTTGCAACTGATGGATATCTACCTCGCCAATTAACAAAGCGTGGACACCGTTTAGCTTTCTCTAATGGAATCCTGCTTCTTTCAGGCGGTGGAATTTTCCTCGTTCTCATAACTGCCGGATCAGTTGAGCACTTGGTTGCTTTCTATGCTCTTGGTGTTTTTACTGGCTTTACTTTGGCAGGCTTTGGAATGACACGACATGCCTTGCGCAACAAAGAAGGACACTGGAAAGCAAAAGTATTTATTAATGCACTTGCTGGCTCTGTGTCATTTTTAATCGTAATAATTTTCTCAGTTGTTAAATTCACTGAAGGTGCCTGGCTTGTGCTTGTCACTGCCCCAATTCTTGTTGTTACTTTCTTGCGCTTGCGTCGCCAGTATGACCGTGAACAAGAAGCTCTTTCAGTTAAGCGCCATCAAGAGCGTGCTACGTCAATTGCTCGTCACGATGTAACAATCTTGGTAGATAGCGTTGATATTGCAACCGTTGGCGCAGTTCGTTACGCCCGCAGCCTTAAGCCACGTAACTTAACTGCAGTTCACTTTGTCATTGATGATCGTCGAGCTGAAGAGATTCAGAAGGCGTGGGCTAAATCTGATGCTCTCGATGATGTGACTTTGGAACTTATTGATTGTCCTGATCGTCGATTAGCTAATTCAGCTTTGGATTATGCAATTCGCCTAACAGAAAAGGAAGAAGTTGAATTAACTCTGCTTCTACCGCGACGTTCTTACTCACGCTTCTTAGGTCGTTTACTTCATGATCAAACAGCTGAAGAAATCGCTGCTCCTATTTCGCAATTACCTCGTGTAGTTGCAACAATTATTCCTTTCGACGTTGCTCGCATTACTTCTGGTGCAAAGCTCGATGTGCATCACCCACAAGAAGTTAAGAAAGTAGTGAAGCAATCAGTACCTACTCCTAAAACAAATGCACCAATAAATGTTGAACCAATAAGCCATTACGCAGAAAATGTCACCAAAATCGGGGAGATTGAGTGGCGCAAGCGCGCTCAAGTGCAAGGGCGTGTAACTTCGATTAAAACTGCGCCACGTGGCTCTGCTCCAGCTCTTCAAGTTGAAATCTGGGATGAAACTGGCGGAGTCTCATTGCAGTTTTTAGGACGCCGTGAAATTGCAGGCCTTGAAGTTGGTTCACAGATGCGTGCTGAAGGTATGGTCGGTGAAGATGAAGGATCTATGGTGATTCTTAATCCTTCTTACGAACTCCTTGTATAAATTCTTTCAACAAAGCTGAGCACTCTTCTTCAAGCACTCCACCGCGAACTTCTAGTTTATTAAGAGCTCGGGGATCTCGAATAACGTCCCATACTGAGCCAACAGCACCACCTTTTTCATCCCATGCACCAAAGATAAGTGTGGAGATTCGAGATTGCGCAATAGCGCCAGCACACATTGGACAAGGTTCAAGTGTCACAACAATCGTGTGGTTTTCTAAACGCCATTCCCCCACCGCTTGCGCAGCTTTTCGAATAGCAACAATTTCTGCATGCGCAGTTGGGTCATTGTTTAATTCACGCTCGTTGTGGCCAGTAGCAATAATCTCACCAGCATTATTAATGATGAGTGCACCAACAGGAACATCCCCACTGGCGCTAGCTTGTTGCGCAACAGCTAAAGCTGCGCGCATTAACTCTTTATCGTTCACAGCTCTAATAACTCTGCAAACTGATCGCCAAATCCTAATCGATTAGCAATCGCTTCAAGTTGTTCGTCTGGAAATAACTCACCGTCATCACATAGTGCTGAAATCTCCATGCCATTCATTCCAAGATCTGCCAAGATTTCTAAGTTACCAATCGGACTCGACTCATCATCATCTTCTGGAATTGGAATGTCTGCAATTTCTAACAATTCTTCTGCAACTTCATAATCAAGGGCAGCTGTTGCATCACTAAGGAAAAGTGAAATGTGAGCACCTAAAACACGAATTAAAATAAAGAACTCTTCGTCAATTGAAATCAAAGCAATTGATCCACCATTTGTTTGTTGGGCCTTAAGCCGTGAAATTATCTGCCCAATGTCATTTGGATCCGGCAATATCCCTAAGGTCCAGCGACCATCTTCATGCCATGCAGCTACGGCTATATCTAACTCATTTGTGAGACTGATTACTTTTGGCGCATCTTCGGCTAAAACGTCAAACTCTTCGATGTCTTCTGCGAGGTCATCATCAAATTCAGCCATGCTCAGATGATTCCACTCATTGGAAAGGATTGAAAGCCCTGTAAGGTAATGCCTATGAAAGTTCATGTTGCCAATCACCCACTTATTGCCCACAAATTGACGGTTTTGCGCGATGAACGTACTGATTCCCCAACATTTCGCCGTTTGGTTGAAGAGCTCGTAACTCTTCTGGCCTACGAAGCAACTCGTGACATTCGCACACACAGTGTTGAGATAACAACTCCAGTTACCAAGACCAAGGGCCTAAAAATGGCCGAGCCTCGCCCAGTCGTTGTTCCAATTTTGAGAGCAGGACTTGGAATGCTCGAAGGTATGAGCAAGTTAATGCCAAATGCAGAAGTTGGTTTCCTTGGCATGGTTCGTGATGAAAAAACTTTAAAGGCGAGCACATACGCCAATCGTTTACCTGAAGATTTATCTGGTCGCCACGTATTTGTATTAGATCCAATGCTTGCAACTGGTGGAACGCTAATTGCAGCCTTTCATTATTTGCTCGACCTTGGGGCAACTGAGATCACAGCAATTTGTATCTTGTCAGCACCTGAAGGTGTGAAAGCTGTGGAAGATGAGTTCTCTGCAAGTAAAGTGCCAATCAATATTGTCACTGGCGCTCTAGATGAAAAACTCAACGAACATGGTTACATCGTTCCAGGTCTTGGCGATGCCGGCGATCGTTTATACGGAGTCGTATAAATGGCAGCCACTTCCCCAGGATATGGAATTACTATCCGTGTTGAGGGTCCTCCATCTGCTCAACCTGTAGCACTTGCAACAACTGTTATTACTGCAGCTGGTGCAACCATTACCGCGCTCGATGTAGTTGAATCTCTTTTAGAAAAAGTAGTTTTAGATATTACATGTGACACTATTGATTCGGCGCACGCTGACCAAATCACTATTGCACTTGCAAAGAATCCTGAACTCACAGTTCGTAAAGTAAGTGATCGAACATTCTTGCTCCACCTTGGCGGAAAGATTGAAATTCAATCTAAAGTTCCACTAAAGACTCGCGATGATCTCTCCCGTGCTTACACACCAGGTGTTGCCCGCATTTGCCAGGCTATCGTTGCTGATCCAGCAGATGCTCGCCGCTTAACAATTAAGCGCAATACCGTGGCAGTTGTAACCGATGGATCTGCAGTACTAGGCCTTGGAAATATCGGTCCCGCCGCGGCTTTGCCTGTTATGGAAGGAAAAGCTGCGCTATTTAAGCGCTTTGCAGATGTTGATGCATGGCCTGTTTGCCTGGACACACAAGATGTTGATGAAATTGTTCGCACAGTTCAGTTAATCGCACCTGTCTATGGCGGAATTAACTTAGAAGACATATCCGCTCCTCGATGCTTTGAAGTTGAGCGTCGCCTGCGTGAACTTCTAGATATTCCAGTTTTTCATGATGACCAACATGGAACAGCAATTGTTGTTCTGGCTGCGCTTCGAAATGCCTTGAAATTAGTTAAAAAGGATCTCGGTTCAGTCAAGATTGTTTTGAGTGGCGTTGGTGCTGCAGGAAATGCCATCGCCCGTCTGCTCACACTTAGCGGGGCAAAGAACATAATTGGCTTTAATCACCACGGCGTAATCCATAATGACATGAAATCTGAAGATTCAATGCAGCAGTGGTTCATTGATAACAGCAATCCAAATAACTTTATTGGCACAATGCCAGAGGCTCTAGTTGGTGCCGATGTATTCATCGGCGTGAGCGCACCAAATATTCTCAAAGAAGCTGACATTGCAACTATGGCAAAGGGTTCCATTATTTTTGCGCTAGCAAATCCAGATCCTGAGATTGATCCCGTTGTGGCACGTAAGTATGCAACTGTTGTTGCTACAGGTCGCAGTGATCAACCAAATCAAATTAATAATGTTTTGGCTTTCCCTGGAATCTTTCGCGGATTACTTGATGCCAATGCTCACAAAATTACCGATAATCTATTAGTTGCAGCAGCAGAAGCGATTGCTGACTGTGTATCTCCCGAACAACTCAACGCCTCTTTTATTGTTCCCAGCGTTTTTGATCCAAATGTGACTAAAGCGGTAGCTGCGGCGGTTAAGAAGTCAGTGTGATTGAACTAGCTGCATCATTTGATGCTCAACTATCAAACCTTGCTCCATACCTGATTTATCTAGTTACAGGTGCAATTATTTTCTTTGAAACTGGCGTTCTGTTTGCTTTTTTTCTTCCCGGCGATTCAATCCTCTTTAGTGCCGGTTTGGTTGCAGCAGCCCATAATGATGTAAACATTGTCATTCTTGTAAGCGTCATCTTTATTGCTGCATTTTTCGGAGACCAAATTGGTTTTGTTTTGGGCCGATTAGTGGGCCGGCCTTATCTTGAAAGGCATGACTCTCCGCGCATGCAGAAAATGATTGCCCGCTCTGAGCGCTTTTACGAACAAACAGGATGGTGGGCAGTAGTTGCTGCACGCTTCTTTCCATGGATTCGCACCTTTGTCCCGCCTATAGCAGGTGCATCAAAGATGAACTACTACAAATTCTTATCAGCTAACGCACTCGGTGCATTGTTGTGGGGTGTGGGAATAACTCTTGCTGGCTATTACGCAGCCACATTGCCGTGGGTAAAGACTTGGTCTTATGCAATTGCAACATTCTTTATTTGTGCGTCTTTGGTTTCTGCACTCGTGAACTACTTACGCCACCGGCGATAACACCCAAGTACGTCATCACAATTCCAGTAACAAGATAAGCACTCACATTCACACCATTTGTTGGTGAAATGAGATCAATTACTAAAGACCCGACTAATTGACCACCAACACTAAAGAGTGTGAAAGTTAGAACCCCTAGGTGTTGGACGATGGTTGACGTAAAAGCAATGTAAATAACGCCAATTACACCGCCGGTATAAATCCACGATGGACCTACAGGGAGTGCAACTAATTCAATCTTTCCAATTAGCACGCCGCCAAGGATAAGAATCACAAGAAGAGATGTGCCAGTAATGAAGTTAAGAAGTGATGTTGTAAAACTTTGATGTGAATACTCATTGATTTGTCCGTTAAGGGCCCGCTGCACACCCACCACCGCACCAGCAATACATCCTAAAACAACTGCGGCAATAGAAAGATTCTTGGCATCAATGCGATCAAAGACTGAAACAAAGACGGCTAAAACAGTCAAAACTGCAGCTGCCACGCGTCGCTTTGAAATGAGTTTTTTCCCGCCACCAGTAAGTCCAATTCGATCCACAACCAGTGACATTGCTGTTTGTCCTGCAATTGATGCCACTGAATAGATAGCAACACCAATGAGTGGAACGATATGCGTTTGAATCGCAACAAAGCTGCCACCCAGTGCTCCAGCAAGTAATTTCCAGCGGGCAATCTCCTTGTTAGCAACTGCAGTGCGTAGATTGCTTATTCCCTCTTTAATCGAAGGATTTAGCGCAGCTATCACCGCAATAATGATTAACCCTGAACCAAAGGAAACAAGGGCTGCTTCTAAACCATTGTTGAGCCGATGTGAGAGCTCTCCATTTGCTCGCGCTTGTAGGGCAATCATTAAGCCTGAAAGCGCGGCTAATAAATCTAAACGCATTTACTGATGCGTGCCGTGAAATTCTCGCTTGTCGGCAATCCAATCCATCAGTGCAAATAAAACGCCAGAGGCGACAAATGTTAGGTGAATAATGATTCTCCATTTAGTTCCGCCACCAACATGGTCCTGACCAGACAGTTCAATAAAGTCTTTGAGAAGTTCTATTACTGAAATTGCTACAAGTGAACCAATTAACTTAATTTTCAATCCGCTAAAGTCAATTGTTCCCATCCAGTGTGGACGATCTTTTGATTCTGTTGCCACATCAATTCGAGAAACAAAGTTCTCATATCCTGCAAAGATAACCATCAAGATGAGGTTAGCAAGCAAAGTTAAATCGAGTAGCGCGAGCAGATCTAGAGTAAAGCTCTGAGGAGTTGCATCACCAATTTTTTCAGCTAAATGAATAAATTCGATGATAAAACGGTAACCCAAGAGAACCAGTGCACCTACTAACCCTAAATACAGTGGAGCAAGTAGAAAGCGAGAGCGAAAAAGAACTACTTCTATAGCGTGCGAAAGTTGACTCATGTAGAGGATTTTAACTTATCCCTCAAGCAAAACTGTGACCTGAAGCCATTCTTCCTCGAGTCTGTTTTTCTCACCCCGCAACTGCGCTATCTCATTGGTAATTTCAAGCAAACGTTCTGCATTAAATGATGATTCTTCTTGCTCACCCTCTAATTCAGTAATCCGAGAATCGGCTTTCTCCATTTGTCGCTCAAGGCGCACTTTGTCTTTCTTAAGTTGTCTTTCTTCGGCGGCACTAGAAGTCTTCTTCTCCTTGGGAGCGCTGGCATCAGGTTGCAAAGCTTCGTGGCGAAGCTCTAAATATTCATCCACTCCGCGAGGAAGATCTCGGACATTCTTATCTCCTAACAATCCAACAAAGCGATCACACACGCGCTCTAAGAAATATCTATCGTGGGAGATAACAATCAGAGTTCCACCATAACCATCAAGTAAATCTTCCAGCTCAGTCAGCGTCTCGATATCAAAATCATTTGTTGGTTCATCCAGTAAGAGAACATTGGGGCTATCCATGAGCAAACGTGTGAGTTGTAGGCGGCGTTTTTCACCACCTGATAAATCACCAACAGGAGTCCATTGAGATTCTCTATCAAAGCCTAAGCGCTCACAGAGCTGTGAAGCTGATAGTTCTCGTCCACCACCGATTTCAACACGGTTAGCAACTTTTTCAACTGCTTCTAATACTCGCCATGTTGGATCTAACTCGTCTAGATGCTGCGTAAGGAATGCTGCTTTAACAGTAATTCCAGTTACAAGTTTGCCTGATGTTGGTTGGATTTCACCTACTAGAGTTTTCATTAACGTTGTTTTTCCTGCGCCATTCACGCCCACTATGCCAATGCGATCACCTGGGCCAACATTCCAATACAAATCACTAATTAATTCATTGTCTCCAAGTTTTACTTGAACATGGTGTGCCTCATACACCGTCTTACCTAGACGGTTAAGGGCAAACTTAAGTAATGCTCCTTGATCACGCGGTTCAGGTTCTCCTGCGATTAACACGTTAGCTGCATCAACTCGAAATTTTGGTTTGGTCGTGCGCGCTGGTGCTCCCCTTCGAAGCCAAGCCAGCTCTTTCTTAATCAACATATTACGGCGCTGATCTAAAACAGATGCTTGGCGGGATCGTTCAGCTTTTGATAAAACAAAGGCGCTGTATCCACCATCGTATTCTTCAACTTTTCCATCGACAACTTCCCATGTGCGATCTGTTACGGCATCTAAGAACCAGCGATCATGTGTTACAACTGTTACGGCTAGACCTTTTCGATTATTCAAATACTGCGCCAACCAGGCAACGCCTTCAACATCTAAGTGATTTGTTGGCTCATCTAACAAAATCAGATCAAGTTCATTGATGAGTAGCTTGGCTAATCCCACTCGTCGGCGTTCTCCACCAGATAACTGACCAAACTTGCGATCAAAAATATGATCATCAAAAGAACCAAAGAGTCCTGTGAAGACTTCGCGAATATTTGGCTCACTTGCCCATTCATGTTTTGCGGTATCCCCTAAAACAACTTCGCCCACCGTGCTCTCAGGATTAGCTGAATCGACTTGAGATAACAAACCAATGCGCGCAGAATTAGATTTTGTCACGCGGCCTGCATCTGGTTTTTCAACGCCTGCAATGATCTTCATGAGCGTGGATTTTCCTGAGCCGTTTCGCCCAACAATGCCGATGCGATCGCCTTCAGATACTCCTAAAGAGACGCCTATAAGTAGCTCTTTGATATCAAAGGCTTTTGAGACCTCTTCGATATTTACAACATTGCGCGCCATGATGGGAGAGCGTACCTTTCCTTCATGAACGTTACTGACCGCGCTTATGCTCTAGAGCTAGATAAAAACGATCCTCTGGCTCATTTCAAATCACAATTCGTGGTCACAGACCCGCAGATGTGTTATTTGGATGGAAATTCATTAGGTCGTCTTCCAAAAGAGACTATTTCTGCCGTGAACAATCTCATGACTGAATGGGGCTCAGAAGTTGTAACCGGTTGGGGCCATTGGGTTGATGAAGCGCAGCCAACCGGGGATTTACTAGGCCAAGCAGCTTTAGGTGCAGCTCCTGGACAAATTCTTGTCTGTGACACAACATCAGTTAACTTCTATCAACTTTGTCTTGCGGCGGTGCATGCACGTCCTGGTCGTAAAACAATCATCACAGATGCTGCAAACTTTCCGACAGATCGATACATCCTTGATGGAATTGCTAAGCAGTTCGGCTTAAAACTTGTCCTTATCCAAAATGAAGATTCTGCAGTTGCAACACATGAGCGCATCACAACACAAGTTCTTGCTCCATATCTCAGTGATGATGTTGCACTTGTAACACTACAAGTTATTCAATATCGCTCAGGTGCTAGAACAGACATCAAATCAATTACCGACCAAGTACGTGCAATTGGTGGTTTAGTTGTTTGGGATGCCAGCCATGCAGTTGGTGCAATTGAATTAAACCTTGATGCAAACGGAGTTGATCTTTGTGTTGGTTGCACATATAAATATGGAAACTCAGGTCCAGGTTCACCTGCTTGGTTATATGTAAGCAAAAAGATTCAAAAAGAATTACAAGTTCCAATTCAGGGTTGGTTTGCGCAAGATGCCCAGTTTGAAATGGGGCCAGTATTTGAGCGAGCACAAAACATCCGCGGCTTCCAGATTGCTAGTCCATCACTGATCGGTATCCGCTGTGTTCAAACAGCTTTTTCAATGATTAAAGAGGCTGGCATAGATGCAATCGCACATAAGGCTGCAGTTGGCACACAGCTGATGATCAATCTTTATGATGCCTGGTTAGCTCCACTTGGATTTGTACTTAACACTTCACGCGATGCTAAAGAGCGTGGTGGACATATCTCATTGGTTCACCCAGATGCTGCTCAGATATGCGTTGCAATGCGCGAGATTTCTAATGTAATTCCTGACTACCGCACGCCTAATTCAATCCGTTTGGCTATCTCACCACTTCCAACATCATTTGTTGAAGTATGGGATGGTTTTGAGAGAACGCGCGATCTAGTGGCATCTGGCCAATACAAAACAATAAAAGAGGGCGGTTCACGAGTCACATGAGCGAAAACTTCGATTCAGCACTGACATACACATCTTATTTAGCCGTAGATGAACTCTTAAGCTTGCAGCGTCCACTCTCACAAGGGCCAGAGCATGATGAGATGCTTTTCATCATCATTCACCAAACTTATGAGCTCTGGTTCAAACAAATCATCCATGAATTTGCAGAGGCCCAGCGCTCTATGGAATCTGGTGATACTCATTATTCCCTAGCAATTCTGGGACGCATCCGTACGATTTTAAAAGTCTGTGTTACACAGATTGATATTTTAGAAACTATGACACCTTTGCAGTTCAATGCATTCCGCTCATATCTTTCATCATCAAGCGGTTTTCAATCTGCACAGTTTAGAAAAGTAGAGGCGTTACTTGGACGCCGCGATAATAAAATGGCTGGACACTTACCGCCTGCAATTCAAGCTGAAATTGCTTTAATCACTGCAGGTAATTCAGTATGGGATTCAGCTTTGGCTTATTTATCAAAGCGTGGACACGCAATTCCTACTGATGTTCTAGAACGAGATCGCGCTTTGCCATATGAGGCTAATCTGCGCGTCCAAGATGTTCTACTTGCAGTTCATACGAAAGATCCTGAGAGTGCAATGATTTGTGAGCGCTTGGTGGATATTGATGAAGGAATGCAAGAGTGGCGCTATCGCCATGTGAAGATGGTGGAGCGCACAATCGGTCACAAAATTGGTACTGGTGGTTCAAGCGGTGTGGAATACCTTGCAAGTACTTTATTTGCGCCAGTATTTAAAGATTTGTGGGAAATTCGTTCACGCTTTTAATTCGGTAAACCTTTAACCACAATCTCTTCTAATGCTTTGCGCTCTCGTGGTGCATTTTCTCTCTCTAACATTGCCCCTTGTAATAGCTCAGCCGGTGCTTGCCTACCAATTGCTATAACTGCAATCGGTGTAAGAGAAGGATCTACTCCTAGATTTTCCCCAGCTTTAGTAGCATCAAAGCCAGTCATTTGGTGAGCAACAAGTCCGCGGTGGTGTGTTTCTACAACCATTTGAGCAACAGCAAGACCGCAGTCATAGAGATAACCCTTATTTGGTGTTCCGTCTTCGCGCGTGTGAACGCCAGCAACAACAATTAACACAGATGCGCGGTGGGCCCATCCCTGATTAAAAGAAACTAAAGAATCTAAAATCTGCGAAAAGGTTTCGTCCCCGCGATGTCCAACAAAGAATCTCCAAGGCTGTCCGTTGTGTGCTGATGGTGCCCAGCGAGCAGCTTCCAATATTGCCAATAGATCTTCTTTTGATAGAACAGCTGCTGCATCTAATGAGCGAGGGCTGCGTCGATTGGCTAATACTTCATTAATTTCTACTGCAGTCTGTGCTTTCATCATTAGTGCAGTCTAAGTGCAGGCTAGAGTTCTCGCATGTCGGGATGGATTCACCACAGTGCTGATTGGCTAGTGGCACACAACTTAGAAACTCCCCTTTTTATTCTTCTCATTCTTTTTGCATTTGCTGAAGCTGCTGCCTTTGTGGGCTTTGTTTTGCCAGGTGAAACTTCTTTATTAATCGGTGGAGTCTTGGCACATTCAAAAGTTTGGCCATTATGGCTCTTTATTGTTTGCGCAGTCCTAGGCGCAATAGCTGGAGATTCTGTTGGTTATGAAGTTGGAAAACATTTTGGTCCACGAATTAAAACAACTCAATTTGGAAAATTCGTAGGCGAAAAGCGTTGGAAGCTGGCTGAACATATTTTTGCTAAATACCATGGAGGGGCGATCTTTTTTGGTCGTGCCCAAGCACTCTTACGTGCTCTTGTGCCAGCCCTTGCTGGAATGCACCAAGTTCCGTATAGAACTTTTCTAAAATGGAATGCTGCTGGAGGAATTGTATTTGGAACTGCTGTCGTGCTCCTTGGATATGAATTTGCTAATTCACTTGCATCACTTGAAAAATATCTCAAGTACTGGGCTTTTTTTGCTCTTGCGGTTGCAGTGAGCGTAATTATGGTTTTAAAAAATAGATTAGAAAAAATGATTGAAGGCTAGTTACTTCTTAATTTTTTCGACTAAATCTCCATATGCTTCTTGTGCAATCTCTTCTCGCTTTGCTCTATATCCAGGACTTGCATCCGTAATGAGGTGTTCAAAGCGAGTTCCTGACTTAATCAACTTCTGAAGAGTTGCAGAATCTGTTGAATCACCAAATATAGGTGGCTCCTCTTTGGTGATTTGAACATCTTTGTGGGGGTTAATGAATCGATAGACCAATGCAACGCGACGCAAACCTAAATTCGCAACATGCCGTAATCCGCGATTAAAGTGATCTTGAATCATTAAGCGCTTAAACGTTAATGACTTGGCTTGTTGTGGAGTCTGTTCCTTTGTGAGTGCAAATAGCATGTCTGCAATCTCTTGTCCCCCAGTTGTATTGGAAAGCTCTGCGCATTTTGCAGATAAACCAGCACGCACTTGTGGGTCCTGTAGTTTCTTAACTGTCTTTGTAATATCAGCTAAATCTGCTTGATCTGCGCGTAATGCAAAGCCAAAATCATGACACCAACGGGCTCGAGCCTCTTGATCATCGGTTCCACGAATGTTTGATACAAACACTGTTGGTACCTGTGCTGGCAATAGCTCGTGCACACCGTTATATCCAGTTGCACATATACCAGCATCAAATGCATGCAACACTTTTGCTAGCGGAAAATAGCGCGCAACTTTTATGTCTAGTCCCTCTGGAGCTAAAGAGTTTCCATCTTTATCAATTGGGGCTTTAGTTAAAATCACTTGCAAGTCTTTCCAGCCAAGTAAACCTTCCAGAGCTGCAGTCATCTTGTGGTTAACATCGCTATCACCTGTTCCAAGTTGAACTAATGCAACTGGACGGTTTTGATCAAGACCTAATGCTTTACGGGCATCGGCGCGAGATAATGCATCTTCTTTTCTAAAAAGTGAAACAGGAGATGTTAAAACAGAGTCTTTGCGCTTTGATGTTGGACCAAAATCGTATGCACGGGCAATGTCGCCAGGCTCAACAATTGCATCCATCATCTTTGCTTGTAAACCTAAAATGAAGCGTTGCGGTTTTTTTTGCCACAGTCCACGTCGCACCCATACAAGTTTTAATTTGGGGTTTGCATTACGCGCAGCTATTACACCTGGGTAAGGAACAACGCCATCAAAAGATAAAACTTTTGCATCTGTCTCTTCAACTAACGCTAAAAGGCGATCGCGTAAGTATGCATCCCACTTTTCGCGTGACATCCATAAGCGATCTCGCCCTGGGATGTATTCGCAACGAATACCCATGAAGGAAGGAATCTCTGCAATTCCACCAGCCATTGAAACGATAATTGGATTTGCAACAGGCTTTAGTGCAAGGGCGACGGCGCTTGCTCGTGCCAAATGGCCCATTCCAACTCCATTGCTGGTTGCAAGGATGATTGTGGGTTTGGACATGGCACGAAGCCTATCTATTAGTTACTTCTGAGCCCATTTTGAGTAAAGTCAGCGGGGTGTCTGGCACTGTGATTGTTTCCATTAAAGGGCTCACCCGATCCTTTGGTGACGTGCGTGCAGTTGCTGGAGTTGACCTAGATATCTATGAAGGCGAATTCATAACTCTGCTTGGTCCATCAGGCTCAGGCAAAACAACAGTTCTTCGCATGATTGCAGGTTTTGAGAAACCAGATTCTGGATCTATTGAATTGGCCGGTAAAGATGTTTCTCAACTTCCTCCCTATGAGCGAGACGTGAATACTGTTTTTCAGGATTACGCACTATTTCCACATATGAACGTCATAAGCAATATTGAATATGGATTAAAAGTTAAAGGTGTTGCTAAACACGAGTGCAACGCTCGCGCAGTTGAAGCTCTTAAGCAAGTTCGTTTGGAAGGTTATGGTGAAAGAAAACCATCTCAACTCTCAGGCGGACAAAGGCAACGCGTAGCACTAGCCCGTGCATTAGTGAATAGACCATCGGTTTTGCTTCTTGATGAGCCTCTAGGCGCATTGGATTTAAAATTGCGCGAACAGATGCAAATTGAATTGAAGGAGTTGCAGCGAGCCGTTGGGATTACGTTCATATTTGTGACTCACGATCAAGAAGAAGCGCTGACAATGAGTGATCGAATCGCAGTTTTTAACAATGGAAGAATTGAACAACTAGGCAGCCCTCGTGAAATTTATGCAAATCCAGTAAGTGCTTTCGTATCTGAGTTTGTTGGTCAAACTAACCGAATTAGCATTGAAAGCGTGAGAATTAATATCCGACCAGAAGCAATTACGGTTTCAAAGTCACAAACTTCAGGAAATCGTTCACTACAAGGAACTCTGCGCGATGTAATTTTCGTAGGTGCTACTACACGATATTTAGTGGACACAAGCTGTGGCACTGTTATTTCAGTGGTTCCGGTGGGTGAACTTAAAATAGGTGATGCTGTAACTGTCTCATGGGAAAAGGAAAAGGAATTCCTGGTTCATTGAAGAACTAGGGTGCATATTCAACCGCTGAATATGTTAAGTAAAGATGGAGGTACAGATGCATAAGAAGCGTCTGGTTTCACTAATCGCTGTTGCTTCAGTAGCAGCGCTCATTCTCGCTGGTTGCAGCTCAGGTAGCGACTCTGCATCCGATAGCGGTGTACCTAAAGTAGACATGATGAAAGAGCTTGGCGCTGGTGAAGGCCAGGTAAATATCGTTGCTTGGGCTGGATATGTCGAAAATGGTTCAACAGATCCAAATGTCGACTGGGTTACTGGTTTCGAAAAAGAAACTGGTTGCAAAGTTAACGTTAAGAATGGTGCTACATCAGATGACATGGTCGCATTAATGAAGACCGGTGAATACGACGTAGTTTCTGCATCTGGTGATGCCTCACTTCGTCTAATTTATGGTGGCGATGTTGCACCTGTTAACACAGACTTAATTCCAAACTATGCAGATATCTTTGAAAATCTTAAGATGCAGCAATGGAACTCAGTAGATGGTGTTGCATACGGTATTCCGCACGGTCGTGGAGCTAACTTATTGGCGTACCGCACAGATATTGTTAAGCCTGCACCAACTTCATGGGCTTCAGTATTTGATGTGAACTCACCTTATAAGGGCAAGATCACAGCGTATGACTCACCTATTTATATTGCTGATGCAGCACTTTATTTGATGGAGACAAAGCCAGAGCTTGGGATTAAATATCCTTACGCTCTAGATCAAACCCAGTTTGATGCTGCTATTGAGGTTCTAAAGGCTCAGAAGCCACTTATTGGCGAGTACTGGGGCGATTACCTCAAGCATGTTGCATCACTTAAATCAGGTGGAACAGTGCTTGGTACAACCTGGCAAGTAAATATCAATCTTGCAAAGGGTGAAGGAACTAAGGTTGAAGGCATTAAACCATCAGAAGGTTCAACTGGTTGGTCAGATACATGGATGGTTAGCAGCAAAGCTAAGAATCCAAACTGTGCATACATGTGGATGAACCACATTGCATCACCTGCAGCAAATGCAGGAGTTGCAGAATGGTTCGGAGAAGCTCCATCTAATGCAAAGTCTTGCGACCTAACTGCTGATAAGAACCACTGTGCAACTTTCCATGCTGCAGATGATGCTTACTGGGAAGATGTTTACTACTGGAATACAGCAACTGAAGCTTGCCTTGACGGTCGTACAGACGTGAAATGCGTCCCTTACGCCGAATGGGTTAAAGCTTGGTCTAGTTTGCGCAATTCATAAGTAATAAACCGGGCGTGGGTTAATTCCCACGCCCGGTTTTCTTTATAAGAAAGGAGTCGTACGTGTTAATTTCTTTATCGAACTATTTGCACAAAAGAGATCGCCTGCGGCTCGTTGCACTTTTAACTACTCCAGTCTTATGGCTTGTAGTTGCTTACTTAGGCGCATTAGCAATGCTTCTAGTAACTGCATTCTTTACGATTGATAGTTTTACAGGAAATGTTATTCAGCAGTTCAATCTAGGTAATTTTCAAGACATGCTCACAGATGCTGCCTATAAGAATGTTGTTTTACGAACACTTGGCATTGCAATAAGCGTTACATTGATTTGCTCTGTTCTAGCAATCCCTATGGCTTTTTACATGGCCAAAATTGCTAGGCCTCGTTCGCAAAAGATCCTTGTTGCACTTGTTTTAACTCCACTGTGGGCTTCCTACTTAGTAAAAATCTACGCCTGGCGAACAATGCTCGAACCCGGAAACGGTGTCTTGGATTGGCTTCTAGGCCCAATAGGGATTCATTCGCCTGGATTTGGTGGGCCTGCAATCATTATTGGACTTTCATACCTGTGGCTTCCGTACATGATCTTGCCAATCTATGCAGGGTTAGAACGCCTACCAAATAATCTCTTGGATGCTTCAGGTGATCTCGGCGCACACAATTTCTATACTTTTAGAAAAGTAATTCTCCCACTTATATTCCCAAGCTTGGTTGCTGGGTCGATGTTTACTTTTTCTCTGAGCTTAGGTGATTACATCACAGCTCAAATTATTGGCGGTAAATTACAGATGCTCGGTAATGTTGTTTATCAAAACTTCAGTATTAATCTACCTTTTGCCGCAACTATCGCAATGATTCCAGTGTCAATCATGGCTCTTTATCTATACCTCGTGCGCCGCACGGGTGCGTTAGCGAGTATGTAATGACAATTTCGCGCAACGCACGCTTGCTTCTCGCCTCGCTTTTGGGCGTAGGTCTAGCTTTCATTTATGTCCCACTCTCTGTAGTCATTATTAATTCATTTAACGCTAGTAAGACTTTTTCTTGGCCTCCATCTCAATTCACAACCATGTGGTGGTCTAAGGCGATAGAAAATACTGGCGTGAGAGAAGCGCTCAAGTGGAGTGTTCTTGCCGGGTTATCAGCAACAGCAATCGCATTAATTCTTGGAACTTGCTTAGCTTTTGCAGTCAGTAGATATCAGTTCTTTGGTCGTGAAGTAATTTCGTTACTAGTTGTACTTCCAATCTCTCTTCCTGGAGTTGTCACTGGTATTGCTCTCAATAACGCCTTTACCAAACAGTTAGGTATGTCGACTGGCTTGTTAACTGTAGTAATTGGTCACGCAACTTTTTGTATCGTGATCGTCTATAACAATGCAATCGCTCGCTTGCGTCGCATGGGCACCTCACTTCAAGAGGCATCCATGGATCTTGGAGCCAATGGAATAACTACATTCCGCCTTATTACTCTTCCAAATTTGGCATCTGCCTTATTTGCCGGCGGATTACTTGCCTTTGGACTTTCTTTTGATGAGATTGTTGTAACTACTTTTACAGCTGGCCCAGGAATCCAAACTTTACCTATTTGGATTTATAACAATCTATTCAGACCCAATCAAGCACCTATTGTTAATGTGGTTGCAGCAACTCTTGTTGTTTTATCAATTGTGCCAATTTACTTGTCTCAGCGCTTAAGCCAAGACACAACAACTGGTGGAAGGTTCTAGTTCCCCCACGAAGAATGCAACGGTCTGCCTTCGGCATAACCAGCAGATGATTGAATTCCAATAACTGCTCGCTCCGCAAACTCATCAAGATTTCGTGCGCCTGCATAGGTGCAAGAAGAGCGCAGCCCAGCAATGATTTCATCGAGTAGATCTTCTACTCCTGGTCGTGCAGGGTTTAAATACATACGAGATGTTGAAATTCCTTCTTCAAAGAGAGCTTTGCGAGCGCGCTCAAATGCATCTTCTCCTGATGTGCGAGCTGCAACTGCGCGGGCTGATGCCATTCCAAATGATTCTTTAAACAAACGTCCGTTGACATCACTTTGTAAATCTCCAGGTGATTCATATGTGCCTGCAAACCAAGAACCAATCATTACTTGAGAAGCACCTGCAGCTAAAGCCAGTGCAACATCTCGTGGGTGACGGACTCCGCCATCTGCCCACACATGTGCACCTAACTTCTTAGCCTCTGTGGCACATTCCAAAACTGCTGAGAATTGCGGGCGACCAACACCTGTTTGCATGCGGGTTGTGCACATAGCCCCTGGCCCAACGCCCACCTTAATAATTGATGCTCCAGCTGCAACTAGATCCCTCACACCATCAGCAGTAACAACGTTGCCAGCAACGATTGGAACAGACAGTCCTAGAGATTTAATCGCTTTAAGGGCATCAATCATCTTCTTCTGATGACCATGCGCGGTATCAACAACTAGAACATCTGCCCCTGATTCAACGAGAGCTGCGGCCTTTGCGGCAACATCTCCATTAATACCGACAGCTGCGGCAATGCGCAGGCGGTTATTGGCATCTACGGCTGGGGAATAAAGAGTTCCGCGTAATGCACCAATGCGAGTCATGATGCCTACTAAGTCGCCGTTGCTTGAAACTACTGGGGCTAACTTATGTCGGTGTTGGTTTAAGAACTCAAATGCAGCGCGGGCATCAAGGTTATCTGCCATTGTGATGAGTTCTTTACTCATTACTTGATGTAGTTGCGTAAAGCGATCAACGCTCTTGCAATCTTCTTCTGTAACAATTCCTACAGGCTTTCCACCATCAACAATGACGATTGCACCGTGTGCACGCTTGTGTAATAGCGAAACTGCATCTGCCACAGTTTGCTGGGGATTTAAAGTAATCGGTGTATCAAAGAATATGTGTCGGGTTTTAACCCATTTAATAACGCTATCAACTACTGCATGTGGAATATCTTGTGGGATAACTGCAATACCACCGCGTCTAGCTATTGTTTCTGCCATGCGACGACCAGAGATAGCAGTCATGTTTGCAACTACTAAAGGAATTGTTGTTCCTGAACCATCCGTTGATGCTAAATCCACATCCATACGGCTAGAGAGTTCGGAGGAACTAGGCACCATGAAGACATCGTCATAGGTGAGATCGTGGGTGGGATTATTTATGAAGCGCACGTAGCAGAACTATACTCATGTAGGATTTAGGGATGTCTAATCCACTTATTTCAGCGCGTGGTTTGACCAAGAAATTTGGAGATTTCACCGCAGTTAATGCCGTGGACTTCGATGTAGCCAAGGGTGAGTCCTTTGGCTTGCTTGGACCTAACGGCGCAGGTAAATCAACGATCATGCGTGTTCTTGCGGCAACATCTCAGCGCACAAGTGGAACCGTAGAAATCCTTGGGAAAGACCCTGAATTATTTGGCCCTCTTGTACGTGCCCACCTTGGAGTTGTACCCCAGCAAGACAATCTTGATGGCGAATTAACTGTGACTGAAAACCTTTACATTTATGGTCGTTATTTTGGTTTGTCAAAGAAGTTTATTAAAAACAAGATCGAAGAGCTTCTTGAGTTTGCACAATTAGAAGAAAAGCGTGATGCAAAGGTTGAAGCGCTCAGTGGTGGAATGAAGCGCCGTCTAACAATTGCCCGTGGGCTTGTTAGTGAACCAGATATTTTGTTATTGGATGAACCAACTACTGGGCTTGACCCACAAGCGCGCCATATTCTCTGGGATCGCTTGTTCCGTCTGAAGGAACAAGGCGTAACCCTTGTTTTAACTACACACTTTATGGATGAAGCTGAACAATTGTGTGATCGCCTCGTTGTGATGGACAAAGGTTCAATTATGGCCGAAGGATCTCCAGCATCTTTGATTAAGCAGTATTCAAGTAAAGAGGTACTGGAAGTTCGATTTGGAAGTGATCGAAATAAAGAGATTGCCCCGCAACTTGCAACGATGTGTGAGCGCATGGAGACTCTGCCGGATCGCATTTTGATGTACACAGAAGATGGTGAAAAACTCCTTGAAGAAATCACTCACGCTGGAATGCATGCAACCACTTCACTTGTTCGCAGAAGCTCACTTGAAGATGTCTTCTTGCGCCTAACTGGAAGAACTTTGATTGAATGAATGCGGGTATTGATGTTCCTACTATTCAACGTTTTGGAGCTTTGTATATAGCTTCGGCACGTTTGAAATCAATGTCTAAGTGGCGAACCATCATCGCGGCGGTAGATATCGGAAATCCGCTGTTTTACTTAATTGCAGTGGGCATTGGTATTGGCGTCATGGTTGAGCAAGGATCGGGCACAAGCGGTACAAATGGCATTAAATACATATCTTTCATCGCACCTGCCCTATTGGCTAACACTGCTATTACAGGAATTATGGATGAAACAGTTTTTCCTACTATTGAGGGCTTTAAGTGGCGCAAACTTTTCTTTGCGCAAAACTCAACTCCAATAACTGGTCGACAAATTGCAATCGGTGTTTACCTAGCTGCGCTTTTTCGCGCGCTCTTTGCAGTAATCGCTTACTACATTCTCTTGCTTGCCTTTGATGTTGTTAACTTTGGAATCAGTATCCTGCTAGTGCCTATTGCCGTTCTAGGTGGGGGTGCTTTTGGTGCACTGATGCTGTTTGCAGCAGCAAAAATTGAAAAAGAAGATCAATTCTTCAACATACTAGGTCGCTTGGTCATTATGCCGATGTTCTTGTTCTCGGGAACTTTCTTTCCTTTGACATCAATGCCGGTTTATTTGCAGCCTATTGGATGGATTTCACCACTGTGGCATGCAACCGAACTAGGTCGTGAGTCTGCTTTTGATTACGGAATTAGCACCACAATGGTTGTTGTTCACCTTGTTTTCCTCTTTACCTTGCTTGTCATTGGTCTAGGCCTTGCGACTCGTCAATTTGAACGGCGGTTATCAAAGTGAGTAATGCTGTAGATATTGCAATGAACCGTAGGTCAACAGCTATGTATGCGGGTCGACCTTACGTATTGCTAGAGCGTGGTTGGCTTGCATTTAGATCTACCAATTGGGTCCCAGTTGTTACCGGTTTTGTTGAGCCGGTTCTTTTCTTGTTGGCTTTTGGTTACGGAATGGGAAACCTTATTGGAGATGTGACTACAGGAAACACAACTATTGATTACACCTTGTTCATCGCACCAGGGTTGCTTGCAAATAGTGCAATGAATGGTGCGATTTATGATTCAACTTGGAATGTTTTCTGGAAACTTAATGAGTCTAAGTTGTATAAGACAATGCTCTCAACTCCACTTGGGCCTCTAGATATAGCACTGGGAGAAATTACTTGGGCTTTGATTAGAGGTCTTGTGTACTCAATTGGTTTCCTAACGGTCGTAACTGCTCTTGGTTTAACACCGAGCTTCTGGGCAATCTTGGCAATCCCTGCAGCTTCGCTTATTGCATTTGGTTTCGCCTCATTTGGAATGGCGGTCACCTCTTACTTTAAAACTTACCAACAGATGGGCTTCATTAACTTCGTATTGCTCCCAATGACTTTATTCTCAGGCTCTCTCTACCCGATCTCTGTTTATCCAGATTGGTTAGAAAAAATAATCATGGCTTTGCCTCTATGGCATGGAATTGAGCTAGTGCGCGCTTTTTGGTTTGGGGAAATAAACTCTGGAGTTTTCGTGCATGTTACTTATTTTGTTGTAATGATCGGAATAGGACTTTTTGTAACATCCCGCCGATTGCGTGCACTTTTCTTGCGCTAACGCTTTTTTAACTTTTTTTACCTTTTTTCCCTTTTCCCCGCATGACACACCCGGCTTTTTTGGGGGTTGCATTTAAAAAACGGCATGAGATACTTAGGCCTTAGTTCGAAAGAACTAAAAACCGAACCGGGAGAGTACTTCTCAAACGAGTTTCAAAAGCTGAAACCTTTGCCGTACAAGTTTTACCAATGATTACCCAAACTAATCACAGAGAAACATTTAGATTCGTCCCTTCAACATCTACTCCTGTCTCACCTGAGCGAGTAGCCCAACTCCTAAAAGCTGAATGGGAGTTATTCACCAAGCAAACTGGCAAGAGCGCTGAAGAGAGCAAGCGCGCCCTTAAGTCATTGCCTCTGGGCGTAACTTCTAGCTTCCAGCACTGGGACCCATATCCAATCTCGATTGTGAGCGCTAAGGGCGCCTGGATGACTGATGTTGATGGTCGCCAGCTCCTCGATCTCTCTATGGGCTTTGGAGCCATGTTGGCAGGTCACCTAAACCCAATAATCGTGGAGGAAGTAAAGAAGGCGCTTGAAACTGGAACTCTCTTTGTAACTCCATCTCCTATTTCAACTGATGCTGCAGAGCGCATCTGTCGCCGCTTTGGTATTGATCAAGTTCGTTTCACTAACTCTGGAACTGAATCAACAATGTATGCCGTTCGCACAGCACGCGCTGCAACAGATAAGAATGCAATAGTTAAAATTGAGGGCGGCTATCACGGTAGCTATGACCCATTTGTTGTCTCAAGCAAGCCACCCATCGACAAGATCGGTGATGAAAACGATCCCATCGCTCATGTTCCAGAAGGAATCGTTCCAGGTGAGATCTACGTTGTTCCTTATAACAACGCAGATGCCCTAGAGCGCACTTTCAAAAAGCATGCATCATCGATTGCTTGTTTCATTCTTGAGCCAGTTCTTGAAAACCTGGGCATCGTTTTGCCAGATGAAGGTTACTTAGAGCGAGTTCGTGAACTTTGCGATGAATACAACGTTGTTTTAATCTTTGATGAAGTTAAAACAGGTTTAACTGCAGGACATCAAGGCGCAGCGCAGCGTTTAGGTGTTACTCCAGACTTAATTACTCTTGCAAAATCAATCGGCGGCGGACTTACACTCGCAGCCTTTGGTGGCAAGAAGAAGTACATGGACTTTGTTACTAATGGAAAAATGGCCCACTTTGGAACATTTAACGGTAATCCCCTTGCAATGGCAGGCGTTCGCGCAGCCGATAAAATTTTTACGCATGACTCTCTAGCCCAAGCTGAAAAATTCAATCAACAGGCACTAGAACGCATCAATGCAATCATTGAGCAGTACCAACTACCAGCTCACACTGTTGGTTTTGGTGTGAAGGGCTGTATTACGTGGTCCACAGAGCCAGTTCGTAACTACCGTGATTACAAAGCCACAGATTTTGCTGTTGCTGAGCTTTCATGGCTATGGTCACTTAACCGCGGAATCATTACGCCTCCGGGATTAGATGAGCAGTGGTTAATCTCGCTGGCTCACGGTCAAAAAGAAGTCGATATTTTGGTGGAGGATTTCGAATCCTTTGCTAAAGCTTTGCGTTCATAAAACTAACGGGAAGAAGAAAATGACAACGGAGTCAGCTCTTCAAACCGCTCGGACGCAGTTGCGTCGAGCTGTTGAACTACTACAACTTACCGAAAATGATTGGCAAACCCTTTCCACGCCCCGTCGCATCCTTGAAGTAGCAGTTCCGCTTCGCCGTGATAACGGAAATGTGGAGATGTATAAAGGTTTTCGCGTTCAATACTCAACAACACGTGGTCCTTCAAAGGGCGGTGTTCGCTTTCACCCAGATATAGATATGGATGAAACCGTTGCTCTTGCCATGTTAATGACATGGAAATGCGCACTTACTAACTTGCCGTATGGCGGTGCTAAAGGTGGCATTGCAGTTGATGCGCACACACTTTCTTTAGGTGAGAACGAGCGCCTCACTCGTCGCTACACATCAGAGATCTTGCCCATCATTGGACCAGAGCGTGATATTCCAGCACCTGATGTTGGAACTGATGAACGCAACATGGCCTGGATGATGGACACATACTCAGTTAATGCAGGTTTTTCTGTTCCCGGAGTTGTCACAGGAAAACCAATTGTTTTAGGTGGCTCACTTGGTCGCACATCTGCAACTGGTGATGGCGTCGCAATTTCCACAATAGAAGCACTTAGAGTTAAAGGCATTGATCCCAAAGGTGCAACTGTTGCTATTCAAGGCTTTGGAAAAGTGGGTTACTGGGCAGCAATTGCCCTTGAAAACCTAGGTCTTAAAGTTGTTGCAGTCAGTGATGTCAGCGGTGGTGTGACTGGTTTTTCATCAGTTGCGCAGCTCTGGAAATACTTCCAAGCCAATGGCAACCTAAACATGCCTGGCACAGACAAAATCACACAGGAAGAACTACTTCACTTAGATGTTGATGTTCTTATCCCTGCAGCCTTAGCTGACTCTGTTACTGAGAAAACTGCCAGTGGAATTAAAGCCAAGATCATTGTTGAAGGCGCTAACGCCCCAACAACTCCTGGTGGAGATCAGATTCTTAATGAGAATAAAGTGCTGGTAGTGCCAGATATTTTGGCTAACTCAGGCGGTGTAATCGTTTCTTACTTTGAATGGGTCCAGGACAAGCAAAACTACTTCTGGAGCGCTGATGAGGTCAAGCAAAACCTTAATGACATCATGATGAAATCATTTAGAGAAGTTGAGCATATGGCCACAGATAAGAAGGTTTCTTGGCGCGAAGCAGCTCACATGATCGGTGTTGCACGTGTTGCCGAAGCCCACAGATTACGTGGTCTCTACCCGTAATACATCCAGAGCTATTTCAACTCCTGCAACCATCTGTCTAATCGGCATGGTTGGCAAAGCTGGATACTCTTTGCGTTGTTCATCCATTAATGGCACATGCATAAACCCGCTACTAATTGAAGAATCCTTTAAGTAATCCTGCAACACATAAAAAATGTGATTACAGACAAATGTTCCAGCGCTCAGTGAAATTGAAGCAGGGATTCCTGCTGCCTTCATTGATGTAACCATCTTCTCAATGGGAAGTGTTGAGAAATACCCATCAGGGCCATCAGCGATAATTCTCTTTCCTAGAGGTTGATTACCTGCATTATCTGCAATCCGGGCATCATCTAAGTTAATTGCAATGCGCTCAGGCATAATTTCACTTCGTCCAACTGCTAAACCTAAGCAGAGCACAGCAGTTGGTTTGTGAAGTTCGATAAGCTCTTTGAGTTTGCTACTGGCTTGCCCAAAAACCACCGGCAATATCGCAGTTACAAGATCATCACCTTTGAGCGCTTTAACAATCTCAGCTGATGGGTTGAGCGCTGATTTATCAAAGGCTTCAAAGCCTGTTACAAGGATCTTGGACATGGCATAAGTATTACCTATGTAAAAAGAAGAAAAGCCCCCGGTGTGAAAGGCACCGAGAGCTTAACTTGTGCGCGCGAAGGGATTCGAACCCCTAACCTTCTGATCCGTAGTCAGATGCTCTATCCGTTGAGCTACGCGCGCTTATTTAGTTTTGTACAGCCTGCGCATCTTACCTTCTTTTCATTCAGTGCCAAAATGCGTGAACTGTGCGTAAATAAAGCACAAAGGGCGCCAGATTGCTCCGACGCCCTTTGTGATTACTACTTAATTAGCCAACCTTTTTCACACGTCCATCAAGGACTGGAACTTGGGTGACCTTTCCTGCTGCCATATCGGCCTTTAGTGCATCTACAAATACATCAAGTAGAGCGCCATAAACCTTGGCTTTTGCAGGTGAGAACACATCAACATAACCATCGCCACCATAAATGATGTAGTCGAGAGTTGTGAGTGTGTATTCAGTTGCATCCTTAGCAATTGCAGTTCCATCGTTCTTTGTTACAGAAACGATTCGACTTCCAACTGGCTTTGAAGCATCAAATGAGAACTTCAAACCAGATACTTGAGGGAAACGTCCATCAGCTGGATAGTTTCCGCCCACACCGTTTTCAAGTGCTTTCCAAAGGTTTGCACCTGTAACAACAGTTGTTGCTACTTGGTTACCGAATGGATAAACAGTGAGTGCATCACCCAGTGTTACATCAAGTGGACCAGAACCTGTGCGAACAAGTGCGGTGTTCGCTGGGATGTATGTCTTTGCAGGGAATGTGTCACGGATACCGCCACCATTTGAAATTGCAAAGTCAGTCTTGTATTTAGCACGTAGAAGATCAGCGATGTAAATACCCATTGGGTTTTCACCTGAACGCTCAACTGCAGGTGATCCACCACGTGGGAAGACACCTGAAACTGAACCGATTTTCACGTCAAGCTTGGCAGTTAATTGATCTTTGTACTTCTTAATCAGTGCCGCACCTGTTGCATCAGCAGTAGTAACTGTGCTCACCACACCAGTGTTAATAGTTGGTGTTGCAGCCTTTAGAACATGCTGCAATGAAGAGCCCACTACATTGCCGTTTTGAACGCAAATCTGTGAACGTGTGTACTCAACGCCAGCGTTGCGAACTTCACCGAGTAGAACTGGTGCTTGCGCGCGTCCTGCTGGAATCAATGTTGAGAATGTCTGGTGGCTGTGACCACCATAGATAACTGAAGCACCCTTGATCTGGGCTGCCATATTGTTATAGAGACCTTTGGCAACACCATCTGAGTTTTCAGTCCATCCTTGGTGAATCAAGACAACCACAATCTCAGCGCCAGCTTCTTTAGCTTCAACAATTGCCTTGTTGACTCCAACGACACCTGGATCGATTTGAATTGTCTTTTTAGCACCTGATGCATCTGTGTAATCAAGGTTTCCAGGAAATACCTGCTCGATTGTCTCTGGAGTATTAGCTCCAACGATTCCAACCTTAAAGCCACCACGATCAATGATTGTGAATGCCTTTGCAGCCTTGGTTCCTGATTTGAGAGCAGCTAATGACTCTGAGCCGTAGTTAGAGACAACCCATTGGAAATCAGAGGCGCCAATAACCTTTTGAACGTGAGCCAAGTTGCGGTCATGTTCGTGGTTACCAAATGTTGAAACATCGACCTGCATGAGGTTCATTGATTCAATTGTTGGCATTTCTTCAAACTCTGTTGAGATTGGTGGTGCTGCGCCAATGTTGTCACCAGATGAAAGGGTGATTGTGGCAGCTGCGGCTTTGCGATCTGCAGCAAAGTTGCTCATAAGAAGAGGTGTTCCAAATGAGGTTCCAGTTTCAATCGCTCCGTGCAAATCACTAAATTGCAATAACTGCAAAACGCGGTTGCTGGCAGATGAAACCTTAACTAGTTGAGCTGCAGTAAAACTCTGCTTAGAAATTCCTGGCTTAGAGAAACCATAAGCATTAACTGCTTGAACAGTTGGGGTTCCTCCTGGTTGACCAACAACTACAGGCATAGTTACAACTGAGTGATAACTAGCTGGGACATAAATTGGGCAAGAACCAGCGCCGGCTGAAACTACATAACCAGTTACTGCTGGTGAGACATCACTAGCTGGTGTCCACTTAACAACAACACCGCGAGCGCCAATATAAGAGGTGACATTTGTCGGAGCACCCGGCAGCGAATAGGTCGCAGCTTGTGCACTTGGAATTAGTAGGGAGACTAATAATGCGATGGCTGTGGCAAGTGCGCCAAAGCCTGTGAATTTTCTTGTTGTGAGGGTTTGTTTCATGGCCTTATCTAAGCAGTACTCAATTTCGCTTAAGTGATTTTTAGGTAACGACATGATTACTGCAGAGTGAAAAAGGTTACGCCAGTCCCAACTTTAAAAGCTCATCGCGCTCAACACTCTTAACCCGAGGTTTACCCTTTGGCTCACCCGCAGCCACCTCGGCAGCATTAATTTTCTGCCACGCACTTTGATCAACAACTACCTGATGAGTCAATAACTCTGAAATATCGCCAGCAGCTTTAGGTGTTTTTAAATCACTGATCATTAGTTCAACAACTGCTGCTGCATCTGATTTATTAGTGCCAATTACTCCTGATGGGCCGCGCTTTGCCCAACCAACCACATACAAATTCTCGCTCACGCGTCCGTCAGTATTAACAACTTTGCCGTTTTCATATGGCACGCCATCTATTCCAGCTGCTTGATAGCCAATAGCTGTAATCACTAATCCGCACTTAATAGTCACATCACCGCTAGGAGTTGAATACACAACGCCTTCAACGTGATCTGTGCCAATGATTTGCTTGGGGGTGTGCTGGAAAAGAAAGCGCATCGTGCGCTCATGTTCACTTTTTTGTGACTCTGCAATCAAAAGCATTGCATCCAAGTTACTTTTCACATCTTTTTCAGGCTCTGCTCCTGCACGAACTATCGCAGCATCAATATCTTCTTTGTTAATGACAACATTGGTGTGTTCAAGCTTGGGTAGTTCTCGAAGTTCCGGGGAAGTAAAAGCTGCATGCTCTGGTCCACGGCGAGCGCTGATATAAACATCGCGCACAGCACTTGCTTTAAAGGCATCAATTGCATGATCTGCGGTATCTGTTGGATCTAGCTCACTTGGCTCTAACGCCAACATACGTGCAACATCCATTGCAACATTGCCTGCGCCAATTACTACAGCCGTATCGCAATCAAGTGGGACTTTTACATCAACATAATCTGGATGTGCGTTATACCAGGGGACAAAATCTGCAGCAGATAAAGAGCCAGGCAAATCTTCTCCCGGTATACCTAACGTCTTACCTAGCGCCGATCCGGTTGCAATAACAACTGCGTCATATTTTTCTTTGAGTTGGGCAACGCTTATTTCACTGCCAATTTCAACGTTAGCAAAGAGGCGAAAGTTAGGATCTGCTGCGATCTTTTCAAAGACTTTAGAAACAGTCTTAATCTTTGGATGATCTGGTGCGACACCGCTTCGAACTAATCCCCATGGTGTGGGAAGACGTTCAATCATGTCTATTGAAAAAGTGCGATCTTCATTTTGTTGATTGTGTAAGGCTTGCGCTGCAAAATAGCCCGCTGGTCCTGCGCCAACGATTGCTACTTTAAACAATGGCACAGCCAACTCCTTTAATCATTCTTCTGGCGGAGACGAGGAGATTTGAACTCCTGAAGGGTTTAACCCCTTACCTCGTTAGCAGTGAGGCGCACTCGACCGGGCTATGCGACGTCTCCGAGTACAGGGGAAGTTTAGCGTGTGGGTGGTTGGCTACCAATTCTCTTCACCATTACGCTCACCATATGGAAAATTCAGACAAAGCGTTGGATACCGGCAGCAAGCGCGTTTATGACGTTGCGCCATCAGAGATGTTTGGCGAGTTCATGAAAACTGGTTGGGCACCAACTCCTTTGACTGGAATCGTTCAGGACGAAGTAATTCCTTACTGTGTTAAGCGTCGCGAAGTTCTTTCAGCTGCCTTTGCTGGGTTAAGAGTTGTATTGCCAAGTGGTGAATTAAAGCAACGCAGCAATGACACTGATTATGACTATCGCCCTCATAGCGCTTTTGCTTACTACACCGGTGTGCAAGGTGTTGAAGCAAACCCACATGCCGTTCTTGTTATGGAACCCAGCGATGAAGGCCACACGCCAATCTTGTTTATCAATCCCCGATCTACTCGTGACACTGATGCATTTTTCCGCGATGCTAAAAATGGTGAGCTCTGGGTTGGTCGTCGTTTCACAACCGATGAAGCGGCACAGCGCTATGGCATAGAAGTTCGCCCAGTAACTGAGTTGGCTGCATTCCTTAAAGGTGGCAAAGCTGTTGCACTTCATGGATATGACGAAATTGTTGATGCGAACGTAAAGGTGCATGCACGCGCTGAAGAACTTATTAATTTTGTTTCTGTTGCCCGTCTTATCAAAGATGAGTATGAGATTCGTGAAATGCAAAAAGCTGTTGATGTTACTCACCGTGGTTTTAGTGATGTAATCAGTGTTCTCCCTGCAGCAGTTAACACACCGCGCGGTGAGCGTGTTGTCGAAGCTGCCTTCTTTGGTCGTGCACGTGTTGAAGGAAACACTCTTGGCTATAACACCATTGCGGCAAGTGGTTCACATGCATGTGTGTTGCACTGGAATCGCAATGATGGTGAAGTAAAACCTGGGGATTTGTTGTTACTAGATGCTGGCGTGGAAGTAGATTCTTATTACACAGCCGATATAACAAGAACCTTTCCCGTGAGTGGAAAATTCACACCCATACAACGCTCGCTCTATATGTTGGTCTATGAGTCACAGAAAGCTGGAATTGCTGCGATTAAAGCCGGTGTTCCTTTTCTAAATATAAATCGCGCCAGCCATGCTGTTTTAGTACAGGGTTTAATTGATATGGGGATCATCACGATGAGCCTTGAAGAGGCTATGGATCCAAAGGTGAGTCTGCATAAGCGATGGACACTTCACGGAGTTGCTCACATGTTAGGTATGGATGTTCATGACTGTGCTCAAGCACGCGCTGATCAATATCGAGATGGTGTGCTGGAGGCAGGAATGATTTTAACTGTTGAGCCAGGGCTCTATATTCAAAGTGATGATGAGTTATTCCCACCTGAATATCGCGGCATTGGAATCAGAATTGAAGATGACGTCCTTGTAACTGAAGATGGTTGTATTAACTTGTCTGAAAACATTCCTCATCACCCAGATGAGATTGAAAGCTGGATGGCTTCTTTACGCTAGCGAAAGACCAAACCAAGCAGCAAGTAAGCCCAAGCCTAGCGATAAAACAAGATTGAGGCCTGCCTCTTTATAGCGCTTTAGTTCATATGCAAGGAAAATATCAAGCATAAATGTTGACCACGTTGTGAACGCTCCCGCAAACCCAATTGCAAGCAAGTCATGGACGTGTTCTGAACTATTGAAAGTTAATCCTAAAAGAAAGGAACCTAAGATATTTACTAGAAATATTCCGTAAGGCTGTCTGGAAAATCTTCTTATGTATTGATCAATTGCAAAGCGTGCCGGTGCACCTATAGCGGCTCCAATAATTACATACATCATATTCATGAGCGGACCGGAATAATCCTGCGTGCAAGCGGTAGAACAATTACAACAATCATCAAAGAGAAAATAAGATTATGGGCCAAGAAAAGTAATCCGCCATCTTGTGGTTCTAATGCTTGCGCGGTTACTGCAGAAAATGTTGTGAGCCCTGCACAAAAGCCAGGAAGTAGAAGGTGTCGAAGCTCTGTGACTCCTCGGCGCTCCATCAATACAAGTAGTGCGCTAGCTAGAGCAACACCAATCATGTTTGCGGCAAGAGTTCCGCTGCGATCATCGGAAATGGCAAGGCCTAAGCCGTAGCGCACTAGAGTTCCAGCGACACCGCCTACCGAGACAAGAACTAGCGATTTCAGTGTGGCAAAGCTTTCTTAGCAACACCTGAAACAAGGCGAGTAACAACACTAATCACTAACGCTGCTAATACTGCCGACCAGAAGTTTGTAACATCCAAACTCTCACTCCAGTCAGCAAGTAACATCAAAATCGCTGCATTGACAACTACTAGAAATAATCCAAGAGTTAGGATCACTGCAGGTAGTGTTAAAAGCTTAAGCAGGCTTCCAAGGGTTGCATTGAGTAAGCCAAAGAGAAGTGCAACCCATAGATACGTTGTGAAACCACCCAGGACATCTATTCCAGGAATCAACGCTGTTGCAACCCAAAACGATAAAGCTAGAGCTGCCCAACTGCGTAGAAGTTTCATGTATCTATTAAAGACCCTCGCGCTTGCGAATCTTGGAACCTAGCCAGCGTGCAGGATCATATTTAATGTCCACTACGCGCTCCTTCATAGGAATGATGGCGTTATCGGTGATTCGAATGTGCTCAGGGCATACCTCGGTACAGCATTTGGTGATGTTACACATTCCAAGGCCATGCTCTTCTTGAGCCGTCTTTTTGCGATTCTTCAAGATATCTAATGGGTGCATATCTAGCTCTGCGATGCGAATGAAGAATCGAGGTCCAGCAAAAGACTTCTTGTTCTCTTCATGGTCGCGAACTACGTGACAAACATCCTGACACAAGAAACATTCAATGCATTTGCGGAACTCTTGGCTGCGCTCAACATCTACTTGTTGCATGCGTGCATCACCTGGAGCTAAATCTGCAGGAGGTGCATAGGCAGGGATTTCCATTGCCTTTTTGTAGTTAAAGGAAACATCAGTCACTAAATCTTTAATGACAGGAAATGCACGAAGTGGCGTGACAGTAATTGTCTCCCCTTCAGGATATGAAGCAACCTGTGTCATACAAGCCAGACGTGGTTTTCCGTTGATTTCCATGGAACATGAGCCACATTTACCCGCTTTGCAGTTCCAGCGAACAGCAAGGTCGCCCATTTGTGTTGCTTGAACACGATGGATTACATCTAGAACTACTTCGCCTTCATTGACTTCTACTTGAACATCTTTGAGTTCACCAGAATCAGAGTCACCACGCCAGATGCGAAGATTAAGTTTGCGCGCCATTAGTTGGATCCGCCTTTCGCAATTTCTTCCGGTGTCATGTATTTCTCCAACTCATGCACATCAAAGAGATCAAATAGCTCTTTAGGTAGCATCGGTAGAACTTGTTCACGAACATTTACTTTTGTGCCATCAAAGGATGAGATGTGGTTGACCTGGCGCCACTTGTTATTCATGCCCGGGAAGTCATCACGTGTGTGTCCACCGCGAGATTCTTCACGCGCGATTGCAGATTTAGCAGTGCTTTCTGCAACCAACAACATATTGTCTAAGTCAAAAGCTAAGTGGAATCCTGGGTTGAACTTACGTCCACCGCTTACAGAAACATTTGCACTGCGTTTTCTAATATCTGCAATCTTTTCGATTGCACTTTGCAGTTCGGCACCTGTGCGGATAATTCCCACTAAATTGTGAGTAATTTCTTGTAGTTCTGCGTGCAAGGAGTAAGAGTTTTCTCCGCCTTCACGATCAAATGGGGCTTGAATCTTTGCTGCAGCCGCTGTAATTGCTGCTTCACTCACTGGATTCTTTCCACTATTTTTAACATATTGCGCCGCTGCAGCACCTGCGCGGCGACCAAATACCAAAAGATCTGTCAGTGAGTTTCCACCTAAACGATTTGAACCATGCATTCCACCAGCAACTTCGCCAGCTGCAAATAATCCTGGAACTCCAACAGCTGCTGCGGTATCTGGTTCTACTTCAACTCCGCCCATGACGTAGTGGCATGTTGGGCCAACTTCCATTGGCTCCTTTGTAATGTCCACGCCAGCTAGTTCATAGAACTGGTGCCACATAGATGGAAGGCGCTTTTTAATAACTTCAGCAGATAAACGCTTAGAAACATCGAGGAATACTCCGCCATGCTCAGTTCCACGTCCTGCTTTTACTTCAGTATTAATTGCGCGTGCAACTTCATCACGTGGCAAAAGCTCAGGTGGGCGGCGGTTGTTGTCTTGATCTTCATACCAACGATCGGCTTCTTCTTCATTGTCTGCATACATCTTCTTAAATACTTCTGGGATGTATTTGAACATAAAGCGTTCACCGACATTATTCGTTAAAACTCCACCTTCACCACGAACAGATTCAGTTACTAAAATTCCGCGAACCGATGGTGGCCAGACCATTCCTGTTGGGTGGAACTGCAAGAACTCCATGTCCACAAGATTTGCACCGGCTTTTAATGCAAGTGCATGTCCATCGCCAGTACCTTCCCATGAATTAGAAGTAATCTTGAAAGTCTTACCAACTCCACCAGTTGCAATTACTACTGCAGGTGCTTCAAATAAAACTTCTGCACCAGTCTCGCGCCAGTAACCGTAGGCACCAGAGACTTTGCCATTTTCTTTCAAGATATCTATAATTGTTAATTCAGCAAATACTTTGATGTTGCACTCCATGTCGCCAAAGTCGCGACCATCTTGCTGTTGCAGAGCAACAATGCGCTGTTGCATTGTTCTAATTAACTCAAGACCGGTGCGATCTCCTACGTGTGCAAGGCGTGGATACTCATGTCCACCAAAGTTACGTTGTGAAATCTTTCCTTCTTTAGTGCGATCAAAGAGCGCGCCCCATACTTCTAGCTCCCAAATACGATCTGGGGCTTCTTTGGCATGTAATTCAGCCATGCGGTAATGATTAAGGAATTTACCGCCGCGCATAGTGTCGCGAAAGTGAACCATCCAGTTGTCATTGTCATTGACGTTACCCATTGATGCAGCTGCGCCACCTTCGGCCATAACTGTGTGGGCCTTACCAAATAGTGATTTACAGATGATTGCTACGCGCAATCCTGCTTCTCTGGCTTCAACGGCAGCGCGCAAACCAGCACCGCCTGCTCCAATAATAAGGACATCGTAATTATGGCGTTCGATAGTCATAGTCGATTCCCCTTAGAAGAAGTAAAAGTTTGTCCAGGCACCAGTTGCAACTTCGCGGACATAAATGTCTGCAAATGCAACTGCGGCAAGTGAGTACCAAGCAAATTGTTGGTGCTTGTGATTAAGGATTGAAACCCATGTCCATAACTTGTATCGCACTGGGTGCTTAGAGAAATGCTTTAAGCGTCCGCCAACTGTGTGACGGCATGTGTGACAAGAGAGTGAGTAGAACCAAAGAAGTGTTGAGCTAAGAAGTAATACAAGAGAACCAACGCTTGCATGTCCCCATTGTCCTTCTGGGTTCTTGAAAGAAATGATTGCGTCATAGGTTAGAAAGACGTTGAACACTAAACCTGCATAAAAAAACCAACGGTGAGCGTTTTGCAAGATAAGTGGTGCGCGAGTTTCGCCAGTGTATTTCTCATGTGGCTCCGCAACTGCGCATGCTGGTGGTGATAACCAAAACGCTCGGTAGTAAGCCTTGCGGTAGTAATAACACGTCATTCTAAAACCAAGTGGGAAGATCAAAATAATTAAAGCTGGTGACAATGCAAAGTTAAGAACTTGTGCACTCACTGGTGTGAAGCCAGCGATGGTTGAACCTTCAACACATGCCTCTGATAAGCATGGTGAATAGAAAGGTGAGATCAGCGGTTCAGTGAAGTAATAAGCATTTTCAAATGCTCGAAATGTTGCGTAGATGATGAATGAGAAGAGAACACCAAAAGTTATAAGCGGTTGTAACCACCACTTATCTGTACGTAGCGTGCGCTCTTTAATCTTTGCGCGCGTTGGTGAAAAAACACCTGACATGAATAACTCCCCCGGCACCATTGGCAATAACTAGGGGTAAGTCTCCTCTTAGAGTGAAAATTCGGCTAGAAATAGTCACGCCTAATGGCTATGAACTCAGCCACAAAGGTAAAGAAAAAATGGCGGAGGGCGTGGGATTTGAACCCACGAAACTTTCGTTTGCCGGTTTTCAAGACCGGTGCACTCGGCCGCTATGCGAGCCCTCCGTGGGAGAGATTACCCGAAGATGGCCGGAGTCGAAAATCGGCTAGAAATTAAGCGGGTAGATCTAACAACTTCTCGATAACTATTGCCACGCCATCGCTGTGATGTGATGGAGCTACATCTTTTGCATATTTGATTCCATCAGGGTGTCCATCAGCCATTGCATATGAACGCCCGCACCATTCAAGCATTGGAAAATCATTCGGGTTATCGCCAAATGAAACACAATCAGCGGCGTCAATCCCAAGGCGCCCAGCAACTTTTGCAAGTGTCGTTCCTTTAGAGATTCCAAGAGCTGAGATTTCAAGAAGTGACTCTCTTGCATTTGAATGTGTCACAGTTGCAAACCCATCAAGTTCACGGAGTGCAACTTCCAACATTTCATCCGATGTTAGTTCACCACCACTACAACGGGCCAACATTTTAAATACTGGTCCTTTTGCTGCATCTTCAATTCTTTCAACGCCAACATTATCTAAACCGATATCCCATCTAGGAACATATGATTTTTCACGGTGGTAGTAATCATGAGTTTCAATTGCAAAAGAGATTTGCGGAATTGCTGTGCGCAATCGCTGTGCGATTTCAATCTGTTGATCTTTTGAGATCATCCACTCTTCAGTAACTTCGCGCTTTTGTAAGTCATAGAGCATTGCGCCGTTTCCACAAATTGCTTCACCAAAACCAAAAGCTTCTCTAATCTCATTCATCCAGCGCGGTGGGCGGCCGGTTACAAAATAAATATGAACACCAAGATCGCGCGCTCGTGTGAAGGCATCAATTGTGCGTTGTGTGATTGTTCCGTCGTGGTGAACGATTGTTCCGTCTAGATCTGTTGCAATAAGTTTGGGGCGCTTACTCACACCAACTCAAATCGTTCTTTACCAAGAAATGGTTGTAGCGCCTTAGGAATATTGACAGTTCCATCTGCATTTTGGTGGTTCTCTAAAATCGCAACAATCATGCGTGGAATGGCAACTAACGTTCCATTTAATGTTGCAACAGCCTTTGTGCCATCAGCATCTTTGTAACGGATATTTAGGCGGCGGGCTTGAAACTCTGTGCAGTTAGAAGTACTCGTGACTTCACGGTATGCATCCTGCGTTGGAATCCATGCTTCGCAGTCGAATTTACGGTTAGCACTTGAGCCAAGATCTCCTGATGCCACATCAATAACACGATATGGAATCTCCATTGCATCCAGGAAGTCTTTCTCCCATTGCAAAATACGAGCATGCTCTGCTTTTGCTTGATCTGGGTGGCAGAAAGAGAACATTTCAACTTTATCAAATTGGTGAACACGAATAATTCCGCGAGTATCTTTTCCATACGTTCCAGCTTCACGGCGAAAACATGAGGAGTAGCCGGCATAGCGCATTGGAAGTTTGTCTCCTGATAAAACTTCATCCATATGCATTGCAGCCAGTGGAACTTCAGAAGTTCCTACTAAGTACACATCATCTTTTTCAATTCTGTAAACATTCTCAGCAGCTTGTCCAAGAAATCCTGTGCCTTCCATTGCTGCTGGATTAACCAGCACTGGAGGAATAACTGGAACGAAACCAGCTTTAACTGCCATAGAGATTGCATAGTTAACAAGTGCAAACTCAAGAAGAGCGCCTGAACCTGTTAAGTAATATGAACGAGAGCCCGCAACCTTTGCACCGCGCTCTGTATCAATTGCACCTAGAAGTTTTCCTAGCTCGACGTGATCTTTTGGTTCAAAATCAAACTTGCGTGGTGTTCCAACATGTTCTAGAACTTTGAAATCTGCTTCGCCACCAATAGGTGCATCAGGATCAAGCACGTTTGAAAGCTGCATTACTAGCGCTTTGGTGTGCTCCTCTGCCTCCGCGCGCTTGCTATCAGCCTCTTTAACAGCAGTTGCTAACTCTTTAGCGTTTTCAAGAAGTGCGGTTTTCTCATCACCTTTGGCTGCGCCTACTGATTTAGATAAAACGTTTTGTTCTGCGCGTAGTTTTTCAAACTTTTCGATTGCAACACGGCGTAGTTCATCTGATGCAATTATCTGATCAACAATAGATGCATCTTCACCGCGACCCGTTTGTGATGCACGAACTGCATCTGGGTTCTCGCGAATGAATTTAACGTCGATCATTTACCGGCCTTTTCTCGTGGATATGAACCTAGGAAGCGAATATCTTCACAGATTGCTCGCAACGCTTCTACTGTCTCCTTTACTGGAGCATCGTTAACGTGGCCCTCGGCATCAATAATGAAATGGTAATGGCCAAGTTCTAGACCTGTTGGACGTGACTGAATAAAAGTTAAGTTAACGTCGCGCTTAGCGAACTCAGTCAAGATATCGAGCAAGGCGCCAGCGTGATCGATGCCGATAAAGACAGCAAGGGATGTGCGATCAAAGCCTGTTGCCTTAGGTGGAGTTGTTGGCTTTGAGACCAAAACAAAGCGAGTAACAGCACCGACAATGTCGCCGATGTTATCTGCAATAACTGTAAGTCCGTAATGAGCTGCAGCAACTGGGGCTGCAATAGCTGCATCAAATTCTCCGCGACCAATTGCTTCGGCTGCTGCTGCAGTTGATGCGGTTGCGATTAATTCTGCATCTGGATAATTCTTAGCAATATATGCACGGCACTGGGCTTCTGCATGTGGGTGTGTAGCAATGCGGCGAATATCAACGGTGTCGCGCTTAGACATCAGCGCAAAAGAAACTGGCAATGTAACTTCACCAACGATAGAAAGTGGTGTTCCTGTTGCTAATTCATCAAGGGTTCGTGCAACAACGCCTTCAACAGAGTTCTCAATGGGCACTAGTGCAAAGTGCGCTTTACCAACTCGCACCGCATCTAGAGCTGCCGTCACATTTGCGTACGGGATGAGGGAATCATTTGAAGAAGTGATCTTTTTAAGAGCAGCTTCGGTGAATGTTCCTTTTGGACCTAAATACGCGTATGTGCTCACTGACTAATGATACCCGAGCACCTTGCGTGCATATGACGGGTTATTTGTAATAAGGACCTCAACACCATTTTCTAAGCAGAAGCGCATATCGTCGGCATCATCAACGGTCCAGACATATAAAGGCTTGATTGCATGGGTCATCTCTGGATTTGAGCGTAGATACTCCACGCTTGGACCAAGAATCGGTGCAGATGTAAATCGTTGCATCAAAAAATTGAATTTATCTTCCAAAAGGGCCACGGTCTTTTGTTGTGGGTTGATCTTTCGAATATTTTCAATTGCTAGCCAAGAAAACGACATCAAGACAATATCTGTTTCTAACTCTTCTTGTTCTAGTAGTTCTAAGACTTTTTTTTCAACCAAACTTCCTTGCGGAACTGGATGTTTAGTTTCAATCGCAAGTTCCATATCGTTATCTCGGGCAAGTTCTAATAATTCTTCGAGCAACATCGCTTGTGGGTAATGCTGCTTAATTTGAGGGTATGTCATCTCGGCAATGCGACCTGCATATCCAGCGGTGCGCTTCATATCAGCGTCGTGCCATAACAACATCTGGTTATCTTTTGTCAGGCGGACGTCGCACTCCATGCCATCAGCGCCTTGATCAACGGCAGCTTTATATGCATCCATGGTCATCTCTGGGAAATCTATAGAGGCTCCGCGGTGGGCATATATTTTCATGATTAAAGATTAACAGGGGTTAGGCTTATGCCCATGAGCGCTATTTACTTCCAGAGCAGTGCGCGCTCGGCTGACGGTTTACAGCGCAGTGGAAATGAAGATTCTGCTTTTGTTTCTGGTCGCCTCATTGCAGTTGCTGATGGAATGGGCGGACATGCTGGCGGTGAAGTTGCATCAAAGATTGCAATTAAAGCTCTACAAAAACTTAGTCCGGTACTCACAAGTTCAGAGATTGATTCTGACTCTGTAGAAGATTTACTTCTTAACTCACTTTTCACAATTGATTCACAGATTGGTGACTACGCAGAAGAAGCAATTGAACTGCGCGGGATGGGAACAACTCTTACTGCGCTACTGGTTGTTGATTCAAACATTGCGCTGCTGCACGTGGGAGATTCTCGTTGCTATCGCCTGCGCGGTAACACGCTTGAACAGTTGAGCAATGACCACACAGTTATTCAAGAACTTCTCGATCAAGGTGCTATTTCACAATCTGATGTTGCCGATCACCCGCAACGCTCTGTTTTAACTCAAGCGCTCATGGGTCAGGGCACAGTAACTCCTGTTTTGCAGATCTATGAAGTAAAAGAGAAAGATCGTTATCTGCTGTGTAGTGATGGTTTATCCAGTGTTTTAACTGAAAAAGAGATTAAATCCTTATTAAAGAAATCTGATAGATCTGATGCTCTTAAAGCCCTCATTGATGCTACTTATGTAAATGGTGCACCAGATAACGTCACTGTTATTGTTGCCGACATAACCGGTGAAGAAGTAACAACTAATGAAGTTTTAGGAGCGGCGCAATGATTAACTCGCTCTTTGGTGATCGCTACAAACTCGGCGAAATGATTGGCACTGGCGGTATGGCCGATGTCTATGTCGCCGAAGACACTCGCCTTGCTCGCCAAGTAGCAATAAAAGTATTGCGCAGTGATTTAGCGCGTGATCCTTCATTTGTAGCCCGCTTTAGAAAAGAAGCGCTAGCTGCTGCTGGTTTAAATCACCCTGGAATTGTTGCGGTTTATGACTCAGGTGAAACCCCTGCTCCATACATAGTGATGGAGTTGGTTTCTGGCCACACTTTGCGCGACCTCATTCATAAAGGCGAGCGTGTTCCACTTAAGCGCGCACTTGAAATCGGTGAAGGAATTTTAGCCGCGCTCGAATATTCACATGAGCGTGGAATTGTTCACAGAGATATCAAACCTGCCAACATCATGATCACAGATCACGGTGATGTGAAGGTGATGGATTTTGGTATTGCGCGTGCTCTTGCAGATCTTGGTGCAACGCTCACTAGCACGTGGAACATTGTTGGTACTGCTCAATATCTCTCTCCTGAACAAGCTCTGGGTGAGGTTGCAGATTTGCGCAGTGATATTTACTCAACTGGATGTTTGCTCTATGAAGTATTAACTGGACAGCCACCATTTACTGGTGAAACTCCTGTTTCTATTGCCTACCAACATGTTTCTGGAGTTCTAGTTGCACCTAGCAAGATCCAACCTGAACTACCTGAAGGTGTTGATGTCATTCTCTCTGTGGCACTTGCTAAAAAACCAGAGGATCGTTATCAATCAGCAGGATTGATGCTCGATGATTTGTTTAAAGTGGGAACTGGCCAAGCTTTAACTACAACTATTCCAAAAGTTAAAATCTCGCGCCGAAAAGTATTAGTGGGTGCGTTGAGTTCAGTTCTTGCAATTACAGTTATTGCCGCTGGGTTATTTGTTACCCGACCAGCCGTTGATTCCAATAATCTGCCTCAAATCCCTAACGTTGTGGGATTAACCCAGGTGGATGCGCAGGCTCTTTTGAAAGATTATGTTGTAACTATCCAACGTGCCCACGATGGAAGAATTCCAATAGATCGAGTTGCTAGCCAAATACCTCTAGCAACAACACGTGCGCAAAAGGGTTCTGGTGTTGTTCTAACTGTTTCAGATGGGCCGGGAGATGCGATTATTCCTGCAGATTTAGTGGGAATGTCACTCATTGATGCTCGCGCAGCCCTAAGCGCCGTTGGCTTAGTTGTTTCTCGCACAGAAGCAGTGCCTTCTGATGAAGCTCTAGGAACTGTTTTGAAAGTAACACCAGAACCTGGTTCAACTATTACTGCAGGTAGTGGAGTTGTATTACAAATTGCTAGTGGTCAGGTTGTTGTTCCTGCCCTCATTGGTGTGGATGCAATTCAAGCTAGAACTCTTCTTGTTCAAGCTGGATTCTTAGTTAATGCCCTTGATGCATATGATGCAAACCAGCCAATTGGAGTTGTTATCAGACAGGCACCAGATGGTGGAACTACACAAACAATTGGTAAGTCAGTAACAATTACTGTTAACAAAGCACCTTAAGACATTGTTTTAATTAAGCACCGAAGGAGTTATCTTCACTGGCTCCAGCTTCGCGCTGTTGTGTCCAGTCTTGTCCACCACCAGGGTTTTGTGGCATGTCATAGAAGCGTGCATAGTGAAGCTGTGCTGAAACTGTAATTGTTCGAGTTGGCCCGTTACGGTGCTTAGCAACAATTAAATCTGCCTCACCTGTGCGGTTTTGTTGGTCATACATATCATCACGGTGAAGCAAGATAACTACGTCAGCATCTTGTTCAATAGAACCTGATTCACGAAGATCAGAGAGCATTGGCTTCTTATCTGAGCGCTGTTCAGGAGAACGGTTGAGCTGTGAGATAGCGATAACAGGGATATTGAGCTCTTTAGCCATTAACTTCAAGTGGCGGGAGAACTCAGATACTTCCTGCTGACGATTTTCAACCTTTTTACCTGATGACATCAACTGTAAGTAGTCGATAACAATGAGCTTTAAGTTATGGCGCTGCTTCAAGCGTCGTGCTTTAGCACGGATCTCCATCATTGAAAGATTGGGTGAATCATCAATAAATAAAGGTGCTTCAGAGATCTCACCCATACGACGGGCAAGTCGTGACCACTCATCATCTGAGAGTGTGCCCGCACGAATATTGTTTAAACCAACGCGCGCTTCAGCAGAGAGCATGCGCATCGTGATTTCTGATTTAGACATTTCAAGAGAGAAGATGACAGAGGTTTGTCCTTCATGAATGGACGCGTGACGGGCAATATCTAGACCCAATGTTGATTTACCCATTGCAGGACGAGCAGCCAAGATAATCATGTTACCTGGATGGAATCCATGAGTAAGAGCATCTAGATCTTTGAATCCACTCTTCACACCTTCAATACCAATTCCTTTAGAGATTGCTTCAATCTCATCGAGTGCTTGTGGAAGTAAAGTAGAGAGTTGAACGTAATCCTCTGATGCACGGCGCTCTGTTACTGCATAGACCTCAGCTTGTGCTTGATCCACCATGTCATCGACTTCACCTTCTGAGGTGTAACCGAGTTGAACAATCTTTGTTCCAGCTTCAACTAAGCGGCGCATGATTGCATGTTCACGAACAATCTTTGCGTAGTATCCAGCGTTAGCTGCTGTTGGAACAGATGAGATAAGCGTGTGAAGATAAGGAGCACCGCCAGCACGTGCAATATCACCGCGCTTAGTTAACTCAGATGAAACTGTTACAGCATCAACTGGTTCACCACGGCCATACAAATCAATAATTGCGTCGTAAATTAACTCATGTGCCGGGCGGTAGAAATCGCGATCGCGAATAATTTCAATAACATCTGCAATTGCGTCTTTAGATAAAAGCATTCCACCTAAAACAGATTGTTCTGCAATGAGATCTTGTGGTGGTGTGCGTTCAAAATCTGCACCAATGGAAGAAATATTGTTATCGCGCGGTGCGCGATTACTAGGAAGTTCTGCGATGCTCACGCGTATAACCTCCCATGTGCCACTGACAAGTGAATTCCTTGTAGGCGTAACTTAGGTGCCAGCCCCACTTTTGAGCGAGAATTGCTTGGGGGTGATGGGGATAAAGCTGTGGGTAAGTGGGTGGATAAGCGTGTTTTCCTGTGTACAAAGCGGTGGATGAATTGTGGGTAAGTGGTGAGAGGTAACCCCTACTCTGAAAAAGCGCAGGTCAGAGGCGCATCTTTTTGCAGTGCATTGTGCATAAAAGTATTTCTGTAAATCTTAAATCGTGAGATTTAACAACGAATTCGCTCATTTGTTGGATCAAAGAGTGGCTCTGCACAAATTACACCCGTACGCCAGTTACCAAAGAACTCAACGTCCACACTTGTGCCAACGCCTGTGTGCTCGATTGGTAGGTAGGCATAAGCAATTGCCTTTTTAATTGTGTAGCCCTGGCCACCAGATTTAATACGGCCAACAATCTTTGACCCGATTCGAATGGGTTCTGATCCAAACGGCACACATGTGATGTCATCAAAAGTAATTGCAACTAATTTACGTGAAAGATTACTTTGCGCAGCAATAGCTGCTTCTTTGCCGTGGAAATTTTCTTTCTTGAGTGAAACTGCAAAGCCAAGACCTGCCTCATAAGGATTAGTTTCAGTGTTTATTTCACCCGCCCATGCGCGATAACCTTTTTCAAGTCGTAAAGATTCAATTGCGCGGTAACCACAGGCTTTAATTCCCTGCGCTTTACCTGCCGCCATAATCTTTTCCCACAGCGCTAACCCTTGTTCGGTTGGAACATAGAGTTCCCAACCCAGTTCACCAACGTAGGTAAGCCTTGTTGCGCGCACTTTAATATCACCCACAGTAATTTCCTGTGAACTCATAAATGGAAATGCTGCGTGGGAGAGATCTGTGCTGGTTAATGATTGCAAAATCGCTCTGGACTTTGGCCCCATGATTCCAAAGCAGGCAAGATCTTTTGTAATGTTTGTAATCTCAACTCCATCAAATGAATGTTCTCTGCGCATCTTCTCTAACCAACCAAAATCATGCACCGAAAATGCAGTTCCTGTGACAATCATGAATTCATTCTCACCGGTTTGTGTGACGGTGTAGTCAGATTCAATGCCGGCTTTTGAGTTAAGCGCCTGTGTGTAGGTTGTTTTGCCAACACCTTTAACGACATTATTTGCACAGACGTAGTTAAGAAATTCACCTGCTCTAGCCCCACTTATGCGGGCCTTGGCAAAGCTAGATTCATCAAATAAACCAGCGTTATTGCGCGTTGCATAGTGCTCTACTTGCACCGCATTTGACCAGTGATTTCCTAACCAATCCTTGGGGCGTAGTGCATCGTTTCCAATATTGGTTGAATAAAAATTGACGCGCTCCCATGATGATTTCTCACCAAAGACTGCGCCATTAGCTTTGTGCCACTCATAGACAGGGGACATAAATTTAGGCCGCGCAGATTTGCGTTCTTCACTTGGGTAGTGAATGTCGTAGTACTGCTCGTAGTTTTCTGTAATGCGCTGTAACGTAAAATCAGGAGATTCATAGGATGCACCGAAGCGTTTGATATCCATATGCCATAAATCCATCGTTGGCTCACCTGCAACAACCCACTCAGCAACTACTTTGCCAATTCCACCTGCTCCTGCAATTCCGTGGGCACAAAAACCTGCAGCAACAAAGAAACCACCGACTGATGTTTCACCTAAACAGAACTCATTATCTGGTGTGAAGCCCTCTGGTCCATTGATAAAGCTTTTAATTCCAACTTCTGCCATTTTAGGCACACGCTTTTGTGAAGCTTCAGCTATATCTGCAAAGCGATTCCAGTCTTCTGCCAACAACGAATTGTTAAAGTTTGCTGGAATGTCATCGATATTGTTGTAGTCAGCAGACCATGCCTTTGATGTGCGCTCATATCCACCCATCAGTAAACCTGATACTTCTTGACGGAAGTAAATCAAATTGTCTGGATCACGCAGTGATGGCAAGAATGGGGCATCCTGTGGCATGAAGTTTTCAGTAATTAAGTATTGGTGACTCATTGGAACAATTGGGACGCGAACATTGACCATGCGTGCTATTTGCGGTGCATACATTCCACCGCAGTTAACAACTATTTCGCATTCAATCTCACCTTTGTCGGTAACAACACTGCTCACTCGTCCATTTGTTGTTTTAATCTCAAGGACTCTGGTGTGTGTGAAGATCTGAACGCCTTGCCTGCGAGCACCGGCAGCTAAGGCCATTGCCAGCTGTGAAGGGTCGACTTGGCCATCTGAGGCCATATAACAAGCGCCAACAACACCTTCTAGGTCAATGAGAGGAAAGAGGTCTTGGGCCTCTTTAGGTGAAATCTCTTTTAAATCTAAACCAAAAGTTTTAGCCCAACCGATTTGTCTGCGGATCTCTTGCATGCGCTCAGGTGTGGAAGCCAACTTAATACTGCCGCACTCGCGCCAACTTGGGGGTGTCTCTGTTTGTTGTAGTTTTCTATAGAGATCAACGGAGTGCATATTCATTAACGTCAGCGTTGGATCTGCGCGTAGTTGACCTACTAAGCCTGCGCTATGGAATGTAGAGCCGCTGGTAAGTTCATTCCTATCCAGCAAAATGACATCTTTTTCGCCAAGCTCGGCTAAATGATAGGCAACCGATGTTCCGCCCACGCCACCACCAATAATGATGATTTTTGCTCTGGTTGGGACTGCTGACACGGCCACATATGAAATGTATCCTGAATGCGTGTCTGACGATAGTGTCCTTGAGCAAGAGTTCGGTGAACGTTTCAATAAAATCGCCCTGCTCAAAGCCCGCACATCTATTAAAGAACTCTCCGGGGGATTAACCAATAGAAACTTTCTTATAGAAACTCCGGACGATAAATACGTGGCCCGAGTCTCTAGTAACTCCTCATCTTTTCTTTCTATCGATAGAGGCTCTGAGTTTATAAACACCACTATTGCCGGCAAGGGCGGCGTGGGAGCCGAAGTGTTGGATTACATACCCGGTGAAGGTCTACTTCTTATTTCCTACATCAGCGGCAAAACCTTTGGCGCCGATGATGTTGCCGCGAACTTGCCCCGCATTGCAACCAGTTTGCGCAACCTTCACGCACTTGAGCCTTTTGATCATGAGTTCAATATGTTTAATACACAGAGTAATTATTTAAAGATTGTAAAAGAGCAGGGCTTTAGAGTTCCAGAAGGTTATGTGGATTTTGAACCTATGGTTGCACAAATCAAAAAAGCTTTTGAAGTTCTCTTTGAAGGTTTGGTGCCCTGTAATAATGATTTATTGCCAGGCAATTTCATCGATGATGGAAAGAAAATCTGGCTTATTGACTATGAATACTCAGGAAATAATGATGCCTGCTTTGAGATTGGCAACGTCTGGGCAGAGGCCTTTCAACCCATAGAAGCACTTGAAGAGTTAGTCACCGCTTACTACGGCGCACATCGCCCCGACAAAGTTGCACGTGCTTGGTTATGGGCGCTGATGGCAAAGTATGGATGGACTCTGTGGGCATCAATTCAAGATTCAGTAAGTGAGATTGAATTTGATTTCTGGGAGTGGGGAATGTCTAAATACGATTTAGCTAGAAGTGAATTCACAAGTGAGTACTTCAAAAAAGCTTTGGTGGCAGTTACAACCAAATAAAAAAGCCCGCCGCATAAGCGACGGGCCTTCTTACTAATTACTTTATTCTGGGACTACAGAAACTGTAATCTTTGCAACGATATTGTGGCCAAGTGCGACCTTCACATCGTGGTTTCCAGTCTTTTTGATATGTCCGGCAGTCTTAATTGAGTGACGATCGATATCTAGACCAACAGCTGCCTTGATTGCACCAGCAACATCTTTATCTGTTACTGAACCAAACAGAGCGCCCTTTGCGCCAACCTTTGCCTTAGCAACAACAGTTGCTGACTCAAGCTTGGCCTTGATCTCTTTAGCGTGGTCGATATCGCGGACTTCACGAGCAGAACGCGCACGGCGAATGCTCTGAATCTGCTTTTCTCCACCAAGTGACCATGCAATTGCATTTCCGCGTGGCAACAAGAAGTTGCGTGCGAAGCCATCTTTAACAGTTACAACATCTCCTGCAGAACCAACGCCTGCAACTTCACGAGTAAGGATGAGTTTCATAGTCAGTTCCCCTTATCGCGCTGTTGATGTGTAAGGAAGTAGTGCTACTTCACGGCTGTTCTTTACCGCAGTTGCGATTGAACGCTGGTGCTGTGTGCAAGCACCTGTAACGCGGCGAGCGCGGATTTTGCCGCGATCTGAGATGTACTTGCGAAGGGTCGCAATATCTTTGTAGTCGATATAGGTGACCTTCTGCTGGCAGAAGCTGCATGGCTTCTTCTTAAATTTCTTATTCAGGGCAGCGGCTTTTGCGCCCTTATTCTTCGGTTCACGAAGAGTTTTGTTATTTCTTGCTCCCATTGTGGTGCTCCTTTTCGGGCCCTAGTTATGAACTAGGAATGGATGGATAGGTTGGTTTAGAACGGTGGCTCGTCGGTTGTTGAGGATGCTCCCCAACCTCCGCCTGCCGGTGAAGATGAAGCTGCTGCCCAAGGATCTTCGTTAAATGAATCAGCTGCAGCAGGTGCAGAGAATCCGCCACTTGTTCCGCCAGCGCGTTGGGTCTTAGTGACCTTTGCAGTTGCGTTACGTAGTGATGGTCCGACTTCATCAACTTCTACCTCAAAGACAGTGCGCTTTTCGCCTTCTTTAGTTTCATAAGAACGTTGCTTCAAGCGACCAGAGAGAATGACGCGCATTCCTTTTGTCAGTGACTCTGCAACATTTTCAGCTGCTTGACGCCAGATCTGACACTGAAGGAAAAGGCTCTCGCCATCTTTCCATTCATTAGTTTGCTTATCTAAATAGCGTGGGGTTGAAGCTACACGAAACTTTGCAACCGCTGCACCCGAGGGTGTAAAGCGAAGCTCTGGATCATCGACAAGGTTGCCGATCATTGTGATTGTTGTATCTCCTGCTGCCATAACTATTTCCTCATCTCTACTCGTGGAGTCCGTGCTTAATTAATTATTCTGGGCGAATTACTTTGGTGCGCAGAATTGCTTCATTCAAATTGAGTTGGCGATCCAACTCTTTGATTGCAGCTGGTTCGCAGTTCATATCGATGACTGCATAAATACCTTCGCCTTTTTTCGCAATTTCAAAAGACATACGACGACGGCCCCACAAGTCGAGCTTGTTGACGGTTCCACCGCTGTCTTTGATGATCTTGAGATATGTTTCTAGGCTTGGTGTGACTGTGCGTTCTTCAAGTTCTGGATCAAGAATGACCATAAGTTCATAGTGACGCATGCGTTAACCCGACCTCCTCTGGACTAAGACGGCCACGGCATTTCCGTGACAGGAGGGTTAATACTTTCCTTCATCAAACCACCAGGGCCCGATCAAGGAGGTTAAGGGTAAGGCTTAGAGGCCTCAAAGAGTAAATCGAACAGGGATCCCTGTGTATTTCGGGCCTCCAGAGCCCGCTTTATGAGGACCCAGGCCAGATAGATAGTTGCGGCGATGCGGATCAGCGTGATGGTGGCATAGCCGCCCTCCTGCAAACCAAATTTCGCACCGGTGAAAAGAGCTAAGTGCTGCCAGATAGCAACGTGATACAGCGTCTCTGCAATCTGCCAGATCCAAAAAGCGTGCAAATCCTTTTTATTAGTAAGTGCAATAACTGCCAACGGCGTTAACCACAATACATACTGCGGTGAATAGACCTTGCTAGCAATCATCACAATTGCAAAAACAATAAAGGCAACAGATGCCAGAGTGGGTGTGTTCTTTACTTCAAAGAGGAAAATGACAAAATAAGTTATCCCGAAGAGTAATAACAAAATAGATAAATAATTTAAGTTAGCAAGGCCCAGGCCTAATTGATTAAAGGCTAACCACAAAGAACCCCAGTCAGCTTCTCGCTCCAAATTAAGTTTATAGAAGCGCCACCAACCACTTGGAGTTGTTAGCGCAAATGGAAGATTGATTGCTAACCAAATAACAAATGTGGTTGCAGCATATTTAACCATCTCTCTGATTTGGTTTGAGCGCCAGAGAATAAAGATGATAGGTAGAAGTAGGAATATCGGTAAGAACTTAGTTGATATTGAAACTGCTAAAGCAATAGAGCTATATAGGTATTGTTTTCTATCAAACCAATATATTGCCAGCATCATTGTTGCAATTGCCCATAGATCCCAGTTGATATAAAGGGAGGCAATCATGGCTGGTGCTAATGGAAGTAGGTATGTGAACTCTGGTTTTATTCTATAAACAATAAATACAAGCCCAATAAATAGCAGGGCTAATAGAAAAGCATTGAAATTAAAGTAAGAGATAGGTGAATGAGCAACAAAAGAAGTTGCATACATAACTAATCCGGTAAGTACTGGGTATTCAACTGCGTTGGTATCACTTGCATATGGCCACTTGTTATCAACCATTCCTCGCTCACCAAAAAGTGAAGGAAGATCGCTATAACAGGCGTGAATGTATTGATCTGGCGTGGCCCAGTTGGTGTCCTGGCACGGTGAAAACTTAATGAAAGAGAGCAGTGCGGCAAAAATAGCTAGGGCAAGTAATGCCCGCGTGCGCATTGCCATTACGGTTTGCGGGTTTGCTTTCCACCGGAAGTTATAACAACTGGATCAAGTCCACCGATATTTGAAGGTGCTGGGAAATCCATTACTGGTTCGCCTTTGAGTGCGCCTTTCATAAACGCAGTCCAAATTCTGGCTGGGAAAGTTCCACCTGTAACAGAGGTCAATCCACCAATTCCATTGAGTGATTCAGATGCGCTATCGCGAAACAAAGCAACGGAAGCTGCTAACTGCGGTGTGTAAGCACTAAACCAGGCAGAGGCGTTGGACTGAGATGTTCCAGTCTTTCCTGCAGCTGGACGGCCAAGTGCAAGTGCTGCTGCACCTGTTCCACCAGTAATTGTTCCTTTGAGGGCGTAGGTTAAATCAGCCATTACTTCTTTACTAAATACTTCTTGAGTCTCTTGCTTTGCTTCATATAAAACACCTTTGTTGGAACCGATTACTTGGGCAACTAAGTAAGGCTTAGATTTAATACCTTGGGCCGCAAAAGTTGCATATGAGTTTGCAACATCTATGACGTGTGGGCTTGCAACACCTAGAACAACAGAAGGAGTTGGCATCATTGCAATTGACTCTGGAATTCCTGCACGCCGTGCAACATCAACTACTGCAGCTGGTCCCACTTTAATTCCTAGAGGAACAAAAACTGTATTGACTGAGTGTTTAGTTGCATAGAGAAGATCTATTTGACCCCAACCTTCATCACCATAGTTGGAAACAATGTATGGCTTTCCTGCATCATCAAATGTTTGTGGTGAATCACCGTTCCACATTGACGTTAACGGAATGCCTTGTTCAAGTCCTGCGATGATTGCAAAAGGTTTAAAAGTTGAACCAGCCAGTGCAATGGATTGTGTTGCATCACTGAGTTGGCGCTGTAAGTAATCCCGGCCACCATAAAGTGCCACGATTTCACCGGTTCCAGGCCTAATTGCAACTAGACCAATATGTAGATTCTCTGGAGCCTTTGCTGGATAAAACTTATTAACTGCATCAACGGCAGATTGTTGCGCCTTTTGATCTAATGTTGTTTTAATAACAAGGCCACCCACTAGAAGTTGGTCTTGTGTAAATCCAAGTTTAACTAATTCTTTTGTTACAGCTTCAATGATGTGACCTTTAGGTCCACTGAGCTGTCCTGAAGTTGAACGTGGTGCAACTGTTGGAAACTTCATTTTTGCAGCTGCATCTTTATCTAACCAACCAGCATCAATCATTCCTGTTTTAACGTATTCAAAACGGGCTTGCAAACGCTCTAGGTTTCCCTTTTTAAATGCTGGGTCATATAAACCAGGAGAGCGCAAAATAGATGCAATCACTGCAGCTTGCGCATTTGTTAGTTGATCAACGTTGCGGTTGAAATATTGCTGGGATGCGGTCATCACACCATAGGAACCGCGACCAAAGTAAATAGTGTTTAAGTAACTTTCAAAGATTTGATCTTTAGAGAGTTGGTTTTCTAATTTAATAGAAATAACAAGTTCTTTAATCTTTCTTTGAATCGTTCTACTTGGAGTTAAAAAGGCAGTCTTTGCATATTGCTGCGTGATAGTTGAACCACCTTGCAGTGATCCACCCTTTAAATTGTTGACAACTGCTCGCAAAATTCCTGTGACAGAGAAGGCGCGGTTAGAGTAAAAACCACGATCTTCTGCAGCAAGGACTGCGTGGCGCACATTCAGTGGAATCTTTGCAAGCGGAACAATTTGGCGGTTCTGAGTTCCAACGCGACCGATTTCTTCACCATTTGAATATTGAATAATCGTTGATTGAGAATTCACATAAGCGTTGGCATCTGGAATATCTACAGTGAAGTAAGCCAGGGCAAAAAGAACAGATCCGGCAATGAAACCAAAGCCGCCTAGAAAGACAGCTGATCTGATCAGGAACTTACGCATTACTTAAGGCTACCTTGTGGCGTAATCCTCGTCCTCCAAGGTGCGTACCTTGCGGGGTGCCTTGCGTTCATGGCCATCACCCAAAATGAATGAGGCACACAGGTGATTCCAAGAACAACCTCTACACACCTCAACGAGATAGACGCGAAACTCTCCAAACTCACTTTCCATCTCCGTTAACTCTTTTTCATTCTTAATGCGACCTGAGTACTGACCTAACTGTTCACCGAACGCGTAACGAAGTTCAACTAGTTCACTCTTCTTACATACCGGGCAGTTGCGGCTCACTTTCTCGCCATGCCACTTAGCTGCCCGCATTAAGTAGGGATCAGCGTCGCAGGCATCAACAACACCACGAAAGAGGGCCATCAAAGTGGCGCGCTTATCGAGCGAATAGTCGATGAACGAACGTTTAGATTTCATTGGAGTAAAGAATAAACCTAATTAAGCCAGTACGCTCTTCATTATGAGTTTCCTCGGTTTACTCAGACACCCTAGGTTCTCCCGCTTGCTTGCAATCCGCTGGACTGGGCAAGCAACCGATGGCATCTTTCAAAGCGCTTTAGCTTCTTTTGTTCTTTTCTCTCCTGAGCGCCAAGCAAATGCATTAAACGCAGCTCTTGGCTTTGCTGTTGTCTTATTGCCGTATTCAATCGTTGGACCATTTGTTGGAACAATCCTGGACCGTGTTTCACGCCAACGTGCATTATTTTTTGCAAACCTTGCTCGCAGTGCAAACTTATTACTTGTTGCACTCTTCATTTTTAGTGGCACAACTGGAGTTGAGCTAACCGCTGTTGTTCTCATTGCTTTTGGAATCAACCGCTTAATTCTTGCCGCACTCTCTGCTGGATTGCCACTACTCATCGATGCAAAATCACTCATCACTGCAAATGCAACGGCGGTTACTGGTGGATCTGTATTGGTTGTTATTGGTGGCGGTATTGGTGTGGGAGTGCGAGCAATTACTGATTCATTAGCTATTGCCAATCATGCCGATGCACTCTTAATTCTCATTGCTAGCGGTGGTTATTTCACAGCTGCCCTTTTAAGTGGCCGCTTAAATAAATACGAAATTGGCCCACTAGAGCATGAAAAGAAGCAGGCAAGTTTTATGCAAGGCATTACAGAGATGCGCGAAGGTTTCCAATTCCTGCGCATTCACTCTGATGCTGCCCGTGGAATCTTGGCAACTGCTGTGCACCGCGGAGGATTAACTGCGCTAACTCTCACAGCTCTATTGCTTGAGCGAAATTCTTTTAATGATCCTAATTTCCCCGAGCAAGGCCTAAAAGGATTTGGATTCGCCCTTTCATTTGCCGGAATAGGCGTCTTTCTTGGGGCATTTTTAGCACCATACGGAGTTTCTAAAGTGGGCCGGCACCGTTGGATTCGTTTGGCAATTCTTACAAGTGCTGCCTGTCCCTTAATTTTGGCCGCTACACAAACTCAAGTCACATTAATTCTTACAGCGTTCTTAGTTTCTTTCTTTGGCCAAAACTTAAAAGTTACTAATGATGCACTCGTTCAATCTAAAATTGATGACTACTATCGCGGTCGTGTGTTTGCGGTCTATGACGTTGTAGTAAATGGTGCAATTGTCTCTGGTGGATTAATTGCAGCGCTCTTGCTTCCAACTTCTGGTTTGGGCGCAACGGTTCCGCTATGTGTGAGTGCGGCTTACTTGTTAGTGGGAGTGCGATTACTTCGCGCTTCTGTCTTTCCACCAGTGAAGTAGTGCCTCGGTAGCTTTCTCTTCACCGATTTGTCCTTGCTCAAGACGTAGCTCCATAAGAAAGTCCATCGCTGCGCCAACATCGCGTGATGGTTTTAAGTTCAATAACTCCATCACTTGTTGTCCATCTAGATCCGGGCGAATCTTTGACAACTCTTCCTGTTCCATTAAAACTTCAATGCGTGCTTCTAGTGAGTCATACACACTTGCAAGACGGGCAGCTTTAGTTTTATTGCGAGTAGTGCAATCAGCGCGGGTGAGAACATGTAAATGAGTCAGTAAATCACCGGCATCTCGGACATATCTGCGTACGGCAGAATCAGTCCATTCTCCATCTCCGTAGCCATGAAAGCGCAGGTGCAAGGTAGTTAATAGCTCAACAGCTTCAACTGTGTCACCATCAAAGCGAAGTTCAGATAAACGCTTTTTAGCAAGGCGGGCACCCACTACTTCATGGTGATGAAATGAAACCCCGCCGCCTTCTATGAAGGCGCGAGTCTTTGGTTTTCCAATGTCATGGAGCAGTGCAGCCAGTCGAATAACAAGGTTGGGACCACCTAGGCGATCTTCATGTTCGATTGCTTGTTCTAGAACTGTAATCGAGTGCTCATACACATCCTTGTGGTGGTGATGCTCATCGACTTCAAGGCGCAGCTTAGGAATCTCTGGCAGAACTAAATCAGCAAGGCCAGTATCAACTAATAATGTAATTCCCTTGCGCGGATTATTAGACATGAGAATCTTTGTGAACTCATCACGCACGCGCTCAGCTGAAATAATTGAAATACGATGTGCCAACTCTTTAATTGAAGCTAGCACAGCAGGTTCGATTTCGAAATCTAATTGAGAAGCAAAGCGAGCAGCACGCATCATGCGAAGTGGATCATCATTAAATGAATCATTGGGTAAACCTGGTGTGCGCAGAGTTTTTTCTGCTAAATCTTTTAAACCATTAAATGGATCAATGAACTCAGGCTTATTAGTAGTTAACTCCAACGCCATAGAATTAACTGTGAAATCACGACGTGATAAATCACCGTTGATATCTTTGCCATATTCAACTGATGGTTTGCGTGAATCAGCATCGTAATGTTCGCTTCGATATGTAGTTACTTCAACTGTTGTGTCACCGCGCTTACCTGCAACAGTTCCAAATGCAATGCCGGTATCCCAAACATTTTCTGCCCATTCATTTAAAATCTTTTTTGTTTCTTGTGGCAAAGCATTTGTTGTGAAATCTAAATCATTACCGAGTCTGCCTAAGAGCGCATCGCGCACAGGTCCGCCAACCAATGCCAAAGTAAAGCCTTTGGCTTTAAAGGATTGCGCTAGAGAACTTGCCAGCGGGGCTCGTTCAATAAGTGAGCGAATGGCTAACTCGCCCGCGGCTCCTAATGCGTTACTCACAATAAGTAAGGTTAGAGCAGTACCCTTGCTCCATGATCCCGGCACCTGGTGCGGGCAGCGAAGGTACGAAAAAGAAGCGGAAGCGTAAGCGCCCCGCTAACCGCGGCCCCCAAACACAGAGTTCTTCTAACCCTGAAAAAACTCCTCACCCAAAAAACAAACGTCCTTATGCCAAGCGCGTGGATGAAGTCAGCGCTGGCGGGTTAGTTATTGATTCCTCTGGCACACAAGGCTTATTAATTGGCCGAATTGATCATAAGGATTCAACTGGAAAACGAATTTTATGGTCTTTACCAAAAGGTCATATAGAAAAAGGTGAAACACCAGAACAAGCTGCAATTCGTGAGGTGGCAGAAGAAACAGGAATTACATCTTCTATCACTAGATCCTTGGGAGTGATTGATTTTTGGTTTATGGCTGGGGGTCAACGCATTCATAAAACAGTTCATCACTTTATGTTTACTGAGGTAAGCGGGGAACTAACTCCTCAAATCAGTGAAGTAGATGAAGTCTCTTGGTTTCCATTAGCTGAAATTGTGGATCGCTTGGCTTATCCAGATGAAAAGAAGCTAATCGCTAGAAGTGGCCAGTTGAGCCCATGAAAAAACTCATAGGTTCACTTCTAACTGCATTCTTTTTGTTCGCACCGCTATCACCTGTTCAAGCAGATTCGGCCATAGTTCGAATCATTAGCCCGGCACATCAGACTTTCACTGGTGAATTTAGAAATGATGATTTAGCACAAGAGTTAACTCCATCAGGAAGATTAGGCCAATTGGTTTATGTCTCAGCTTCACGTTCGAAAATTTGGGTTATAGATCCAGCATTAATCGATGAGGTTATTGCGATGACCGGTGAATACAAATTAGCAACTGATGCGGAGCCTCTCGGTTCTAAAATTGCCTCTGATTGGTTAATACAGTTACAGAAAGTAACTAGAGCAAATGAAGTTATCGCACTTGCTTATGGAAATCCTGATGTTGCACTTGCCACTTCTTTAGCTCCAAGTGAGTTAAAGATGTATTACACATTTGGTAAATCACAGCTGCAGGTTGCGTTGGGGCGCATTGTGCGCAGCGAGCCAGATGGTGGCTGGAGCACAGGCAAATCAAAGCTCAACCCAGTGTTAAAAAAGAATTACAGCGATAGCCGCAAAGCATTGACCCGCCTGTCACGCGCTGTTGAAGATCCAGAATTAATGATGATGCGAGCCCGATTAAGCCGTCTTTTATCTCCATCTCTAGATAAAGATTCGCGCGACTATTTCTCATATAGTGCAAAGGCTGCAGTTGATGCCCAGGTGCGAAAGCTGCGAATTAATCCAGGCAAATATCAAGTCACAACCGACTCTGCAAAATTGCCTGTAACAATTATTAATGAGTTCAATGTTGATGTCATGGTCAATGTGGAAATGACGCCAATGAACACAAGAGTTGTTGTTGAGAACTTCGCCGGTGTTGTTGTGCCAGCAAACTCTAAGAAGCAGTTAGAGCTCACCCTAGATGTCATTGCCCCCGGTGAGACCACAATTTTCGCTCAGATCACCGATGCTACGAGTGTGGATGTCGTACCCGCATCGATTCTGCAGATTAATTCCACAGTTATTGATAAACGTGTGACATGGTTTACCATGGGGGCAGCCATCCTGCTCTTGCTTGCAGCTGTTACTCAAAGTGTTCGTCGAGTGAAAAAGGGGCGCAAAGATGAAATCTAATGAACTATTCCGCGCCTCAGGAATCATGGCACTTGGCACAATCATTTCTCGTATTACAGGATTTATTCGAGGCATCTTAATTGTTGCCGTTCTTGGCACTGCACTGCTTGCAGATACTTACAATGTTGCAAACACCATGCCAAATATTTTGTATAACTTACTTGTCGGCGGTGCATTAACTGCAATCTTCATTCCACAATTAGTGCGATCTTTTGATCATGAAGATGGTGGGGATGGTTTTGCTTCTCGTTTAATCACAACAATTTCCATAATTTTATTTGCTCTAGTTGCTGTAGGAGTGTATTTCGCCCCAGCTCTGGTTCGTCTATACGCACCAGAATTTTTCACTCCGGGATTTGAAGCAGAAAAAGATATTGCAATTGCATTCACCCGCTACTGTTTGCCTCAAATCTTCTTCTTAGGCCTGTTCACGATGCTGGGCCAAGTAGCAAATGCCCGTGGTTCCTTTGCCCCACTGATGTGGGCACCGATAGCCAATAACCTCGTTGGCATAGTCCTATTTGGGGCGTTCCTTGTTTTCTCACCATCTGTGAGTGCAGATAATATTTCAAACATCCAAGTGCAGATTTTGGGATGGGGAACAACCCTGAGTGTGGTTGTCCAAGCGTTGGTTTTAGTTCCGGTGATTAATAAATTAGGAATAAAGCTACGCCCTCAATGGGGAGTAAGTGGCCTTGGTAAATCATTTGGTTTAGCAGGTTGGACTTTGATTTATGTATTGATTTCACAGCTTGGCTATTTGGTAACAGTTAACGTTGCTACAAGTGCTGCAGTGCGAAGTGCGCAAGAAGGAATAGAGAGTGGAGTCGGTTATACGCCTTACACATATGCCTACTATGTAATGTTGTTGCCGTATTCGATCGTAACAATCTCAATCATTACAGCTATTTTGCCTCACATCTCACGGCTTGCATTAGAGAAGAAAGCTGATGAGGTTCGTGAGCAGTTGGTTCGAGCAATACGACTTGTTGGTGTTATAACGATTCCGAGTGCAGTCGCATTTCTATTGTTTGGTCCACTCATTACTTCCGTAATTTTCATAGGTATCCCGGTTGAGGATTCCAGATACATTGGTTATGTATTGGCAGCATTGAGTTTTGGTCTAGTTGCATTTTCTATTAACATAATTCTCATTCGTGGTTTTAATGCTTTTGAAGATACTCGCACACAAGTTATTTCAATATTGATTATTAACATTATTGCAGTTGGACTCTCCTACCTCTCACTTGCCACACTTCGCAACCAATGGGTGACAATTGGTTTAGGTGCAGCCTTCTCGATCTCATATTTGCTTGGTTTGTTAGTTACTTTGTCGCTACTCAAAAAACATACTGGGAAAATTTCTTTGAAAGACTTCGGTGGCCAACACCTTCGTCTCTTCGGTGCTTCTTTCGGTGTGATGTTGCCACTTTTCGCATTAACGCAATATTTAGATTGGGTTGGTGTTGAAATGAGCCAAATTGCTAGAGTAGGAGAGCTAGCAGTTGTTATGGGCGCAGCATTTATTGGCTACTTAATTGCAGGCAAAGCCGCTGGTGTTGAAGAAATCACAATGATTAGACATCTAAAGAACTCTGTTTTACGACGTCCTGGCGCAGCGGAATAAAGAAGATAAGTTACGGGTTATAAGGAGCACATATGAGTGAAATTAGAGATGTTGTAATTGTTGGATCAGGCCCAGCTGGATACACAGCTGCTATTTACGCATCTCGCGCACAGTTAAACCCAATTATTTATGAGGGTTCAGTAACTGCAGGCGGCGCGTTGATGAACACAACTGAAGTTGAAAACTTTCCTGGCTTTATTGATGGTGTGATGGGTCCAGATTTGATGGACAGTATGCGAAAGCAAGCTAAGCGCTTTGGCACAGAATTAATCACCGATGACATTGTTGAAATGGATTTAGCGGGTGATATCAAGATTTTGAAAGATGGTTCAGGAAATACTGTTAAAGCAAAAGCTGTCATTCTTGCAACAGGTAGTGCTTATCGCGAAATTGGTTTGGTAAATGAAAAGCGTTTATCTGGTCACGGTGTTTCTTGGTGTGCTACATGTGATGGTTTCTTCTTCCGCGGACAAACAATTGCAGTTGTTGGCGGTGGAGACTCAGCAGTTGAAGAAGCAACTTTTCTCACTCGTTTTGCTGACAAGGTTATTTTGATTCACCGTCGTGATTCATTGCGCGCATCAAAGATCATGGCCGAGCGCGCAGCAAGCAATCCTAAGATTGAATTTTTGTGGAACTCTGAAGTTACAGACGTGCTAGGTGCTGACAAAGTTTCTGGATTAAAGATTAAGAACACAGTTGATGGATCTGAATCAACATTAGATGTCACTGGTTTATTTGTTGCTATCGGACATATCCCCCGTAGTGAATTAATCATTGGCCAAATCGATCTAGATTCTGAAGGCTATGTAAAGGTTGAAGATAGATCCACTAGAACAAATATCAAGGGCGTCTTTGCCTGCGGTGACTTGGTGGACCACACCTACCGCCAGGCAATCACCGCCGCTGGCTCTGGCTGCGCCGCAGCGTTAGATGCTGAAAGATTTCTCTCAGGACACTAAAGTTCTCAACCTCAACACATACATCAAGGAGTAAATAATGGCCACGAGCAAAGTAACTACAGCGACATTTGATGCTGAGGTTTTAAAGAGCAGCACGCCTGTATTGGTGGATTTCTGGGCGGAATGGTGTGGCCCATGCCGTGCTGTGGGACCAATTCTTGAAGAGATTTCAAATGAATACGGTTCAAAGCTAAAGATCGTAAAGCTCAACACTGATGAAGAGTCAGCAATAGCGATTAAGTATGGAATTTCATCGATTCCAACTATGAACGTCTTTGTTAACGGCGAAATCGTGAAGACAATTGTTGGAGCTAAGCCAAAGCCTGCGATGTTGAAGGAACTTGAAAGCTTTCTCTCTTAAATAAAATGTCAGAGCTTTCTGAATCCGAGATTCGATCTTTTCAACAGGCCCGCGGCTTAAGCGTCACGGGTCTTGTTGATGAGGTTACTGCTCGCGCTCTAGAAGAAGCGCGGTGGAAACTGGGAGATAGATCGCTCAATCTGCAAGAATCGCCATTAATGCATGGTGATGACGTTGCCGCTTTGCAATCGCGTTTAACTGAAATGGGTTTTGATTGTGGCCGTGTCGATGGAATTTATGGTCCCCGCACTGAATTAGCAGTCAAAGATTTTCAGAAATCAGTGGGTGCAACAGTTGATGGTAAATGTGGTCCTGCAACAATCATTGCTCTTATTCGTTTAACTAAAATAGTTTCTGGCGGTGCGCCCTCTATTTTGCGCGAGAGTGCAAATCAGAAAAATCGTGGACCGGCACTTGCTAATAAAACAATTGTTTTAAACCCAGATGGTGATGATCCACTTGTTTATGATGTTGCAGTTCGAACAGAAGGTCGTTTGCTTGCACTCGGTGCTTCGGTTTTCTTAACTCGTGGTGAAAAGAATAATCCCTCTGAAAGTGAGCGAATAGCTTTCACAAATAACAGCAATGCTGATTTGATGATTTCACTTCATGAAGATAGTTATAAGAATGAAAACGCACATGGTGCAGCAACTTACTTTTATGGCAGTGAAGCACATGGCGTCCACTCAATTGTTGGAGAAAGATTTGCTTCACTGGTTCAGCGCGAAATATGTGCACGTACTGATTTTGCCAACTGCCGCACACATGCCATGACATGGGATTTATTGCGTTTAACAAAAGCACCAGCAGTTCGTATTGATTTGGGTTATAAAACTAATCCTGGCGATATTGGACGAATGTCTCGTCCTGATTTTCGTGATGTGATTGCAGAAGCCCTCGTTATTGCAATTCAGCGCCTCTATTTAGCTGCTGAAGATGATGCAAAAACAGGAACTTTGCGTATTTCTGATCTGCGCAAAGCCGGTATCCGTCGATAATTAGTGTTCGGCCATGTGCCGGCATATGGGAGACTTAAGCCATGTCTGAAATAACGCCACGTTTTACAACCGGAGCGCCTCAAAATCTAGAGGAGCGCTTTGCTGGACGTGCTGCGCATATGCAACCCAGTGAGATTCGCACACTCTTTGCTGTTGCATCTAGACCTGAAATTGTTTCTCTAGCTGGTGGAATGCCAAATCTTTCAGCACTTCCTATGTCAATGATGGCTGATGTTGTCCAAAAACTTATTTTAACTAATGGCCAAGAGGCTTTGCAGTACGGAAGCGGACAAGGACATCCAAAACTTCGCGAACAGATCTGTGAAGTGATGGCGCTAGAAGGCATTCGCGCTAACCCTGATGATGTTTTAGTAACAACAGGATCCCAGCAAGCTTTAGATTTAATTTCTCGTATCTTTATTGATCCAGGCGATGTTGTTTTAGCTGAAGCACCTTCCTATGTTGGAGCACTCGGTACTTTCCATCAATATGAAGCCAAGGTAGTTCATGTTGAAACTGATGATTTGGGATTAGTTCCAGATGGTTTGCGTGCTGCTATTAAAAGTGTGCGCGCATCGGGCCGTCGAATTAAGTTTTTATACACAATCCCTAACTACCAAAACCCTTCAGGTGTTCTACTTCCTGCAGATCGCCGTACTGAGATCTTAAATATTTGTCGCACAGAGGGCATCTTTGTAGTTGAAGATAACCCTTATGGCCTGCTTGGCTTTGATAAGCCATCGCCTAATGCCATGCGAGCAGAAGATTCAGAGAATGTAATTTATTTAGGGTCCTTTTCAAAGACGATAGCCCCTGGAATGCGCGTGGGTTGGGCGCTCGTGCCATCTTCTCTGAAAGAGAAGTTAATTATTGCTAGTGAATCCTCAATTTTGTGCCCTTCAAATTTTTCACAGCTAACGATTTCTAGTTACTTAGCCGATCAACCGTGGCGCGATCAGATTGCATCTTTTTGCGATCTCTATAAAGTGCGCCGCGATGCAATGCTTGAATCATTAGATGAGCACTTCCCAGTAACTGCTAAATGGACAAAGCCTGGCGGTGGTTTCTACGTCTGGGTTACTTTGCCTGAAGAAATCGATACTAAAGCGCTTATGCCAAAAGCAATTGTTGCCAAGGTTGCATACGTTCCCGGCACAGCTTTCTATGCAGATGGTTTTGGTTCTTGGTCAATGCGTTTGTCATATTGCTACCCAACACCAGAGCGCATCCGTGAAGGTGTGAAAGCTTTGAGTGGGGTTATAAAGACTGAGATGGCTCGCCGCGGCGGAAACCAACTTAATTAATTATTAATCGCCTTAGCAATTCGCTTCAAATCCTCAGCTCCAGCAAATTCAATAACAATTGTTCCCTTTTTTATACTGCCTTGAATGGAAACTCGTGTGTCCAGTGTGTCACCCATGGTGTCCGCGATCTCTTGAAGTTCAGGACTTGCAGACTTTGTCGCCTTTAACTTCTTTGCACCTTTTCGCTTTGGCGCGCCAGTTGAAATGATTTCCTCAGTTGCGCGCACGCTCAAACCCTCAGCAACAATTCGCGCGGCTAGTTTTTCAATCTCACTTGAATCACTAAGACCCAAAAGTGCGCGAGCATGTCCAGCGCTAAGTGCTCCGGTAATAAGTTTTTGTTGCACTGCAGTTGGTAAGTTCATTAAACGAATGGTGTTTGAGATTAACGGGCGTGATCGTCCAAGTTTCGCCGCAAGTTCATCGTGTGTGCAGTTAAAGTCTGTAAGAAGTTGTGAGTAGGCAGCTGCCTCTTCTAATGAGTTAAGTTGGCTGCGATGGATGTTTTCGATCAGCGCTTCGCGCAAAAGTTCATTATCTGGAGTTTGGCGAATAATTACTGGAATTGTTTTTAATCCTGCAGCTATAGCTGCGCGGAATCTGCGCTCTCCCATGATGAGTTCATAAGAACCATTTGGTTTCTGGCGAACAACAGGTGGTTGCAAGATGCCGATCTCTTTAATAGATGCGGTTAATTCATTTAAGGCATCAACATCAAAGTGTTGGCGGGGTTGACGTGGGTTAGCAGATATCAGATTGACATCGATTTCATTTTGAGTTGCAACTTCCTGCCCAGCAACAGTTAATGATGTTGGAATCAATGCATCTAGATTTGTGCCGAGTCCTCCACGACGTGCCATTATGCAATCTCGCCTTCGCGCTTGTAATTAATTGAAACAACATTTGAATCAAAAGGTTTGCCGCGCTCAGCTAATTCACGAGCAACTGACATATAAGCAATGGCACCTGGTGATGTTGCGTCATAAGTCATTACTGTTTGATTAAATCCTGGCGCCTCTGAAACTCTCACAGCACGTGGAATGGGAATATCAATTAATTCATTTGGATAATGCTTGCGGATCTCATCTGCAACATCATTAGCAAGCCGTGTGCGACCATCAAACATTGTTAAAACAAAAGTAGAAAGCTTAAGTGATGAGTTCAAACGCTTCTTAACTAATTCATATGTTTTTAATAGTTGTGATAAACCTTCTAGTGCGTAGTATTCACATTGAATAGGAATCAACATTTCTTTTGCAGCAGTTAATGCATTGATAGTTAATAAACCAAGTGATGGTGGACAATCAATAAAAATATAATCAAGTGGCTCACCTCCAGCAATGCGTTGTGTTGCTAACTCATCAATGGCGTCTTTTAATCGCATCTCACGTGCAACCATTGGAACTAATTCAATCTCTGCTTGTGCAAGTGAAGTATTTGATGAAACACATTCAAGTGAAGGAAAACCTTTAACTTTTTGTATTGCTTGCGACATTGTTAAATCGCCCATGAGAACTTCATAAATTCCGGCGTTTTCTAGGTGCTCTACCCCCAAGGCAGTTGAGGCATTTCCTTGAGGATCTAGATCAATAACTGCCACCCGCAGGCCACCCATAGAAAGAGCTGCAGCTAGGTTGACTGTGGTGGTGGTTTTGCCGACCCCACCCTTTTGATTTGCTACCGTGATGATTCGAAGGGAGGCTGGTTTTGCCATCGCCTCTTTGAGGCGGCGAACGCCAATAACCTTCTTTGTTTCACGTGAATCAGTCACGTGGGCTAGTTAAGCACCTTTGCGCACTTCTACTATGCGTCCAAGCTCAATGCCGTCAAGATTTACCTCATGGAGCATCGCTTTTGGCACCGATTTCATCTCTTCTTCGGCAGATTTGCCCTTAATGGCCATAAGGGAGCCGTTGGTCTTTAAAAGGTGCCAGCTCATTTTCTTCAACTTCTCAAGAGGGGCCACTGCCCTAGCTGTTACATAGTGGGCAGTTGTGCGCACATCTTGGGCTTGGCCGCGGATAACCTCAATATCTAGGCCTGCCACGGCCTCTTTGAGGAACTCAACTCTGCGCTCAAGGGGCTCAATCAGTGTCACTTTTAGGTCTGGACGGGCTAGAGCAATCACGATTCCAGGCAGACCTGCCCCTGAGCCGATATCAAAGACTATGGAGCCCTCTTTGAGCAGGGAGGTCACGGGCAGGCAGTTAAAGATATGGCGATCCCAGATCTTGTCAGCTTCTCGGGGACCGATTAATCCACGCTCAATTCCAGCGCTTTCAAGGAAAGCGGCATAGGCGTGAACCCGATCGATATCAGGGAAATATCGCTCGATCAGGGTTTCACGTGAAACCTGCATTTAGGCTGGATAGATAACGACGTAGCGGTTTGGGTCTTCCCCATCAGATTCGCTACTTAGGCCTAGCTCTTGGATTGTGTCGTGGATAATTTTGCGCTCAAAAGCGTTCATTGGAGCTAGTTTGATTGAAGCGCCAGTGGTCTTAGCCTCTTCTGCCATCTCATTAGCAAGCTTTGTTAGCTCTGTGCGGCGGTTGGCACGAAAGTTATCAATATCAAGCATCAGGCGTGAGCGATCCCCCGTGGCGGTCTGAACTGCTAGGCGAGTGAGCTCTTGAATAGCATCTAGAACTTCACCCTCGCGGCCAACTAGGTGGTTCAACTTTCCGCCAACAATGGCCAGTGAGGCACGGTCGTTTTCAACGTCAATATCAATGTCGCCATCTAGATCTGCGATGTCGAGTAGGGCCTCAAGGTAGTCAGCGGCGATATCGCCCTCTTCTTCAAGCTTTGCCACGCCTTTTACAGGCTTTGTTTCTGCTTCTTCTTCAACCTTTTCAACAACTTCTGCCTTTGCCTTTGCCATGTCGCTCTCCCAGTCGGGTTTGTAGTGAATTAATACTATTTGTACTGATTTGTCCTATTTCTTCTTTTTCTTCTTCTTTGGTTGGTTTCGTTGCCCTTTAACTTCTTCTTCCGTTGGGGCCACATCTGTTTCAGGTGCTACTTCCCCGCTCTTATGAGCACGCTTTCGCTTTAGCTCTTCATAGGCAGGTGATCCTGGTGTTGGGTTTCGCTTAATGACATAGAACTGTTGTCCCCATGTCCAAAGATTTGTTGTTGACCAATAAATTAAAACTCCGATTGGGAAGTTAACACCAGAGATTGCAAAAATTACTGGGAATGCATACAACATAATCTTTTGCTGTTGCAACATCATGTTGTTACTTGAATCCATTTTTGGCATTCCTTTTAACATCAACTGGCGTTGTGTTGTGAAGGTAGTCAGTGACATGAATGCAATCAGGATAACTGTAACGATTTTTACAGTTGTAATATCTGAACCTAAAAATGTTTGAGAGATTGGTGCGCCAAAGAACTTAGCTTGTGCTGCACTGACAACATCATCTTGTGATAACACACCATGTTTGACGGGTGGGTTCTTACCAATTCCGTTGAGAACGGTGAAGAGTGCGAAGAAGATTGGTGCTTGAGCAAGAATTGGAAAACATGAAGCGAGTGGGTTTGTTTTGTGCTCTTTGTAGAGCTTCATCATCTCTTCTGATTGCTTTTGGCGATCATCCTTATATTTCTTTTGAATCTCCTTCATGTGTGGTTGAAGGGCAGTTAATGCACGCTGGCTTTTAATCTGCTTTACAAAAAGTGGGATCAAGATAATACGGATGATGATTACAAGGCCAATGATTGCAAGTGACCATGACACACCGCTATCTGAACCAAACAAAGGTGAGAGTAAATCGTGGATTGTGACAATAACCCAAGAAACAGCGATATATAAGGGTTTTAAGATGCTATCCATTAACACTTACCTTCTCTTTCGAAACTACGTAGTCAACTCCGCCATGTGACCATGGGTTACACCGCACTAAACGCCAAGCGCTCATTGCAATTCCTTTTAAGCCATATGTTTCAATTGCGGTGACCGCATAGCTTGAACATGATGGGTAGTACTTGCACCGTGGTGCTAGCGATGGTGAAATCCATTTTTGATAAAACTTGATAGGTGCAGTGATAAGAGTTCTCATTTTGTGGCCGCACGATCTTTGGCTTTACGAACCAGGTTAGCGACTACAGTTGCAATCTCTGATTTGCAATCAGCCTCAGCTGAGTTATTCAGTCCACGGATCACCAAAAGGGATCCGGTTGGAAGGGATGTGTAGTTATCAAAAATACAGTGGCGGATTTTTCGGGCTAAGCGGTGGCGGGCAACTGAGCTACCAACGGCTTTGCTAATGATTAATCCTGCGCGGGCGCTTTGATCAAGTTCGCTCATATATAGGTAGCCGACAAAGTTGGTAGATGAGTATCGGATCCCACTCTTTGTTGCGCGGGCAAAATCCCCGCTCTCAGTTAAACGTGCGCTTTTGGCAAGCACAGGAGTTTTCCTTAAAAGTCTTTAAGCAGAAAGACGCGCGCGGCCTTTTGCACGGCGAGCTGCAAGAACAGCGCGACCTGCACGTGTGGCCATACGGGCACGGAAACCATGCTTCTTGGCACGACGACGGGTATTAGGTTGGAAGGTGCGCTTTGTCATGTGAAACTCCTAAATAATTAAAAATCTACTGCGGGCCAGAAATACGGGGGAAGCAAGGGTGTAACGGTAGAGGTCTGGGGATAAGCCGGTCAAACTCAGATCTGGGCTCATCCCCTTCGCCTCATACTGTGGATAACCAGTTGCTTTTTTTCCCAATTCGCTCTACTTTTACGCCCTCCTCCACAGGTTTATAGCTTTTGGAGGTTTTATAAGGGCTCAACCTGGGGTTTAGACCACAGGCTGTGGATAACCCTGTGGATATCAGAGAGGGGCCGAAATGGCCGTTAAAGAGATTGAGTTAACGACTCTCTGGGATCGTGTTATTGAAGAGGTTGCCATTGATGCGCCTCAACATCGAGCATTTTTACAACTCACAAAGCCTTTAGGTCTACTTCATAACAATGATCAAACAACGTTGTTGGTTGCAGCCCCTAATCTTTTTGCAAAAGATGTTTTAGAGAGCCGCCTGCGCACAGTTGTCTGTGATGTTTTAACTCGAGAACTCGGCGATAAGGCCAGCATCGCAGTAACTGTTGATGAATCTTTGGAATCTGCCGAACCACAAACTCCAGAAGTTGATATTGAGTTCGTTGCACCCAAGGTTGGAACAGGTCGTGAAGAAGCTCCATCGAAAATTGCGGAGGTTTCACAACTTAACTCCCGCTACATCTTCGAAACTTTCGTTATTGGTGCATCAAATCGCTTTGCACATGCTGCAGCTGTGGCAGTTGCTGAAGCCCCAGCTAAGGCATACAACCCGCTATTTATTTATGGTGAGTCAGGCCTTGGAAAAACCCACTTATTACACGCTATTGGCGCCTATGCCAAAGAGCTCTACGGCAGCGTTCGTGTTCGCTATGTTTCATCAGAAGAGTTCACTAATGACTTTATTAACTCCATCCGCGATGACAAGGCAACTGCTTTCCAGCGCCGCTACCGCGATCTCGATGTTCTACTTGTCGATGACATTCAGTTTTTAGAAAATAAAGAACGAACACAAGAAGAGTTCTTCCACACTTTCAATACTTTGTATAACGCTAACAAGCAGATTGTTATCTCGAGTGATCGCCCACCTAAGCAGTTAACAACTTTGGAAGATCGCCTACGTTCTCGTTTTGAGTGGGGTTTGATTACAGATATTCAACCACCTGAGTTAGAAACACGTATTGCAATTCTTCGCAAAAAAGCTGCGCAAGATAAGTTGAATGCACCCGATGATGTTTTGGAATACATCGCTAGCAAGATTTCAACAAACATCCGCGAACTTGAAGGTGCGCTTATTCGTGTAACAGCTTTCGCATCTTTAAATCGCCAAAGTGTTGATCTTTCTCTAGCTGAAATCGTTTTAAAAGATTTGATTCCTAATGAGAACAACCCGGAGATAACTGGCGCCACGATCATGGCTCAGACCGCTGCTTATTTCTCACTTACTATCGATGATCTTTGTGGAACATCTCGCTCTCGGGTATTAGTTAATGCCCGCCAGATTGCGATGTATCTCTGCCGCGAGTTAACCGAACTCTCGCTTCCAAAAATCGGCCAAACATTCGGCGGGCGTGATCACACCACGGTTATGCATGCCGACCGCAAAATCCGTCAACTGATGGCTGAGCGTCGTTCGATCTATAACCAGGTCAACGAACTCACCACCAGAATTAAGCAACAAGCAAGGTAAACGCACCAAAAGTGTGAAATGTCCGCTTTGACACTCTTTACCCCCAGTTGGGGATAAGTTGTGGACAACTGTGGAGATCTCAAGCTTTTATGTGGATAGGCCAAAGGGGTTGCTGTGAAGAGTAGGAAGGGGAAGGGTGTAACTATGTTTGTTGTGCACACCTTTTCCCGCCTTATTCACATGTTCTGGGAGTTGAAACACCGCACTGAACTGGGCTTTTCATCTCTATCCACACGAAAGCTGCCTGGTTACTACGACTACCTTTATATATATAAATCTAGATGTGAAACGAACCTTTCACTGAATTGGGGCAGAGCATGAAGTTCATCGTCGAGCAGTCAGCATTAGTTGATGGCGTTAATTGGGTTTCCCGCTCCCTTTCAACCAGACCGATCAAAACAGAGCTTCTTGGAATAGTTATCGATGCAACAGGTGATCAGGTTTATCTTTCTGCCTCAGATTTAGAGACTGCAAGCAAGTCTCATTTTCAAGCAGAGATAAAAGAGCCTGGCAAAGTTTTAGTTCCAGGAAAACTACTAGCTGAAATTTCACGCTCCTTGCCAAATAAACCAATCACTTTTGCGCTAGACGGCTCTCGCGTTCTAGTGACTAGCGGCAGTGCGAAATTTACTTTGCCAACACTTTCAGTTGATGAGTATCCAAATCTTCCAGAGCTACCAGATACAACTGGAACGCTAGCTAGCGATGTATTTGCAACAGCGGTTTCACAAGTTGCTATTGCAGCAGGGCGCGACGATTCATTGCCGACATTGACTGGTGTTCACGTTGAAATAACCGAGGAAACCGTAACTTTGGCAGCTACAGATAGATATCGCTTAGCTGTGCGCGAGATTCAATGGGATCCAACTACTCCCAATGTTTCAACAAGTGCGCTGCTGCGTGCTCGCACCATTGCCGATGCTGCTAAATCTTTAACCGGAACTAAAACAGTTTCAATCTCTTTTGCACCATCATCTAGCAACGACCGCTTAGCTGGATTTGCTGGCGATGGAAAGACAATGACATCGCGCATGTTGGATGGAACTTTCCCTCCATATCGCCACCTACTTCCACAAGAAGTAACTTCAACGGCACTTATCGAGGTAGCAACACTTCTAGATTCTGTGCGCCGCGTGGCACTTGTTACAGACAAGACAGTCCCACTTCGTCTTGATTTTAATAACAACACACTCTCCCTTGAAGCAGGAGCTGGTGAAGAAGCACAAGCGACAGAGGCAATTGAAATCTTGTTAACTGGTGAACCAATCTCAATCGCTTTTAATCCTGTTTTTCTTGCCGACGGTTTAACCGCAGTTGGAACCAAGTATGTGCAGATCTCATTTACAGGTGCTAACAAGCCAGCGATTTTGATGGGCAAGAGCGATAAAGATGGCGCACTTGTTGAGAACTATCGTTACCTGTTAATGCCAATGCGCTACGCCTCATAATTTATAGGTTTAATTAATGCGCATTAATAAGTTGGCGCTGACCAACTTTCGTTCCTATCCTTCATTGGAGTTGGAGCTTCAACCTGGGGTCACCACCTTTATTGGTGATAACGGTTCCGGTAAAACAAATATCGCAGAGTCTTTAATCTATTTAGCTTTTCTTTCATCCCACCGTGTTGCCAATAACGTCCCACTCATCTCACTTGGCGCCCAACAAGCAATCATTAGAACTGAGATTGAACGAGATGATCGAACATTAAATATCGATCTTGAAATCAATGCTAGTAAAGCTAACCGCGCACGAATTAACGGCAACCCAACTAGAAGTCAGCGCGAGATTTTAGGAGCTTGCCAAATTGTTTACTTCTCCCCTGAAGATTTGGATCTTGTGCGCGGTGAACCTGGCGGACGGCGTGATTTCCTTGATCGCCTGCTTATTACTCGCACCCCACGAATGGCTGGGGTCATCGCTGATTATGAGCGAGTAGTTAAACAGCGCAACGCACTACTAAAAACCCGCTCTTCAGCCAGCGCTCTGCTGCCGTGGAATGAACAGCTAATTAAATTTGGCGCTCAATTAACTGCAGATCGAATAACTCTAGTAGAGGCTTTAAATCCATGGGTTGCAAAGAACTATGCAAACTTGAATGAAGTTAAACCAGCCTCCATTTCATATAAATGCAGCAGTGAGGGCGTTTCCAATAACTTTGAAAACAATGTTGAGGTTTTAACAAAAAGACTAGAAGAAATGGCCTATCAAGAGATCGAACGCGGAGTTTCCTTAATTGGACCACACCGTGATGATTTACATTTACAAATTGGAGATTTTCCAGCCAAAGGTTATGCCAGCCACGGTGAATCCTGGTCAATGGCGATCTCGTTGCGCATTGGTTCTTTTAATCTTTTAAAGAGTGAGGGCTCAGAACCTATTCTTATTTTGGATGATGTCTTTGCAGAACTTGATACATCTCGCCGCAAACAATTAATGTCTGCAACCCAAATAGCTGAGCAAACAATTATTACTACGGCCGTTGAAAGTGATTTGCCTGCAGAGTTGCTAACGCAAAAGTTTTATGTGACACCTGGAATTGTTAAGAAAGGAAAGAGTTAATGACAAAGCGCGATTTAGCTCTTGATCTTTTCAAGACATTTAAAACAGGTGTGAGTAGAAAACCTAACAAGCCTGCACCAACAAAAACAGTCGGACAAGTTGGCGACCCAGAATTAATTGGCGAATTACTTAGTAATATGATTGAAGAGCGTGAATGGAACAGCGGTTTAGCTGAAGGAAACCTGTTTATTACATGGGCAACCATTGTTGGCGCAGAAATTGCGCAGCATGCAACACCCATTTCAATTTTGGATTCAACGTTAACAATTCAAACGTCATCAACTGCGTGGGCAACACAATTAACTTTGGTTGCAGATAATTTGTTGGCAACAATTCAAAATGATCCATCCGGTGCCACGATCCAAAAGCTGCGATTTATCGGCCCCCAAGGCCCCAGCTGGAAAAAAGGGGTCCGGGTTATTCGCAACGCCCGAGGACCTCGAGATACCTACGGTTAAGCCCCAGACCCACTAGGAACCCTCAACCGCACGCTCAAAGTTCGGCTATACCCACACCTAAGGCTTATTTTGGCTATTTCAATTTCCATTTTCCCACTAGGATAAGAGCGTGCCGGAGGGATTTTCCCTCCCAGAAGCCCCCAGAGGGCAAAAGAACGATTCGACCTTGAAGGAGACCTAGTGGCTGAGAACTCCTATGACGCATCCAGCATCACGGTGCTGGAGGGTCTGGAGGCAGTTCGAAAGCGCCCCGGAATGTATATCGGCTCCACTGGTGAGCGCGGGCTGCACCACTTGGTTTATGAAGTTGTAGATAACTCAGTAGATGAAGCCCTAGCTGGCTACTGCACCGAGATCAACGTGACGTTGATGGCAGATGGCGGCGTTGAAGTTATCGATAACGGCCGTGGAATCCCGGTCGATATGCACCCTGTTGAAAAGAAACCAGCTTTGGAAGTTGTTCTTACCGTTCTGCACGCCGGCGGAAAGTTTGGCGATGGCGGATATTCAGTCTCTGGCGGATTACACGGTGTTGGTATCTCAGTTGTTAACGCGTTGAGTACAGATCTTTCTGTAACAGTGCAGCGCGATGGAAGTTTTTGGTACCAGGATTACAAATTAGGTGTTCCAACTGCCCCAGTTAAAAAAGGTGAAGCCTCAACAACATCTGGAACGACAGTGCGTTTCTGGCCATCAAAGGAAATCTTTGAAACAACAGATTTTTCTTTTGAGATTTTATCCACTCGTTTTCGCGAAATGGCATTTCTTAATAAAGGTTTAATTCTCACTCTTACAGATGCTCGCACAGGCCACGTTGATGAAGTCGGTGAACAATTAACAGTTCGCTACCAATACCAAGGTGGTATCTCTGACTTTGTTAAGCACTTGAATTCCACTCGTGGTGAAACACATAAATCAGTTATCTCTTTTGCTTCAGAGGATAAGAAGAACAAAATCGCTCTAGAAGTATCAATGCAGTGGAACGCCGGATTTAGTGAGTCTGTTTACACATTTGCTAACACCATCCACACCCATGAAGGTGGAGCACACGAAGAAGGTTTCCGCACAGCGCTCACTTCTGTTGTGAATAAGTTTGGTGAAGAAGCAGGATTCATCCGCAAGAAGGAAGATCGCCTCACAGGTGATGATGTGCGCGAAGGCTTAACTGCAATTGTTTCTGTGAAATTAGCTGACCCACAATTTGAAGGTCAAACAAAAACCAAACTAGGCAACACTTCGGCAAAAACTTTCACACAAAAAGTTGTTAATGAAGAATTGACAACCTGGTTTGAGCAAAACCCTGCAGAAGGCAAAGAGATTGTTCGAAAGAGCATTGATGCAGCTGCAGCCCGCGTGGCAGCCCGCAAAGCCCGTGACTTAAGTCGTAACCGCAAAGGTCTACTAGAAGGCCGCGGAATGCCAGGAAAGTTAGCTGATTGCCAGTGGACTGATCCTGCAAAGTGCGAGCTCTATATCGTTGAGGGAGATTCAGCGGGCGGTTCAACTAAGGGTGGCCGTGATTCACGCAATCAAGCCGTTCTACCAATTCGTGGAAAGATTTTAAATGTTGAAAAAGCACGCATTGATCGTGTTTTACAAAACAACGAAGTACAGGCGTTAATCACCGCGCTAGGTACGGGTGTGCACGATGATTTCGATATTGAAAAACTTCGCTATCACAAGATTATTTTGATGGCAGATGCTGATGTTGATGGTCAACACATCCGAACACTGCTTCTAACTTTACTATTCCGCTTTATGCGCCCACTTATTGAAAACGGCTTTGTTTACTTCGCCCAACCTCCTCTCTATAAGTTGAAGTGGGGCGGAAAAGAGCCAGTCGAATATGCATTTAGCGATCGCGAACGCGATGGCATGATTGAACTTGGATTAGCTGCAGGAAAGCGTTTGCCTAAAGATGATGGAATTCAGCGCTTTAAAGGTTTAGGTGAAATGCCAGCTAAAGAACTCTGGGACACCACAATGGATCCAGAGCACCGAGTGCTTGTGCGAGTCACATTAGATGATGCTGCTGCAGCCGATGATTTGTTCTCAGTACTTATGGGTGAAGATGTTGAAAAGCGCCGTGCATTTATTCAGCGCAACGCTAAAGACGTTAGGTTCTTGGATATCTAATGGATGAATTAAACCCAAATAATCTTGAGAATTTCGACAAGATTGAAACCGTTGATCTTCAAGTTGAAATGGCGCGCTCATATCTTGACTATGCCATGTCAGTTATTGTCGGTCGCGCTCTGCCAGATATTCGTGATGGATTAAAACCTGTTCATCGCCGTGTTCTCTATGCAATGTATGACGCGGGATATCGACCAGATAAGGGTTACTACAAATCTTCTCGTATCGTCGGTGACGTTATGGGTAATTACCACCCACACGGTGACACTGCGATCTATGACTCTGTAGTTCGCCTTGCCCAACACTGGTCTTTGCGTTATTTGCTCATTGATGGAAATGGAAACTTCGGCTCTCCTGGTAACGATCCAGCTGCAGCGATGCGCTATACCGAGGCCCGTTTGTCATCCCTTGCAATGGAGATGATGCGCGATATCGATGAAGACACCGTTGATTTTGTCCCTAACTATGACGGACGCTCACAAGAGCCAACAGTTTTGCCTTCTCGCCTGCCTAACCTTCTAGTTAATGGAAGCGCCGGTATTGCAGTTGGTATGGCTACAAACATTCCACCGCATAATCTTCGTGAAATCGGTGAAGCTGTAATTTTCGCGCTAGAAAATCCAGATATGAAGCAAGAAGAACTTCTAGCTAAGTTTCTCACCATTGTTAAAGGCCCAGATTTTCCTACAAAGGGTTTAATTGTTGGTCGCGGTGGCATTGAAGATGCCTATCGCACGGGCCGTGGATCAATCACTATGCGCGCAGTTGTTCAAGTAGAAGAGATTAATAAGCGCACATGTTTAGTTATCAGCGAACTTCCTTATCAAGTAAACCCAGATAACTTAGCTCTTAAGATCGCTGAACTTGTTAAAGATGGAAAGATTAAAGGAATTGCCGATGTGCGCGATGAAGGTAATGAACGCTTAGGTCAGAGATTGGTAATTGTTTTACAAACGAGCGCAATTCCTAAGGTTGTACTTAATAACCTTTATAAGCAGACACAACTACAGGACACATTTGGTGCCAATATGTTGGCATTAGTTGATGGTGTGCCACGCACCTTGCGCCTAGATGAGTTCATCCGTTACTACATCGAACACCAGATTGAAGTAATTGTTCGCCGTACTAAGTTCCGCTTGGCTGAAAAAGAAAAGCGTGCACATATTTTGCAGGGCTACCTCAAAGCACTTGATGCCCTAGATGCAGTGATTGCGCTGATCCGTGCATCAACAACACCTGAAGAAGCTCGGACAGGTTTGATGAAACTTCTAGATGTTGATGAAATTCAAGCAAACGCTATTTTGGATATGCAGCTGCGCCGTATTGCAGCCCTTGAACGCCAGAAGATTAATGATGAATATGACGCGTTAATGGCTGACATTGTCATCCTCAACGCCATTTTGATTAGCCCTGAAAAGCAGCGTGAGATCGTTAAAACAGAGCTCACTGATTTAGTTGCAAAGTATGGCGATGATCGTCGCACACAAATTGTTGCAAGTGAAGGTGATTTCAGTGCAGAAGATTTAATCCCAGATCAAGATGTGGTTGTAACAATTACTCGTGGTGGGTATTCAAAGCGCACGATGGCAGATCTTTATCGATCACAGCGTCGTGGTGGTCGTGGCGTTAAGGGTGCGGCATTAAAGGAAGATGATGTTGTTGATCATTTCTTTGTTGCATCAACACATGACTGGTTGTTGTTCTTTACAAACCAAGGACGCGTCTATCGCGCCAAGGTGCACGAGCTTCCAGATGCTGGTCGCGATGCTCGCGGCCAACACGTTGCCAACTTAATGGCATTTAAGCCCGATGAGAAAATCGCTGAAGTTCTCTCCCTCAAGGACTACACAATTTCCCCATTCTTAGTTCTTGCAACTAAAAAGGGATTGATTAAGAAAACTCCTCTCGTTGAATTTGATTCACCTCGTACTGGTGGCCTTATTGCAATCTCACTCAAGCCAGGAGATGAAGTAGTTGGAGCATCACTTGTTAACAACGGTGATGAACTCTTACTTGTTTCAACAAAAGGAATGTCACTGCGCTTTACTGCAGATGATGAATCACTGCGACCAATGGGTCGATCAACGAGTGGTGTTATTGGAATGAAGTTCCGTGCACAAGACTCATTGTTAACAATGGCTAGAGTGAACTCAGAGCTTGCTGCGAACTCATTTGTCTTCACCGCAACAGATGCTGGTTATGGCAAGAAGACTCCACTTGAGGAATATCGTTTACAGGGCCGTGGTGGAATTGGAATTAAAGCTGCCAAGATCGATGAAAGCTCAAGAGGATCATTAGTGAGTGCACTTGTGCTGCGCGATGAGGATGAAGTCCTAGCAATTACATCTGCTGGCACAGTTATGCGCACACCAGCAGCCGAGGTGCGCCAAACTGGGCGTGATTCAATGGGTGTGCGCCTAGTGAACCTGGATGAAGGTGTGGCATTAGTCTCGGTGACCAAGAACAGCGAAGATGAGATTTCCTCGAAAAGTTAGTATGGTTCGGCTCTGAGTTAAGCAGCTAATCCCCATTTTGGGAGTTAGGGAAGTTCAAGGTAACCTTGCGCTTCTGCAATCGAGATTCATCTTTGTTGCGGGCCTATAGCTCAGCCTGGTTAGAGCGCTTCCCTGATAAGGAAGAGGTCGATGGTTCGAGTCCATCTAGGCCCACCCCGCTCTCAAACGGGGACCTAGCTCAATTGGTAGAGCACCGCCTTTGCAAGGCGGGGGTTAGGGGTTCGATTCCCCTGGTCTCCACGTTATGACTACTACAGCGACCCTACACACATCACTCGGTGACATCATCATCGAGCTATTTCCTAACCATGCACCAAAGACTGTTGCAAACTTTATTGAGTTAGCAACTGGTGCAAAAGAGTGGACCGATCCACGCACAGGAAATAAAACAAATGCCAATCTTTACGACGGAACTATTTTTCACCGTGTCATCGACGGTTTCATGATTCAAGGTGGAGATCCACTTGGTCAGGGAACTGGCGGACCGGGATATCGCTTCGCAGATGAATTCCACGGAGAGTTAGTTTTTGACCGCCCATACATTCTTGCAATGGCTAACTCAGGTCCAGGAACAAATGGTTCACAGTTCTTTATTACTGTTGCACCAACTACTTGGCTAAACCGCAAGCACTCTATCTTTGGTGAAGTAAAGGATTCTGCTAGCCAGGCTGTAGTTGATGCGATCGCAACAGCAAAGACAGGCGCGCAAGATAAGCCAGTAACACCAATAACAATCAACAGCGTCACAGTTGCTTAAGCGCTCCGCCACTTATTCTTTAATCGCAATTATTTGCGGTGCATATCTGCTGCAGATGATTGTTCCAACAATTCAAGTTCATTTAGTTCTACCCAACTTTGATTATTTAAGAGCTACCAATGAGTGGTATCGATTATTCACCGTCTCACTCGTTCACGCCGGACTCATGCACTTAGGTTTTAACATGTATTCACTGATGGTTTTAGGTAATCCAATTGAAGAAGCATTTGGCAAAAACAAAATGCTCATTATCTTTTTCTTTTCTCTCCTGACTGGCTCTCTCACCTCTGCCTACTTTGCATCCCCAACTTCTTATTCAGTCGGTGCATCAGGTGCGATCTTTGGTTTATTTGGAGCACTTGCAATGGTGGGAAAGCGCATTGGTGCTGACACACGTTCGATCTATGTCATTATCGGAATTAACTTTGCGATTGGTTTTGTACTTGGGGGCGTTGATTGGAAAGCTCACCTAGGTGGATTAGTGGGCGGAGTTATTGCAGCCCAATTCATCCTCAATAAACGCTAAAGAGTTATCCACAGCCTTTACCCACAATGTGGATTGAATTACAAGCGTGTAATTAAGAAGGAATTAACGCCAGCGGGTGGCTAATGAGAAACCCACACCAATAAAGCTAAAGCCAACAATCATGTTCCATGCACCAATGCCTGGGATTGGATAGGCGGTCTGGGTCACATAGAAGATCACAATCCAGAACAAGCCAATCAAGAAGGCAGCAACCATCGTTGGGGCTAACCACTTAGGGCTCTCTAGCGGGCCATGAGGAGTTTCAACAACAACTTCCTGGTTATGGGCGCGTGCTTCCACGACTTTCTTACGGAGCTTTGATTTAGGCATACGCGAAAGATACACCATGAGCAAGAATGCTCCTATGGCCACCAAGATCCTTGTCGTCGATAACTACGACTCCTTTGTCTTTAACTTGGTGCAGTACCTGCAGCAGCTAGGCGCAGAGTGCACCGTGGTTCGAAACGATGCCGTCAAAGCCGACGATGCTGCCAACTATGACGGCGTTCTCATCTCACCAGGACCTGGTGTTCCTGAAAAGGCTGGCGTGAGTATTGAAATGATTAAGTTTTGCGCAGAGAAAAAGATTCCAGTTTTTGGTGTGTGCTTAGGTCACCAAGCAATTGGTGTTGCATTTGGCGCAACTGTTTCACGTGCACCAGAACTACTGCATGGAAAAACTTCTTTAGTACATCATCAACAACAAGGCGTTCTTGCAGATCTACCATCACCATTTACGGCAACTCGCTATCACTCCCTCTGTGTTGAGCGTGAGACGGTCGGTTCAGATTTAGAAATAACTGGATCAACTGAATCAGGGATTGTTATGTCCATGCGCCATCGCACATTACCTATCGAAGGCGTGCAGTTTCATCCAGAGTCAGTATTAACCGAACACGGACATCAATTATTAGCTAACTGGTTAAGTGCATGTGGTGATAAGAATGCAAAAGCTAAAGCAGTTGGTTTATCACCAGTAGTTAATGCGCGGCCGAGCGAGCCTTATCAGCCAAGATAATTCCAATTATCACTGTTACTCCGCCAACTAATTGAATGAAGTTCCAAGTTTCAGATAACCAGATCCAAGCAAACACACCTGCTAATACCGGCTCTGCCATTCCCATCACACTGCTTGTGGACGCGGAGAGTAGTTTTAAACCTTTAAGAACCAACAAATAAGGAACAACAGTTCCCATGATGATTACCCAGGCGATTAATACCCAACCCGGTAAATTAAAGGCTTCAAAGCGCCCCTGCAAGTTCATCGATTGAGAAAAGATCTCTGTGGGATATGACCAGAGCGGCATTGCAATTGCCAAGCCAAGGGATGCAAAACCAAACCCATAAACCATTAATGATTCAACATCGCGCCTGGCTGTGAGCTTTTCACCAAGTAAGAAAAATGATGCCAACACAATTCCATCAAGTAGGGCTGCGGCAACGCCAATGGGATCTAGCGTTTGGCCTTTCCAGACCTGAGCGATGAGAACCAAACCACTAAATGCTAAAAAGATTGCTACCCACATCAGCTGCGGCACTACTTTTTGTTTAACAAAGCGCAGCCACAACACAATCCAAATAGGGGCCGTGAACTCTAGGATCAAGGCCACAGAGACGTTTAAGCGGGTAATAGCCACGAAATACAGGGCCTGGACTAGAAGAAAACCGATGATTCCATAAGCAAAAAGCACAGGAAGATCTTCTCTTTTAGCATTTAACTTTTCGCGATGGCGTAAAAAGATATAAAGGCCAAGAAATATAAAAGCTCCACCGCAGCGCACCTGCGTTAAACGCATGGATGAAAGACCTGAGGTTAGAACTAACTTGGCGACAACGCCATTAAAAGAGAAAAAGATTGCGCCTAGTAAGGTGAGGATCTCTCCTTTATAGCGCGTGAACATCCGGTAAGGATAGCGGTTTAAAAGGCGCTCTCCGGTAACTCCATGATGGAGCCATCAGTTGCTTCCACAATCTTGCGATCTGCGGTGATATGAGGCAAGTAGTTCTTAACAAAGAACTGCGCAGCAGCTATTTTGCCAGTATAGAAATCTTTATCTTTACCACTAGCAGTTGGCAGTTTTTCAACTGCAATATCTGCTTGGCGCAGTAGTAGCCAAGAAGTGATGATGTCTCCCACTGCCATGAGGCAACGTGAAGTGTTTAAACCAACTTGATAGATCTTGACTGCATCTGATTGTGATTCCATCGCATGACCAACGAGAACTCCAACAATGCCGTTTAAGTCATCGAGTGCTTTAAGAAGTGCGGTCTTCTCTGCTGCATTTGAACCACCGGCATCAGCAAAAGCTTTGATCTCTTTTCCCAGCAAACCAAGTGCTCTTCCTCCATCTTTAACGATTTTACGGAAGAAGAAATCAAGACCTTGAATCGCAGTTGTGCCCTCATACAAAGTGTCGATCTTGGCATCTCGAACATATTGTTCAATAGGCCAGTCACGAGTAAATCCAGCACCACCAAATGTTTGTAGTGATTCAGTACCAAGAAGAGTCCATGACTTCTCTGATCCATAACCCTTAACTACTGGCAGTAACAAATCGTTGAGTGCAATCATGTCTGCGGAGCGTTCTTTATCTCCTGCCTTTTCAGCTAACTCAATCTCATCTTGGATTGATGCCGTGTAGAGAACGAGTGCCCGCATTCCTTCTGAATAAGACTTTTGAACCATTAATGAGCGGCGCACATCTGGGTGCTTAATGATGGTCACACGTGGTGAAGCTTTGTCATTCATTACCTTCATATCCCCGCCCTGCACACGCTCTTTGGCATATGCCAGAGCTTGTTGAAAACCAGTTGAAAGCGTTGCAATTGCTTTAGTTCCAACCATCATGCGGGCAAACTCAATTACTTTAAACATCTGTGCAATACCTTCATGCACTTCACCTAATAGATAGCCAACTGCAGGCTCATGCTCACCTAAATTAACTTCACACGTAGCAGAGACATTGAGTCCCATCTTGTCTTCTAGCGCAGTGACATAGACACCATTGCGCTTTCCAAGCTCACCTGTTTCAAAATCAAACATAAATTTAGGAATCAAAAATAGTGAAAGACCTTTAGTTCCAGGCCCGCCACCTTCACGGCGAGCAAGAACAAAGTGAACTACGTTGTCATAAAAGTCCGCGTCCCCTGAAGTGATGTAGCGCTTTGTTCCAGTGATGTGCCAAGTTCCATCAGGCTGTGCCACAGCCTTCGTGCGACCTGCACCAACATCTGAACCAGCATCTGGTTCAGTCAGCTGCATCGTTGCACCCCAGTGCTTATCCACCATCAGCTTTGCAATCTTCTTCTGTTCATCTGTTCCAAGAACATAGGCAACTTGAGCAAAGGCATAACCTGAGGCATAGATGTGAATTGCAGGATTTGAACCTAAAACCATTTCAGCAATTGCCCAGCGCACAGATGGAGGAACTTTCATTCCACCTAAATCAACGGGAGCATCTAAGCGCCACCATTCACCATCAACGTAAGCTTTGTAAGATTTGATAAAGGATGCAGGAAGCGTGACATTTCCAGTTTCTTTGTTAAGTACTGCGCCAACACGATCGCCTTCAACAAAAGATTCTGCAAGATCGTTCTCACATAAGCGCTTCATCTCTTCGAGCATGCCCATTGCGGTGTCGCGATCAACATCTGAGTACAAAGATGTACCCATGACTTTCTCGCGCCCTAAAAGGTCAAAGAGGCAGAATTCAATATCTCGCAGGTTGGCTATGTAATGACTCATGGGCAAATAATGCTACCCACCAGTAACTTATGCAACCCTATTGAGCGTATTTTGATGCCCCGTTGGCCCTCTAATCCAAGATAGGGTCAGCGCGTGCTACTCAGTGATCGCGACATCCTCGCCGAAATCAAGGCTGGCCGGGTCGCCTGCGAACCATTCCATGAGGCCATGATTCAGCCATCATCGGTCGATGTTCGCCTCGATAAATACTTTCGCGTCTTTGAAAACCATAAATACAGCGTTATTGATCCATCGATAGAGCAATCAGAGCTCACCCGTGAAGTAATCGCCGAAGGCGATGAGGCTTTCATCCTGCACCCAGGTGAGTTTGTTTTAGCAAGCACCTATGAAGTTATTACTTTGCCTGATGACATTGCTGGGCGATTAGAAGGTAAATCATCACTTGGTCGTCTAGGTCTTCTTACACATTCCACTGCGGGTTTTATTGATCCTGGCTTTAGCGGCCACATCACTTTAGAACTATCAAATGTTGCCAACCTGCCAGTAAAACTCTTTCCAGGAATGAAGATTGGGCAGCTCTGCTTAATCAAACTTTCATCCCCTGCCGAACACCCATATGGCAGTGAGAAGTATGGCTCTCGCTATCAGGGTCAGCGCGGCCCAACGGCTTCACGCTCGTTTTTAAACTTCCACAAATCAAAGATCGATTAATAGTTAGAGTGAATATGAAGCTTTTCAATTTTGAGTTAACAACTTTGAAAAGCAAGTTATATGCAATTGTCTTTGCTTCATTTGTTGTGAGAGTTGTGGCGTTTTTTGTATTACCAAATTCCCCAAGTGCTCTTGGTCCAGATGAAGGCACATACGCAAGGGCTGCCAATTGGACTGCCCTTGGTAAGTCAGCAACAGATTTTCCAGATTTTGGAGCAGGATTATACGTTTCAGGTCGATCATTTTTACTTCCAGCCGCCTTTCTAAACAAAATTGGTTTAAACCCCCTAGATTCTGTGCGGCTAACCGCGTCCCTATATGGATTACTGACACTCTGTTTGGTCACCGCGTTAATCCTGCATACAGCAGCCAGGAATACAAATTTTGCACAGTTTGCGGAGAGATTTCCACGGTTATCAATCACTCTTTTTCTAACATTTGCATTTCTTCCAAGCCGCTTCATTTGGTCGTTTTTAGGGTTACGTGAGAGCGCGATAGAGTTCTGGACGCTCTGCGCCTTCGCTTCTCTCTACGTGGTATTTCACTGTCACAAAAAAATCTCTCTAAAGTCAGGCACCCTATTGGTCGCATCAATCATCTTTGCTTTTAGCTCAAGAGCACAGGTTGGTTGGGTCATAGTTATTGCAATTTTGATATTTCTTCTAATCAATATAAGAGAGCGGATCGCACTGACATTAATCCCATTAGTACTAGTGGGACTTGTGTTGGGCTTCACAGGTTCAACAGCTACAACAGCTACAACAGGTACAACAGGTACAACAGGTACAACAGGTACAACAGGTACAACAGGTACAACAGGTACAATCGCTTCAACAGGAGGAGAAATACTTGGCTCACTTACAAGTGCCGCCCAACTTACAGCTTATAAGCATCAGGTGAATAAATTGAACGCTGCATCTGCAATTGCTACGCCCAGATGCCCCAGAGATGGTTTGGTATACACAATGGTAAACACAAGCCGCCCACCATCTAACTTTGATACATACTTCTGTATCGCTTGGCGGGCACCGTACATGGCTGCAACTTTTCTCTTTCGCCCACTCATTGTTATAGACACCACCAGCACATCTAGCCTTTTTGCCGCAATTGAAAACATCGCTTGGCTGGGAGCATTCTTCTTCATCTTTGTGATGCTAATCAAGAAACGACGCCTGGCCTTTATCGGACCACTAGCACCCTCCCTAATTTTCTTTATTCTCTACTGTGTTGGAGCAGGGTCCTATGAAGGCAATATGGGGACAGCCTTTAGACACAAATCTCTCATTCTTTGGGTTGTTTTATTGCTCTTAGCCTCTGTGATAACTGCTGAGAAGAGGCCAAACCCAAGGAATGAATCCGCCTAAAAAGGGGTTTAATTAGGTATGGAAATAATCATTGTTCTCAGTGTCATCGCTCTAGTCGTCCTATTTTTTGTTGCTCAATACAACCGCCTTATTCGCCTCAACATCTCAGTTGATGAAGCATGGGCACAAATCGAAGTTCAATTAAAGCGCCGTGCTGATCTGATCCCTAACCTTGTTGAAACAGTTAAGGGTTATGCAAAGCATGAACAATCCACTTTTGATGCTGTTGTCACAGCACGCGCTAAAGCAACAACTGCCAGCACAGTTGCAGACACTGCTGCAGCCGATGGAATGCTCACACAAGCACTTCGTGGATTACTTGCCGTTGCTGAGGCCTATCCAGATTTAAAGGCTTCAGCTAACTTCATCTCACTTCAAGAAGAGCTAGCAACGACTGAGAACAAAGTTGCCTTCTCTCGTCAGTTCTATAACGACAATGTGCGCGAACTCAACACTGCAGTTAAAACTGTGCCAACTAACTTCTTTGCAGGCTTTGCAAAGGTTAATGAGCGTGAGTTCTACGAAGTTGAAGATCCACAAGATCGTAAAGCTCCGAACGTTAAGTTTTAATGAACTTTAGAGCCCAACAAGCGGCCAATCGCCGCAAGACAATCGGCCTGCTCATAGGTATGGGTGTGTTGGTTTGGCTTGTGGCGCTGGCTGCTCTTACTTACTTTGGTCAATCAACAACAGCAATTGTTCCTCTTGCAGTTGGTATTGCCTTAGTTTCAGTGTGGGGTTCTTACTACGGTTCAGACAAATTAGTTTTAACGATGACCGGTGCAAAGTTGATTCAAGAATCAGATAACCCAAAGTTATTTGGATTAATTCAAGAGATAACAATTGCAAGTGGCATACCAATGCCAAAGGTGGCAATAGTTATTGATAGTGCGCCGAACGCCTTTGCAACTGGTCGCAATCAAGATCACGCACTCATTGCTTTCACAACAGGCATTTTAGATGTCATGGATCGTGATCAACTGCAAGGCGTTATTGCTCATGAATTAGCCCACGTTGCTAACCGCGACACATTGGTTTCAGCAGTTGCGGCTACTACTGCAGGTGCTATTGCAATCTTGAGTGACATGTTGATGCGCATGATGTGGTTTGGCGGCGGCAGAGATCGTGACCGCAATAGCAACGGCAATCCATTACTTTTAGTCTTCTCACTTCTCATTCTTATCTTGGCACCAATAGCTGCAGTGCTTTTAAAATCTGCCATCTCACGCAAGCGTGAATCACTAGCTGATGCAACTGCTGTGGCATTTACGAGAAACCCAGCAGGTCTGCGCAGCGCGTTGGAAGTATTAGAGCGCGATTCAACGGTTGTGCATCAGAAATCAAACTCCATTGCACATATTTGGATTGAATCACCACTGGATGGAAAAGCAGTTTCTAAGATGTTCTCAACGCATCCACCTATTGCAGAGCGCATTGCAGTGCTAAAGGCTATGGAGTCTTTGAACTAAGCTTTCTCTGTTGGAAAGAAGAGAGTAAAAGTAGTTCCAGCTCCTGGCTTTGAAACTACGCCCACTTTGCCACCGTGCGCCTGCATCACAGAGTCGACGATAGATAAACCAAGCCCGCTACCTTCTTGGCTGGTCCGCTGGCGTGAGGGATCTGCACGGAAGAAGCGCTCAAAGATTCTCTTTTGATCCTCTTCACTTAAGCCCGGACCGTTATCGGCAACAGAGACATACACGCCATCTTCTTCACTGCGTGCAAGAACGTTAATGGCTGTGCCAGTAGGTGTGTGCACGCGAGCGTTAGCTAGAAGATTAGTCATTACTTGATAAATACGCCCTGAATCTCCAAGAACAAATAATTCTTTGGGCATCTCTACAGTTATTGGGTGTTCTGGGCCAGCAGCGGATGCTGAAGCAACGGTCTCTTCAATGACATGAGCTAGATCTACGGGGTGAAATTCAATATCTCGTGATTGATCAAGGCGAGCAAGTAGAAGTAAATCTTCTACTAAAGCACCCATGCGCACTGATTCTTTTTCAATACGGCCCAATAGCTCTTTAGTCTTTTCACCATCAGGCACTGCGCCTTGACGATGAAGTTCTGCAAAGCCGCGGATAGCAGTAAGTGGCGTGCGCAGCTCGTGGCTAGCATCTGCAACAAATCGACGCAGTTTGTTTTCACTCTCAGTGCGTGCAGCAAACGACTCTTCAATACGCCCAAGCATCGTATTAAGGGATGCACTTAAGCGTCCAACTTCAGTATCAGGTTCAAAGTTATCAAGGCGAGCAGATAAATCCCCCGCAGCAATCTTTTCTGCAGTTGCTTCAACATTTTCTAAAGGCTTCATGCTTATTTTAATAACTTGGCGCGCGGCAAAAGCGATGAGGAATAGAACAAAGAAGCCAATAAATAAGAAGATTCGGCCAATTCGATTGGTTGTCTTATCAAAATCTGCAAGTGATTGAGCAACTACTACTGTGCCAACAGATGAAGGTAATGCCTGTGTAATAACTCGAAAGTCCGGACCCGGAGTTTCTAACGTAAAAGGTTTGTCGCCAAAGGCTGCAACTACTTCAGGAGTCCACCCAGCGATGAAATCTGTAATTCTGTTTGCGTTCAGATCTCCTCCAAGGCCTCCAACAAAGGCTCCAGATTGATCTAAAAGGGTGACAGAAGTGGATGTTGGAATACGGTTGAGCGGAGTAGCAGAAGCTCCTCGAGCTTGTCTGCGCTCATCGCCTTCTTCTCCATTTGGATTAACTTCTTCATCGTTAACAATTCCAGCTTGATTCAAGCGCTGTGAGGTTCCCCCAACAACACTAATTAGTTGTTCATCTATCTGACCAATGAGATAACTATGAAGTGATCTTTCAACAACTAGACCAGCACCAATAAAACCAATCGCAGAAAGAGTCAATACACCTGCAGTTAAGCGGTTGCGTAGTGACCAGTTTCGAAGGGGGGAGTTCATTTTCTTTACTTAGCTGGCATTCGCAAGCGATAGCCAACACCGCGCACAGTGTGAATCAATGGTGGATCAAAAGCATCAATCTTTTTGCGCAGATATGAAATATAAGTTTCAACAATTCCCGCGTCACCACGGAAATCGTATTGCCACACGTGATCAAGAATCTGTGATTTTGAAACAACGCGATCAGCGTTAATAATTAAATAGCGGATGAGTGCAAACTCAGTAGGTGAGAGATCTAATAGTTCACCAGCGCGGTGAACTTCATGCGTTGCCTCATCTAATTCTAAATCAGCAAAGCGCATCTTCTCATCATCAATTTCGATATGGTCAACACCTGTGCGACGCAGTAGTGCGCGAAGGCGTGCAACTAACTCTTCTAGAGAGAAAGGCTTGGTCATGTAGTCATCGCCGCCAAGAGTTAAACCTTTGACTTTATCTTCCATGCCATCTTTTGCAGTTAAGAAAAGAACTCCAGTATCAACGCCTTCATTGCGTATCATTTTGCAGACTTCAAAGCCATCTAGATCAGGCAACATGACATCTAGGACCATTGCATGTGGTTTGAACTCTTCAGCCATTGAAAGAGCTTGTGCACCATTTGCTGCAGTGCGAACATCAAAACCAACAAAGCGAAGGCTTGTTGAAATTAACTCACTAATACTTGATTCATCGTCAACGACGAGAATGCGTTGCATGCGCTTTTGGGCAGTTGTGGTCATGGCTAAACAATGCTCCCACGAACTGGGAGTTTCCTGAGAATGGGCTTTGTTTTAGCCCTTAACTGAGCGTAAAAGAACTTGTGCCACGTCTAGAACCTCCATAGATGACTCGCGTGAGCTCATTCCATCGGTAGTCATCACGCGGCAGAAAGGACAGGCAACAGCTAACTCTTGCGCCCCTGTTCCAATCGCTTCATCAACGCGATTTAAATTAATGCGCGTTCCAATTTTCTCTTCCATCCACATGCGACCGCCACCAGCACCGCAACAGAATGAGCGCTCTTTATTACGAGGCATTTCAGTGATGTTTGCACCAGTTGCTTCAAGGATTTCACGTGGTGGTTGATAAATCTCGTTGTGACGACCTAGGTAGCAAGGGTCGTGATAGGTCATCGCAGTGTGACTCATCTTTACTGGCAGTAGTTTCTTCTCACGAATTAACTGATTCAGTAATTGAGTGTGGTGAACCATCTCTAATTCAAAACCACTTTGTGCATAATCGCGACCAATCGTTGTGAAGCAATGTGGGCAAGTAACAACAACCTTCTTCTTACCCTTAGGACGATCTGCAAATACTTCCTTAAAAGTTTCAATGTTTTCAGCTGCCATGATTTGATACAAGAACTCATTACCAGCACGACGTGCTGGATCTCCTGTGCAGGTCTCTTTCTTACCAAGGACTGCAAACTCAACGCCGGCCATGTAGAGAAGCTCAGCAACTGCCTTTGTGGTTTTGCGTGCACGTTCATCATATGCACCAGCGCAACCAACCCAGAACAAGTATTCAACTTCATCAGGTAATACGCCTTCAACAACCTTAATTGGGAAATCGCACTCAGCAATCCATGCTTCACGATCATTTTTGTTAGCACCCCATGGGTTACCAGATTGTTCTAGGTTACGGAAAGTTCCACCGAGTTCTGCTGGGAAATCAGACTCCACCATTACTTGGTAGCGGCGCATGTTAACGATGTGATCGATATGTTCGATATCTACTGGACATTCATTCACGCATGCACCACAAGATGTACATGACCACAAAATATCTGAAGTAATAGCTGCGTTTTCGCCCACCATCGCTTCAGTTTCAACGGTCTTAGCAAAGGCGTGATCGCGCATAGCCATGATTAAAAGCTTTGGCGATAGTGGCTTTTCAGTGTGCCACGCTGGGCACTGTGACTGACAACGACCGCACTCAGTACATGAAGTCATATCCAACAAACCCTTCCAGGTTATGTCGGCGCGAGTACCAAGACCAAAGACATCGTCATCTTTTGGATCTTCAAAGTTAACAACTTCACCGTGTGAGAGCATCTCAGGCAGTGGTCCAAGAGAAGACTTTCCATCAGCGTTTCTGCGGAAGAAGATATTGAAAGGTGCCAAGAAGCGGTGCCAAGCCACACCCATTGTTAGATTTGATGCAATGACAATGAACCAAGTCATAGAACCAACAATTTTAATCGCTGCAACTAATTGAATAGTTGAAGTGAGCTGAGTCAGCGTCCATGACTTAAACATGTCTGCAATAAACCAGGTTGTAACAAAGTGACGGTTCCAGGCAGTCTCATCAGAGAGCGCACCTTCTAATCCGCGCAGTGCAATTACACAGAAAACAATAAGCAAGATTGTGAATTCAACGTAGTAAGCCTTAGCCATTCCGCTGCCATAGAAGCGTGAGCGCTTATTGCGAAGACGAGTAACTTGGCGAATTCCAATTAATGTAACTATTCCAATTCCGGTTGCCCATGCAATGAGCTCTGTGATGTATTCATAGACCCAGAAGTGACCGATGATTGGAAGAGCAAAGTGTGGGTTTATGAGTTGTCCGTATGCGGTAACCAATGTTCCAAACAAAACAACGAAACCAACCATGACAAACCAGTGAGCAAAACCAACGACAGTGAAGTTAAACATCTTGGTGTGACCAAAGATTTCACGTAAAGCCATGCGAAGACGTGTGCCCTTGTCATTGCCTCGTGAGGGGTCTGCCGCACCCTTTTTATAGATCGCTAGAAGCGTGCGCACGCGCACTGCTAGTAGGACGAGGGCAAAGAGAGTTATCCCGTAGGAGATCGCGGCAAGGGTCAGGTTCATGGAGGTAAGGGTAACTCCTAACTTTTCAATATCTCTAGCTGTTTGCGTACAAGTTTGTGATTCCACCATCCAGTCCATAACGCTTTAAAGTTGCGGGAAAGTAGCCAGAGGAGCATTTGTAGGCGCACAAACCGGAAGCGAGTTAATTCACGAAGAACTGTGCTTATTAAGTGTGCATGGCCATGCTTTCTAACTTGAACCCAAAAATAGTAATCAAGATGCCTTTGATGTAGTTCTAAATTGAAATAAGCACTGTATCTCTGGGCAATAAGCGCCATATTGCTAGAAAGTTCATCAATATTTGTGTGCCACTGACCGTCGCTGAGTCGGTAAAGAAGTCCAATTTCTCTGAGTAAAACCATCTTGCCTAATTGCGCGCAGCGAATTGTGAAGTCCAAACCAGAGGAAGTTGATAGGTTTTCATCAAACATGATGTCGGCATGATTAGTGTTACGTCGAATCATCCCAACGGATTCCAATCCCCCTCCAAAACCACGCATACTTGCCCAGTTTTGTAGCATATTGTCAAAATTATTATTAATAACCACTCTAAAGTTTTTCGACTTAGAACTAAAAATTGCGTAACCAGACAGCACACCGATAATTTCGTTGTTGGCTTCTAAGTATTCAAACTGATTTGAAAGCTTATTTGTCACCCACAGATCATCTGCATCCAGAAACGCAAGATACCTTCCAGTCGCGTGACTAATTCCAACATTCCTTGCCTTGGTTTGCCCACCATTTGGGACTGAATGAATTTTCCAATTTCCAGAATGTGCATTACAAAAATCGGTCACTACTTTCAGACTACTGTCTGTCGACCCATCATCAATGATAATGCATTCCCAATTCTTAAAATCTTGAGCAAGAATACTCTTCAGAGTATCAATTATGAAATTTTCTTTATTATAAAGAGGAATAACAATGGAAACGTCAATTGACATTTTGATACTTCTTTAATTCACGTTCAATTACTAAAGTGAGAATGGAGTAAACCATCACCATGGCTAATGGTGCACCCCACAAACCAAAAGTTGCTACTCCTATGGTTATCAGAAAAATAGAGAGCAGAATTAATGATCCAGAAATTCTTGACATTTCATGAGTTCCACCGATCGCCAATAATTTCACTGCCTTTAACTGGTAATTCCCACGCAAAATTTCTTGTCCAACAAGAAGTACCCCCACGTAAATCGGCAATATCCATGTGGAACCAAACGCTAAATAAATAAAGCTTTGCGAAGCGATTACAAGAACAATCCCAGCTATCGACATAAAAGTTAGCTGCTGTGCAGAATAGTTGATTGCCTTCACTTGCTCACCTCTATGGTGTTTCAAGAGTGTTATTTTCACTGCAGAATCAGGCAAGAAGCGAGCAAATGAAATAATGCTTGTCAAGAGCGCAAATTTTGCCAAGAAGGAGATTGGTAAAATCAGACCAACCAAGAACCGATCGATTCGATCTACTAAACCATTTGCGATGCCGAATAGATGTTGCTTTTTACTCTGAGTCAAAATACTACGCATACCACTTTTGAGCAAGGACTTATCTACAAGGAAATTGTTTAAAATAATAGCAACAGAGGCAAATGAGACAAGGGAGTAGGAGAAAATAAAAGCTATAAATACACTCACCATCAAACTTGTTTGAGCAATATTGACAAAAAATATTAGCGTTAAAATCTGAATCAATATTGTGATCAAATCAAAGATTGTTGCAATTTTTACATTTCCGGCTGCAAGTAAAGCGTCTTGGGAACCAAGATTTCCACAAGCCAATACTGTGTAAACAAAGCAGACTACAAATATGGGTGCGGGAATATCCGATTTTAAGTGGGAATAGACTAAAAGAAGCAAACAGTTAAATACACCTGCGCATATACTTAATATCAAAATTAATACGAGATAACCAATGAATTCTTCATCTTTAATTTCCGGTTTAGGTTTATTTCTCAAAGCAAGCGAGATGCCCGAGGTAAGAGTAATTGTTAGTATTAAGGCTGAAACCATAATGAAAGCAAGAATGGATCGCTTGTCTACTCCCAAAATTTTCGTATAACTAAGTGCAAGCAAAAGCGCGAGAGTTGAAGAAACCCCTCGGGTTGATATAAACCACCTTGAGGCGCTTCCCCCTATTAAATTTCCTAGTCTTGACACCCCTCAAACTCTAACCGCCCAAATCCTGGCAATAAGCACAAGTGCCGGGAATAACCGACCCGGGTTTGCCGTTCCCCTAGTAGCAAACCTGAGTCGCATCGACTCAACCTTTTGTGTAGGATGGGCTCAGGTTTCAAGCACTCCTCGACCCTAAATCAGGCTCGAGCGTCACTAAAAGGAGCACTACTTACATGGCTAGAGCAGTTGGAATCGACCTAGGTACAACAAATTCTTGCGTATCGGTCTTGGAAGGTGGAGAACCCACCGTTATCGCCAACGCTGAAGGCGCCCGCACGACCCCGTCGATCGTCGCCTTCGCAAAAAATGGCGAAGTACTTGTTGGTGAAGTGGCTAAGCGCCAGTCAGTAACAAATGTTGATCGCACCATTCGTTCGGTTAAGCGTCACATGGGTACGAGCTGGAACGTCGATATCGACGGAAAGAAATACACACCACAAGAAATTTCAGCACGCGTTTTGCAAAAGCTAAAGCGCGATGCAGAGTCATACCTTGGTGAAACAGTCACAGATGCAGTAATTACAGTTCCTGCATACTTTAATGACGCCCAGCGCCAAGCTACTAAAGAAGCTGGCGAAATCGCCGGTCTTAACGTTTTGCGCATTATCAACGAGCCAACTGCAGCAGCGCTCGCATACGGTCTTGATAAGGCAGATAAAGAACAAACAATTCTTGTTTTCGACTTAGGTGGTGGAACATTTGACGTTTCACTTCTTGAAATCGGTGACGGGGTTGTTGAAGTTAAAGCAACCAATGGTGATAACAACCTTGGTGGCGATGACTGGGACCAAGCTCTTGTTGATCACCTCGTAACTACTTTTGGTTCACAAAACGGAATTGATTTAACAAAAGACAAGATGGCGATGCAACGTATTCGTGAAGCTGCTGAAAAGGCAAAGATCGAACTTTCATCATCACAATCTGCATCAATCAACTTGCCATATATCACAGTTGATGCTGAAAAGAATCCACTCTTCCTAGATGAAACAATCACACGTGCTCAGTTCCAGCAGCTAACTGCTGCGCTCCTTGAGCGTTGCAAGAAGCCTTTCCAGGCAGTTTTAAAGGATGCTGGGATTCCAATTAGCAAGATTGAATCAGTTGTATTAGTTGGTGGATCAACACGTATGCCAGCTGTGGTTGAACTTGTTAAAGAGCTAACAGGCGGAAAAGAGCCTAATAAGGGCGTAAATCCTGATGAAGTTGTGGCCGTTGGCGCATCACTTCAAGCTGGTGTTCTTAAGGGTGAAGTAAAGGATGTTCTCCTATTAGATGTAACACCACTATCACTTGGTATTGAGACCAAGGGTGGCGTTATGACTAAGTTGATTGAGCGCAACACAACTATTCCTACAAAGCGCTCTGAAGTATTTACAACTGCTGATGATAATCAGCCAGCTGTGCAAATCCAGGCATACCAAGGTGAGCGTGAAATGGCTGCTTACAACAAAAAGCTTGGAATGTTTGAACTCACAGGTTTGCCACCAGCACCACGTGGCATCCCACAAATCGAAGTCACATTCGACATCGATGCAAATGGAATCGTTCACGTTTCTGCAAAAGATCTTGGAACTGGAAAAGAACAGAGCATGACCATTACTGGTGGCTCCGCACTTTCTAAGGAAGAGATTGAGCGCATGATGGCTGATGCTGAATCACATGCTGAAGAAGATCGCCAGCGTAAAGAAGAAGCAGAAATCCGCAACGCTGGTGATTCACTTCTTTACTCAACGCAAAAGTTCATCAAAGATAATGAAGAGAAATTGTCTGCAGGTGATGCACTTGAGAAGAAAACAGAGACAGAGGCAGCGTTAGAAGAGTTAAAGACTGCTCTCGGTGGTTCAAATTACGAAATGATTAAGTCAGCAACTGAAAAGGTTGCAACTGTTAGCCAAGCTCTAGGTGCTGCGCTTTACGCAGGCGCTGCAGCTGAAGGTGAAAGTGCACCTGCCGAAGATGGCGTTGAAGATGCTGAAGTAGTTGAGGAAGGCAAGTGAGCGAAGAAAGCTCGCTCACCGAAGAATCAGTAGTTGAAGATGTGGCACCGGATCAGGAAACTGATCCGGTAGCTACGTTAACTAGTGATTTACAACGACTTCAGGCTGAATATGCCAACTACCGCAAGCGCGTAGAGCGTGATCGTTCCCTTGCTCACGAAATGGCTATCGGTGCGGTTTTAACTGAGCTTCTGGCTCTACTTGATGATGTTGATCGCGCAGAATCACATGGTGAGCTAACTGGTGGCTTTAAAGCAGTTGCCGATCAGCTCAACACCATTGTTTCTCGCATTGGTTTAGAGAAATACGGCACCGACGGTGAAGTATTTGATCCACAGATCCATGAAGCGCTGATGCATGACACATCTGCAGATGTAGCAGTACCCACTGCTTCAAAGATTTTGCAGCCTGGATATAAATACAAAGAGCGCATTTTGCGCCCAGCCCGAGTTTCTGTAACAGATCCAGCAGGAGAGTAATTACACATGGCAGCCAAAGATCTCTACGAAAAGGATTTCTATAAGGTCCTTGGCGTTGATAAGAAGGCTGCTGCCGATGAAATCAAACGTAAGTATCGCGGTCTTGTAAAAGATCTCCACCCTGATACAAATCACGGAGATTCTGCAAAGGAAGAAAAGTTCAAAGCAGTATCTGAAGCATATGAAATTCTCTCTGATCCTAAAAAGCGCGCTGAATATGATGAAGCTCGTTCTTTATTTGAACGTGGCGGGTTTCGTGCACCGACCGGCGGGCAAAATTTTCAAGGCGGAGATTTCTCAGACATCTTTGGTGGAGGAAACCCGCAAGATATTTTTGCAAACCTTTTTGGTGGCGGAGGACGTCGTGGTCCGCGAAAAGGTCAAGATCTACAAACTGAGGCAATAATTACTTTCCGTGAATCAGTCTTTGGCACTAATTTAGATTTACGTCTTGGAACAGATAGAGGTGCTGCACAAAACATTACTGCGCGTGTTCCTGCAGGTGTTAATGATGGCGCTAAGATTCGTGTGAAAGGTAAAGGAGCACCAGGAGAGGCTGGCCCAGGTGACTTATTCATTCTCCTACACGTTAAGCCCCACCCAATCTTTTCTCGCAAAGCTGAGAACTTACTTGTTACCTTGCCCATTACCTTTACGGAAGCAGCGTTAGGCGCAGATGTGAAAGTGCCAGTAATGAGTGGTGAAGAAGTAACTGTTCGTATTGCACCAGGTACTCCTAACGGTCGCACACTTCGCGTGAAGGGCCGTGGAATTACAAAAGGCTCACATGTTGGAGATCTGCTTGTAACCGTGGATGTTCAAGTGCCACAGCGTGTTGATGGCAAAGCCCTAGAAGCACTCAAGACCTTTGCTGAGGAAACTGCCGGCGAAGATGTTCGAGCCGAATTAGCTGCAAAGGCAAAACAATGAGCGATGAATTAAAGAACGAAGTCCCAGCCGATGATGCAGCTGTCTATGTAATTTCAGTTGCTGCAGAGATCTCAGGGTTACATCCACAAACTTTGCGCCAATATGACAAGTTAGGTTTAGTTTCACCTTCTCGCACTGAGGGACGTAACCGTCGTTACTCACTGCGTGACATTGCGCTTTTGCGCGCAGTTCAAAAACTTGTGGGAGAAGGAATCAACCACGCAGGTATTAAGCGCATCATTGAACTTGAATCAGCTATGGCCAATATGGCAATTGAGGTGGCACAACTTCGTATTGAAGTTGATGCCCTCATTGAAGCCAATCCACCTAAAGGAATTGCCCGACGTTCTCGCAGCGAAGTTATTGTCTATAAGCAGGAGAAGTAGTTACTTCTTTTTCTTTACTGCCTTCTTTTTAACTGCCTTTTTCTTTACAACCTTCTTTACTGCCCGCTTCTTGACTACCTTTTTGCGGGTAATAGGAACTTCAGCCACAAGATCTAAAGTCTCAACAAATGCCTCTAGAACTGCAGCCTCTTTGCGAAGTGAAGCAATGGTCTTATTAAGAGCCCGCTTGGTTGCGCCCGATTTCTTGGCAGGCTTCTTCTTCACCGATTTCTTCTTTGCAGCTGCCATAGTGGTCCAAACAATACCTGCGCTTCTAGCAAAGCCCAAGATAGTAGGCTCACCCATATGAATTCACGCGATGCGCTCAAAGATCAGATCGTTAAAAAGGCTGTTGTCCACGGCAAAGTTATTTTGTCGTCAGGCAAAGAAGCTGATTACTACGTGGATTTGCGCCGTGTGACCCTAGATCATGAAGCTGCGCCCCTTGTTGGTGAAGTAATGCTGGAGCTAACAAAAGATTTAGATTATGAGGCAGTAGGTGGTTTAACACTAGGAGCAGACCCAGTTGCAACTGCGATGATGCATGTGGCAGCAAGTAAAGGCAAAAAGATTGATTCATTTGTTGTGCGCAAGGCAGAAAAAGCACATGGTCTGCAACGTCGCATTGAGGGCCCAGATGTAAAAGGCAAGAGAGTCCTTGCAGTTGAAGACACTTCAACAACAGGTGGTTCTGTTTTAACGGCAGTTGAGGCTTTGATTGAAGCAGGCGCAATTGTTGTTGGTGTTGCAGTAATTGTGGAGCGCGGAGCAGAACCAAAAATTACGCAAGCCGGATATGAATACCGTGCTGCTTATCAATTAGCAGATCTTGGTTTATAGAACTTACTTGTGATGCTTGCGAGTTTGCCACTCGCGAAATACTTCTGCAAGAACTGGTAGAAGTGAGATCACAACAATCAAACCAACAATCGGCAAGATGTATGCATCAACAGAGCCTTCTAGTTTTTCGCCCAGAATAAAGCCAAGGCCAATAACTAGTTGAGTCCAAATAATTGCACCTACTAGGTTCCAGATAAAAAACTTCTTGGCACTCATTCCAATAACGCCACACATTGGGTTAAGCAATGTGCGAATAAAGGGAACAAAGCGGGCCAGGACAATTGCTTTACCTGGGCCGTATTTACGTAACCACTTTTCAGTTGCAACTACTTTTTGGTGATTAAAAAATCGTCCCTCAGGGCGATCAAATAGTTTGCGCCCATATTTATTGCCAAACCAATGTCCCACTTGTGCTCCGGTTATTGCGGCAATTGGTGCACCAATGAAGAGTGCGGGGGCTGATAAATGTGCATCCCCTAAAATCGCAGCACCTGAGCCAGAGGCAGCCACGCCAGCAAGAAAGAGAAGTGAGTCGCCAGGAAAAGCTAAACCGACGAGCAAGCCAGTCTCGGCAAAGATGATTGCCAAAATTCCAATCAGGCCTAGATCAGAGACGATGGAGTGGGCGTCGAAGAGGTTCATGCAAGGCAGGCTACCTCACGCCTTCACCCCATGTAAGGAGGTTAGTTATCAAATCGTTGTATTTACACGCCTGCTTGCACGTGCTTTGCCTTGCTTGAAAAGGGCCTGAGATAAAGAATTAGCCCACCACGGGATGCGGGTTTCACAGTGGGCCCGGACCGTTGACCCCCTAAGGACAAAAATGAAAAGAAAAGGTTTAGTAGCGCTCGTTGGCGCAGCTGCTCTTTCTCTCGTAGCGTCATTGGTTACAACAACTTCAGCATCTGCTGCAGTTAACTGTGATCCATACACAGGCTACAAGGCGATGAAGGGCAAGACAGTAACAATCTTTACATCAATTCTAGAACCAGAATTAACAACACTTAATACAGCAATGAGCGATTTCCAAGCTTGTACTGGAATTAAGATCAAGATTGAAGGATCAAACCAGTTCGAAGCTCTACTACCTGTTCGTGTTAAGGGTGGAAATGCTCCAGATCTAGCGTGGATCCCACAACCAGGTCTACTTGCAAAGATGGTAGAGACTGGCAAAGTTGTTCTAGCTCCAAAGGCTGTAGTTGCAAACGTTGACAAGTACTGGTCTAAGTCATGGAAGGCATACGGAACTGTTAAGGGTAAGTTCTATGCAGCACCATTTGGATCAAACATGAAGTCACTTGTTTGGTACTCACCAAAGCAATTCGCAAAGAACGGTTACAAGGTTCCAACAACTTGGGCTGACATGACAGCACTTGCTGACACAATGGCAGGTAAGGGACAGACTGCATTCTGCGGTGGTATCGGTTCAGGCGGAGCAACTGGCTGGCCAGCAACTGACTGGGTAGAGCAGATGGTTCTACGTGAGTACGGTTCAGATGTTTACAACGGTTGGGTAAACCACACTGTTAAGTTCTCAGATCCAAAGATCGTTGCAGCAATGCAAAAGGTTGCTGGATGGATGCAGAATCCAAAGTGGGTTGGCAACGTTAAGGGAATCGCAACAACCTCATTCCAGGATGCAGGTAAGGGAATTCCTGATGGTAAGTGCATGATGCTTCAGCAGGCTTCTTTCTACGGAAACATCATCGCTGAAGGCGGAGCAACAATCTCACCAACAGGTGATGCATTTGCGTTCTACCTACCAGCTACAAACTCAAAGGTAACTGTTCCTGTTGTTGGTGGAGGCGAGTTCACAACTGCGTTCTCATCACGCCCAGAGGTACAGGCTGTACAGGCTTACCTATCATCAGCAACATTTGCTACATCTCGCGTACAGCTAGACAACTGGATCTCTGCTAACAGCGGTGTTCCACTAGCTGCATACAAGAACCCAGTAGACAAGCTTTCAGCAACATACCTCTCAAATCCAAAGTCAACATTTGGATTCGACGCTTCTGACTTAATGCCAGCAGCTGTCGGTGCAGGTGCAGAATGGAAGGAATTCACTGCTTGGTTCGGTGAAGGAAAGTCCATTGCTGATGTTGTAAAGGCAATTGACGCTGCTTGGCCAAAGAGCTAATCCAGCGCAATAAGTAGTAAACGAAGGAGGCCACCTTTACGGGTGGCCTCCTTCGCACTTAATATTCCCTCCTATAAGATAAGGTGAAAAAGGTTATGTCAGATTTTCTCTCAGTCAACATCCCTAAGTTCACCTCAGTCTTTTCTGCGATCGGAATGTTTTTTATTGTTCTCGCAGTTTTATTTGCAATTGCTGGCCGCGCTAACGGTAAAAAAGCCCGCCCTATTGCATTAGTAATCTTTTTAGCACCAGCCCTAATTTTGCTCCTTGCAGGTTTAATCATTCCTGCCATTCGCACATTCCTTTTTAGCTTTATGAACCCAGATTCAAATGCCTGGGTTGGCTTTGATAACTACAAGTGGATGACAGAAGATCCAAATGTTAAGTCGATTATGGTCAATACAATTTTGTGGATTCTTGTTGTTCCTATCTTCACCGCAGCCCTTGGTTTATTGCTAGCAATCATGCTCGATCGCATTAAGCATGAATCAATCCCTAAATCCTTGCTATTTATGCCTATGGCGATCTCATTTGTTGGCGCTTCAATTATCTTCAAATTTGTCTATGAATACAGCGAGCCAGGAGAAGCACAAATTGGTTTACTGAGCTCCATCGTTGATTTCCTTGGTGGAACACCAAAGGATTGGATGCTCTCAAAGCCGCTCAACACTTTTCTTTTGATGATTATTTATGTGTGGACCCAAATGGGATTTGGAATGGTTATTTTATCGGCAGCCATTAAGGCAGTTCCTGCAGATATCGTTGAGGCATCAGCCCTCGATGGTGCATCTGGATGGCGCTTGTTTAGAAACATCACTTTCCCCATGATTAAGGGAACTTTCATTGTGGTTCTGGCAACTGGTGTTGTTGGCGCACTTAAGGTCTTTGACATTGTCCGCACGATGACTGGCGGAAATTTTAGTACCAACGTGCTTGCAAATGAGATGTATTCACAGGTTTTCGTTCAATTTGATCAAGGCAAGGGATCAGCACTAGCCATTGTCTTATTCCTTCTTGTTACACCAATTCTCATTTATAACATCCGCTCACTACGGATGGAGCGTTCACATTCATGAGTAATCTAAAGATCGCTAACCACAACCCTGGTCGCAAGCTATTTTCCAGCAAGATTGCAACGGTAGTTGTTTGGGTAACAACAGTTATTTGGACTATTCCAACGCTGGGCTTACTTGTTACTTCATTTAAGGCCGATAAAGATATTTTGAATGAGCCATGGTGGGTTTCACTCTTTAATCCCCACTTCACCTTAAGTAGCTATAAGAGCGTTTTCTTTGGTGGGGATACTGAGTCACTGAGCAATGGTGTCTTGCCATACTTTGTTAACTCCATTGTTATTACTTTGCCAGCCACAATTTTCCCTATCGTCATAGCAACTATGGCTGCATATGCCTTGGCCTGGATTCGCTTTAGAGGCTCAGACTTCATCTTCTTCTTTATCTTTGCACTACAAATCGTTCCACTACAGATGTCACTCATTCCACTACTTCTTCTTTTCACAGGAGGCGCGCACATTGGTTCTGTCACAGTGTTTCCTGCCTTAGGTATTGCCGGTGATTTTGCGGGTATTTGGTTGCCTCACACAATGTTTGCGTTGCCACTTGCCATCTATTTACTCCACAATTTCATTGCATCTCTTCCACGCGATCTCATGGAAGCCGCACACGTTGATGGAGCTAATCACTTCAAGGTATTCCGCATGATTGTTTTGCCACTTGCAGTTCCTGGCATTGCAGCAATTGCGATCTTCCAGTTCTTGTGGGTGTGGAATGACTTGCTCGTTGCTCTCACATTTGCCTCTGGCACAGAAGAGGTTGCACCAATTAACAGCAAGCTGGCATCCCTTGTTGGTCAGTATGGCTCTGGTTACACACAGCTATCAGCTGGTGCCTTCATCACCATTGCAGTTCCGCTGATTGTCTTCTTCTCACTGCAGCGCTACTTCGTGCGCGGATTGCTTGCAGGATCAGTTAAATAGTTGAACCGTTGTTTTTAATCTGATCGCGATACCAATACCCTGAATCTTTAATGATTCGCTTTTGAGTTTCAAAATCCACGTGCACAATGCCAAAGCGCTTTTCATAACCAAGGGCCCATTCAAAGTTATCCATCAATGACCATTGGTAATAGCCCTTTATGGGTGAGCCTTGGGCAATGGCGTTAGAGACTGCTTTTAGATGAGTTTGTAGGTAATCAATGCGCTTGGGATCATGGACTGCTCCATCTGCATCCGGGCCATCACCGTATGCACAACCGTTTTCAGTTATGTAGAGGTCGGGCAGTTTGGCGCCGTGCTCTTTATGCCAGCGGACAAGTAAGTTTTCTAGACCTTGCGGTGTGAGTGGCCAACCCATATCGGTTAATGGTCCACGTGGTGTCTCATCAATATCTAGTTCAAAAAGGCCTGAAATAGAATGCCATTCTGGCTTTCCGCCCAATGATTTACCGATGCGGTTATCAAAGTAGTAATTGATTCCAATGAAATCATTTTTCACCATGGCAGCTTGCATATCACCATCTTTGATCACAGATGTGAGCTCATCACCGTAGTTATCAATCAAAATCTGCGGATACTTTCCATACATAATCGCATCCATCCAGAAACGATTTTGATGCGCATCAGCTATTGCTGCGGCATGTGCTTGTGCTGGATCATTCATATCATCGGCAACATGATTGGCCTGATTAAGAACAGGTCCAGTCAAAATATCACTGCGCACAGCGCGCATTGCATTGGTGGATGCAGCATGAGCCAACACTGTGTGATGAGCTGCAGCAAAAGCTGCTCGCCGATCCAAGATTCCTGGTGCATGGATTCCGATTCCATGACCGAGCCATGCAACAACCCATGGTTCATTAATTGGAGAGAACTTCATCACTCGATCACCAAAGCGCTCAACAACGGCAGTTGAATAATCGGCAAAGTAATTAACGATGTCGCGATTTACCCAGCCACCTTTATCTTGCAGCCCTTGTGGTAGATCCCAGTGATACAAAGTTGCCAAAGGTTCGATACCAGCTTCAAGCAACCCATCAATTAAACGATCATAGAAAGCAAAGCCGCGCTCTTCGCGAGCGCCATCGCCTTGTGGAAACATTCGAGGCCATGCAAAAGAGAATCGGTAGGCCTGAAGCCCCAGCTCTTTCATGATTGCTATATCTTCTGGATAACGGTTGTAATGATCATTGGCCACATCACCGTTGTCACCATTTGCTACTTTGCCTTGCGTCTTACAAAAGACGTCCCAGATGGATGGGCCACGGCCGTCGGTCTGGGCAGCACCCTCGATTTGATAGCTTGAGGTCGCGGCCCCCCAGAGGAAGCCTTTAGGAAAAGTAGTCATGGGAGGAACCCTATAGGCCCAAAGTGGTGCAATAGATATGTATGGATTTGCCCCAAACCGGGTTATCTGACCTACACTTCCGTAGTCTCGCGCCTGACCCTCGTTTTAGGGCGCCTGTAACTCCAATGGAGGAGAACTTATGCGTGCTTCAAGCACAGTATCACTAGTGCAAGTAACCGGATCAAACCTGACATATGCCTACATCGTTCTAGGAATCTCTCTAGGCGCGCTCGCTATTGCCTATGCACTACGTGCACAGGTTCTTGCAGCTAGCGATGGAACTCCCAAGATGCGCGAAATCGCTGAAGCGGTTCAAGAAGGCGCAGCGGCATTTCTTTCTCGTCAGTTCCGCACCCTTTCCTACTTTGTAGGAATCGTCTTTGTTCTTCTTTTTGCACTACCTGGTGCAACCGAGATCCGCGTTGGACGTTCAATCTTCTTCCTACTCGGTGCTGCATTTTCAGCACTGGTTGGTTACAACGGTATGTGGCTAGCAGTTCGTGCAAACGTGCGCGTTGCAGATGCTGCCCGTAATAAGAATGGCGAAAAGGCTGTTCAAATTGCTTTCCGCACAGGTGGCGTTGTTGGTATGACAACTGTGGGTCTGGGACTTATCGGTGCATCACTTGTAGTAATTATCTACCGCGAAAATGCACCAGCAGTACTTGAAGGTTTTGGTTTCGGCGCGGCGATGCTTGCGATGTTCATGCGCGTCGGTGGCGGAATCTTTACAAAGGCAGCAGATGTTGGTGCTGACCTAGTAGGTAAAGTTGAAAAGAATATTCCAGAAGATGACCCACGTAACGCAGCAACTATTGCTGACAACGTCGGCGATAACGTAGGTGACTGCGCTGGTATGGCTGCAGACCTATTTGAGTCATACGCTGTAACACTTGTTGCAGCGCTCATCCTTGGTAAGGCCGCCTTCGGTGATGCAGGCCTTATCTATCCATTGATCGTTCCTGCAATCGGAACAGTCACAGCAGTTATTGGTATTTTCTTAACTAAATTGCGCAGTACAGATAAGTCAGCAATGACAGCCATTAACCGCTCATTCTTCTTATCAGCGCTCATTTCTGCAGGCTTAACTGCGCTCGCAACATTTACTTACCTACCATCTGATTTCAAACTGATGACTGGTCTATCACCTGAGGCAGTAGCAGAGGCTGGAAATACAAACCCACGCGTTCTAGCAATTGGCGCAGTATTAATCGGTATCTCACTAGCTGCAGCTATTCAGGTATTAACTGGCTACTTCACAGAAACTGGCAAGCGTCCAGTTAATGATGTTGCAGCTTCATCAGAAACAGGCGCGGCAACAGTGCTTTTGGCCGGTATTTCAGTTGGTTTTGAATCAGCTGTTTACTCAGCAATGCTTATCGCAGCTGCAGTATTTGGTGCTTTCTTGCTCGGTGGTGGAAGCGTTGTTCTCTCACTTCTTGCTATCGCACTTGCTGGCACAGGACTTCTCACAACTGTGGGAGTAATCGTTGCTATGGACACATTTGGTCCTATCTCAGATAACGCTCAAGGCATTGCAGAAATGTCAGGAGATGTTGAAGGAGAAGGCGCAAAGATCCTTACTTCACTCGATGCTGTTGGTAACACAACAAAGGCGATCACTAAGGGAATTGCAATTGCAACAGCAGTACTTGCTGCAACTGCGCTCTTTGGTGCTTTCACAGATGCCATTAAGCAGGCAGTAGTTGATGCGGGTAAGAACGCAGCAGAGCTTGCAACTCAATACCAAGGCATCCTCGATGTTGCTAACCCACGTAACCTGGTTGGTTTGATCATCGGCGCAGCCGTTGTGTTCTTATTTTCTGGTCTTGCAATCAATGCAGTATCACGTGCAGCTGGCGCAGTTGTAGTTGAAGTGCGCAAGCAGTTCATTGAGCACCCAGGCATCATGAAGGGCACAGAAAAGCCTGACTATGGTCGTGTGGTTGATATCTGTACTCGCGATTCACTACGTGAACTTGTCACACCAGGATTACTTGCAGTAATGGCACCAATCGCAGTTGGTTTTGGTTTGGGTGTTGGACCTCTTGGTGCATACCTAGCCGGTGCTATTGGCACAGGAACTCTTATGGCTGTATTTCTTTCTAACTCAGGCGGTGCTTGGGATAATGCAAAGAAGATGGTTGAAGATGGACATCACGGTGGAAAGAACTCTGATGCACACGCTGCAACAATCGTTGGTGACACTGTGGGAGATCCATTCAAGGACACAGCAGGCCCAGCAATTAACCCATTGATTAAGGTGATGAACCTTGTTGGATTACTTATTACTCCAGCAATTGTTTCATTGGCCCTTGGCGGCAGCACAACAATCTCCACAGTAATTGGCATCGGTGCAACCCTTGTCATCATTGCTGCGCTGATTCGTAACCGCCGTCAAGCAACCTCAATCCTTAACTAGTCACACGCACTTTCCCCAAAGGACTACATGGCTAAAGCAAAGGCTGCGCTTATAAAGCTTGTGATTGTTGAATCACCAGCTAAAGCGCGCAAAATTGGCGGATACCTCGGCGATGACTATGTCGTCGAGGCTTCCGTCGGCCATATCCGCGATCTTCCTCAGCGTGCTGCTGATATTCCGAAGGAATATAAAAAGATTGCTTGGGCTAAAGAGGGCGTTGATATTGAAAATGACTTTGCGCCTCTTTATGTCATTAACCCAGATAAAAAAGCCAAGGTGGCTGAGTTAAAAGAGTTAATGAAAAACGCTGAAGAGTTAATCCTTGCAACGGATGAAGACAGAGAAGGCGAAGCAATTGCCTGGCACTTAGTAGAGACTTTGCAACCAAAGATTCCTATTAAGCGCATGGTTTTTAATGAGATTACAAAAGAGGCGATATTAGAAGCAGTCTCAAACACACGAGATCTTGATTATCACCTCATCGATGCACAAGAAACACGTAGAGTATTAGACCGCCTCTTTGGTTACAGACTCTCACCAGTGCTCTGGAAAAAAGTGATGCCGCGCATTTCAGCTGGGCGCGTGCAATCAGTTGCAACAAGATTGATTGTTGAAAAAGAGCGCGAGCGTATGGCTTTTATTTCAAGTGCGTGGTGGGACTTAGCTGCAGTCACTGCACTCGGCTTTAACGCGCGCTTGTTAGAAGTAGATGGCAAGAAGGTGGCAGCAACTTCTGACTTTGGCGCAGATGGCGCGGTCAAAGAAAAATCTCTTGCAAATATCTTGTTATTAGATGAAGCAGGGGCCAGAGGCCTAGTTGAATCACTGAGCTCTTCTTCCCTAACTGTTAAATCAATGGAGGAAAGCCCACGTACTGAGCGTCCAAAGCCGCCTTTTACGACATCAACGATGCAGCAAGATGCTGGAAGTCGTTTGGGCTGGGGTGCACAGATCACTATGCGTATTGCACAACGCCTCTATGAAAACGGCTACATCACTTACATGCGCACCGACAGCGTTAATCTTTCACAACAAGCAATCGATGCTGCGCGCAAAGCAGCAAAAGCTCTCTATGGCGCAGATCATGTTGCTGATTCACCACGTGCTTACACTGGCAAAACAAAGAATGCACAAGAGGCACATGAGGCAATCCGCCCAGCAGGTGAAACTTTTAAGACTCCAGGAGAGTTAGCACCAGAGCTATCACGAGATGAATTTGCTCTCTATGACCTGATCTGGAAGCGCACAGTTGCCTCACAAATGGCCGATGCTAAAAAGATGCAGATGCGTGTTGATTTTGATGCAACGACAAATGATCACAAAGCCACAATCTTTCGCGCTAACGGATCTGTTATTACTTTCCCAGGCTTCTTGGCCGCATACGATGACATAGTCAGTGATGAGAACAAAGATGAAGAGAGCACAGACAGGCGCCTACCTGCAATGACCCTTGGTCAAAGCGTGAAAGTGGATGAATACACCTGTGAAGGCCATGAAACAAAACCTCCCGCTCGATACACAGAACCAACTCTTGTTAAAAAACTAGAAGAGCTCGGTATTGGTCGTCCTTCAACTTTTGCATCAATTATTCAAACAATCCAAGATCGCGGTTATGTCTATAAGCGCGGACGCGCTTTAGTTCCAACGTTTTTGGCATTCTCTGTTACAGGCCTACTTGAAACACACTTCACCAAATTAGTTGATTATGAATTCACTGCCAGCATGGAAGAGGATCTAGACAAGATTGCAGGAGGAGAAGCGAGTCGCAGTGATTGGCTGCGAGATTTCTTCTATGGCGTTGATGGACAGCCAGGACTTAATGAATTATCAGCTGATTTAGGGGTTATTGATGCCCGAGCAACTAACACCATGAATCTTTCCCCTGAGATTGAAATCCGTGTTGGTCGCTACGGTGCCTACCTGCAACAGAACCTGCCTGGAGAAGAGCGCAAGCTAGCAAACATCCCAGAGTCCTTAGCTCCAGATGAGTTAACCCTTGCTAAGGCAACTGAATTATTAGAAGCACCATCTGGTGAGCGCGAACTAGGAATAGATCCTTCCACCAACCTTCCCATCATTGCAAAGAGTGGTCGCTTTGGTCCTTACATCACTGAAGTTCTGCCAGTTGTTGAACCAGAGTTAACTGCATCGGGAAAGAAGAAGAAAAAGAAAGCAGATGCACCAAAAGCTAAGACCGCTTCCCTACTTTCGACAATGACGCTCGACACCGTCACCTATGAAGATGCGCTAAGACTTCTTTCTCTTCCTAGAACTCTTGGAACAAATGCTGCAGGTGATGACATCACCGTTCAAAACGGGCGCTACGGTCCTTATCTAAAGGCCGGTGTTGATTCACGCACACTCACATCTGAAGAGCAGTTGTTCACAATGACCTTAGATGAAGCGCTTGAGATCTACTCAAAGCCTAAGGAGCGCAGGCGCGGTGTGGCAAAGCCACCAGTAAAAGAGCTTGGTATTGATCCAACAACAGAGAAACCCTTGATTATCAAAGATGGTCGCTTTGGTATGTATGTAACAGATGGTGAAACTAATGCAACGCTTCGCCGTGGTGATACTGCAGAAGGAATGACTTTAGAGCGTGGACTTGAACTTCTTGCTGGGCGCCGTGCATGGGAAGCAGAGAACGGACCATCACCTAAGAAGAGTAGAAAGAAAGCTGCAGCTAAACCTAAGAAGGGTGATACTGCACCGACTCTTACAAAGAACGTTGTGAAAAAAGCGGGAGCAAAGAAGGCAGCAAAGAAAGCTGCTACCGGTAAGGCGAAAAAGAAGGCTGAATAAGCCTTCTTTAGGCTCGTCCCAGCTCCCCGATAGACTCATCCAATGGCTAGAACTCTCCCTACCCCTGCAGCACCTGCGCAGGATGAAACTCGTGGAGTTCTAGCAATCCGCCCCTTTAGAAAACTATGGAACTCCATGGTCTTCTCATCCCTAGGCGATTGGCTAGGTCTTCTAGCAACTACTGCCATGGCTCAGCAGTTATCTGGTGGAGATTACGCAAAAGCCAACTTTGCAATTGCTGGAGTATTTATCTCTAGATTATTACCGGCAGTATTTCTAGGACCGTTAGCTGGTGTTATTGCTGACAAATTAGATCGTCGCAAGCTCATGGTTATCTGTGACATCTTGCGCACAGGTCTATATATTTCCATTCCAATTTTTCATAACTACTTCTGGCTATACACAGCAACCATTCTGGTTGAGTGCGTGACTTTGTTTTGGTCACCAGCTAAAGAGGCATCAGTACCAAATCTTGTGCCACGAGAAAAACTAGAATCTGCCAATCAAGTATCACTCCTAGCCGCCTATGGCACAGCCCCCATTGCAGCACTTCTCTTTACTTTCCTTTCTCTATTCACCAGCGCTTTTGTTGCACTCATTCCTAACTTCAACGCAACTGCAGTTGATATTGCTCTCTATGTCAATGCTGCCAGCTTTGCTTTTGCAGCTTTCACGATCTGGAACTTAAAAGAGATCCCTAAAGGAGCAGCTGCAAAGCATGCAGCTGATACAGGCATCTTGAAGTCTTTGCTAGAAGGTTGGAAATCTGTCTCTGGTTCCAAGATCATTCGTGGTCTTGTTTTGGGAATGGTGGGTGCTTTTGTTGCAGCAGGTGCTGTAATCGGACTTGCTAGAACTTTTGTGGGAGATCTTGGTGGTGGAGAGGCTGCATACGGTGTTCTCTTTGGCGCAGTCTTTACAGGATTAGCTGCCGGTATTGCCTTTGGCCCTAAAATCTTTGCACAGTTCTCTCGCAGACGCCTATTTGGTGCATCTTTAACGACTGCAGGCTTATTCCTAGTAGGACTTGCTGCAATTCCTAACCTTGTTCTAGCGGTGTTTACAGTTATTGCTCTAGGTGCTTTTAGCGGTATTTGTTGGGTAACAGGCTTCACCATGCTGGGCATGGAGGTTGCAGATGATGTTAGAGGGCGCACCTTTGCTTTCGTGCAAAGCCTTATCCGTGTGGTTTTAGTAGCGGTTCTAGCAATTGCGCCTTTAATTGCTGCAGCAGTTGGTCAACACACCTTTAAGTTCCAAAACACACAGTTAAGTTATAACGGTGCATCAGTAACAATCTTGATTGCCGGACTCTTTGCAGCATTTATTGGCGCCCTTTCATATCACCAGATGAAAGATCGTCCTAACGTTTCACTTTTCTCTGATATTTCAAATGCAATAAAAGGAGAGCTTGGCAGTATTACAGGAGCCCCAACTAAAGGTGTCTTCATCGTCTTTGAAGGCGGCGAAGGAATTGGTAAAACAACTCAGGCAAAACTATTAAAGGCCTGGCTAGAACAAGAAGGCGAGAGCGTTGTTCTCTCACGTGAGCCTGGTGGAAGTGATCTAGGAATAGAGATTAGAAAAATTCTTCTCTCTCACTCAACAGGAGAAATTAGTCCACGTGCTGAAGCACTTCTCTATGCCGCAGATCGCGCGCATCATGTTTTCTCTGTCATTCGCCCAGCGCTGGCTGCTGGGGAAGTAGTAATTAGTGATCGATACTTTGATTCATCTATCGCTTACCAAGGCGCAGGAAGAGTGCTAGAGCCTGGCGAAGTGGCAAGAATTTCTAGATGGGCAACAGAGTCATTGTTTCCAACGTTAACCATAATTATTGATCTGCCAGCAGAGATTGGTTTAGGGCGCTTAAAGAGTAAAGATCGCCTTGAATCACAACCACTAGCCTTTCATGAGCGCGTGCGCCAAGAGTTCTTGCAGCTATCCCTGCTTGATCCTGAGCGCTATTTCATCGTTGATGGCAACAAATCAATTGAAGAGATTCACAGCGCCATCATCACTCGCGTGAGTGAGATCGGTGCACTCAAGCGCAATGCACAAGAAGACAAAGGCAATTTACTTCTGCGCCCAATAAGGGCTGCAGGAAAAGCTGTAAGAACAACAGCGAAGAAAACTAGCGCTGGTGCGACAAAGGCTGTGAACAAAGCTAAGCCTAAAAAGAAAGCAAAAGTTAAGAAGTGAGCGTCTTTGAAAATCTTGTAGGACAAGAACATGTTGTTGAGATTATTAAGTCGGCCGTTGCTGCCACACGATCTGGCGCAGAATCACAAGAGATGACTCATGCGTGGGTCTTCACAGGCCCACCAGGATCTGGGCGATCATCTGCCGCTGTTGCCTTTGCTCAAGCCCTTGTGTGTCCAAAGGATGGGTGCGGTGATTGCAATCAATGCAGATCTGCTTCAAATGGAGCACATCCAGACGTTGAGATTATTAGAACTGAAGGTCTGTCAATCAAGATTGATGAAGTAAGAGAACTACTAACGCGAGTCGCATGGGCGCCATCTATGGGCGGCTGGCGCGTAGTTGTCATGGAAGATGCAGACAGACTTACAGAATCTGCAGCCAACGCGTTACTTAAGGCAATTGAAGAGCCAGGAAATAGAACTGTGTGGTTACTTTGCGCTCCAACATTGCATGATGTGTTGCCAACAATCCGTAGCCGTTGTCGCCACCTCCAACTTGTAACACCATCGAATCAAGCAGTTGCCCAAGTGCTACAAAAGCGCGATGGCATAAGCCCTCAGATGGCAGATTTTGCTGCAAGGGTGAGCCAAGGACACATTGGCCGTGCGCGATATTTAGCCAATAACGAGTCTGTGCGAAACACCCGCACCACCATCATGGCTTTGCCACTTTCTTTGAAAGGAATCTCTTCTGCTTTTGCTGCAGCGCAGGCCCTAGTTGATTTAGCAACCGAGCAAGCAAATAGTGCGGCTGATGAGAGAAATGAAAAAGAGATTGATGATTTATCAGTTGCCTACGGCAAAGGTGCAACGGGCCGGGGCATGGCAAGTGGGGGAAGTAAAGCAATAAAGGAGTTAGAAAAAGAACAAAAGACCCGCAGCACACGCATGGTGCGAGATGGCTTGGATGCAGCGCTATTAGATATTGCCACGTTCTACCGCGATGTCATGATGGTGCAGGCAGGAAGCAGCGATGCGTTAATCAATAAAGAGCTTGAAAATGAGATTAATGCTTATGCTATGAACAACAAAGCACAGGCAACGATAAATAAGATCAATGCCATTATGGAAGCAAGGGTTAATTTGGGTCACAACGCAGCGCCATTGCTGACTATTGAAGCGCTGATGTGTGTGTTGGCCAGATGAAGAAAACCCTATTTCTTTTACTCACTTCACTTTTACTCACTTCATGTTCTTCAACCACGCAAGAGAGCTTCCCAGAAGCAGATAATGATGTGTCAACACTTGAGTGGAGTAGTTGTTATGACACATTCCAGTGCGCCACGTTAAAAGTACCTATTGATTACTCCAATGAGTCTTTAGGTCAATTTGATATTGCAGTTGTTAGATATAGAGATCCCAACCAACACGATCGCATTGGTTCTCTAGTTATTAACCCAGGTGGTCCAGGTGTGAGTGGTGTGGACTACGCACTTAATGCCCAATACGTCGTTAATCCTGATGTCCTTGAGCGCTATGACATCGTGGGCTTTGACCCACGTGGCATAGGCGCAAGTACTTCTATTTCCTGCCTTAATGATGCAGAGCAAGAGGCCACTCTCATTAGTGACCCAAGGCCAGATAATGCTGCTGAATTTGCTCAAGCTTTAATAGATGCACAAGATTTTGTAGACAAGTGCATAGCAAGAACACCACATATTGCTCACTTTTCAACCCAAGAAGCTGCCTATGACATGGAACAACTGCGCCAAGGTTTAGGTGATGATAAGTTGAACTATTTAGGTTTTTCTTATGGTTCCTACCTTGGCACGCTTTATGCCCAAGCTTTTCCACAATTCGTTGGTCGTTTTGTATTAGATGGTGCAATTGATCCAAACATCACAATAGAAGAACAAACCCGAGTGCAAGCAGTAGCTTTTGATAAAGCACTTGATAACTTTATGGTTGATTGCCCTCAATACAAGGACTGCCCGCTACCTAAAAATGCCACACCTCAATTCTTTACAGATCTCTTTAACAAAGTTTCACAAACACCACTAACCGTGGGTACACGTAAGATTACTGAAGGTCTTGTTGTTACTGGCACAGCATCTGCCCTTTATGACGATGAAACAGGGTGGCCTTCACTTCGTACCGCAATTGCCCAAGCTCTCACGGGTGATGGAACAAAGTACGCCGAGTTAGCTGACACTTATAACAGTCGCAATGAAGATGGCACGTATCAAAACAATGAAAACGATGCCAACATCGTTATTGAATGTTTAGATTGGCGCCAACGTCAATCTAATAATGAAATCAGAGCAAAAGCTGCTTCGTATAAGAAGGCTGCCCCCGTCTTTGGCCCTTATGTTGCCTATGGCGGCATTACCTGCAACTTGCTTAATCAAACACTTAATCGCACGCCCGCAGATAACACCAAAGATGCACAAATCAAAAACACCGCCACGCCAGTTCTAGTTATTGGCACCACCCAAGATCCAGCTACTCCATATGCATGGGCAAAAGCACTGAGCAAGTACATTGTGGGCAGCCACCTAATTACTTTAGATGCAGAAGGCCACACCGGCTATGGCAGGGTATCGGCATGTATTGATGATGCCGTTGATGCCTACTTGCTTTCAGGTAAAAATGTAGCTCCTAATTATTCTTGTAAGGCCCATTGAAACTTAAACTACACAAAAGTGGAATAATCCAGATTCACATGTCCAGGTATAAAACTATTGAAGTTAAATTGGTTGGGCGGCCCAGCAAAGAACATGAAAAAGAGATATTGCCCAGAAGTTTGTTTTGGCTTGAATTAAGTAATTGCCTGGAGCCCAAAATTCGGGATTTACTAGTATAGACTTCCATCAATTCAAGAATCCATAGGAGTAGCATGTCAAATATTTCAGCCTGCCGTGCATGTTCAAGCAGCAATCTGCGAGTAGTTTGGGACTTAGAGAAGTCACCTTATGGCGATTTATTTCAACAAGATAAATCTAAAGCCACAGCCTTACCTTACCACGAGATGACTTTGACACTTTGTTGCAATTGCTCACTTGTACAAATTGTACAAGAAACGGATTTAGAGGAGCAATACGATCAGTATCTTTACAATTCTACTACGACTAATGGGTTAGGAAAATTCTATACTCAAACTGTTAGTCGCCTTATATCAGATTTTTCCTTGGAAAAAGATGATCTGATTTTAGATATAGGAAGTAATGATGGAACTTTTCTGATTAATTTCAAGAATAAAGGCTTTCAAGTCCTCGGCATTGAACCTGCAGAAATGAGTTCTAGAATTGCTAAGGAACGAGGCGTAAACACCCTACATTCATACTTTGATTCGAATTCAGTTACAGAAATTCTCACAAATCACAAGTTGCCAAAGTTGATTTCTATAAACTACACCCTAGCTAATGTTCCAGATGTTCATGCTTTTCTTAAACTGGTTTATGAAATAATGGATGACAATTCCATACTCTCAATTATTACTGGATATCATCCAGATCAGTTTCTAGTTAACATGTTTGACTATATTGGGCATGACCACCTCAGTTATTTCACAATCGAATCAATTGAATTCCTGTGTAACTCTCTTAACTTAAGAGTTCTTGATGTCTCTAGGGTTGAACATAAAGGGGGATCAGTTCAGATTCTGATTTCAAAGAATACTTCTATGAGAGAGGTGCAACCCAGCGTTTCACAAATGCTACAACGGGAAAGTTGGCTCGGGACCAGGAGTGAGGACTTTTATTCAGCCCTGAGATTTAGGGTTGAAAACTCTATATCCCAAGTCGCACAGATCTTAGAATCAGAGGATTTTAACACTCTAAATGGTGTCGGAGCATCGATTAGTACAACTTATTTTTCTAATCAGTTTGGTATTGCACAAAAATTGTCCGGACTATACGACGATGATAGGAATAAAATTGGACGATTTGCACCTGGGAGTGGGACTGAAGTTTTCCCTCTGGGAGCTTTGCCGTCAGGAGAAAAGTGTTTGACAATAATTCTAGCTTGGCAACATACGGAAAAACTACTAAGTAGGTTGAGAGAAAATCGCTTTGCTGGACGTGTTCTCATTCCACTTCCAACCCCTGTGCTTCTAGAGATTTAATTGAAATCTCCTACTACAGAGCGTAGGAAGGCTCCATATTTGAATATCCACCATCAATCTTAATAATAACGCCATTTATATACGAAGAATTCTCGCTGCACAAATAACTAACCAAATTAGCTATTTCATCCGCCGTTCCCAATCTTCGAAGTGGAATAAATGCCTTGATCTCTTCTAGTCTTTGTACATTAGTTTCATAGAATTTCCGTGATCTTTCCTTCTCTATAAACGCGCCAGGACTAATACCGTTAGTTCGTACCCCCTTATCTTTGAAATGAATTGCTGCGTATTTTACCAATTGGCTTAGCGCAGCCTTAGAAGCATGATAGTTAAAACTCTGATCTGGAACGACCGATTCACTTGCAGGTGATGTAAGAATCACGGCAGATCCATTTTGACCAGTGTAGTTCTCACAGTAATGCCTGAGTAATTGAAAAGGAGTTTCAACTTCTACTACATACTGAGTAATTGGTTTGACACTCTCGCTTCTGTACCGGTGTGCAAAAATTATACCTTCTATATTTTCCAAAATGAGTAGTCTCTTGAGCTTTTCTAGGCAGTCATCTGTACGTTCTAGATCCCATTCTTCTAAAATTATGTTTGCATTATTAGCAAAGGTGTTTCGCAAAGTTTCATCACATTTTCTAGTTAAATGAAAGACAGAGGACCTTTTCGATAAGTTTTTTGAGATTGCCACGGCAATGGGAGAATGACCACCTGTTACAATAAATGACATTAAATCACCTCACAAATCTAGAGTACAGGAGTAATTTATATTTCTTTAGTCTAATGCTTTAGGTCACTAGTTTGGCAAGTACCGTTGCGACAATTGTAAAAAGAGATGATTTTTTGTCTAACATTCTTGTGACTATTGAGGTCCACCAGATCTTAATGTCGAGTAACCCAGAAATTGATTTCAATTCTAACCACCTACCCTAAAAGTAGGTTAAGATAAGCCTATGTCTCAACCAAACTTGACTGACTACGTGGCTCGAATATTCGCCTCCTTTGAGAGGGTGAATTCAGAATCGTTAAAGGGAGTAGTAGATCTCCTCCGAGAATCAATTGAATCGAATTGTAGGATTTGGATTATTGGCAATGGGGGAAGTGCCGCGACCGCCAGCCACTTTGCGACAGATTTAAACCGTTGCACAAATTCGGTAGGCAAATCGGTAAAGGCAATGAGTCTTTGTGACAATACAAGTCTAATCACAGCAATTGGTAATGATTTTGGATATGACCAGGTTTTCTCTCGACAGTTACACAATTCTGCCAGCTCGGGCGATTTATTGATTGTTCTTTCAGCATCGGGAAATTCGAAAAATATTATCTCAGCGCTGGAGTGGGCGCAAAACAATAAGGTAACCACCTTGGCACTAACTGGATTTGATGGTGGCCAAGCAAAAGTATTGGCCGATACTTCACTTCATGTTCCTACATCAAATGGTGATTATGGAGTGGCTGAAGACGCACACTCAATCCTCTGCCATTTTTTAAGCTCTCAATTTCGAAACTTCGCCTAGCGATTTGAGGATTTAATGATAATTAGGTCCGAGCGTGTATGAAGATGTCGCCTACTAGATGAAAAAATTATTAAATTACGATGTGCTCATCATTGGTGGAGGAGTTATTGGGCTCAGTATCGCAATTGCGTTACAGAAAAGCCAAGAGAAATTAAAAATTGTTATTGCAGAAAAAGAAGAAAAAGTCATTCTCCACGCTAGCGGTCGAAATTCTGGCGTGATCCATGCAGGCTTTTACTATTCATCGGAGTCACTTAAATCTAAGTTCTGTCGGCTCGGAAATTCGGAGTTGAAGAAATTCTGTCGTGACCAGAATCTACCATTGCTAGAAATTGGTAAAGTCGTTGTTGCCAAGGATGAAGATGATGTGAAGCGTTTAGAAGCCTTAGTGGAGCGTGCGCAAGCAAATGGCGTCGACATTGATTTACTTGAAGAAGGCAACTTAACAAAGTATGAACCCATGGCTAAGACTTATGAAAAGTTTCTTTGGTCCCCCGCAACTGCAATTGCTGATCCAAAGGAGGTAGGACGTGCGTTAGAAAAAGTCTTCTTGGCCCGTGGAGGAAAGATTCTGTTTAATGAAAAACTCATGCATTTTCAGGAAAATATAGCAGTGTTTGCTTCAGGAAATACGGTTGGCTTTAAAGCCTGCGTTAATTCTGCTGGAGCGGGGGCACTTGCTATCGCCAACAAATGTGGAATTGGCAGAGAATTCGAGCTACTACCAGTTCTAGGTGGGTACATCTCAACTTCCAAAAACAACATCCCACTAAGGACGATGGTTTATGCAGCACCACATCCCTTAAGCCCGTTTCTAGGTATACATTTCACACCAACTCTCGACAATCAGGTAAAGATTGGGCCCACAGCCATACCAGTACTCGGAAGTGAGCAGTATTCTGCAATGGATGGTTTTAGCGCACAAGAGATGGGATCTACATTACGTGCTCTAAATAGTTACGTGCTTGGTGATCCAATAACTGCGGTTAAAACATTAGGCAATCAGCTGTCTCAGGCAAGTTTACGGAGCATGGTTAATGCTGCATCAGATCTAGTTCCGAATACACCCGAACCAAAAGTATGGAGCAGAGGAAAAGCTGGTATACGTTCACAGTTAGTTGATCTAAACAAAAGAGAATTTGTCCAAGATTTTGTGATTTCTGAGAGCCCCGGCATTGTGCATATCCTAAACGCTGTTTCGCCAGGTTGGACAAGTGCTCTTCCATTCGGAAGATATGTCGTTGAAGAATTTCTCTTAAGCAAAATCTAATTAGGTTTTTTACCACGTAAGATTACAAAGTGAGTGACCTTAAGAAATTCTCAAGACTATCAGCGTCAGTAGATAAATCTCGCAGCAGTAGATCTGGTTTGTGGCTCAAGAGTTCAGAAACAGAAAAATTGCCTGTAGCCACACAAATTACTGGGAAATTAGATAACCGTGCGGCATTGATGTCACTTGGAGTATCCCCCACAACAACAACCGTCGAAAAGTTCTGCAAACTAAGAAATTCACGTGCTCTACTAGCGATTAATTCGCGCGAATCACCAAATTCACAACCGAATAGCAAATTCTTTGAAAAATAGTCCTCAATTCCAACCTCTTTTAATTTAGCAGCCAATCTGTCAGGTGTATTTCCGGTTAAAATCCCATGAACCCATCCCATAGAAGCAAGTGTCTTGAGCGCTGTTTGGACTCCTGGGTATAAATCGAATGTTGAAATTTCATCCAATCTGCGCGATTCTTCATCTAGTTCTTTGAACGCCATTGAAAGTACATTTCTATCTAATTCACCTTTAGTCAGCTCCTGGAAAACCTCGAAGTCGGTTCGACCTGAAAGCCCAACCACAGATGGATCAAATGCATGACCCCGTTTAAGTAGGACATTTTTATGTGGGGAGGATGAATTAGGCCGTTTGATACGTATCAGCGTTCCATCAATGTCCCAGAGGAGCACTCGAGTGGAGGGTTCTGAATCAAACTTAAGCACACAGGTATACTACTGAGTCTCGGCTTTAACTGAAGAGGGGAGGATGACGCCATTAAGTGCCTAGTTACAGGAGGAGCAGGCTTCATAGGGAGTCATTTAACTGAGTTACTCCTATCCCATGGGCATCAAGTCACCGTTGTTGATAACTTGTCAGTTGGAAAAACCAATAACTTTGCAAGCTTTGCCGAGTCACCAAACTTTAGATTTATACAACTAGATGTGTCAGATTTCGAAGCACTTTCAAATGTATTCAGTGGTATTGATTGGGTGTTTCATCTCGCAGCTTTAGCTGACATTGTTCCTTCAATAGAAAACCCTGAAGCTTATTTCCAGTCAAATGTTGTGGGATCTTTTAACGTTGCAAAGTTATCAGCAGAAAATAACGTTAAACGTGTAGTTTACGCTGCTTCATCATCGTGCTATGGAATTCCAAAGAGTTTCCCTACATCAGAAGATGCTGGGTGCGATCCCAAATACCCATACGCTTTAACGAAGTATCTAGGTGAGCAAATCATGATGCACTGGAACTCTGTTTATGACCTGCCAGTAGTGTGCTTAAGGTTATTCAACGTGTATGGGCCACGCGCTAGAACCTCAGGTACATACGGAGCTGTTTTTGGTGTTTTCCTTGCCCAGAAATTAGCTGGTGCTCCCTTTACGATAGTCGGGGATGGTACTCAGACCAGAGATTTCACTTTCGTGAGCGATGTGTGTCAAGCATTCTTAACTGCAGCCGAATCGGAACTTGCAGGCGAAATCATGAACGTTGGGTCGGGTAATACCTATGAGGTAAATGAGCTTGTGAGACTTCTCGGAGGGCCAGTTGTACATATTCCTAAGCGACCTGGAGAGCCTGACTGCACATTTGCGGATATCACGAGAATAAGGAGAAAGTTGGATTGGTCTCCAACAGTCAATTTAGAAAAAGGCGTTGAAATCATGCTTGAACACATTAATGATTGGCAAGATGCCCCTTTATGGGACAGCTCTGGAATTGAAAATGCCACAAAATCTTGGTTCAAGTACTTGGGAAAAGAATCAGAAGTGACCCTCAATGACTAGAAATTCTAATCAACAGGGTTTAAAGATTTATAAATGGGCCGATATCGCTACCCTTACATCAAAATTACAAGCAGACGGATCAACTCTTGCGCTCTGCCATGGTGTTTTTGACCTACTTCACCCTGGGCATATTCAACATTTTAAGGTAGCGCGAAAACTGGCAGAGGTTTTGATTGTGAGCATAACTGCCGATGTGTTTGTCAACAAAGGCCCGGGGAGACCGATATTCAATCAAGAAATACGAGCTGAAACCTTGGCTGCACTTCAGGATGTAGATTATGTTGTGATTTGCGAAAACCCAACTGCTATTGAACTACTTAATGAGATTAAACCTAATTATTATGTTAAAGGTTCAGATTATCTGAATGCAGTTGACGATGTAACGGGAATGATTGTTAAAGAGAGAGAAGTTCTTGAAAAACATGGAGGTCAAATCTATTTTACCGATGAGATGACATCCAGTAGCTCACTTTTGATTAATAAATTCTTTTCTAATATTGCTCCTGATGCTCAGGAATGGATCAAGAAATTCAAACTTGACCATGGCTATGATCAAGTAGTTGAAGCGCTAGATAAGATCCAAGAATTAAATGTTCTTTTGCTGGGTGAGACCATTATAGATCAATACACATATTGCTCACCGCTTGCTAAATCGAGCAAGGATCCCATTTTGGCTTTCCACCAACACAAAACGAACCTGTTTCCAGGCGGGGTACTAACTATTGCCAATAATTGCAGCAGTTGGGTTAAGCAAGTGAAGGTGATCTCATTTTCTGCACCAGAAGATACAACTTTGGATTCCTTAATGTGGAAGATGAATTCGAATGTGGCCACAGAGTTTGTTAAAACGACAGACAGGCCGACAATTTTGAAGCATAGATATGTGGAATCAGGCTCAAATACTAGAGTGTTTGAATACTATGATTTTTCTGAAATCGATTTGCCAACAGAAACAAGTGATGCGATTCTATCCTCGATTTCTAAGCAGGTTTCTGCATTTGATTTAGTCTTAGCAGCAGATTACGGTCATGGCTTTTTTAGCTCTAAAACTATTTCTTTTCTGGAGGAATCCAACTGCAATCTCTCGGTAAACACACAGGCAAATGCAGGTAATCGAGGGTACAACACCATTTCTAAATATCCTCGAGCTGATTTCATTACAATGAATGGTGCGGAACTGCAGCTAGAGTTGCGAAACAGAAATCCTGATTACCAACAAATTGTGCCAGTCTTAATTGCTTCGATGAAGGTAAAATGTGCAATTGTGACGTTAGGTGGTGACGGATTAATGGTTTTTGATAATGAAGGTGGCTATGAAAAAGTTCCAGCGCTAGCAGGGAAATTGGTCGATAAAGTTGGGGCGGGGGACGCAGTGTTTGCAATGGCGTCATTACTAGCAAAGGTTGGAGCTCCACTCAAGGTAATTGGCTTCCTATCAAATTTAGTGGCAGCACACGAGGTCTCTCAATTAGGACATGAGAAGTCACTCTCACAAGCAGATTTGCGAAAACATGCAAAATCAATTCTCGGATAGGGGTTAGTCAATGACAAAACGAACCGTAGTAGTTTTTGGTGGGGGCGGGTATGTGGGTGCAGTTTTAACGCCTATGTTGCTAGCTGAAGGCTACACGGTCCGGGTGTTTGACACATTTTGGTACGGGAAAGCGGTATTTACTGGAGAAGCTTTAAACCCAAACCTTGAGTTAATTGCCGGTGACATTCGCGACCTAGAAGCAGTCACATCTGCTTTAAAGGGAGCGACGGATGTAATCCACCTGGCCTGTATCTCGAATGATCCTAGTTTTGATTTAGATCCCGCGCTTGGAAAATCAATCAACCTTGATAGCTTTGCTCCCCTGGTCAAAATAGCTAAACAGAGCGGGGTGCATCGTTTTATTTATGCATCTTCTTCATCGGTGTACGGCGTAAAAGTTGAAGAAAAGGTTACTGAAGAGTTAAGCCTGGAACCCCTCACGGACTATTCAAGATTTAAAGCAAACTGCGAGGAGATAATTCTTGCAGCACATACTTCTGATTTCAGATGCACTGTACTAAGGCCTGCGACAGTTTGTGGTGTTTCATCCCGTCAACGCTTCGACCTTTCTGTCAATATTCTGACGAATCACGCCGTCAACCTTAAGAAGATTACAGTTTTTGGCGGATCCCAATTTAGACCCAACCTACATATTCAAGACATGGCTCGGGCCTATCTGCATGTATTGGCTCAAGACAAGAAAATCGACGGTGCAATCTTTAATGTCGGTGGAGAGAATTTATCACTCGATCAAATTGCGCTGAAAGTCCAAAAACAGATCGATCTTAATTTAGAAATTCACCATAGTGATACAGACGACTTGCGCTCATATCGTGTTGATTCTTCAAAGATTCTAGATGAACTTGGGTTTAAGCCAATTTATTCAGTGGATCAGGCAATTGCAGATCTACAGAAGGCATTTGTCAAGGATAATTACAATAACTCTCTTGAAAATTCGATGTATTTTAATATTAAGCGAATGAAAGAGTTGTCTTTAGCTTGAGAGCCGTACCAAAGAGATTTGGCTTTGACTTAGATAATACACTTATTGATTATTCTGTTGCAGTTCAAAAGTATTGTTTAAATGAGGGATTACATGAATGCAAAACTCTAGATAGCCTTCGATCTTTGCTGCGTAGATCTGACACGACAGGTCGTCTGTGGCAGTTAGCGCAGGGATGGCTATATACAGATGGGCTTTCATACGCCAGATCAGGGCATGGGGCGGTTGAACTTTGTGAGTTCTTAAGAAATAGTAATTTCGAGCTAATGATAGTTAGTCATAAAACAACCCATACCCCTGATTTTTGTGGCCAAAAACCCCTTCGCGAAATAGCGACTAAATGGATTAATAACAGCGATCTTGCCGATTACTTTCTCGGAAATGAACAGATTTACTATGAAGCTACTCGAGCGTTAAAAGTTGAAAGAATTCAGAAACTTAAATTCAATTATTTTGTTGATGATCTTGTAGAAGTGTTTCAGGAGCCTGGGTTCCCCCAAGATGTGAGTAGTTTTCTTCTCTCGGGAACAGGATCTGAGTTAACTTGGGTTCAAGGTGTTCCATCCCTTAATGCCATTAAAGGATTGATAGAAAATGAAGAATGAAATATATCCGCACCGACTAAAAATAGGTACAGCGACTGTCTCTGCAGAAATTCCTGGCGGTAACAGTTCAGTTTTTAAAGGGCATCTACCTGATGGTACTGCATTAGCTATTAAAGAGTATAAAGGCGATAAGCAACGAATAGAAAGAATGCTCTCCCGTGAAGAGAAAGCTATAAATTTTCTTCGGGGGCATGGAATGCGAGATATTCCAGAGATTCTAGAAGTTAGAACTGATTTAGGTTTGATTGTGTATAGATGGATTGAAGGGAATGCGCCGTTAGCTAATCATGAAGCAATGAATGCAATAATCAAAATGAATGGTGCCCTTGCAGATATCCACAAAAACGGTGGAATTTTCGATAATGCAATCGATGCAGTATTTTCCGTACCTGAAATTAGTAATCAAATCTTGACTCGTATTCAGCAGTTTCACGTGTCTTACCCGACAACTAGAATACGTGTCTTGTGCGACCAATTGAATGAACGATTACGTAGTTGTATAAGCAGTAAATCTCAAAATTCTGAATTCACTCAGCACACATTAAGCGTCTCAGATTTAGGAACACATAATATAATCTCTTCGGAAGGTGTTTATAACTTTATTGATTTTGAATTCTTTGGATTAGATAGTATTCATAAACTAGTAGGAGATTTCTTGTTGCACCCCAGAAATGATTTTAAAGAGGCAGAGATGTTTCGGTTTATGGAATCAATTTCCAATATTTCAAATTGGGATTCAATTGAACTAAACAAAGTTATGCCTCTATTGACACTTAAATGGGCGCTGATTGCCTATGGGCGGACATTTAGAGAGGCAAAACTTGAGGCAACAGGCGAAATCACAGAAGAACAGATTAAGAAATCCAATGGTTCCCTTTACTTGGATTACTTCGACTCATTAAGGCTTGCTGAGGGTCAGGACAGGTTCGTAACATTTCGTTCTTTCAAAGGTAGTATTGGCTAGTCATGACAACTAATTATGTGGAACTCGCTAACAAGATAGCGCTTGATAAGAGATCAAGAGTGCTTCGCTCGATGGTTCTTGATGCCCTCGAGGGCGGAGGGCGAGGTCATCTTGGGCCAGCTTTGTCTTTGCTTGAGATAGTCAGAGCGCTCTATGACTCCGTGTTAAATCATGACCCTTCAAACCCCTTGCTTGTGAGTAGAGATAGGTTTGTACTGAGCAAGGGCCACGGGTGTTTAGGTTTGTTTACCGTTTTAGCAGATCACGGTTATTTTCCAACCTCTGAGTTACGAGGGTTTTGTGGTTTTGAATCCAATTTGGGAGGGCACCCCGAAAGGGCTACGTTGCCCGGCATTGAATTCTCTACTGGAGCACTTGGACACGGCCTTTCTGTCGGAATTGGCATGGCAATGGCTTCTCGATTACGTAATGAGAAATGGCGCACATTCGTGTTACTCGGTGACGGTGAACTAAATGAAGGATCGGTGTGGGAAGGAGCTATGCATGCCTCGCAGCACCAACTTGGTGCATTGACGGTTATTGTGGATTTCAATCGCATGCAAGCATCAGGCGACATTGATTCGATTGTTTCACTAGCACCACTAGCTGCTAAATGGGAAGCATTCGGTTTTGAAGTTACCGAAGTCAATGGCCACGATGTTGAACAATTAACAGAAGTTCTAGGAAACTCTATAAATCCTCATGGGAAACCTAGAGTTGTAATTGCCCATACAGTTAAAGGAAAAGGTTTTGTTTCGGCCGAGAATTCAACTGCATGGCACCATAAAGCTAAAATTGCTAAAGATGAAATTTCCTCTCTACGGGCAGAAGTGGCTGTCTAATGAGACAGAAAGCCCTTACAACAGTCTATAAACTAGCCAAACAAGACCCCAGAGTTTTATTCATTGGCTCTGACTTAGGTGCCGGAACGCTTCAGGCTATGCGGGAAGATATTCCAGGGCAGTTTTTTATGGAAGGAATTTCTGAGCAACATATTGTTGGTTTTGCTGCAGGACTTGCACAAGAAGGTTTTATACCTTACATAAATACAATTGGTACATTCTTAACAAGACGATCATTTGAACAAGTTTCAATAGACGTTGGTCTTCACTGCTTGCCAGTACGCCTATTATCAAGCGGCGGCGGGATGGTATACGCACCATTAGGGCCAACACACACAGCGGTAGAGGATTTTTCCTTAATGCTAAGCGTCCCTAATATGAAAGTTTTTGCCCCAGCTGATGCATTTGAGATGGAAAATCTCCTAACCGCATTGGTTGACGATGGAGACCCCCATTATGTTCGCTTTGGCAAGGGGGGAGAAACCATAGTCACTCAAGATTTTCCAACTTTTGAATTCTCACCAAAGGTTTTTGGTGAGAATTCATCAGATGTAGTGATTTTTACTACAGGGGTCATGCTCCAGCATTGCCTTGAGGCGCGCGCGCACCTTCTTAGTCAGGGAATATCAACCACTGTATTACATTTTCCCTATTTAAATGATTTATCGATTGAGCAAATTGCTTCCCATATTGAGTCGGCCCGATTAATGGTTTGTGTGGAGGAGCATGTCCCTAGAGGGGGTCTCTTTACGCAGATTCTTCACGAATTCGCTTCAACGCGAATATCTACCAAGAACCTCTATCAACTGTCGTTACCGAGTGCATTTTCCCATAATTATGGCTCTCAAATCGATCACTTAGATTTAAATGGCCTGACGGCACCAAAGATTGCCGCACACGTTGAGGCTTTATTAGTTAATAACGGCAAATAACATAGGATGAGCACATGAGAAAAGAGTTAAATTTAGTTACAAGTCTTCACATGGCTACCAAGAGGGATTACTTGGGTCGGATGAATGATTCAAAAGTAGAAGCAATGATGATAGCTAAGCAATACGGCGCCGACTATTGGGACGGTGACCGTAAGTATGGATATGGTGGATATAAATATATGCCTGGTCGTTGGGCAACAGTTGCCCAAAAACTCATCGATCTTTATGGGTTAAAAGCGGGTAGTAAAGTACTAGACGTTGGGTGCGGCAAGGGGTTTCTCCTATATGAGATGCAGTTAATAGAGCCTGGTCTAGAAATTCATGGGTTTGACATTTCTCAATATGGTTTAGACCATGCACACCCAGATCTAAAAGCAAACCTATTTATACATCGAGCACAGGACCCATACCCATTCGGAGACAATTCTTTTGATCTCGTAATATCACTAGGTACTCTCCACAATTTGCATATTTTTGAGTTAGAGATTGCCGTGGCAGAAATTGAACGTGTCGGCAAGCAAGGTTACATAATGCTCGAAAGCTTCCGAAATGAATTAGAAATGTTTAACTTAGAATGTTGGGCATTAACAGCAGAGTCATTGATGGATGTTGATGAATGGAAATGGGTATATGACCGTTTTGGATTCAAAGGCGACTACGAGTTCATTTTCTTTGAGTAAGAATTAACCCCATGTTATCCATTAAGTCTACACAGGCTGCAATTCTTGTTGAATCTAGTAAACCTTTAATTGTCGATGAAATTCAACTCCCCGAGGAGTTATTTGCCGGTCAGGTTCTTGTAGAGGTATTGACTAGTGGATTGTGCGGAGCTCAGATAAATGAAATAGAAGCTGTAAAAGGGCCTGACAAATTTTTACCACACCTGTTAGGGCATGAAGGTTTTGCACATGTAATTGAGGTGGGGCCGGGTGTAACAACCGTGGCACCTGGAGATCAAGTCGTGATGCATTGGCGACCAGGCACTGGTATTCAATCAAAACCACCCATTTATAAGTGGCGAGGTAAACAACTTAATGCCGGTTGGGTGACGACCCTTAATAAGCATGCAGTTGTATCCGAGAATCGGGTGACAAAAATCCCAAGTTCAACTCATGATAAAAATTTGATTCCATTGCTTGGTTGCGCGCTTACCACATCGCTAGGAGTCTTAGAGAATGATGCGAAAATAGGGATTCGGGATTCCTTGCTTATTTTTGGCGCAGGTGGAGTGGGACTTCTTCTCATTAAATTAGCAAAATTAATGGGTATAATTGATATTACTGTGGTCGACATTCATTCTGTGAAACTATCAAAGGCTCAAGAAATCGGAGCAACAAAAACTTTGATATTTCAAAATAAGCATGAAACCTTAACTGCATTACAAGCTATTTTTGGGAACCGTTTACCTTCAGTTGCGATTGATACAACCGGCCATACTGATGCTATTGAAATTTGCTATGAGATTTCTTTGTCAGATGCTCGAGTAATACTGGTTGGTGTTCCAAGAGCAGGGAATAATGCAAGTATTTATACATTGCCATTGCATTTTGGTAAAGTTCTTAAAGGCTCTGAGGGAGGCCAATCAAAACCAGAAAGAGACATCCCTTTGCTTATGCAGTTGGTTTCTGACAAGCGATTAAATTTTGATGACTACCCAACACATAGTTTCCCTTTGATTGGCATAAATGAAGCTATAGGTCAATTGAAAAATGGAACAATCGGGCGCATGATTATAGATTTAAGTGATACCAGGTAGAATCAGGTTCTGCGATGAGAAAAATTAATCTTTCTGAAAATGAGACGATGCCAGGAGTTTTCCATGCTTCCGCCTGGGGGCAGCCGATTGATGAAAATCTACTAGAGCTTTTGATTGAAAAGGCTAAAGTGAATTCAAATCGCAAAGCACGCCTATGTCTTCATCCAACACCCGATGAATTACTACAAGTTACGTACCTTGCATTCAGTAGCCCATATTCCGATAAAGTCCACAAGCATCCGCATCGACCAGAGGTTGTCATTCCAGTTCACGGCTTAGCACGGCATTCAACTTTTGATCTGACAGGCCGAATTCTGAATAGTCAAGTGCTAGATGGATCTAATCCAGTAGCGAATTCTACGGATGTAAACTCATGGCATTCTCTTGAGGTCCTGTCGGATAGTTTTGTGATGATAGAAATTGGGACTGGTCCATTTTTATCTACATCCACGGTATATCTGTGATTTCAATAATTTAGATTTGCCATAATTTTAGATTAATAAGTTATTTAGGCACGGGTCTTACAAGTTCATAGAGTAAGCTAGTAAACCTACGAAATGTGTAAACGCCTAACGTAGAAACACTTTAAATATTTTGAATAAACTTTAATAGAAAGGAGTGCCTAACATCTTTTGGCGACTGCTTATTAAGAGCCGTTTTGCATGGCAAATGCTTCCATTCTTCTAGGAGTGCTGTAGAATTTTATTCTCTAGATTTGTGAATAGGTAAAAACAAGGAATTATACCGACAACTTAACATCTAACTTGAGGTGGCACGATGACATTTATTTTAGGCTTGCACAGTTCTTTCTCTGGGACCTCGCATGATTCTTCAGCCACGCTTGTTTTGGATGGAGTCGTTATTGGAGCTATTGAGGAAGAGAGAATCAATAGAAAAAAGACTTCAGTAGCGCACCCCCCATCAAATGCTGTTAGGGAACTATTACGCATGAACGACCTTACTATCAAAGACATTTCACTAGTTGTGTCAGATGGCATTACTTACGTAGGGATGAAAGAAAAAGTCAAAGCATGGCTTGAGTATGAGTTTGGCTTTAGTCCTGAGATAGAAATAATTGAACAACCAAAAGCGCATGTGCTAGGTTCCTTTTTCTCTTCAGGTTTTACGGAAGCACTTTCAATTAGCATTGAAGGCGTGGGAGATGGTATCTCTACCCATGTAAGTATTTGTGCTAAGGATTCTGATGGGATGTTAAATCAGTATGAAACCCTTTATAGCGCTGATAAATCAAAATCACTTGGCAATTTCTATACTGTTTTCACACAATATTTGGGATTTGAATCGGTAGAGGGTGAATACAAAGTGATGGGTATGAGTGCGCTAGGAAAACCACGTTTTGATTTAAGCAGTATTTTAAGTTTTGATTTGGGTTCTGGAGATATTGTCTCGAATTTAAGTGAAGTAGAGTCAGAGATAAAAAGGACGAGTTTAGCGGAGCCTGCATTTAAGAAGTCAGGAATATTGAAATACTGTAACGCTGAGCCGCGAGTGCCCAGAAATCAGATTCTTCAAGAACACTTTGACCTAGCTTCGAGTGTCCAAGAAACTTTTAGATCTACTTACGTCGCAATAATCAAGTATTGGGTAGAACGTACTGGATTAAGATATGTATGTCTTTCAGGTGGTTGTGCATTAAATGCTTTAGCAAACATGGACTTATTGGAGCTAAACATTGCGGGAATCTATGTTATGCCAGCAGCCAGCGACAGAGGTGTCAGTTTAGGTGCTGCTTTTTGGGGATCCCATCTTTTAGGTTATGCAAACGAGCCACAGAAATCTATGTTTCTTGGAAAGAGTTTTTCAAATGCGGTAATTGAGTCTGAACTAAAAAATTGTGGTATTCCATACTCTAGTCCCAATAACTTTATAAAGTCAGCCGCAGAGGACATTGCTGCAGGACGGATTATCGCTTGGTTTCAAGGTAGATCAGAATTTGGCCCCAGAGCACTCGGAGCACGAAGTATTTTAGCTAACCCAAGGGAACCTGGAATGAAAGATCATTTAAATAGAAAAATTAAGTTTCGAGAAGAATATCGGCCATTTGCACCAGCCGTTCTTGATAAGTCATACTCTGGGAAATATGCCCAAAAAGCTGATTTGAGCAAGATGACAATTACGGTCCCAGTAGAACCAAGCGAACAGTCAAAATTTCCAGAGGCAGTGCATACTGACGGAACATCTAGAGTCCAGGTAGTAACCGATGATTCGCATCCTTTTAGTTTACTCTTAAATGAACTTGAATCTTCAACAGGGCATGGCTCAGTTATCAACACTTCCTTCAATTTGCGGGGAGAACCAATTGTTGACTCTCCCTCCGATGCACTTCGAACCTTTTTTAGTTCAGGAATCGATGTTCTTTATCTAGAGGGCTTTAAAATTCAAAAATGATTTATGGTTTTAGCAGTTGGGTATCAATCAATTTATTATTGAATTTAGGTTAGGTGGCAGTCGTAAGAATCAATGATCAGTTTTGTAATGGGAACATGTTTTGCGTATACAATCACCTCAGGTATTTTTGACCCATAGTTGATAACCAAAAAGTACCAACCCTTGCATTTTTGTGGACCGTCTTGTGCATCCCAATAAACTTAGGGTTTTCAGAGAAAATCGCCCAGAATTGCCTTTGGGCTTCTATGTCCTCTGCAGAATCTTTTTGAATCTTATTGATTTTTTGCCAAAATTCCATCACTGACTGAGCTATGACTTCGGTCGATAAATCTTCCACCTCGATACCATTAGATTCGTAGTCACGGGAACTGTAGTAAGTATTTTGGATTGTGTCTGACAGAGTGAGAACTTCCCTGGAGTTTTTCCATACCAATTTTTTCGAGACCCAAGTCATGTCGAAAAAACTCGCTATATCCAATAGCGGAAGAGCATTTACAAATAGAATTGGCTTTCTATATATTCCACCCAAGTAATCAAGTCCAGAGGCTGTCGAAATTATCGCTGACGAATTAGCAAAAAGCCAAATGTCCAACAAATCCGATTTCTTGGATTCAAAGGCATAATCAATTATTCGGTGAGATTTAGTTTGAATTCGATTAGCCATAGACTTTCCCATCCTCAACACCCAAACACCTTGCGATGCTAGCCATTCAATTGCCGGAATGTAAGTTTTGATGTCACTATCCCTATAAGAATGGTAACTCCAGTCATAGTTTGAGTGATTTTGGTTTAGGTATGCAGAATCACGTACAAGTATCACGACAAATGGCTCACCCTTTCTCCAGCCTTTTGATTTGAGCCAATCTTCACAACTTGCATCTTCAGATGGGAGAAACGGAATTGAGCAATCAAACCGTTGAAGCAAACCCTCTATGTCCCTTGAGCCAGTAAGCGATGAGTTGATTGTGTGCAACCCACCGCCGGGAATAATCCGGCTCCAATCATCAAGATATCTAAGCCAATTGCCGAGAACTTTTAACGAGCTTCGCCTGGCCATTAATTCCCATTGAGTATTTGAAATTGGGCCTTTAAGGAAATAGAAATTAAATGTTCTAGGGGACTTAATTTCTTCTCTTCCTATTTGTTCTGAGATATCTGAGACAAAGTGACCAATACGGTCGGATTGGATTCCACAGATTCGGATAATCATTAAGGGGCGAATCAACCGAATGAGTAAGGCAGAAGGTATCGCCCAAATTGCGCTTGCCGCCAATCGGTACCGGTATCTCAAGTCTGTCTCAATTCTTATCAGGCATGGTGGGGCTTTTATAGGATAGCCCCGAACGCAAAGCCGAGTGTAGTGGTCAAGTTCAGGAGGATTAGATAGTTCAATAGCCCTTACATATACACCCCAGGCCAGATATGTCGCTAGGTGGTAATGAGCACCCCTTTTCATAGGGTTAGATTTACCCATGCGCTTAGACCATGTCTCATATGTAACTTCCCATGATCAATTAGCCGACACAGTTCAACGCCTAGGTTCGCGCCTCGGCTCAACCTTTGTTGACGGAGGCGTTCACCCACGCTTTGGTACACGTAACTTCACATTACCGCTGCAAAACGGTCACTACATCGAAGTTGTATGTCCACTCGATCATCCGGCATCCGATGCTTCACCGTTTGGTAAAGCTGTATCAAAGCGTGCTGCAGAAGGTGGCGGTTGGCTCACCTGGGTTGTCTCTGTTGATGATGTTTCAAAGGTTGAAGCACGTTTAGGTCGACAAGCCGTAGATGGCCATCGCACAAAGCCAGATGGTCATGATCTTTCTTGGAAGCAAATCGGTGTTCTTGGAACTCTAGAAGATAAGCAACTTCCTTTCTTTATCGAATGGAAATCACTTGATCACCCATCAACTGATGGCAAAGCAATTGCAAAGATTGTTAAAGTGGAAATCGCAGGGGATGAAAAGCGCATTCAAGAGTGGCTAGGTAGTGAATTATCTATCGCCCTTGGTAATGAGGTTGAAATCATCTGGCTAACTCCAGCAGATACCGAAGGTGAATCAGGCATTGTTGCCGTGCACTTAATGACTCCAAATGGTGTTGTGCGCTTGGATTAAGAGTCATCTGATGAAACCCGCTCCACTAGACAAAAACTGTAGTTTCACACGAGTCCTGCTTTAAAAGCTCAGGTAATACGTTGAGTTCTCACTGAACTCCTGTACATTTCCACCTATGGCAAGAACAAAGAAATCAACAACAGTAGATGTTGTGGTTCCTTGCTTTAATGAAGAAGATAGCTTGCCCTTATTTTTTGCTTCATATACTCAGTTAGCCAAATCTCATCCACAATATGCTTTTAACATAATAGTTATTGATAATGGAAGCTCGGATTCAACACTAAAGATTGCAAAAGAATTCATCTCAACAACAAAAGCGGGTATTTGCCTTGAACTATCCAAGAATTTTGGGAAAGAAGCTTCTTTAACAGCCGGGCTTGAGGCAAGCACCTCAGAACTAGTCATTCCAATAGATGCTGATTTGCAAGACCCTATCGAGCTGATCCCAACTTTGATTGAGCGCTGGGAGCAGACTGGTGCAGACGTGGTTCTTGCACGCCGAAAGACCAGAGATGAAGATACTATTTTTCGCCGCACTGTCTCTACTCTTTACATTTCTGTCTTCAGGAAATTATCTGGTGTCGATCTACACCCAAATGTAGGTGAATTCCGCTTGATGACTCGCGCAGTTATTGAAGCCTTTAGCACCATGCCAGAGCGCCAACGCTTTGTAAGAGGCATGCTTGCCTGGCTGGGTTTTAAAGTAGAAATTGTTGATTACATCAGACCTGCAAGAGCTGGAGGCAAGAGCTCGTTTAACCTTTTTCGCCTTTTCGAATTAGGCGTTCAAGGAATTACGGCCTTTTCAATCAAACCACTTCGCATGGCAACTATTTTTGGGCTAATTACAGCTTTAGGTTCTGGAATATATGCAATCTTTATTTTTGCTGAGGCAATTAACAACAGGACGCCAGTGCCAGGTTATGCATCTTTACTCATAACTGTCTTATTTCTAGGAGGGATGCAACTTCTATTCCTTGGAATTATCGGTGAATACCTCGGTCGAGTCCTTCTTGAATCTAAAGCCCGTCCAAACTATGTAATACGAAAGGTGTATAAAGGCAATGGACGGTGAAGCATATAAAGAGATGATTGAGCTTCAAGAGAAGCACTGGTGGTTCGTTGCTAGACGCGATGTGATTCAAGGCTTTATGAAGCTGCAAATGAATGAGAGTTCAACAAGTAAAGTTCTAGAGATTGGATGCGGCGTAGGAGGAAACGTAGGCTTGCTAAGTCAATCTGGGAACTATCTTGGAATAGACATGCACAAGCCTGCAATTGATTATTGTTCAGTGAAGTTCCCGCAGTTTAATTTTCAATGTACACGCGTGGAAGACATCCCAGAAGAATTTAGCTCCAATAAGTTTGATTCAATCTATATTCTCGATGTCCTAGAGCACATTGATGATCAGCTCACAATCCTTAAATCTACCCAGAACTACCTCACTCAGAACGGCAGAATTCTTCTCACAGTGCCTGCATTTGAGTTTCTTTGGTCTCCACATGATGATTTTGTTCATCATGTCAGACGGTATACGAAGAATGGTTTAAAGAAGACTTTAGAAGAAGCTGGATATAAAATAGAGCGAATCTCCTATTTCAATTCCATCCTTTTCCCACTCGCACTGATTCAAAGGCTTGGGATGAGGCTGATGAAGAAGAAGCTAAGCACTCACCTTTCGACCCCACCAACTATGGTTAACTGGCTTTTCACAGTAATTTTCGCTCAAGAAGCATGGATTTTGAAACATACAAATCTGCCAGTTGGTCTATCGATAATGGCAGTTGTGTCGAAAAAGTTATAGGAATCAATCCAAAGCATCACCATTTGAGACTAGAAGTTCATCCTGAACAAGAAAGCAAACCTTTACATAGAATCTTACACAGTATTAAACACACTTGACGACTTTACAATAGAGAATGTGAGTAGTAGTCAATAAAAGATTAAGAATTCTGATTCAGAACATGGGGCCCATCTTCACTCTATGTCAACCTCTGGCGGGTAATCACAAAGATAATCATAGGTTTAATATCTCGTCAGCGATTCTGCTAGCACCTTCAAGATCAATTAAATTTGCACAATTCTTCCGCAATGATTCTCGAAGTTCACTCGATTGCACCAATTGAACAACGTTTTTTTCGTTAATCTCCCAATTACTTTGGATAAATCGGCCGATAGGATATGCAACTCCTGCAGATGAAAGTGTTTCGTAGTAGGCTTCTTGATTATTGACCGCGCATCCAATTCCAACTGCAACTTCACGCGCCACGAATTCTAAACTGGTTGTGCTTGCTGTTGTAAAAATCAGCATTGCACTCTTAGCGAACACGTCTAGCTCGGATCCTATAGGAACGACTGCGAATCTAGAATCTAGTTCAGCTAATTCAAAATTATTTGTAAAAATGCGTGCACGGTAGTCATAAGTGATTTTCTTTAGCGCGGCGCAAATAGCCTCAACAAAATTGAAAGTATCAGTCCCACCCCCAGTGACCAAGATTTCAAGAACTCCAATATTGTGATCAGATGCATTATTCTTTTTGATTGATTTCCTAAATGGAATGTAATTTGGTCCTGCTAAAACTTTGGTACCTGAGACTGGCTTCCAGTCAACCGATAGCCCCGGGTGAATCATTAGATCAGCTAAGTACCCAGGTGTAAACTCATCGATAATTGTAACGACCGCTTTCCAGTTTCTTTGCTGTATGAACTCATCGTCAATAGACAGAGTATAAGAATCAAGAATCAAAACGTCGGTCTTAGAATTCGCATTAAAACTTGCTGCATCATTGAAAATTGCTGAAAAACCAAGAGTATTAATCCTCAGGGCTAGCCAAGGAACATCAGAAAACTCACCGACGAAAACAACCTCTTTACCCCGTGTAATTAGTTCTTCAGCAATAGCCGTTGACCGCATTACATGCCCCGAGCCAATTGATTGCGAAGCATCGGCTCGCAGAACATATCTCATAGGGGTTAAGGGTATGCTCCATCCATTGAGTTGCGGTGACACCGCTCAGACACGGGGGAGGCTCAGATGTCGCAGTTAGACGGCGCTTCGGTACTTATAACGGGCGGAACGGGATCATTGGGCAAAGCTCTTGTTGCTTACCTTTTGACGGAAACGAAAGTGCGCCGAATTGCAATTTTGTCTCGTGATGAGCTTAAGCAGCACCACTTACGAATCCAATTCCAAGATGACCCACGTCTCCGTTGGTTTTTGGGCGACGTTCGCGACCTGGACCGCCTCAAGCGCGCTTTTCATGGAGTTGACTATGTCATACATGCTGCAGCCCTTAAGCAAGTTGATACGGGCGAATACAACCCCATGGAATTCATTAAAACCAATATTTTAGGAAGTCAAAATGTTATTGATGCCTCTATTGATGCAGGCGTAAAACGTGTAGTAGCCCTTTCAACTGACAAGGCTTCCTCACCCATTAATCTTTATGGCGCCACCAAGTTAACGGCGGATAAACTTTTTGTCGCGGCAAATAATTACAGTTTTGCCTACGAAACAATATTTTCAGTTGTAAGATATGGAAATGTGATGGGAAGTCGTGGTTCAGTGATTCCTTTCTTCCAGAAAATAGCAGCGCAAGGGAAACCTTTGCCGATAACAGACTTAAGAATGACTAGATTTTGGATAAGTATTGAATCGGCAGTTAAATTCGTTATCGATTCGTTAGAAATGATGACAGGTGGTGAGCTCTATGTTCCAAGGATTCCAAGTATGAAAATTATTGATCTTGCACACGCTGTTGCTCCAGATGCAAAGCTAGAAGAAATTGGCATGCGTCCAGGAGAAAAGCTTCACGAAGAAATGATTTCGGCCGATGACAGCCGCCGAACATTTATTCTCGAAAACCGTTATGTCGTGACCCCTGTTGTTGCAGAATGGGGTTATGAGACCCCTAAGGGTACAAGAATGCCGGAAGGCCACGCGTATAGATCTGACACAAATGATTTGTGGATGTCAGAATCAGATATTAAAAACTTCATCAAGAACCTTTAATTTCTAATGATTCCTTACGGACGCCACTCAATCAATGATGATGATATCGCTGCAGTTGTTTTGGCACTAAAAAGTGAGTGGCTGACGACTGGTCCCCTGGTTGAAGAGTTTGAATCGGCCTTAGAGAAAGTTGTGGGTGCACCTTGCATCTCCGTAACTTCAGGTACGGCCGCGCTCCATTGCGCTTATGCTGCAATTGGTCTCAAGCCGGGAGATGAAGTAATTACCCCGCCTATTACATTCGTCGCAACACAAGCCACGGCAGCGTTGTTTGGGGCAAAAATCGTTTTCGCAGATATACAACCGGATACCGCCAACATTGACCCACAGGCGGCTGAAGCCGCAATCACCTCTCGCACGAGGGCGATAGTCGCTGTTGATTATGCAGGGCACCCTGCTGAGCTTGATGACCTCAGAACCATTGCCGACCGCCACGGGATATATCTGATAGAAGATGCTGCCCACAGCATAGGGTCATTTTACAAAGGTCGCCCAGTTGGTTCAATCGCTGACATAACGACCTTCTCTTTCTTCCCAACAAAAAACTTAACAACCGGTGAAGGAGGAGCTGTAGCCTCAATTCACCCAGAATTGCTTGAGAGGGCAAAGAGATTTTCTAGGCAAGGACTAGTTCGAAATCCAAACGAATTTAAAATTACAGATCAAGGCCCTTGGCATCAAGAAGTTCACGAGTTTGGGTTGAATTATCGGTTACCAGATATTTTATGCGCACTAGGTGTCAATCAACTCAGGAGACTTGAAGATTTTAAGATCAAAAAGCAGGCGATATTTGAAAGCTACGTGTGTGAGTTAAACGGTATAAAAGGAATCGAACTTCCAACTGAACGATTTGATATGAATGTTAATTGGCATCTATTTCCCGCTCGATTTGACCCAATTAAACGCCAAGCTATTTTCTCTGGTTTGAGAAAAGCCGGAATCGGTGTTCAGGTGAATTATATCCCTGCTTATTGGCATCCAGTTTTTTCCAAATTTGGACTTAGAAAGGGAATGTATCCAATCAGCGATCTCTTTTATTCTCAAGAAATTTCATTGCCAATGTATTCAGAATTGACTACAGATGAAATTGATTTCGTTGTAAGAAACATAAAAGCACTAATTTAAAGACTTTTTTCGAAATGTAGGAAGTCGCCAACAGATGGTACTAATTGAAATCCAGCGCTAGTAAAGAGTTTTTGGGAAACAAGATTATGCCGATGCACTCTTGCAACAATAGTCTTATCGGGATACAAACTAAAAAAAGTCCCACATGTCATGTCCAAAATTCTCGTTCCAACTCCCTTGCCATGTTGATTAGGATCAACCAAAATACTAATTTCGAACTTATCAACTGATCCGGACATAACGTCCAATCGACTCATCCCTATCGCCTTATGATCCGCCACGTAAAGAAAAAACGGTTCAATCTGGATTCTTTCAAGCCGAGTCGTAAGCCACTCCAAGTGTTCATTCATGAGGATTAGTTCAGAATTTAGCGAATACTCACGTGAATTTGGATTATTGCGCCAAGTAAGTAATGCGACAGCATCACTCAGGGTGGCAGTTCGCTGAGTTATCTCCATGGTGTTCTAAAGTATACTTTTGAAATGACAGAAAAAGGCAAAGGCATTTTATTCATAGCTGAAGTCTCGGCTAATCATCTAGGTTCTTTTGAACGAGCCAAGGAAATAGTTGCTGCAGCAGCTAAAGCAGGAGCCACCGCCATTAAGTTTCAAACCTATACCGCAGACACAATGACGTTAGATGTGGATGATTTCAGAGTTAGTGATGATCATGAATTATGGGGAGGCCGAAGGCTTCATAGTTTGTATCAAGAGGCGCACACACCCTGGGAGTGGCACTCCGAGTTATTCGAACTTTGTCGCTCCCTTGATGTGATGCCCTTTAGTTCTCCGTTTGATCTTTCCGCAGTAGAATTTCTAGAATCCCTCAATGCACCCATGTACAAGATAGCCTCACTAGAAACTGGAGATCATCGACTTATTAGAGCTGTTGCTGAAACTGGGAAACCTCTCATTATCTCAACAGGTGCGACCGAGTGGAAGGAAATCGAAGAGCTTGTTGGAGTAGTTCAAGAGACTGGCAATAAAGACCTAACCCTTTTGGTTTGTACTAGCTCATATCCCTCTGATCCGGTAGACGCTCATCTAAATCGGATAGGAACTTTAAGAAATCATTTTGGAGTAAAAGTTGGATTGTCAGACCATACTTTAGGGATTGGTGTGAGTATTGCCGCCATAGCTCTGGGTGCAACTGCAATCGAAAAGCACATAACTTTACGACGTTCTGATGGTGGAGCAGACGGAGCATTTTCGATGGAACCAGAAGAGTTTGCAATGTTAGTTAAAGAAGGAACATCTGCTTTTCAAGCTCTTGGTAATCCTGTTTGGAGCATGCAAGATTCAGAAAAGGAGTCGCGAAGACTTCGTCGTAGCCTATATGTTGTGAAAGATGTCAAAGCAGGAGAAATAGTTACTAATGAGAATGTACGAGCGATTCGTCCTTGGGGTGGATGCTCACCCAAGTTGCTAGATGCAATGTTGGGAAAAAGCTTTCAAAAAGATAGTAAAATTGGTACTCCAATGAGTCTTGAGTTACTTAAGATGATTGATTAAATCATGAATATTGCAGTCATACCGGCACGTGGTGGAAGTAAGAGAATTCCAAGAAAGAATATAAGACTATTTCATGGTCTGCCAGTAATCGCGTATGCGATAAAAGCGGCTAAAGAAAGTGGAGTTTTTAGCGAAGTATTTATCTCAACAGATGATGAAGAAATTGCAGAAGTAGCTGAAAGTTTTGGAGCGACAATCCCATGGTTAAGGCCGAAGAAATTGTCGGATGATCACACGTCCACTATCAGCGTTATGAAAGATGCAGTCCATAAACTCAAATCCAAAGTGAATGACTTGGAAAACGTCTGTTGCATCTACCCTGCCACACCCTTATTGAAGCCAATTTTCATCTCCCAAGGACTTCAAATTCTGAAAATGGGCGATTGGGATTATGTGCTATCGGCATCTAGGGCGGAAACCCCGCCAGAACGCTTCTTTTCATTAAACGCAGCGAGTGGAGTCGACATGCATTTTCCAGAGCAAGAGTTAACCAGAACTCAGGATTTTGTACCTTCCTATCATGACGCGGGCCAGTTCTATTGGGGCAGAAAATCTTCATGGGAATCTGGCTTGCCAATTTTCTCTAGCGCCTCGACTATTATTGAAATCCCGAACGAACTCTCTGTTGATATAGACACAATGGATGATTGGCATCGGGCAGAACGCCTCTTTGAAATACAAAAGGACTTTTAAATTGAATTCTAAAATCTGTATTTTGGATTATGGCTCCGGGAATGTCGCATCGGTAAAGAATTCATTTGACAGGCTTGGATTAGAAAGTTTTATCTCAAATGAGGTTCCCGATATCGTTAGAGCATCGCATCTAGTTCTACCCGGCGTCGGGGCATTTAAGGCGTCAATGGAGAAGATAATGAGCAAACTTCCTCTCGACGTGATAAGTGCACAGATTTCTCTAGGTAAACCTTTGCTAGGAATCTGTGTTGGAATGCAAGTCTTCGCTGAGAGTGGATTTGAATTTGAAATTCATCCTGGCTTGAACTTGATTCCAGGTTCAGAAGTCATCGAACTCCCGACGACGGTTCCGAAACCTCATGTTGGGTGGGACAGCATCGAGATTCAGAGGAGCCATCCAATTCTGAATAACATTGATGATGGTACGGATTTCTACTTTGTTCATAGTTATTTTGTAACTAAAATTGACGATTCAAACCTCATCGCGAGCTGCGATTACGGCGTAAAATTTCCTGCGGTTTTTGCAAAAGATAACTTAATCGGCGTCCAGTTTCATCCTGAAAAAAGTCAAAATAATGGCGATAAGTTGCTTCGGAACTTTGTTGAGTTGATTGCATGAAGAAAAAGAGGGTTATTCCAGTCTTGCTCCACAAAGAAGGTTGGCTAGTTCAAAGTAAGAATTTCAGCGAATATAAGAAGCTAGGCAATGCCCAAAAAGCGGTTCAGCGCCTCAGTGAATGGGATTCAGACGAATTGATTTATTTGGATATTTCTAAAACTGAGACATACACAACGAACCGTAGCGACACTGCGGCTCCTGAATATCAGGACCTGGGCGAACTTTTGGCTGAGGTTTCTAAAGTTGCTCGAATGCCAATAACCATAGGAGGGGGCATTAAAACTTTACATGACATAGAGGTAAGGTTACGAGCTGGCGCAGACAAAGTCTCAATAAATCGATCAGCAATAGCAGACCCGTCGCTGATTGCTTCGGCGTCAAGAGAGTTTGGTCGTCAATGCATAGTTGTATCTATTGATTATGAAGAATTTGGAGACGAGAGGTACCTTCATTTTGGTGATGGAAACGAGTCAGATGGAAATCCAAGGAGTGCTTTAGAATGGCTGCTTAAAGCAGAGGAACTTGGCGCTGGCGAGATTCTGCTAAATTCCGTTTCAAGAGATGGGATGAAATCTGGTTATGATATTTCATTTCTGGCTAAGGTGGCAGATAGACTGAATATTCCAGTGATTGCATGTGGAGGCGCAGGAAACTGGGAACATTTGGCTGAAGTATTAACCGAAACAAATGTAGATGCGGTTGCAGCAGCAAATATCTTCCATTTCCAAGATCAAAGCGTTTATCTGGCACGTAGACATTTAGCCTCCAAGGGCTTGCCAGTAAGACCACCAAGTATTCAAATGAGGAAGAGGCTAAACTAATTCAATGATTTATTGTGAGAAATGCGTCTACCCAATGACAGCTGCCCAACTCGAAATTACAGATGGTGTTTGCTCTGCTTGTAGAAGCGCCGAGAGTGTTAGTTTGATTACGAAAGAAGAGTGGGCTCGCAGGGAAAAAATGTTTGGGGAACTTGTTAAATCCTTAGCCAGTGAAAATGGTTCGAATTATGACTGTCTCATTCCTGTCAGTGGGGGTAAAGACAGTTTTTACCAGGCACACCTCATGACAGAAAAATATGGCTTAAAGCCGTTATTGGTGACTTACCATGGCAATAATTACTTGCCAGAAGGTGATTTTAATAGAGATTTGATGCGGCATGCTTTCGATGCAGACCATCTTGTATTTGGACCGAGCGTCTCAGCATTGAAGAAATTAAATCGCGTTGGATTCAAAGTAATGGGTGACATGAACTGGCATGCTCATTGTGGGATTTATACATACCCCATTCAAATTGCTACAATGATGAAAATTCCTATGGTTATATGGGGAGAAACTTTCTGGGATATTTCTGGAATGTTTTCGCCAGATGACTTTGTCGAGTTCAGCGCTAGAACACGCCATGAGCACGCCCTTCGCGGCTATGAGTGGTACGACTTGTTGGGACAAGAAGGCTTGATTGAAAAGGATTTCATGTGGGCGAAATACCCAGACGATGAGGAGATTCTTAATGCTGGAGTACGGGGGTTATGCATTGGTAATTATTTTAATTGGGATCCAAATACCCAAACCGAGATTATAAAAGAAAAATATGGATGGAAAGGTTCGGACAGAGAATTTCAAAGAACTTATCGAAAGATGTCTAACCTAGATGATCGTTATGAGAACGGTGCACACGATTTGCTTAAATTCATCAAGTTTGGTTATGGCCGTGGCTCAGATCATGCTTCAAAAGATATTCGTACTGGATATTTGACTAGAGAGCAGGGTATAGAGATGGTCAAAAAGTATGACCACGTAGTTTCAGACGATCTTTATTATTGGTTAGATTATGTAGAAATGAGCGAAGAGGAATTTTGGAAAACTGCAGATACGTTTAGAGATCCACGTGTTTGGTGGATTCAGAATGGTGAATGGTGGAAAGATAATATCTGGGGCGGTTCCAGTTCATATGGAAAAGTACACCTTGATGGGAACCTCCAGACTAAATTCTTGCGAAAGTAAGATATGAGTGTTCGAGTTTCTTCATAATGCCATTTCAGAGCACGTATTTGTTCATGAATTAACGGATGCACCCTTACACTTGCTCACATGAAGAGAATAGCTGTGACTGGCGGGGCTGGCTTTATCGGCTCCAACTTAACCCACCGCTTGATATCTGAAGGTTACGACGTGGTCGTGGTCGATGACTTGTCTACCGGTCTACTTTCTAATGTGGATCAAGGAAAATCTGCGTTGCACCGGGTATCGATTACTGATTCAAAGGCGCTGGGTAAGGCACTAATCGGATGCGAAACCATTTTTCATTTAGCCGCTCGAGGTTCAGTGCCGCGCTCAATAAAAAATCCCGTTGCGACGCACGAAGTGAATGCAACTGGGACACTCAATGTCTTAGAAGTAGCTCGGGCTAATGGTGCTCACGTGATTTTTTCTTCCTCTTCATCGGTCTACGGTCGGAATATGAAACTGCCAAAGGATGAGTCGATGTGGCTTGGCCCTATGACGCCTTATGCGGCAAGCAAGTTAGCTGCGGAGGGGTATGTGCAGGCATACGCCAAAGCTTATGGTGTACCAACGACACTTTTGCGTTTCTTTAATGTCTTTGGTCCGCGCCAACGCCCTGACCACGAGTACGCAGCTGTTTTACCAAAATGGATTTGGCTTGCAATGCAAGGGGAACCAGTAGACGTTTATGGCGATGGCAGCGCATCCCGTGACTTCACATATGTGGATACGGTTTTGGATATTGCGATATTGGCAATGAAAGAGAAGGTATTAACTGAAGGAGCAATGAACTTGGCCTATGGAAATCGAATTTCTCTAAGCGATACAATCGAAATGCTAAAAAGTCACTTTCCTAACCTGCAAGTTAATTACAAATCTGAACGTCCTGGCGATGTTAAAGAATCGCAAAATGACCCAGGATTGCTAAAGACTCTGTTCCCTAGCATTGTCCCCAAGCAATTCGAAGTAGCTTTGTCAGAAACTGTCCAGTGGCTTAAAGAATTTGGCCAGAGTGTTGCTAACGGTCCTGCGACCGTAGATTAAATACTGCTCACATGTGCGGAATCACCGGAGGCATAGGCCCAAGCGCCCCAAGCAAACAACTTCTGGATGCTCAACTCAAATCTTTACAACACCGCGGACCAGATGACAGTGGCACCTATGTAAATAAAGGAATTGGTTTAGGAATGGGCCGATTAGCAATCGTTGAAATCGCTTCAGGTAAACAACCCGCATCCGATGCCAGCGAGCAGATAAACATGGTCTTTAACGGTGAAATCTATAACTATCGTGAACTGCGGTATGAGTTAGAACAAAATGGAGTTCACTGTAGAACATCGAGTGAATCTGAAGTAATTATTAATTTGTATTTGCAGTATGGCCTCGATTTCATAAATAAGCTCAATGGTATGTTTGCAATTGCGATTCACGACGTTCGCGACAACTCGCTACATCTAATTCGTGATCGTATGGGCAAAAAACCGTTATGGATTTCCCAGTTAAACAACGGAACTTTATTCTTTGCATCGGAAGTTCGCGCACTAATGTTAGCGCGTCCGGATCGCACTTTGCGCACCGGCATGGTTTCCGAAGTCATGCAGTATGGATACATCAACTCCCCGTACTCCGCTTTTAATGAAATAGGCCAAGTTCCACCAGGCTCGCTGCTAACTTGGCGCGATGGTAAAACTCTTACCTCAAGGTATTGGGTACCGGACTTTGAAACTAAAACAAATATTTCTTATGAGGAAGCCCTCCAGACCACTAAAGAAGTAATTGAAGAATCTGTTTCACGACGCCTTATTTCTGAACGCCCACTAGGTTCTTTTTTGAGCGGCGGCTATGACTCGACAATAGTGACGGCCTACATGGCAAAGTTGATGGACGAAAAAGTACAGACTTATTCAATCGGATTTCATAGTGCGCAATTCAATGAGGCCCACCATGCCAGGCAAGTAGCTAACTTTTTGGGGACAAACCATCACGAAGAGATACTTAATCCCGATCCAGCCGTAGTTACCGAAAAGATTGCTCATGTGCTTGATCAGCCATTTGCCGATTCTTCAATAGTGCCAACGTATTTACTTGCTAAATTTGCTCGGGAAAATTTGATTGTAGCCCTCGGCGGAGATGGCGGAGATGAAGTCTTTGGAGGGTACGACAGGTACCTAGCGACACCTTTGTTGCAGAAGCTAAATCCATTTTTAAGTTTAGCCCGTGCCGGGCTAGAGCTTGCGGGTAAGCAAACAATTGGCAAGACTAGAAAGATTAACCGCGTTGGTTCTCAACTTTCAGCGAAGACATCTTTAGCAGCCAGATATAGTTCAATTCTATCCTTGGCTCAACCTAATGACTTGTCAGCATTGCTTAATCCAGGTTTTGTATCAGCCGCAGGTGAGAATACATTTGTTAGTCAATTTACTTCGGGTCACATTTCACCTTTTGATCGAATGATTAGGTCAGATTTAGCTGCCTATTTGCCGGGGGATTTACTTGTAAAAGTTGACATGGCAACGATGGCAAATAGCCTTGAACTTAGATCACCGATGTTAGATGTCAATGTCGTTGAATGGGGCTTATCTTTACCACGCAAATACAAAATCAAGGGCTTTGAAACCAAGCACATCTTAAAAGACGTCGCACGTTCTCTTGTTCCAGCTAACTTAATTGATCGCCCAAAGATGGGCTTCGGCATTCCCCGCGCCGAGTGGATACGTACTGGAATGAAAGAGATGGTCATTGACACACTTACTGATGCAACAGCTACACAACGTGGTTGGTTCGACCCTGGAGAAGTTAAAAAAGTGATAGATAATCATATGACCGGTGAGGATAGAGACAACATCATCTGGCCAATGTTGATGCTAGAGCTCTGGGCTAGGACCTGGATCGATTAGTAAGTAGTTTCTTGTATAACGTTTCATGGTCATGCACTAAACGCTTAACACCGAAGTTGGTTAACGTGAACTCCTTTGCAGCATCGCCTATCTGGCTCCTTAAGTCATTGTTATTGGCTAACTTCTCGAGAGCATCAGCAATTTCTTGGATGTCCAAACCTGTAATGATTCCCGTAATGCCATCTAGCACTACTTCAGGCACCGATCCAACCCTGGTCGTCACAACTGGCAAACTAGCCATTCCAGCCTGAATCAGACTTAAAGGAGTCCCTTCATTATCACTAGTTAATACAACCAGGTCGGCTGCTGCTAAAACTTTTTCAATATCGCTTTGCCAGCCCAATACCTTAATTGGCAAATTCTCCTTCGCAATTCTATCTCGGCAAAGATCGAGTAATTCGCCATCTCCGGCGATGAAGAATTCAAGTCCCACCCCACGCCTCTTTATCTCAGTCACAACCTCAAGAAATCTATCAGGCCGCTTAATTTGTGTTACTCGTCCAATAAATGCACAGTGCAATGTGGTTGTTGAGAGACCAAGGGACTCTTGTGACTCCTTTTTGTTGGGTAGATGGCAGATTTCTAGGCCTGGAGGCATTACTCCAAATTTCCTAGGGATTCCAATTCCTACTGCTAATAAATCCTGCCGTACTTTTTCTCCCACTGCTAAAAGTTCGTGTGTAAATATTGCTAATATTTTCTCGGCAATAATCACCAATCTTCGCTTAAATACCCCAAAGTACCCATTGAGTAAATGTCCATGAAATGTGTGCACACGGATAGAGGGCTGCAAAGAAATTAACGAGGCGATACGACCCAAGAATCCAGCTTTCGCGGTATGCGTGTGAATGACGTGTGGCTTAAAACTTCTAATTGCTGCAATAAGTGAGATAAAAGCTTTAATATCCCCACCAACACTAACTCTCCGCCCAAAACCCTCTATACGAGTAGCTTTTACATCGGTTGCAACCGTATCTAGATAGTCCGCCTCATCGGCGGCACAAAAACCTGTAAATAAACGGTGATCAAACTCGAACGAATCAAACTCCCGCATCAAACCAGAAACTTGTACGGCTGGCCCGCCCACATTCATACGAGCAATAACGCGCATGACCCGTATGGGGGTCTTACTATTCTGACTCACTAGGCAATCTTCTCGTAGATTCTGACTCAAAAGACCACAAATACCCCTAAATGCCATTTGAACACAAAGCCATGCTTAGAGGTTAGGATTCCTCCCGTGAGCGTGCAACAGCCCAAGACACTGGCCATTATCGGGCAAGGATATGTTGGCCTGCCCCTTGCGATGGCTGCAATTGATGCCGGTTGGACTGTCATCGGGGTAGATAACTTTGAGGCAAAGGTTTCCCAAATCAATAGGGGCTCAAGTCCAGTTGAAGACATCTCAGATGCTCAGTTACAGGCGGCGATATTAAAGGGTGTCTACAAAGCCACCACTGATTTTTCTGCCGTTTCGCAAGCTTCAGTAATAACAATCTGCGTACCTACTCCATTGGATGAAAAACGCCAACCAGATCTAACTCTTTTACGCAGTGCAGCAATAGGAATTGCTCCATTTGTGTCAAATGAAACCTTAGTTGTCAGCGAATCGACCTCATACCCAGGTACATTGAGAGACATTATTATCCCTGTGGTTAATTCACTCAAACCTAGAGATTCTTTAAAGGTTTACTTTGCGAGTGCACCAGAGCGTGTTAATCCAGGCGACCCAATTTGGAATCAGAAAAATACTCCACGCCTTGTGGGTGCAATCGATGAAGAGTCACAGCAACGTGCGCTTGCCTTCTACGGATCAATTTGTGATGCCGCAGTTTCGGTTTCAACACCTGAGGTGGCAGAAGCCGCAAAACTTCTAGAAAATACTTTTCGTTTGGTTAATATCGCATTGATAAATGAATTTACTCAACTTTGTTCGGCTAGCGGCATTAATGTTCATGAAGTAATTGATGCCGCAAGTTCAAAGCCATATGGCTTTATGCCATTTAGACCAGGAGTTGGGGTGGGCGGTCACTGTATCCCGGTAGATCCTTTGTACTTAACATGGTGGGCTCGCCAAAATGGAGTTGCAGCAGCTTTTGTTGAATCCGCAGATTCAATTAATCATGCGATGCCAAAATATGTCGCTAGGCGCGCATTGAGCATGGTTGACGTCAGTATTAAACATCCAAAAGTATTAATTTTAGGTGTTGCGTATAAATCTGGTGTTGGCGATGTTCGAGAGACCCCAGTCTCTGAGCTTCGTGATTACTTGAAGTCACAAGGTGCTGAAGTCGCTTGGCATGATCCACTTGTTCCAGTTTGGGAAGGTTCAAATCCAGTTGATTTGGACTGGAATTGTGATGTTGCAATTCTCGCAACTAAGCAACCGGGAATGCAATTTAACAAATTATTAACAAAAGGAATTCAAATTCTTGACTGCACAAACTCGATTGAAGGTCAAACCGGAGTTAAATCGATTTAAGAACTCATTTTCATTTCAGCTGAAATATCGGCAATCATAGTTGATAAATTGCGCTTAGGTCTCCAACCAACTAATTGATGAACCAAATCAATATTCGGTACTCTTCGCTCCATGTCTTCAAAGCCATCACCGTATGCCTCATTGTAAGAGACATATTTTATTTCGCTTTTTGATCCAGTTTCATCAATAATCTTATTCGCAAGTCCATTAATTGAAATTTCGAAATCATTTCCAATGTTAATTACCTTACCTATTGTGTTATCAGCAAATGCAATCGCTAGAACTGCATCAACAACGTCATGAACATGTGCGAAACATCGAGTCTGATTCCCGTCACCATAAATTGTAATTGGCTCGTTAGCAATGGCTGCCTTAACAAAACGAGGTACGACCATCCCGTATGCGCCAAGTTGTCGTGGGCCAACAGTGTTAAAGAATCTGACGATTCTTGTTTCTAGCTGCTTTTCAATAAAATAAGCATATGCAAGTGATTCATCGATAGCTTTAGCTTCACTGTAAGACCAGCGCAAGGTAACGGGGCTTCCAAGAATTCGATTGTCGCTCTCTTTCAGCGAGTCTGAAATATTCTTTCCATACACCTCACTACTGCTTGTTAAGAAAACAGGCGTATTTGTTCGATGTGCAGCCTCAAGGACATTCTCGGTCCCTCGAATGTTTGTAAGCAAACTTGCTAATGGGTTATTCACTATGTTAAATACGCCTACAGCGGCAGCAAGATGGAAGACAAAATCAGCATTGTCAACTAATGGATTTAAGATACCGGATTCCAGTATCGAACCTGTAACCAAAGTGAAATTGTTAGAATCTGTAAGTTTTGCCAAGTTTGATGCTCGCCCGGTGGACAAATCATCCAGGGCCGTCACAACATGACCCTCTAAAACGAGGCGTTCACAGAGGTGGGACCCTATAAAACCGGCTCCACCAGTAACCAATATGCGCATAGCCTAACCTTACCGCAAAACACAGGCACAATATCTAATTAATACTAAATGTGTCCGGTGGTTGACGAGCCTGACTGTGGAACCGTCAACAATTTCAATATCAAGAAGAAAACAATAATGGGTTAAGAGCGGATGCCTCAAGATTAAACGTGCTAGCGGTAAACATTCGATAAGACTACCTAGTAGTTTTCCAACAAAACCTTGTGTCGCTTACCCTACAATAAGATGAGTAATCAATTTAGACAAAAATCAAGGGGCGATCCTGTGAACAGTTTAGAATACATCTTGATTTCACCCCACAGTCTTGAATTAGTAGAAAAAAACTTAGAATGGCCACCTGTATCTGGCAATGGTCTTCTTTGTAAAACTCTCATAACGGGTATTTCCACCGGCACAGAACTTGCCGCCTGGGGTGGAGAAAACCCACTTCGCCCCTCTGGAGGCTATCCACGAAAAATTGGCTATCAAAACATTTCAGAAGTTTTAGCTGTTTTTGGGAAAAATGAAAAAATTCAAATAGGCGACCAGATTTATACCAACCAATCCCACTGTTCTCATTTTCTGAGTAGGGAAGAAGATGTGTTAGCCATAGTTCCTAAGATACGAGATAATGAAAAATACATTTTTTCTTATATGTATCACATGTCACTCTGCGCCCTTTCAGTGGATAAACGAAATAATCCCGAGACTGAAATGAAAATCGTCGTGCTTGGTGGTGGATTGCTCGGAAGCGCAATTGTGGAGATCGCAAATAATCTTGGCCACCTTGTCGTCCTGGTCAGTGATTCTATCAATGAGTCTAAAATTTCTTCACCAAGAATTACAGTAATGTCGCGGGAAGAGTTTAAAGAGAAATACCATGAAACATCGGGAGTATTCCATCAAAGTGTTGTATGCACGAATCGCTGGGATGACTACAATTTAGCTTTGTCATCTGCAGGCCTCAATGGCACGATAGTTCTCTTAGGGTTCCCTGGTCGAGATGGAAGCTTGCCGTCGCAGAATCCGTTTGAGCCAAAATACTTCTATGCAAATAATCTGGTAATTAGTTCGTTACCCATGGAAAGAAGAAGCTTATTTACAAGATCTCATAAGAATTTGAGCTTAGGCGAATCAATATTAGACATAGTGAATAGGATTTCTGAGGGAACCCTAGGCCAAACATTTAGCACGACCAAGATTTTTGATTATTTAGACTTAGAATCTGCTTACACTGAATTATCGGAAAATAGAAAAAGTTATGGATCCGCAGCATTGAGGTGGTCATAAAATTGATAAACGCTGCCATAGTTGGTTACGGTCGAATGGGTTCAGGGTATGGTCGAGATTACAATTTGCTACCAAAAATTTGGAACCCATACTCTTTGAGAGAAGCAATAAACCTTTCGCCGGGTATGAAGCTGCGAGCCGTCTGTGACTTAGACCCAGATGCTATGTTGGATTTACCCACAGATATCGAGAGATTTACTTCTTATAAATTAATGATTGAAAGCTTAAAACCAGAGTTCGTCGCGGTGACAACAAGAACGCAAGACCGTGCAGAAATCGCAATATTGGCACTAGAAAATGGAACAAAAATGATGCATCTTGAAAAACCATTATGCAGTTCCAAAATAGAAATTAGCAATCTGAAAAATCTGTTTTCGAAGCATGAAGCAGAATTTACCTATGGAACGATTCGTCGGTATTTGGCCCCATATAGATTTGTAAAAAAACAAGTCAAAAGCGGGGAATTTGGAAACATCACAAAAATAGTTGTAAATTACGGAAAAGAAGGGCTATTTTGGACTCACCCCCACTCGATCGATCTAATACTCTATTTTGTAGGTGAATATAAGGAAATGAGAATTATTGAGATTAGCGGTGATAGACCAGAAATTGAAGTTGTAGGAGAGGAAATTACTGTGATCACAGACCCCATTTTGAATTCAGCAAAAATGATATTTGACGAATTAATATTTGCTGAGATAACTAGCGAGCCAACGAGTACCATTTCAATATTTTGCGGAAAAACAGAGTTCCATATTGTGGAAGATGGCCGATCGGTACTTCAAGTTGAGGAAAACGGAAGTGAAAAGATTGTGTGGGCTGAAAAGGATGAAAGCGCTCCTGCCGGATATGCAAGTGTCTTAGGAGTACTAAGTAATTCGAGTCCGGACTCACAAGATACCCATATAAAAATCGCCATGGAGGACGCATTCAAAGGTCAGATACTTCTCTTCGATATGTGCCTGAAACTTGCAGCTCATAATCTTAAGGGGGTTGAGCTCACTGAAAAGGTAAGATTTTTGGGTAAGGCGATAAATGGGTTATTCGCATGATAATACGCGGGGTTTTAAACGAAATAGGATCTATTCCTGAAACTAGATTAATGAGATTTCCATCAAGTTAGAATAAGAAGTTGTAGAAATATGCAAGAATACCAAGATGGAAACCGTCAGTATATTTCGTAAATTTATTTACCTTACAAGGCCCCTGAGATTCATTTTTAAGAAACTTGGTATTGCAGTTATTGCAATAGGCAGTCTACAAAACCTGCAGGAAAATGCCAACAAGTCTGTGAATTTTGATTTTTTATCGATTCTAAATTCGGACAATGTTGGTGAAATTCTTAAAATATGGGGGAAATCGAAATCTCAAATCCGGCAAGACTTGTTTGTAATATCTGAGTTGAATTTGAAACAGAACGGCTATTTTGTTGAATTTGGAGCCACGAATGGTGTCGACTTGAGCAATACTTTCCTGCTGGAAAAGGAGTTCAATTGGAGTGGGATTTTGGCTGAACCCGCTAAACATTGGCAAGTTGACTTGGCAAACAATCGTAATTGCAATATAGAACGATTGTGTGTGTGGAAAAACTCTGGAGATTTCATAAGTTTTGCGGAAGCTGAAATAAAGGAACTCTCCACCATTTCGCAATTTTCCGATCTAGATAAGCATGGTAAATCGCGAAAACACAGCGATGTTTATCGAGTTGAGACAATCTCACTTAATGATTTACTTCTGAAGTTTGATGCACCAAAATTGATCGACTATTTAAGCATAGACACAGAAGGCTCCGAATTCGAGATATTGCAGACAGTTGATTTTCAAACATGGAACTTTAGAGTGATAACAGTCGAGCATAATTTCTCCGAGAACAGGGAAAGAATTTTCCACTTACTCTCAGAAAACGGCTATAAACGGAAATTTGAAGAGATTTCTTTATGGGATGATTGGTATGTTAAAGAGTAAAGTTACCTCTTGAAAAATCTCGAAAACTTGTGAAAAGCATTAAGAAGAGTCCAGGTGATTTGAAATTCAAGAATTATGAAAAAATAAATTAATTTATGTGGTGGTTTCAAAGCCGCGTAGTTTGACATTCTCTCATTACTTTTAAAAGTAACTTTCTTCAATAATCCTCCCACAGAGAATTCAACTGCCGCTGCTGATTTCAATTCTTCCTGATATAGATTTGAAGATTTTTCACTAAAAAAAGGTGAAGCTTCGAATTCCTTAATTGCTCCAAGTACGCTTGCTGGATCAACCCCATGGAAAGTGAAGCAGGCATTGACTTTCCTTGCATGCAAACAAGATCCTGACTCAGAACTAAGTATGACCGGCTTACCTAGTATCAATGAGTCAATAACCCTGCCTGATCCATTCAAAAAGTGCATGGCATCTGTGTAAGGGAACACCGTTACTTCATTACTACAAATCAAATCGATATAGTTGGACTCTGATAATGTGCCTGCAACAATGTTTACACCCTTAATATTTTTTTCAACAAGGAAAGTTTTCAAGAAGACTTTATCACTCAAGCTCTTGGTATGGATTGTTATCTTAGAAAGGAGTAATGGGGACTTTTGTTCTATATTGCTTAAAATCTGGCATACGAAAGGTAAATCTTCTGTCCAAGTAAAAAAGAGGATTCTTGGTAGAGCATCTCTGGAACTTTTCATTTGGAAATCTTTAAACGAGTATTCTGCAGGATTTAGCGCAGTTATATGAGGAAATGCATCTACGGGATAATCAATCTGTTTTGAAATAATTTCTGCCTGGCTTGACATGTTGGCAAACAATAAAAGACGTTTCCCAATAAATTTCAATGGAAATTTTATAGAGGCTCGAAGTGGCGCAAAGGATAGCAACTGTAAATTGAAAAAGCGCTGCCAGTATCCAGAATCCAACATATTAGCCGCCGCTGTGCTATTTGGGTTTCTAAGTAATATGATCACAAGTGCCGCTAAGAGAGAAAAACTTGTTTCGTAAGTGTAGATAATATTCCTGGATTTTAGCATGCCTTCAGTGGAGAATTCTTTTTCAATCAAGTTTGCAAGCTTTAAAGGGGAAATGGCGCCCGTGTCTTTACCCCATTCCATTGTTGTTGGCAGTATCCCCCACTCAGAGAATTGCTCTTCAGTAGATTCTGGAAAAATTCTTGAAAGGATCTTGAAAGGAATTCCATTGCGAATGAGTTCACGTTGTAATGACTTTGTAAACCAATAAAAATGACCAGACTCATTAACCTCAAATCTTGACGCAAGAACAATAAAATTCGAGGTACCAATTAACTCAACTTCACTCAAAATACACCTTTCAAATCTAGATTAGAAAATCTGCCAATTTGGTAGATTTCAAAAGTTTGAGATTTCCTGTCTTCACCAAGGTAACTCGATATTGACTCCATTCTAAGTTTAGCCGAAAGAATCAATAATTGAAGGCTAATGGGTTGGCGGAAAGGATTTCTCCACATTAAGGGCGATGGTGTGAATTATGCGTGGTTATGTGTATAAATCTAGCGTGTTAATGGGATAAAGTTCCTGTCATGGCAGAATTAAAGTTCACAACGATCAACAAACTGTCTCCGATATTTAGTGAGCGGCTTTTAAGATTTGCTATGTTGCATTCGAGGGATAGTTTAATTGCAAAAGAAATGTTTGTGGAACAGTTTGTTTATGGACATCGTGAAATCTTACTTAAACACGCAGGCTTGGATTATTCAAATCAAATAATAGGCGTGATACAGCACGGGATGTATTATTCCGGAGAGTTGAATTACGAAACTCCAAGGTTTATTGGTGGGAAAAAAACAAAATTGTATGTTTTTTCGAAGAGAGACCAAGAAATTGCCGAATCCCTTGGCCATAACCATGTTCATGCAATAGGCGCACCTTGGCTCTATTTGAAGAAAGCTCTAGAGTCTTCTCGAACTTTTCCACCCAAAGGGGAAGAAAGTGTTTTGATAATGCCATATCATTCCCAAAGCGCTGTTCCAGATGTTTCAAATCTTCATTCAAAACTCGCACGCGCTAAAGCATTTAGAGATGCAATTGGTTCTGTACGATCTACGGTGTGTTTGCACTCGGTAGATTTTCTTGACCCCACTGCCAGAAATGCATTCAAAGAGCATGGATTTGATGTGACATGTATTGGAAGTACTGCTGGATTAGCTTGGTCACCATCAGGAGGTCGAGTCACAGCCCTCACCAGCTTGTTTAATCTAATGAGTCAGCACACACATTATTTGACAGATTCTGTTGGCACGTCCCTTTTTTATGCAGTAAACATGGGGATGAAAATTGGCATTTTCCCTAAGATTCGGGATCTAATAGAACTTAACCAGATGATACAAGGAGCGTATTCGGATGAAATCGATAAACAATTAAATTATGACTATATTGAAGATCACTTCAGAAGCGCTAAAGACACGTTTGTTCCGAGCGCTGAATTTCTGCAAATAACTAATCAGATACTGGGAGCAGATAGTCTGCTCGAACCAAGTGCGCTCAAAGAAACTTTGGACTACAGATCTGGAATTTATCCGAAAGAGATTGGGATTGAGCCATGGTAAACGATTAAGGAGACTTCTGAGGGTTATACTTTTGAGATGCAACCCTTAGTTTCAGTCGTGATACCAAACTACAATAATGCAAAGTATATTGTCGAGGCGATAAACAGCATCATTCAGCAAGATTATAAGAATTTTGAAATTGTTGTTGTAGATGATGGATCAACCGACAATTCAACTACAATAATCAAGGATATTCAGTTTCCTATAACTTTAATTAGATCGGAAAATTTCGGTGCAGGCTCTGCCCGCAACATTGGAATTATGGCCTCTCGCGGAGAATACATTGCCCTATTAGATAGTGATGATGTTTGGGAAAAAAGTAAACTAGTTAAACAAATGAAACTCATGTTGGAACAAGAGTTAGATTTAGTTTATTGTCACGGAGAGGATATCGGAAGTGTTGTTGCAGGAAGCAAGTCAAGGCCAGCGAGATATAGCGGAGATTGCTATCCGTACTATAAGAAATACCCAAGTCGATCAATAATAGAACTTCCTTGTAGTAGTTCTCTGTTTCGGAAATCGATTCTCTATAAATCAGGCCTATTTGATGTAAATGTTCCACCTCCGACTGAAGACTGGGATTTCTTTCGCAGATATTGTAGATATGCAAAGGTAGGTTATTGCGACGAAGTACTTGTATATTATCGGAAACATGCGAACAATATAAGTTCTCGGTCCGTAGTGGGGTACTACAAAGGCAACGAGCATGCAATCATTAAAATGTTTATAGACGATTCCGCAATTCAATTCTTTGAGCGACGGTCAATATGGACGAAATATCATTTGAATTCGGCAAAATTTTTCTTGAAGAAGCGCATGCTTGGAAATGCTCTCTCATCTACTATTAAAATTGTGATGCCAATTATGAATTAAGCAAAATCAAATAAAGGTAAAGGATTGGTAGCGAACGCTTAGCTAAACAATTGATTTCTTAGGATTAAAGGCTTATCACGAAATGAGGATTCAAAAGCATGACGATAATCGGACAGATAAAGAAAATAACATATTCATTACTGCGCATCCTTATTTTCAGGAAGGGGAGGCAGGTATGCATAAACGGGCAATTGATTCGATTTCCGATCGAGTACTCGCGCTACTATCCCGAAGGTTATGAAATCGAGAAACAGAAATTCATTGAGGCTAACTGTCATGGTATGACTCTAGATCTTGGAGCACACATCGGCTTGTACACGGTGATTATGTCACGATTGAGCACGGTAGTTGTTGCTGTAGAACCGTCACCAAAAACCAGAAAAGCGCTCACGAACACTCTATTTCTTAACAACTCTTCAAATGTTGCAATTATCAGTAATGCAATAAGCGATAAGAGTGGAATCTCAACAATATTCATGACTAACGACGATGTTTCAAATGCGAATAGTCTATTTGTTGCTGGCAAGCCTCACAAAGTTAATACTGTGTGTATCGATTCTTTTGGGGTTGATTTTAATTTCATAAAGATCGATATCGAGGGTGCGGAGCTGCTAGCACTTCGCGGTGCCAGTCGTGTTCTAAAGAAAGTGCAAGCCATGACTATAGAGATCCATCCGGAAATACTAGAATCAACCGGTCAGCACAAATCTGAGATCTGGGAAATATTAGATTCAGAAAATGCAAGCATCATGCATGAAGGTAAAGTTATTGACAAAATAGAATTTGAGAGGATCACAGGACCCTTTGAAATCCAAGTGGTATTCCCTATGCATGGAGCAGAGAAGTGACATTTGATTTGAATGTAGCACCTCGTGTACTGCAAGAGAGGAAGAGAAAAGTGATAATGCAGGTTGTACCCTCAGATTCCAAAAATGACTTAATAATGGATTTGTTGCGGACTACCGCTGCCCAGAAAGTTGAGCATGTTGTTATTGCGTTGAATTCTGGATCTGGAGATCTTTCAAAGTTTTGCAGCACCACAAATATTCCAATAGCAGTTTTGGGTGGAGATAAATCAATTCTTTTGCAAACATTTTCGCTCTTTTCAAGTATTCGGAGATTTAAACCCGATGTAATCTATTTTCAATCTTACATCCCCAGTTTTCTAGGTGGGATTTTGTCCTTAATACCATTTCGTTCCTACAAAACTATTGCAGTACGGCATCATAATCGCAATCACCATTTTCTAAAAAATAAGCGAGCAATTTTGATTGATCGATTTATTTCTTTGATTGTTGATGGAATCGTGGCAGTATCAAAGAGCGTAAGTGAAACCCTAATAATGGAGGGCTGCAATAAAAAGAAGATTGTGATTATAGAAAATGGCTTGAACTACAACAGATTTGAATTTGTTCCACGAAAATTGAGAAGTATTTCAATGACCGATCGCCTAGAAATTTTGGCGGTGGGACGGTTAGACTGGCAGAAAAATTATCCTTTACTATTAGAAATTGCCAAAGGTCTAGAAGCGTCTGGAATCGATTTTGCCATTAGTGTTTTAGGGGATGGGAATGTTGGAGAACGTGACAAGTGGATCAATAGGACAGAGAGTGTGGGACTAGGAAATCGCATTGTCTGGCATGGATGGGTCAGGAATGTTTCATGGTATTTTGATAATTCAGATATTTTTCTGCACACAGCAGCAGATGAAGCCTGTCCTTTAGTTCACATTGAAGCTCTTTTTTCTGGAATTCCAATTGTCTCGACAACAAATGGCGGCTGTAAGGATGTCTTGAAATCATTTTATCCGGGGATCGCATCAGATGACCCGAAGGATTTTGTAAGCGCTATTGTCCAAATGAAGGATCATTACATCGATTTTCAAAAAACTGCAATATCGCATGTATTGTTAGCCAAAGAACGTTTTAATCCTGAAATATCTGCCAAATTGTATTTTGAGTAGTTTTGTTCGATATGCCTCGGTATGTAAAACTCGAACTATTGCGTCATTTGCCATTCGATTTGTTTTGTAAGGCCAACTTCGAGACTGATTTGTGGTGAATATCCTAAGTGAGTCCTAGCATTTTGTGAGTCACCCTTTGTCTCATGTTGATCACCCAAACGCTCTGTTCCAAAGATTACTTTTGGAGTCTTATTCAAAATCCTACCAAGGGTTTCAATGACTTGAGAAACATTAAACTGTTCATTTCCGCACAAGTTGTATATTTCTCCATTCTTAGCGTTGTTAATTCCTGAAATCAAACCATTGACTAGGTCTTCCACGTAAGTGTTGGTTCGAGATTGTGAGCCATCGCCAAATACCTGAATCTCTTGGTTATTTAGTAATTTGCGAATGAAAATGTTAAAAGCCATGTCATCTCTCTGTCTTGGTCCGTACACTGAGAACGGTCTAAAAATTGAATATTTCAAACCGGTAGACGATGAGTATGCGGCTACCATCGATTCTGCAGCTAGTTTTGTCACTCCGTAGGGACTAATTGGGCTAATCGGACTACTTTCATCGCCAGCAATTCTCCGACCATAAACTGAAGAAGAACTTATATAAAAGAACTTTTTCAATGATTTAGGGTCACAAGCTTTCAATAAATTTGCAGTAGCCAAAACATTGCAGTCAATATAAAGGCGAGTTTCTTCCCAGCTAAGACTTAGACCCGGCATGGCAGCAAGATGAAAAATATAGTCACAGTCTTCGATATCAAGGGGATTAACCGGGAGTCGAAGGTCGCTCACAAGGAATTTGACATTCTCATTTAACTGTTGAAGGCGATTCCAATTTGCCACCTTTCTTTCAAGTGGATAAAGATCTGGCATGAGAGCGTCAAGAGCTAAAACTTCGTGACCATTGCTAACAAGCGTCTCGGTCAAATGTGAACCGATAAAGCCAGCAGCCCCCGTGACTAGAATCTTCATTTAAACTCCCCGCAAGTGATATGACTACAGGTACTCTACACGCATGAAAGAAGTCCTCTACTTATCTTTTGATTCATTGCGAGAGGGTGTTGGTGCAAGCCAAGTATTGGCATACATGCAAAAAGTGGCACCACAACGCAACGTAAGAATTCTTAGTTTCGAAAAGAAAATGCCAACACCTTCGGAGATTAGTAACTTACAAATCCAAGGCTTGATATGGGAGCCAATGATTTTCGGACGGTATGGCATTCTTGGTGGCATAGGTCGAGTATTTAGATTGTGGAGAAAGACTAACAGAAATAACATAGTTCACGCACGCAGTACGTTATCTGCATTCGCCGCCATTCTGAAATTCCCAAAAATATTGATATGGGACTGTCGGGCGCTCCAAGCAGATCAAAGAAGAGCTCTTTCAAAAAAGAAAAGAAGAAATGTTCAATTTCTAGCCTTGCGCACCATCGAATTCATACTAGCAAAAAAAGCGACATCAATAATAGTTATAACAGAAGCTGTAGTACCAGTCTTTATTTCTCGCTTTAATATTAATTCAAGTAAAATTCATCTCATATCTACATGTGTTGACGTAGATAAGTTTCAAGAGAGGCCATTTAGTAAAAATGGAGAAATCAAAATTCTACTTGCTGGCACATTTAGCGCTGCTTATGATGTAGATTTAATAAATGGTATAATCGAGGAATTAAGGAAGAATTGTAAAGTAGTTGTTACTATTGCAACTTCACAGGGTTCAACTGATTTATGGAAAGAGATAAATTACGATAAAGTTACATCAGTAACGCATCAAAATATGCCGAGTCTTATTCAGAAAAATGACATAGGGGTAAGTATCTGGAAGAACAATTTGGGTATTTGCTTAAAATCAGTAGCCTCAACGAAGACAGCCGAATTTTTAGCATGTGGGCGTCCCGTTCTAGTAAACTCACTTCAAGGTGACTTCGGACGATTGGTTTCAGAAAGTCGGGCTGGAGTAGTGACTAACCAGTCGAATGAGATTGATATAGCGGGTTATGTTCGAGAAATACTTAATCTTCTCTCAGACACGAAAACGACCAGCAGATGCCGCAACTTGGCGGTGGAGAAATATAATTTAGATAGTGGAATTAGAAAGCTTCTTGACATCTATGATCAGGCAGATAATTAGAATCCTAAAAGCAATACTAATCACGTGTCGCAACAAGTTGGTACCCTAATGTAAACCTCTTCTTCTTGTCCATAAAATCAAAACGGGCCAATAAAAAGGCGAGTAAAGTGCAGAGAATATCAACCAAAAAGACCAACGGTACCAATGGTAGGACAATAAGAATATTTCTAACTTTAATTTGTCGTTGCCCATGAGGGCTTGCTCCACCATAAAAAAGCCAGGACTTTATGATTGCCGGAAAATCAAAGACTATTTTGGCTATAAAGGAATAGAAGCCACCCCTTGGCTGCAATTCAGAAATCGAAAAATTAGATTTATGACAAAGATGCTCTAGACCGAAATTTGTGTATCTAAAGAAATCGTAAGGAGCACCGTGTATTGGGAATAAAAAATTAGTGGTTAAGTATAATTTTCCTCCCTTCCTTAAAATACGCGAGAGTTCTTGCAAGGCAATCAATGGATTTGCAAGATGCTCTAGGACCTGGGTGCAAACAACTACATCAAATCGGCCATCATTTACGGGAATATTCTCGATATCACAGACATAAGTGTGCTTGCCACGCATATCTTGGTCAAATACTTGATCAAAATCTTGAGACTCATAAACAAAACCCTGTGTTTCTAAATAATCCTGAAATCGAAAATTTCCAGCACCTACATCGAGAAGCAATTCTCTGGTTGGCGCACTATGAAGGTTATTAATAAAATTATCAACTATTCCCCTCTCGGGATCCGCCTTAGAAATAATCCAATGAGGAAAGACATGATTCGATGGATTAATGAAAATCTTCCCAATGCTTATCACTTTATTCAGTAAAATCCTTTTGACTCTCGAAGGAACATTCATCGCTTACTCCCTTTCGCCCGGGTATCTAAGAGTAGTGAATTCCAACAATCAATCAGCATCTGATTCGTATGAGTCGACTTTACGTATGATTGGCCTGCGGCCTGTATGTCTTCGAGCATATTGGGGTTACTTGAAAAGAAATCTAATTTAGTTCTCCACTCACTTGGCTTAATACAGATAGATTCAGAAGAAGTCCGGGATGCTAATTTTGCATAGGAAGGAATATTTGAGAAAAGAACTGGAAGGCCCAGGCTCCACATCGACATTAACTTATTTTCGGATTTCATCATTGCAAATTTATCACTGGGATCGATTGGAATGATTCCAAACCTAGAGATATGTGCACAAGTAGCTAAATTTTGAAGCGACCAAGGGACTATTCTTATTGAAGTCCACGATAAAGGAAAAAGTTTTTTGACTAATTTCTCTGTCTTTATTTTTCCAATATAGCCACCCCATCTTGCAAATTCTTTGACCGTTACAAGATTCATTTCCCATCCAGTTTCATCCAAGAACCCATCCAGCTCTTTGGAGATAAATTTAAAATGCTTTAATGTATATCCGAAACCCTCCCAAAATATTGCATCTCTTTTTGGAGAAGCATTAGAAGTTGAATATCTAGCTACAGCCTCGGCCACTTCGGTGTGGTCATCCAGGACCACATAAATATTCTTATTGTAGACTTGAAGCAAGTCTTTTTGTTCCTGAGATGCCACAACTATCGCATCGCTTTTTTTGCACGCATAGGCTAGGTGCCGCGTATATGTGATCCATTTGAAATTACTAGTACCTTTTATCGAACGCACCACATTCCTTGCAAAATCTTCAAGGAAAGAAGGGTTTTGTCCAAGATACCCATCGACAAGATCAAGTATTACAGGCTGCTTTGCGAGCTTTAACCAATGCCCAAAGTTAGCGGCGTTAGACAAGACTAAGATGTCACTTTTGGTCGGATCAACCAGATTTAAGACAGTTTTTTTCCCTTTAGCCCAAGCAGCTAACCGCCTGCGATCCGCGGGATGCTGTAGATCTTGCGAGTAAGGCACGTAACCTACTTTAAACATTTGGGCCGTCAGTTCTAGTCAAAGTGCGAGCCGTTGAAGGTACTGCCCGTATTCATTGCTATTGAATATTTTAGAGAGTTGCTTTAATTCTGATGCAGTGATCCATCCATTTCTCCAGGCAATTTCTTCTAGGCACCCAACTTTGAAACCCTGTCTTTGCTCTATCACGCGGATGTAATCACAAGCATCGTTTAGGCTATTAACTGTGCCGCAGTCCATCCAGGCGGTCCCACGGACCAAAGGCTTCAATTTCAATTTTTTCTCTCTTCGATACATTTCCAATATAGACGTGACTTCAAGCTCCCCACGATAGCTTTTTTCAACCCTAGAAGCCTTCGCAATTACGCTATTGTCAAAGAAATAGAGACCAGGTATCGCCAGATTAGATTTTGGAACCTCTGGCTTTTCCTCAATAGAAATAACGTTGCCTTGTGAATCCACTTCTGCGACACCATACCTTTGTGGCTCGGTGACTTCGTAACCAAAAATAATCGCACCGTCAGGGCTTGTACATTTTGCTAGCTCACGGCCTAAGCCACTTCCATGGAAGATATTGTCACCAAGTATTAAAGCCACGCTCTCCGACCCAGTGAACCGTGCACCAATAATAAATGCCTGAGCAAGCCCTTCTGGCTTTTCTTGGATTTCATAACTCAGATTTATTCCTAACGAACTTCCATCACCTAGGAGTTTTTGGAAGGCAGCCTGGTCGTCGGGAGTAGTGATTATTAAGATATCTTGGATTCCAGCGAGCATTAGAGTCGCTAGTGGGTAATAAATCAATGGCTTGTCATAGATCGGGATCAACTGCTTGCTAACGCCAATTGTGCTTGGCCAAAGCCGTGATCCGGTGCCGCCCGCGAGAATTATCCCCTTCATTTGATAAAGGGTACTTCACATGTAGGTTTGGTCAATCACATCAAGGCCGGAGGGGCTAAATATGAGGATTCTCGTGACTGGTGGAGCTGGATTCATCGGTTCCAATTTTGTCCACCGAATTCTTGATGGCTCCTTGACCGGGATAACCTCAATCACCATTCTAGATAAGTTGACATATGCAGGAACTCTGAAAAACCTCGAAGGTTTACCGAGCGATGGCTTTATGTTCATCGAAGGCGATATTTGCAATCAAGCGTTAGTTAATGAGTTAGTTAAAAGTCATGATGCCGTCATCAATTTCGCTGCAGAATCACATGTTGATCGATCAATTATTGGTGCACGAGATTTTGTAACAACAAATGTTTTGGGGACCCAGACCCTCCTAGAAGCGTCTCGACTGGGCGGTATAAAAACTTTTCTTCAAGTCTCAACTGATGAAGTTTATGGATCAATTTTGAAAGGGTCCTGGTCCGAGGAATCTCCCCTACTTCCCAATTCTCCCTATGCTGCGACTAAAGCTTCGGCAGACTTAATCAGTCGCTCCTATTTCAAAACTTATGGTTTAGATGTGCGTATCACACGGTGCAGTAATAACTATGGACCGAATCAATATCCAGAAAAATTAATACCGCTCTTCGTCACGAATTTGATTGACGGCCTAAAAGTACCAATCTACGGAGATGGTTCTAATGTCCGAGATTGGCTTCATGTCGATGACCATTGTCGTGGTATTTACCTTGCATTAATGAAAGGTAAAGCGGGAGAGATTTACAACATAGGTGGCGGAACTGAATTAACCAATATCGAACTAACTCGCAAGATTGTTAAATTCATGGATAGCGATGATTCGAGTATTGAATATGTAAACGATCGACTCGGTCACGACATGCGGTATTCAGTTGCAATCAGTAAGATTTCAAATGAGCTTGGATATAAACCCTTAGTTAAATTAGATCAGGGTCTAGCCGATACAATTAAATGGTATAAAGAAAATGAAGCATGGTGGCGAGCGTTAAAGAAATGAAATGGATGATTTTAGGTGGCGAAGGCCAATTAGGCCTAACTATGGCGAATCAGCTTACTAAGTTAGATGTCGATTACATTTCCCTTAGTCGCTCGCAGGTAGATATCACTAATCAAATGGATATCGAGGATTGGATAATTAGAGAAAAACCGAATGTAGTATTTAATGCAGCAGCGTGGACAGATGTAGATGCTGCGGAAACAAGTATAGATGAGGCTCGGAAAGTTAATAGTCTTGGTCCAAAGTTAATTGCTGAAGCATGTGCGAGATTCGGTGCACTAACTATTCAGCTTTCTACGGATTATGTCTTTTCTGGAAACGCCGACACTCCTTGGCCGGAAAATGCAAAACCTTCACCAATTTCTGTCTACGGTAAGACTAAAGCTGAAGGTGAGAGATTAACGCTAGAAGCAAATCCAAACGGAGCATTTATCGTCCGAACTGCTTGGCTCTATAGTCCTTGGGGCAAAAACTTCGTTAAAACTATGGCAAGAATCGCAGTAGAAGAAACTCGCAAAATCGAAGTCGTGATTGATCAAGTCGGGCAACCAACCTCAGCAATCGACCTTTCTACTCGAATACATTTAATGATTACAAATAATCTGGCTCCGGGAATTTACCATGGGACAAATAGCGGACAAGCATCTTGGTTCGAGTTGGCCCAGGAGATTTTCAATCTAATCGGAGAAGACTCTCGACGAGTGCTTCCAATTAATTCAACGCAGATCCAACGTCAGGCAGAGAGACCGCTATACTCTGTACTTGCTTACGATCACTGGATGGCTCAAGGAATGCTGCCCATGCAAAACTGGAAAGACGCATTAAAGGATGTTTTGCCTACTATTCTTCAAGCGAATGAGACAGGAGAATAGTTCCATGCAAATTGAGGAACTTGGAATTGAAGGAGTATGGATTGCGCGATCGCCTGTTCACCAAGATGAGCGTGGTTTTTTTCGCGAATGGTTTAAATCTGATGAAATTGAGTCTGTTCTTGGGAGGACCTTTGCAGTTAAGCAAGCAAATATCTCTTCTTCAAAAAAAGGTGTACTCCGTGGAATTCACTTCAGTCAGGCACCGGGAGGTCAGGGCAAGTGGGTCACTTGCATTTCTGGGTCAATTTGGGACGTAGTGGTTGATATCCGTCCTGCATCTCCAACATATATGAAATGGATTGGAATTGAGTTGAAAGGGGAGAAGGGCGATGCACTCTTTATTTCGGAAGGGCTAGGACATGCCTTCATTGCTCTTGAAGACAATACAAATATTGCATATTTGCTAACTTCACCGTATTCGCCAGCGGATGAGTTCGAGATTCATCCCTTAGATCCTGACTTGGCGATTGCCTGGCCAATTGCGAATCTGCCTTTATCAACTAAGGATGCGGCTGCGCCGTCCTTCAAAGAGTTATCCGAAAGTGGGAAATTTTGAATCGGTTTCGCTCCTTCTGGCATGGAAGCATAATTGGACGGTCACTACGCGTCCTGTCGCACAATGACCAGCGCAAGATTGTGGTTGTAGTCATATTGCAAATCTTTATGGGCATTCTAGATTTACTTGGGGTCGTTGCGATAGGTCTATTGGGGGCACTATCGATTACTAGCTTGCAATCTGCTGAACCACTCGAACGGGTAACTTGGGCACTACGTTTCCTGCACATTTCTAACGCATCGCTCCAAATTCAGATTTTAGTTCTCGGTGCAGGTGCCCTTCTATTTTTAGTCGGTAGAACAATTCTCTCAATTTACTTTACTCGGAAGGTTCTATTCTTTCTGAGTCGGCGAGGGGCAAAAATATCTTCCAACTTAGTTTCTCGGCTACTTTCCCAATCATTATTAAAGGTGCAGGAGAGATCTACCCAGGAAACTTTATTTGCAGTCACTACAGGAGTCGGAGTCATTACTCTCGGGGTACTAGCCGCTGGAATTGTCCTCATTTCGGATGTTTCTCTTTTAGCAGTGTTGATGGTCGGACTTTTTGTTATAGATCCTGTAACTGCATTTGCAACATTTGCTGTATTTGTTTTGGTGGGCATCCTTTTGTATCGCAACATGCACGAACGTGCCAGTTCCTTTGGAATCACAAGTTCAGAACTTAACATTAAGAGTAGTGAAAAGATTGTAGAAGTTTTTGGTTCATATAGAGAATCAGTAGTCCGGAATCGGAGAGAGTTTTACGCTAGAGAAATTGGGAACATACGACTTGTGCTGGCAGATATTTCAGCTGAAATAAGTTTCATGCCATACGTGAGTAAATATGTAATTGAAACCACCGTCATAATCGGAGCCCTGCTTCTTGGTGGTGTTCAATTTATGTTGCAAGATGCAGCACATGCGGTTGCGACTTTAGCAATTTTTCTTGCTGCAGGAACTCGAATGGCACCAGCGGTTTTACGAATCCAACAAGGGTCAATCACAATCTTAACTGCAATAGGACAGGCTAATCCAACATTAGATTTAATTGATTCTCTTGAAGGTGTTCCGTTAGTTGAGGAATCAAATGACGAGATTGACTTCGAACATCAAGGTTTCAATGCCGAAGTTGAAATTACTGACATAAGCCTAACTTATCCAAAAAAAGATGTTAAGGCGATTTCGAATGTCACTCTAAGAATTCCTAGGGGATCTTCTGTGGCGTTAGTGGGCCCAACAGGGGCAGGAAAGACAACCTTGGTTGACGTTTTATTAGGTGTATTTAAACCTGATGAAGGAAGTGTTTTGATTTCCACTTTGTCACCATTACAAGCGATATCTAAATGGCCAGGAGCAATTTCTTACGTTCCACAAGATGTAATGATCGCCGCAGGCTCTATTCGAGAGAATGTAGCACTTGGGTACCCTTCAGAACTGGCTACAGATGAATTAGTGATGAGCGCTCTCAGGATTGCACAATTAGATGAATTTGTAGCCCAATTGCCAATGGGGGCCGAAACTCAAGTCGGTGAACGCGGAACCAAAATAAGTGGAGGTCAACGACAAAGATTAGGTATCGCAAGAGCTATGTTTACCAAGCCGCACCTATTGGTTCTTGATGAAGCTACGAGCGCTTTGGATGGGACAACGGAGGCTGGGATTAGCGAGGCAATTTACGCACTCCGAGGTTCAACAACCGTCGTTATGATCGCTCACAGATTATCAACAGTTAGGGATGCCGACATTGTCGTGTATATGTCTGAAGGAAAAGTGTTAGCAACTGGATCCTTTGAGCAAGTAAGAGCCTCTGTTCCAGATTTTGACCAACAAGCAAAGGTAATGGGTCTATGAAAGTGATTTTGCCTATCTAATTGAACATAAGGAGGAGGATTTCAATGTTCGATAATGAAATTTCTGTAATTAAATTGGACAAAATATCCAAGCGAGTCAAAGAGAGTAAGCATCCGAGGATTCTGGAACGAATAAATAATTTAAGTAGTTTAGACTATGCGGTCTACGGCCACCAATCTTGCCATTTTGATTCAAACGAACCTATTTTTACCATTTTATTGACACTCCATGATGCAAATCTTGACTACATCATGCAAAGTATATTCTCAATCCAAAAACAAACATATAGAAATACAGAACTGATTATAATTGACAATGGTTCAACAGGTGCAACTTCAAAGTATGTAAACGATATTTTTCTTAACGATAGTAGAATAAAACTTCTTCGAGTTTTGCGTAATCAATATGATCCATACGCTGGAGATAGAAACCCTTTAGTAGATTTATGGAATGCGGGCCTGTTTTCATCAATTGGAGACTTTGTATTCTTTCAATCATATGACGATCTTCTTAGCCTGAATTATGTGGAATCAATGGTTAAACTCTTCAGAGATAATCCAAAATGCGTTAGCGCTTCTCCACTAGTGAGCAGTATTGATGAAAATGGGGATGTAAATTCTGAATTCACTCGGGCCCTGCAAGCGAGTAATTCCAGAAACAGATATGAGAACGGAATTTACCTAGCTCAATGTAAAATGAGAGATATCCATCTAATAAATTCTCCAGGCGGGCTACTCGCACAAAAAAGTGAGGCAGTAATAAATTTTGGTGGATTTGATTCTATGAATGACTTGACACAAATATTTAGATTTGCGATTCACGGGGAAGTTGGCTTTGATCCACAAGCCATGCTTTTTTGGAGACATCATGAATTTCAAACTAATAGGAATCAAACTCGCATGGGTATTTCCTATTACAAAGAGTTCTTAGAAATGCCAATCAGATATGGCCTGTTTAAAGTACACATGGAAGTCGGTGGATCGGAATTTGCAGAAGAATTTAGAGACTATCTCAATAGTGAGGCATCCAAGATGGCCATTGATAATGTCAAAACAACTTTATACCGATATGGGCAAAAATCAGGAAACAAAGCACTTTTGTTGCTAATGAAAGAAGCTCAGATACGAATTGTAATCAAAAGCGTGTATGTATGGACAGTTGTGTCTATCCATATTTTGTTGAGGCGTAGTACCCTAATTCGCAGAGCAGCACAAATAGCAAAAGAACTTTTATCTAAGTGATAATTCATTAAGAATACTCCGTTTACCGGAAACTATCATTTGTTTTTATGCATTAAGTACCCAATCTAAACCCGTGTTCAGATTATCAGAAGGCAACCATCCAGATTTAAAGAGTGGTGATCTCTCGCTGACTACAGCCATTTCAGGAAAATTGGAAAGCTCTGGCAAATCAAAAGTCGTGTTGCTTTGAATACCTATCAGCTTTTGAAGCGATTCCAATATCTCCCTATTTGTAAAGCCAAAAGTTGTTCCGATGTCAACTTCTATAGGAAGTTCCTTGTTAAGGATCCAAGATATTGCTAATCCAATGTCTCTCGTTGTAATCCAATCATGAATTGAAGATTGATTACTTAAGTGGATAGAGCTTCCTGTTCTTATGGAATTTATAAGGTAGGGCACCAAACGTCTTTTGTCTTGTTTGGGACCATATGGAAAAAAGATTCGAGCCCATGTCAACCGGACATTTGAATTCTCAAGAAAACTTTTGGCAGAATTAAAGGCTTCTACTTTCTGTTTGGCGTATAGGGATTTGGGTGCAAGGATGGTTAAACCGGCAGCGCTCTTTGTTATTTGATGCCCATACTCTGCGCAGGTACCTAAAACAATAAAGTGCTCTACGTCAGTTTGTAAGAGATGTTGCGCTAACCTCGCTGTGAAATTTGCGTATTGGTAATTTGTTACATGGTCCTGATAAATACCCGGGGTAGTGATCCATGCAGTGTGAATAATAACCTGCGGTTTCCACGAAAGAACTTTGATGAACTCATCAAAATCAAAAATATCGCCCAATATTTGTCTCTGATCAAGTTGTTCATCGAAATTTCTGGAATAGATTAGGAGATCATTCCCATTGGAATCAAGTTGGTTAATGATAGCTTGGGCTAAGAACCCGTTTCCAATCACAAGTATCTTCATTAAAGGCTAGTTCGATATTGCTTCAGAATATTCAGAAATAGCACGGGAAAGACTAATTCCATTAGAATCTTTTGCAGAGATTGAAAAATTCTGTAATGGCCATCTAATTCCAATATCACCAAATGGGTCTATTGAAAATGCAGACTCTGGTGAATAGGTGCCACTAATTCCGTAATACACTATTGAATCCGCCTCAAGCGTTTGAAAACCATGAGCTATACCTTTCGGCAAGTAAATTTGAATCGCATTTTCCGCGCTTAATTCAATAGAAGCAGATTTTCCAAAAGTTTTTGAATCTGATCGGAGATCCACAATTACATCAAAAATCGAACCCTGAACACAAGAAACTAACTTTTCCTCAGCGAATGGTTCTACCTGAAAATGGAGTCCTCGTATTGTGCCAAGGTTCGGGTTGAATGACAAAGCAACGGAATCTAGGGAGTTTTTGAGGTCATTCGATGGGTGGAATTTTACAAAAGTTCCCCGAGCATCCGTTATAGACTTAACTTGCTTAACTCTAACGCCCTCGATTTCAAGCACTTGAGACATAATCATCGCAGTTTAACCTGGTGCATTTCAGGAATAGCACACCACAATCGGACACTCGCGTCGAGATTCGAATAAAGAAAGTTCGCAATTTCAGTCTTGATATTCCATGGGAATATCAAGATATCTGTCGGCTTCTGTACAAACAAATCTTGAGGCGAAATAATCTCTACACCATGGGGCGGCATAAAACGTTGTTGTTTTTCTAAACTCACATCCGCGATGGCTTTAATCAATCCCTTTTCAACTTCAATAGAATTCAAAATAGTACTTGCTTTGGCGGCTGCGCCATAACCATAAATTCTTATATCCTTTTCACGACTTTTATTCAACCATTCCTGGAAACCTTTTAGAATTTTTGATACCTCAAGGGAATAATGAGACCACTTATTTGCGTCAAATAGACCATTCTCAGTCTCATGCTGGATGACTAAAGCAACTGATGGATCAACAGAATCATTCTGTGATGAATTTCGCAACCAATATCGATTAGAACCTCCATGAATAGAAAGCTCATCTACTTTGAATAGGTTCAATCCATTAGTTTTACAGATTGCTGATACTGAAGTTGCAGTAAGATATGAATAGTGCTCATGATATATTGTGTCAAATTGCATTCCGATCAGAATATTCCCCAGTGAAGGATTCTCAATTGATATTTGCGTTTCATCGCCGCATAAAATAGCTAAGCCTTTGACGAAATCTATCAAATCAGGAACATGTGCCATTACGTTGTTGGCAATAATCAGTTTCGGATAGCCATAATTAAGCTGCAATTCTTGCGCTAATTGACTCGAAAAGAATTCTGAAATTGTCTTAATCCCTAAACTCTCGGAAATTTGAGCAACATTTTGAGCAGGTTCAACACCAATCACTTTAATTCCATGAGGTAGGAAATTTCTTAAGAGATAACCATCATTACTTGCGATTTCAAGTACCCAATCATCATTGGCAAACCTTTCCTCCTGAACTCTTTGAAGGACATAATCGGCAGCATGCTGTAAGAAAGTTGTACTCATAGAAGATAAATATCGATAATCTCTAAAAATTCTTTCTGGTGTTACAACATCTTCAACCTGACCTAATCCACATTCGGTGCAGATTCTTAAGTGAAGTGGGAATCTTTCTAAACTTCCATCACTATGTCTAAGAAGTTCATTAGCGATCGGAAGATCTCCAAGGTCAAGCGCAGTAAAGAGATCTTTCCCTCCACATCCGCGGCAATGTGCACCACCCCGGCCCTTGAGAAATGGAAGAGTGGTGAGTACTTCGTTCTCCACCGTTAGCCCCCTTTCACCAAAAGAATGTCGCCTGAATCCCAAGCAAATCAAATTAAGACAAGTATATCTGCTACTTAATGAGTGAAGGGTACTATGGGGAATCCTATATCCGAAGATGGTAATTTTGTGATTCTAGGTATTTTCAGACGCATAGCGGTGTCCCATGAATAAGATCCATTGATTTTTCCATTTGTCGTCGTACATATCCTATTGGCGATATTCCTTGAGAGCTTTTGCTCTAGATCAAAGTAGCCACAACTACGTATTCTATGAGTTACCAATCAATACCACGGCCCAATCTGGTAGCGGTTGGATAACAGCGCCAACTATATTTCTTATGCTTGTTTTACTAGCCAGCTTAAATTCCGACAGCACTCGAATTGGATAATGAGAAAAAGACATTGTAATGAAAAGTCAGCTCGAGAGTTACTTTAAAGAGATAAACAGGTTAGCACTGACACATCTTCACTTAACAGTCATACTCTTGAATCTAGGTAAGTTAGTAGACCATCTACTAAAAATTAGATCTACAAGTATATTTCTATGGAGTCCTTTCCCATTTATAAATGATTCTGGAATTGCAGTCCATACAGCATTATTCCAATTAAAACTTTGGTGGCCTATTGTCTGGCAGTAATTTCTTAGTTCATACGATTCCGTAAAATCTAGTTCATTCGCAACCCGCAGATACATTACATGGGTATGTTTCTCGGGAAAAATGCTTTCAGTAAACATCTGAAGTAATTTTAGGGACATCAACTCTTCATAGATTAACAATCTTGGAGCACTTAGTGTTCATGTGTCTGCGATTAGCTGAGTGAGCATCAGGACAAAAAGAGTTAGAAACAATCTAGACAACTCTTGTGGCTTGGGCCGGGATCGAACCGGCGACCTAACGATTTTCAGTCGTTCGCTCGTACCAACTGAGCTACCAAGCCAAACAAGGCTTTAACATCGAAGCCCCTTTAGGCATACGACACTAAAACTTTTGCGACCCGGACGGGACTTGAACCCGCGACCTCCGCCGTGACAGGGCGGCGCGCTAACCAACTGCGCTACCGGGCCTTGAAAACTTCTTCAAAGCCTTTACTACTGTGAACAAGTGGTGCGTGCCCCCAACGGGATTCGAACCCGTGTTACCGCCGTGAAAGGGCGATGTCCTAGGCCCCTAGACGATGGGGACGTTTCAAGGCTTGGCAATCTTACCCGCCTTTATCTTGGCAACCAAACCAGATTTATTAAGCGTATTTACTACGAATTACAGAGGCTGCGTTAGCCGATAGCCCAACGAACCGTGACTGAAACTGAGACCCTTTGCTCTCCTAGATCAACAACAGTTTCAGCAGAATCTGCTTTGGCTGTACTTGCATAGATTGGATATGTAGAAGGAGTAGATGTTTCATCAAGGTAAATAACTTTGCCCAGTTTAACGCCAAGAAGTTTGGCATATGAAGCAGCCTTAGCTTTAGCACGGCTAACAGCATCAGTACGGGCAATCTGAGTTGCTTTGTTGTTATCTAGGACAAATGGACTAACGCCATTAATTTGTAGGTTATCTCCACCAGCATCAACAATGGCATCGACAACTGTTCCTGCTGTGGAAGCGCTACGGATAGTGATGTCAAATGATTGAGTTGCACGGTAACCGGAGAGAGTTGGTGTGCCAGAAGTTGGATATGAATACTCTGGGTAAACGGTTACCGACTGAGTAGCAATATCTTTTGTTGCGACTTTATTTACACCTAGCACTTTACGAACCGCATTGGATGTTGTACCAGCAGTAGAAAGTGCCGCTTTACTAGAAGATGCAATCACGGAAACAGTTGCATTAACACGCACAGCATCAGGAACGACGGTTGTTGTCCCTGTCGCACTAATGGTGATGTGTCGGGTATCTGCAGCAGATGCTGGCAACGCTAATGCAACGCTTGAAATCAGTGTTAAAGCCATTGCCAAGGCTGCAACTGTGCGAAAGTGGTGTCTTCTCATGGACTGATTATCGCGCATTAACTTGAAATCGCGCTAATTATTGCTGTGAAAAGTGAGAGAATTACAGGGTGAGCCACCGTCAATTCCAATCTACATGCACCGCAGAAGCTATTTCTTCGGCGGCTGCTCATTTGGTGTCCGGGGATCTAGTGGCCTTTCCTACAGAAACTGTTTATGGACTTGGCGCAGATGCGTGTAACTCCAAAGCAGTTGCAAGAATTTATGAAGCAAAAGGTAGGCCTGCAGATCATCCACTCATCGTGCATATTCCAAGCCTGGATCACTTGGCTGATTGGGCACAAGAAGTACCCAAATATGCAATTAAGTTAGCGCGAGATTTTTGGCCTGGCCCAATGACATTGGTTCTAAAGCGCAGTGAATTAGCAGGTGATTTCATAACTGGCGGTCAAGACACTGTGGGTGTCCGTGTGCCAGATCATGCGGTGGCATTGTCACTACTAACAGCTTTTGAAAAAGTTGGCGGCAAGGGAGTTGCAGCACCAAGTGCCAATCGCTTTGGCCATGTGTCACCAACGAACGCGGCAGCAGTTGTTGAAGAGTTAGGTCAGTATCTTTCTAAAAATGACATTGTTTTAGATGGTGGGGCTTGCCTTGTTGGAGTTGAGTCCACCATTATCGATTGCACTGGTACTACCCCACGAATTTTACGGCCAGGAGCAATCAATGAGTTAATGATTAATGAGAGTACGGGGTTCTCATGCTCAGAGTTCAAACCCCAAACAACTTCAGTTGTAGACATTCGCGTAAGCGGCTCATTAGAAAATCACTACGCCCCTGCCGCGAAAGTGTTTTTGGATCACACACCACTTCCTGGGCAAGGATTTATCGCCGATGCAAAGTTGCAAACTCCAGAAGGTGTTATTCGATTAGCCTCACCTAATAACAATGAAGAGTTTGCACATTTGTTGTATTCGGCTCTTCGAGAAGCCGATGCAAAGGGTCTGACAGAAATAGTGGTGGCGCAGCCAAATGGCACCGGGATAGCTGTTGCTATTCGTGACCGACTGGCCCGAGCGGCAAATTGACGCTAGTTTTTATCTGCCTCAATATCTGCATCCACCATTAGTTCAGCTAACTCTTTCCAATGTGTCCTAGCTTTCCAACCTAGTTCACGCTCGGCTTTGGAGGCATCACCGACTAACGCATCAACTTCTGTGGGCCGAAAATATTTCTGATCAACCTCAATGTGGTCTTGCCAGTTAAGGCCAGCACGAGCAAAAGCAGCTTCAGCGAAATCTCGAACTGTAGCGCCAATGCCTGTCGCTATAACATAATCGGTCGGTTGGTCCTTCTGTAGCATCATCCACATTGATTCGACATACTCTTTTGCGTAACCCCAATCTCGCACGGCATCCAAATTTCCAAGGAAAAGTCTTTTCTTAGAGCCAGAAGCAATTTCAGCAACAGCCCTGGTAATTTTGCGAGTAACAAAAGTTTCACCCCGGCGTGGAGATTCATGATTGAATAAAATCCCATTTGTAGCATGCATTCCGTAGCCTTCTCGATAATTCACCGTGCACCAGTAGGCCATTAATTTTGCAGCTGCATATGGGCTGCGTGGTCTAAAAAAGCTATCCTCATTCTGAGGTGGGGGTGTACACCCAAAGAGTTCTGAAGTACTTGCTTGATAAAAACGTGTATTAACTTCAGCGGAACGAATTGCTTCCAAGAGTCCTACAGCGCCAACCGCATCTACTTGTCCTGTGTATTGGGGCATTGAAAATGAAACCTGTACATGTGATTGAGCCCCGAGGTTATAAACTTCATCAGGTTCTATTTCACGAATCAAGTTAGAGAGCCCAACGCCATCGATCAAATCCCCATAATGTAGAAATAATTTGGGATTTAAATCATGGGAATCTTGATATATATGATCAATCCTTGATGTGTTAAATGATGAAGACCTACGAATTAAGCCATGTACCTCATACCCTTTACCTAGTAATAGTTCCGCAAGATAAGACCCGTCCTGGCCTGTAACTCCGGTAATAAAAGCAGTTTTTGTCTTCATTTACGGAGTTCACCTTTCGCACTTGCAGACCTGTACCACGCAATAGTTGATGCAATACCCTCTTCGAGTGTAATAGTGGGTTTCCACCCCAATGCTTTGATTCGCCTAATGTCCAAGGTTTTTCTATGGGTGCCATCAGGTTTTGAACTATCCCAAATAATTTCCCCCTTAAATCCCACTTCTTCAGCAATGAGAGTAGATAAATCTCTAATGGATATCTCTACCCCAGTCCCTACATTGAGATGGAGAGGCGAATCGTAAGTTTCCGCAGTCAATAATATAGCTTGTGCCAAATCATTAACGTGCAAGAATTCACGAAGTGGTGAGCCAGTCCCCCAAAGCGAAACTCCAGGCGAGTTTGCTTGTTTCGCTTCAACAAACCGCTTAATTAGTGCAGGAAGAACATGTGATGTCTGCAAATTAAAATTATCTCCGGGTCCGTAGAGATTTGTGGGCATCAATGAAATCCATTTTCGACCATATTCTTTTCGGTAAGATTTGATTAACTCAATTCCAGATATTTTAGCTATCGCGTATGCAGAGTTTGTTGCTTCAAGTGGCCCGGTCAACAGGTACTCTTCCTTAATAGGTTGCTTACAATCTCGAGGGTAAATGCAACTTGAACCCAAAAATACGAAGTTTTCAACATCAGCTTCATGTGACGCTTGCATTAAATTACTTTGTATACGTGTGTTGTCGGCCAGGAATTCAACAGGATATGAATTATTCGCACCAATTCCGCCGACTTTGGCTGCAGCGTCGACAACTAATGACGGTTTAGTCTTCGCCAAGAAAATTCTAGTAGCCTCAAGATCCATCAGGTCGACAACCTTTCGACTCAGTGGGATCACTTCTCGCCCTTGCTTTTCAAAGGCAGCAGAAATTGCAGAACCCGCTAACCCTGTAGACCCTGCGACAAGTACTTTCATGCGCTAACCCTAACAGCGAGCGATTGTGGGTGATGATGAGAACTCCGAAACCATTAGCTCATATGGCCAAGGTTTCAGGCATAGCTGGTTGTGTCCAGCATTGGAATTCGAAATACAGCGATCCGATCAGCCTGTCTATAGACCAACGAAGTGACAGCAAAGATGCATTCTAAGATAAAGCCAATCCCCGACATTGACCTACGGGCCGGAAGTGGGGATTAGCGCTGACATATGAGAAAGTAAGCCCATGAAAATAGTCTTATTGGCTGGTGGATTAGGTACACGCCTACGAGAAGAAACCGAGTTTCGCCCAAAGCCCATGGTTCCTGTGGGTGGCAAACCAATCCTTTGGCACATCATGAAGACTTTTGCTCACTATGGCCATCAAGAGTTCATTGTCTGTGCTGGATACCGAGGCGATTACATTCGTCAGTACTTCCACGACTTTGAAGCAATGAACACAGACTTTACGGTTCATATTGGCCAACAGATTGAGAAAAGCACCCACGGAGTATTAGAGGAATCAGGTTGGGTAGTCACAGTTGCCGAAACTGGTGCTGAGACTATGACTGGTGGACGAATTCTTCGAGTGAAGGATTATGTGGGTAATGAAACTTTTATGTGCACCTATGGCGATGGCCTAGCAAATGTTGATATTGCAAAGCTTCTTGCTTTCCATAAATCCCATGGAAAGCTCGCCACAATGACTTCAGTTCGCCCCGTTTCACGCTTTGGAGTCCTTGATCTTGCAGAAGATAGTTCAGTTAAATCCTTTGAAGAAAAACCACAATCTGAGGGTTGGATCAACGCTGGTTACTTTGTTTTTGAACCACAGGTGTTTGACTACCTAGAGACCAACTCGATTCTGGAGCGTGAGCCCCTCACCAGACTTGCTCGTGAGGGCCAACTGATGGCATTTAAGCATGAAGGCTTTTTCCAGCCAATGGATACATTGCGGGAAATGATGATGCTCAATGAAATGTGGGATTCGAACAAAGCACCTTGGAAGGTTTGGAAATGAGTTTTTGGAAAAATAAGAGCGTATTAGTAACTGGAGCTACAGGCTTAGTTGGTTCATGGCTTGTGCATGAGTTGTTAAAGCAAGGATCCAACGTCACAGCTCTAGTGCTAGATAACGACCCCGCATCACAACTGTTTCGAAGTGGTGATATTGACCGTATCTCTGTTGTGAGCGGAAATCTAAGTTCTTATCATGATGTTGTAAGGTCTATGTATACAAATGAGTGCACAGAGGTATTTCACCTAGGGGCTCAAACCATTGTGGGAACTGCGCTTTTAGATCCTATTTCTACCTTTGAATCCAATGTCCAAGGCACATGGAATGTGCTGGAAGCAGTCCGCCAATCAAAGGGATTGGTAAAGGCTGTAGTGGTTGCTTCAAGTGATAAAGCTTATGGTTCCTCTGGAAACCTTCCATACCTAGAAGATCATCCTTTGCATGGAGATGGACCATATGATGTTTCAAAGTCGTGCACAGATTTAATCGCTCAGTCATATGGAAATACTTATGGACTGCCAGTAACCGTTGCACGGTGTGGAAATATCTATGGTGGCGGGGACCTGAATTGGAGTCGTATTGTTCCTGGAACTATTCGCGACTTAGAGCGAAAGAAGCAACCAGTTTTTAGAAGTGATGGAACTTTTATTCGAGATTACGTCCATGTTGATGATGTCATCAGTGGATACATGAAACTTGCAGAGGTTTCACAAACTAAAAACCTCAATGGAGAAGGCTTCAACTTCTCACGCGATGAACCCCTCAGCGTTACCGCTCTCTATAAGCATATTTGCCAGGCCACAGTTGGTTCCTACGTTGAGCCACTGATTCTTAATACTGCTAAATCTGAGATTAAGGATCAACACCTAAATAGCAATAAAGCAAAGAGTGTTTTGGGTTGGAGCTCTAGCGTCTCAATTGGTGATGGTCTAGCAAAGACCGTTGCTTGGTATCGCAACTATTTACAGAGCGGATCAAATGTCTAAAAAACTAATCAGTCTCATCGTTCCTGCTTATAACGAGGAGGATTGTGTTGATGAGCTCTTTAACCGCTTAGGTGCAGTCTTTGCTGCTGAGCCACAATATGACTTTGAAGTTGTCATCGTTGAAAACGGCTCAATAGATTCAACGTGGGTCAAACTTCAGGCCATTGCCAAGAAAGACAGCAGATTTAAGATTCTAAAGCTATCTCGCAATTTTCGAATGGATGGCGGCTTAACCGCCGGACTTGATTTCATCAAGGGTGATGCCTGCGTTCTAATGACTGCAGATTTGCAGGATCCCCCTGAGCTCATTCCTCAGTTCCTTCGCTACTGGGAACAGGGTTATGAAAACATCTTTGGCGTCATAACTAAGCGCGAGGGCACTGGCCCAATTCGAACAATGAATTCAAAGCTTTTTTATTGGCTAGCTGGAAAGTTAACAGATGGACGTATTCCAAGAAATGCCTCTGACTTTAGACTTGTAGATCGCAAAGTGTATGAAGCGGTTAAAAGTATGACCGAGAGAAATCGATTCGTACGAGGCCTCTTTGCTTGGGCAGGTTTTAACTCAATCGGTGTTCCGATGGAGCGTCCTCCACGTTTTGGTGGCGTATCCAATGCTCACACACTGAAAGTTTTAGACCTTGCCTTTAAAGGAATCTTTGCTCATTCATACAAGCCACTGCGCTTAATCACCGTGTTTGGCTTCGTTCTTTCTGGCTTATCTTTCATATCTATCATTCCACTATTTTTTCTTTGGCTCTTTGTTGGAGTTCCATTTGCTGGCTTTGGAACTTTAGTGGGGCTATTTCTATTGGTATTTGGAATAGTTTCTCTTATGCTTGGAATTTTAAGTGAGTACGTGGGTCTGATTTATGAGGAAGTAAAAGCCCGCCCGAATTATGTAGTTTCAGAGTTCTTGGAGCGTTAATGAAAGCGATTGTTTTTGGAGCAAATGGCTACCTAGGTAGTGCCATTGTGGATGAGCTAAGAAAAAATAGCTTTGATGTCACCACATCATCTAGAAGTTCTGAAGAAACTGAGTTTCAAACCCAGACTGGATTTGATGCCATCATTGCTTCAGGTAAGACATTTGATGCCTGCATTTGGGCTCAAGGGCAAAATGCTAGCGACACTCTAAGCACTGCTGGCAACTTTGATGCGATCTTTGAAGCAAATATTGGCTTCATTGTTAAATCTCTAAGCGCTCTTATTGAAAACAACCTTCTAGCTCCGCAGGCAAGATTGGTCGTCCTAAGCAGCGTCTGGCAATCACTATCTCGCACTAACAAGTTTTCTTACTCTGTTTCCAAATCAGCAGTTGAAGGCTTAGTTCACTCATTTATTGCCGACTATTCAGCCAAGGGCTACGCAATGAACGCTGTGTTGCCCGGAGTCGTGGATACACCTATGACTAGAGCAAATTTGAGTGAGAATCAAATAAAGAAGATTGAAAGTGAAACCCCATCTCAGCATTTAGTTTCTGCTTTAAATGTGGCAAAAGTAGTTTCTTGGCTCTCTTCACCAGAGTCAGCTGGGGTTAATGGCCAATTCATCCGCGTAGACAATGGATGGTCACAGATTCGTGCAATATAGATTGGAAGTTCAAAGTTCAGGCTTTAAGTATCTAATCACCAATGAGTTAGGCGAGATTCTCAACAAACCCACTAGATATATTGTCATATGTGACGAGAAGGTTGAGCAATCAGCCCGAAAGATATTTTCACAGGTTTCAGATTTTATTGTTTTAGAAGTCAACGAAAAAATAAAGACATTAGATGGTGCGGGCAAGATTCTTTTGGAACTTGCACAGCGTGGTGTTGTTCGTGGAGATATTCTCATCGCTGTAGGCGGTGGCGCCCTACAAGATTTAGTCACTCTTACAGCATCAATTTATATGCGAGGCCTTGATTGGATCTACGCACCAACAACTTTGATGTCCATGTTGGATTCATGCATTGGTGGCAAGAGCTCGATTAACTTAGGAAAATACAAAAACCTACTTGGAAACATTTATCCACCTAAGAGTGTGTATATAGACAAGGGATTTGTTGCAACCCTTAGTGGTGTGGACATTGCGTGCGGATTAGCTGAAGGCGTAAAGATTTGCTTTGCTGCATCAGCGGCCGAATCCTCAAAATTTGAAGAGATTATTGCTCAATGGCGCTCAACATCTAATGATGATTTCCTCGAGGAAGCAATATTCCTATCTTTGGAAAAGAAGCGTTGGTTTGTCGAAATTGATGAGTTTGATAAGAAGGAGCGCAAACTCCTCAATTTCGGCCACTCCTTTGGGCACGCCCTTGAAGCTGCTACAGATTTTGCACTGCCTCACGGTTTGGGCGTCTTTGTGGGCATGCACACAGCAATCAATTTTGCGGGTACTCCCTCACAAGCAGGATCCTTACTTACTTGGATTGAAAAAGAAGTTTCTTTAGTTAAGACTGACTTAGAAACTCTGAAGCTTTCAAGAGAAACCTTCCTTCGTGCAATGAAGCAAGACAAGAAGAATTCAGCCACAGAGCAGTGCTTAATTCTGCCTAATGAGAATAGCGCTTTAATCGAGAAGTTCTCACCGCTCAATGAAGAGAATCTAGAGAAGTGTTTTGATACATTAGTTAAATCCCTCTACAAGTTGGAGATGGCCCATGAAGTACTCTGATTATTTTATTGAGAGCCTTGTTGAATTGGGATATACACACTGCTTCTTTGTTGGTGGCGGAAATGTGATGCACTTACTCGAATCTGCAAGAACTCGCATGGAGTGTGTCGCAGTTGTTCACGAAGTAAGTGCTGGAATTGCAGCTGAGTATTTCAATGTGGCAAACAGGGGTAACGGCAAACGCGCTTTTGCGATGGTCACAGCAGGACCTGGAATTACTAATCTTGCAACCGCCATTGGCGGTGCATGGCTTGAGAGTCGCGAACTATTAGTTGTGGGTGGTCAGGCGCGTACAGACTTTCTTTCCCATCCTGAAGTTCGACAAATTGGTCATCAACAAATTGATGGCCGATCCATTGTTGAGCCAATGAGCAAACTTTCAATGACTGTGACCGAACCACTTGGAAAACAGGAATTAAGAAATGTTACTGATTTCTCAAGAAGTGGCAGAAAAGGTCCAGTCTTTTTAGAAATATGCCTTGATATCACGGCCATGGAAGTCAATAAAGATTCATTGGATGTCGCACCTGAACATGAAAAGCGAGTTGAGCCAAAAATTACTACAAATTTTTCACCAGAAGAAGTAACACAATTATCAGAGCTCATAAGTAAGAGTTCTAGGCCGCTGTTTCTTGTGGGTGGAGGTTTGGATTATCAAACCTTTGTAAAACTATTGCCTGAGCTCACACAATTGGGAATTCCAGTTGCAACAACCTGGAATGCAGTTGATTACCTTGACTCTGATCACCCGCTATATGCAGGGCGCCCAAACACATATGGAATGCGTTGGGCAAATAGTGTGATTCAGCAAGCTGATTTAGTAATCACACTTGGTGCACGGATGGGTCTACAACAAACTGGATTTGCTTGGCAGGAATTTGTACCGGTAGGAAATATTGTAAGAATTGAACTAGATGATCATGAGATTCAACTCAATCAACCAAAAACTAAGCTGGACATCAATATGGATGCAGCAGCTGGCTTAACAGCGTTGTTAGAGGTTGTAAAAGATGGCAAGATATCAAGCGATTATTCAAGCTGGCGCTCATTTATAGGTGAGCTAAGAAAAGAGTTGCCTGTTGTAGAAAAGGCTACTTTTCAATATCCAGGATTTACCAACCCTTTTGAGTTTGTTGAGCAGCTAGGTGGTTTACTCAATAGTAATGACCGGGTAGTTGCATGCAGTAGTGGCGGTGCATACACAACAATGATGCAAGTCTTTGCTCAAAAACAAGGTCAGTTGCTAACAAATAATAAAGGCTTAGCAAGTATGGGCTATGGCTTAGCTGGTGCTATAGGTACTGCGGTAGAAAATCCTGCAAAGAGAACTGTTTTAGTTGAGGGTGACGGTGGTTTTGCACAGAACTTATCAGAATTGGGAACTGTTCAAAATCGTGGTCTAAACCTAAAAGTTTTTATCTTTTCTAATAAAGGATATGCATCGATTCGAGTCTCACAAAAGGCTTATTTTGCTGGTGCCTATATTGGTTGTGATGCAGAGACCGGCGTTGGACTACCCGACTGGACGAAGGCCTTTGATGCATATGGAATTCCCAGTGTTGAAATCTCAGGGAGCCTAAATGAGAATAAAGAGGCACTACGCCTACTTAGTGCTGATGGCCCAGCTGCCTTTATAGTCAATGTTCATCCAGATCAATCATTTCTTCCTAAAATCACGAGTCGAATTTCATCTGATGGAAAAATGAAATCTAATCCAATTCACCTTATGGATCCGCAGTTAGAGGCTGATGTGGCACAAAGAGTGTTTGAATTCTTACCTGATTCGCTCAAGGGATAGCCGTGAAAGAGAATTCTTCGAAAGTCCTCATCACTGGTGCTACGGGCTGGCTTGGAAGAGAAACTGTTGCCAGAGTTCTTGAAGGAAAATTGGATGGTATTTCTAAGAACGATCTCTTACTAGCTTCTTCAAATGGCCGTGATTTAGAGCTAGATTCACTTGGCGTTTTTCCAACGGATGCACTTGCAGGAATTAGTGATACAAAATCAAAAGATGGAATAGACGGACTTGTGCACTTGGCCTTTATTACAAAGGATAAAACTGCCGAATATAGCTTTAGTGATTATGTAGCCAAAAACATTGAATTGATTTCAACAGCTTGCAAAATTATTGAACGAGAAAAACCTAAATGGGTAGTTGTTGTCTCTTCAGGTGCAATTATTGATCGTTCGACAATGGGGATTGAGAACAATGCCTTACAGAATCCATACGGGTTTTGCAAGAGAATCGAAGAGGCACTCATCGCAGAGTCAGCTTGTAAGGTTGGTGCCAATATTGTTATTGGGCGCTTATGGGGTGGCACTGGACTATATATGCCAATCAAGCGCGCGTATGCGATTAGTGATTTCATTGAATCAGCCAAGGAAAAAAACGCAATAAGTATTAATTCCGGCGGAGAAGTAATACGTCGATATTGCGATGCAGGAGATTTCATGGAGGTTCTAGTACGAGCTGCTCTTAAAGGAGATACAACAACAATTGATTCAGGTGGCTCAATTATTGAAGTAGGCGAGCTTGCCAATTTGATTTCGGCACGCATGGGCGAAATCCCGATTACCAGATCAAAGACCCCTACCCCCCTTGATGACTACTACCCAAGGGGTTCAGAATTCGAAGATTTAGCAAAGTCGGTGGGTGTGCAACTTCACGGCATAGATGAGCAAGTTTTAAGGACGCTTAAATCCCATAAAGTTCCAAACTTTGGATAGACTTTCCATATCTAATTTGAAGGAGAATCATGAATAAAACTGAACGCAAGATGGTAGAAATTCTGACCCGTGGGCGTGAGAATTTCGGAATCGTAAGTGTTAAGGCAGAGTTTGAAGCAGAAGGAACACGCCTTGAAGAACTCTTGCGTTTAGTAGATATAACACGCGCAGCTGGATTGCCAGTAACAGTGAAAATTGGTGGCTGTGAAGCTATCCGCGACCTACTTGAGTCCAAGCAAATTGGTGTCAGATACGTGGTAGCGCCAATGGTTGAATCAGCATATGCAGCAAGCAAGTACGTTTTAGCTAAGAACATTGTTTACACAGAAGATGAACAGAAAGACACAGATTTTCTATTCAACATGGAGACAATCACAGGTTTTAACAACCGTGAAGCCCTAGTTCAAGAAATCTGTAAGCCAGGCGGCGCAGATGGTGTCGTTTTTGGACGCGTTGACTTTGTTGGCTCAATGGATTGGGCCAGAGACACAATCAATACGCAGAAAACTACTGACTACATTCTTGAAGTTTCTAAACTATGTAAAGCAGCTGGTAAGCAATTGGTTATGGGTGGTGGAGTCTCAATTGAATCCATTGATGCAATTCGCCAAGTTCACGAGATTCGCCTGGATCGCTTTGAAACACGTAAAGTCGTTTTTGACGCCAAAGCTGCTCTGACTGCAGACATTGAAGAAGGCCTAGTAGATGCCGTTCACTTTGAGCTTCTATGGCTTCTTAACAAGCGTGACTACTACACAGGCATCGCCCATGAAGATGAAAAGCGTATTGGAATGCTTGAAGCACGCTGGGAAGAATTAAAGTCTTGGCACAAAGAGGGCAAAAAAAAGTAAAGACCAGGTGAAAACAACCACCAGATATTTACTTGTTGGGCTCTGGAACTCAGTATTTGGAGTTGGAATCTTTCTGATTCTCTCCCAGTCCTTTCCACAGCTTAGTGATTCCCTTATTTTGCTCATTGCATATGTTGTCTCAATCGTCCAGGCGCATTTCATGCAGCGAAAATTCGTCTGGAGCTCATCTGAGAAATACTTTCAGGAGCTAGTGCGCTTCTCCGGGGCTTATATTTCTCAATTTGTTGCAAACTTAGTTTTGCTTCAAATATTCGTGCGTTTTGTTGGATTAAATCGCTCAGTCAGTCAGGTAATAATTGTGCTTATCCTTACGGTAGTAATGTTTTTTGTTAACAAGAACGGGGTCTTTCGTGCCAAATAAGAGCTCAACTCAAATTCATGCAGACTGGGAAAGAAGAAGCTGCCCAATTTGCGGTTCAAAGGCAATATCAACGGCTCCTGAATCAAAAGCACGGATGCAAGCCGAACTGATGTCTTGGGTAGAGGTCAAGGATTTCTTCATTGGTCTTAGAAATGATCAAGTTTTCTTCTCCTACTACAGATGCCAAGAGTGTGAACTTTTGTATTGCCCTTGGTATTTCTCCAAGGATCAAATTGCACTTCTCTATGCTGCAATGCCGGATAACACTATGGGGGAAGATAAGTCGACTGTTTCTAGAACTCAATCTGCCTATGCAAATTGGATTATGAGCCGTAAAAACACTTCAAACAAAAGATATCTCGAGGTTGGTCCAGATATTGGTTTGGTCGCAAATCAGATTGTAAAGATCAATAAACCTGAATTTGTCTCATTCCTTGAACCCAATAGATCAGTGCGCGCAGAACTGCTTGAAAGCGTGGCAGGTGTTGAGTCTAAAGAAGTCGTCGACTTTATTGATGAGCTAGTTACAAAGGATTTTTCATTGATCGTGGGTGTTCATGTTTATGACCACTTGCTGGATCCTGTTGGGGATTTAGCCAACTTGCGCACAAGAGTAGAAGTTGGTGCAAGCCTGTCAATTGTTGTTCACAATGAAAGTTCCTTGCTCAGAAAGTTTATGGGACCTAAGTGGCCTCCATTTTGCCTGCAGCACCCTCAACTTTTTAACCCTCATACCCAAAAGAAACTTTTCGCAAAAAGTGGCTGGGAACTCTTAGAAGTAAAGAGATCTACAAACTGGTATCACATGAAGTACTTTGTTTCTATGGTTGCCTCAATCCTTGGCCTCTCAATTTCAATATCTAAGCTCTTTCCTAATGTTGAGTTCCCAATCAGACTTGGTAACACAATCTCTATGGCCAAGGCCATTTGATTCAAGGCTCTAACATCGGCAAGCCGAGCCCTAATTTGCCCAATAGATTTAGAAACCTAGTTGCTAGATAGGTTAAGAATTGGCAAAGAGCGGATAACATATTTCTATGGGCAAAAAGAAGCGTAGAAGTCAATCAGTTCCTGTCTCGAAAGATATGGTGGTTAAGGGTTGGAGTAATCCAAAAACTATAAAACTCTTCAAGCAAATTGCCATATTCAGCATAACTGCTCAAGCAAGTCTTTATTTATTTAGTTTATATGGAGGCGGTTTCCATCTATTTAATTATATGTTTGTGGGTAAGGGGAGATTTGATGACCTTCGAAACGGCATACTTGAAAACGGATATTATTTCTCTCCCCAACTCCTGGAGGCGAAAGGGTTTGCGTCTGTTGCATCACCACCGATGGTATTTCTGTGGGAGATTTATGAGTATTTTGTAAAAACAGAATTTGCTCTCTGGGCTTCTTTGATTTTTACTTATCTAATCTTAGTTTATTTCGTTGGGAAAATAACAAGAAATGTAGCTGCCACAATATTCCTTTCGACTTTGCATCCAGTACTTTTTGCTTTTGCCCGAGGAAATCCAGATATGTGGATATTGATTGCTACTTGTATAGCCGGAATTGCACTCATACGAGGCAAAAATTGGGTTGTAGCAGTGATGTTTGGACTAATGAGTGCTCTCAAGTTTCCATTCTTACTTTTCGGACTTATATTTGTTGTGCGGAAAGATTTTAGGAATCTAGCATTACAAGCTTTTGTCACAATCGCCGCATTTCTCTTGCCGCTCACGACGAAGCCTTGGAGTATCCCTGATCAGATAAATGTTTTTAATGTCATAGTCGCAAGGTATTATCAAGGCTATGTAATTGGTGATGCGGGAATGTTGTTTAATGTGAGCTTATTTGGTCTTGAAAAGCCATTGATGTATTTGCTGCAAGGCAACAGCTTGCTCATAACAGACCAAGCTCGTGATGTGGCTATTGCTGCATTGACCGTGCAAATTATTTCACTGATTCTGTTTTCGATTTTGTTATTAGCTGTTCCTATCTATCAACGGATAAAAACTAGCAAAACTTCGGATAAGCAATTCAAAAGTTCATCAGAGACAGATCTCTACTTAGTCTTCTTTTTATTCTTAGCCTTGCTTCAATGCCTATTTCCTCAAATCGCAGCTGAGTATCGTTTAGCCCAGCTCGCAATAATTATTGCCCTGCTTTATTCTGTGAGATCTAGGTTTCTAGAGAATCGCTTTAATCTCATTGTTTTGACATTAGTCTTCTTGCCAAAACATTTTCTAGTGATTAGCTTTCCGGCTGGAGTTGGCAACATTGTTACAATTTCAAGCCTGATTAGCCCAGTGCTATTAATTGTTTTGGCATTTCGAATTCAAAGCTATCTCTCCCACAATGGCTTCTTCGCACCGATTCTAAATCTGACAATGCGTTCAAAGAATCGGACTTAGCCCCAGGCCCAAGAATCTGCCCGATTGCGGGGATGGAGGAAAACCTCCCCCAGCGCTTTACCCACTCTGGCCGCGGGGCCAGGAATTCATTGGCTGGTGTGGCCCTTTGGCCATGTTTTGCGCCTGTCTTAGCCAACTCCCAGCCACCAAGCGGCCTAAAACCCTCAATGCCGGCTTTAGGCTCGCCTATCCCATAGACTATGAGCCTGAGTCCGGCAGGGTTGATTTACGCTGCCATTCGGCGAAAGCCCTGCTTGCATATCCCTAACTACGCTCAATCTCACGGCACCAGGCAAAGTCCTAAAAAAACTTTCCAAAAGGGCACAACATTTGCCCCCTAGCGGTGTCTTAACTAATAGAGGGCAAGACGTTGCTCATCTAGTACAAACTCGCGGGAGTTAATTAAATGGCACTATTAAAGTCAAAGGCAGCGAAAGCAGCTGCGATGACTGATGCCACCCGCATTCTTGAAGCTGCTCCCGCATCAGCTCAAGGCTCTGCTGCAGACTGGTCTATCTCTCAGCTCTCAGCTCTCTACACAGAACACCGCACACAGCTTGTTTCACAGGCTCGCCGCATCACCCGCGATGAGGCAGAAGCCAATGAAGTAGTCCAGGAAGCATTCTTGAAGTTCATGCTTGCTGCCCCAGAGCTAGATTCGCCAGATCGTGCGATTGCATACCTTCGCACTTCTGTTACAAACCTATCTCTGAACATCATCCGCGCTCGCGGAGCACGTCCTAACTTGGTTGCTATCGATGCTGACACAACCCAGGAGCGTCTGAACGAGATCGCATCAGAGAATCACATCGATCTCGATACCTCTATTACTGCAGCAGAAGATGCCGCGATTATTCGCGAAGCTCTTTCTCGCCTCACATCAGATCAGCGCACAGCGCTAGTGATGTGGGAAATGGAAGGCCGCACAACAGAGGAGATCGCAACTGCGCTTAACACAAGCCCAGCAAATGTGCGCCACATCTTGGTCCGCGCTCGCAAATCTATGGTGCGCGTTCTTGAAGAGTGGGTTGTTGATGATGCAACTGGCTTAACTGCACTTAACGCCCTTTCAACTACCTATAAGAAGGCATCTCAGATAGCCCAGAAGTCATCTAAGGCTGCTCTTTCTCTTCTTCTAGTTATCACAGCATTCCTTGGCTTTAACTCAATGACTGGGAATGAAGGAAGTGTTGTTTCAACAATTCCTTCAATGTCATCTGTTGCAGGTGAAGCACCAGCAACTGCAGCTAGCCAGTCACCTTCAGCCACAGCCACCGCTGTTGCTAAGGCTGCAGCAACTGCTGCTGCCAAGAAAGCACAAACTGCTGCCCTTAACGCAAAGGTTGCAGCCCTTACATTTTTTGGTCTCAGTAAAGATGGAGTCCCAACTGGATTCTCTGTTACTGACTCCAACAATGTTGCCGGTGCTGGGCGTGTGACTAAGGGCATCACAACTGTTGGAGCTAATGGAATCGTTGTTAACAACCAGTTCATTACATCCTCTGTTGGACCAAACGTTCTTATTGATCAACTCGTAACAGTTGATGGCACAGGAACACGTTATTCAGTCAATGGCATCAACATTGGTTGGGTTGGTAACTGGAACTCTGTTGAAGTTAAATCAACAGATTCTTCTATTGAGCGCCTTGCCAATGGACAATACTTAATTACAGCCACCTCCAACCTTGGCTATTTAAATGAAGCAGATTTCGTAATCCCAACTGGGGGCCGCGGCTATGACCTAGCTGATGCACCTAAGTCGATTACAACACGCATTCTCATGAATGCAGGCAAAACACAGGTACTTGCGCAAGCAGTGCAGGTGAACAACTAAAAATAGGTTTCCTCGTCGCGTCCGGATACACGATGGGGAATTTGGTGAATCAGCACGTGCGATTCATCGAGACGAGTTAAGAAATTAACTCAAAGCCAAGTTCAGGAAATTCCTGATCTTGACTAATCGAAAGGAAACAAATGTCTACAAAGACAACTTTCAAGCGCATAGCGCTTGTTACGGTTGCCGCAATGGGCTTTGGTCTTCTCTCAGTAGCTCCTTCAACGGCAACTACTCAGCAAGACACATTGACCGTATCATCAGCGACATCCACAATTGCAGCAGGATCCTCTGGATCAATTATTGTGACCCAGGGATTCCTTGGAGTTAGCTCAGACACAATGTCTGTGACTGCGTCACTAACATCAGCGCCAGCTACTAACGTAGCGATGCCTGTTGTTAGTACATCTCTAACCTACACAGGAACCGTGTTGGTCTCGGCAGATAATTTATCAGGTTACTTGACTGATACAGGTTCTGTTACTACATATAGCAAGGCGTCTGCTGAATTTAAAGTCACATTCGCACCTACTGTTCCAGGAACTTATGTAATTACATTTACACCTCACAACATAAGTTCTACAACAGGAAATCCGGTCACTGCAGCTACAAGAACTACTGTGGTACCACAGGCTGCAGCAGTTACATGGACAGTAACAGTTCCTTCAGGAACAGTTGGAGATACAACTTCAACTATTGTTACTCGTGCAGCCGGTGTTTCAACTGGTTCAGCGGCGACAATTTCTGTAGCGTCAGGTAGTTCAACTGCTCAAGCTGCAACAATTGAAGTAACTCCACTTATCGCATCAGTTGCAACTACTGGTTCAACAATAATCACTGCAACTGTTACAGGTGCAGGTACTGTTGGAGCTGGTACATCAGCAACTCAGGCATCAACTGGCCTGAAGACAGCAACTTATAATGGAACGGCTGCTGGCCTTGGTTATGTAACTCTTTGGGCCGATGGCACTTCCGGTTCATCATCTGTTGCAATTACCGTTAACGGAACTGCAGTTGGAACAGCTACAGCAACATTTACTGGCGCTGTCGCAACAGTTACAGCAACACTGGCTAAGCCAGTTATTGCTGCTGGTTCAACTGCTACAGCAGGAGTAATCACAATAGTTGCTAAGGATGCAAACGGAAACGGAGTATCTGGAACAACGCTTTATGCAGTTTCATCAGGTTCATCAATTGTTAGTACATCTGTTACAACTGGCTCAGCTGGTGCGGCTTCAATTAGCCTCGTCGGTAAGGTAGCTGGAACTAACACTGTAACTATTCAGAACGTTGCAGCTGGATCAACTGCTACTATTTCAGCAGCAGCTCTTTCAGTACGCGTTGGTTCAAATGTTGAATCTTCAGTAACAATGAAACTTGACAAGGAAACATATGCTCCAGGTGATCAAGCTACTGTAACTGTAACTATCAAGGATGCAGCTGGAAATGCTGTTGTTGATGGTACATACGCTGCATTCGCAGCAGATGTAACAAGTACTCGCGCAATGTCTGCTGGTACATTGCCTACAGCTTCAATCACTGTTGGATCAACAGTAGGTGTAAAGACCTACGTAGTTAACGTTCCTAACTCAGAAGGTGCTTTCACAATCTCAGCACTTCCTGGAGCAGGAATGTTAGGAGCAGGTTCTGCAGTTGCAATCTCAGCAACAGCAACTGTTACACCTTCAGCAGCAACTACTGCAGCAAATGAGGTAGCGCAAGCTGCAGCAGATGCAGCAGCAGAAGCAACTGATGCAGCAAATGCAGCAACTGATGCAGCAAATGCAGCAGCAGAAGCAGCAGATGCAGCAACAGCAGCAGCACAAGATGCCGCTGATGCAGTTGCGGCTTTGAGTACTCAGGTTGCATCGCTAATCGCGGGTCTAAAGGCCCAATTGACGGCGTTAACAAACCTAGTAATCAAGATCCAGAAGAAGGTAAAGGCTTAAAGAGCCCCCTTTGATCTGATAAAGATCTAGAACCGAAACCCGGTTCCCTCTTCGGAGGGGGCCGGGTTTCGGCCTTTCTAGGCAATAGTTAAGTAGGCTTGTCATTATGTTGGAAACAAGAAGCAAGCAAATATTAGGCACCCTCATATTGGTTGCAGTAACTGCGATCACATTAGTTGTTGCGCCATATACCTTGATAGACCCCATGGCCTTACCCAAATTAGTAGTTTTAGCATTTCTTGCAATAGTTACACTTTCTCTTATCGCTCCTGCATTAAAGAATTTGTTTAAATCAAATTACAAAACGTTAGCCATGATGAGTGCTTTATTTGTTTTTCAGATAGTTCTCGTGATGCTATTTTCAGGAGCAAATATCACCGCGCAGTTTCTTGGTACATACCAGCGTCAAACTGGCGCACTTACTTATATCTGCCTAGCACTCCTCATGCTTAGCGCATCATTCGTCTCCGATAGTGACTTTATAAAGAGATTTATACGTATTACTTTAATAGTTGGCGTTATCCTAATTATCTATGGGAATTTTCAATATTTTGGGCTTGAACCCTTCCCATATGTTAATGCCTACACTGTAAATGCTCCGATTGGAACATTTGGTAATCCAAACTTTCAATCAGCTTTCATGGGCATGATTGCTGTTGTTTCTTTCACAATGGTGTTGAACAAGTCCTATAAGAACTCAATGAGGGTTGTGCTGGCGCTTGCTGGCGTTGCTTCTTTGATTGTCGTTTATGAAACCCTATCAAAACAGGGTTTCTTAAACTTTACCGCAGGATTTGGTGCAGTAATCATTCTCTGGCTGTTTATGATAAAGCGGAAGTCTTTGGCATTAGCAGCTTCTTGTCTTGGTGCAATAGGAACGGTTTTTACTTTTCTAGGCTTAATTAACACTGGCCCCTTAGCAAGTTTTCTATTCAAAAGCTCACTTGAAGCACGAGGGTGTTATTGGCGCGCTGGGATGAAAATGGTAGTAGATCATCCATTTTTTGGGGTTGGAATGGATGGGTTTGGGAATTGGTTTGCACGCGTTCGACTAGCGGATTGTGCCGCTAAATTCTCTACTTGGTCGAACTCTGCTCACAATGTCTTTTTAGACATTGGGAGTAGTGGGGGTTTTATCTTGTTGGCTATTTACCTCGCCATCTTTGTGTTAGTCGTTGTTTCAATCACTAGGATTGTCAATCGAAGCACCGGATTCGACGTCTACTTTGTAGCATTAGTTGGTGCATGGGTTGCATATCAAGCGCAGGCATTTATTAGTGTTAATCAAATTGGATTAGCAATTTGGGCATGGGTTTTGTCAGGCCTAATTATTGGCTATGAGATAAATACGAGAGTGAAAGAAGCAGAGCAATCGGTGCCAGTAAAGGCCAAGCAACACTCTAAAAAAGGGAAGAGCCAAACCCAGTCTCTATCTTCAGGGGTTGTAATTTCTTTGTTTGTCGGGGTTTTAGTTGGAGTGATTGTTGCTGGACCAATGTATTTTTCTAACTCTCGCTTCTATGCAGCAATGAAAGCAAATAACTTTGCAGGCGTTGAATCGGCAGCTTATCTAAAACCCCAAGATGAGAGAAGATTGTTCATGCTGGCAGGTATTTACCGTAATGCCAAAATGGATGCCAAAGCAGTAGAGGTCTTAAGAGAATCAACAGTAACTTATCCAGATTCACTTGATATGTGGACTTTATGGTTAACGATTCCTACCGCTACACCAAGTGATATCGCCTACGCGAAGGCTCAATTGAAGCGTTTAGATCCATTTAAACCAGATCTCTAGGGAGTTTGGCCTAAAACATAAAAAGCAAGCAAGAATTAACCGGAGAATGCGGGTTTGCTTGTATTGGATTCGGTAATCTTTGCACGTAGGTAATCCCTTTATTGGAGGCTGGAATGCAGATCATTGTTGGGATGGCACTTGGCATCTTTGTTGCGCTGATTGTGGCTGGATTTCCAATTGCCTACATGGTGGCCAGCAGGATGAGCCAGGAAATATACCTACGCTTCCCGTTTCTATTAGGAGCCGCTCTACTATTTGGATTTTCTCTATCTGCCTTTTCAGCTGTTATTTCTTATGGCACTTTAGGTATTGATACCTATCCTCTAGTTTTTGGCGCTTTCATCTTGCTGTCGTGGCTTCTTCTTGTACCCATGCTCAAGCGATGGAAGTTCAAGTTCTCAGTTAAGTTTCTAAAGTTAGATCTGCTTTTACTCACCCCAACGTTGTGGGCATTCTTTCTTGTGCGCAACTACTGGGTGAGTCTTACCGAACCAATTGTTCGTGCTGGAATTGGACCTGACACAAGCCAAAACCTGATGGCGGCAATTAGTGCAAGAACTTTAGGGAGCACGTGGTCCGAGCAAGCTAGTAATGTCAAAGCAGTTCTTGGACAGAGTTCGCTTCGCGATAGCGTCTATGAAATGTTCCGTAATCCCTCCTTCAGAGATCAAGCAGGATTTGACTACCTTGTCCTTGGTTCACGGTGGGGATTATCAGTTCCTTATTCTCAAGTCATACGATTCTTTGGGCCACATGCAAGTCTGTGGGAGCCAGGAATTGTGTTGTTGGTTTCATTACTCACCTTGGCCACAATGGCATTTGGTCTGTTTACAGTTTTCTCTAAGTCTTCAACTGCAGCAACGGTAACATCAATAATTTGTATTTCAAATGCGGCATTGATTGTGCAGTTCTTTAACGGCGGATTATCACAGGTGTGGTCACTAGCGGGCATTATGGGTATCTTTACCACTCTGGCCCTTGTGATTCTAAGAAGGAGATCAGAACAAAGCTTCTCCCTAAAAGTTGTTGGCCTGTTTGGTTTTGCTTCTTGGCTTATTCTTTATGCAACCTATGTGGATGCAGCAATCATTTTGGCTATGTTTATCGTCATTTCTATGCCTGTGTACTACTTCATTAACCGGGCAGTCTTTAACGATGTTTTGAAGGTCTTTGTCTTAAGTGGTTTGGCAGTTTTGGTAGCTGCCCCAGTCCTTACCTACGCAACAATCATCACCTTCGATTTGAGATTACAAGCAGCCCAAGGCACAGGAACAGCATCAACACTCTGGCCATTTCCTTCAGAATCACTTGGTTTTGTCGATGTCTTTAGTCAGACAAATGCGGTCAGATCTCCAGAAACTGGTTTAGTTGCCTTCGTCATCACTGCAAGTATTGTGTGGTTACTCGTCAAGAGAGTGACTAAACGTAATCTAGATGCAGATTTAGCAGCGCTTGGTATTACTGGACTTCTAACTATGTTAGTTGGATTTGTCTTGTCGTATGCAGGCAGATTACACACCCCATACATCTACTCCAAGATTTCAGTCTATGTAGCCCCAATAGTTGTAATTGCCTTTATTGCAATCCTGCAAGCAGCTAAACAAACAGGCTCTAAGAAATCTTCACATAAGCAAGGCAATGCTGGCAAAAATGCCTCTCTTGGTTATCAGAGCGTTTTAATCTCTCTAGCCATCGTCACGGCGGTTTCTAGCTTTAATGCCACGAATAATAATGCCAAGCAAAGTGGTGTTATTTCCTATTCATTTGCAGGCCTGATGCAAGATGAGCAAGCTCAAAAGGTTTTGTCAGAAAATAACTATTTGGTTACATACATCGCAGATGCTAACTACCTAGGCATCTTTGCTGATGTGCACTGGATATCAAAGGCACCTAATGACATGATTCTTAAAGATCGCCTGGATGTCCCATTACGCGTTCTTTGTTATTCCTATGATGGAAATTGTAAGCCGGCAACTCCTCGCATCTCTGATCCAGTATTGGAAAAATACGGCCTTATTCAATATGAGAGTCCTTATACAACCCGAGAGTTTGCAGCTTTCACACCACGTGAGCGTTATGCAGCCAATTTCAATGCCACTGGGCAAGCACCATTTGAGATCCCTGAAAGATTCATTGGAGGAAATCCTTATTACAACCAAAACTAAGCGCGGTGCTGGATATGTCGCGAAAAATCTAACAATAGGTGATTTCTTCATACAGGCCGTTGGAGCTGTTGCACTCTTTGCTGTTACTGCCTGGGTAGTTACAGGACTATCAACTAGAACTGAAAGCTCAGATAAATTGACCTATGTTTTCTCTGGAATAGGTGCAATGGCTTTTGGTTTGTATTTCCTCAAGAACAGACCACCTGCCGGTGTCCAAACCGCTCTGAGTTTTCTGGCTATTGCCACTGTTCTAACTGGAATCGGAATCGTTGAACACAAAGAGATGTCCAAAGAACACCCTATGGGCTTTGGCTGGGCAGTACTTGCACTTACTTTCTTCTTACTGCCACTAGTGCATTACTTATTAAGTAAACAAAAATTGAGTTCGTGGATCAAAATTGCTACCTGGCTGCCGGCCATCTTTGTTCTCTACTGTGTGGTGCTAGCGTTTTGGCAGACTCGAACAACATTAATCGAATCTGGTCACTCAGAGTATGTGCTGAATGAAATTTGGAGCCCAGCTGCTGGATATAACTCATATCAAAGCTTTGTGCCCCAGTACACCTTCTTACTCGGTTGGCTGGTTAAGCCAATCTTGGTATCGATGGGTGCAATAAGCGGTACTAATTTCTTAGTTTTATTACTGACTGCTTTTGGCTTTGCATGCATCGGACTCATGACCTGGCTCTCGCGCCGTGCTTGGCCTGAACTACCATGGCCGCTTTTGTTATTTGCAATTCTCTCCTTCTGCACCCCAACACCTGGATGGAACCGCATAAGTTTCATTGGCCCAGCTAGCACATTGCTTTCAGGCCCAGCCCTTCGCGTTTTTGGCGGCATGATTGTTGGAGCAATAACCATCGTTGTGGCCCTCAAAGTGCTCAATGGAAAAGCTCCTAAATGGCAGTTATTAATGCCTGGTGTGGCCTCTGCTTTTGTGGTGTGGAACAACTTAGATTTTGGTTTAGCTGCAACAGTTGCATCATTTATTGTCTTTGCAGCAGCAGGTGCCGTGAGTGAAAAGGGCAAGTTAGCCTTTCTTTGGCATGCTGCAGGTGGCTTAATTGGTCATGTTGGCATCTATGCATACTTGGCATCCCAAGGCGCAGTGCCTGATTGGTCGCTCTTTGGTTGGTTTGCCCGCCAATTTGGTGGTGGCTTTGGATCAGTGCTCATTGAAATGCCTGGTCCTGTAAACCTGGATTTCCCATTAATGATGGGAACAGCAGCAACTGGATTCTATTTCCTACTTAAGTATGCAAATAAATCTGAAGATGTGCTCACAAACTCACGAAACAATGTTTCGACGCTCACAGCGTTTTACTTTGGTTCATTTTGTACCTTTGCACTGCCTTACTACGTGAACCGTTCATATCACGCTGGACAGATGTCTATTCTCTATATTCCATTAGCTGTTGCATTAATTGCGATCATTGGTCTGGTCAAGAGAAACTCATCTGCAGCTAATGGAAAGCAAATGGTTGGCTATTTTCCTACATTGATCTTGGCATTTATGATGGCAACAGTGTTCTTGATTCCAAACCCAACTATGGAACTCAGTAGAATTCAAGGTGGTAATCCCAACGGAACCTTCCCTCGGCCTCCTTTGGTTGCAGCAATCGACATGATGCCAGCTGCTCAAAAGTATGCTGCTGCTAACAATCTCTCAGTTGGCTTCTATGGTGAGGGCGGTAATTTTGTTCATGCGCTCAATGGCATGGCATCTGCCAACATCTTTAACTCTCCTCTAGATATGTTCCAGAGCAACGCTTCAGTCCAACTCTCCTGCAAGCATCTTTTAGATTCAAAACTGCAGCTACTTGTGATGACCGAGTCGGCCCGACAAACCTTTGCCTGGAAAGATGGCTCACTGTGTGAAGGACTCTTTGTGCAAGAAGATGTCCCTGGCGTTGGAATCCTGGGTGTGAGAAAGAAATAGATCACTCTGGCACGTGGTAGATATGCGGGTTATAGGTAGTGAGTCATAACCTCTGCCGGCACACCGCTATCCCTCAGGTGGTTCTCAGGTTTATGGGCTCTAATTAAGCCATGACTCAGCCGACCCGCATTTATAAGCACTCATCGGTTGGCACTGACTGGGCCGCACTTCTTCTCGGCGCAGGTCTTGGTTTAACTCTGGCGCTGCAGTTAACGACTGTGCGCAAAAGTGATTTCACTTCCCTGTATGCATCCATAGCATCTTTCTCACGGCTATCAGCGTTAGTAGGCACATATCTAGCAATTGTTGGCATCTTTTTAGTGGCACGTATTCCGTGGGTGGAGCGGGGAGTGGGCCATGATCGATTGGTTACTTGGCACCGCAACTTAGGTCCGTGGTCACTCTATGGCATCGGTGCACATGTTTTATTTATTATTTTATCTTTTGCAGGACAAGATTCAATCCCGCTCTATAAAGAATTGTGGCGCATGCTCAATCAATTTGAGTGGATGTGGTTTGCCCTGGCTGGGTTTATCTTAATGATTTTAGCTGGTGTTACCTCTTACAAAAAAGCTAGAGCAAAGATGAGCTATGAGACGTGGTGGATTATCCATGTTTACACATACATCGCTGTTGCCGCATCCTTTATGCACCAAGTGGTTAATGGTCAGATGTTTATTGGTCATCCACTCAACCGTGCTTACTGGACTGCTTTGTATGTCTTGATGGCATGTGCCATTGTGTATTGGCGCATTGGTGTGCCACTGGTGAGATCACTTAAAGTAAACCTGAAGGTTGAAAAGGTAATAGTGGAAGGTCCTGGAGTTATCTCAGTAATCATGAAGGGCCGTAATCTTCACAAGCTGGGCGCCCAAGGTGGTCAGTTCTTTGGGTGGCGCTTTTTAGCACGTGGGCACTTCTTAATGTCACATCCCTACTCTTTATCTGCTGCTCCTACCGAGCATCTGATGCGCATTACTGTTAAGGATTTAGGCGATCACTCACGCTCACTTGCCTTTATGAAGCCTGGCACACGCGTATTTGTTGAAGGTCCTTATGGTGCTTTCACTGCAGGGCGCTCAACGCGCCCCCATGTGGTTTTAGTAGGTGGTGGTGTGGGAATTACGCCTATTAGAGCGATTATGGAAGAGCTAAGTGGCGGCGTGCAGATGGATGTAATTTTTAGAGCATCTAAAGAAGAAGATTTAGTACTAAGAGATGAGTTGGATTACTTAGCCTTTAACAGTGGTGGATCTATTCGTATTCACTATCTTGTGGGACCAAGAAAGAACCATCCAATGGATGCACGTTCAATGAAGCGCTTAGTGCCACAGTTTGCTGATTCTGATGTTTATATCTGTGGCCCAGAGCCGTTGGTGAGCGCAGTGAGAAGTGCCTTTGAAGATGTGGGTGGGCCTAAAAACAGATTCCATGACGAGGCCTTTGCTTTCCACCGCGAATAATTCAAGCACTTATCCACAGAACACCTTTTAATTATGGGGTACACAATTATCGCTGTCGGTGGTAGCCTTTAGATTGCCGAAATGGAAATTCGGTTTGCACAATCGGCGCGAAAGCACCGCATTGGTAAGGCTCGAGTGAATTATGTGATGGAAAATAACTCCTACACAGTCATTAGTAGCCAAGATAGCGAAAAGATTCAATGGGTATGGATTGCAAAGGATGATCGAGGGCTTGAGCTAGAGATAGTTGCGGTGGTTCTTGAACAATACTTGCTAATAACCCACGTTATGCCCACTAGTTTGAGGAGGAGGAAAAAGAATTGGCAACAAAAGTGAAGCGCAAGTACACGGTGGGCCCTGGTGTTGATCTCAGGCGCGAAGTAGTTCGCCTCAAGGATGGCACGCGCCTGACCAATACCCTGGCCGCAAAGATGGCAAAAGATGCAATCAAGCAAGCAGTGGGTAGGCCTTCATTGACTGCCAAATCAGTTGAGTCTCCACAAATTAAAGTCAGAGTGCCGGTCAAACTAAAAAAAGCTCTGGATAAAGAGGCAAAGCGCCGGGGAGAAACTAATTCAGCGATTGTGCGAGAAGCATTAGAGAAATATCTCAAGAGCGCCTAACTAGGGATATTTTCATTGCAGGCTCTCTGCCTGTTCTCAGAAACTCCTCAGATAAATGCGGTTATATAGACCATATAGAACCTTTCAAGGGATTCGAGATTGAGGGTATGAGATGAAGCGGGCGTTACTGATTGCAGGAGGGGCCTTAGGTGGCCTTGGCGCAGTCATGGCTATTACACCGCCCCAATTCTCATCTACTGAATCTTTAGCCCTGGGTGGCGGTGTAATGGGTGGATCAACACCAACTGCAGTTGCTACAGCTACGGCAACAGATTCACCAACACCTACTGCAACTAAAACTAAAGCAACAAGTACAGCAACCAAGAAAGCTACTGCCAGTAAATCTGCAACTCCTGCAGCTACTGCTAGTAGTAATTCAAACTCTGGCGCAGTTGCAACAGCTGATCCAACACCTAGTGCTACAAAGACAACTGCAGCACCAGCTCCTGCTTCTAAAGGTGTGACAGGTACTTTTACTGGTCCAACAGTGAATGTGAACTACGGAAACGTTCAAGTACAGATCACGGTTAAAGACGGCAAGATTGTTGATGCAACTGCCCTTCAAGCACCTAGTGGGCGCAATGATCGTTGGACAAATATGGCTTTGCCAATTTTGAAGAAGCAGACTTTGGCTGCGCAAAGTGCCAATATTCAAGGCGCATCAGGTGCTTCTTATACTTCTTACGGTTGGTATACATCCCTGCAAGGAGCGCTAGCTAAAGCTGGTTTGTAAGGTATTAGGTAGGCTCACACAATGAATCACCTTCGCAAGCAGTTCCCTGTGTGGGGAACGATTGTGGATGTGGATATTGCATCATCTGTTGTCAGTGAAGATGGTTTAAATCAGGGGATGCAACAAGTCATTGATTTTTGCACGCAAGTAGATTCTGACTTCTCTACCTACATCGACACCTCTTGGGTCACACGCCTTCGCACAAACCACATTGAAATCTCTTCGTGCCCACCATTAGTGCAAGAAGTTTGGGAATTGTGTTTACAAGCAAAGCATTTAACTGATGGTGCCTTTGATCCTTGGGCAGTTGAGGGTGGTTTTGATCCATCTGGGTTAGTTAAAGGCTGGGCTGCAGATAAGTGTGCAGACTTATTACTCTCTTTAGGTATTGAACACGTGCAAGTAAATGCTGCTGGTGATTTAGCACTACGTGGTGGTTTTTACGATGGTGTGGTTAAGCCGTGGAGGATTGGGGTTGTTAATCCAGAAAATCGTGCTCAAGTGGTAGAGGTTTTTGAGATTTTCGATGGTGCAATTGCAACATCAGGAACATATGAGCGCGGAGCGCATATCAATGATCCCTACACCGGCCTTATTGCAATAGGTGCAAAATCTGCAACGGTCGTTGGTCCACTGGGTTGGCTCTGTGATGCTCTGGCAACTGCATTGATGGTTGCTGGCGCCGATGGGGCTAAGTACTTTGCTCAGCCTGAATTAGATGGCTATAAGCCTTTTGTTATTAATCGACATGAAAATACTTCGTGGAGCATCTAAAGTGAGCCTCGTGAAAAAGCGCTTATCTATATTTGTAGCCCTCCTTGTAGGTTTTGTTGGTCTGGACCTTACTCCTGCGCTAGCCGTTGATGAACGCGTAATTGATGTTGTCGCAGTTACATGGGCCGGCGCCGCAGCTCCTGCTGGTGGTGTGAATGAAGTAGCTAAGGTAATTAACACAGAAGTAAATGCTGATTGGAAAAAGTTCACCACTCTCTATGGTGATGCCAAAGATCGCCCAATTTCATTTGTGAGTGGAAAGATTTTAACTGAACCTATTTCTCTTATATCTAAGATGGCCTGTTCTGGTTACGCAGCAGCTGACTTTCTTACATCCATTAGACCTGAGGCATATAAGCGCTTGGGAATTAGTGATTACACCAATCGCTACCTAGTTGTTATTGCACCTAAAGCGGGCTGTGTATGGTCAGGCAGAGCGGCATTAGGTGGGCCTAAGAGTGTTTCTGGAACTTTAATTCTCCAGGATTCAGCGTCTGGTTATGTTATTACTCACGAGCTTGGACATACTTTTGGTTTGGGTCACAGCAACTTCTTGCGCTGCGATAACGCTGCAAATGATGGTGCTTGGTCTGATACCTGCAAAGCTGTTGAGTACGGTGGAACTATCGATGTGATGGGAAATGTTGATACAACATCTCCCCTCAACACTTACCACCAATGGCGTATGGGGTATTTAGATGATTCACAGATAAAACAAGTCTGGCAATCAGAGGTTGTAAATCTTGCACCTAGTGATTTTGCCAATGGCATTAGAGCTATTTACATACGAGATGGTAAAGCTGCTTACTGGGTTGAATATCGCAGAAAGCTAGAGGGAGTTGGCTATAAGCCAGGGTTAGCTATTTTTCGCCTAGATCCACCCCCTATTACCTCTGTAGTTTCCCCTAACCCAGAAGATGCTGCGGCAGAAGAGTTTGGTATGGCGCTGGGCACAGATGTGTGGATGCTCAATTTAGATTCCTACCAATACCGCGACGCTCGCGCCATTGGTGGATCAATGACAGCACTAACAGCTACAACGTATTCAGGCAATGTTTCATTGAGCGCAGTTGCATCTGAAACTGGGGCAGTTGTAACAATTAAGAAAAAGACAGATAACGTCGCACCACCTGTTCCACCAGTAGTTGCTGTTGATCAGTGGCGCTCCCCAAATATGACGATTCTTAAAGCCGGATATGAAGATGCTGACACAGCAATTGTTGGCTTTGAAGCCCAAATTGATAGCGCAGTACAAAGCATTAAAGCATCAGATATCGATGGATGGGTGCCAACATATCTCAACCCATTCATTGCACCGAAGACACTTTATTTGCGTGATTTGCCTGAAGGTTCATATAACTTTGCACTACGTGCGATAGATATTTTAGGAAATAAGAGCCAGTGGTCACCCACCCAGAAAGTATTTATTGACCGAGGCCGCCCAGTTGTTACCAATGACTTTGTTTTAACTGCTGTAAATAGCAATGAACTTTCCTTGCAGTGGAAGGGTGCAACCGATCCCGGAAGTGGAATTTGCCAAGTAGATGTGGTGGATGAAGATGGCTTAGTTATTCAATCCTCTTCAGTAAAAAACGCGCCAGTATTTAAAGTAGCTGGTGGAACGACTTTGAGCGGTACTGCCCAAGTTTTTGACTGTATTGGCAATGGAATGAAGGGTGATGTGAGCATCTCCACCTCATTTGTCAGTGGAGATAAAAGTGCGAAGACCGGTAAATGGAGCCCAGCAGGTGCTGCTTATGGGGCAGGTGCAATTAAGTGCATAGGCAAGTGCACGGCATCGCTAAGTGTTGCAGGCAAGAATAATGTTCTAGTCGGAGCAGGTGCTGCAAGCATTGCTATTGGAAATAAAGCAGTTGCAACGATTGCAGATAGTAAAACGGCAAAAATGCGCATTGGTGCCAGCATCGATGCTGGGGCAACTAAGAAAGTTGTAAGAATCAGCGGAAGCAATTTTGTCCTCATTGGGCTTTCATCTTTTTCAACAACAATTGGTACTTTTAAAGAGTTTGATAGAAGCCCTGAAGTAAGTGATCCTTCATTAACTGACAGTAAGCAGAGCGCGTTGTCTAAGTTTGGATTTCGTGCAAGTGATTTTAGCCAGGAGTGGACCGTGCTTCCTATGGTTGGTGGAACCACAACAGATGACCCAACTCTAGATTTGTGTAACGGTGTTTTTCTCTCTGAAAAAGAGCGAGTTGAACGCCGCCAAATCTCAGCTACAAAATTGGGAAGCACATTCACATTTCTCTCTTCAGAAGTAGTTCGTTATTCATCCGCAGCTGCAGCAACAGCAGCACAAAAAGAGCTTTTGAAAGTCTTTACCGATTGTCAGACAAACAAAGGCTATAAAGATGCAACAGGTGCTCTAGTTCCTTATGAGTTTAAAACACTCAATAACATTCCAGCTGGAGTTGTGAGTGAATCAAATCGAGTATTTGTTTATACGAATATTGATACAGGCACAAAAGCCAGAACTCTCTTGGGCTTCTATCAATTTAGTGGTGAAATGTTTACAGGCCTCTATGTGTTAAATACAGCGGGCTTTAGTGATGCACAGGTGGAAAAGTGGCTAAAAGTGGCCGCCACGATGGCCTCACGCCTTAAGGGATAAAACCCCCGACATATACTCAGCCCCGTGAGTATCACCTCAATACAGTTCGTTATTTTGGGCATCTCTGCCTTTGTTTTGGCAGGTTTTCTAACATGGCCAGTTCGAGCTTTAGCAGTCAAATTGAGTGTGATGGATCTGCCAAATATGGAACGCAAGACTCAGAAGGAGCCTGTTCCATATTTAGGTGGTGTGGCAATTGCACTGAGTGTCATTGCCGTGACCTATGGAGCAATTCTTTATTCCGATTACACAAAAGTAACTTTCCCCTTAGTTACTTACGCTCTTTTACCAGCAGCGGTATTGGGTTTGATGGGATTAATTGATGACATTAAAGGTTTACCAGCTCTACCTAGATTGATTGCGCAAACCGTAGTTGCAATCCTTGTGGCAATCTTTCTACTTAATCGAGACCTTAAAGCATTCTCATTTGGTAATCAATTAGCTAACGACATTGTTGTTGTAGTCTGGATTGTTGCAATATGTAACTCCATCAACTTCTTTGATAATTTAGATGGTGGGGCTGCTGGAACTGTTGCAGTTTCAACTTTTGGAATAAGTTTGATTGCAGCTAATCAGGGCCAAGAACTCATCACTGCACTCTCAGTTGTTACGTGCGGAGCAACAGTTGGCTTTTTGCTCTGGAATAAATCTCCAGCCAAGATCTATATGGGAGATGCAGGAGCACTCTTTCTTGGCGTCTTAGTTGCTGTCTTAACTATTCGCCTTAACCCTGGAATTGCTCCCCAATTTAATTCAATTGCAATTTTGCCAATGTTGTTAGCAGTTCCTATTTTGGATACGTGCATTGCAGTCTTTTCACGCCTTCGCCGGGGGATATCCCCATTTACTGGTGGAAAAGATCACTTATCCCATCGCCTGATGCGAAAGGGATTGAGCAAGCACAACACTGCTTTTTGCCTATGGGGTATGCAGGCTAGCTTTGTTGCTCTTGCATTAATTGTTTATCAATTCAGCAACACCCTTGGTACACCAGGCGTAGTTCTAGCTGGGGTGTATTGGCTGGGTGCTTTTGTGTGGTTCTGGCGTATTCCATCGACTGACGAGATTCAATAAAGAATGTAATGAAAAATACTGAGAGCACTAAATCAATCTACAGAAAAATTAGGATAGAAAATTCAAAGTTTTCAGTACTAAAGATACTCTTCTATACAATTGGAATCCAGATTAGCCTTGTAGTTATTATAGCAACCTCTGGAGTTTCGTATGCTAAATCTGCACTACTTTGCATTGCTCTAGTAATTCAATGGTTTCCTGGTGCAATTATTTGGGCATGGTCAAACAAGAATCGTATAAATTCTGTATCCGAACTCGTTGGTATGGGGTTAGCAATAGGTACATTACTGGCTCTTTTATCTTCCCAACTTTTTCGAACTTCAAATTTGGATAGATTTGGTTGGGCCATTCCCTCGCTTACAGTCGGTATTTTCTATCTTTGGCTGAAAACTAAAAACAAGAAAATCTTTTATGTTCCAATCGCCAAACTTGACCGGAGACAAATTTTCATAACAATTGTTCCAACTCTTTCACTAGTGATGTTACAACTATCCACTTACTGGCGCTGGAATCCTATAGCTTGGATAGGTTGGTGGAAGTTTCAAACCGATGTCCCATATTTTGAATCGTATTCTAATTCACTTGCAACCCTGGGAACAACACAGAATTTCATCAATTCTGAATTCTTGGTCCGATACCACTGGTTTGCTTATGCGTGGGTTGGGTCTTTAGGAAACTCACTAAATTTAGATCCATTAATCGTGCTTACTCGGATATTGCCGTTAGTAGCTTTTTGCATGGCCGCAACAATTTCCTATGCCTGGGCAAAGGATTACTCAAAGAAGTTTTTAACACCAGCAGTCTGTGCCTTAATTGTGGTTATTGGACCGGGATTATCAATTGGATCATTTGTGATGCTCAGATCCCCTTCACAAGCCATCGCCGGATGCTGGTGTTTGGCTTTTTCGTTATTGTTTCTAAGAGTTATTGATGGTCGAATAACTGGGATTACCCCCTATTTTGTGCTTGCCCTGCTTGCCGCAGGAGTTGTAGGGGGTAAGGGGAGTAATTTAGCGGTAATCGGTGTGGGTGTTCTAAGCATTCTTTTACAATCATTACGACAAATTCAAACCTCAAAGATACGGGTCTATATTTCATGCAGTGTATCCCTTGTCATCTTTGTGGGAATTTATGAAAAATTCATTGCATCTTCTGAAACTCGCCCCCTGAATTTTGGAGTTTACTTAGGCTGGCCGAGTCTATTTCTAACAATAGCCCCATTCGTGATCGGGATTTATGGACTCCTCAAATTTAAGAATTCGACTGAACGACCGCTCTTGATATATTCACTTTCGTTACTTATCTCTGGGTCTCTTTTGTCACTTTTTACTTATCATCCTGCTGGTAATCAATTATATTTTATACTAACTGCAGCCTTAGTCTGTGTAGTACCGAGTTTGATTGGTCTTGAAAAAATAGTATCTAACTCAACGAAAGTGCTTTTGCAGGATTTAGAATTATCTAGAATTAGGCATTTAAAAGTAGCTGTATTTGCAATAATTCTCATAGGTGGCTTATTCGCCTCATTGATTTGGGCTAACTCAGAGAATATGACTGGGAATCTGGGCAAAATTTATAGAGCAATTGCGCCACTACCAATCATTTTATCTACTTTCTCTATTTGCCTACTTGTGACAATAGTCTATAGAAACAATCAAAAGAGATTCTTCCAGAGAATTGAACTTTTACTCGTTTCATTACTAGTTGCATCCATGATTGCGTCAGTTTTGGGTATTTTGCAATCAATCCAGAATGGGCCTATGTATTCCAGAAGTTCAGGTTTAGTAGGGTTTGGTAAGAGCACAAGTGTTAGACCAGGATCAATCTCATTCAACTATGTAAAAGCAGGGAAATGGGTCCAGGAGAATATAGAGAATCAAAATCTCTTCTTTACTAATCGACAATGCTTAGATGCTAAGTCAACCTATTCTGATTGTGATGGGTATTGGTATTCTGCAAGTGCATTCAGCAAGCATCAATTCCTAATTGAAGGTGCTGCAATGACCAATTTAGAGGACAAGGGCATGTCAATAATGTCGACCAAACAAGCCCTGTCCTACCGTTTTTCAATAGCCCCGAACACGGAAGATCTTAAAACTCTTTGGGAAAGTAATGTTCGTTGGGGGTGGATTGATCGACAAGTATCAAATATTTCAGACTGGAAGGGATTGGCGAGAGAAATTTACTCCAACGGTGACGTTTCAATAATTGAATTGAAGGATCCAACAAAATAAAGTCGAATTATGTATTGTGGACGTATTCACTTCGTAGCATCTAGTTTTTCAATCTCATCTTTTTGTAACTCCACAACCTGAATAATCTCTTCCACCTGCTCTACGGTTCTAGCCGATGCAATAGGGACACTCACTGTTGGTTGGGCGCGTAGCCAGGCAAGTGCAACGGCTGAAAGTGAAACGTTGTGGCTCTTTGCAACTTCATCCATAACGCTTAGAACTGAGTAATTTTCATCAGTTGCATACTCACGAGCACCTGCTGCCCGCTTTGAATCTACCTCTGTCACACCCTGGCGGTATTTGCCGGTGAGAAATCCCCTGGCAATGCCATAGAAAGGAATGTTGGAGATTCCAAGATCTGAAACTGCTTGTGACATTTCACCTTCGTAGGTTTTTCTATCAACAAGGTTATAGAGATCTTGGGCAGCAACGTATGCAGGGATGTTGTTATCTTCACTGAACTTAATTGATTCACGCAGGCGTGCTGGTGTGAAGTTAGAGGCGGCGATGTAGCGGACTTTGCCTTGTGCGATGAGTTGGGCGTATGCGCCCAGAGTTTCTTCTAGTGAAACTGTTTCATCATCTGAATGGCTGTAATAAAGATCGATGTAATCAGTTTGCAGACGGTTTAATGATTCTTCACAGGCTGCAAAGATGTTTTTAGCTGATAGGCCTGGGCGTGTATCCATCTTTGAGACTTTGGTAGCAATAACCATTGATTTGCGGTTGTTGCGCTTTTTCATCCACGATCCAATAACAGTTTCGGATTCACCACCCACGTGTCCTTCAACCCACTGGTTATACATATCGGCAGTGTCGATGAAGTTACCGGCATGTGCGCTATAGGCATCCATCACTGCATGGGACTGGGCCTCATCGGCATTGGAGCCAAAGATGTTGCTCCCAAGGCATAGAGGATGAACTACGAGGTCAGTTTCAGGGATAGTGATCATGCACGCACAGTAAGGCACAATTGGCACATGGTCGAAACAACAGGCGGGTTCACAAGTGCAGGGTTGGCTCTAGAGGCTAAAACCTTAGAACTACCGTCTCTGTCCCAAAAAGAGGCGATAGAAATTGGCGAGATTGCAGTGGATCTTGCTTTTGAGCGGTCCGTGCCAATAGCAGTTGAAGTGCGATTAAAAGAGTGGGTTGTCTTTCACGCGTCCTTACCTGGTTCGGCTCCTAAAAATGATGCATGGATCACGCGCAAAGCCCGCGTTGTATTAGCGACCGGTAACTCAACAATGTTTGAAAGAGTTTTAGCTGAAGAACAAGGCATTGATTGGTATGCAGTTAAAGGATTACCAGAAGAAACACACGCTATTCATGGTGGTGGCCTGCCACTTAACGTTGCAGGTTTTGGTTGCATGGGGATTTTGTTGATTAGTGGTTTGCCACAAGTGCAAGATCACTTGTTAGGCGTTGAAGTACTCACTGAGTTTTTAGCTCGCAAAGGCGAATTGCCGTGAGCATCTGGGTGTGTGGTGAAGTATTAATTGATATTTTGCCAACAGGTTCAGTTGTCGGCGGTGGACCAGCAAATACAGCCAAAGCACTCGCGCGCTTAAGTTATGAGGTTGATTTTATTGATGGTATTTCAACTGATGCCTATGGAGCCAGTGCACGTAAAGAATTAAGCAGAGATGGTGTGGGTTTAGGACTATCTCTTTCCAGTGATAAACCCACCTGCACAGCAACTGTTACTTTAGATTCAAAAGGCTCTGCTTCATATGAGTTTCTTATCGATGGCACCGCAACTTTTGACTTCAACTCTTCTTGGCTGCCTGATCCTGAGCGCTTAAAGCCCTCTGTATTACACATAGGCACTCTTGTAACAATCATTGAGCCTGGAGCAAGCGTTTTATTTGATTGGGCGCTAAAGGTGGGCGAATTTGCACCGATTGTTTTTGATCCCAACGTCAGAGCTTCTGTGATGGGTGATAGAGCTAAATACGCTGCTGCAGTGGAGAAATGGGTCTCTATCTCTTCGGTTGTCAAAGTTAGTGATGATGACATCACTTGGCTTTATCCAAGCGAATCTTTAGATGTTGTTGCCCATCGCTGGATTGAGGCAGGAGTGAGCTGCGTGGTTATTACACGCGGTGCCAAAGGACTTATTGGCTTCACAGCTTCAGGCATGGAAGAAGTAGATGGCGTGAAGGTCGATGTGGTGGACACTGTGGGAGCAGGCGATACCGTTGGCGCAATTGTTGTTGAAGGCATTATTAAGCACTCAGTGCATGGCTTGCAGGGTCAAGTATTAAATGCCGTATTACACAAAGCAGCAATTGCTGCTGGTATTACTTGCTCACGTGCTGGTGCACAACCTCCACGAGCGCACGAACTTATAGATGCAATGGAGAAGTAAATGGAATTTATTGATGATGCAGAGTTTCAGATTGCAATTGATAATGACAATGGTGCACGTATTACTTCATTGAAGTGGCGGGACAATGAGTTTGCTGTGCCATTTAGAGGACAAGTTCATACATCTGGTTGGTATGCGATGGCGCCGTGGGCTGGGCGCATTAATGAAGGTTTGATTAAAGATGCAAGCGGACAAGAGTTTCAACTACCAGCAACAATTGATCCACCCCATGCGCTGCATGGGTTTGGCTTGATTTCTTCTTGGCAAGAGATTGGTCCTGGTAGATCACTACTTCATCTGCCTGCACCATATAACGGTGCAACCGTTGAGCAATCTATTGAGGTTTTAGATGATGCAGTGCGCTGGTCACTTGAATATGAACCTAACGGTTGCGAACTACCTGCTTGGATGGGTTTTCATCCATGGTTTGCTCGTGATTTAGATCGCGGTGGTAGTGCAGAAATTGAGTTTGAAGCACGAGAGATGCTTATTCGTGGCAGTGATGGAATTCCAACGGGAGAGCGAAGTGCACCAATGCCACAGCCTTGGGATGATGCTTTTACTGGCATTAAAGGCACGCCTGCAGTTGTTTGGGAAGATGTGGCACGTATTTCTATTGAGTGCGATGCACCTTGGTGGGTTGTTTATACAGAAGATAGTGAAGGTGTGTGTTTAGAGCCCCAGACCGCACCTCCTGATGCGCAAAACCTAGGTATTAGTGGTGAGAACTACATCGAAGCTTTATTTGTTTTTGAATCACTTGAATAGACTACATACATGATTAATCGTGATCGTTTAGCTACTTTGCGTGCAAAAGAAGATACACGCTTTCTTGCACTGCACCCAAAATCAGGAGAGATGTTTAAAGAGGGACAAAAGAACATGCCTGGTGGAGTGCCAATGTCATGGATGGCTAAGTGGCCAGGTGCATACCCAGTCTTTGTAAAGGAAGCTAAGGGAGCACGATTTAGTGATGTGGATGGCAATACTTATATTGATTTTTGTTTAGGTGATACAGGATCAATGACTGGGCACTCACCTGATGCAACAGTTGCAGCTATCCGTGAACAAGTAGGCAAAGGCATTACAGCAATGCTTCCAACACAAGATGCTGCCATTGTCTCGGCCGAATTAGCTAAGCGCTTTGGTTTACCGCTCTGGCAGTTCACCGTCTCTGCAACTGATGCTAACCGTCACGTGATCCGCTATAGCCGCATGATTACGCAGCGCTCAAAAATTATTGTTATTGATCGTTGTTATCACGGCTCTGTTGATGAAACCTTTGCAACACTAGATTCTGCCGGCAACACAGTTGCCCGTGAGGGAAACATCGGAGCACCCGTTTCACTGGATCAAACAACTCGGGTTGTGGAGTTCAATGACATTGCAGGAATGGAAAAAGCTTTAGCTCACGGTGATGTTGCAGCTATCTTGATGGAACCTGCAATGACGAATGTGGGAATTGTTTTGCCACAGGCTGGTTATTTAGAGGCTGTGCAAGAGCTAGCTAAGAAATACGGCACCATCTTGATTATTGATGAGACACATACTATTTCCGTGGGCCCTGGTGGAATGACGGCAGATAGAGGGCTAAAGCCCGACTTTTTAACGATCGGTAAAGCAATTGCAGGTGGCATACCAACTGGAGTTTTTGGAATGACCCACAAAATCGCTGATGACATCAAGCGCATGGTCGAGCTTGAAATCATTGATACTGGTGGCATTGGTGGAACCTTGGCTGGTAATGCTCTTTCTCTTGCTTCTATGCGAGCCACTTTAAGTGAAGTTCTCACTCAAAAGAACTTTGATCACATGATCTCACTTGGCACACGCTGGTCTGATGGCGTGGACGCTTCTATAAAAGAGTTTGATTTGCCATGGACCTGTAATCGCTTAGGTGCTCGTGGTGAATACATGTTTGGCAAAACTGCCCCTATAACTGGGGCTGATGCTAATAACGCTGGAGATTTTGAACTAGAGCAATACATTCACTTGCGCATGCTCAATGATGGCTTTTTAATCACGCCTTTCCATAACATGGCGCTGATGTGTCCAGACACAACGGCAGCAGATGTTGATGCCCATACAAAGGCATTTAGAACTATGTGCCAAGAACTTGTGCAATAGGGCTATTAAAGGGCCGTAAAGCCGGAACCTTAGGCGGCTGACAATGAGTGGCTCATGTACTCAAAAATTCTGGTGAGAGTGTGGCAGGAAAACCTCGTCACGCAGGAGTCAAAAAATAGGAAAGACTCTACTATTGTTTCAGGAACTGCTCGATTGGCTAAATCTTAGTTTGAAGAGATGAGTCGACTTCGTAGTCTCCTGGATTTTTGAGGGGGTTTCATTATTAGCAAAGCAAAATACCGGAGAGACATCCAAGTTCTCAGAGGTCTAGCCGTGCTTGCAGTAGTCCTATTCCATGCCAAGCAGAGCTTCGTAAGTGGCTACCTTGGAGTGGATGTTTTCTTTGTGATCTCTGGCTTTGTTGTTACACCCTTAATCTTGCGAATATTTGCCGACCAAGCCAACGGTGAGACCCGGCTATCTAATCTGAGAGATTTTTACAAAAGGCGATTCTTCCGTCTTGCACCTGCCTTGGCAGTAACTCTAGCTATTTCAGCCACATTAATCTTTTTGCTTGGACCAATCACTGATCATCAAAGGTTTGCCCGACAGGGCATAGCAACAAGTCTAATTCTAGGCAATGTCGGTGCCTATGAATATTCAGGCGATTATTTCTCTCCAAATCCAAACCCACTGGTTCATACTTGGTCGCTCTCCGTAGAAGAGCAGATCTATATTTTTTTACCTCTCATTTTGATGCTAATACTTCACAACCGTAGAAGTCTAAAGAAAATCACCGCAGTTGTGTTCGGAGTTACATCAGCGCTGAGTTTTGTATCATTTCTAACTCCGACAATTTTAGAGCCTCTATACTCTCGAACAGGCATTGAGCTAGCTTCTCAGTTTTCGTTTTACTCGCCGATAGACAGGATCTGGCAATTTACACTTGGAGGCCTTGTATTTCTCTTGCTAGACCGGTATGAAAATCGAATAAGAAAAATTCCAAAAAGTATTCATTTACTCACCGTACTTACTTTTGTCTTGATCTTATTCGGTCCCATTGCCATTAACCTTAAGGCCAGCTCAATACTCGCTAGTTTGTTTGCAGTGAGTATAATTTTTTTTAAGTCTCTCGACGTTCTTCCTAATTTTCTGATTAAGAATCTTGAATGGGTTGGTGATCGATCCTACTCGATTTACCTGGTCCATATGCCACTGTTGTATCTTGGAAAGTACTCATCGGCGACTCTTATTGGGAATGGTGAAAATCGCATCATTCAATCAGCGATAGCTGTACTAATCTCAATATTGCTTGGGGCTTTGAGCTATTCAAAAATAGAAAATAGATTTCGAGATAAAGGTAAGAGTAACGCCAGTGGTATCAAAACTATCTCGGCCGCCATGGCGCTAACCCTCGTGCTTCCCCTGCTCCTTTTCATATCTATGAATTTCGGCCAAAAAGCGGGATATTGGGGACTGGATAGAAACATTCAGAAACCGACTTATGCAGGAGAAATAGATCCCAATTGTTTGAGGGATTCAAACATTGGTCCGCCATGTACTTATACAACTACAGGCGCTACCAAGACGGCACTTTTGATAGGTGATTCACACGCAGGTCACATTTCACAGGCGTTTGTTGATGCTGCACAGAGTGCAAATTGGACTGCTGTCGTTTGGGCGCATGGCGGTTGCCATGTCCAGTTTCAAAAAAGTATTCTTGCTCATGTAACAGATAACTGCATTGCAATAAACAACCAAATGAAATCATGGGTTTTGAAGAATAAACCAGCAGCAATAATTGTCTCACAATATGTGCACTCTGATTCGTCTCAAAGCGATTTAAGAAATGCTCTCTCCACTCTTCGCTCGGTGGCCCCAAATATATTACTAATTGAAAACAACCCCGTATTCCCTGACAGGAATGATTTTATGGTCTCGCGCCCAATAATCATGGCACCGTATAAACCACCTAAGCAATTTGCGCAGTTTATGATGAAAATAGACGATAAAGACGCATCCAACCAGTTGGCCAGATGGGCGAGAAGTAATGAAATTTCTACTATGAATTTCGATGCAATTTTTTGCAAGAGAGGAATCTGTAAAAGGTGGTCAGATGCAGGATGGTTATATTTGGACGATAATCATTTTTCTGTTGCTGGTGCAGAATTAACAATTCCTAAACTTGTTGATTTCCTAAAAGGTGTTAATAATTCCTAAACTTGTCAATCTCCTGAACGCTTTTGTTACACGCTCCATTATCCCGTATCCAGACTTGTAATCGAAAATTGTCTGCCTTATAATTAGTCATCGCGACCCATCATCACTCACTAACAGAAATATTGAGAGATATCATGGATCATTAATTTAGAAAGTATTAATGAATCTAGATGTTTAGGTAGTTAAGGATCGAAAAAAGGCGCAGTTCATCAGCTAATACGAGAAATACATTTATAGTAGTTGATGGCAGAAATAATCAATCAAGATGACTTTGAATTCTTAGTCGGTTAGTGAAGAAAAAAGTTTCATTCTTTGGACACAGAGGTTGAGCTCTCAGAGTTAATCTCCACTCCCAAGCTATTTCTTCTTATAACCCTTTGGACACACAGGCTTAAGAGCAGTTACCTTCTTGACAACTTTGCCCTTCACGCACGTGATGGTCATCTTCTTGGCTGCTACTGGTTTAAGGATTGGAGCTGGTGCAGCAACTTCTACCGGTGTTGGTGCTGGTTCTGGAGTAGCAACCACCGTTGGCGCCGGTGTTGGTGTTGGCACAGGAGCTGGCGCTTCTTGAGTCAACTTCACACGAACTGTTGGTGACGAGTATGTGTAACCAGCTGCTGAAAGATAGAGCCAACCGTTTTTCTCAGTAACTGCAGTTGTAGCAACTTGTGAAGTACCATCGGAAGAAACGATGCTGACTGTTGCCGAAATTGGTGCTTTTGAGAAGCCATAGAGACATCTAGCAGCCTCTGAACTTAATACCAGATTGTAGTTTCCGACGTTGAGCTTGCCATTCTCGTCAAAGTGAGGAGAAGAGACTTTGTAATCAAGTGATTGGGCCTCTTTGTTAAACACTGGAGGGGAAGAGATATACATATTTGCATTGGTTGTAACAATGCCATTTAGGCTCTTGTTATCTGATAAACATGCTGAGGTTCCCGAACTCCAAATTTCTTGAGCACTAAGAGTTCTAGCGATCCACATAGATTTACTGCCAACTGCTTTATCTTTAGCGACCTCGAGCCACCAGAGATATTCTTTAAATGCACTCTCATCATATTGATCAAAGGCCTGCAGGAGTTGAACGCTATCTCGCCCTTTTCCAAGCTTGTCGTCATAGAGGAAGTCTCCGCCCCAATCCTTCATTGCATAGAGGTAATCGTAGAGACCCTTTGGCATATCCGAATTCTTAACCCAAGCATTCAAGACTGGAACTGACACAGGACCGCCCTCTACAGAAAAGATTTGTCGTCCAGCTGAATCAGTTGAGATTTTGATTGTTGGATCTAAGAGTCGACCATGCATAAAACTAGTGAGCTGAATGCTTGTTCTAATCTCTAATCTGTAACGAACTGCTGTTGGAAGTGGCCAAGCTAATCCGCATTCACCTGTTGTCCCATCATGTGCACCAATCACAAAGCAACCCATGGTTGGTGAATTTGCGTACCAGGCCTTTCCTGATGAATCTGCTTTTCCAGCTCTTATGCGAATATCTGGATAGGAAGGGTTCTTATCAACTGACATTGCAAATATTCCTGAATTGAATTGATGAGGATAAAGAAAGGTTTTACCCCCTTCATAACCACCTGGATGGAAGTACTCAGCAAAAACTAGGAACTTATCGCCGCCTTGATGTGTGATTCCATCAAATGTCCATATAGACGGCAGGCCACCATCTGGAATCTTCACACTCGGGTCGCCCTTAAAAGTAAAGTCAGATTTCTCAGGGAAATTCACAACGAACTTTCCTGGAATCTCTTTTCCATCTTTGATTGCAGTCACACCGATAATGCAATTTGAATCAGCTTCAGTTTTACAAACATCTAATACTGCGTCATACCAAACGTTATCGGCATTTGCACATTTTGGATCTGCGTATGTTTGACACGTAAATGCCTCTTTTTGTACCCAAGCGCCATTTTTTTGTTCGTAGTACATACCAATCATCCGTGATTGGCGTCCTGTAATACGTCCTGCATCTTCAACTAAAATTCCGGTGTAACCACCAACGTTTTTAACGGCTGGTCCCTGATCCCAAAACTGCTCGATCGGCTTGTTATCGGCTGCTGCAAAGTTTGGGGCAAGCAAGGCAAAGGAAAGCAAGGCCATTAAGAGAATCCTAGATTTACGCATTGCAGCTCCCCTGCTCGATGTAAGACTCAAAGATATCGAGAGGTTCACCGCAAGACCAGGGTTTATTTATGCGTGAGAATGAAAGTAATTTTGCCTGAGCCCTTTATTAGGGGCGCAGACGGGATAGGCACAGGGCCGGTCTAAGCCCATATCTAACCCAAGCTATTTCTTCTTATAACCCTTTGGACACACAGGCTTAACTGCAGTTACCTTCTTTACTACTTTGCCCTTGATACAAGAAATGGTTGTTTTCTTAATGGGCGCTGTAGTTACTGTCGGTGTTGGCGTAGGTGTTGCAGTTGCTGTCGGTGTTGGCTCTGGAGTTGGGGTAGGAGTGGGAGTAGGAGTTGGAGCAGGTGCTTCTTGAGTCAACTTCACACGAACCGTTGGAGATGAATAAGTAAAACCATTAGCTGAAAGATAGAGCCAACCGTTCTTTTCAGTCACAGCAGTTGTTGCAACTTGAGAAGAACCATCAGATGAAACAATACTGACAGTTGCTGATACTGGAGCTTTAGTAAATCCATAGATGCAGCGCGCTGCATCTGAGTTTAGGATCAAGTAGTAGTTACCAACATTGAGCTTTCCTGCCTCATTAAAGTGAGGAGACGAGACTTTGTAATCGAGAGATTGGGTCTCTTTGTTAAATGTTGGGGGAGAAGAGATATACATGCCCGCGTTAGTTGTGACAATGCCCGTCAGGTCTTTAGTACTATTTAAGCAAGAGCGTATTTGATCTCCTGCGCTCCAGATCTCATTTTCACTTAGTGTGCGGGCAATCCACATCGTTCTATCGCCCACAGATTTATCTTTAGCAACATCTAGCCACCACAAATACTCTTTAAAGGTCTCTGCGTTGTATTGGTCAAAGTGCTGCAATAACTGCACGTTGTCACGGCTACTTCCTTTGCCATCGGTGTATACAAAGACCCCGCCCCAGTTAGGCATTGCATACAGGTAGTCATAGAGAGCTTTTGGCATCTCTGAGTTCTTAACCCAGGTGTTTACAACAGGCACAGAGACTGAACCAGCTTCAATAGTGAAAAGCTGGTTGCCATTGCCCTCATTTGAGATTTTGATTGTTGGGTCAAGTAGACGTCCATGCATAAAACTACTGAGAGGAATAGAAGTTCTAATCTCTAAACGGAATCGAACATCTTTAGGTAATGGCCAGCTCATGGCGCACTCACCTTTATCACCGGTTGCTTGGCATCCATAGTTAGTGCCATCCCACCATGCAGCCTTACCAACTGCATCGGCTTTACCTGCTCTGATGCTAAAGGTTGGATAGTCAGGTCCTGCAGGGTTTTTCTCTTTAGTTATTGCAAATATTCCCACATCAAATTTTTGTGGGGCAAAGTTAGTTATCTTGCTATCCCCGCGTCCAGCACCACCAAGGAAGTAACGTGGATAGACCATGAACTTATCCCCGCCTTGATGGGTGATGCCATCAAAAGTCCACAGAGATGGCAAGCCACCATCTGGGATATTGAGAGCAGCATTTCCTTTAAAGTTGTATTCATTCTTAGACGGATAACTCTCGGCAAACTTTCCTGTTATCTCTTTGCCATCTTTAATAGCAGTGACTGCAACAATGCAGTTTGTTTGGACTGTGGATGAGCAGGGCTCCAAGATTGCGTCATACCAAATGTTTTCAGCGTTAGCGCAGTTGGGATCTGAGTAAGACTTACAAGTAAATGCCTCTTTTTGAACCCAGTTGCCATCTTTTTTCTCAAAGTAGAAACCCACCATGTTGGATTGACGTGCTGTGAGCTCAAAAGCATCTTCAACAAGAACGCCGGTGTAGCCACCGACGTTTTTAACTGCAGGTCCTTGATCCCAGAACTGCTCTATTGGCTTGTTATCAGCTGATGCAAAGTTTGGGGCAAGCAGGGCAAAGGAAAGGACTGCCATTAATAGAACCCGAGATTTACGCATTGCAGCTCCCCTGCCAGATGTAAGACACAAAGATATCGAGGGGTTCACCGCATCGCCAAGGTCTATTTATGCATGGCGGCGCATTAACTTTGCCAATTAGCCGGAGTTTTTGGCTAAAGAAGCCCAACTCCAGAACCAACACCAACACCAACGGTGGTTGCTACTCCAGAACCAACACCAACACCGGTAGAAGTTGCTGCACCAGCTCCAATCCTTAAACCAGTAGCAGCCAAGAAGATGACCATCACGTATGTGAAGGGTAAAGCTACAAAGTAGATCACTGCGATTAAGCCAATCTGTCCGGCTGGCTATAAAAAGAAGTAGCAGCAGGATTTGCGCCTAAAGGCGCATGCTCTTAGATTGATAATTTGGATAACCACGCTCATGATGACCTAAGATGAGCCAGTTAAATGAGTTGCACATTCTTGATTAACAAGTGGGGCCTATAGCTCAGTCGGTAGAGCAACGGACTTTTAATCCGTGGGTCGACGGTTCGAGCCCGTCTGGGCCCACATCTGTTCCCAGATTATTTCTTTGCATAACCCTTTGGACACACGGGCTTCACTCCCGTTACCTTCTTAACAACCTTGCCTTTAACACAGGTAATTGTTGTTTTCTTTATTGGGGTAACAGTGGGTGTTGGTGAAGGAGTTGCAACCGCCGTTGGAGTTGCAACCGCCGTTGGTGTTGGGCTCGGAGTAGGCGTAGGAGCCTCTGCTTTCAAAATTACTTTAGGTGATGAGAAGTGAAAGCCTGCAGCAGAAAAGAAGATTTGCCCATTGGATTTTCTAACATCTGTGCTGATCACACTTGCTGTGCCATCTTCATAGAGCACCTGCACACTCAGGGCAGGTGATTTTGTAAGAGTATTAGTTGGGTATTTGCAATCTAAGAACTTCTCACTTGCCCAGAGTTTAAAGAAACCAGTGTTAAGTGTGCCATCAGCTTTTTTGTGAGGGGCAAAGATAGAAAACTCTAAACTCTCAGAAGCTGCGTTCCAGATGGGATCACCTGTTGCATTGGTGTTGTGAGATTGCACGGTATATCCAGCATCAGCACACACAGGACGCCAGTAGCCTCTTGTTAGATCACTATCAGCATGGTGGATATAGAAGGCTAGAAGTGGTGTGTCAATATCTGCTTGGGCAGCAAAAATCTTTTTCTCTGGCGAATCCAACCAACCGCTTGAGTAGTCAGATATCTGAGTTGCATAGCCTGCAAGTGTCCAACGGTGACCACCTGGAATGACTTCATCCAAGAAATCAGCTTCATTGGCTTTCAATTGAATATTCATTGGCTTGAGCCAACTTGTTCTAATCTTGAGCCGTATTTTCGTATTTAGTAAATCTGCATAGTTTCCCTGCACGCGAAGTGCTGCGCCTCGAAGATTTGAAGCCTTATCAATGATGTGGGTGGGGGTTTCTAGGTCAACAAGAAGATTGTAAGAAGTTGAGCCTACGAGCCACTGAGATTGGAACTGCTTCCTTAGATTTCCTGATTCATCAGTTGATTCAGGATTAGTGATCAGTGAGTTAAAAGTGGCTTTTGCAAAATCGCCACCACGCTTGGCAAATTCAACAGATTCGATGCAATCCAATTCAGTTGCGCTTCTGCAATTACCTAATGAATAGATGGCAGGAAGGGTGAGGTCCTTTACCCAGCTCTCATCTGCAGCATGCAGGGCTTGGGGTTGGATGGTTAATGCAATCAATGAGGCGATAAGTAGCAACACCCTTTTACGCATGCGGCAATTGTAAGGGTTGTAATGCAAAGGGGTGGGGTTAGGCTACCCCCATGACCAAAGCATCGGCCCAGGTGGAGTTCACCTTATGGCTAACGCAGCGACAGAGCATGTTGATACGTGCTGCGCGCACTATCTGTTTTGATGCACAAAATGCTGAAGATGTTTTGCAAGAAGCACTCATGGATGTCTTTGAGCGCTGGGACAAAGTAAGCAAACATGAAAACCCCGAGGCCTATGTCATCCGTGTAATGGTTTCAAAGCACATAGACATGCGACGCAAGTGGGCAAGACGCCGAGATGAAAAAGAAGTCAGCTTTGATTTACCCGAAGAAGTACTACAAATTGCAGATCAATCAGATGATGTATTGCAGCGTTTATTAGTGCAATCTGCGCTCAAATCTTTAAGTGCAATGCAAAGAGCAGTTTTAGTGCTGACGTATGAATATGGGTTTGTTTTGCGTGAGGTGGCAGAAGTATTAGAGATTCCAACTGGTACAGCTGCCTCTCACCTTGCCCGAGGCAAGGCTGCAGTTGCTGCCCACATTGGTCTGATGCCAGAGTTAGAGAAGTCTTTTAAGAAGGGTGTGACAAGCTCTTCTCCAAAGGCAGAGTTAGAAAATGAAGTAGTAACTGCAGAGGTGGTGGACAATGAGTGATGTTGAGCCATTAATCCGCCGCGAACTGCAGTGGATGGCACTTGGGACGCTAGAGGATAAAGATCTAGCATCAATAATTATTGCTAAGTCACGGCGCAGGAGGCTGCGCCGATTGGCTTCAATGTTGATCTTTGGGCTCTCTATTTCGGTTATTTCAATTCAAGGCTATGTCCTTGCTAATAATCTTCTTAATCCTGAGAGCACCACTACTTCTACTACATCTTCTGACACCTATGAGAACTCCTCAGTTGAGCCTACGAGTGAACCTGTGGCACCAACCCAAAATTCTTCACCTACTGGTGCACAAATCAGGGGAGTTATTTCGGATTACCCAGTAACGTGGGAAGAATCCATCGGAGACTTGAGCGCAATTTCTAAAGCAGCTGGGCTTGGGGACACTCTGGGGGGTTTAACTGCGCAAGGGTTATATGTAACATGGAGTAAATGCCGTGTTGGGGTATGCCCAACGACCTGGACCTTAAGTGCTAGAAACAAGACGGAGGACATAATTTTCGTGGCACCTTCACTGATGGTTTATGTGGACCACTCTCCACTTGTGAGTTCTTCACGCCCACTTTCTGTTATTCCAGGGGGCAATGTCAACCTAGTCTTTACTTTCCCAGAGCTTAAGGACATGACAAATGTCGATGATAAGGCAACATGGCAATGGAACTGGTTCTTAACGGTGGCCCGATGAAAAACACACGACTCACTCTTCGCTCGATTTTTGTTGCACTGACTTTAATTGCCCAATTAGTAATTGGCACACATGCAGCCCAAGCCGAGGTGGTCTTACCTAAAGGCTCTTGGCTCAACTGCGCCAGTGCATCTGATACCTATTGCATTGATTCTGTTTCAGTAATTCCAACCACTGGCAAAATGTTGGCTCTCACCTGGACAACTTCAGGATCAAATGATGCTGCCGCTAACCCCGCAATTGCCTCTGGCAAAGCCTTACCTGGACGCTGGACTAGCTCTTCTTGGTCATCTCTTGGTTTAGGCACTGCTGGTTATGATGGAATTTATATTGATGCAAAAGCTGCAAATGAATTTGTGCCTTGGGTCTATGTGGATGCACAACCAACCCTGTCTAGTTCAGGTGGAGTGAAGTTAGCTGCTCGAGCTTCTAATCTTAATTTCGCTGCAGATCTTGACCAAGCTGTGACAATCTCTATAAAACTACGTTTAGGTGATTTCCAAAGTGGTGTGACATTTGGCGTGGGAAGTGATGTTTCAGTAGACACGAGCGTTACTGGTGGTGTTACAACTATGGTCATTGAAGGAAACCCAGTTCTTGTGCCACTAGCTAAATCAAGTAAAGATTGCGTGGGCAATACTGGAGTCTCTGCTGCATTAATTCGCCAGTTCCAAACTGTTATTGTTCCTCAAAATGATCCACTTGGATTTACCGTCGCAGGTACAAGCGGCAAGCTCTATATTGGCTCCAATGGTCTGTGCAAGCTCTCCACACCAACGTGGAACGCTGAAACAAAGCGCTTTAAATACACCGCTAGCGCTCCGCGCTTATCCCCAGATGGATCAACAGTAAATAAAGGTTTCTATCGCGCCATCATCCCAATTGCTGATGCCAAGCTTTTCTGGGGTCTTACCAATCCCAACGATGCTGCTAAAGCTCTCGTTGTTTCAATCATTACGGCAGAGGCTGGATCCAAGGTTGCTTTAAGTTCAATTTCGGTCAATAAGACCAATATCGTCATCGATGTTTCTAACTTTGATTTCCCAGATCCTTCCCTCGATATAGCCCTAAACCCGAACTACACCGGGAGCAGTGCGGCCACAGAGGCAAACCAAAATAGCTCTGGGCCAGCGGCCACCGGCACATCCCAAACCGCGGCCAACAACCAGGTTGTGACGGCGGCCAAGGCTAAAACGACCACAATCACCTGCGTGAAGGGCAAAACCACCAGAAAAGTCACCGCGGTCAAGCCTGTGTGCCCAAAGGGATTTACTCAAAAGAAATAAAACCACCCCGATCTGCATAATTTGGGGGCTGTTCTGCGGTGGAACTCATAAGTAAACTCGGCCAAAAGCCATATCGCTCCTGGGGGTAAAAATGAAGAAGTTCACAGTAAGCCGCGTAGTAGTAGCGGTTGCAGCATTGGCAATGTTGGCCAATGGCATTGCACCATCTAGCGCGGCAACTCTGCGCGTTCCTAAGACAGCATTTCCTGCTTGCGCAGTTCAAAATGGTGTTTATTGCATTGAGTCAGTCACAGTAACGACTGCTCAAGGAAAAGTTGTTCCTTTGCAGTGGGTTGCAAATGGAGTTGCAGTTCCTGGACAAAGTGCCACTAATGGCATTTCCTTTGCACCAATTGCAAAGGTAGTAAAGGGAATTGTTAAAGAAAATGGTTGGTGGACTACTCAGTATCAGAGAGAAGCTCTAGCGGCCGACACAACAGTATTTGCTGACATTTCATCTTTGGTTGGCACAGCAGAGTTCCCTGAAATTGGCGCTCGCTATGACTCAGCAACTAAGACTTATGACATTACTAAGCCAGTTGAAGCATTTTCCGCAATCATCGATTGCTGGGATTCAAAGACTAATACTTCATCAAAGCAAGCATTTAGTAGCTGTTATAAAGGCGCAGTTGCAGCTGTTAATGAGGCAGAAGTTAAGTTCATCTTTAACTACTCATCAGCAGCTCTTGCTGCAGCTGCAGCTAAAGATCTAGATGCTGCAACTTGGGTTGACCTCAAGGATCTAGCAGCTCAAGGTCAACAGCCAGCAGTTAATGCTCGCTACGATGCAACTAAGAAAACTTTTGACAAGTTGATACCTTTGTACACTCCAGTGTGGGTTACAAATAATTCATTAATCAATGGCTGGGATGTTGCTGGTACTCCTGCAACGCTTCCAACAATTGTTCCAGTGGCTCCAGCTCCTACAGAATCTGCATCAGCAGGCTCAGTGGCCGCAGCACCTGCACCTGTAGATCCAAATGCTGCTCCAGCAACTGCTGTAGCTGGTGCAACATCTGCACCAGATGCACAAGGCGTTGTACCTGCTCCACTTGCACCAAATGAGCAGACTGCAGTGATGCCACCAGTAGAAGCTGGCCGCGCCCTTACAGGCCGCTGGACTTCACCACTGTGGAACACACTTGGTCTAGGTTCAATTGGTTATGACGGATTATTTGTTGATGCCAAGGCAGCTAACGAATTCGTTAACCACGTATTTATCGATGTTGTTCCAACTTTGACATCAGCAGAGAACAAAGTAACTCTTGCTGGTCAACCAGGAAACAAGATATATGCAGTCAGCCTTGATTCAGACATCGTTATCTCAGTAAAGGTTCGCACCGGTGATATCAAGACTGGTGTAACTGTTGCTGTGGGTGTTGATACAACTGTCACATCAACTGTTGGACAAGAGTTCACAACTTTGACTGTTGAAGGAACCGCAGTTTCAGTTCCTCTAGCTAAGACTTCAGCTGATTGCGCAGGCGAAACTGGAGTTGCAAAGGCGATGGTGCGTCAGTTCCAAACACTGATCATCGCCCAAAATGACACATCAGGCTTTGGTGTTGAGGGAACATCGGGCAATATGTATGTTGGATCAAACGGTGTCTGCTCATTGAGCACACCAACATGGGATCCAGTTGCGAAGTCATTTAGCTGGACTACTGCAGCTCCACACTTTGCACCTGATGGAACAACCGTCAACCGTGGTTTCTATAAGGCTGTTATTCCTTTCAAGGATGCAGCTCTTCTATGGGGACTAACAAATCCAGCAGATGCTGCAACAGCATTGACAGTCTCTATTGCAACTGAGGCCGGGGGTTCTTCAGCAGCAATTGCAGTCGTTTCTGCAAAGAATGGAAATATCATCATCGATGTTTCTGGTTTCGAGTACTCAAAGCCACGTCTAACAATCATGATGAAGAAGGGTTACAAAGCTTCTAACAAGAAGATTTCATCCCTTGCAGCACCTAAGTACACAATCACTTGTGCACGCGGTGCCTCAACTAAGAAGGTAGAGGGAACCAAGCCTGTATGTCCTAAGGGATATAAGGCAGTTGGCCCTCGCTTCTAAGTAGATAAGTAAGTGCGGGCCGCTCCTAAGAACTCTTTAGGAGCGGTTCGCACTATCTAATTTCACGTGCAGTTCATACAAGGTGAGGGAGAACATGAAGCGCTTTACTAAGCTTTTTGTAGCGCTGTTCTTGGTTTTTGCTGTAACAGCACCAATTACAACCGGAGCCCTTGCCAGCACTGGCGAACTTGGCCCAACATGGCCAATTCCTGATGACGGCGAACTCGGCCAACACATATTTAGCTTTACCGATTTGTATGGAGAGTCATCTTCAAATCTTTACACCAAGAACTACAAGCCTCGCCAAACCGAAAAACCAACCTGCACATCTGTGTTAGATCCAATCTGTGCTGATGGATATGGCTATGAAGCAATTTTGCCTCAGTGCACAAGTGATTCGGATATCAATTGCATTGCAGATTTTGGTATTACTGATGCATCAGCAAATTTCATCAGTGCGAAATTTAGTCGCTACTTCCCACTCAAAGCCTTGAACGCCTTTGAAGGCTCACCTGCCCTTGGAGTTCCAACTGGTGCAACGGGAAGTGTGTATTCACTGCCGGAGGCAGAGTTTGGGGCAAGTAATCTTTATTTTGTTCGTGTGTTTACTCGCGGCGGGGGAAATGCTCAAGGTCGAGCAAAGTTAAGCTCTTTAGATATTCAGGTGTATCCAGTTAATTACAAAGATGGCTTTTGGGGTGACAATGCAAAAGACGCGGGCTTGCAATCATTTACTGACAGAACACAAACCACACCCGGTTGGGGCTTTGCAGCTCCAGGACCTACGAACGGTGCTTTTTGTGTTGCTAACTCTGTAACTGAGAAGAAGTGTTTGCAACGTTATGAATTCCCAGCCAATAAGCGCTATTTCCTCAAGCTTCGAATGAGCGAAATTCCTTCTGGCTGGCTGCATGGAAGAGTGGCTAAGCAAGAAATTACAGTTACTAAAAGTGGAGATAGCTCAACCTTGTTGATTCAAGGTGAACCGGTATCTGTTCCTGCCGTTTATAAGATGTATAAATGGAATGAAATGCCAGCAGGATTGCAATCTCAATATGATGCAAAGACTGGCTACTACATCAATGATCCAGTCAGAAATAATCCAGATTCTTCTGGACCTGGCGGCAGAAGCGGGCCTAACGTTGATCCGCTTAAGCGCAACGTGGTCATTCAGCCTGATGCCTGGAGCCCTTTGGGCATGGAACAACTGAAACTACTTCTACCTTTTGTTAATGATCAAGCCTCTGCAGTCCTTTCTAGTTGGACCATTAGAACTTTATCTGAAGGCGAAATGTCTGGTTCTAACCAGTGCTTTAATGACACATCGAAGATAACAGGCATGGTTGCTACGAATGCGACAAACTACTCAGCAGGTCCACCTGTCTTTGATACTGCTTCTCAATCTCTGATCTATAAAGTATCTGCGCCTCACTTAACAGATAAGAAAGTTGTCTTTGAGGGAACGTATGACTTAAGCATTCCTTCAGATGTTGCACGTTGTATTTATAAGTTCTCTAACGCACCCATTAAGGCTGAAATCTCAATCGTCGCCCCAGATGGCACAGCTAAAGCGGCAACCACCACTTTGATTGAGCGAAATGGCTGGCTGCGCTTTTCTGCAAATGGCTTCACTTTCTCTTCTCCTATTATTCAAGTGAAGATGTTCCAGGATGCACCAGCGCCAACTCCAACGCCTACTCCTACTGCCACACCAACTCCAGAACCAACACCAACACCAACTATTGTCATTACGCCAACACCTAAACCAACAGTTGCTAAGAAGATCACCATTACTTGCGTTAAAGGCAAGCTCGTTAAGAAAGTAACTGCAGTAAAGCCAGTTTGCCCAACTGGTTATAAGAAGAAATAATAGAAATGGACGGTGCACAGTGAAGTCCCGTAACAACCTCATAGTTGTTTTCCTTTTAATGATTTCTCTTATTGTGCCCTCGATTTCAACTTTTGCTGCTGACTACCCAGAAGGCGTGCCTGCACCTAATCGTGATTGCGGTCCTACTGCGGGTGGAACAACTAAAGATTCAATTACCGGCAAAGAATTGATTTGCAAAGCCAATGGAACTAAAAACACATGGCAAAACGCTGATGGAACAGTAGTTCCAGAGACGATTGCCCCAGTTCCTGGCGGTATTGATCAGGCTAAAGAGACTGCCCCAGTTGGTGAAAATGATGAGCAGTGGATTGCTCCAGATCCAACCTCTGCCAACACAATTGGTTATGTTGCCAATGAAAACCTTTTCTTTAAGCACCAGCAATCATCTTTTGCCTCTTTTACGCAGACTTCTTCAGGCACCATTACAGCCGTTGAGCTCTGTAAAGATGCTAGTTGTGCTTATAACTCAGTTCAAAGATTTGATGCGGTTTTGCCACAGTGCGGCAGCGTTGCTACTAACTGCATTAGTGAAGTCTTTGCCAAAGATGAAGCCGGTAAAGCAGTTAGCGTCAAAGTCATTGGCGCATACCCAGAGCTCACACCTGATGTCTTTACTGGTGATGCATCAATTGACCTGCCTTCGGGCTCTGTGCCACTACTAGTTGAGATCGCCTCCAAGCCTCACGCTGGTGGAACTACTTATATGGTGCGTGCAATTGTTAACGGGTTTAGAGACAAGAGTAAGAATCAGACAAAGTTTGTAATTGAAAACTTTGACACACAGATCTATGCCGTCAAAATCGTTTCAGGCAAGTTTGCTACAAATTCAATGTCAGCAGATGTCACTCGCTATAACAAGGGTGATCGACCTTATGACAACCCAGGAAGTAGAGCTGCAGAGATTTGTGCAGCTTCATCTGATACTAAGTGCGCATTGAGTTATCCACTGCCAGAAAACCTGTCATTAGGTGTTGAGATCAAATTCTCTGCAGGTGTTTCAGGCTGGTTGCGTGGGCGCGTGAAGAAGCCAGCAGTAACAATTACTGGCGATGCAGCAACTGGACAAACTCTTCGCATGGAGGGCTTTGCCATCCATGTTCCATCTATCTATAAGTGGATTCCAAAATCACCACTCCCTGCATCCCTTGCAACTTTCTATAAAGATGGGTTGCCACCCACAGGCCAGCACTTTGTATTAAGTGGAAGTGATGGAACTAAGCCTGAAAACATGATTACCCAATATGGCGGAGCTGGCTTTAAAGATAAGTACCAATGGGATGAATTCCTTGCTTGGCTGCCAGTTGTGGGCGATAAAGCAACGGTTAACCCAACTTTCTGGAACATGGGAACCATGTCTAATTGGGATGATCAAGCAAACAAGAACAATCCTTGCTTCACATCTGCAACAAATCTTGTGGGCATTGTTACAACCAATGCCACACAGTTCCTAGAAGGACCACCAGATTTCATTGCCTCTACTGGCACCTTGGATTACCAAGTAGCTGCGCCTCACTTCACACCAACAGGGGCAGTATTTGCAGGAACCTATGACTTAGTTATGTCATCTGCCGTTGCACGCTGTCTCTATAAGTTCAGCGCTGCCCCGGTTAAGGCAACAGTTTCTATTGCAGGTGATTCAGCTAGCCAAGTTGTTACAACTTTCTTAAGTGAATCAGCTGGCTGGTTACGTCTTGGTGCTTATGGTTTTTCTTTCTCTAACCCAACAATTAAGGTGAAGTTGACTCAAGATGCCGCGGCAAGCACACCTGTAACAGCTGCAGCTAAAAAGATCACTATTACTTGTGTGAAGGGCAAAACAGTTAAGAAAGTGACTGCCCTTAAGCCAACCTGTCCTGCCGGATATAAGAGGAAATAAATCTATGAAGAAACTACTATCAGTAATATTAGTGATAGCACTTTCTAGCTTTGTAATCTCAGCCAATGCTGCAGTACCAGATGAGGAATGGCGCCAGTCACCACCTCCAACATCTGATGCATCATGGGGAATTCTGGCTCAAGGAATTACTCAGACTTACACAATGTTTGCGCATCCTCAATTAATGAGCTTTAAAGCAGATAAGTATGAAATTGGCAGTGGACACTGTAAGTTATAAAAAGTCAATGAGCACGAATTTGATGTTGATGGGCTCATAAAGGCATTTAGGACTATATGTTTTAGAATGACCCAGGTCTAAATCGAACTGTAAAGGGTACCCTTAGACATGAGTAACTTTCAGGGACAGATACTTGACCCTGAACTCGGGGAAAAAAATCAAAAATCTAGAAACAAAGGAATGATTTTTTCAGTCATTTCACTACTGCTAGTCATCGCAAGCTTCTTCACAGGACTCCTGATTTCTAACTCAAAAATTGATGCGAGTTGGAAACAACCTAGTTTTAAGGCTGTTGAAGTCAATAAAAATTTCCAATTCTCAACTTCAGGCACCAGTGCGTGTGATCCAACTGCCATGGATGGATGTGTCGCCTTTAGGTTTGTCTCAAAATATGACTGCCAACAAGTATCTGGTTTAGTTGCCTTGGTTGACTCAGCAGGCAACACCATTGCATCACTCTCTGCCGCTAATTCAAATATCTCTCAAGGCGTTCCATTTGAAATTAAGTTCAATCTGGCGGCAAATAGTGATGAAGTGGTCGATACGAACCTTTTAGACTTGAAATGTTTTAGGTGAGAACCAGGTTATGACAATGAGAAAAACACTTTCAGAGTTGATGGATTGGAATCATGAGTCTGTAAAAGGCTCTGACTATGCAAAAATTGGCTATCTCATTCACATCTTCTTTACATCAGTTGCTGCAATTGCTAGCGCCTTTTATGTTGGCAGCTCATCCACCCTCTCAGGCTCACAAAAAGCTTTACTTGGCCTCTTGATCCTCATTGTGGGGCTAGCACTCACGGTATTTGGGCGCATCGTGCTGGAGTTGTTTAGGACTGTCTTTAAAGTTGAACGCCAACTCAATGTGCTTCAAGATCTCAATCGTCAAAATCGTATTCGTCCTAATCTTGAGCTCATAGAGTCTCAGCTGAGAGAGATAAGTGCGCGCAATAACGAAGTGATTTTGCATCCACTTCTGCTGCAAATTGAGCGCCACCTTGCTACTCCTAAGGAGCTCGCACCACAGGAAAATCTCTTACCTGCCCTAGAGCGCATTAATGAGCAGTTAGAAGCCACGCGGCTTGATTATTCGAGGGCAACCCTTGATTCCACCCTTCGCAACATTGAGCAAAATATAGACAATTTGAGCGAAAAAACCAGCAATAAAGAGGTCATTGCCAATATAGATGAGCTCAAAATGCAGTTACTTCATCAATCAAGCCAAGTTCCAGATTCTTCCTTGCAGCAAACTTTAGAGGCAATTGAGAAATATCTGGCGGGGATTTCAAGTAAGAGTAAAGCTCAAGAGCCGGTGAAAAAAGTAACCAAAAAGTCAGTGGCAAAGCAAAGCAGGAAAACCAAAAGCCTTACTAATAAAGTAAAAGGGAAATCATTTCCTAAGAGTAAATAGAAGAGAATTTAGTTTGATTACGACTTGGAGAGTGTCGTGAATGGCTGAAAAACTTGATCGGCTAATCGAGTCTTCGCCATTTCATAATGCGTCAAGAAAAATGGCACGGATATTAGTTTTAACTTTATTGATTTCGATTTTCTCTCCGCTTAACATTGATAAGTCAGAAGCTGTTCTTCCTGCTTGCACACCAGATCGAACTGCCACATATTTGGGAAATACATATCTTGAGTTCACAACAGTAACTTCCGGTTGCACTTGGACCACCCCAGCAGGGATTTCTTCTCTTTCAGAAGTGATAATAGTTGGCGGCGGCGGCGGCGGTGGTGGTGGTGGTTCTTGGGCTGGTGGAGCAGGAGCAGGAGCAGTAATTCGATTAACATCTGTCTCTGTTGCATCATCCGTTGATATTTCGGTTGGCGGCGGCGGCGCAGTCGGTGCTACTTCCTCTACTTGCACACTAAGTATCGGTGCAAATGGAAGTAATTCTTCTTTTGGATCATCAATCGCCTTTAGTGGCGGTGGTGGTGGTCCCGATCAACAAGCAACCTGTAGTAATAATTACCCAAAGACTCCTGTTTATTATGCAGGTGCAAACGGCGGAAGCGGTGGCGGCGGCGGAGAGGCAGGCAACGGTCAAACAGTTAACAGCACTTCATCATCGACTGCTTCCACGTCGTCACCTGCGGGCCTCGGAAATTCGGGTGGAACATATGTTTATTCGGGGGCTGGTGGATACAGAGGTGGCACGGGAGGTGGTGGTGCAGGTGGTGCAGGTGGCTCTTTAAGTGTTACGGCTGGATCAGGTCCTGGTGGCGCTGGCGGTGCAGGAATTTCCTATAGCGTGCTCACAGAAAATCGCTCAGCTGTCGCATCTCCAACACAGAATTCAACACTTGGAGTACTTGTTGGATCAACTTACTTTGTTGCGGGCGGAGGGTCTGGATCTCAATCAGTAGCCACCTTTGGTTCATTTGCCGCAGGCGGAACAGGCGGCGGCGGAACGGGGACGAATAGGTTTTCAAATAGTGTTATGGCTGCTTGCACCCCCGGCGTAGCCAAAACAGGCGGTGGTGGTGGCGCGGGGTGTGCGGGTGGTTCTGGATTTGTGTTGGTTGTTTATTCAACTCCAACAACCCCGTCATACACTTCACTTTCACCAACCTCAGGAACAACTGCGGGTGGAACCTCCGTAACTATCACGGGAACTAATCTTTCTAGTGCAACCTCGGTAACGGTAGGTGGTAGTACAGCAACCATAAATAGCAATTCTTCTACTGCGATCACCATAACAACACCAGCTGGTAGCGCTGGTGCTAAAGATGTGGTGATTACAACAGCCGGTGGTTCTGTGACTGCTGGCAGCGCATTTACTTATGCAGTCCCGGCTCCGTCATACACTTCACTTTCACCAACCTCAGGAACAACTGCGGGTGGAACCTCCGTAACTATCACGGGAACTAATCTTTCTAGTGCAACCTCGGTAACGGTAGGTGGTAGTACAGCAACCATAAATAGCAATTCTTCTACTGCGATCACCATAACAACACCATCTGGTAGCGCTGGTGCTAAAGATGTGGTGATTACAACAGCGGGTGGTTCTGTGACTGCTGGCAGCGCATTTACATATGTCGTCCCGGCCCCCACATATACCTTACTTTCGCCGACTTCGGGAACTACTGCGGGTGGAACCTCTGTCACCATCGTCGGAACTAATCTTTCTAGTGCAACCTCGGTAACGGTAGGTGGTAGCACAGCAATTATTAATAGCAATTCTGCTACTGCGATCACCATAACAACGCCATCTGGCAGCGCTGGTGCTAAAGATGTGGTGATTACAACAGCCGGTGGTTCTGTGACTGCTGGGAGCGCATTTACTTATCTTTCTCCAGGCCTTACGCCAATCTTTGATGCGCCTACGCGAACATCTGGTGGATTTAGCGTTTCAATAACAAATTTTGACGCAACTTATACATGGACGAATCTAACGGTGAGTGCAGGTTCAGTAGCAGTCACTTCTACCGAGGGCACAACACGAGTGATCACAGTTACTGGCCTAACTTCAGGTCAGTCAGCAACTGTTACTCAAGTGACAACAAAGACAGGGTTTACAAATGCAAGTGCAAACGTTTCAGGAACAGCTCTCACTACCCAAAGCATCACCTGGTCTCCCACTACATCACTCTCAACAACGGACTCTCCTGCGACCCCTTCTACTTTGGCAAGTAGCCTTGGATCTGTAGCAATATCCTATTCATTAGTAAATGCAGGAACCACTGGTTGCACCATAGATTCATCGACAGCAGTAATTACATTTAATGCTCCAGGTAGTTGTGTTGTTAGAGCGTCAACAAATGCAACAGCAACATACACAGCAGGAAATACCGACGTTACATTCGTTATCAGCCAGGCAACAAGATTAATTACCGTTACCCAAACATCAAATGGATCTATTTCGCCAACAACTACCACTCTTAACTATGGTGCTGACCAACTTTTTACCTTCACACCAAATACAGGATATTCAGTAGCAACAATAACTGTCGACGGTTCGTTGCTTTCGGGTGCTGCCCTGGAGGCTGCAATTGCAACTGGGTACACCTTTACAAATGTGACCTCAGCGCGAAGTATCACTGCAACCTATAGCGCCAATTCCTACTCCATCACCTATAAAGCTGGCACTAATGGCTCCGGTTCAGATTTAACTCAGAGCTTCACATTTGGCGCTAGTGCAACATTAAAGGATTCAACAGCTGCCCTTACACGAACTGGTTATGCAATCGCAGGATGGTCAACGACAGATGGCTCTGCACAGACACATGCCTTAAGCGCTTCCTATTCATCTGCATCCAATTTGATTCTCTATCCAGTATGGAGTGCTAATACTTACACGATTACCTATAAAGCTGGCACTAGTGGCAGTGGCGCAGATTTAACTCAGAGTTTTAGCTTTGGAAGCAATCCAACATTAAAGGATGCAACAGCTGCTCTGGCTAGGACTGGTTATGCAATCGCAGGATGGTCAACAACAGATGGATCTGCACAGACACATGCCTTAAGCGCTTCCTACTTAACTGCTGACAATCTGATTCTTTATCCAGTATGGAGTGTTAATTCCTACTCCATCACCTATAAAGCTGGCACTAATGGCTCCGGTTCAGATTTAACTCAGAGCTTCACATTTGGCGCTAGTGCAACATTAAAGGATTCAACAGCTGCCCTTACACGAACTGGTTATGCAATCGCAGGATGGTCAACAACAGATGACGCGGCTCAGACACATGCCTTAAGCGCTTCCTATTCATCTGCAGCCAATTTGATTCTCTATCCAGTATGGAGTGCTAATACCTACTCCATTACCTATAAAGCTGGCACTAATGGCACCGGAACAGATTTAACTCAGAGCTTTACATTTGGAAGCAATCCAACATTAAAGGATGCAACAGCTGCCCTTACTCGAACTGGTTATGCAATCGCAGGATGGTCAACAACAGATGGCGCTGCTCAGACACATGCTTTAAGCGCTTCCTATTCATCTGCAGCCAATTTGATTCTCTATCCAGTATGGAGCGCTAATACCTACACGATTACCTATAAAGCTGGCACTAATGGCAGCGGCGCAGATTTAACTCAGAGCTTTACCTTTGGAAGCAATCCAACATTAAAGGATGCAACAGCTGCTCTGACGCGAACTGGTTATGCAATCGCAGGATGGTCAACAACAGATGGCGCGGCTCAGACACATGCCTTAAGCGCTTCCTACTTAACTGCTGACAATCTGATTCTTTATCCAGTATGGAGTGTTAATTCCTACTCCATTACTTATAAAGCTGGCACAAATGGAACCGGAACAGATCTGACACAGAGCTTCACATATGGCGCTAGCGCAACATTAAAGGATGCAACAGCTGCCCTTACACGAACTGGTTATGCAATCGCAGGATGGTCAACAACAGATGGCGCTGTTCAGACACATGCTTTAAGTGCTTCCTATTCATCTGCAGCCAATTTGATTCTCTATCCAGTATGGAGCGCTAATACCTACTCCATTACCTATAAAGCTGGCACTAATGGCAGCGGCGCAGATTTAACTCAGAGCTTTACCTTTGGAAGTAATCCTGCGCTTAAAGATGCAACAGCTGCCCTTACACGAACTGGTTATGCAATCGCAGGATGGTCAACAACAGATGGCGCTGTCCAGACACATGCTTTAAGTGCTTCCTACTTAACTGCTGACAATCTGATTCTTTATCCAGTATGGAGTGCTAATATTTACATAATCACCTTTAACGCCAATGGAACAACTGGTGGAACTACTCCAAGTATTGCCTATGGATCTAATGCGCTCTCTTCTGCTCCCGGACTAAATAGAAGTGATTACTCATTAGCGGGTTGGTCAGAGACTACATCGGGCAGTGTTCTTGCCTCTTGGAGTGTTACTGGCACTAAGACTTTATATGCCATTTGGACACCTGCATTTGTTGTCACCTTTGTGAGTGATGGAAGCCCTGTTGCATCACTAACTTACACAACAACTGCGCTAGCAAAACCAACTGATCCCACTAAGACTGGTTATGGCTTTACTACCTGGAAAGATGCATCTAACAACACCATCTCGTGGCCCTACACACCCACGACCTCCATCACATTAACTGCTTACTGGTTGATTAACAGCTATGTCATCATCATTACTCAAAGCGCTAACGGATCTATATCACCCACATCTGCAACTCTTGAGCACGGGGCCAGCCAACTCTTCACATTTACTCCTGCAACTGGTTACTCAGTTGCAACTATTACTATCGATGGCAGCGCACTCTCTGGATCAGCTCTTACAACTGCGATCACATCGGGTTACACATTTACCAGTATCAGCGCTGCACACAGTGTCGGCGCAACCTATGTGATCCTCTCTTACGTAATCACCTATAAAGCGGGCACAAACGGAATCGGAACAGATCTGACACAGAGCTTCACATATAGCGCCACTGCGAGCTTGAAGGATGCAACTGCGGCCCTGACTAGGACTGGTTACTCCATCACAGGATGGTCAACGACAGATGCAAGTGCACAGACACATGCTTTAAACGCTTCCTACTCAACTAATGCCAACTTGATTCTCTATCCCGTATGGAACATAAACACTTATAGAGTAACTTTCGATTCGCCTAAAGCAACTGTCACAGAACTTATTGTTGACTACATCTACGCGAGCCCTGCGCTTACTTTGCCTAGCCGGACACGCGCAAATTATGTGCTTCAAGGATGGTATTCAGCTGCAACTGGAGGAACAAAAATTGGAATTGCCACTGCAAGTTATACACCGACCGACTCCATCACCCTATATGCGCAGTGGGTTCAAGAAACTTTAAATGGTATTGAAGCTTCAAAACTTACATTTGCTGGAGATATACGTGCCTCTGCAACACAAGCTCGCACACTAGTAGCAGAGACTGCGTCTAGTTCAGTATCAGTCCGCGTTCCTGCAGGGGCATTACCTGAAGGAACTTTTGTTGAGGTTTATTCACTGAGCACGGATGAATACTCACGAGGTCCCGTGGGAATTCAAGGTGATTACATTGTCAATCTAATTGTTGCTTGGCACACCATTGATGAGTTAGTTCCTGCCGCAACTACACCAATAATCATGACGGTCAGGAATGCAACAATAAAACAGGGCGCTAATGTATACGCAATTCAAGGCTCTGTCGTGAAGAAATTAGCTACAGCAACTGCTGATGGCGAAGTAGTGATCCTTATCAGTGAAGATCCCATCATCACGATTACAAACCCAGTTGTTTCAACTTCTGGCGGTGGTGGTGGTTCTGGCGGTGGTGGTGGTTCTGGCGGCGGTGGTGGTGGTGCACCTTCAGCTGGTGGTGGCGCACCTTCAGGTGGTGGTGTTGTGGCAGCTGTTAGTACCCCGAAAACAACTGCAATCAATCTGCAGCTAGTTGATCCTCTTGAGCCAACAAAGGCCTATAACAAATCTGCATGCGTGGATATCTATACCCACACAACAACTCCTCAATTACTGGGTTCTGCTTGCTCAACTCCTGACGGTCAAGTAAGTATCTCGGTCATGGATTCCAAGATTTCACTGCGTGTTTATAATGTTGGAAGTGGAAGTGTTTATAGAGAATATGACGGAGTTGTACAAAACGATGTAGTTACAATTGAATATTCAAAGTATTTCCCCGGCACTAGCCGCTGGATAGTGAATGTTTCAACCGTTAATTCTATTACCTCGCCTGCTATTGATATAAAAAATGTTGAAGATGCACAAACTCAAGCAAATAAAATCATCGAAGAGGCAAAGAAACAGGCTGCACAAATTCTAGAAGAAGCTAAGAGTGAAATTAAGACAGTAACTGAGACCGAGACAGCCAAAATTTTAGATGCTGCAACAGCAACGGCGGCAAAAATTCTAGAAGATGCCAACGCTCAGGCCGCTAAAGTTCTAGCTGAGTTGAAGGCTGCTGCTGCCACCCCTAAGCCAACCGCTAAACCGAGCCCAACTCCAACACCAAAGGCACCTGCCGCCACTCCAAAGCCAACTCCAACTCCGGTGAAGGCTGTGCCAAAAGCCTTAACAATTTCTTGCAAGAAGGGAAGTCTTGTTAAGAGCGTTACAAGCACATCACCAAAGTGTCCAAGTGGCTATACGCAGATCAAGGAAACAATTGCAACACCTTCCCCAATAAAAGTGGTTGAAAAGCCGGAGACCATCACGTGTGTTAAGGGTGCGCTCTCACGTAAAGTAACTGGAATAAAGCCTGTTTGTCCTACAGGCTTTAGAAAAAAGGCTTAACTAATTGCGCTCTCGCTGTTAACCTGCCTCACATGACATACGACGTCCACAAGATCCGCTCCCACTTTCCTTCACTCAACACTGGCCTTGCATTTTTTTGTGGCCCTGGAGGATCTCAAGTTCCGATGGTCGTTGGAGCAGCAATTGCTCACGCCATTACTAAGCCGATCTCTAATAGAAACACGAATACAGAGAGTGAAAAGAACGCAGAAGAGTATGTGCTGGGCTTTAGGCAAGCAGTCGGTGATCTCATCGATGTTGATCCACGTGGTGTTGTTTATGGACGCTCATGGACTCAGCTCACTTATGACTTCTCAAGAACGCTCGCAAAAAACTGGGGACCAGGAGATGAAGTTGTTGTCTCTCGCTTAGATCATGATTCAAATGTTCGTCCATGGATTCAAGCGGCAGAGGCTGTTGGGGCAACCATTCGTTGGGCAGAGCTAGATACTAAGACAACAGAGATTAGTGTGGCCGCAGTTGAAGCGGTTTTATCCTCTAAGACAAAGCTTGTTGCAATAACAGGTGCTGGAAACACAATCGGTACTCGACCTGATCTAAAGGCAATTGGGGCTGCCGTGCACAAGGTGGGTGCACTGTTTTATGTGGATGGCGTGCACTTAACACCACATGCAGCTATTAGCGTTAAAGATATTGGCGCTGATTTCTTTGGTTTCTCTTTCTATAAGTTAATGGGACCACACTGCGCCGCCCTTGCAGCATCCCCAGCACTCCTTGAGACCTTATCTAATGACAAGTTATTACCCGCCACCAATATCGTCCCAGAGCGCTTTGAGTTCGGCACATTGCCCTATGAGCTCATGGCTGGATGTATTGCAGCAGTTAATTTCATTGCAGAGATGGCTCCAGGTAATGGTGTTACACGGCGTGAAAAGATCGTTAACTCAATGAACGCGCTAGAAAAGTACGAAGATGAATTACTGGAATATCTAGAGAGCTCTGTTGCCGCGCTACCTGGAGTAACGTTGTATGGAAAAGCTAAGCACCGCACACCAACAATCTATTTCTCTTTTGCAGGACATAACAGCGCTGACATCTATAAAGCTATGGCGCAAAAAAGCGTGACTCTTCCTGCCTCTAACTTCTATGCCCTAGAGGTCTCACGCGCCCTTGGCTTAGGTGATGCTGGCGCGTTGCGCGCGGGCCTAGCGCCGTATTCAACGAGAGATGATGTGGACCGCCTCATTGCAGGCTTAAAAGAGCTCACTGCATAGGTTTTTCACAAACAACCCACAAGATTGCCAGGGCTTTAACACAGAGTTTTGTTCTATTTTTTACCTATCCGCAAGAGGTTGTGGAAGAGATGAGGAGATTTCATGATCAATTTAAAGCGCATCGTTGCAGTGGCAACTACTGCAGGACTCTTTGCACTTGCGGGTGTCACGGGGGCACAAGCTGCTGAATCAACTACACCAGTAGTTAAGAAAGTAGCGTTAACACCAGAACAAAAAGCAGCATTCGATGCAGCACGTGCAGCATTTAAATCTGCACAAACAGCACGTCAAGCTGCAATAGCAACTGCAAAGCCAGCGATTGAATCCGCAAGAGCTAGCTTTGAAGCTGCACGTTCTGCTGCAACAACACCAGAGGCCAAGAAAGCTGCACGTGATGCTTTCAAAGCCGCGGTGGCAACTGCTAGAGCAGGTATTCCTGCCAAGCCAGTGAAACCAGCTCGTCCTTAAAAAGAGTTGAGAAAGTAAAAAAGGAGCCAGTTCCCCTGGCTCCTTTTTTCTTTTCAAATTGAACGGCCCAAGCGATATAGCTAATAGCCAGTGATCTCTCTTGGGCCCTGCGTAAAGAATAATCCGCAAAGTTTGAAAAAGCAAGTGTTGATAACTTTTTTCTCATGTCAGTCGTGTGTTCAACAATCACGGAATGGAAAAATCTAAGAACCTTTTTGAAGCACAGCTTCGAATGTATGCAACTCTCTATTTCATTATTGGATTAATTGAAACTGAGTTACGCAGGCGCATCATGATTGCTCTTAGTAGTCTTGCAGCAGAAAAAGGTTACAGAGAGTGGCTCGATGTTGTACCAAAGAGTTTTGGAAACCTTCGTAGTTTGAGAGTGGCCTATAGAAATAATCAGTATTCCTGGGATGGCGTAGAAGAGTTCCTAACCTTTAGCTTTTGGAGACATCTTTTTGATGGAAGCAATTTCACCCTTTTATGGATTCCAGAGCTCTATACGGTTTTTCCAGCACTAGAAAAGCCAAAAAGCTGGAAGAGTTTTGCCCAAGTTGGAAACCATATGGCGCGAGCGAATGGCATCCGTAACATGGTTGCTCACTACAGTTTTCGCGAAGTTTCAGATTTTCAGAGAGATAAAGAAGTTTTAATCTGGATTATTCGAAAAATGGGTGGAGTAAGTCTTTAGTTAAACCCTAATGTCTGATAGAGCTTTAAACCTTTTTCATTATCAGCATCGACATATAACATCGCATGCTTTAAACCCTTAGTAACAAAGTAGTTAATAGCCTCTACGGAGAGTGCCCGTGCAATGCCGCGGCCATGATGGGCTGGGGCTGTGCCAACAACATAGAGCTCACCGACTGGATCTTGATTGACTAGATCTTGGTGAATCTTGGTCCAGACAAAGCCTTCTATTACTCCTTTTTCGGTTGCAAGAAAGAAACCTTGAGGATCAAACCAGCCTTCGGCAATTCTGTTATCTAGATCTGCCATTGCCCAATTACCTTGATCTGGGTGGTGGGCAAAGACTTGGTTGTTTAAATCCAGCCATTGTTGTTTATGGATAGAGGTATCAAAGGTTTCGATGGTGTAGTCGTGAGTTGCTTGAGGTAGTGAATCGCTAGTGAGATCGCGATGGAGTTTTAGAATATGACGCATAGTTTATGCATCGACAGTGAAGCGATATCCCACATTTCTAACAGTTCCAATGATTGCTTCAAACTCAGGACCTAGCTTTGAGCGCAGGCGTCGGATGTGAACATCAACTGTGCGTGTGCCACCGAAGTAGTCATAACCCCAGATCTCTTGCAAGAGTTGAGCCCGCGTGAAGACACGGCCTGGGTGCTGAGCTAAATACTTAAGTAGTTCAAACTCTTTAAAAGTTAAATCTAGAACTTCACCCTTAAGGCGGGCGGTGTATGTGGATTCATCAATTGAAACATCACCGCTTCTAATCTCACCACTTTGAGGGTCGTTGTGAAGATCAGAGGCAGCTTGCTTGCCTAAAACAATACGGATACGAGCATCTACTTCAGCAGGTCCTGCTGTATCGAGCATGACATCGTCAATGCCCCAGTCAGCATTAAATGCAGAGAGGCCACCTTCAGTAGTAATTGCAATGATGGGGCATCCAATACCAGTTGTTGTAATGAGCTTTGTTAAAGACTTTGCAGCCGGTAGTTCACGGCGAGCATCGATGAGTAGAACATCTACTTCTGGTGCATCTACTAGAACAGATGCTTCTGCAGGCAAGATGCGAACAGTGTGCTGGAGCAAACCAAGTGCCGGTAAAACTTCAGCACTAGCACCATGAGTGTTCGTAAGTAGCAGAACCTTGGCCATTGGTACAGACTACCCTCGTGAAATCGTTGCTTCCAATCGTGATTGTGCTGGCCCTTGCTAGCGCATATGGCTTTTGGTATCAGCGCTCGCGGGGCGTAATAAAGGCTAAAGAGCGGGCCGTTGTGATTACTGCCCAGATGATTGGCGCACCCCTTGGCTCTAGAGCCAGCCTTGTTCAGTTCTCTTCAGCCTTTTGCACACCATGCCGGGCAACCAGAGCGTTACTAGAAAACGTTGTTGAAGATCTAGAGGATGTTGTGCACATAGATATAGATGCCGAAGATCATTTAGAGCTAGTGCGTCAGCTAAATATCTTGAGCACACCCACCACTCTGATTCTTGATTCCAAAGGACATGAAGTGGGGCGAGCTGTGGGAGCACCTAAGCGTGAACAAGTCCTTAATGCCCTTGCTGCTATTAGATAGTTTGTGCAAATAACTCGCAACTCGCGTTTCTGATTTAGCTTCTTTATTATTTGCCACATGTCATTAGCCAGCTTCTTCACCAAGCGCCGTGTCGTTGATTACGGTCGCCTGGCTGGTTCTTTGTGCCGAATGTAATTGTTTTTCATTTAAACAATTAACTATTCGTCTACCAAGGAGATAAGAAATGACACAAGTAAAAACCCAAGTAAACCCATCCACAGTAATTGATGCTCGTGGAGCACGCTTTAGTGCAGCGATTACAACAGCGGTTCTAGCGACCGCCTTAGCAACGTCTAACCTCTGGGTTATTGTTGCTCAGGCAATTGTTTTTGCAATCGGTGCCTTTCGTGGTCCACAGTTCACACCGTATGCGCTGATCTTTAAGAATATTGTTAAGCTACGTTTAAAGAGTGCGGTTGTAACAGAAGATGTGCGCCCACCTCAGTTTGCACAAAGTGTGGGTCTGTTATTTGCACTCGCTGCAATCGCTGGATCAATCACCGGAATCTCTGGACTCTTTGTAGTTGCAGTTTCATTTGCACTTGCAGCGGCCTTCCTTAACGCTGCATTTAACTTCTGCCTGGGTTGCGAGATGTATTTACTGCTACTTCGCGCAAGAAAACCACAAGCTTCTTAACGTCTCTAGCGTTAAGCCTTCGAAAGATACTTTGGCGCACCTGGGTGCAGTTACCGGGGGGTTTTTACGCCCAGGTGCGCAAAGTAATCTAAGACAAAGTAAGGTATGCACATGGCTGATAAGCACGAACTGCGCGATAAGGGATTACGTTTAACACCACAACGTGAACTAGTCCTTGCTGCTGTGCGCGCACTTGGGCATTCAACGCCTGAAGAAGTGGCAGAGAAGGTTCGCCTGACACATCCAGGAATTAATCTTTCAACGGTCTATCGCAACCTAGAAACTCTAGAAAATGTTGGTTTAGTTCAACATACCCACCTAGGCCATGGCGGTGCCACCTATCACGCAGCTGAAGAGCTGACCCATCTGCACTTAGTGTGTGGAAAGTGTGAGGCTGTCGGAGATGCACCATTAGATGTTGCTTCTACTTTTGTTAATGCACTCTCAGATGATTATGGCTTTAAGACAGATGTTTCACACTTTGCAATCTATGGAACCTGTTCTAACTGTCAATGAGTGCGGTATTAGTTGAAGATGGTCCTGATAAAGGCGCAATTTGGCATTTTGGTGAACCAGTAAAAGAACAAAGAGCAATCGAAGCTGGCACAGCCTGGGCAGATCTTTCACATCTTTCAGTTATTGCAGTAAGTGGCGAGGATCGCCTGAAGTGGTTGCATGATTTAACAACACAGTTTCTAACCGACCTTAAGGCTGGCATCTGGAAGCCTGCAATGATTTTAGATCCACAAGGTCACGTTGAGTATCAATTCAACTTAGTTGATGATGGAACGACTACTTTTCTTATCCTCGATGCCAGCTATGCACAGACTTTGATTGCATATTTGAGCAAGATGAAGTTCATGCTCAAAGTTGATGTGCGGGATGCTACAAGTGATTTTGCTGTGCTGCGCGCCCCGGGTGTGACAACAGATATCGGTGGACCTTTTGCATTAGTGCCACGAGGAGAAGTTGGGCAGATGGCACAGGCATTTAACGCAGTGGCAACTCAAGTCGGCACATGGGCACTTGATGCTGAGCGCGTTGCTGCAGGACGCCCACGTATTGGTTTTGAAACTGATCACAAAACTATTCCGAATGAGATCGGTGTCTTAAATGGCGCCGTGCATATGAATAAGGGTTGCTATCGCGGGCAAGAAACTGTTGCCAAGATATTTAACTTAGGTAATCCGCCTCGCAGATTAACCATGCTCCACCTAGATGGCAGTGATGTGGGCTTTCCTGCAACAGGGACAAAGATTGAAAATAATGGTGTGGTTGTTGGTTTTATTGGCACCGTGGCAAGGCATCATGAACTGGGCACTATTGCCCTTGCTATCGTGAAGCGAAATACACCACTGGATGCCACGCTAAGCGTTGATGGAATTGCAGCAGCGCAGCAACCTATTGTTTAACCGCTACGATTTAGCGCGTGGAGCTTCTTACCTCAGTAATCCTTGGCTTAGTGGCCATCGCTTTCGGTATTGCGCTCATCTTTTACGCATTTCGCGGACGTCAATCACAAGCCAGACGCTCGCCCAAATTTAGAGGACGTCCATAAATGGTTTTCACAATCCCTGAAGGATTGCACCCAGATTTAAATCCACTTGCTTGGCTGGTTGGCACATGGCGCGGTAAGGGCCGCGGTGAGTATCCCAACATTGAAGGCTTTGAGTTTGCCCATGAAGTTGTTTTTAATCATGATGGACGCAATTTTCTTAATTACTTCTCGCGCTCATGGATATTAGATGCCGATGGTGAGATCGTGCGCCCAGGTGCATCTGAAGTGGGTTTTTGGCGCGTGCAACCTAACAATGTTTTAGAGGTTTTGATTTCACATTCGACAGGAATTACTGAAGGTTGGGTGGGAACTTTTGATGGTCCCAAGATTCAATTAGTAATGGATCAGGGTTATTCCGCGCCTTCTGCCAAGATTGTTACAGCAGGTGTTCGCCTGTATGGTCTTGTTGCTGGTGAACTCTTTTATGCCTATGACATGGCAGCAGAGGGACAAGAGTTACAAGCACATGTGTGGTCATCTCTGCCACGTTCAGCCGAATGATGTTAGGTGAAGTCCTAGCCGAAGTAACACGAGGCGGGAAAGTGGAATCTGTTCATGCAGGCCACGTTGTTGTTTTAAATGCCGATGGTTCTATTGCTTTTCAAAAAGGTGATGCCACTCTGCCTATGTATTCACGCTCTTCACTTAAATCTATTCAAGCATCAGCGATGGTGCGCGCAGGCCTTGATTTAGAACCACGTTTATTAGCACTCGTTTGCGCTTCCCATGCTGGCACACAGATTCACCAAAGCGGAGCGCTGGCCATATTGGCAAAGGCTGATTTAGATGAGCATTCATTGCAGTGTGTGATGGATCGGCCATTAGATGAAGAACTGCGAAGAACATCTCAACCCACACGACTTGCCATGAACTGCAGCGGTAAGCATTCAGGAATGATTCTGACGTGTCATATCAATGGCTGGCCTATTGATTCTTATTTGAGCCCAGAGCATCCATTACAAAAAGCTATTGCTGCAGAAGTAGAAATGATGAGTGGTGAAAGAATTAGTAACACAACCGTTGATGGTTGCGGGGCACCGCTATTTATGTTCTCTTTGCTTGGTTTGGCTCGAGCAGTGAGAGCGTTAACTATTTCAACTGATCCTGTGCACCAAAGTGTTGCGGCAGCTTGCAGAGAGTTTCCAGAAATGGTGTCAGGTCAAGGCCGTCTTGCAACTCGGATGATGCAAAATATTGAAGGTCTGTTTATGAAAGATGGCGCAGAAGGTTTCAATGTTGCATCAATGCCAGATGGGCGCACATTAGCCATCAAGATCAGTGATGGAACTTCGCGGGCATTGCCTGCAGTTACTGCAGCTGCGCTAAAGATTCTTGGCGTGGAAGCGGGCGAGATGGAAGAAAGTACATACGGTGGAGGCAAGAGCGTGGGGAGCATTCGCGCAACCTTCTAATTGCCCGTACCCTTGAACAATGAACGGGCGCATTGCAACCTTGATGGTGCACACATCACCTCTGGATCAACCAGGTATTGGTGATGCTGGTGGCATGAACATCTATGTTGTTGAAGCTGCCCAGCGTATGGCTGCTATGGGTGTGGAAGTAGATATCTTCACTCGCAGAACTAATCCTGAACAAGGCGAGATTGTTGAAATCTCTAAGGGCGTGCGCGTTCGCCACTTTGATTGTGGTCACGGCGCACTGACTAAAGAACAACTACCTGCTCACATCCAAGGTTTATCTAAAGAGTTTTTACGTATTGCAAAGAGTGAAAACTATGACGTTATCCATTCTCACTATTGGATCTCTGGCAAAGTAGCGATGGCTGCATCTAAAGAGCTAGGTATTCCAATTGTGCACACCATGCACACAATGGCGCGAGTAAAGAATTTGAACTTAGCTGAAGGTGAAAGCCCAGAGCCAATGATTCGTGTGCAGGGTGAGACTCAAGTAGTTGCAGCAGCCCAAGCTCTTATTGCAAACACTGACGCTGAAGCTGCCAGCCTTGTTTCTCTCTATGATGCTTGTCCAGATATCGTCCATGTTGTTACACCGGGAGTTGATCTCTACACATTCACCCCAGGAGATGGAAAAGCGGCAGCCCGTGAGTTTGTTGGAATAGATGCAGATGCTTTAGTTGTGAGCTTTGTTGGTCGCATTCAGCCACATAAGGGTCCTGAAGTATTAATCCGTGCAACATCTGAACTCGTTAAGCACTCACCACATCTTCGCCCCAAATTAGTTGTCAACATTATTGGCGGTGCCTCTGGTGCTAATGGTGAAGAAGTAGAGCGTTTGCAGGAGTTAACAACATGGCTTGGCATTGATGATGTTGTGAGGTTCATGCCTCCCACACCACGTGCTGATCTGCCACAGTGGTATCGCGCCGCAGATTTAGTATGCGTTCCTAGTTATTCAGAAAGCTTTGGCTTAGTTGCACTTGAAGCACAGGCCTGTGGCACACCTGTTGTTGCAACAGCAGTGGGCGGCCTTCGCACCGCAGTGGCCGATGGTATTTCAGGTGTTTTAGTTGATGGCCATGATGCAAAAGCCTGGTCTTCAGTTATTGCGCGTCTTTTACTTGAACCACAGCGCCGCGTGCTTTTATCTATGGGTGCCATTGAGCATGCATCTCACTTTGGTTGGGACACAACGGCCCGTGGCACATTAGATATCTATGACCTTGTTATCACTGAAAATAACGCAGCGCGCAAAATCGCAGGAGAGTAAATGGCTGCGATCGACCCACGCTTTACTATCGAAGAGTTCCTTGATTCTCACGATTTAGAGTATGAGCGCAAAGATGCGAACACTTTCCTGGTTACTTTGCCAGGGGAGAAGAAATTACAGACTCACCTAGCACTCATTGTTGGTGATCACTCTTTAAGTATTAACGCCTTTGTTATCCGAAAGCCTGATGATAATGAGGCGGCCGTGCATGCATGGTGCATGGCAAAGAATGCATCCCTCTATGGAATTGCTTTTGCTATCAATGAAGTGCGAGATATTTTCCTTGTGGGGCGCTTGCCACTCTCTGCCGTTACTGATCGAGAGATTGATCGTTTAGTGGGATCCGTGCTTCAAATCTCTGATTCATCATTTAATCCCTTGATTGAACTTGGATTTGCTAATGCAATTCGCCGTGAGTGGGCTTGGCGCGTTTCACGCGGGGAGTCACTGGCCAATTTAGATGCTTTCAAACATTTGGTTTAGGATGAGGCTATGAGCAGCTACGAATTAATCCTTTTGCGCCACGGAGAATCAGAGTGGAATGCCAAGAATCTCTTTACAGGTTGGGTCGATGTTCGCCTTTCTGCAAAGGGTGAAGATGAAGCCCGCCGTGGTGGTGCACTCCTTGCTGAGCGAGGATTGCTTCCAGATCTGCTTCACACATCATTACTACGCCGTGCTATTCACACATCGCAATTAGCCTTAGATGCCTGTGATCGTCACTGGATTCCAGTTAAGCGCTCTTGGAGATTAAACGAGCGTCACTACGGAGCCCTTCAAGGAAAAGATAAAGCCCAAACTCTTGCTCAATATGGTGAAGAGCAGTTCCAGCTATGGCGCCGCTCTTTTGATGTGCCACCACCTGCTATTGATGACAATGATGAGTTTTCACAGGCAAAAGATGCGCGCTATGCCGATATCAGCGCCCCAAAAACTGAGTGCCTCAAAGATGTTATTTTGCGCATGTTGCCCTACTGGCATGAATCAATTGTTCCTGATTTAAAGGCCGGTAAGCGAGTGCTTGTGACCGCCCATGGAAACTCACTGCGCGCACTTGTTAAGCACCTGGATGGAATTAGTGATGCTGATATTGCAGGACTCAACATCCCAACAGGAATTCCGCTCCTATACACACTCAATGCTGATCTAACGCCAAGTGTTAAGGGCGGAGAGTATTTAGATCCTGCGGCAGCAATTGATGCTATTGCAGCCATTGCTAATCAGGGAAAGAAGTAAGTTTTTAAGCTGTGATACCAGCGTATGTATCGCGCTGGTCACGAATAATTGCTTGCACAGTTACTTGTCCAGCGCGGGCAAAGAACATTGTTACTTGAACACTTTGTCCAGCTTTTGCACCTAGGACTGGAACAACAGCCTTTGCATTTGCACTTGGACCTTCAAAGATAACCGGTATGTTTTTATCTAAAGAATTAGTACCAGTCACAGTTGCAACTTGGCCATTAATAGCCAAGCCCAGTAGCGCATCTTCTTGATCCATTGAATTAACAAGAGTTCCCACTAATACGCCAGCGCCTTCGGCAGTTTCAACAACAAGGAGATTGACTACTTTGATGTTATTGCCATCAGTTGTGATTGCGGTGTCAATGCCATCTGTTACTTGCTTGATATGTCGCGTTGATGCGTTTAATCCAGCCCCACATCCACTTAGTGAGACGGTTAATGTTGCAATTAACAATGTAGTTAGTACGCGACGCATAGGCGCAATTGTCTCACATCAAATAAGCAGTGTTTCACGCTGGTTATAGCCAGGTTTTCTCATTGCGATATTGCTGGTAGAATTGACCCTCTAGCGAAGGGCATCACATGACATTTAAGGTCGGCGAAACCGTTGTTTATCCTCATCACGGGGCTGCATTAATCGAAGCTATTGAAACTCGCGTGATCAAGGGTGAAGAAAAGACCTACCTAGTGTTAAAAGTTGCTCAAGGCGATTTAACCGTTCGAGTTCCTGCAGAAAATGTGGATCTTGTCGGCGTTCGCGATGTCGTTGATTCTGCTGGCCTAGACCGTGTCTTTAACGTGTTGCGCCAGCCATACACAGAAGAGCCAACAAACTGGTCACGTCGTTACAAGGCAAACCTAGAAAAGCTCGCCTCAGGTGATGTTATTAAGGTTGCTGAAGTTGTTCGCGATTTGTATCGCCGCGACTTAGACCGTGGTCTATCAGCTGGTGAAAAGCGCATGCTCGCCAAGGCGAAGCAGATCCTTATCTCAGAGCTAGCTCTTGCAGAGCGCACTGATGAAGAAAAGGCTGCAGTAATCCTTGACGAGGTTCTCGCTTCTTAACAATGTCTATTAGCGCCATCATCGCTGCCGCTGGCAGTGGTGAAAGATTTGGCGCAGGCATTCCTAAAGCTCTTATTCAATTAGCAGATCGCACTCTGCTAGAACATGCTGTTTCATCTCTGGCACCAGTTGCTGATCAAATTATTGTCACCGCCCCTGCCGGTTTTGAAAAACAAATCAGCGAATTACTCGGTGATGGCATTGTTGTTGTTACAGGTGGTGCCACACGCTCTGCCAGTGTGAGAAACGGCCTGGCAGTTGCAACGGGTGATTACGTTTTAGTTCACGATGCTGCCAGAGCACTTGCTAGTACTGATTTAGCAACCCGTGTGATTGCCCAACTACATAACGGTGAAGTGGCAGTAGTTCCAGCCTTGGCTGTTGTGGACACAATCAAAGTAACTAATAGCGATGGCTTTGTGGTTTCAACCCCTGATCGCGCAACGCTAGTGAGCATTCAAACCCCACAAGGTTTTAAAACTTCAGCCCTTCGCGATGCTCATGCATCAGGTAATGATGCAACAGATGATGCTGGGCTTATTGAGGCAGTGGGTGGAAAAGTTAAAGTAATCAGAGGTGAAGAGCGAGCAATAAAAATCACTACTCCTGCTGATTTAAATACAGCGCTTTCACACTTAGGTTTAGGTAAAGAGATTCGCAGCGGCATTGGAACTGATGCACATGCATTTGGTGTGGGAAGGCAAATGTGGCTGGCAGGTTTGCACTGGCCAGATGAGCAAGGCGTTGAAGGACACTCAGATGGCGATGTTGCAGCTCATGCAATTTGTGATGCCCTCTTTGCTGCAACTTCTCTTGGGGATCTGGGAACTAACTTTGGAACTGATCGCCCTGAATATGCAGGTGCTTCTGGAATGCGTTTGATGCAAGAGTGCGCAGCGCTAGTGAAAAAAGAAGGCTTTACTATTTCTAATGTGAGTGTGCAGATCATTGGTAATCGTCCAAAGATCGGTAAGCGCCGCGCTGAAGCTATTGCAGCGATTTCTTCTGCTCTGGGTTGCGTGCAGGTTTCAGTCTCTGCAACGACAACTGATGGCATGGGCTTAACTGGTGAAGGCAAAGGCATCGCTGCCATTGCAACTGCTCTGGTTTCTAAGCAGTAGAATTAGCAAATGTCCGCACTCAATCTCTATGACACAGCAACTCGTGAAGTAGGCGTCTTTAAGCCACTAATCCCGGGTCACGTCTCTATCTATGTGTGCGGTGCAACTGTTCAATCACATCCACATATCGGCCATGTTCGTAGTGCAGTCAACTTTGATATTTTGCGCCGCTGGCTAACCTGGTCTGGCTATGACGTTACTTTCATTAGAAACGTCACCGATATTGATGACAAGATTTTGCACAAAGCTGTTCACGAGAAATCACCTTGGTGGGCAGTTGCCATGAAGTATGAGCGCATCTTTACGCAAGCCTTTGCTTCCTTAAATGTTTTGCCACCCACTTATGAACCACGGGCAACTGGGCATATCACCCAAATGGTGGAACTGATGCAAAAACTAATTGATAACGGGGCTGCCTATGCCCCAGGTAATGGTGATGTGTATTTAGAAGTGCGCAAACTTAAGCGCTATTTAACTCTTTCAGGTCAAAAGCTTGATGATCTACAACCAGCTGCAGATGCTGATGCTGCTAGTTCAGAAAAGAGAGACCCACGCGATTTTGCACTCTGGAAAGCAGCAAAACCTGGAGATCCTTCATGGCCAACGCCATGGGGAGCAGGACGTCCTGGTTGGCACTTGGAATGTTCTGCAATGGCGCACGCCTATCTTGGTGAGGCATTTGATATTCATGGCGGTGGCCTAGATTTAGTTTTCCCTCACCATGAAAATGAGATCGCTCAATCAGAGGCTGCTGGATATAAATTTGCTAACCGTTGGTTACATAACGCCTGGGTTACACAAGCTGGTGAAAAGATGAGTAAATCTCTCGGAAACACTTTGCAAGTGGAAACTATTTTGCAGCGCGTTCGTGGAATCGAACTGCGTTGGTATTTAGGCAGCGCGCACTACCGATCAATGCTGGAGTACTCAGAGGCAGCCTTAGATGAATCAGCTGTGGCATTTCGTCGTATTGAAAACTTCTTAACTCGCTCAGTGGAACTTCTAGGAATTCAACCAGAACCAACAATTACCGATGCCTTTTGCGCGGCAATGAATGATGATTTAGCTGTGCCAGCAGGTTTAGCTTCTATTTCAGAGAATCTACGTCTTGGAAATCAAGCAATTACTGATGGTGATAAAAAGGCAATCGCTAAGAACGCCAATGAAATCCGCGGTGCTCTGCAGATTTTGGGCTGTGATCCCTTTGATACTAATTACCCACAAAGCGCATCAGGAAATGTCAGCGCAGCACTTGATGGTGTTATCCAGTTGGCGCTAAAAGAGCGCGCAGCTGCACGTGAGCGTAAGGATTTCGCCGCATCAGATGCCATCCGTGATGGACTACTCGCTTTAGGAATTACAATTGAGGACACAGCACAAGGGCCGCGTTGGTCAATGGAAGAAAAGAGTTAACCATGGCCGGCAATTCATCACGCAAAGGCGCAATTCGCCAATCAAAAAAGGGTCCATCTGCAGGTACTGGTGGAAAGAATAAGAAGCGTTTAACCGGCAAAGGCCCAACTCCTAAAGCTGAAGATCGTCCTTATCACGCAGCTGCAAAGCGCAAGAAAGCTGCAGAGAAAAAGGCAACTCGTTCTCCTTCTACGCGTTCAACTTCTCCACGCGCAACAACGATGACTCGTTCTGCACCTTCACGTGCACCACGCGGTGATCGTCCAAGAGGTGAAATCGTTGCAGGTCGTAACGCAGTACTAGAGGCGTTGCGTGAAGCAGTTCCTGCCACAGAACTATTAGTTGCTCGCAGCATTGATGTTGATGATCGTGTTGCAGAATCATTAAAGCTGGCACTTCACTTAGGTCTTCCAATTCGCGAAGCACATCGCGCTGAAGTTGAAGGAATCTCACCTAACAGCCAGGGAATAGTTTTAGCTATTAAGCCTTACCAATACTCATCATTTGAAGAAATCATGTCTCGTGCTAAAAATCCAGCACTCGTTGTTGCACTTGATGGCGTTACAGATCCACGTAACTTAGGTGCCATAGTTCGAAGCGCTGCAGCTTTTGGCGCAGCAGGAGTGCTTATGACTGAGCGCCGCGCAGCTGCAATGACTGCATCTGCATGGAAGGCTTCAGCTGGAGCCGCTGCCCGTATGCCAATTGCACAGGTAACTAACCTTGCTCGCACTATTGATGCAGCTAAGAAGTTGGGCCTCTTTGTTGTTGGATTAGATGGAGAATCAGAAGACACCATTGCTTCAATGAAGATTGCTGCAGAGCCAATCATGATTGTTGTTGGCAGTGAAGGAAAAGGCCTTGCTCGTTTAACTCGTGAAAAGTGCGATCTAGTTATTTCTATTCCAATCAGTGCTTCAACTGAATCTTTGAACGCTTCAGTTGCAACATCAATTGCGCTCTTCCACATAGATCAGGCACGCCGTAAGGGGTAAGTACGTGATTTACACTCGTTTTATAGCACTCGGTGACTCCTATACCGAGGGCATGTCTGATGAGAAATTGCATGGCAACTACCGTGGTTGGGCAGATCGCGTTGCAGATGGCATGGCCAAAGCGCATCCAGATTTTAAATATGCCAACTTAGCTATTCGCGGCAAACTTGTTAGACAAGTTCTAGATGAGCAGATTGAAGCAGCGCTAGCCCAAGTAACTGGTCCCGAGACACTTATTTCTTTTCATGCTGGTGCAAATGATGTTATTAGACCTGGATATAAGGCCGAGATTGTTTTAAAACAATACGCCGATGCTGTTAGACGCCTTGCAGCATCAGGTGCAACGATTTTGCTCTTCACAGTTTTAGAGCGCACAGGAAACACTGGACGTTCTGCAAAAATGTGGGAAGAGCGCTTTGGTGGGTTTAATCGAAATGTTCGCGCCGTTGCACAAGAAGTTGGCGCAATCATCGCTGATGCAAATGAAGAACCAGCATTTAGCGATAAAAGATTTTTGGCCTTTGATCGTTTGCACTTAAATGCAATGGGACATGAGCGTGTTGCAGATGCAGTACTTGAACTTCTAGAACTCCCATTTGATGCTGGCTGGCGTGAACCTCTGCCACCGGCAAAACCTGAACCTAAGATATTTAAAGTAGTAGTCAGTATTTTGTGGTTTATTACTTTTGCTCTGCCATGGATGTGGCGACGTGCACGCGGAAAATCATCAGGAGATGGTCGAAGCTGCAAATATCCAATTGCTATTGGTTGGCCATTGAATTTAGATTGAAGTAAGCGTCCATTCCCAGGTGTGTAAGCCTGGTTTGATTTTGTATTTAGGCAAAGTATCTGGACCACATGATGACGTACCAACTCCGCGATGTGCTCCATCGATATGAACAACAACATTGCCACATGCTTTTACTTCAACATCATGGGTGGCATCAGCTAAATCCATTGCTCTATTAGGGGTTACAGAGACTTGTAATGGCTTACCCAATTGGACTCGAACTCCATGCCCAGTTGCATCTGTTACTTCAAACCAGCGCACAGCGTTATGTCCACCATTTTCTTGTGGCCTGACATATGGAATGTATTGTTTTGCAACACTAGAAACAAAGCGATGAATACGAGCAATCTTTCGATCTGGGTATGACTCATGGGGACCAGAACCAAACCAGGTCACATCAGTGAGCGCGCCATCTAATTCGAAGTTAATACCAACACGTGCAACATCCGTTAGGACTTTTGGCAAAGTCACAGACTCTTTGACTCTAAAGCCATCGGCCACAGGAGTAATAACTTGAACATGCTTAATGCTAATTCCAGTACTTGTCTGCCAAGTGTTTGTGATTTTAGTGCTGGTGCGATTTTGTGAAACAACACAGTCGGTGCGATCCATATCGCGCAAACCCCAGCGGTTCCATTTAGTGGCCATGTGTCCGATGCGATCGTTATCAGTTGGTGCGCGCCAAAGAGTTAGTGCCGGCGCAACAACACCACGCGGCAGAACAATCTGACCGTAGTCATCTAGAACATTTGTGTATTCATCAGAGGCTTTTGCACTCTTAATTGTTAGAGCTCGTGAAGGCAGAGCCATCTGATTCCAGCCAACTTCAGTAAATGCTGGTGCCCATGGCGTGCTATCGATATTGATGATGGTGAAAGTAATGAAGCGCTCACCTGGGCCATCGGCCTTCGCTAGATGCTTTGATGAAACTTTAAATGCAACAGTTTTACGTGGTGCAACCTTAGGTAGCTTTACTTTGCCGCTATCGATGATGAGGCCATCACGAGTAATGGTCCAGCTCACTTCATACTCACTTAAGTCTTTAAAGAAGTGCTTATTAAAGATTTTAAAAGAACCAGTTGATGCCCTTACTGCGCTGATGTTGGCAGGGGCGGCAATAGCTTTAAATTCAGCCATTGCAGGCTTAGCTGTGCGATCTGGGAAAACCATTCCATCGCAGCAGAAGTTGCCATCATGCTTCTTCTCACCGTAGTCGCCGCCATAAGCGTTGCGCTTTGAACCATCTGGCATTGTTTGTACTGGACCGTGATCCCAGAACTCCCAGATAAATCCACCTTGTAGACCTCTTGTTGTTTCAATAACTTCCCAGTACTCAGCCAATGTTCCATTGCTATTGCCCATAGCGTGGGAGTACTCGCACATAATTAATGGACGATCTGCTTTTGCAGAGGTTGCATACTCTTTAATTGCAGTAATTGCTGGATACATCGGACAAATAACATCAGTGAGTGAATGGGAACCCATCCAATTACCGCGGATGCCACCTTCATAGTGAAGTGGGCGTGATGGATCAAAGCTTCGAGCAAATGCTGCTGCTGCTTCATGGTTAGTTCCAGCACCTGATTCATTTCCAAGTGACCACATGATTGCTGCAGGGTGGTGAATGTCGCGCTGAATCATTCTGCCAACGCGATCAACAAATGCAGTTAAGTACTTTGCATCATCACAGATAGATGCAATGAATGCGTGGGATTCAATATTTGCTTCACCTATGACATAGAAACCAAGCTCATCACAGAGATCTAGGAAAGCTGCATCGTTGGGGTAGTGGGATGTGCGAACAGCGTTGAAGTTCCAGCGCTTGAGTTCAAGTAAATCTTCGCGCATATCTTCACGTGTAAGTGCGCGGCCTGTGTAACGGTTGAAATCGTGGCGGTTAACGCCATAGAACATTACTGGTTGACCATTAACTAAGAAGTCCTGGCCCTTAACTTCAACTGATCTAAAGCCAATCTTTTGTTGTGAGACTTCAACGATGTTGCCATCAGGATCGATGAGTTCAACGTGGAGGGTGTAGAGATGAGGGGATTCTGCTGACCAGGCTTTAACTTTAGGAATGCGGGTATTTAGATGGATTTTGCCCGCTGGCCATGGCTCATTTTCTAAAATAGCTTTCTTGGCATCTTCTGGCATATTGCCATTCCAAAACTTTCCATGGAAATACTCATCACTTCTAGCCTTTAATGATTCAGGGCGCTCAGTCCACTTTGGGGATTGGAAAACCTTTAGCGTTGATTCAAGATTTGCTGCTTTAACTTTTGGAAGCTCTTCGATGGATGCACGCAAGGTGTAGTTGTGCGTTGAGATGTTATCGATTGAGGCGATGTGCGCACGGATATCAAGAGTTCCTGTGGTGCAATCTTTTTCAAGCCCGGCCGTTGTGTAGAAACGCTCAATGAAAACCTTATTAGTTGCAAAGAGTTTTACAGAACGAGTAATTCCACCATGCCACCATTGGTCTTGGTCCTCAATGAAAGTTGCATCAGACCATTTTGTAACATCAATGCGCACAACATTCTTGCCACGCTTAACAAAGCTTGTAACATCAAATTCTGCAGCAAGGCGGGAATCTTTTGTAAGACCCACTTCTACTCCGTTGATGAATACAACTGCTACGGATTCATAACCACCAAGGTGCAAAACAATGCGCTTGCCCATCCAGCCATCAGGTAGATCGAAATCTCTTTCATAGACACCATGTGGGTTTTGTTCTGGAACAAATGGTGGTTGTTCTTCAAATGGCATTTGAGTATTTGTGTAGATGGGTTTATCGAAAAACACATTACTTTCTTCTTGCATCGTCCATAAACCGGGAACTGGGATTGATGCCCACTTGCGACCTAATGACTCACGCGGAGAACGTAGAAGTTGAAAGCGCCATGTTCCATCAAGGCTGATTTTTTCTAAATGCTCAATATTGAGCATCGGTAGACGATTTACTGCAGTTGTTTCTGGACTCATCCAGTAATTCGTCATCATGGGCGCAAGTCTGCCATTGAGCCTAGAATTGTGCCTAATCGCCTTTGATTAGCCTGATAGCCTTTCTCCAGACACTTAGAATTCACTTAACAAGGACACAATTTCCCCATGAAGCTGCAACACATCACCGACCGGGAAATGAGTTGGCTTTCATTTAATCAGAGGGTTTTAGAGTTGGCCGAAGATCCAACGATGCCTTTGCTAGAACGAGTGAGATTTCTATCGATTTTCTCCTCGAATCTAGATGAGTTCTATATGGTCCGTGTCGCAACTTTGATGAGTAAGTTAGAAAATGTCGTCACCGCCGCAAATGTTGCCGGATTTACTCCAATGGAGTTGATGAAACAAGTCTCTATTCGCACAAATGAATTGATGGAGCGCCAATCTCGCGTTTACCATGAAGAGATTGAACCTTTGCTCAAAAATGAGGGAATTGAATTTGTCCACTGGGATCAACTTAACGATACTGAGCGCGGATATGTCACTAAGTTATTTCAGGATCGAATCTTTCCAGTATTAACTCCATTAGCTGTTGATCCTTCACACCCATTCCCATATATCTCAGGGCTTTCTTTAAACTTAGCTGTCATCGTGAAGAACCCAGCCTCTCACGAGGAGTTCTTTGCTCGCGTGAAGGTCCCAGAGATTTTGCCACGCTTTATTGCAACTGCAAAGACAGGTTCAACCAGGTTCCTGCCTTTAGAGGACTTGATTGCTATTCATCTTCAAGAACTCTTTCCTGGCATGGTTATTGAAGATCACTACACATTTCGTATCACTCGAAATCAAGATATAGATCTGGATGAAGAAGAGTCAGAAGATATTTTGACTTCTATCGAGCAAGAACTTGCTCGCCGTAGATTTGGTCCACCTGTTCGCTTAGAAATCGAAAATGGTGTGGATGAAAAACTTGTGGAGAAGTTAGCCGAAGAGATAAAAATCAATCCAGAAAACATCGTTCATATTTCTGCCCCGCTAGATCTAACGTCACTCAATAAGATTGCAGATCTTGATTTTCCAGATTTGAAGTTTGATCCCTTTAGATCCCGCTCAGCTAAAGCACTTTCTGAAGTGGATCAAGAAGACCCAGATCTCTTCTTTGCCGCAATCCGTCAGGGTGAAATTCTGCTCCACCACCCCTATGAATCCTTCACTTCCTCGGTGGTCCAGTTTCTACAAAATGCTGCCCAAGACCCACAGACTTTGGCGATTAAGCAGACGCTCTATAGAACATCAGGTGATTCACCCATTGTTGAAGCTTTAATTGAAGCGGCAGAGGCAGGCAAACAAGTTTTAGCAGTTATTGAAATTCGTGCACGATTTGATGAACAAGCAAATGTGCGCTGGGCTCGAAAGTTAGAAGCAGCCGGTGTCCACGTTGTTTATGGACTTATGGGTCTAAAGACACATGCCAAGCTCTCACTTGTTATCCGTGATGAAGCAACTGGACTTCGTCGCTACTGCCACTTAGGCACAGGTAATTACAATCCAAAAACTGCACGAGCATATGAAGATTTAGGAATATTGAGTGCCGATCCTGAACTCACTGAAGATCTTACAAAGCTATTTAATCAACTCTCTGGCTTTGCTCCACAATCCACATACTCTCGACTCCTAGTTGCGCCATCAACACTTCGATCTGGAATCTTTGAGCGCATCGACCGCGAAATTGAAAATCATAAAGCTGGCAAGCCAGCAGGCATTCAACTTAAACTCAACTCTATTTTGGATGAAGGCTTTGTAGAAAAGATATATCAGGCATCACAAGCAGGTGTGAAGATTGATTTATTGGTCCGAGGAATTTGTGCTGTTCAGCCAGGCATCAAAGGAATTTCAGAGACGATTACCGTCAAATCAGTTCTTGGTCGTTTTCTAGAACACTCACGAATCTTCCATTTCACTAATGCTGAAGATCATGAGTATTGGATTGGTAGTGCCGACTTAATGGGTCGCAATCTTGATCGCCGCGTTGAAAGTCTGGTGCGAATCGATAAGAAGGAGCATCAGAATCGCCTGCAAGAGATTTTAGATTTAGGTTTGAGTCCAAATAGTTCAAGTTGGCAACTCTCTGGAACTGACTGGGTGAGAGTCTCAAAGAACAGTAAGGGACAAGCCCTACTTGACGTGCACTCAGCCTTTATTCATACCTACTCAAGGGAGCGTTAAATATGAGCGAAGAATCCCAAGTTATTTACGCTGCTGGCGCAGTTCTTTGGCGCCAAGTAGGAAAGAAGAAGCTTGAGTTAGCGGTAATTCATCGTCCGCGTTATGACGATTGGTCACTACCAAAGGGAAAATTAGATCCCAATGAAATTATGATTGGCTGCGCCTATCGCGAAGTTATGGAAGAGACAGGATATACACCTCTCTTTGGTCCAGAAATCGGTGATGTGACATATGAAGTTGATGGCATTAGGAAGATTGTTAAGTATTGGTCTGCTCAAGCCATAGGTGAGCCAACAGGAACTACAGACCCACTTGAAGTTGATCAACTTCTCTGGTTATCACCGGCTGATGCCAAAAAGAAATTAACGCTAGACGATGACAAGTCACTTGTGGACTTCTTCCTTGAGTTCAACTCTGGAACAACACCACTTGTTCTTTTGCGCCATGCTAAAGCAGTTAAGCGCGAAGATTGGGATGGAGATGACGGGGATCGTCCATTAGCCCAACTCGGACAAATTCAATCCAAGCGAATGCTTTCACTCTATCTGCCTTATGGAATTCAAGAGATTCATTCATCCGATGCCCAGCGTTGTATTGAAACTATTGATCCGATGGCGCGCTCACTCAAGCTGAATCCAATTTACTCCGCAGATTTAAGTGAGCATGGCTTTGCTAAAGATAAAGAAGCACCACTTGATTATGCACAAGATTTAATGGATCAAGGTAAGAGTGCGATTATCTGCAGCCATAACCCTATTTTGCCTAAGCTTTTGAAGAAGTTAATTGGCAAAAAGAACTTCAAGCAGCTTGATCAAAAGTTGGAGCCTGGCGAGGCATGGGTTTTGCATTACAGAGATGGCGAAATCATTGCAATTGACTGGGTTGAAGCACCTAATGCTTAATTATTAAGCCAGTCCAAGCGACGAAGTACTACACCTTCGCGCAGCGCCCACGGGCATATTTCCACACGATCTAGATCCAATGCCGTCATAGTTGCCCGTGCAACTATCGCTCCAGCAACAATTTGTTGAGCTCGACTATTTGAAACACCTGGAAGTTCTGCTCGAGACTTATTTGTCATATCGGCCAGCTTTGAAATCATTGTTTTTAGGTTTGCACTCTCCAAATACTTTGGGTTTTCACTAAACATATGGCCAGATAATCTGGCAAGAGTTCTAAAAGTCTTGCTTGTGGCCACGAAATGATTTGCATCATGTGCACGAAGAATTGAAGGGAGTTCGTCTTCTAGCTTACTAATAACAAACTCTTCTAAGAACTTAACGCCTTTAGAGTTATAGGGATCTCCGCTCAAGAAATCTCGAGTCAATCTTGCTGCACCTAGTGGCAGCGACAAAGTTGCTTCTGGGTTTTCATCAACACCTGATGCAATCTCAAGGGAACCGCCACCGATGTCAATCACTAGAAGTTTTCCAGCTGACCAACCTAACCAACGGCGCACGGCTAGAAAAGTCATGCGAGCTTCTTCATCACCGGTGAGGATTTGTAAATCTATCTGGTGTCGTTGATTAATGTCTTGAATAATCTTTGGTCCATTTTTAGCATCACGAATAGCTGAAGTTGCAAACGCTAGAATTTCATCTGTTTGATTCTCATTGGCATGTGCAACGCAATCACCAACTGCTTGATGTAGTAGATCAATTCCTTGCGCAGTAATTGAGCCAGTAGCATCGAGATATTCAGTCAAGCGAAGTTCAACTTTAAAACTAGTTGCAGGTTCTGGACGGGCACCCAGGTGGGCATCCATCACCTGCAAATGGATGGTATTTGAGCCCACATCTAGAACGCCTAATCTCACCGGCACAACCTATCGCTGAGGCTGGGTCGAACCCACGATTTTAAGTTTTTGCATTCCACTGCCATAATTGCCGCTGGTCGAAAGATCGATACGTGTTCGCACGTAGGCCTCTCTAGCTCAGTGGTAGAGCAGCGCACTTGTAATGCGCAGGTCGTCAGTTCAATCCTGACGGGGGGCTCCGGTATGAATCCGGAAGGGAGTCAATATGTCCGATAACTCCTTTCCGCATGATTCTTTTTCTGCAGAACTTGCAGCTAACGATGAATACATCAAAACCTTTAAATATTCTGGGTTAACTGGGGTTGCTCAAAAAGGTTTAGCAATTGTTACCTGCATGGATTCACGCATTAATCCGTTGTCAGTCATGGGCATGAACTCTGGTGATGCCAAGATATTGCGTAATGCTGGAGCGCGCGTAACTGAGGACGTTCTTCGCACACTTGTATTAGCAACGTATTTATTGGGCGTTAAGAAAATCTTGGTCATGCCTCACACAAATTGCAGAATGGCCTCGGCAGAAGAGGCAGATATCCACGAATACATCGAGAAAGAGTTTGGTGTTAACACACGTAGTCTTGAGTTTCGAACAGTTTCAGATCAAGAGGCAGCACTAGCTATCGATGTAAACAGAATTCGCGCATTCCCATTCCTCAACAAAGATGTGGTTGTTGGCGGTGCAATTTATGATGTTGCGACAGGAAAAATTACTCCGATTGACTGTTAGTTCGCCGAACTGGTGAGCGCGTAATTGGATAGCTCAGATCTTCTAAAAATTGCATCATAATTGCGATAGCGAGTGCAGGTTTTTCCTTAATTAAACTATGAGAAGTTCCAGGGATGATTGCTAACTGGCCAAGCGGCAGAGCTTCATAGAGGGAAATTGTGTGATCGTGGGCAATGACATCGTCATCTCCTGCCATAACGAGGACTGGGCATTGAATAGAGGCAATTTCACTAAGAGAGATATCTGGCTCGGTTTTCCAAATTTCATTCATTCGCTTGATTTTCTCAAGCAAAGTATGGGGAGCATCAGGTGAAATTAAGTTGTATTCAGCTTGATCTTCCTCAGAGACATTTGCTTCATCAAAATCACTTAACGGCGCGCTGTAATGATAATTAGCACCAAATGCCACAATTGATTTCACTAACTCAGGTCGCTTGATGGCAACCATGAGGGCAATGATTCCGCCATCGCTATAGCCAATCAGATGTGCAGGGTCTTTCACAACATCTTCTAAATATGCAATTGCTTCTTGGCATTGAAATTCAAAGTGAAGACTTCCAGGTCGATCACCGGTAAAACCATGGCCTGTGCGATCGTATGCAAAGACATGAAATTCATCTTCAAGGGGTGGGACCATCAAGTAATCCCAGCTAGATGTTTTACTCAAACCACCATGAAGTAGAACTACGGCCTCACCTTCGTTATCCCACTCGTAGTTATAGACTTGATGATTTCGCAGATTTATATATTCAGGCATTACAACGAATCCATGATGTGACGATTACCGCGATCAAAAGTTAAGTAGTTCCAAGTCCAGTCAGCCATCGTGCCAATCTTGTTGCGGCCGCCTAATAAATAGAACAAGTGCAACCACAGCCAGGCATACCAAGCAGGAATTCCAGCCATGCGGAAATTCTTCACTTCAACAATGGCTTTGTGGCGACCAATTGTGGCCATGGAACCTTTATCTATGTATGTGAATGCTTCAAGTGGTTGGCCATTTGCTAAACGCTTAATTTGCTTTGCAATAAAGCGGCCCTGCTGCATTGCAACAGGTGCAACCATAGGAAGAAAACGTCCATCTTTTCCTACAAAACCTGCGATGTCACCGATAGCAAAGATGCTGGGGTAGTTCCTCACCTGCAAACTCTGATCAACATCAATGCGGGTACTTACTAAAGGAAGATTTAATAATCCACCAGCAGGCTCACCTTTAACGCCAGCTGCCCAAATAGTTACCTCAGAAGGAATCGGGTCTGCGTTTTTTACGATAATTGATCGTGGCTTTAATTCAGCCACAGCAGTATTAAGAAGGACATTCACACCTAGTTTTTCTAAATCCTTTTTAGCGCGAGCAGATAACTTTTCTGAAAACATAGGCAAGATTCGAGGTCCTGCTTCAATGAGGTTAATACGAATGTGTGCTGCAGCATGGGCTTGATCATTTTTAAGTGGGCCGCGGACTAATTCAGCAAAGGCTCCAGCCATCTCCACTCCAGTTGGTCCGCCGCCAACGACTGAGATTGAAAAGATTGTTTCATCTTCAAAGCGACAGAGATCTTCAAATCGGCGCATCACTTCTGCGCGAATTGCTAGGGCTTCACTCACACTTTTCATCCCAAGTGCGTGTTCTGCAACTCCTGGGATTGAAAAATCTGCTGTCACAGAACCAAGTGCAACAATGAGTTGATCAAAGGCTAAGACTTCACTGCTATCTAATTTAATAGTTTTGTTCTTATGATCCACTGAAATTGGAGAGCCCATTCGAAACTGGATCCCAGTTTTTCTAAGCGCCCCGCGAATTGGATGTGCAACGTGATCTGCTGCAAGACCTGCTGTGGAGACCTGATAGAGAAGTGGCAAAAAGGTTTGGAAGTTGTGGCGATCCACCACAGTGACATGGGCAGTATCTGCCATAGCCCTGGCGGCGGTGAGCCCACCAAAGCCAGCACCGAGTATTACAACCCGAGGCTTTTGAGATGTCTTTTCCATGGAGTAAGTCTAGGCTTCGCAACATGTCCTCGCCCAATCAAAACCGCAAGTACCTAGTTACTGGTGCATCTGGCTACGTTGGTGGCCGTTTAGTGCGCACGCTAGTTGATGAAAATAGCGATGTTCGAATTTTGGTTCGTGATAAATACAAGATCCTTGGCCAACCATGGGCTTCGAAAGTAGATATTTGCGAGGGCAGTGCTGAAAACATTGCTGACATGGACCGGGCGTTAACGGGTGTTCACACCGCTTTCTATCTCTTGCACTCAATTAACTTAGGGCCAAACTTTGATGAGATTGAATCTCAGATGGCAAAAAACTTTGCTCAAGCTGCAGAGCGTGCCGGAGTCTCACAGATTATTTATTTGGGTGGAATCGCAAACGATGTCAACATCAGTAAGCACTTAGCTTCACGTGCAATGACTGGACAATCTCTAGCAACTACATCAGTGCCAGTCCTAGAGCTGCGTGCAGGAATCATTATTGGTTCTGGTTCTGCAAGCTTTGAAATGTTGCGCCATTTAACTCACCGCTTACCAATCATGACCACACCAAAATGGGTAATGAATAAAACTCACCCCATTGCAATTCGCGATGTTCTCTATTACTTAAAGGCCACAGCCAAGCTTGAAACACCAATCAACCGCGTGTTTGATATCGGTGGTCCAGAAGTTCTTTCTTATGCCGACATGATGCAAAAGTTTGCAAAGTTATCAGGGTTAAAAAAGCGTTGGATTATTAAAGTTCCTGTGTTAACACCCGGGCTTTCGAGTTTGTGGATTGGGTTAGTAACACCTGTGCCTACGGCCCTTGCTAGACCATTAGTGGGTTCACTTATCAGTGAAGTGGTTGCAGATCCTGCGAAATCAATTGATGCAATCATTCCTAAACCTGCAGAGGGTTTAATTGATGTAGAAACCGCTATTTCTTTAGCTCTATCAATGATTACCACCCATGGTGTTGAAACACGTTGGTCAGATGCTGCAATGCCAACTGCTCCATGGCAAAAAGCCCAAGGTGATCCTGACTGGGCAGGTGAAATGGTTTTGCGTGATCGCAGAGAGACAATTATAGATGTTCCTGCAGAGAAAGTGTGGCGACAGATTGAGCGAATCGGCGGTGATAACGGCTGGTTTGGTGCAGATTTCTTGTGGTGGGCACGTGGAGTTTTAGATCGTTTCCTTGTTGGTGGAGTGGGCTTGAGACGAGGTCGCAGAGATCCTGATTTCTTGCGCGTGGGTGAGAGTTTGGATTTCTGGAGAGTAGAAGAGTTAGAACCAGGAGCGAGATTAAAACTTTATGCTGAAATGGTTTTGCCTGGTAAGGCATGGCTAGAGTTCACAGTCTCAACGGTTAATGGCAAGACAAAGATTGTTCAAGAGGCAACTTTTAATCCTCGTGGACTTGGGGGGCAGATGTATTGGTATGCAGTTGCTCCATTCCATTTCTTTGTCTTTCCAACAATGCTTCGAAACATTGTGAAGAAAGCAAAGAACAGTGCATGAGTTCACCCCAGAAGTTCAAGCCCTTGCGGCTGAAGTTTTGGCATACAGTCTTGATCGCTTAAAAAATGATCCACCACTTGATGGTCCTCGCACGGCTGAGGATTTATTCAGCGAAGTAGGAAACACCATCACTGCTCGCGGTCTGGGTGGACATGAGGCCCTAGAGGTTTTCACATCTGTTTTAGCTAAAGCCTGTATTTCAACAGATCACCCACGCAATTTAGCTTTCATTCCATCTGCCCCAAGTGAGTATGCAAACCTTTTTGATTTAGTAGTTGGTGCAAGTGCGCTCTATGGCGGTTCTTGGCAAGAAGGAGCAGGGGCAGTCTTTGCTGAAAACCAAGCCCTGCGTTGGATTTCTGATTTAGCACAATTGCCCCAGGAATCTGGTGGAGTTTTTGTGCAGGGCGGAACAATTGGAAATCTTTCAGCGCTAGTTGTGGCACGAGCACAGGGGCGAAAGAACCACCCAGGTGCTTCTCGTTGGGTGATTGCTTGCAGCGAAGAAGCTCACTCTTCAATTGTTAGCGCTGCAAATGTGATGGATGTAGATGTTTTAAAGGTGCCAGTTGCAGCTAATGGAAAGTTAATGGGAGATGCTGTTGCCCACGCCATTGATCATCTGCATGCCACAACAACACATCGTGTGTTTGCAGTAGTTGCAACGGCTGGCACAACAAATCTTGGAATCATCGATGACCTAAAGGGCATTGGCAGCGCAGCACATGAGCGGGGAATTTGGTTTCATGTTGATGGGGCTTATGGATTAGCGGCCCTTTGTGCACCATCAGTTCGTTCGCACTTTGATGGTGTAGAGGAAGCTGATTCACTCATTGTTGATCCACATAAATGGTTATTTGCTCCATATGATGCATGTGCACTTATTTACCGCGAACCAGAACTTGCCCGTAAAGTTCACTCACAACATGCTTCTTACTTGGACACATTAAAAGATGGTGCATGGTCGCCATCTGATTATGCAATTCAATTAACTCGTCGCACACGCGGATTACCTTTTTGGTTTTCCCTTGCTGCCTATGGCACAGATGCATATAGAGAAGCGATGGAACAATCATTAACTGTTGCCCATCAAGCTGCGGCATTAGTAAGAGCGCATCCTGATTTAGAATTAGTGTGTGAGCCAGAACTTTCAATCGTTGCATTTACACGCACAGGTTGGTCTGCAAGTGATTATCAAAGCTGGTCTGACAAACTTCTTTTCGATCAAATAGGTTTTATTCCACCTTCATCTCACAAAGGCCAACCAATTTTGCGTTTTGCCATTGTTAATCCATGGACGAAAATCAGCGATATTGAAATGATCCTTTCCACCCTTTAAATCCCACATTTTTCGCGCTCACCCGATACGATTTCCCTCATGTCCGCGCAAGAAGAGTCCGCCATGCACCTTGGTCTGAGCGACCTTGAAGTCCGAATCCTGGATTTTGAAGCTAGCTGGTGGCGCTATGCAGGGGCTAAAGAGGCAGCAATCAAGGAGCTTTTCGACCTTTCAGCTGCCCGCTACTACCAACTTCTTAATGACTTAATCGATCGTGATGATGCTCTAGCTGCCTCTCCCATGCTCGTGAAGCGCCTACGCCGCCTGCGCGAGGCCCGCATGAACACCCGCATCGCCCGCTAAGCCCCCCTCCGTTTTGCGCCTGGGAAATAACTCCCGTAGATTTGGCGTTAGCACTCTCGGGGTGCGAGTGATAAGGCCCCCGCAAACGAACGATTACATGAAAGCGAGCACAACTCATGGCAAAGCAGATTGCCTTTAATGAAGAAGCCCGCCGCGGATTAGAGCGCGGAATGAATATCTTGGCCGATGCGGTCAAAGTGACCCTAGGACCTCGCGGACGAAACGTTGTCCTTGAGAAGAAGTGGGGCGCCCCAACTATTACTAACGATGGTGTTTCCATCGCCAAAGAAATTGATCTAGATGATCCATGGGAAAAGATTGGCGCAGAGCTAGTTAAGGAAGTTGCTAAGAAGACAGATGATGTCGCAGGCGATGGAACAACTACCGCAACAGTTTTGGCCCAGGCCCTAGTGCGTGAAGGACTTCGCAACGTGGCAGCGGGATCAAACCCAATGGCCCTCAAGCGCGGTATGGAAAAGGCAGTTACAGAAATTGTGGCTGAGCTTTTGTCTATGGCCAAAGCCGTTGATTCAAAGGAACAGATCGCAGCTACAGCATCTATCTCTGCAGCAGATGCAACTATCGGCGAGATGATTGCTGAAGCGATGGACAAGGTTGGCAAAGAAGGCGTTATCACTGTTGAAGAGTCAAATACTTTTGGTTTAGAGCTAGAGCTCACTGAAGGTATGCGCTTTGATAAGGGTTATATCTCTCCTTACTTTGTGACAGACCAGGATCGTATGGAAGCAGTTCTAGAAGATGCTTACGTATTGATCGTGAACTCAAAGATTGCAAATATTAAAGATCTCGTACCTGTTCTTGAAAAGGTAATGCAATCAGGTAAGCCACTTGCAATCATCGCTGAAGATGTTGAAGGCGAAGCGCTGGCAACACTTGTTGTGAACAAGATCCGTGGAACTTTCCGCTCAGCGGCTGTAAAGGCACCTGGCTTTGGAGATCGTCGCAAGGCGATGCTTCAAGACATTGCAATCCTTACAGGTGCAACTGTTATCTCTGAAGAAGTTGGTCTCAAGCTAGATCAAGCAGGACTTGAATTATTGGGTCGCGCTCGCAAGGTTGTTATCAGCAAGGATGAGACAACAATCGTTGAAGGCGCTGGCGATGAGGCACAAATTAAGGGCCGCGTCACACAGATCCGTTCAGAGATTGAGAAGAGTGATTCAGATTATGACCGCGAGAAGTTGCAAGAGCGTCTTGCAAAGCTTGCTGGTGGCGTGGCTGTTATCAAGGCAGGAGCTGCAACTGAGGTTGAACTCAAGGAGCGTAAGCACCGCATTGAAGATGCAGTTCGCAATGCAAAGGCTGCAGTTGAAGAAGGAATCGTTGCCGGTGGTGGCGTTGCACTTCTCCAAGCAGCAACTGCAGCATTTAAGAAGTTAACTGGATTAACTGGTGATGAAGCAACTGGTGCAAAGATTGTTGAATTCGCAATCGAAGCTCCACTCAAGCAAATCGCAATCAACGCAGGACTTGAAGGCGGAGTTGTTGTTGAGAAGGTTCGTAATCTTCCAGCAGGACAAGGTCTCAACGCAGCAACTGGTGAATATGTGGACATGATCAAATCTGGAATTATTGATCCAGCTAAGGTCACACGTTCTGCGCTACAGAACGCTGCATCTATCGCAGCCCTGTTCATCACAACTGAAGCAGTGATTGCAGATAAGCCAGAAAAGAATCCAGCACCAATGCCACAAGGTGGCGGAGATATGGACTTCTAAAGCCCACAAATTACGCGTAACGCCGTCCTCGATTAACGCGAGGGCGGCGTTCTGCTTTACCCTATATACATGGCAAAGAAATCATTGGCGAAAAAAGCGCCAAAGGAGACATCGAAGAAGGCTGCGTCTAACGCGCCTGCTCCTTTTGATGCAAAAAATCTTGCCCACACTGCAATCTTTGAACACGCAGAAAAGCGTGATCATGTTGGTTCATTTATTAGCGTTGAGTTTGATGATGAGAACCGCGTTGCCACATATCTTTTTAATGCAAACCTAGCTGGCTATAAAGGCTGGCGTTGGTGCGTCACCATTGCAAAAGTTGATGTTGATGCAACACCAACTGTTTGTGATCTAGTTGTTCTTCCTGGGCCAGATGCTCTTCTTGCACCAGAGTGGATTCCATATCGTGATCGCATCCAACCAGGTGATGTTGGCGTTGGTGACATCGTTCCAAGTTCACTCGATGATGCACGTTTAGTTCCTGGGCAATCTGCATTGCCACAGGATGAAGATTTAGATACTGCAATGGCAGTTGAATTAGGTTTTGGTCGTGCACGAGTAATGTCTATTGAAGGTCGCGATCAAGCCGCAAAGCGTTGGTATGACGGGGACCGTGGACCACAAGCACCATTGGCACAAGCTGCACCTAAGCCATGTCACTCATGCGGATTCTTTCTTCCAATCGCAGGCTCACTACGCGCAACCTTTGGCGTGTGTGCAAATGCAATCTCGCCCGATGATGCACGCGTGGTCTCTGTTGATCATGGATGCGGCGCTCACTCGGAAGCGACCTTCACTGACCTGGTGATAAACTAAAGCCCTGACCGCAAACCCCGCGGCTAAACGAACACACGAAATAATCAAGGAGCCCTCCCCATGCCTACAGGACGCGTTAAATGGTTCTCCCTAGAAAAGGGTTTCGGTTTTATTGCCAATGATGAAGGCGAAGATGTTTATCTAGCTGCTTCATCTCTTCCAGAAGGTGTTGCAACAGTTAAGCCTGGAACAAAGCTTGAATTCAGCATTGCTGATTCACGTCGCGGACCACAAGCACTTTCAGTACACATCATTGATGCACCTCCATCACTTGCTGAAAACTCACGTGCTAACACTGATGATTTAGCTGCGATGATTGAAGACACAATTAAGATTTTGGATCGCGTTGGAAATGGTTTGCGCCAAGGCCGTCATCCATCAGCAGTTGAAGCAGAGCGTTTAGGCCGCGTATTGCGCGGTATTGCATCTGCTCTAGAGGCTTAAATTAAATTCCGCTGCGCTTATTGCGGCGAATTGAATACCGAATACCAGTTAGGCCTAGGCCTGCCCCAAATAGGCATGTCCAAATGATTTTTGCATCAGCACCAACTGCTAACGCAATGACAAAGGCAATCACCCAGCAAATTACGCCAATAGATACTAGGGTTACAACAGAGCCGATATTTGATGCCATGAGAGAAGAGTAATGGGAATTAACGTGAAAGAGGATGGTAATTGGCGATCATTTCGCCACCGTAATTACCGGATACTTTTTCCTGCCAATACCGTCTCTAACATAGGTAGCTGGGCGCAGCGCGTTGCCCAGGATTGGCTAGTTCTTGAACTTACTCACAGCGGAACTTATTTAGGAATTGTTACTGCAATTCAATTCACGCCAGTTCTCTTCTTTTCACTCCACGGCGGCGCACTAGCTGATCGTTTCAATAAGAGAAAACTCTTAATTGGTACCAATGCGCTAGGTGCATTTTCTGCAATGGCGCTTGGCATACTTGTCATGACAGATCACATTGCGCTCTGGCATGTGTTTGTACTTGCAGCAGTACTTGGAATTTCAACTGCAGTTGATGCACCAGTTCGCCAAGCCTTTGCAGCAGAAATCGTGGGACATGATGATCTGCCAAATGCGGTAAGCCTTAACTCTGCAAACTTTAACGCTGGGCGCTTAGTGGGACCTGCACTATCAGGCTTACTTATCGCTGCTTTTGGCACTGGTCCTTCATTTCTAGTTAATGGCATCTCCTATCTATTTGCTATTGGCGCCCTGATGGCGATGAATGAGAAAGAGTTCTTCCATCAAGATCGACCAAAATCTATGACTAACGTGCGAGAGGGCTTGCGCTATGCACTAGCTCGCCCTGATATCTATGTTGTTATGTTGATGGTTTTCTTCCTTGGAACTTTTGGTCTTAACTTTCAGATCTTTAATGCATTGATGGCCACGAAAGAGTTTGGCAAGGGCCCTGCCTCTTATGGATTGCTGGGAACCTTTGTTGCTATTGGTTCATTTTCAGGTGCCATTGCATCTGCGCGCTTAGAGCGCTTTCGCAAGACTCGCTTTGTGATTTTGGCTGGCGGGGCCTTTGCTGGCGCAATTATGGTGCTCTCCATTATGCCTAGCTACACCGCGTATGCAATCTTCTTACCAATCTGTGGTGTCACAGCACTGACAACAATGATTACCGCCAACTCAATTGTTCAAGTCAATAGTGATCCAGCAATTCGCGGGCGAGTGATGGGAATTTATCTTTTGATCTTCATGGGAGGAACTCCTGTGGGATCACCAGTCATTGGAATCATGGCTGAAGTAATTGGCATTCGTTTAACAATTGCTGGCTGCGGTGCTATTTGTTTAATTTCAACACTTGTCATTTGGTTGAAATATAAAGACAGAGTGGATGTTCCAGCAGATATTTCAGTTGCTGCGGTTTTAAAGTCCGCTAATCGCGATTAAAACGATTAACCCAAAAAGCACAACCAAAGTCACAATACGGCGGGTTTTATAACTCATTGTTTATGCCTTTTCGCTATGTGATGGCGTTAGTTTAATGATGATAAATGCCAGTGCAATAAGCACTGGGACCATGATGTATGCACGTGAGATACCGAAGTTATCGCCTAGAAAACCTAGCAAAAACGGAGCTCCTGCAATAGCTATTCCAGCTGCAAGAGATGCTTTACCAACTGCTAAATCTGGGCGATTATCACTAAAGCCCACTAAACGAATTGCCGATAATGCGAACTGCATTGAAATACCCAAGCCAATTACAAGCAAACAAACCAAGCTAATAATCATCGAATGTGACAACCAGAAAGCAGTGAAGCCAAAGAACTGCAGGGCGACTATTCCTAAGAGTTGATTATCGAGTTTGAAGTTCTTGAGCAAAGAACCACCGAACCAACGACCAATTCCCATTCCAGTTCCAAGTGCAACTATCGCAACGGTGGAGATTGCAGCCGTTGAACCAACGCGATCCTTCAACAACGCTGCAGCCCAGAAAGAAGTTGCAAACTCTGATGAAATACAAGCTACAAAACCAAACCAAGCCAACCAAAACTTCGGTGACATTTTTCCACTTTGTGGACCACTCTCATCTGGCACGTGTTCTTCAATATTCTTCTCACGTCCCACCAACACTAAAACCAATGCCACAGGAAGTGCCAGCAATAATCCTAAGCGCCAGAAATCTCGATAGAGCGAAGCAATAGTTCCGATAAGTGCGGTTCCTGTTACAAAACCAACGGAGGCGATTCCATTTGCCTGAGGAATAGCAACTTCTGCAGCTTTTCCATAGTGGTGGGACATGGAAGTGAGCATTGTGTTAATTACTATCGAAGTACCAAAACCAGTGATGAGCGTGGCAGGTAATGTGAGAATAACTGGTGGTGAAATAACGAAGAGAAAAAGTCCTAATAAAAAGATTCCAAGACCAACCCACTTAGTTCTTGCCCGCCCGAATTTATGAGCAAGATGTGGATTGGCATAACCAGCGGCAATTGATGCAACTCCCATAGCCGTTCCATGCAGCCCAGCAATAGTTAGTGAAGTTCCTTGATCTGCGCGAAGTAGTGATTGTGCTGGTCCAAAGCCACCTAAGTAGAAGTTAACAATGGCGGTTTGGGTAGCAACGACCCAGAAAAAGCGGTCGCGCTGAAAGGTTTTAGGCACGGGGCTATTAAAGCGCAGACACTACGAAATCAATGCATTTGGTCAATGCTTCAACATCACTTGGCTCAACTGCTGGGAACATACCAATGCGAAGTTGGTTTTTACCGAGCTTGCGATAAGGCTCAGTATCAACGATTCCATTAGCACGAAGTGCTGCTGCAATCTTTGTTGCATCAATTGCATCATCAAAGTTAATTGTTCCAACAACTTTAGAGCGCATAGATGGCTCAACAACAAATGGAATGGTGTAACTGGTCTTCTCTGCCCATGAATACAAGATGTCAGAAGATTTCTCACTTCGACCTGCAGCAAATGAAAGTCCGCCATTGGTATTCATCCACTCAATTTGATCAGCTAGCAACATGAAAGTTGTCACTGCTGGAGTGTTATAGGTCTGATCAAGTCTGGAGTTTTCAATTGCAATGGATAGATCAAAAAATGCAGGAATCCAACGACCGCTGGCTTTAATCTTTTCCACCCGTGCAATAGCTGCAGGGCTCATTATTGCAATCCATAGTCCGCCATCAGATGCAAAAGATTTTTGCGGAGCAAAATAATAAGTATCAAATTCTTTAGCATCAACCATTAAGCCACCGGCTGCACTTGTGGCATCAACTGCAACTAGGGCATCACCAATATTTGCTGGGCGAATGATTGGCATTGAAACACCAGTGCTAGTTTCGTTATGTGTGAGGGCGTAAAGATCTATTCCCGCTTCGGCAAGTGCGTTTGGATGTGTGCCGGGTTCGGATTTAATGACTGATGGCTCACCAAGAAACGGTGCCTCTTTAGAAGCACTGGCAAACTTTGAAGAAAACTCTCCAAAAACTAAGTGCTGAGAACGGTTTTCAATCAAGTTAAGAGTGGCAATATCCCAAAACGCTGTTGAGCCACCATTGCCAAGGATTACTTCATAACCTTCTGGCAGATTAAATAGTGAATGCAAGCCTTCGCGCACGCGCTTGACAACATTCTTAACGGGCTTTTGACGATGTGATGTTCCAAGAATTGATGTGCCACTTGAGGCAAGTGCAGCTAATGCCTCTGGGCGAATCTTTGAAGGACCACAACCAAAACGTCCATCAATAGGCTTGAGATTGGAAGGAATAATGATCTCTGTGCTCATGGCTTAAGCCTATGGGTAGTACCTATTCAACTCCCAATTTGAGTTGGTGTTATCTCTCTCATAGCGCAAACGATCATGCAATCGTGAGTAACGACCCTGCCAAAATTCAATAGTTAAAGGAGTAACTCGATATCCACCCCAATGTGGTGGGCATGGAACGGTTGTTCCTTCTGGCCATTTCTGTGCAGCACCTTCATAGCGCTGTTCCAACTCTTCACGTGATGCAAGTGGTGATGATTGATGACTTGCCCATGCACCAATCTGTGAACCCCAAGGCCTTGTTGCGAAATAATCTTCAGACTCTTGTTGCGAAACTTTTGCAGCTAGCCCACTAATTGAAACTTGACGTTCCATTGCATACCAAGGAAAGAGCAAACTGACGTGTTCATTATTTTCCATTGCATGTGCTTTGCGTGATGAGTAATTAGTGAAGAAAGTAAATCCACCATCAGAAATATCTTTAAGTAAGACAGTGCGTGTGGAAATGGAAGAGTCATCACCTAGAGTTGAAAGGACCATCGCATTTGCTTCGACAATCATTGGGTTTTCATGGGCTTGGCGAAGCCAATCAGCGAATGCGGTGAAGGGGTCGGCATCTAAATGCTCCAGGCCAGCCTCTCCATAGGATCGGCGCATCGCACGGATCTCTTCGCGAGAAAACTCATTTTCGGCCATGGATGTATCGAACCTCACTTTGGCTCTGAACGCATCCTCTTAGCCTTGTGGTCGCCAACACCCCTTGTATGGGGGCAGAATTACCCGTGCAGGAAACTTCACTTCGCTAAAAGGAGCTCGCCGTGTCAGATGATTTCAAGCCAGGTCTTGAAGGTGTAATTGCATTTGAATCTGAAATTGCTGAGCCCGATAAAGAAGGTAGCGCACTTCGCTACCGCGGAGTTGATATTGAAGATCTAGTCGGACGCGTTTCATTTGGAAACGTATGGGGACTTCTAGTTGATGATGAATTTAATCCGGGTCTTCCTAATGCTGAAAAATTCCCACTGCCAGTTCACTCAGGTGATGTGCGCGTGGATGTGCAGGCAGCAATTTCAATGTTGGCACCAGCTTGGGGTTTCAAGCCACTTCTAGATATTGATGATGCAGAAGCACGCAGCAATCTTGCACGTGCATCTGTGATGGTGCTTTCATACCTGGCACAAGCTGCTCGTGGTCAAATTGCACCAGCTATTCCAGAATCTGAAATTGATAAAGCACACACAGTTGTTGAGCGCATGATGATTCGTTGGCGCGGAGAACCAGATCCAGCACATGTTCGTGCAATTGATGCTTACTTTGTTTCTGCTGCAGAGCATGGAATGAATGCTTCAACATTTACGGCCCGTGTTATTGCATCAACTGGTGCAGATGTTGCAGCTGCGCTATCAGGTGCAATTGGCGCGATGTCAGGTCCACTTCACGGTGGTGCACCATCACGCGTGCTACACATGATTGAAGAAGTTGAAAAGACTGGCGATGCAACAGCATATGTAAAGGGATTACTTGATCGTAAAGAACGTCTTATGGGATTTGGTCACCGCGTTTACCGCGCAGAAGATCCACGTGCTCGCACATTGCGCCGCACCGCTAAAGAATTAAACGCTCCACGTTATGCAGTTGCAGAAGCGCTAGAACAAGCAGCACTTAAGGAACTACGTGAGCGTCAACCAGATCGTGTTCTAGAAACAAATGTTGAGTTCTGGGCAGCGATTATTTTAGATTTCGCTGAAGTTCCTGCGCATCTATTTACTTCAATGTTTACTGCTGCGCGTACTGCAGGTTGGTCTGCGCACATCTTGGAACAAAAGCGCACTGGTCGCTTGATCCGCCCATCAGCTCGCTACATCGGTAAGGCTCCTCGTAAGCCTGAGACCGTAACGGGCTGGGATGGCACGGTAGAGCAGCTTCATAAGTAAGACTGCAAGCCCAACCTGCAACAGGAACCCTTTATAACAATCGGGTAAATACGCCTGCCCAGGTGCCTTATTGGGCATTTCTAATTTGATTACCGCTGCGTACACGTGTGAAATAGCCCCAATAGCGCATGCCCTCGTATGTGCGAATTCCATCCATGGAGGATACAAATGAATACAAAGCGTTTAGGCATTCTCGGTGCAATCGCCGCAGTAGCCGTCGCAGTTTCAACACTTGTCGTTCCATCAGCTAATGCTGCGGGTAAGACACTTGTTATTTGGTCAGATGAAAGCCGTGCAAAGACACTTCGTGAAGCTGCAGCTTCATGGGCATCACAAAACGGTGTAACTCTTAACGTAGTTATCAAAGACTTCGGTAAAGTAAAAGATGAATTAATCACAGCAGCGCCAAAGGGATTAGGTCCAGATCTACTTGTAGGTCCACATGACTGGGTCGGCCAGTTAGCAGCCTCAGGTGTTCTTGATCGCATGGTAAACATCGACAAGAGCGCGTATGCATCTTCAGGAATCCAAGGATTCTCTTACAAGGGACTTCTATATGGACTTCCATATAACGTAGAAAACATTGCGTTAATTGTTAATACAAAACTATCTCCAACTATCCCAGCAACTTTTGCCGATCTAGAAAAGACTTGGGCAACATTGAAGGCAGCTGGAACAGCAAAGGTGGGTATAGAAGTTCCTTACGGAGACCCATACCACCACATGCCTTTGTTCTCAGGTCTTGGGGGATATGTATTCGGAGTTGGTGCAGCTGGTATTAATGCCAAAGATTTAGGAATTAACTCAAAGGCTTTTGCTGCTAATGCTTCAAAGGTTGATGGATATTTCTCAAGCGGGCTACTTAGCAAGTCATCAAACTATGACTTCGTACAGTGGTATGCAGGTAAGGCTCCATACATGATTACTGGTCCGTGGAACCTTGCAAACATCAAGAAGTCAGGTATTCCTTATGCAATTGCATCAGTGCCTGCAGTTAATGGAACACTTTCACGCCCATTTGTAGGAGTGAACGGCTTCATGATGAGCAAGTTTGCCGCCAATAAGATCGTGGCACGCCAGTTCCTCACACAGGTTGCGTCCTCAGATGATTTCCAATTAGCTCTTTACAAGCTCGGAGATCGTTTACCAGCACTTAAGACTGCAGCAGCAAAGGTTACAAATAACCCAGATGTAGCAGCATTCGGTGCCTATGGAGCAACTGGTACCCCGATGCCAAACATTCCTCAAATGAACTCAGTATGGGATTCATGGGGCAATGCTTGGAAGAACGTTGCTGATGGAAAGCAAACTACAGCAGCAGCCTTTGCTCAAGCAGCAGCAAACATCAAAAAGGCAATTAGCTAACTTATAACGGCTAGTTGGTAGGGGCGCCGTTCGCGGCGCCCCTACCTCTTTATTAATATTTTTGGGAGAATCAGCCGTGAAGTTTGGTAATAAAACACCTGCACTAATTGCAAAAATTATGCTTTTAGGCGCACTCAATGCCTTCACTATCTGGTGCGTGCCCATTCTTATTTCACACAAAACTTGGTTATTTGCAATTTATTTTACGATTTCTACCTTAGTTTTAGATTATGTCTTTTTAAGCAAGAAACGTATTGCACCGAAATACATTGTTCCTGGAACAGTTTTGCTTCTTATGTTCCAAGTTTATCCTGCAATGTTCACTGGCTATGTAGCCTTTACGAACTATTCCAACGGACACTTTTTAGATAAAGAAACAGCGATTAGTGTAATGGTTTCAAATTCATTTGCTCCAGTGGGCGACGCAACAAATTACATGCAAGTTACCAAGGATAATCTCAATGGAAAAATTACATTAATTATTAGAAATAATGATGGAAGTTTTGGTGCTGGAACGCGTGATGCATTTAGGCCAATCCCAACTTCTGACGTAGTAACCAACCCTGATGGGCGGATTACGAAAGTATCTGGCTACACAACACTCTCAGATGATGAAGTGTTTGCAATTCTCGATCAGTTTAATGACTTCAAAGTTCCAATTGGAAATAGTAAATTTTATTCTGTTTCAGATATCAATGCTGTAGAGCTAGTGGAGCAGAATTTAAGTTACGACGCCAGTAAAGATCAGGTGACAGACATACTCACCGGAACCGTTTATTCACCCAATAACAATGGGTCAATGGTGAGCGATACAGGGGAAGAAATTGAACCTGGATGGACCACAACCGTTGGTTGGAGAAACTTTTCTAAAGTAATTAATGATGAGCGTTATAGAGGTCCGATGCTTCAAGTATTGGCGTGGACCTTTATTTATGCAGGCCTAGTAGTACTCTCAACTTTCTTTTTAGGTTTCTTATTGGCTTTGGTGCTCAATCACCCAAGAATGAAATCTAAGAAAATTTATCGAACACTATTGATTGTCCCTTACGCAATGCCTTCAGTGCTTTCCACACTCGTCTGGGCAGGTATGTTCAATCAAGATAACGGAATTATCAATCGAGTATTAGGAAGTCCAATTCCGTGGTTATCTGATCCATGGCTGGCGAAATTTGCTGTTCTTTTAGTGCAGTTATGGGCAGGCACACCCTATATGTTCCTAATTTGTACAGGGGCAATTCAATCTTTACCAAGTGAAGTGATTGAAGCTGCCCAGGTCGATGGCGCATCACCTCGTCAACTTTTCTCAAAAATTAAATTGCCACTTGTACTAATGACCCTGGCGCCTTTGCTTATCGCTAGTTATGCATACAATTTTTCCAACTTCGGTGCTATTTATTTGCTCACTGGTGGTGGTCCAACGATTATTTCATCAGGCGGAATTGCAGGACACACAGATATTTTGATTTCATATACATATAAAATGGCATTTGCTGCTGGCAAAGGAAATGACTATGGGCTTGCAAGTGCGGTCTCATTCTTTAACTTCCTACTAGTAGCTTCAATGTCTATATATAGTTTCAAAAAGTCACGAACAATCGAGAACATGACATGATCGTTAATGACTTAGTACGTCAGAAGCCACTTACAGCTGCACAGTGGACGAAAAGGATTGCATGGCGCCATGCTGTTGGTGTGTTGGCTGTAGCTTTTGCTCTCTTCCCACTCATCTGGATGATTAGTGCTTCCTTTGACACTATTGGTTCTCTGAGTGCTCAAAAACTTATTCCCAATAAGCCAGGACTTGAAAATTTTAGAACTTTATTTGGAAATCCAGATCAGCCATATTTAACGTGGCTAAAGAACTCAGTAATCATCTCTTCAGCCAATGCAATCTTGCAGATGTTTATTGGGGCAACTGCTGCGTATGCACTCAGCCGCTTTAGATTTAAGGGTCGTAAACTGACTTTAATGACGATTTTGGTCGTGCAAATGTTTCCACAGCTTTTGGCCGCCACTTCAATCTTTTTAATGCTGGCAGATCTAGGTAAAAGTATTCCCTTCTTAGCCCTTGGCCAAACTTCTGCGCTGATCATCGTTTTTGCAGGTGGTGCCTTAGGAATTAATGCTTGGATGCTCAAAGGCTTCTATGACACTATTCCATCTGAAATTGATGAATCAGCTAAAGTTGATGGGGCTTCGCACGCTCAAATATATTTCAGAATTATCTTGCCACTTGCAAGACCAGTATTAGCAGTTATTACTTTGCTTTCATTTATTGGAACTATGAATGAGTTTTTGATTACTTCAGTAATATTAGGCGGAAATCAAAAATCACTCACTTTGGCTGTTGGAATGCAGCAATATATTGATGGTCAGTACAATGCTCACTGGGGTCCATTTGCCGCAGGTGCACTCATAGCATCTGTGCCTGTAATGATTTTATTCCTTTATTTACAGAAGCACGTTGTAGCAGGTTTAACGGCGGGAGCAAATAAAGGATAATGAAAAATCAACCGCACCATGATGGTAGTGAACTTTATGTGAGCAATATTGCTCCGGCGATAGGTGAAAAAGTAACATTCAAAGTACGCGTTCCGAACAATTATTTATTTGAAAAAGCAATGCTACGCATCTATCACGATGGTGAGCCTCGTATTTTTGAAATGAAAGAAACTAGGAAAGATTCGACTGAGACTTGGCACCAAGTGAGCGTTGAAATTCTCAATCTACAAAATTTTTATCGTTTTGCTTTCATTGGAAAGGGTAAATATGAGTGGCTTAACGCAAAAGGCCTATTTGACCACGATGTACATAGCAATAATGATTTTCAATTAGTTGCAATTGCGGATAACCCAGAGTGGATTAAGTCTTCAGTCTTTTACCAGATTTTCCCCGATCGCTTTGCTCGTTCCGGCAAAGTTAATATCGTGCCTGAGTGGGCTCATCCACGTGAGTGGGATTTATTGCCACGAGGTCGCGGCAAATACACAGGCCAAGAGCTCTATGGTGGGGATTTACACGGAGTTTCAGAGCACTTAGATCACATCACAGATTTAGGTGTGAATGGAATTTATTTCACACCTCTTTTTCCTGCTCGGTCAAACCACAGATATGACGCATCAAGTTTTGATGTTATAGACCCAATTCTCGGCGGCGATGCTGCATTTAAATCACTTATAAAGAGTGCGAAAAAGAAGGGAATCCGTATTCTTGGTGACCTTACTTCTAATCACTGTGGTGCTGGGCATTCCTGGTTAGCCAAAGCAAAAAAGGATAAGAAATCAAAAGAGCGTTCATATTTTTACTGGGATAAATCCATCAAGTGGGGATATGTCGGTTGGTTTGGCTTGGAGTCTTTACCAAAACTCAATTTTTCTTCTAAGGCTTTGCGCAAGGTGATGTATGAAGGAAAGAACTCAATTGTTAAGAAATGGATATCGCCAAAGTATGGGATGGCTGGTTGGCGTATTGATGTTGGAAATATGACCGGTCGCCAAGGTTCCGAGAATCATCACACTGAAGTTATGCAAGGAATTAGAAATGCAATGACTGAAGTTAATCCACAAACATGGTTAGTTGCAGAGAATGGAGATTTTGAAGCTGGCGATTTAAACGGTTTAGGGTGGCAAGGAGCTATGAACTATCAAGGTTTCATGCGTCCATTCTGGAATTGGATTAACCGCAATCCAGAAATTACTGGGGGATTTCAAGGTCTTCCATTTGCAATGCCAAAAATTAATGGAAAGCAATTAGTTGCTTCGATGAAAGAATTTAATTCTTCCATCCCTTGGCGCTCACTGACTGCGTCAATGATGCTTTTGGATTCTCACGATACTGCCCGCTTTAGGACAGTTGTAATGGGCGATCAGAAAGCTCATATTGCGGCGATGACTATGATGTTGACTTATCCAGGCGTCCCTTCAATATTTGCTGGAGATGAAATTGGGCTTGAAGGATCATGGGGCGAGGATGCGCGCCGCACAATCAATTGGAACGATAAGAGTGGATGGGATCAAGAATTTTTCTCAGAAGTTAAGGAGCTCGTAAGACTTCGCCGTACTCAAGATGGGCTAATAAACGGCGGTTTACGTTGGGTAGCTGTTGAAGATGATTATTTGGTTTATCTACGTGAATCAAAGAAACAATCCCTACTCGTGTTTATTTCCCGTGGTCCCATTAAAGCAACGATTGATTTGAGTAGCTATGGTTATGAAGTTACAAAAACACTTTATGGCCAAGTTGCGAAGGGCGAAATTTTCAGTATCGATTCAGCTTACGCGACACAAGGTGTGTGGATCGTAGTATGAAAAAACTTTCTGTAGCCATTGTCCTCTCCATCACACTCTCAATGATTGCGACTTCTTCTGGCGCTGCCGACGATTTAGCAGCTTTAGCTCAACCAGTTGCAAGGGGACCACTAGCTGGTGATTCTGTCTATTTTGTTATGACAGATCGCTTTGCAAATGGCGATACAAGTAATGACGGTGGTGGCTTAACTGGAGGCAGACTTGGTGGAGGAGATGACCCAACTGACATTGGCTATTACCACGGTGGAGATTTCAAAGGTTTAACCAGTCATTTGCAGTACATCAAAGACTTAGGCTTCAATTCAATTTGGATTACACCTCCAGTAAAGAATCAATACGTCCAACAAGGGTCTGCTGGATATCACGGCTACTGGGCCGTTGACTTTACAACAATTGATCCCCATCTTGGGACGGAGCAGGATTTTAAAGATTTTGTCGCGGCTTCACACAAGTTGGGCATGAAAGTAATTGTTGATATTGTCGTGAACCACACGGCTGATGTCGTTAAATACACGATTGGTTCGACTTCTTATCGAGAGCCTTCAGATTTCCCCTACAAAACTTGTACGGGAAAAATATTTGATCCAGGGAAAGTTGCAGGTTTGGCTAGTTTTCCTAAACTTTGTGCTGATAAATCTTTTGCCTATGTTCCAAGAACTTCAACTTATGACAAGAACATCAAGAAACCAGCCTTCCTCAATGATTTAACTAATTATCACAATCGAGGCGATTCAATCTGGTCTGGGACCTCTGTGACTCAAGGTGATTTTGTTGGATTGGATGATATTTTCACTGAGAAGCCAGCTGTCGTAAAAGGCATGACTGATCTATGGTCTAGTTGGATTACTCGTTTTGATATTGATGGTTACCGAATAGATACAGCAAAACACGTTAATCCAGAGTTTTGGAAAGCTTTTTTGCCCAAGATAATTGCAACGGCAAAAGCGGCTGGAAAAGAAAACTTTCCGATTTTTGGAGAAGTTGCGGACTCAGACATTCCATTCTTAGCATCTTTTGTTACAGAGCAGAATTTCCCTGGGGTCTTAGATTTTCCATTCCAAGCTAAGGTTTCACGCTTTGCTAAAGCCGGTGGTGGGGCAAGTGATGTTGCAGATTTATTTAACACTGATGATTTCTATACAACACCAACGACTAGCGCTTATTCGCTTGCAACCTTCTTGGGCAATCATGACATGGGGCGCATCGGTCACTTCATTGAAATTCTCAGTGGCAGCGATGGACCAAAAATTATGTTAGAACGAGCTAAATTAGCAAATGCTCTTCTCTTTACTTTACGTGGTGGTCCTGTTCTTTATTACGGTGATGAAAAGGGAATGACCGGTGGCGGTGGAGATCAGATGGCTCGCCAAGATATGTTTGTTACTCAAGTAGAAGATTGGAAATCAGAAGTTCGCATAGGTAGCAATCCAATCGGCAAAGCAAGTGCTTTTGATGTGAAGAATCCACTTGAAGCAAATATTGCAGAGTTGCAAGGGCTCTATAAAAAGTACCCAGCCCTAAAATCTGGGACACAACAAGTCAGATATGGACTAGGCAGTGTCTTTGCAGTTAGCCGCTTTGCAGATAACCAGGAGTTTTTAATTGCCTTCAACTCAAATGACGAGTCACAGGAAGCAACAGTGCCTGTTTCGACAAAAGACTCTACATGGATGGCTATCTCTGGTGGAGCGCAAGTCAATACCCACACCTCAACTATCGATCTCAAACTAGCTCCTCGTAGTTGGGTAATTCTAAAAGCAGACAAAGCTTTCGAACCATCATCACCATTAGCGATCACTTTAAATACTCCAAAACCAGATTACCGCACCCCGGGATGGTCTGCGATAACTGCCAAAGTTCCGGGCGATGACTTCGTGCAAGTAACGTTTGCCGCTCGCCAAAGTGGAAAAACGTGGAAAGTCCTTGGAACATCTGATCACCGCACTACCAAAGATGATTATGTAGTAGATGGGTTACATCGAGTATTTATTCATAATCGACTTTATAAATCAGGTACCACCTTCGATTTAGTAGCGGTAGTTACAAATTCTAAAGGTGAAAAATTAGTGTCAAAGGTAATTAAGTACACCATCAAGTATTGAGCCAAAATCGCATGGGCTGATCTAAATACTTTGCCCAGGATCTCTCATTGTGGCCACTACGTTCATAAACTTTACTAACGAAGTTATGAGGCAGATACCCGCGCTCGGCCATTAACTTATCTGCCAAGTGTTGGAATGGCGCATAGGCGCTATCTAAACCCTTAGTGCCATGACTCATCCAGATTTTGTGAGTTGATGGACTGGGAAGCTCTTTAATTGTTCGCTCAACTAATTCATTGCCACCAAATGGCCAGTGAGTGGACAGAGCTAGAGCTGTTGTGAATTTATCTGGCAATTGAGCAACTGCGTAAAGGGTTGCAAGTCCGCCCATGGAAGAGCCAATCATCGCTGTGTGCGAAGGCGAGATCGCCGGGGCTATTGCTGGAACATATTCCTCAAAAATACTGCGAAGGTAGGTATCACCATGTAAAAAATCAGGATGATCTGATGGAACAGATACATCCTTAGCCACTGAAATGCCATCCCGAAAGTACTTCTCAGGAACTAAATCCTTTCCACGTCCCCATGGATTGTCTTTTGTACCGCTATGCCACACGCCAATAATTGCGGGCGGGGCTATTCCTAATTCTTTGCTCACACGATTGGCAGATTGCGCCATTTTCCAGGTTTGCCCGCGGTGGGTGGATGTGCGCCCGTCAAATACATTCTGGCCATCATGTGCGATGAGTAAGTAAGAAGCAGGCTCTTTGGGTAGCCAGTAGTCCACAATCCGGCCATCGAAATCAACGCGCTTAACATCGCCAGCAACGCCGCGGATTTGGAAGCGCTTAATCTCTTTCATACTGGTTAAATCTACCCATGTCCGCGCCTAAAAGAAGCATCATATGGTTTCGTAGAGATTTACGAATCAACGACCACCCTGCCCTTTTGGCTGCAATTGAATCTTCAGATGAAGTAATCCCACTCTTTATTCTTGATAAGGCGCAGATTAAAGAGGCTGGCGCAAAGCTTTTGGCTTACATGGGTCAATCATTAAAAAGCCTGGATGAGTCACTTGGTCATAACCTGCACATTATTGAGGGCGATCAAGTGGAGGTACTAACAGCACTTATTAATAAATACGGTGTGCAAGAAGTTCATATCTCGGCAGAGTATGAAAGGTATGGCGCAGAGCGCGATGCCAGAGTGGAAGCTGCAGGAATTAAGTTGGTTCGTACGGGCAGTCCATATGCCGTTGCGCCAGGACGTGTTCTAAAACCAAGTGATGCAACTCCATACAAGGTCTACACGCCTTTTTACAGAGCTTGGCGAACCCATGGATGGCGTGCACCAGCAAAAATGCCCAAGAGTATGAAATTCGTAAAACCAACTGCTGAATACCGTAATTTTCCTGATTTTCAATTACCAAAAGGTGTTGAAATCATAAAAGCGGGAGAAGCCGCTGCGCTGGCTCGATTTAAGGAATTCACCAAAAAAGGTCTCGATACATACGATGAGAAGCGAAATTTTGCAGCAATAGATGGAACTTCCAAGATGAGTTCATACTTGAAGTTTGGCGAAATTCATCCACGCACACTCCTTGAAAACTTAGGAGAGAGCAAAGCCCACGATACGTTCCGCAAAGAGATTGCCTGGCGTGAGTTTTATGCTGATGTTCTATTCAATAATCCAATGACAGATCGTGAGTATTACGCACCTCGCTTTGCTGAAATGCGCTATGACAAGCCAGGCGCTCAATTTAAAGCATGGTGTGAAGGTAAGACTGGCTATCCATTTGTTGATGCAGCAATGCGCCAACTTATTCAAGAAGGTTGGATGCATAATCGCACTCGAATGGTTGTTGCATCTTTCTTAGTTAAAGATCTGCATCTTGAGTGGCAGCTAGGAGAAAGATTCTTTGCCGAACACTTAGTTGATTATGACGTTGCTTCAAATGCTCATGGCTGGCAGTGGACAGCAGGCACTGGCACTGATGCATCTCCGTATTACCGAGTGTTTAATCCAATTGAGCAAGGCAAACGCTTTGATGAAAATGGCGATTACATTCGAAAATATGTGCCAGAGCTTGCGCATTTATCTGCGGCCGAAATTCATGAACCTTGGCTCTACTTAGATGGTTACAGCAAGGGCTACCCAGAGCGACTAGTTGATCACTCGGTAGAGCGCTTGGAATCACTTGCTCGCTTGCAAGAGATTAAAGCCGACAAACCCCTAGACCCTCGCGCTTAGCTCGATACATCGCATCATCTGCTCTTCGCAATAAATCTGGGGCACCAGTATTTTCTGCTACTCCAATGCTGACATCTATGTTGATCTGTTGGCTATCAATGTCAAAGGGATAACTCAAGGTGGCCCGCAACGCTAGCGCAACATCCATGGAGTGCTCATAAGCACCTTCGATTAACACACCAAATTCATCTCCGCCTAAGCGGGCTAGTAGCGCCCCCGATGGAAGGGCACGGGCAAAGCGTAAAGAGACTTGTTGTAAAACCTTGTCTCCAGTTGCATGACCGTGTAAATCATTAACTGGTTTAAAACCATCTAGATCGAGCAATAAAAGTGAACCGTCTTTGCCAACAAAGTTTTCTATTTCACTTATTAAACGGCGACGGTTAGGTAATCCTGTTAACTCATCAGTGCGCGCCAATATCCGCTCATGTCCGATGTTTCTTGCTTGTTTGAGTGCAATTGTCATTCGGATAAATGCCAGCATCAAAGTGCTAACGGCTGGAAACAAGATAAAGGTTGGAAAGTATCCAGGTTTAATCGCTATCAGGGCTAAGAGAGTGGCACTTAAGAAAACTGAGAGCGCAATAAAAATTGGGTTCACCGGAGTAACAGATTCTTCATCTTTGCCTGGATGCCATGTGCTATCTGCAAGAAGTAAGAGCCCAAGTAACCAACCATCATCAACAATCGAACCAAAGAAATAGATTCCATTGAGATGTTGCCAAAGAAATAGGAAATCTGTGAAAGTGAAAGTCAAAACTCCTAAACAAATGATGATGCTTCTTTGGGACCAGCCATGAGATGCAATCGTTGCAATGGTCATGGATATCAAAATGAGATCACAAACTGGAAAAGTTAATGCAAAGAGGGCATCGCTTAACTTGCCGCCAAAGTGTGGCAGGACAGGCTTGAGTGCAAATGTTGTCCCTAAAACGCCAAGACCAAGACCAACAATGGATGCATCAAAGATTTCAAGGACTGTCGATTTCCTACTTGAATTTATAAGTCGGGGCAGTGCAATAACGGCGCATGGATAGAAAAGCAGGTAGGCGGTATTTGAAATAAGTGAGCTCACTTCAGGTAAGGAATAGAAGGAAGCAGTACTTGCAAGAATCGAGCCAAAAAGCCAGAGCGAGATGGCGGTGATGAGTAGGGGTTTGGAGAGTGGATCTGATATTCGCTGTGCACTGAGAACAACAATGATTGCAAAACAAGGAATTGCGTTGTAAAGATAAAGCTCGCTTAGCTTTGAAGGGTTCAAAGGAGAGAAGTGAGAGAGGAAATGTACGAGCAGAAGTGATGGACCAACTATGCGAAGGATCCGTATAGCCATCTTCTTAATCTAGGTGAGGTAAAAACTGAAGATGAATAGGGAAAGCCCCGTTATTTCTAACGGGGCTTTTACCTACAAGATTGTGGCTTTAGAAGCCCTTTGTGCAGATGAGTTGAGCATTTGCCTTTGTGTTATCAACATCGGCCTTGAGCTGTGCTGGCTGATTTGTTGCTGCCAACTTAGCTGCTTCGAGCTTGCGGATGTTAAGAGTAATTTTGTTGAGCTGAGATGTGTATAGACGAACAGCAGATGTCCACGCTGATACTGCAGAGGTGTAAGCCTTCTTATCTCCATCAGATGTTGCTGCAGCGAGTTTTGCTTTAGCGGCAGTCAGACGCAAATTAGTATCATCAAGTTTTTTCTGTGTTTCAGCCTTGTTTGCAGTCTCAGTGGTAATTCCAAGATCAATTACTGGAATCTGAGCAGTGAGGTTTGCAGTCAGTGTTACTGAATCCTTTTGTGACTTTATGAACGCTGCAGCTGAATTAAGGCAGTCAACTGAAAGCCAAGTCAGTTTCTTGCTTGTAGACAATGGATTCTTGGCACACTTGTACTTGCTACCACTCACTGTTGTTGATGCATTGAGTTTGGTACATGCAACACCATTTGAAATCTTGGCTGCAGCTGTAGCAGGGGTAGCAATCATGACGCCAGCGGCGACGACGAGTGCGAGTGTGAGAGAAGCGAGTTTACGCATCAGAAAAACCTCCATTGGATATGGGCTAATCGTAGCCAGCCGATACTCAAAAACTCTTGAGAACCCGCCCATGAAGCCAATGAATTCACTGTGAGATTAGTCGAGTATTACTTTTTGCGCTGCTTAATACGAACGTTCATGCCAACCTTTCGCACCAATGAACGTGGGATGTTGCGCATTAAGAAAGTAAGGAGTTGGTACTGCCAACCCGGAACACTCACTGCTTTGCCAGCAACAGCATCTTTCCAAGCAGTAGCAACTAATTTGTCCGCGTTAAGCCACATAAAAGCAGGCAGACCTTTCATGGACATGCCTCCGCGTTGGTGAAACTCAGTTCTAGTAAAGCCAGGGCACAGCGCGCTGACTTTCACATTCGTTGATGAGAGCTCAGTGTGAAGTGATTCGGTGAGAACAGTCAGATACGACTTTGAAGCACTATATGTTCCACCTGCGATCCAGCCTGCGACGGAAGAAACATTGATAATGACTCCCTTATTGCGCTCTTTCATTGCAGGAAGTGCAACATGCATCAGGCGCATAGGCGTGCGCACAAGAACATCAAGCATTTGCTGCTCGGCATCTAATTGACTCATCGTAAAGGCCTTATTGAGTCCAAAGCCTGCATTATTAATAAGAACATCAATTTGATTATTTGTAATGAAATCTTCGATTGTTTTACAGCCTGCATCAGTTGCGAGATCTGCCTGAATCACTTTAGTTTCAATTCCAAAGTTAGATTCAAGTCCTTTTGCCCGCTCGTGAAGTCTTGGTAAATCGCGGGCAACTAAAACTATGTTGTAACCATTTTGGGCGAGTAAGCGCGTAAAACTCTCACCAATTCCAACTGTTGCACCTGTAACTAAAGCCCACGATTGCATGTAAATCTCCTATTTAACTCGTAGTTCGCCCAGTGCCCCTGCTGGAACAAATGGTGCGCGCGGTGCAACTGCATTTAATCTCTTGTATGGCTGATCTTGTGCAGGTCTTGAATCTACATCACCCTTATTTGGCCAGAACGATAAAGCACGTTCTGCTTGGGCAGTAATTGTGAGTGAAGGATTCACACCTAAGTTTGCAGTAATCGTTGAACCATCAACAATGTGAAGTGTTGGGTAGTTCCAAACACGGTGGTAAGGATCAATTACGCCCTGGTTCTGATCACTGCCAATGACGCAACCACCAACAAAGTGGGCGGTAAATGGGGCATCTATGAGATCGCCAACATGTCCGCCAGCTATCCCGCCATGCTTTTGCGCAATGTGCCTAACGGCCTCATTGGCTGCTGGAATATATGTGGCGTTGGGATGCTCGGGATCATTAGTTGAAGTTAAATGCCAACCAAATATTGATTTCTTTCCTCGAACAGAGACCGATGAGTCAACATTTTGCATCGTTAATGCGATAACAGTTCGCTCACTCCAACGTCGTACATTCAAAATCTTAAAGAGAAGTTTTGGATTAGCCACAAACTGCTTCCACCACTGCTTTCGTCGATCTTGTGATGAATGACCATCGGTCATGATGGTTTGTAGCAAGCCCATTAAATTAGAACCTTTGCCGTAGCGAACAGGTTCAATGTGGGTGTTTTCATCAGGGAAGAAGGAAGAAGTAATTGCACTGCCATCGCTGTAATCAATATCAGTATTTTGCATCAGCGCACCTGTAAGGGCTTCGCTATTAGTTCTAGATAAATCACCTAAACGATCAGAAATCGCTGGCAGAACCTGGTCATCTTTCATCTTATGGAGCAGTTTTTGTGTGTTAAATGTTCCAGCGGCAACAATTACATCTTTGGCAAAAAATACTGTGCCCTTCTCACCCAACCAGTCATCAGTTTTTCGGGTTGAAATCTTCCACTCACCGTTAGCCAACTTCTCAATCTTTGTGGCAGTCGTCATTGGAAAAACCTGTGCTCCCGCTTTTTCAGCCAGACCCAAGTAGTTCTTAGGTAATGTGTTTTTTGCGTTGAATCTGCATCCACTCATGCAAGCACCGCATTGCATGCATCCGTTGCGATCAGGACCAACGCCACCAAAGAATGGATCTTTGCTTGCAACACCTTTGCCATCACCAAAATAAATACCAAGTGGTGCCATCTTGAATGTGTGTCCCACACCCATTTCTTCGGCAGCTTCTTTCATAGCTTTATCGCTATTAGAAAAATAAGGGTTCTCTGTTACGCCCAACATCCGTCGAGCTTGGTCATACCAAGGTTCTAACTCTTCTTTCCAGTTAGTAATTGATGCCCATTGTTTATCAGAAAAGTATTTATCACCTGGTTGATACAAAGTATTGGCATAAACCAAAGATCCACCACCAACACCTGCGCCAGCTAAAACCAATACATCAGGCAATACGTGGATGCGCTGAATTCCATAGAGGCCAACTTTTGGAGCAAACAGGAATTTACTGATGCGCCATGATGTCTTTGGGAAATCTTTATCTCGAAAACGCTTTCCTGCCTCAAGCACAGCAACGCTATAACCTTTTTCTTTAAGGCGAAGTGCAGATACGGATCCACCAAAACCGGATCCAATTACAACAACATCAAATGTTTTCTTCACGGATTTTCCATGTAGTTCCATAGGACTCAAGTGAATCTAAAAATGGCTTTGCATCAAACCATTCAGGGCCTGCAACTCCTTCAGGTTTCCAGATTCCTTGGTGGATTAACTCCATAGCAATTACTGGATTTACTGCTGTTTGCCACACAACTGCTTGGTCTCCATATTCGGCCATAGACCACTCGTTATCAATGACGTTATACATATAACAAGCGTAAGGCTTTCCCTCTTTGTTTAGGCCCTTTACTAGTGCACCTGCACAAGTTTTGCCTTTCATGCGAGAACCTAACGTCGCAGGATCTGGCAAAGAAGCAGCGAGTAGATCGCGAGGAGAGACCGAGATTCCCTGAACATCAACATTTTCTTTGCGATCCATACCGAGCATATGAATGGTTTTTAAGGTTGTTATGAACTGGGCACCAAGACCATATTTAAAGTTAACTTTCTTGGCATCAACTTTTTGAGGGATTAAGACAACTTCTTCGTGTTCAACGTTTACACACTCGACTGGACCAATTCCCTCGGGGAAATCAAAAGTTTCTATTTCACTAAATGGCTCTGTTGTAAACCAACCACGACCATCCTCCCAAACCAACGGGGGATTTAAGCATTCTTCGATTGTTGTCCAGATTGAAAATGAAGGTGCAAAGTCATAACCTTCAACAGTTAAGTTAGAGCCATCGAAAATTGTTATGGAATCAATTACAGAGAAAAGATGGTCTGCGGCGTAGCGTGCAAATACATCACTCATTCCAGGTTCTATACCCATTCCAACTAGTGCGTAAATATCGCGCTCTTTCCAGTTCCAATCACGGGCAAACTGTTCATCTCCCAGCTTTACGCCAGTTTCAGAGTTTGGATAGTGGGGATGTGGTCGTGATAAAGACATCGCCATATCAATGTAGTTAGTACTTTCAATTTCACAGGCTAGAAAAATTGGCATCACAAAACGTGGATCAACAGCGTTGACGACAACATCTGGTTTCACTTTACGAATAAGAGCTCGGATATCTTCAAGTTCGGCAGCGTTAACTTCGGCTGCTGAAAACCTGGAGTCCTTTACGCGCACTACTGCTTCTTCAGCACGAGAGAGCGTGCGATCTGCAATAACCATGGAAGTAATAAATGACTTGCGAGAAGCGATATTGACAATAGCCTTGCCAACTCCGCCCGCGCCTATAACTAGCGCCTTCACTGCTGGCCCCACATGAGGAAATAACATCCTTTTCGATTGTTTTAATCAGTCTAGCCTTGCCATTAATTCATGACAAGATTGCCCCTGCACAAACTAAGTCCCCGTAGCTCAGTGGATAGAGCAACCGCCTCCTAAGCGGTAGGTCGCAGGTTCAACTCCCGCCGGGGACACGTAATTTTTTAATTAATGCTTAAGAGTAAATTTCTGCATCCACTTAGGTGCCCACCAGTTACGTTCACCGAATAAACGCATCAGTGCTGGAACTAGAAGTGCACGCACCAATGTTGCATCCAATATAACTGCAAGTGAAACACCAAATCCCAACATCTTGATGGATGTAACACCACTTGTCATAAAGGCGGCGAAAACAACGGCTAGCAAGAGTGCTGCTGCTGTGATGATTCGAGCAGATCTCTGTAAACCAACTGCAACAGATTCAACATTGCTCTTGCCGCTCAAGTGTTCTTCGCGGATTCGTGAGAGCAAAAATAGTTCGTAGTCCATTGAAAGCCCGAACACAACCACTGCTACCAGAATCACAGACCCTGTATCTAGCGTGCCGGTTACGGTGAAATCACCAACCAACCACTTTAAGTGTCCATCGATGAATATCCACGTAATTGCACCCAGGGTTGCAACCAATGAAAGCGCATTTAAAATCACTGCCTTAATCGGCAAGATGATTGAACCGGTAAAGACGAAGATAAGAATTAACACAGTCAGTGCAATCCATCCCAAAGCAAGAGGCAATGTTCTAGCGATTCCATCTTGAGAGTCAGTGAAATCAGCGGCAGCTCCACCAATGAGTGTGCCTGCAGGTTGTTCAAGATCTCTAATGTCGTGAATAACCTTTATTGATTCGGTGCTTCGAGATGGCACAGAAGAGATCACCTGGACTCGAATATCTTGCTTGTAGGTTTCAATAGCACCTACACGGACAATGCCTTCAACTTTTTTAACCTCATCCAAGAATGTTGTTATTTCACTTTCTCGCCCAACACCATTTGGAATCACAACTTCAATAGGGCTACCAATTAATCCGTCAAAGCGTGTATCAACTATTTGAGATGCGATTGCTGCTGGATTTGATGCAGGTAGAACTCGTGAGTCAACTTGTGCGAAAGAAATGTTAGTAACTGGAGCGGCCAATATTCCTAGGACAACTAAGCATGCAAGAACTACTGGAACAGGGCGCTTCATCACATTTCGCGCAGTGTGAGCCCAACGGCCATCTTCTTTAGGAGTAATTGCACTTTTACGTATAACTCCCTTATCAACCTTTTCACCAAGCACGGCAAGAAGTGCAGGCAAAGCAATGACTGCGCCAATTACTGCAAAGGTAATGACTGCAACGCCTGCGTAACCAAAGGATTTCAAGAATTCGAGTGGGAAGAAGAGCAATGAGGCCATTGTTACAAAAACAGTTAATCCTGAATAAAAGACAGTCTTACCGGCTGTGGCGACAGTAGTGACTACAGATTCTTCAACGCTGTGACCATTATGTAATTCTTCCCGGAATCGATTCACCATGAGCAGGGCGTAATCAATACCAAGTCCAAGACCAAGTCCAGTGATGAGATTGAGAGCAAAGACGCTGACGTTAGTGAACAGCGTGAGAAGGTAAATAATAAAGAAGGATCCAAGGATTGCAGTCACACCCACAAATAGTGGTGTTGCTGATGCAACTAGAGCCCCGAAAACAAAGACAAGAAGCAGGAATGTAAGTGGAATTGCAATCGATTCAGCTAGAACTAAGTCTTTTTCAATCTTGTGGTTGATTGCATAAGTAATAACGCCTGCACCAGATGCGTAGATGTGAACGTTCTTGTATTCACCATCGAAGGCTTCTTGTAGCGATGCACCTAGGGCACCAAGTCCGTCCCAATCAAATGCATCTAGATCTGAATACACCAAGATGAATCCAGCTTTTCCATCTTTTGATTTCATGGTTGGTGAACCACCTGTAGACCAATAGGAGTAAGTTTTAGAAACGCCTTTTTGTCCTTGAATTTTCTTTTCTATTTCAACTGCAGTTGAAGCAATAGTTGGATCATCAATCGTAGAACTTGCTGAGTCCACAACCATGACTGCAACTGGCTCTTCGGCACCAAAGACATCAACAACATACTTTGCAGCCTTAGCCGAATCACTGTTGAGATCTGAGTAACCGCCTGAATCTAAGCGGCCAAAGGATAAGGAGCCCACTGCACCAGCGATGATTGTTGTAATGATGAAGGACAAAAGGACTAGCTTGCTGCGCTTAACGATGAACTTTCCAAGCTTCTCAAACACGTTTCTTACTCCTTAGATGTAGACTTAAAACTATGAGTGATCTCTTTCCTAATGTGACATCAGATGAGATCGATCCTGAAGCCGCGGCAGAACAATTACGTCGCGAAGAAGAAATTAAGTCAGATAAGCCGCCCCACCACCAGGATTAATCTGCCTTTGCTGCAGGAGTTGGTGCAGCAGCCGGAGTTGTTTTTGCGGGTTCACTTGCTGTTGTCTTTTTTGCAGAATCAGTTTTATAAAACCCGGAGCCTTTGAATACAACACCCACAGCGCTATAGACCTTGCGGATTTCTCCCTTGCACTCTGGACATTGGGTGAGTGAGGCATCGCTAAAGGACTGGAAGGCCTCAAATTCATGTTCGCAAGCGTTACATGCGTATTGGTACGTTGGCACTAGCGCTCCAATCTTTGAATTCGGACATATTCCAACCCTTAGGGGTAGAAGGCAAGTCTAAAGAAGTGAGACGATTGGCGCGAATTAAGGTCCAAGGTGTGAAGGAGATCTAAGTGAAAATCACTCGAGTCCGACAATTCTTGGCAGCTTTTACCCTTATTAGCCTTATAGGGATCACACCAGCGAGTGCAAACTCACTTATCACTACTTCACCAATAAGCGGTTCGACAGTCACAACAGCACCTACCTCTGTAACTCTGACAACTCAGAAAGCATTGCTACCTGATGCAAATGAAATAGTGGTTACAGATCCTGCAGGCGTTCGAGTTGATGATGGAACTTTAACTATTACTGATGTTGCAGCAACGATTGGTTTGAAACCACTTGTTGATTCTGGAATATATAGAGTTTCATACACTCTGTATTCAGAAGGAGAAGTTCCTTTAGAAGGTTCATTCACATTTAATTTCTCTGCGCCAACAGTTATTTCTCCTACAGAAGAAACACCAACCCCAACACAATCTCAGACTCCTGCCAGTAGCAGTTGGGGCACAAACATATTTATTATTTTTCTCTTGATTATGGCGTTTTTTGTTTTAATCGCACTCGCACTTTATGCGCGAAAACTCTTTAGGGAACGATGATTGCTTTAAACACAATCTTTAAATATCTATCCCTAATTGGTAGTTTTGCAGTAGTTGGAACACTTTTAGCCATGGGTTTTCTACTTTTAGATTCCCATGGAAAACTTTCAACTTCAGCTAAAAAGCTTCGCACAATGCTATGGATTTCAGGCCTTACCTGGACCATAGGAAGCATTGGAGTAATTCTCTTTACGCTGGCAACGATTCTCAACCAACCTTTATCAGTTGCCATGGATTCAACGGTTCTGCGCTCTTTCATCACACAAATCACTTTAGGCCAGTACTTACTATTTCAAACTCTCGTTGCCTTATTTATTACCTTTGCATCAATTCGAGTTAACAAAATCCTTACAGTTATTGCCTTACTCATTCTCACGCTTATTGGTTTAGTGGCACCTGTGTTTCAAAGCCACTCAGCTTCAGGTGGTTCACACGCGCTAGCTATTGGTTCCTTGGTCATTCACGTAGTTGCGCTATCTCTTTGGGTGGGCGGAGTTATTACTTTGGCGATATTGGAACCAGAGGATAGACCTGTCGCAGTTCCACGCTTTAGCGAATTAGCTTTATGGGCCGCCATTGCAGTTGTTTTAAGTGGAACAGCAAATGCTTGGGCCCGCTTAGATTTCAAAGAGGCTTGGAATAGTGCATATGCATGGGTAGTAATTGGGAAAGTATTTCTAACGATTGCCTTGATCATCATCGGTTATCTGCACCGGAAGAATTTAGCGATGCGTAGTTCCATTAATTGGAAAGGTTTTGCACGTTTAATTTTTGCTGAGAGCCTCATTATGGTTGTCACTGTTGCAATGGGTGCATGGTTATCTTCAAATCAAGCACCATCCAGGCCAGAGCCAGCCAAGTTTGATCCTGCATTAGCGATAGCGGGAATTGCTACTCCGCCAGAACCTACATGGAGTCGAATCTTGTTTGGCTATGAGCCAGATGCATTAATGATTGGAATTCTGGTTACAGCCGTTGCGCTCTATATAAAGGGTGTTGTTGTTCTAACAAAGCGTGGCGACAAGTGGCCTGTAGGTCGCACTATTTCTTTTGCTCTAGGAATATCAGCAATAGATTTTGCAACCAGTGGTGGCCTAGGTTTATATGCCCACTTTGCTTTTTCTTATCACATGGTTGCCCACATGATTTTAGGAATGATTGCACCAATTGGAATTGTGCTTGGCGCACCGATTACTTTAGCGCTTCGAACTTTGCCACAAGGTAGAAATAGTGATGAGCGCGGTGTGAGAGGTTCGCTGCTTGCCGCACTTCATTCCAAGTTAGCAGTGTTTTATACCAACCCAATAGTTGCCCTAGCCTTCTTTGACGGCTCACTCTTTGCCCTCTATTTCACAGATCTATTTGGTTCAATGATGCAATCGCATGTGGGCCACTTGTTTATGAATATTCACTTCCTTCTTGCTGGAATCCTTTTCTTCCATGTTGTTATTGGAATCGATCCAAACCCCCGCAGAGTTCCGCATCTAGTTCGCATCGTGATTCTCTTTGCGGCAATGAGTATTCACGCCTTCTTCTCAGTGGCATTGATGTCTGCTTCAACATTAATTGATGGTGGATACTTCGGTTCTCTTAAATCACCATGGCTAGTTGATCTCCTTGCCGATCAGCGCATGGGTGGATCGATAGGTTGGGCGATGGGTGAGGTTCCAATTCTTCTGGCATTGGTTGCTACGTTCATTAGCTGGGTTAAAGATGATTCACGCGAAGCCATTCGAATTGATAAAAATGCCGCACGTTCAGCAGCGATGGGTCAGCCAGATGAGTTGGCCACCTATAACAAGTATTTGCAAGATTTAGCCCGACGCGATAGAAATGAACCCTAATGGAAAACTTATTTGATATTCCCAGCGAATATAGAGATCTTCGTGCCAGCGTTCGTGCTCTGGCAGAAAAGGAAATTGCTCCTTTTGCAAAAGCTGTTGATGAAGATCATCGCTTTCCACAAGAGGCTGCAGATGCACTGCAAAAGGCTGGACTTGCTGCAGCTCATGTTCCAACTGAATTTGGTGGCGACGGGGCAGACGCACTTGCTGTTGTAATAATCATTGAAGAAGTTGCACGTGTTTGCGGTGCTTCTTCTCTTATTCCTGCAGTGAACAAACTTGGCTCACTGCCACTGATGCTGGGTGGAAACAAAGATCAGAAGCAACGCTGGTTATCACAGCTGGCCCAAGGAAAAGGTTTTTCATATTGCTTGTCAGAATCTGATGCAGGTTCAGATGCGTCAGCACTTCGCACAAAGGTTGAACGCGATGGCGATGGTTGGATTCTTAATGGAAGCAAGAAGTGGATCTCAAATGCAGGAATTTCAGAGTTTTACACCGTCATTGCTCAAGGTGATGCCTCCCTTGGTTCTAAAGGAATCACAGCTTTCGTAGTTGAAAAATCTGATCCCGGAGTCTCATTTGGTGCACCTGAAAAGAAAATGGGCTTTAGAGGTTCGCCTACACGTGAAGTTTATTTCGACAATGTGAAGTTGGCAGATGATCGTCGCATAAGTGAAGTTGGCGAAGGATTTGCACTAGCAATGAACACCCTTGATCACACACGCATCACTATCGCTGCACAGGCTCTAGGTATTGCCCAAGGCGCACTTGATGTTGCAACTAAGTATTCACATGAGCGCAAGCAGTTCGGTAAAGAGATTTTTGATTTCCAAGGCGTCCAATTCATGTTGGCAGATATGGCAATGAATATTGAAGCTGCCCGCCAGTTAACTTATGTTGCTGCATCAAAGAGTGAGAGTAGTGAAAAAGATCTACGCTTCTTCTCAGCGGCAAGTAAGTGTTTTGCTAGCGATGTTGCGATGAAGGTAACAACTGATGCGGTCCAGATTTTGGGCGGCTATGGCTATGTCTCAGATTATCCAGTTGAGCGAATGATGCGAGATGCCAAACTGACTCAGATTTATGAAGGAACTAATCAAATTCAGCGAATAGTTATGGCGCGCAATCTACCTAACGTTTAAATCTGACAATGAGTGAAGGCGTCGCAGCCGCATCTAGCGCTATGTCATGGGATTCTCGTGGCAAAGTTTCACTCGTTAATTCACCCGCATGAACTAAACCAATCTTCCAGCCAGGCAAAGTTGGTAATGCTCGATCATAAAAACCGCCACCTTGCCCCATTCGGTAACCCTCTTGATCGATACGAAGTGCAGGTGTGATTACTGCACCCACATCACTCGTATCCGTCACAGCTGGTCCTGTTGGTTCAGTCAGGTTTTTGGTGATCTTCAAATTTGTTGGATTTCCATCCCATTGAACCCATTCAATGAGTAATCCATTTACTCGGGGGAGTAAAAGCCTTTTGCCTTCTGCCAAGAAAGCTTTATTGATTTCAGTAGTGCTGGGTTCCTGGGCATATGAAAAGTATGAACAAATGGTTGTGGCACTGAGAATTTCTGGCGCTTTCAAAATTACATTGAAATTGGTGGGGATGAACTTTTGAACCCGTTCACGGCGGTAGCGATCTCGCAACTCTTTCTTGACTGTGTTCTGATTCATTGCTTCCGACCTCCGCTTTCCACGCCTAAATCCCAACGATTGATGACCACAACAAGTATGGTGTGATTATGGCAGAGCACACGCGGGTTGATGAGTTTTTAACTTCACTTTTAGCGATTTGCAAACCTCTTGATTCATTTGAAATGCCATTACTTGATGCCCACGGTGCGACCTTGTCACAAGATGTCTTTGCGGGAGAGCGTTTAGTAATGAAAGCCGGATCTAGAATCCGCTCAACTCAAATTGGCTTAGCTGCATCAATCGGGCTCGATCACTTACCGACAAGACCACATCCACGCGTTGTGGTGATGTCGGCTGGTCCGGATCTAGTTGAGCCAGGTAAAACGCTTAAAGATGATGAAGAATTTGAGACTAATTCGTGGATGCTTACAACTGCTGTGCGTGAAGTTGGTGCGGTCGCTTATCGCGTGCACTCCATTCCAGATGATGAAGCACAGCTACAGAACTTGATTGAAGATCAATTAGTTCGAGCCGACCTAATAATAATTAGCGGTGAGCGCCATGATGATTCTTTTGATTTGATCACCCGAACCATTTCAAACATGGGCGAAATTACTACCGTGGATATGGCAATAGAGATGAGTGGCCGACATAACTTTGGACTTATTGGTCCTGATAAGACTCCGATCATCACACTTCCAGGTGATCCAATCGCAGCATACATATCATTTGAACTTTTTGTTCGCCCAATGATTCGCACGATGTTAGGTGCAGCAACAATCCATCGCCCAAGTGTTAAGGCTAAGTTAGAAAAAGCGATTGAATCTAGTGAAGGTATGCGCTCCTATATTCGCGCCGCCCTATCTGAAGATGGAAAATCGGTAACACCACTGACGCATCAGGAGGAGATTTCAACACTTTCAGATGCTTCTGCTTTTATCGCCGTAGGTGAGAAGGATGTTAAATTAAAAGCAGGCGATGAAGTAACTGTTGTGATTTTAGAGCGCAGATACATTTAAGTTCTCTGATGACATATTCATGGCCGGTAGTTCTAAAAAGTGGAGACCTATCGCTGCAGGCATTGAGATTTAGAGATCGCGGCCGTTGGAATAATGTCCGTGCAGAAAATCGAGACTGGTTATCGCCCTGGGAGGCGACAATTCCTTTGATTCCTGGGGATGCGGCAGAAAATGCCAGCCACCTACCTTCCTACTTTGAAATGGTGAGAACCCTTAACTCTGAGGCTCGAAGTGGCCGCTCATTTTCATTTGCAATCTGGCATCAGCGCAATTTAATTGGGCAGATTTCACTCGGAGGAGTAATTCTTGGCGCAATGCGGGGTGGCCATATTGGTTATTGGATTGATAAAAACTATTCAAATAGGGGCTTTACAACGCAAGCGGTGATGGCTCTAACAGAGTATTCATTTTCTGCGCTGAATCTTCACAGAATAGAAATCAACATAAGGCCAGAAAATGCAGCATCGAGGCGCGTAGCTGAGAAGGCTGGCTATATCTTTGAAGGTGAACGTCCCCGTTATTTACACATCGCCGGAAATTGGCGAGACCATGTCGTATTTGTCAAAGAAAATCCCGCCGTTAAGTAGGCTCTAAATCCCAAGTTCTGCAGGTCCAATCCTTTATCTTTGTCCATCATGGCTTCTGGACTTATCTATATTGCGATCATCGGTATGTGGGTCGCATATTTCGCACCCCGTTGGATCCATGACCGCAACGAGTTTTCTGGAAAGTCAGTAGAGCGATTTAAGAGTGCATTGATAGTTGTTGCAACTTCATCACCACATGGCGTTTCTGGAAGCGGATCAATTCATATTGATTTAGATCGTGAAGCAAAGATTGCACAGCTCCTAATGCGCAGACGAATTATGTTTTTTGTTTTAACTGGTTCCCTAACTACAACTCTTGTGGGTGGTTTCATGAATACGATGCCCTTTATTTACTCATTAGTTCCTGTAACAGGAATTTTGATTTATGTTGCAAGCGTTCGTCGTCAAACAATTGCCGACAAGATTCAATATCGACGTGTGCAACAACTTCACCGTCGCACAACTGGTGTTTCAGCAACTAACTTGGCTGAAGTAGTAACGCCTAAGGCATCACAAGAACATTGGATTCCACTTTCAGAGCGTGAACTCAAAGGTGTTGTTATATTGCCAAAGGGAACTGCAGCAGTTCGCCAAACGTGGGAGCCTTCAGAAGTGCCTGCTCCAACTTATGTCAGTGCACCTAAGGCAATTATTCCTAAGCGCGTTATTGATTTAACTATTCCTGGTGCTTGGAGTGAAGAACAAGAGCGCTTAGAACGTGAGGCGTTAGCTGCTGCATCACCTTCACGTGATGAAATCTTTGATCAACAACTAGCTGATGAAGCAGTTGAGCGTCTTAAGCAAGCCCGCGCATCTAACGAGTAGTTATATCCACGAATTCATCCACATACGTTGCAACCAAGCATCGTATGTGATTACTTCGCCTGTGAAAATAGGCAAGAAATAGATAAAGTTTAGAAAGATTACTGTTACAAAAGCTGCAACCAAGGCTTGTGAAATCCCTGATTTTAAAGAACTATCTAGCAATAGTTTTGCGCAATACACAAGGGCCAGAATCATGAATGGCTCGAAAACTACTGCGTAGAAAGTAAATACTGTGCGGGCTTGGAAGAAGAACCATGGCAGGTAGCCGGCAGCTATTCCAAGCACAATCAAATTTAAGGCAGGCTCAGACGTGCGCTTAAATAAGCTGCGTAACCAAAAACCAATAACGACTGAAACAGCAATTGTTCCCGCCCACCATAGAAGCGGTGTGCCAATTGCTAACACTTCCTGTGCGCAGTTATCACTGCCACAACCCTTGGGTGATTCATAGAAGAAGGAAGTTGGTCTTCCCATGACCATCCAACTCCAAGGATTAGCTTGGTAGGAGTGTTTCTCAGTTAAGCCAGTATGAAAGCCCAACATCTGTGAGTGGTAGTGAATCCATGATGCAAATGAATTTGAAGTCCATTGGCGATCCCAACCACGATCACTGAGAAACCAACCAGTCCAAGAAGTGATGTAGACGATTACTGGAAGGAATCCGTATTGAATGAATTTCATTACTGTTGGTCGAATCAAATCTTTGGAAGGGTGCTGGGAAAAAATCTTATAGAGAGAAACAAAAATCATCGCAACTAAGAAATAAACAGCGCTCCATTTACAGCCCATCGCCAAACCAATTGCAATTGCTGCCAACCAATGTCGTTGTTGATGCCAGAGATAGAGTGCCAAGAGAACGAAGAAAGTTAAGAACAAATCAAGAAGTGCAGTTCTTGAATGGACTAGCACTAAACCATCACACGCCATTAGGAATGCACCTATTGCAGTTAATAGTGGTGAGTAGAACAAAACATGAACTAATCGGGCAAAGAGCAGAATGAGAAGTGTTCCAATGATTGCAGTGGCAAAGCGCCAACCAAATTCATTGTCGCCAAAGAGCTTGATGCCGCTTGCTATAAGCCATTTGCCAACTGGGGGATGAACAATGAACTCTGGCTTAGAGCCGCTGACTTCCACGCCATATTTCAAGAAATCTCTAGCACCATCAACGTAATAGACCTCATCAAAAACAAAGCCCTTGGGAGTTGCCAGGTTAATTAATCGAATCGCAAGGGAGGCAATCGCTATAAGGATCGGGGCGATGGCAGCAATCATGTGTGTAATCGTATGCGCAAATCGCTGCGAAATTACTGAGATGATGGACCCATGGCATTGATATTGGCAGCAACCCCGTTGGGTAATCCAGCCGATGCAAGCGCGCGCTTAAAAACGGCCATCGAAGATGCCACAATTATTGCCGCTGAAGATTCCAGAAGGTTTCACCGTTTATGTTCAGATCTTGGAGTTACTTTTGCGGCCCGCATACTTTCCTTCTTTGAAGGCAATGAAGATGAGCGAACCGCTGAACTGTTAAATGAGTTAGCAGCTGGCGCCCATGTTCTAGTTGTTTCAGATGCAGGCATGCCAACTATTAGTGATCCTGGTTTTAGGTTGATGCGAGAAGCAATTGCTCTAGGTCTTGAGGTCTCTGTTATTCCAGGGCCGAGCGCGGTAACGATGGCTGTGGCTCTATCTGGATTACCAACAGATCGATTTACTTTTGAAGGATTTCCACCACGCAGTGCAGGCGCACGATTAGCAACATTTGAAAAGCTGCGCCATGAAGAGCGCACGATGGTTTTCTTCGAAGCCCCACATCGTTTGGCAGATTCACTCTCTGATGCGCAATCTGTTTTTGGTACAGAACGCAAGGGTGCAATTTGTCGGGAGATGACAAAGCATTATGAAGAAACAATCCGTGGAACTCTCTCTGAACTTTCAACATGGGCAGATGCCAATGAAGTTCTTGGTGAAATCACTCTGGTAATTCAGGGAGCAGTCCTTGATTCAGCAGCAATGACTGCTGATGAAATGGTGGCCCGAGTTCGTGAATTTGAAGCTGCAGGCATGGATCGCAAAGGGGCAATTGCCTCAGTAGCCGCTGAATTCTCAATTGCAAAGCGGTTGGTTTATGCCGCAGTGGTCGATGCGAATAAGATGAGCAAGTGACTAAGTCCTTTTATCTAACGACGCCGATTTATTACGTCAACGATGCACCGCATATAGGCCATGCCTATACGACGGTTGCCGGTGATGTGTTAACTCGTTGGCATCGTCAAAAAGGAGAATCAGTCTGGTTTTTGACTGGCACAGATGAGCATGGCCAAAAGGTTATGCGAACTGCAGAGGAAAACAACACTGCACCACAAGCCTGGGTTGATCGCTTAGTGCAAGATGCGTGGAAACCTAATTGGCAAGCGCTCAATATCGCTAATGATGATTTCATCCGCACAACTGAAAAGCGACATATTGAACGTGTTCAAAAGTTTTTGCAATCCCTAAAAGACTCTGGCCATATTTATGCAGGTAAGTATGAAGGCCCATATTGTGTTGGTTGCGAAGAGTTTAAACTTCCAGGCGACCTTATTGAAATTGATGGCAAGAAATGCTGCCCAATTCATAGCAAGCCAATTGAACTAGTCAATGAAAATAACTGGTTCTTTAAACTTTCAGCTTTTGTCGCGCCATTGCTTGAGCACTACCGCAAGAACCCTGATGCTTGCCAACCTGAAAGTGCACGCAATGAAGTTGTCTCATTCTTAGAAGGTGGCGTTACAGATCTATCAATCTCTCGTTCAACTTTTGACTGGGGAATTCCTGTTCCTTGGGATACTGATCAAGTTGTCTATGTTTGGTTTGATGCACTTCTTAACTATGCAACTGCAGTTGGTTTAACTGATGCACCAGATAGTGAAGGCGGCAAGCAGTTCGCACAAACTTGGCCAGCAGATGTTCACTTAGTGGGTAAAGATATTTTGCGCTTCCATGCAGTAATTTGGCCAGCAATGCTTATGGCTGCAGGTTTAGATGTTCCAAAGAAAGTATTTGCTCATGGTTGGTTACTTGTTGGTGGCGAAAAGATGAGTAAGAGCAAGTTGACTGGAATTGCGCCAAAAGACATCACAGATCACTTTGGTGTTGATGCATTCCGCTACTACTTCCTACGTGCCATTCCTTTTGGTACCGATGGCTCTTTCTCATGGGAAGACATGGCTGCTAGATACACATCAGAGCTAGCAAATGACTTTGGAAACCTGGCCTCTCGCTCAGCGGCAATGGTTGAGAAGTATTGCGGCGGGGTATTGCCAGCTAAAAGCAATGATGCTGGCCTTGAGAGCGCGCTAAAAGAGGCAGTAACAAAGGCTGATGCTGCAATCTGTGAATTAGATTTCCAAGGCGGAATCCTTGCGATTATGGATTTTTGTAAGAAAGTAAATGGTTATGTGACAGAGAAAGAACCATGGATTCTTGCTAAAGATCCTGCTAACCAACAGATTCTTGAAGATGTTTTGTATAACACTGCAGAGTCTTTGCGTGCACTTGCCGTATTGCTCAACGCAGTGATGCCACACACATGTGAGATTTTGTGGAGTAGTTTGGGTGCCGAAGCATCATTAGGAGATCTTGGAGCACAAAAGTTCTCTGATGTTGCAACGTGGGGCCAATTACCACCAGGTGCCACAGTTACTAAAACTCCAGTTCTTTTCCCTCGTTTAGAAACAAACGCTTAACAAGTATGGCTGATCGCCACAACCGCGATATAGATCGTCAGCGGGCACCTTTACCAGAACCACTTCCTGCTCCAACAGTTGATGCGCATGCGCATATGGAGATCATTACTGATACTGCGCCAGATTCACCAGAAGTTGCGCAAGTAATTGCTGAAGCTAAAAGTGTAAACGTTGATCGAATCATGCAAGTGGGTTATTCAGCTGAACAATCTGCTTGGTGCGTTGCTGCAGCAGAAAAGTGGAACACATCAGTTTTAGCTGCCGTTGCACTTCATCCTAATGAAGCACCTGTTGTTGAGAACCTAGAAGCTGATTGGGCAGTCATTGCTCAATTGGCAGAGCATCCACGTGTTCGTGCAATTGGTGAAACTGGACTTGATTACTTTCGCACACCCCCAGAGCTCCGTTCACGCCAACAGGAATCCTTTAAGTGGCATATTGAACTAGCTAAGAAAACTAACAAGGCTTTAGTTATTCATGACCGTGACTCACACGATGATGTTCTCTCTGTATTACTTGAAGTAGGGGCCCCAGAAAAGGTTATCTTTCACTGCTTTTCAGGCGATGTAGAGATGGCTAAGACCTGCATAGAGCGCGGATATGTTCTCTCATTTGCTGGCACGTTGACCTTTAAAAACGCACCTGCACTGCGAGAGGCAGTGAAATTAGTTCCCATTGATCAACTATTAGTTGAAACAGATTCTCCTTTCCTTGCACCCATGCCACATCGCGGAGCACTTAATACTCCTGCTCAGATTGCAAACATTGTTCGGGCGATGGCAGTTGAGCGAAATGCAGATCTTGGTGAGTTAGCAACAGCTCTTGGTAATAACGCTGAGCGTTTGTTTGGCTCATTTGCCTCATGACATTATTAGGAGCGGCGCAAATCCGCGAACTTGCAGCAGCGTTAGATTTAAAACCATCTAAATCCCTTGGACAAAACTTTGTTATTGACTCAAATGTCTGCACAAAGATTGTGCGCACAGCAGCTGTTAGCCCAACTGATATCGCACTTGAGATTGGCCCAGGTCTAGGCTCTTTGACGCTAGCTTTGCTGGAAAACGCCGCGTCGGTTGTGGCAGTTGAAATTGATCCACGTTTAGCTGGCCAACTTCCGATAACAGTTTCTAGTCATTTCGAGCATCCTGAAAATCTAACTGTCCTTAATCAAGATGCACTCACAATCCAAACATTGCCCGTTGACCCAACAGTGTTAGTAGCAAATTTGCCATATAACGTTTCGGTGCCTGTGCTGCTGCATTTGCTTGAAAAGTTTGAATCACTGCGCACAGGGGTGGTTATGGTCCAGGCAGAAGTTGCCGATCGCTTAGCTGCAAAGCCGGGCACAAAAGATTATGGAATCCCATCGGTAAAGGCTGCCTGGTGGGCAGAAGTAAAAGGTGCAGGATCTGTTTCGCGTTCAGTATTTTGGCCAGCACCTAACGTTGATTCAAAGCTTGTCTCATTTACCAGAAGGCAAACACCAGGGGATGAAGAATTACGTCGTAAAGTATTCACAATCATTGATGCAGCCTTTGCTCAGCGCAGAAAGATGCTGCGCTCCGCTCTTTCTAGCCTCTATGGCTCTTCTTCTGCGGCTGAAGAGATTCTTATGCGCGCAAAGATTGACCCAACCCTTCGCGGTGAAGCGTTAGAGATCGATGGTTTTTGTGCCATCGCTGCCGTTGCACCTGACATTTTCTAGCCAACGCATTAAGGTCAAACCATGCCAATAAAAAACGTGACGGTTCGGGTGCCGGCTAAGGTCAACCTGCAACTATCAGTTGGCCCACGTGAAGAAGATGGTTTTCATAATTTAGTTTCAGTTTTTCAAGCTATCTCAATTTTTGATGAAGTAACACTCTCCCTTGGACAGCCAAAATCTGGGGTTACTGTTTCAATTACAGGTGAACAGACCCATGGTGTGCCAGCAGATGCTAATAACTTAGCTGCCCAAGCCGCAGCGCTGATGGCAGAAGAATTTGACATCGAAATTGATGCACATATTGAGATTAAGAAATCCATTCCAGTTGCAGGCGGAATGGCTGGTGGTAGCGCAGATGCTGCAGCAACAATCGTTGCAATTGATTATTTGTATTCACTGGGCATGAGCCGCGAAGAGATGGCAGATATTGCTGCAAAGTTAGGTAGCGATGTTCCCTTCATGTTAAATGGTGGAACTGCAATTGGCACGGGCCATGGTGATCAATTAACTTCTGCGCTATCTCGTGGCACCTATCACTGGGTTCTAGCTCTTTCCACCCATGGCTTATCAACTCCTGCTGTGTATGCAGAGTGTGATCGCTTGCGAACTGGACTTGAAATTGTTGAACCACAAACTAATGAAGCGCTGATGCAGGCATTGCTTGCAGCTGATGCAGAATCAGTGGGTGCGCACCTTGTAAATGATTTGCAACCAGCGGCATGTTCCTTACGTCCAGCTTTGCGATTAGTTCTAGATGTAGGCCAGGAGTATGGAGCGCTAGGGGCGTTAGTCTCAGGATCAGGGCCAACCGTTGCTTTTCTAGTTGCCGATGAGGAAGCTGGACTTGATTTAACGGTGGCATTGACCTCTAGCGGAGTAGTGGGCAGCGTTGTTCGCGCATATGGCCCAGTGGCTGGGGCAAAAGTAATCTCATAAAGAAGGTGCAATGTGGTCACAACCATGCCCATTTATGAGGGAGAATACGTGTTCCGCCATTGTGTAGTGGCTAGCACATGGGCCTTTGAAGCCCAGGGTCCAGGATCGATACCTGGTGGCGGAGCCACCGATAGGATTCACCTGTGACCGTAGAAACCGTGATCGTTCTCGCAGCTGGCGAAGGCACACGGATGAAATCGGCAAAAGCCAAAGTTCTCCATAGCGTTGCAGGACGTTCGTTACTTGGACATGTCCTCCACGCAGTTGATCACCTAAAAGCTAAAGAAGTTCGCATTGTTGTGGGCTCTGGCCGTGAATTAGTTGAAGAACATATCTCTCACATTGCACCAAAGGCATCAACTGTCTTTCAAGAGCGCCGTGGTGGCACAGGACATGCTGCGCAGTTAGCACTCGCAGGTTCAACACCTAAAGGCACAGTATTGGTTCTAGCTGGTGACACACCCATGCTTACTGGTGAATCACTTGCTGCATTTATCGATGCACACAACTCAGGAAAGTTTGCAGCCTCCGTTTTAACTGCCGAACACCCAGATCCAACAGGTTATGGCCGCATTATTCGAGATGACTCAGATGAGCTTTTAAAGATTGTTGAAGAAAAAGATGCCACAGATGATCAGCGCTTTATCTTTGAGATTAACTCTGGTGTGTATGCCTTTGATGGAGCAGCGTTAGCGACCTCTATTGGAAAGCTCAACAACTCCAATGCCCAAGGCGAGCTCTATTTAACCGATGTTATCGGAATCCTAAAAAGTGAAGGCGCATCAGTTGCAGCAATCATGATTGATGATTTCACTGAAATTCTTGGCGTGAATGACCGAGTTCAATTAGCTGAATCTGCAGCCCTGCTTCGTGATCGCATTAATGATGAATGGATGCGCTCGGGTGTGACAATCATTGATCCAACAACAACCTGGATTGATGCAACTGCCACAATCTCATCAGATGTGACTATTCATCCAGGTAGTGCGATTTATGGAACAACAACTATTGCCCAAGGCGCATCCATTGGGCCTCGCACAACCCTGACCAACTGCCAAGTAAAAGAAGGCGCATCAGTACTTGAATCAATCGCAACTGACACCGTCATTGGCGAAGGCTCAACTGTTGGCCCATTTACATATTTGCGCGCAGGAACAGTCCTTGGTGATGCAACTAAGGCTGGAGCATTTGTTGAGATGAAGAATGCAACCGTTGGAACTGGCTCAAAAGTCCCACATCTTTCCTATGTTGGCGATGCCACAATCGGTGAAGGCAGCAATATCGGGGCTGCAACAATCTTTGTTAACTATGACGGAGTAGAAAAGCACCACACCACTATCGGAGATCATGTCCGAATCGGTAGCGACACTATGTTGGTTGCACCACTAACTGTGGGAGATGGGGCATATACCGCCGCTGGATCTGTCATTACTGAAGATGTTCCTGCAGGCGCGATTGGAGTTGGCAGAGCCAAGCAAAGAAATGTATTAGGTTGGGTCATGCGCAAGCGCGCTGGTTCCAAGTCAGCACAAGCCGCCGAAGCTAAAGAGAAGAAGGGCTAATAAATGAGCGAGATCCGTTTATCTTCTGAAAAGAGATTACGTCTTTTTGCAGGCCGCGGATTTCCTGAATTAGCTGATGAAGTTGCATCAGAGCTTGGTATTCCACTTACCCCAACGTCAGCATATGACTTTGCAAATGGCGAAATCTTTGTTCGCTTCGAAGAATCAGTTCGCGGTTGCGATGCTTTCGTAATTCAAAGCCACACAACTCCAGTCAACAAGCAGATCATGGAACAACTCATCATGGTCGATGCATTAAAGCGCGCATCGGCAAAACGCATCACAGTTGTTGCACCTTTTTATGGTTATGCACGTCAAGATAAAAAGAGCCGTGGACGCGAACCTATCACTGCGCGATTGATGGCCGATCTTTTCAAAACTGCTGGCGCTGATCGATTGATGTGCGTTGATTTACACACGTCACAAATTCAAGGTTTCTTTGATGGTCCAGTAGATCATCTCTTCGCACTTCCAATGCTGGCTAACTATGTTGGTAGCAAAGTTGATCGCACACGCTTAACAATCGTCTCTCCAGACTCTGGTCGAGTACGTGTTGCAGAGCGTTGGTCAGATCTACTCGGTGGTTGCCCAATCGCATTCATTCACAAGACCCGCGATCCACGCATCCCAAATGAATCAACAACTGGACGCGTGGTTGGTGATGTTCAAGGACAGACCTGCGTAGTTATCGATGACATGATCGACACTGCGGGCACAATCACTAAAGCCGTTGAAGCTCTCTTTGATGCAGGAGCAGCAGATGTGATCATCGCTGCAACACATGCCGTCTTCTCAGGTCCAGCAGTTGAGCGCCTACGATCCTCTCGAGCCTCAGAAGTTGTTGTTACAAATACTCTGCCAATTTCAGAGGATCAAAAGTTTGATGGACTTACCGTCCTATCGATTGCTCCACTTCTTGCCCGTGCCATTCGCGAGGTCTTTGAAGATGGATCGGTCACCTCCCTCTTTGACGGGCATTCCTAAGCGGGGATTTGCTTCGCATAGCCCCTCGAAGATATTGTTGGCAATGTTCCGGCGAGGGTAAGAATTTACTTCCGTAATCGACGGCTTAAGGACTTAACTCCTCATCGGAACTTTGTGCAGACACCGAAGTTATCTAGAGGAGATTTAAAATGGCAGAAATCAGCATCAACGGCGTACGTCGTACCGAATTTGGTAAGGGCGCATCACGTCGTGCACGTCGCGATGGTTTGGTTCCTGCCGTCATCTACGGTCACGGTGAAAAGCCACAACACATCACACTTCCAGCACGCGAACTTGGCGTTGCTCTGAAGCAGTCAAACGTTTTGTTAGACATCGTTATTGATGGCAAGACTGAACTCACTCTTCCAAAGGCAATTGTTCGTCACCCACTTAAGCAAATCCTTGAGCACGTCGATCTAGTTCTAGTTCGTCGCGGTGAGAAGGTTGTTGTTGCAGTTCCTGTTCACGCTATTGGTGAGCACGATCGTGATGGAATCCTTGAGCATGTTCACAACTCAATCGAAGTTCGTGTTGAAGCAACTGCGATCCCAAGCTTCCTAGAAGTTGATATTGATGGAATGCACTCAGGTGAATCTCGTTATGCATCAGATGTGAAGCTTCCAGCAGGCGTTGAACTTGAATCTGATCCAAAGACAATCGTTGTTCACTTGTCTGAGAAGTCCACAGCAGTTGAAGAAGTAGCTGCTCCAGCGGCTGCAGCAACTGATGCGGCAGCACCTGCAGAAGATGCAGAAAAGAAGGACGCTTAACCCTTACGCTTACCGTTATGACGTGGTTGGTAGTGGGCCTGGGCAATCCCGGCGATAAATACGCTGCCACCCGTCACAACGTGGGTCAGATGGTGATCGATGAATTAGTTCGACGCCACAACGTTAAATTATCTTCACACAAATCCCGCACACACATCGCAGCCTTTAAGTTAGGTGTTGGTGTTGATGCACATCCAGTTATTGTGGCGAAATCACAATCATTTATGAATGAGACTGGTGGGCCAATTAAAGCCCTTGCAAACTTTTATTCTGTGGAACCACAAAAAATTATTGCCCTGCATGATGAACTCGATATTCCGTTTGCAGCAATCCGCACCAAAATCGCCGGCGGGGATAATGGCCACAACGGTCTTAAATCAATGACTTCAGCTTTTGGAACGGCAGAGTATTACCGTGTGAGATTAGGTATAGGTCGCCCAATGGGTGAACAAGATCCAGGTGATTTTGTATTGAAAGCTTTTTCAAAAATAGAACAAAAAGATTTAGGCGAATTTATTGTTCGTGGAGCAGATGTTGTTGAGTCTTTGATTAACGAAGGACTAGAGCGAACACAAACGCGTTATAACTCTTGATCAACCTGTATTTCGTAGTCCTGCAGCCACGCCATTAATGGTGAGCAATAGCGCTCTGCGCAATAGTGGATCAGCTGCATCTCCAGCATCGCGCACGCGCTTAAGTAAGTTGATTTGTAGTAAGTGAATTGGGGAAAGATACGCATCTCGAACTTGCAAAGTTCTAGCCAATATCTCTTGATCTCCTAGCAAAGATTTCTTATTTGTTAATTTGAGGATTTCCTCTACAGTTAAATCAAACTCAGCCTGGATCTGATCGAGGAAGTGGTGAAGTTCTTTAGGAACCAGAGTTTCAACATAGCGGCGAGCCAGGGTTAAATCTGTTTTAGCTAATGTCATTTCAACATTGCTGATGAAAGTATGGAAGAAGTGCCAATCACCAAGCATCTTTTGCAAAACATCTGTTTTACCTGCCTCGCGTGCTGCCTTTAATCCAGATCCCACACCAAACCAACCAGGAACAATCTGGCGTGATTGTGTCCAGCCAAAGACCCATGGAATAGCGCGTAGTGAACCAAGGCCACTGCTTGCATCAGGTCGACGCGATGGACGTGAGCCCAGGAAGAGATTTCCTAACTGTTCCACTGGAGTGGATGCATAGAAATAAGCGGGTAGATCTGGATGATCAACAAGTGCGCGATAAGCAGTAAATGAACTATCGCTAACTAACTGCATGCACTCATTCCAGCTATTTAAATCTGTTACTGACTGGCGTGGTCCTCGATTGAGAACAGTTGCTTCTAATGAAGCTGCCAGAGTTAATTCAACGTTTTCACGGGCAAGGGAAGCTAATGAATACTTATCGCTAATTACTTCACCCTGTTCAGTCATCTTGATTTGACCATCAACTGAACCCCAAGGAAGTGCAACCAAGGCTTCATATGTTGGTCCGCCACCACGGCCAACAGAACCGCCGCGACCATGGAATAAACGCAGTTTTACTCCATGCTTCATTGCAATATCTCGCAAAGAGCGTTGTGCCCGGTGGATTTCCCACTGGCTCGTTGCAATGCCTGCATCTTTATTCGAATCTGAATAACCCAGCATCACTTCTTGAACATCTCCGCGTAGTGTCACAAGTGAGCGATAGGCGGGATTACTTAAAAGCTTTTCAAGAATCTCACCAGCTGCTCGAAGTTCTGCAACAGTTTCTAACAATGGTGCAAAACCGATACGGGCTTTCTTATTCTTTAAATTAACAAGACCGGCCTGCTGGGCAAGAACAACGGCTGCAATTAAGTCATCAGCGCCCTTCGTCATCGAGACGATGTATGTCTCTATTGCCTGAGAGCCAAAGCGATCAATGAGATCTGCGATTGCAAAGAAAGTATCAATTGTTTTTTGACCATTGGTATCTAGACCAGTGATAGTGAGATTGGTATCTGCTGCTAATAAGCCTGTGAGAATTTCGAACTTTTCATCATGTGATTTCTCAATATAGGAAGGGCTATCAATTACCTGTGCTAAAACGTGGTGATGAGCATCTGAGTGCTCGCGAACATCCATAGTTGCATGGGTAATTCCAAAGGCTGCAACGGTGCGGATTGTGCGCTCAAGTAGGCCTGTAGCAATAAGTTCACCTTTATGGGCAAAAAGTGAATCGCGCATGAGCATTAAATCTTTGAGAAGTTCATCTGTATCTGCATAGTCGCGATGTGGAACATGTGCAGCACCTTTTGCATGACGATCTCGCGTGAAAGCTAGGCGGTGCACAATTGCTGTGGCCTTTAGGCGATAAGGCTCTTGGGCATTTAAGCGCAAGAAGCGTGGTTCAAATTCTCGGATGTGCTTTAAATCAGATTCAACTGATGCGCTTAGCTCTGGTGTGGCACCAATAATGCGGGTTGAGATTGAAAGCAGTTGACGCAGCGAGTTCATCGCATCAATGGTGACGCGAATTGCATGAGAAACTTGTAAGACCATGGCATCAGTTGTGACTTGCGCGCTCACATTGGGATTGCCATCTCGGTCCCCACCAATCCAACTACCAAATGAAAGTGGACGTGCTGTCACGGGAACGAGAACATTAATGCGCTTCATTTCGCGCGCAAAATCATTGAGAACTTCAGGAACTGTTTGGCGGAACAAATCGTCCAAGTAATACAAGGCGTTCATTGCTTCATCAAGAGGCTCTGGCTGACCAACTCGAAGTTCATCGGTTTGCCAGAGCAAATCAATAGTTTCAGCTAATCGATCTGCCTGAGAAGGATTGCGAGAATCTTCTAGCAAATCTGCAACCTGTCCCATTTTGCTTAACACTGATCGACGAGCGGCTTCAGTTGGGTGGGCGGTGAAGACCGGGCGAACTGACATTTCATTGATCCACTGAGAAATTTCCTCAACAGTTAATTCATGACCAGGGGTTTGTGCTTTTAATGCTGCTTCAATTTTATCTACAGCACGTGCTAACCATGATCCCCCGCCTGCACGCGCATCAGCTAATACACGGGCACGGTGAACTTGTTCTGCGATGTTTGCTAAGTTGAAATATGTACTAAAAGCGCGCACCAACTGCACTGAATCTTCAACAGATAAGGATGCAAGTAGATCTTCGCCTTCACCTTCACGAACAGATTTGCGCACCTTTTCTACAAGAGCTAAAAGCTCTGGACCTTCTTGTCGCACCAAGGTCTGGCCCAGTAAATCGCCGAGTTTGCGGACATCGCTACGCAAAGCAGCATCATCTGCTGCTACTGCACCGCCAGGTCCGCTGGATTTCATTGGGTAATCCTCTCAGGTCGCCGTAGGTGGTGCGAACAAATTAGAATGAATCCATTAGCCCCCTCCCTTTTGGGAACGGGGCCTAACGGCGTTTATAGGGAGGTGTACTTGTGCGAGGCTTAATTTCATCGCTACCAACGCAGCAAGGTGCATCTCATATCGTGGCACCTTCACCGCTGTATCCATTTCTTCTGGCAGCTCGCGCTGCAGATCACCCCTTACTTGTTGTTACAAGTTCAAGTCGCAGTAGTGAAGATCTAGTCAATGAACTGTGCGAACTACACAACAATGTTCTCGAATTTCCAGCTTGGGAAACCCTTCCGCATGAGCGTTTGAGTCCTCGAAGTGACACCGTTGCAAAGAGAATTCAAACACTTTATGAGTTAAAGAAGAAACAATCTGTATTTCCAATTGTTGTTACACCTGTTCGCGGTGCCATCCATCGCATCATTGCAACCCTGGGTAAAGATGCACTACTTGCTTTGGAAATCGGCAAAGAACAATCTTTAGATGAACTTGTTCGACACCTTTCAACACTTGCTTATACCCGTACAGATTTAGTCGAGCGCAGAGGCGAGTTCGCTGTGCGTGGTGGCATTGTTGATTTGTTCTTACCGCTGGCAGATTATCCAATCCGTATCGATTTCTTTGGTGATGAGATTGAAGATATGAGCTTCTTTGAAGTTGCTGATCAGCGCACCTTTAAACCTGTTGTTGGTGCCATACAGATTTATCCTTGCCGGGAACTTCTCATCACGAAAGAGATTCGACATCGGGCGCTAGAACTTAAGGATTCCTTGCCGGCAGCTGCAGAGCTTCTAGAAAAGATTAGTGAAGGCATGAGTTTTGAAGGCATGGAATCACTCATTCCCTTGCTTATCGATGAGACTGAAACGATTATTTCTAGAATGCCAGCAAATACTCACATTATCTTTATTGATCAAGAGCGGATTAAATCAAGAGCTGCCGATTTGCTGGCAACCAATGAAGAGTTTCTTAACGCTTCCTGGAGTAATGCAGCACATGGAGCGGTAGCACCTATTCATGATGGTTCTGGAACATATATGTCGTGGGAAGAGTTAAGTGCAGAAATTAGTGAGCACAAGGTGGCCACGGGTTCTCTCTCACCATTTGGTAGCGATCTAGCTGATGACACAGAGTTCTTGGATTACAACGCAATAGATCCAATGCGCGGGGATATTGAACGCACTATTGAACAACTGCGAAGCGCAGTGGAATCACATTTCACGGTGGTCTTTGCAACTCATGGTCACGGAATGCTTGAGAGATATGCAGGCATATTTAGATCTGCAGATTTGCCAGTGCAGATAAATGAGAAGTTACTAGCTACTCCTACAAAAGGTGCTATTCACTTAACTACTTCAATCATCGCTCATGGTTTTGAGAGCACAGAATATCAAATCCTTTTCATGACTGAGCGAGATTTAACTGGCAGTAAGGGAAGTGTTAAAGATTCAGAGCGCATGCCTACAAAGCGCAAGCAGGCAATTGATCCACTAGAGCTTCGGGCCGGGGATTTTGTTGTGCATGAACAACATGGCATTGGCCGTTATGTTGAATTACTTGAACGCACAGTTGCAGGAGTAACTCGCGAATATTTAATTATTGAGTATGCACCTGCTAAGCGCGGTCAACCGGGGGATCGCATATTTGTTCCAACGGATGCACTTGAGCAAGTGAGTAAATATGTGGGTGGTGAAACACCTACTGTGCACCGCATTGGTAGTGGGGAGTGGCAAAAAGCTAAGGGACGTGCACGCAAAGCTGTCCGCCAAATTGCAGGCGAACTCATTCGCTTATATGCAGCACGCACTAGCTCTCCGGGCTTTGCTTTTTCACCTGATACTCCATGGCAGCGCGAGTTAGAAGATTCTTTTTCATATATTGAAACCCCTGATCAGCTATCAACTATTAATGATGTCAAGGCCGATATGGAGCGTCCATATCCCATGGATCGCATCATCTGTGGTGATGTGGGTTATGGAAAGACTGAGATTGCAATTCGAGCAGCCTTTAAGGCTGTGCAGGATGGAAAGCAAGTAGCTGTTCTGGTTCCAACAACATTATTAGTTCAACAGCACACTAAAACTTTTGCTGAGCGGTATGCAGGCTTTCCATTAAAGGTTGCAGGAATGTCTCGTTTCAATAGCGCTAAAGAGAGCAAAGAGGTTATTGATGGCCTTGCCGCAGGAACTGTCGACGTTGTTGTTGGAACGCACCGAATACTTTCTAAAGATGTGGCATTTAAAGATTTAGGACTAGTGATTGTGGATGAAGAACAACGCTTTGGTGTGGAGCAGAAAGAATCTTTAAAGAAGCTTCGAACCACTGTGGACGTATTAGCTATGTCGGCTACACCTATTCCTAGAACTCTTGAGATGGCAGTGACTGGTATTCGTGAAATGTCCACGATTACTACTCCACCTGAAGAGCGCCACCCAATCCTTACTTATGTGGGCCCAGCAGAAGAAGCACAAATCACTGCTGCTATTCACCGTGAGCTCTTACGTGATGGTCAGATTTTCTACTTACATAATCGCGTTGAAAGCATTGATCGCGCAGCATCTAGGTTGCAAGAGTTAGTGCCAGAGGCGCGCATTCGTGTGGCACACGGTCAGATGAGTGAAGGCGCACTCGAAGATGTGATTTTGGCTTTCTGGAACCGAGATTTTGATGTGCTTGTTTGTACAACCATTGTTGAAAGTGGTTTAGATATTCAAAATGCCAACACACTCATTGTTGAACGCGCTGACATGTTTGGTTTATCCCAGCTCCACCAACTACGTGGTCGTGTGGGCCGTGGCCGTGAACGTGCATATGCCTACTTCTTATATCCAGCAGATCAACCTCTATCTGAGTTAGCTCATGATCGTTTAACAACTATTGCAGCCAATACTGAGCTGGGTTCTGGAATGCGTGTTGCACTTAAAGATTTAGAGATTCGCGGAGCTGGAAATCTCTTGGGCGGAGAACAATCTGGCCACATCGCAGATGTTGGCTTTGATTTATATATGCGCATGGTGGGTGAAGCCGTGCAAGATTACAAACAGGGAATTATTGAAACCGAAGAAAAGATTTCAGAGTGCAAAGTCGAACTTCCTATAAATGCGCACTTATCTAGTGAGTATGTGCCAGGGGAGAGATTGCGCCTTGATCTCTATCGACGTTTAGCTGATGTTAAAAACCCGTCAGATGTTGAATCTATTCGCGCTGAACTACTTGATCGATTCGGAGAATTACCTGAGGAAGCAGTTGCCTTATTAGGAGTTGCCCAACTTCGTGCGCAAGCAAAGATTGCCAAATTAACTGAAGTAGTTATTCAAGGAAAATACCTGCGATTGGCTCCCTTAACATTGCCTGAGTCACGTCAGTTACGTCTGTCACGTTTGTATCCAGGTTCACTCTATAAACCGGCTACGCGCACCGTTTTAGTTGCATTAGCCAAAGGCCCCGCGTGGAATCCGTCCCAGAATGAGCCTGAGATAGTGGATACTTCTCTTCTGGCCTGGGTCGTTGAGGCTGTTAACCAACTAAGCGAAGCACCGAAAGTGAGTTCATAGTGAAGAAGATTCTGGCCCTTGTTGCCGTTGCAACCACGCTCCTACTAACTGGATGTTCCCAAGTTGGTTCTGCAGCAACTTTAGGCAGCACAAAGATTTCACAAGCCACAGTGCAAAGCAGCATTGATGCAATTCTTGCTTCTCGCCAAGGTGTTGACACTTCACAGATGCAACTTGAAACGGGTGAAGCCCTTAACCGTGGTCAGCTTCGTTTTCACTTATTAACAGCCCTTCTTCGTGAAGTTGGAAAAGAAATCAAACTTTCAGTCTCAAAGGCAGAAATTGATACACGCCGCCAAAGCATCATTGATCAGGTAGGTGGAGTAGAAGCACTTCCAAACGCACTTGTTGGTGCGGGAATTGCTGAAAAAGATTTTGATCAATACATCGAAGCGATTTCACTTTCAGACAAAATTAGCCAAGCACTCAGTGCTGCAGGTGTGACTGAGGCTGACATGGGAGCACAGATTCAAAAGCTTGTTGTTGCAAAAGCTAAAGAACTTGGTGTGACTGTTAATCCACGTTACGGCAAGTGGGATGGCACAGTGGCCGATGTTGTTGCCTCTGATGCAGCAGGTACTGCTGTCACTCCAACAGAGTAAAGATTTAGTCGATGACGCAGGGTTCACAGCTTCAACGCTTAGTTGAAGTTATGGACCAACTGCGATCTCCTGGGGGTTGTCCTTGGGATGCAGAACAAACACATGAGTCACTTCTTAAATATCTGTTAGAAGAGTCCTACGAGTTTGTTGATGCTGTAGCAGGTGGTGATCGCATTGATATGCGCGAAGAACTCGGTGATGTATTACTGCAGGTCTATTTCCATGCTCGTATCGCCGAGGACCATCCAAGTGATCCATTTTCAATTGAAGATGTAGCTCAAGGCATCACTGATAAGTTAATTAGACGCCATCCTCATGTCTTTGCTGGAGTTGAGGTAAAAACTTCAGAAGATGTATTGCAAAATTGGGAAGATATAAAAAAGAAAGAAAAGGGCCGCACCTCAGCCCTTGATGGGATTGCAATGTCGCAGCCGGCCCTGCCTTTAGTAGAAAAGCTTTTATATCGCGCCGAAAAATACAACGTTGATCTTCACACCCCAACCAGCGCAGATATTGATGGAGATGCCGATGAAGGCGCAGTAGGACAAGCATTGTTGGCCGTTATTGCTTGGGCCCATGCCAATGGAATTGATGCTGAGGCCGCCCTGCGCAAAGAAGCGTTGAAATTGAGCGAACAAGTGAGCACTATCGAGGCACGGTAGGATTAGCCCAGAAAAGATTGTGCGATTTCAGCGTTGAGGTCTACGGCACAAGATGTGTAAGTGACGAAGGAGAAACTCAATGGCAATAATCGAAGCTCTCGGAGCTCGTGAAATTCTTGACTCCCGTGGAAATCCAACGGTTGAAGTCGAAATCCAATTAGAAGATGGAACTCAAGCACGCGCTGCAGTTCCAAGCGGTGCATCAACAGGTGCATTTGAAGCTGCAGAACTTCGCGATGGCGGCAAGCGCTATCTTGGTAAAGGCGTTGAAAAGGCAATCGCATTTGTTAATGATGAAATTGCGCCAGAGATTATTGGCTTTGATGCCCAAGATCAGCGCTTAATTGATGATGCAATGATCACTTTAGATGGAACTAAGAACAAATCACGCATGGGTGCCAATGCAATCCTTGGTGCTTCACTAGCAGTTGCTAAAGCATCTGCAGAATCTGCAGATCTTTCACTCTTTCGCTACTTAGGTGGACCAAATGCACATGTTCTTCCAGTGCCAATGATGAACATCCTCAATGGCGGAGCACATGCTGATACCAACGTTGATATTCAAGAGTTCATGATTGCGCCAATTGGTGCACCAACATTTCGCGAGTCACTTCGCTGGGGTGCTGAGATTTATCACGCACTTAAAGCAGTTCTAAAAAAGCGCGGTCTTGCAACATCTGTTGGTGATGAAGGTGGATTTGCTCCTAACCTTGAGAGCAACCGTGCTGCCCTCGATCTGATTCTTGAGGCAATTGAAATCGCAGGATTTAAGCCAGGCAAAGAGATTGCACTTGCAATGGACGTTGCTGCAACTGAGTTCCACGACAATGGTAAGTACACATTTGAAGGTGCCTCAAAGACTTCTGCAGAGATGATTGCTTATTACACCTCACTCGTTGATGCCTACCCAATCGTTTCTATTGAAGATCCTCTCAATGAAGAAGACTGGGCTGGTTGGACTGATATGACTAAGAGCCTAGGTTCACGCATTCAAATCGTGGGAGATGACCTATTTGTAACTAATCCAGAGCGTCTTGCCCGCGGAATCGCAGGCGGAACAGCAAATGCTCTACTTGTTAAGGTCAATCAGATTGGAACGCTGACTGAAACTATTGATGCAGTAGAGATGGCACACCGTGCTAACTACCGCTCAATGATGAGCCATCGTTCAGGTGAAACTGAAGACACAACGATTGCTGATCTAGCTGTTGCACTCAACTGCGGACAGATTAAGACCGGTGCACCTGCACGTACTGAGCGCGTTGCTAAGTACAACCAACTACTACGTATTGAAGAAGAGCTGCAGGAAGGCGCACGTTACGCCGGCCGAGATGCTTTTCCACGCTTTAAGGCATAAGTGATTTTGTGGCGCGTCGACAATTAAATTTCAACCGTCGACGTAACTCGGGGCGTGCATTGGCGCTATGGGCAATATTTTTTATATTAGCTCTTGCCATTGCACCTCCCGTGAAGCACTACTTCACCCAGCGAGCACAAATAAGCGCACTTAATTCACAACTAGCCTCAGATAACAAAGCGCTAGATGCTGCGCGTCAAGAACTCTTGTTATGGCAAGATCCTGAATACATAAAGTCACAAGCGCGTGAGCGTTTGCACTTTGTATTACCCGGTGAGCGCCAATACATAGTCACAGAAAATGGAACTGCATCAAATACTGATGAGGGTACAAAAGTTGCCAACTCGCTCACTGATGGCCAACCGTGGTATTCAAGACTTATCGCCTCCATCACAGAAGCGGGTTAATGCTTTGCGCGAAGTATCACAAGCAGATTTAGATTGCATCGAAATTCAATTAGGTCGCACACCTCGTGATGTTCATGCAATTGCTTATCGCTGTCCATGTGGCAAGCCTGCAGTAGTTGAAACACCACCGCGCCTTGCCGATGGCACACCTTTCCCAACTTTCTATTACGCAACCTGCCCGCGTTTAACTGCAGCAATTTCAACCCTTGAAACAACTGGCTTAATGGGTCAGATGAATGAGCGGTTAGAAACCGATGCAGAGTTAGCTGGGGCTTATCACGCAGCCCATGATGACTACATTGCAGCGCGATCAGCACTTGGCATTGATGTGCCTGAAGTAGACAACGTATCTGCTGGTGGAATGCCAAATCGCGTGAAATGCCTGCATTCACTTATTGCCCACTCACTTTCAGCCGGTCCAGATGTGAACCCATTAGGCGATGAAGCGCTAGCAAAACTGCCCAAGTGGTGGGAAGGCAATCCATGCGAGTAGCAGCCATTGATTGCGGCACTAACTCAATACGTTTACTGATTGCAGATATTGAGGGTGAGAGCTTTCGTGAAGTTCTGCGCACAATGGAGATTGTTCGCTTAGGTCAAGGCGTTGATGAGACCGGGCAGTTCCACCCAGATGCAATCACTCGCACATTAGCCGCCGTTGATAAGTTTGCTGGAGAGATTGCAAAGCGCGGAGTAGAAAAGATACGTTTTTGTGCAACAAGTGCCACACGCGATGCAACTAATCGTCACCTATTTGTTGATGGAGTGCGCGAACGCTTGGGGATTGAGCCTGAAGTAATTAGTGGGGATGAGGAAGCAGCACTTTCTTTTGCTGGAGCAATCCAAGATTTCCATCCATCTGATGGTCCTTTTCTTGTCGTTGATATTGGCGGCGGATCAACTGAGTTTGTCTTTGGCACCACAAGCGTTGAATCTGCAAAGTCGGTCAACATAGGTTGTGTGAGAATGACTGAGCGCCACTTTGCAAATGATCCTGCAGCACAAACACAAGTAGATGCAGCACGAGCCGACATTATTGAGGCGATTGCAAAGGCAGCCAGCATTGTTCCTATTACAAAAGCCAAGACATTGATCGCAGTTGCTGGCACAGCAACCACTGTCGCAGCGGCTGCATTGAACTTATCTGAATATGATCGCTATGCAATTCACTTATCTCGAATCAGTGCGCAGCAAGTGCATGAAGCTTCGCAGATGTTTTTAACTAAAACCCGAGAAGAACGCTTAACTCTTGGTTATATGCACCCTGGTCGTGTGGATGTGATTCCTGCAGGTGCATTAGTTCTTTCAGAGATCATGAGAGCAACTGGGGCAAGTGAATTCGTGGCATCTGAATCAGATATCTTGGATGGAATTGCCCGTTCATTAGCTGGAAAGAACGCTTAGAAAAGCAGGGTAGATTTACCCCTTGCACGTGGCCCCGATAGCCCAATGGCAGAGGCAGAGGACTTAAAATCCTCCCAGTGTGGGTTCGACCCCCACTCGGGGCACCATCTTCACATCGCCCGGGAATCTTCTGGGCCTTAAACTTGTTATGCATGGCAAACCACCAGAGGTTCTGGTGGCACTACAAAAGGAGAGAAAAGATATGCGCAGTTCAAACCCTGTTTTAGGACGGGCGTTTAATCAGCGTGGATACGCTGCATTTGATCCGAGCACAATTAACTCAGACCCAGCAGCGATGGAAGAACTTTATAACGCACCTGCTGCATCATCGATGCGCACAGGTCGCATGACGATTGACGATGTAGTCACTCGCACAGGAATTTTATTTGCAGTTCTAGTTTCTGTTGGCGCAGTTGCATGGACACTTAACCTTGGTGGCGGGGCAATGATGCTCGGTGTCTTTGGTGGTTTTGCACTTGCCATGGTCAACAGCTTTAGCAAAACCGTTAAGCCTGCGCTAGCAATTGCTTATGCAGCTTTTCAAGGTTTAGCTCTTGGAACAATTAGCAACATATATAACTCTGCATATTCAGGAATTGTTAGCCAAGCAATCATCGTAACTATCTGTGCATTCACAGGAATGCTCTTTGCATATAAGAGCGGACGCATCCGTGTGACACCTAAGTTCACCAAGGTGCTCATGACTGCATTGATTGGTTACTTAGTACTGGCGCTGCTTTCCTTCGTTGGTTCATTCTTTGGCGCAAGCATCTATAACATCGGTGGTCTTGGTTTAATCATGGCTGCAGGTGGAATGGTTCTTGCAAGCTTCTTCTTGATTCTAGATTTTGATCAGATTCAAAAGGGAATCAATGCCGGAGCTCCAGAATCAGAATCATGGCGAGCTGCTTTTGGTTTGATGGTCACAATCGTGTGGCTATATCTAGAAGTTCTGCGTCTGCTTTCAATCTTGCGCGGCAACGACTAATTACAGATCTTCATCGAGGGGCCTCAGGTTATTAACCTGGGGCTCTTCGACATTTCTGGTCTCTGGTATTTGATAGACCAAGACAAGAGCAATAACAAATATGGCAGCCGACATGCCAAATGCTGCGCGATAAGAATAGATATCTGAAACTGCGCCAATAATGATTGGCCCGACCATCATTCCGGCATCACCTGCCATCTGGAAGATTGCAATTACCTTGCCACCTTTGCCTTTAATAACATCGCCCACGATGCTGGCTGGAGAAGTTGAAAGAAAAGCGCCACCAAAACCAAGGGTTGCCATTGCTAATAAATACATCCATATGTGAACTGAGAATGTAAGCAATAAGACTCCGAGCAAAACGACCTGTGCACCAATAATTGATGCAGCCCTGCGCCCCTTCTCATCAGAGTATCTGCCAGCGCGTAGCAAGATTGCGCCTTGAATAACTGCTGAGAGTGCAAGTCCATAACCAACAACTGCGGTTGTTGATTTTAATTCCTCAGTAACGAAAATCGGCAAAATCGATGCACGAAGTCCAAAGAAAACCCAACTACCAATGAATGCAAGAACTAGTGCAATTCGATAAGGCTTCATCGCTAACGCTTCGCGCACAGTCGTGTGATCTGATGTGTCCACGCTCTTATCAACTTTGCCGATTTTCTCGCCCTTGAGGAAAAAGAAAGCGACAGTGCCCGAGCAAAGAAGCATTCCTGAATAAACAAAGAAAGGTGCACGAAGGGAGATAACTGAGAGTAGTCCACCGATTGCAGGACCTGCGATACCACCTAGAAGAAATGAACCTTGATAGACAGATTGAGCCCGGCCACGATGGGCATCATCAACAGATCGCATAATCACTGAACCAGCAGCCACAGAAAACATTGAAGAACCAAGGCCGCCAGCTGCACGAAAGAAGAGGAGTTGTTCATAGCTTTGTGAAAGACCAGCTAGGAAAGTGAAGAGTGAGACCATGAATACGCCAGATGAAAACACTGCACGTTCGCCAAATTTATCTACTAACGTGCCAGAGATGAGTCCAGAGGCAAAGCGGGTAATTGCAAAAGCAGAGACCATGAGGCCAATTGCAGCGTTATTGACGCCAAAAGACTTAGCAAAGACGGGGATTGCAGGTAATACGATTCCAAAACCAACTGCTACAAAAAAGGATGCCGCGACAAGTATGGAAACTTCTCGCGGCAGATCCTTAAATGGAGATTGCATTAACCCAGTGATTCTCCTGCTGCATCTTCACGCGCTGCCGCGTAATCCTCAGAGGTGCGAAGTGGAGTCTCACGCAACATGAATGCTAGAAGCAAGCCCAATAGAGTCACTGGGGCTGCTGCATAGAACACAACATGGAATGAGTTTACGAATGCCTCAAGTGCTGTTGCTTTGATTACTGGAGGGAACGTCTGCAAAACAGCAGTGTTGTTTGTAAGGCCAGCTAACTTAGTTGTATCAAAGCCAGCAAGGGCACTTGGGTTAGTTTTCGCTAAGTCGCCAAAACCAGTTGCCATGTAGTGCACAACGCGGTTAGTCAAAATACTTCCAAAGATTGCAGTTCCAAAGACTGAGCCAAGTGAGCGGAAGAAAGTATTAGAGCTCGTTGCAACGCCCATATCTTTGAATTCAACTGCATTTTGAAGGGCGATAACAATGGTCTGCATTGAAAGACCAAGGCCAGCACCAACCATGATTGCATAGATTGAGATCTGCCAATAAGGCGTATCAATTTGCAAACGAGTCATGAGCAAGATACCAACTGTCATAATCGCTGTTCCCATGATTGGGAAGCGCTTGTAGTGGCCATGCTTTGAAATCATTTTGCCTGAGACAATTGATGTTGAAACAATTCCAAGCATCAATGGGATCAATTTAAGTCCAGCCTCAGTTGCGGTGTAACCCTTAACAACCTGGAAGTAGAGTGGCAACATAACGATTGCGCCAAACATGCCTGCGCCAATCACAGCACCTAAGAGTGAAGTAATAGAGAAGGTGTGATTCTTAAATAGATACAAAGGCAGAATTGGCTCTTTAGCTTTGCCTTCCCACATCAGGAAGAGCACGGCAAGGATTACACCAATGACTGCATACATGATTGTGCGGCTATCACCCCAACCATATTGAGGTCCATAGATTGAAGCTGAAAGCAGAATTAAACAGACAGAGACAACCATTAATACAGCGCCTAAGTAGTCAATAGAATGCTCGCGCTTGACCTTAGGGATGTGTAGAACAGCTGAAGTAATAATCAGTGATGCAATTCCAATAGGTAGGTTGATGTAGAAAATCCAACGCCATCCAGTAATACCAAGAATTTGTGTGTGGTCAGAGAAGAAGCCACCAAGAAGTGGACCGGCAACCGAAGACAAGCCCCAGACCGCGCCAAAATAACCCTGATACTTACCGCGCTCGCGCGGAGGAACAATGTCACCAATGATCACGAAAGTTAACGCCATCAATCCACCGGCGCCAAGGCCCTGTAGTGCACGAGTTGCAATGAGCTGCTCCATGTTTTGTGAAGCACCAGCAAGTAGTGAACCTAGTAAGAAGGTAACAATTGCGAACTGGAAGACAATACGACGGCCGTAGATATCTGAAATCTTTCCGTATAGCGGAGTAGATGCCGTTGATGTCAGTAGGTATGCGGTGACTACCCATGTGTAGTGGTTGAGACCATCAAATTCTTCAACAATGTTTTTAAGCGCAGTTGAAACGATTGTTTGGTCAAGGGCTGCAAGGAGCATTCCAGTCATAAGACCGCCCAGGATGATCATGATTTCCTTGTGGGTATGGGCCTTTGCTGATGCGTTTATTGGAGGGTTTTTAGACATAGAGGTAAGGTTACCGTGTGAAGTCAGTTATCGCCGAACATCTAGTGAAGACCTATCGCAATGGCGAGGTTAAAGCCTTAGATGATCTCTCTCTTGATGTTGAAGAAGGCACTGTTTTAGGCGTATTAGGCCCTAATGGTGCAGGTAAAACAACAACTGTGAGAATACTCGCAACGTTATTAAAACCAGATTCAGGTATTGCAACTGTTGCAGGAATCGATGTAATCAAACATCCTGACAAAGTTCGTGAATTAATTGGTTTATCAGGTCAATATGCAGCAGTTGATGAGACTTTAACTGGCTGGGATAACTTAGTGATGTTTGGTCGTTTGTATCACTTAGGTAAAGCTGCATCTGTAAAGCGAGCTGAGGAATTACTGGAAAGATTTTCACTCACTGATAGTGCTCGCCGTCCAATCAAGACTTATTCAGGTGGAATGCGCCGTCGTTTAGATTTAGCTGCATCATTAATTGTGCAACCAAAAGTTCTCTTCCTCGATGAACCAACAACTGGCCTTGACCCACGCGGTCGCCAAGAGATGTGGGGAGTCATTCAAGAGTTAGTTAAAGGTGGCGTAACACTGCTTCTAACAACTCAATACCTAGAAGAAGCCGATCAATTAGCTGATGAGATTGCTGTGATTGATCACGGAAAAGTAATTGCTCGTGGAACTTCAGATGCTTTAAAGAAGCAGGTGGGTGGAGAGCGTTTAGAGATTACAGTTGAAAATGCCGACATCGATAAAACCCAAGAGATTGTTTCTAGAATCAGCACAAGTGCAATTCATACTGATATTCGCACCATTTCAGCACCAGTCACAACTGGATCTATTGCTCTTATGGAGGCGTTACGCGCTCTGGATGAAGCAAAGATTCACCCACTAGATATTGGACTCAAGCGCCCTTCACTCGATGATGTGTTCTTATCTCTTACTGGCCATGTGGCAGAAGAGGAAGTTATTGCCCAGCCGGTAAAGAAAAAGAGAGGGGGCAAGAAATGAAATATGTCATTAGTGATGTCATGACAATTACTAAGCGCCAACTGCTCCAGCTTGCTCGAATCCCTGAAGTTCTAGTTTTCTCAACTATTCAGCCAGTGATGTTTGTGCTTCTTTTCCGTTTTGTATTTGGCGGCTCAATTTCTACTGGCCAGCCAGGGGGATATGTTCAACTTCTTATGCCTGGAATCTTCGTTCAGACTGTGGCATTTACTTTGGCGGCAACTGCAGTTGGCTTAGCTGAAGATATGAAGAAGGGCCTCATCGATCGCTTTAGATCTTTGCCAATTTCAAGAGGCGCAGTTGTCATTGGTCGCACCTTTGGTGATGCACTTCTTAACATTCTTGTCTTAACTGTTATGGCAGCTGCTGGATATGCCGTTGGTTGGCGTCCAACATCAGGCTCACTTTCAATCGCTTTAGCTTTCTTATTCTTATTTATGTTTGGTTATGCCCTCTCATGGATTGGTATCTATGTTGGCTTAGCCGTTAAAGAGGCACGAACTGTGCAGAGTGTGGGTTTCTTAGTTACTTTCCCGCTAACTTTTCTTTCAAATGCCTTTGCACCAACTACTGGAATGCCAAAAGCGCTGCAGTACTTTGCTGAATGGAACCCAGTTTCAACAATGGTGGCTGCGTGCCGTCAGCTCTTTGGTCTAAAAAATGAGTTTGGGGCAACAGCTAGCTCTTGGCCTAGCCAGCATCCATTGGAGACATCATTGCTCTATATGGTTTTGCTAATGGTGGTATTTATCCCACTGAGTATTAGAAAGTATAAAAATACTTCTAATTAAGAATAAAACTCGGCAGCTTTAATTACTACCTTAATCTCACGCCCATTAGGTGCGGTGTATGAAACGCTCGCACCGATCTCTGCGCCCATCACTGCAGCACCAAGTGGTGATTTCTCGCTATAGACATCGAGATCTCCTGATGCAATTTCACGTGAACCCAAAAGGAACTTCATTTCATCTCCAGCAATTTCTGCAGTGACAACCATGCCTGCGCCAACTTTGCCATCGGCAGCAGCTGGTGGAGTTCCAATGTGAGCATTTTCTAACATCTGCTTGAGCTGGCGGATGCGCGCTTCCATCTTGCCCTGCTCATCGCGGGCTGCGTGGTAACCACCGTTTTCTTTTAAGTCACCTTCAGCTCGCGCAGCTTCAATCTTTGCTGTGACATCTTTGCGGCCATGCTGTTCTAAGTTTTCTAATTCGGCGCGCAAACGATCTGCAGCTTCCTGCGTTAACCATGTTTGTGCGCTCATAAGGCGTAAAGGTACTAGGTGGGTGTAGCTCCTACAACTTATTTAATGCGACAGGCAACCACATCAGCATTAACGCCTTGGCTACGCGTAGGAATATCAGTGTTTTTCTGCACCACTGTGCGGCCTGGCCCGATTTCATCTTCAATCTGTCCTACGACAGTTTTATCGTAATCTCTGGCAACCAAGGTGCACGTTAAAACCTGATTTTTATCTTTTCTGACTACTTCATATCTAATCGACATTTCACGATCTGTTGTGGCAGTAAATGAAATAACAGAGGCTCGAATATTGGGGTTTGAATGGTGAAGTCCTACCCACACCAGCCAGCTCATTCCAATAACAGCGATAACTATGGCCGGGGCCACCCAGCCCTTGGTTGGGCGCACGCCATAGCGATCCTCGTAGGAGAACTCGGGGCCTGATTGCATGCAATGATTATGCCATGCAAAAAAACTATGAGGTGGGTGCCGCAGGTTCTCTTACCATTGCTATTTTGATTATCGCTGTAGTTTTCTTGATGCGCAGTTTCTATAAGCGCTTTATGGGTGTTGATCGAAGCGATGACGGCGCAGACCAGTAACTCACTTTTATCCAAAATAGCTCAAGGCTTAGCAGTCCTGCTTGTTGTAGTCATCTTTTTCTCACTTGGCCTGTGGCAGTTAGATAGAGCTAAAGCGTTAAAAGAAAGTTTGGTAACTGCTACTCACGTTGATACAAATATCGTGCCACTGACATCTATTGCCACTGTAAGGCAGCCTCTTGCGCCAGAAGCTTTTAATCGGATGGTTGAAGTTTCAGGTCACTACGTTGCAACCTATAGAGCTCCCAACCAATTTGATGCAAATAAAGTGATGAACGATTGGGAAGTGGGTTTGCTCCAAATTGGAACAAACCAAGGAATTTTGGTTGTGAAGGGTTTGTGGTCAGAGCGATTGCTTAACCCAGATATTTCACAGGCCATGGTTATAGATATCCAGGGGCAGTTACGTGCATCTCAATCCGAGGATCGTTCAATTAATGGTGATGGGGCGATTTCGCGCCTGGATAGCTCTGTGATTGTGGGATTAACTGATTTAGATTTATTTGATGGCTATGTAATGGCAACTTCTGAATCACACAACGGCTCACAATTACTTCGCCAGCGCCTGAGCCCAGAGAAGTTAAGCTCTCGCATCCCAGGCTATTACTGGCAACACATCTCCTATGTGGTGATCTGGTGGCTTATGGCAGCGGTGGTGCTTTACCTTCCCTTCTATCGCCGTAGAGTTAAGCCATGAAATCTAGCCTTGCGCGTTTTAGAGTAATGGCCATTACGGCCGGCGTCATGTCCTTGCTTTTGTGGTTTGTAGATCTGCCTGTGGCTTATCTATTGAATAACCCAGACTGGAAGGCAGCCGTTGCCTGGATTCCATTTGTTCATGGATGGGTCTATTTCGTTTATGTGATTGCCGCACTTCAATTTTCCGTAAAGGCCAAGTGGCCAATAAGCAAGATTCTTTGGCTACTTTTGGCCGGCACACTTCCAGTTGCCTCACTGATTGCAGAACGTCGAGTTGTTCGCGCTTATTCGTAAACTCATTAAATCTTTGCTCTATCCACTCTATGAGTGGCGTTTAGTTCGAGCATTAGATTTCACTAAGACTCCCCACCATGTTGGTGTCATTCTCGACGGCAATCGCCGGTGGGCAAAAGCTAATCCCAGCAATAGCGATCCCAATGGCCATAAAGCTGGGGCCAATAAAATTATTGAGTTTTTAGGTTGGTGTGATGATGCCGATGTTCGGGTTGTGACGCTGTGGTTGCTATCAACGGATAACTTCAAAAGAAGCTCGGATGAGATTGAAGAGCTGCTCAAGATTATTGGCGACACTGTCGATGAGTTAGCGGCAACGGGCCGTTGGAATATTAAAGCGGTGGGGGCTCTAGATCTCTTGCCTCCATGGCTGAGTGAAAAACTAGCTGGACTAAAGCCCATCCGAAATGATGGCGTTGAAGTAAACGTTGCCATTAGTTATGGGGGCCGGCGCGAAATTGTTGATGCCGTGAAGTCATATCTTGGCGAAGAAGAAAAGTCAGGCCATTCTCTTAATCAAGCTAAAGAGAAGTTGACTGCCGATGATATTTCTAAGTTTTTATACACCGCAGGCCAACCAGATCCAGAGCTGTTGATTAGAACATCTGGAGAGCAACGCCTGGGAGGATTTCTTTTGTGGCAAAGCGCGCTATCTGAGTTCTACTTCTGTGAGGCGTATTGGCCAGATTTTCGCCGGTTGGATTTCTTACGTGCTCTACGTGCCTATTCACTACGACAACGCCGTTTCGGCAGTTGAGATTTTCACCAAAAACGTCAACAAGATTTAACTTTTCTAGAGCGCGTGTTGCCACAGAGTTAGCCTCAAGGTGTTCTACCTTTTTACATATCCAAAGCACCACCCCACGAGTACAACTAAAAATGAGGAGTCCAGCCATTGGCTTCCAAGAGTCAAAGCTCTAGAAAGACTTTTGTTTTAGATACCAGCGTTTTATTAGCTGATCCTGGTGCCCTGCACAGATTTGCCGAACATGAAGTAATCATTCCTATCGCTGTTATTGGCGAACTTGAGACCAAACGCGATCACCCAGAACTGGGCTACTTTGCCCGCGCAGCCCTGCGTGCTTTAGATGATCTTCGCATTACCCATGGCCGACTTGATCAGCCGCTGACTGTGACACCTGAAGGTGGCACGCTTTCTGTGGAACTCAACCACACCGACCTTTCCACCTTGCCCCATGGCTTTTTGCGAGATGGCACAAACGACTCTCGAATCCTGGCCATTGCTAAGAACTTAATGTCAGATGGCAAGAACGTTGTTTTAGTTACTAAGGATTTACCGCTTCGAGTTAAAGCATCATCGGTGGGTGTTGAGGCCCAAGAGTATTTGGCAGAGCTGGTTGCCAATAGCGGTTGGACTGGAATTGAAGAGCTCACCGTTGGCTCATCGGTTATCGATGATCTCTACTCTTCTGATCGGGCCGATCATGAAGCTGCCCATAGCCTTCCGATTCACACCGGAGTTGTTTTGCACTCAGATCGTGGCAGCGCACTTGCCCGAGTAACGGCCGATAAGCAGCTGCAGTTAATTAGGGGAGACCGCTCAGCTTTTGGTTTGCATGGGCGAAGCGCCGAACAGCGCATTGCGCTCGACCTACTTCTAGATGACTCCATCGGAATTGTTTCAATGGGCGGACGGGCTGGAACTGGTAAGTCGGCGTTGGCGTTGTGCGCAGGTCTTGAAGCAGTGATGGAAAAGCGCATCCATAAAAAGGTAGTTATCTTCCGGCCCCTCTATCCAGTGGGCGGCCAGGAACTTGGATACTTGCCAGGAAGTGAGGGTGAAAAGATGTCGCCCTGGGCCCAGGCAGTCTTTGACACTTTAGGCGCACTTGTTAGCCAGCCAGTTATTGATGAGATCGTGGACCGAGGCTTAATTGAGGTTCTACCTCTGACCCACATCCGCGGACGTTCCCTTCATGACTCCTTTGTCATCGTCGATGAAGCTCAGTCTTTGGAGCGCGGAGTTCTTTTAACCGTGCTCTCCAGAATCGGCACCGCCTCCAGAGTCGTTTTGACCCATGACATTGGCCAGAGGGACAACCTTCGAGTCGGTCGCCATGATGGTGTGGTCGCAGTTGTTGAAACTTTGAAGGGACACCCCCTCTTTGCCCACGTGACCTTGACTCGAAGCGAGCGCTCGCCGATTGCAGCCCTTGTGACCGAGATGCTGGAAGGTCCATTACCGGGCTAAAAGAAAGTCACAGTCACATTTAGGGCAATTCGGACATTCCCCTAAGTGACCTGCGGTTTTACCCCATCCACAGCTTCACCTTCTCTGTGAATCTGCGACTTAGGCCTAGTTAGATTTGCCGATGTCAGTCCTAGGCGCCACTCTAAAGCCATTCCCCGTTAGTTATGAAGCCTCACATCGAGGCTGATGGCTTGCGGTCAGGTGATGCGGGTGAGAGAAAAGGAGTAGAGCTATGACGATCAAGCGCAAGAGTATTGCGATCTGGAGCATCGTTGCCTCCATGCTCTTTTTATCCTCGGCCCTGCCAAGTGCTTATGGTCTGGAATTTCCAATGACCTCTGCCGTTGAAATTGAAGGCGATGCCACAATTTTGGCAGCGGCCGTAAATCCCATCGATAGCGCTGCAGCCCTATATGGCTCCATCAATTTAGCCTCCACACCAGTCGGTGCCATGTTCTCCTCAGATTTAGCGTTGGTCTCTGCCATTAGCGCTTCAGTTGAAATGGCTCGCACCGCAATAGGTGCTAAAAAAGTTGCTCAGGCGATTTTGACCCAAGAGTATGGCTTTGATGATTCTCAGTTCTCATGCTTGAACTCACTTTGGACAAAAGAGAGCCACTGGAACTACAAGGCTCACAACTACCGCTCCGGCGCACATGGGATTGCTCAAGCTCTTCCAGCTGAGAAGATGAGTGTGGTGGGAACAGATTGGCGCACAAACCCAGTCACACAGATTCGCTGGGGAATTCGCTACATCACCATGCGCTATGACACTCCATGCAAAGCATGGGCTAAGTGGAAATCACATCGTTACTACTAAAAGCTTTTAAGGTTTCGTTCCAATAGTTAGTGGCTTTGAGGTTTCGGCAAAGAAATCATTTCCTTTATCGTCCACCACAATAAATGCTGGGAAATCCACAACATCGATTTTCCAGACCGCTTCCATTCCTAGCTCTTCATAATCTAGGACTTCGACTTTCTTAATACAGTCCTGTGCCAATCTGGCGGCAGGACCACCAATGGATCCTAAATAGAAACCACCATGGGTTTTGCAGGCATCAGTCACAGCCTTTGATCTATTTCCTTTTGCCAGCATCACATGTGAGCCGCCCTTGGATTGGAAATACTCAACGTAGGAATCCATACGACCTGCAGTTGTTGGACCAAAAGAACCAGAGGCATAACCGGCAGGAGTCTTTGCAGGACCTGCGTAATACACGGCGTATTTCTTTAAATATTCTGGCATTGGAGCACCAGCATCCATCGCCTCTTTAATCTTTGCATGAGCTAAATCGCGAGCAACGACCAATGTGCCAGTCAATGACAGTCGAGTCTTTACAGGGTATTGAGAAAGCTGGGCCCTAATGGCCTCCATTGGCTGATTTAAATCAATGGCCACAACATCATCGTGTAAATGCTCATCAGTTGTTTCAGGCAAGAAGTGGGCTGGATCTTGCTCTAATTGCTCAAGGAATATGCCCTCTTTAGTGATCTTGGCCTTGGCCTGGCGATCGGCTGAACAGGACACCGCAATGGCGATAGGAAGAGATGCACCATGTCTTGGCAATCTCACAACTCGAACATCGTGGCAGAAATACTTGCCACCAAATTGGGCGCCGATTCCAAGTGTTCTTGTCAGCTCTAGTACTTGTTTCTCTAACTCAAGGTCGCGGAAACCATGACCAGTTGTGGCATCACCTTTTGTAGGAAGGGAATCCAAATACTTAGTACTAGCTAGCTTGGCAGTTTTAACTGTGTGCTCGGCACTCGTTCCACCGATGACAATTGCTAAGTGATAAGGAGGACAAGCTGCCGTTCCAATAGAGCGCAGCTTTTCATCTAGCCAGGCCATGAAGGACTTGGGATTGAGAATTGCTTTAGTCTCTTGATAGAGGAAAGACTTATTAGCACTTCCGCCACCTTTGGCGATGAATAAGAAGTTGTATTCATCGGCGTGATCGCTGTCGGCATAGATTTCAATCTGGGCTGGCAGGTTATTGCCAGTGTTTTTCTCTTCCCAGGTTGTGAGCGGTGCCATCTGCGAATAGCGCAGATTCAAATTCGTATAGGCATCATAAATACCTTGTGAGATAGCTACTTCATCATTAGATGTGGTTAATACGTGTTGGCCTTTTTTAGCCATGACAAGGGCGGTGCCAGTGTCTTGGCACATCGGCAAGATTCCACCGGCAGAGATGTTGGCATTTTTTAAAAGGTCGGTTGCAACAAAGCGATCATTAGGTGAGGCCTCTGGATCCTTGATGATATTTGCCAACTGCTGCAAATGATCTGGGCGCAAGTAATGCGAAATATCGTGGATTGCCTCAGCCGTTAGCTTTGAAAGTGCTTCTGGTGAAACTTCTAGAAACTGCCTATCACCTAGCTTTACAACCTTCACGCCCTCTTTGCTAACAAGACGGTATTTCGTCTCATCTTTTCCAAGGGGGAGAAGTTGTGAGTAGGAAAAAGTAGGCGACATTGTTTTTTACTTCGCCGCCGGCTTTGCAGAATCTAACTTCTTCTTGGCGCCATCTAGCCATTCCTGACAGATCTTGGCTAGCTCTTCACCGCGCTCCCAGAGCTTGAGTGATTCTTCCAAAGTGGCACTGCCATCTTCGAGGGATTCAACAACGTCAGCTAACTCATCTCGGGCAGCCTCGTAAGAAATCTTCTTTTCACTCATGGGCTAAATCTACTCCTTTGTATTATTCGGCGTCACTGTGGCATTGGTCTCGCCCTTTGCAAGGCGCAAGCGCAATACATCGCCTGTTTTTAACTTCGTTGCATCTCGGGCAATATCACCATTAGCTAACTGAACTACTGAGTAACCACGATCCAAGGTTGCCTGCGGTGATAGAGCTCGAACACGGGCCTTGATTTGCACTAACTCTTCTTTGGCTAACTTCACATGGCCAGCAAAAGAGCGATGGGCACGATCTTTAAGCGCCACAATGATTTCAGCACGAGAGGTGATGATCACGTGAGGATCTTTCATCACTGGGCGATCTTTGAAGGATTTAATGCGGGTGGATTCCATTTCAATGCGAGCCAGCAAAGTGCGACGAGCTCTATCGGTGAGCTTTGAAATCATCTCTATCTCTTCGGCAATATCTGGCACTACGCGCTTTGCTGCATCGGTGGGAGTCGATGCTCGAAAATCTGCAACGAGATCAAGTAGCGGTGAATCCTTCTCGTGACCAATGGCGCTGACAATCGGAGTTAAACAGGATGCTGCAAGTCGCACTAATGACTCATCGCTAAAGGGCAGTAGATCTTCAAAGGATCCGCCGCCTCTAGTAATGATGATGACTTCAACATCTTTATTTGCCTCTAGTTCGCGCAGCGCCTCTGATACTTCAGATACTGCTGCAGCGCCCTGCACAGTGACTTCACGGATTTCAAATTCCACACTAGGCCAGCGGCGCTTAACGTTTTCAACAACATCTTTTTCAGCATCGGTATTGCGACCGCAGATAAGGCCAATCTTTTTTGGCAGCAGTGGCAAACTAACTTTTCGATCTGAATCAAAGAGACCTTGCGATGCAAGCAGAGTTTTTAGCGCTTCAAGGCGGGCAAGTAATTCACCGACACCTACTTGGCGGATTTCACGGGCAGATAAAGTAAGGGAGCCGTTTTTTGTGTACCACGATGGCTTTGCATACATCACTACTCGCGCATTAGCTGGCAGCGGTTGAATAGCTGCAATAACTGATTTGTGACACATGACCGATAGGGACATATCAACGCTGGGATCGCGCAGGCGAATAAAAGCCATCATGCCGCTGCGTTCATTGAGTTCTGAGATTTCACCTTCCACCCAGATAGGGCCAAGGCGATCTACATATTCTTTGATTGCTTCAGTAACCACCCGCACAGGCGCGGGGGATTCACTTGAAGTTTCGAACATGTGCCCAGCCTAATAGACTCCCCTCATGGCTAAGAGAGTTCTACTTGCTGCGCCCCGCGGATATTGCGCAGGTGTTGACCGCGCTGTTATCACGGTCGAAAAAGCCTTGGCGCTCTATGGAGCACCTGTCTATGTCAGAAAGCAGATTGTTCACAACGTCCACGTTGTTGCCAGTTTGGAATCAAAAGGCGCGATCTTTGTTGATGAAACAGATGAAGTTCCAGAGGGCAAGACCGTTGTTTTCTCAGCCCATGGTGTTGCACCACTCGTTCACGAACAAGCAGCTGCCAGGTCACTCAAAACTATTGATGCAACATGTCCACTAGTAACTAAAGTGCATATGGAAGCAAAACGTTTTGCTGCAGAAGATGCTGAAATCTTGCTCATTGGTCACCACGGCCATGAAGAAGTTGAGGGCACAGCCGGTGAAGCCATTGGTCAGGTCAGAATTGTTGATGGTCTAGATGGTGCTAGAAGCGTGCAACCAACTCCAGGTAAAAAACTTGTCTGGCTATCGCAAACCACACTGAGCGTTGATGAGACTCTGGACGCCGTTGCCATCTTAAAAGAGCGCTTTCCAGAGATTCAAAATCCTCCCAGTGATGATATTTGCTATGCCACACAAAATCGCCAAGAAGCAATCAAAGCTATTGCTCCTCAAGCCGACCTTGTCATTGTTGTTGGATCACAAAACTCTTCGAACTCTGTGCGCTTAGCCGAAGTTGCACTGGAATATGGCGCAAAAGTTTCACATCTGATCGACTATGCCGAAGAAATTCAAGATCATTGGTTTAACGGAGTTGAAACTATTGGTTTAACTAGCGGTGCTTCAGTACCTGAGATTTTGGTGACTGATGTTTTAAAGACTCTGGCTGAGCATGGTTACACCGATGTTGAAACTATTACAGCAACCGAAGAATCACTGCTCTTTGCGCTGCCACCAGAGCTTAGAAAAGATATGAAAGCAGCTGGGATTTAATCTCTACGGGCTTTTGAAGGCTTAGTTTTTGCCTTTGCATTTAAGTAAACAAACCAGCCATAAGCAGTGCCAATAATAAGAAACGGTGCCACACTCGCAAGGGCTGCAATGAAATCAATACCAACACGTGATGGTCTAAAGCCATCAAAGATTACGATCCAAAAAAGAGCATTGGCGGCAAAAGCTAGGGGTGGAGTAACAACAGAGACATAGGTTGTGCCAGGGCGACCAAAGCGAAGTGCGCCATAGAATGAAAGAAGAATCATTGAGCCAGTGAGGATTCCAACACCGCTGCGCAGCCAGAGTTCAACGAAAGTAAAAAAACCAATAAAGAAGCTCTGCAGCACGACGATGCCTTGTTTTTTAAGTCCAGGACCTTGAATCGCCATTTTAGTTGCTGTGCTCATTTACTTATCTCCATCTGTTATCTCTTCTGCATCAATGAAATCATCATCGCCTAGTTCATCACTTTTAAGCTCACGAACAGATGCTGGTGCCTCTGGGTATTCAATAGCCAGTTTATCTTTATCGCCAGTAACACCCAAGTTATGGATGCGACGGGCCGGGCTAAGAACAGTCTTTTCAGCCGTTGGAACTAGATCTTCATAGGCTTTAGATGTTGATGAAATCGCTTTACCAACTGCCACAATCTTGGTGTGTAGGAGAGTGATATTTTTCAAGAAGGTGCTGGCAACCTTTTGAATCTCATCAGCATTCTCAGCCAACTTATTGCGTGTGAAGATATAGCCAATGGTGCGAAGTAGCGCCATCATGGAAGTTGGCGTTGCAACAGTTACACCTACTTTAAAAGCCTTTTCAAGCAGATTTGAATCAAGGCGAAGGGCTTCAGATAACAAAGTTTCAAAAGGAACAAAGAGAACGACGAAATCTGGAGAGCCTTGGGACTTGTGATAGCCGCGCTTAGCTAAGGCTTCGATGTGCTTGAGCAAATCTTTAGTGTGGGCTTGTAAGAACTCATCACGATCTGCCTCATTAGCTGGATCAAATGCTTCTAAGAAGCGATCAAAGGGAAACTTTGAATCAATAAAGATATGACTGCCACCAGGCATCTTCACAGTGATATCTGGAATACCTGATGAATCTGAATCAGTCGTTGATTTCTGGCGGAAATATTCATGATCTTCGCGAAGACCAGCACCTTGAAGTAAGAGTTCAAGTTGGGCTTCACCAAACTTGCCGCGAGTTTGAGAGTTAGAAAGTGCGCCAGCAATCTTTTTTGTCTCATCAAAGATGGATTCAGAGGCACGGCGCATCTCAAGAATAGTTGTATTTAACTTTGCTTCAGCCTCTGTGCGAATGCGGTTTGCCTCATTGGCTTGGGTTGAGAGTTTTTCAACTGACTCTTTCATTGCAACGAGCTCAGCATTTAACTTAACGGCTGACTCTGTTTTGCTGCGCTCTGCTTCTAACTGAGATTTGTAATCATCGAGAAGTGCGCGATCTGCAACAGAGGATGCAGATTTAAGGCGTGCAACTAGATATCCAATAGCGGCACCGGCCATTAGGCCTATGAGAAGGGTTACTACGTATGCGGGCATTGGCCTATCGTGGCAGTTTGCACTGACAATCCCGCGTAGGCTCTACCCACTATGAGCCTGTCTATCGGAATCGTCGGTCTGCCAAATGTGGGTAAATCCACCCTTTTCAACGCATTGACCAAGAACAACGTCCTAGCTGCTAACTATCCCTTTGCAACCATTGAGCCCAACGTTGGAGTTGTTGGTGTGCCTGATGATCGCTTGGCAAAGCTGGCAACTATCTATGGCTCACAAAAGCTTTTACCTGCCGCCCTTTCCTTTGTTGATATCGCAGGAATTGTTAAAGGTGCATCAGAAGGTGCTGGTCTTGGCAATAAGTTCCTAGCAAATATCCGTGAAACCGATGCGATCTGCCAAGTTATCCGAGTATTTAACGATGGCGATGTTGTTCACGTTGATGGCCGTATTGATCCAGCCAGTGATATTGAAACCATTAATACTGAGTTAGCCCTGGCTGACCTGCAAACAATTGAAAAGGCAATCCCTCGTCTTGAAAAAGAAGTACGTGTTGCTAAAGAGAAAGCACCAGCACTTGAGGCAGCAAAGGCTGCAAATGAATGGTTGCAATCTGGTCGCCCTCTTTCACAAAGTTCTATTAACCGAGAAGATCTAGCTGAGCTTCACCTACTTACTGCGAAGCCATTTTTATATGTTTTCAACGTCGATGCTGCGGAATTAAATGACGGAGAGCTTCGTAAGAAGCTCCAAGAGTTAGTTTCACCAGCAGAGGCAATCTTTTTAGATGCAAAGACTGAAGCAGAGTTAGCAGAACTCAGTGATGAAGATGCACTCGAGCTGTTGCAATCAATTGGTTTAGAAGAGCCTGGGCTAGCAACTTTGGCCCACGTTGGTTTTAGAACTCTGGGTTTGCAAACTTACTTAACTGCAGGTCCAAAAGAGGTTCGTGCATGGACAATTCATAAAGGTGACACCGCACCAGTTGCTGCAGGTGTTATTCACACAGATTTCCAAAAGGGCTTTATTAAGGCTGAGATTGTTTCATTTGCTGATTTGATGGAAGCGGGATCAGTTGCCGAAGCGCGCTCTAAAGGAAAAGTGCGCATGGAAGGCAAAGATTACGTAATGGCAGATGGAGATGTTGTTGAATTTAGGTTCAACGTCTAATTGCCGGTGTAATACTTTCCAATTTCGCTCAAAGCCTTATCCAACATCTCAAGACCAAGCTTGGCATCTTCAACTGAAATATTGCATGGTGGGCACAAGTGAATGCGGTTGAAGTTATTAAATGGCATTAAGCCATGCTTCTTACATGCAGCCACTAATTCATTCATTGCAGGACTTGATGCACCGTATGGAGCTAGAGGTTCATGTGTTGCACGATCAGAGACCATATCCACGCCCCAGAAAACACCTGCGCCGCGGATATCGCCAATAACTTTGTGCTTCTTAGCTAACTCTTTTAAGCCAGGACCAAGGATGGTTTCGCCAATCATTGTGGCGTTTTCTAGCATCTTCTCTTCCTTCATGACATCGATAGTTGCAACTGCCGTTGCACATGCCAATGGGTGACCCATATATGTCAGGCCGCCAGGAAATACTTTTTCATCAAATGTTTTTGCGATTGCATCGCTGATTACAACGCCACCAAGTTGGACATAACCAGAGGTAACACCCTTAGCAAAAGTAATCAGATCTGGAACAGCTGCGCCATGTTGGTATGCAAACCACTTACCTGTGCGACCAAAGCCAGACATCACTTCATCTGCAATCCATAGAATCTTGTATTTATCGCACAACGCACGGATTCCTTCTAGATAACCCTTAGGTGGCATTAACACACCAGCAGTTCCTGGAACAGATTCAATCAAGATTGCAGCAATTGTTCCTGGACCTTCAAAGATAATTGTTTGTTCAAGATGCTCTAGAGCACGCTTGCACTCTTCTTCTTCAGTTGTTGCCCAGAAGTTAGTGCGATAGAGATAGGGACCAAAGAAGTGAACATGGCCAAAAGCAAACTCATTAGGGAATCTACGTGGATCTCCAGTTGCATTAATAGCAGCACCTGTGTTGCCGTGATAGGAACGATAAGTAGAGAGCACTTTGTGCTTGTGAGTGTGTAAGCGGGCCATGCGAATAGCATTTTCAATCGCATCTGCGCCGCCGTTAGTAAAGAAAACCTTTGCAAAGTGATCACCAGCTAATTCAACAACTCGCTGGGCTGCTTCATTGCGGGCATCATTGGCATGTTGCGGTGCAATGGTTGTTAGAACTTCGGCTTGATCTTGAATAGCTTTAACTACTTTTGGATGTTGGTGGCCAATGTTTGTGAAAACAAGCTGTGATGAGAAATCTAAATAAACTTTGCCTGCATGGTCCCAAAACCTTGATCCTGAACCACTTGCAACTGGCATAGGCGAAATTGCACCTTGGGCAGACCATGAGTGAAATACATATTTATGGTCAGCAGCACTTACGGCCTCTTGCTTTGCTGGATCGCTCTTTGGTGCACTCATGAAAGTTAGCCTTTTATCTAGTAGGTAGCGCCATCTTAACGCCTCAAGTAGATTGCACCTATGACTCAGATTACGCATTGGATCAACGGCGCCCTCGATACCAAAAAGCCAGAACGCACGGGAGATATCTATAACCCAGCCACTGGAAAAGTAACTGGGACTGTGGCCTTTGGAAATGCCGCCACCGTTGATTCAGCCGTATCTGCAGCAACAGCAGCTTTCGCCGAATGGCGCCATAGCTCACTAACTAAGCGCGCACAGGTTCTTTTTGCTTTTCGTGAGTTAGTTGCACAAAATAAAGAAAAGATTGCAGCTCTTATCACTGCAGAGCACGGAAAAGTATTAAGTGATGCTGCAGGTGAAGTAACACGTGGTCTTGAAGTTGTTGAGTTTGCTTGTGGCATTCCACATCTACTCAAAGGTGGTTTTTCAGAGGAAGTATCAACTGGAGTAGATGTTTACTCAATCCGCCAAGCACTTGGCCCAGTTGCAATCATCTCTCCCTTTAACTTCCCAGCAATGGTGCCAATGTGGTTCTTCCCAGTGGCAATTGCTTGCGGAAACACCGTTGTTGTTAAGCCTTCTGAGAAAGATCCATCTGCTGCAATGTTTATGGCGCAGTTATGGAAAGAAGCAGGATTGCCAGATGGTGTTTTCAATATTGTTCATGGAGATAAAGAAGTTGTAGATGCACTCCTTGTTCACCCAGGAATCAAATCAATTTCATTTGTGGGTTCAACTCCTATTGCGCGCTATGTCTATGAAACCGGAACTAAAGCCGGAAAGCGCGTTCAAGCATTGGGCGGGGCTAAAAACCACATGATCGTTCTTCCAGATAGCGATCTAGAACTAGCAGCAGATGCTGCCATTAACGCAGGCTTTGGTTCTGCAGGAGAGCGCTGCATGGCAATCTCTGCAATCGTTGCTGTTGAACCTATTGGAAATGCATTGGTTGCACGTATTAAATCCCGTATGGCCAACATTGTTACAGGCGATGGCACAAAGGGCAGCGACATGGGCCCACTTGTGACAGCAGTTCACCGTGACAAAGTTGCTTCTTATATTCAAGCCGGAGCTAAAGAAGGTGCAACTGTTGTTGTTGATGGCCGCGATCTAAAAGTTGATGGCGATGGATTCTTCCTTGGGCCTACTCTGCTCGATAACGTGAGCCCAAAGATGTCGGTCTATACCGATGAAATCTTCGGTCCAGTTCTAAGCATTCTTCGCGTTAATACCTATGACGAGGCATTGAATTTAGTTAACTCACATCAATATGGAAATGGCACAGCAATCTTCACAAATGATGGTGGAGCTGCACGTCGTTTCCAGAATGAAGTAGAAGTAGGAATGGTCGGAATCAACGTTCCTATTCCTGTGCCAATGGCGTATTACTCATTTGGTGGATGGAAGAACTCATTATTTGGTGATTCACATGCACATGGCACTGAAGGTGTTCATTTCTTTACTCGCGGCAAAGTTGTTACAAGCCGCTGGTTAGATCCAAGCCATGGTGGAATTAACTTAGGTTTCCCACAAAACGACTAAGCAGATTGTCTGAAAGAGCTCTTGTTGTACTTTTGAATAGCTTCTTTGCGCCCGGAGACCTGTAGAATTTCATACATACGCATGCTCTCTTGACGAATAGTTGATTCACTAAACCCTAAGTCATTTGCAATTTGCAGGTTTGTTAGTCCATCTGCCATACCATGCAGAATTTCACGTTGGCGCCTAGTTAAGAGTTTTATTACATCCTCTTGTGCCACCTTATTAGTTTCTAATGACTCGCGAGAAATTTGAAGTGCAATTAATGACCCAACTGCTTCCAAGAAAGAAACTTCATCTGGTGTGGGTCGGCGAGTTTCATGTAAGAGAATTCCTAAAACACACATGCTTGAATTACGCGCACTGATTGGCCAAGTAATAAAAGTTTTCATCACTGCATCAATAGGAAATTGCGCCAGCCTTGGGTAATCTCGACGCCAGTCTTCATTATCAGCAATCCAAATCAGTGAGTTATTTTTAATTGCATCAGTTGATGGGAGTTCATCGTTTATTGAATAACTCTGCCAGCCGCTAGTCATGTATTCATCAAAACCACAGTGAGCAAGAGGTACCACATTTCCATTTTCATTTAATCGGGAGATAAACATGTCAGTGGGATTCAAATGCGCGAAAATCCGCGTTTTTACAAACTTACAGAGGTCATCGAGATCTGGATTGTTTACACCCAGGTATTCAGTTAGCTCTGAAATCTTTGCTAAGTAATTAATATTCTTGTTGGGCATTGTGCGCACTCACCTCCCTCTCCATGGAAATTTGTCCTTTGTACTCTTCAATTGCTTGAAATGACCTGATAATGACCAAAGGGTGACTAGTAGGGGTTAATAAGCCTTTCACGGAGGCAGGAGAATTACAACCAGACTCACACGCGTGAGCCCCCCGTGAGCGAAGCGAGATTTAAGCCGAATTGATAGAAGGCATTGCCGCAGGATTACGAAGCAGGGTGCTGCGACGTAGGGAAAAAACCTACGCTTTTAAGGTAAGCAGAACTTCCAAGATTTTTACATCCCTCATAATTATTTTCGCTCAGATCCTTGCGGGATTGTCACTACAGGTAATGGTTGCACCTAGTGCAAGTGCAGCCTGCGCAACAGGATTTCCAACTGTTGGTTGGCAGGCAATACGAACTACAGCGGGTGTGGAATTAACAGATCCTAATAATGATTTTACGCCTTACCCTTCTGGCGGCACCGCCGATATTTCCTCAGTAACTGGATCGCCTATGGATTGGTTTTCATCTGGTGATGGTTGTGATTTCTTTTTTAGGTTACGACTTAAAGGCGACCCTCGAGCTGGAACTGGTTTAGATAATAACTTTTATGTAGTTGCGATTGGTAGAGGCACAACACCCTTAGTTTGGGTTGGCATTAATGGCGGTGGAAATAATAAAACATCATATGTCTATGCATATAACCCTTCAACTTCAAGCTACTTGAACAACGCGGCAGTTAATTCGAATGATGGCACCGATAAAATCAAAGTCCAAGCTGTAACGGTTGGAGCTACAACCGAATACTATCTTCAGTGGAGAATTGCAAATTCAATTCTTCCAGCCAGTGTATTCACTTCACCAGTTGGCCTTTTTGCTGGAACTTCGCAGTCTAATGTTGTAACAACAATAAATGCAGACTGCGTGGATTCTTTAATAACTAGTGGATCTTGTACTCCCAAATATGATGGAACTCTTGCCGTAGACTTAACAAAAAATACTGATTCGGCAATTCGCCCAAACATAACCTCAGTTACTCCATCCAAGGGCACTACGGCTGGGGGAACTTCAGTTTCTATAGCTGGAACCAACTTAGCTAATACCTCTCAAGTGTATTTCGGCGGTAAAGCCGCAACCATTACATCATCCACAAATACAGCGGTAAACGTCTCTGTTTCAACTCCAGCTAGTGGATCTACCGGTCCTGTTGATGTCTTTATCGTTAACCCCGGAGGCACTTCTAACACATTGGTTAATGCTTACACGTATATCACTGCTCCTGTGGTTAGTACTATCGCCGCATCTGGAGTCACGGGCACTAGTGCACAATTAAATGCAGACATAAATCCAGGAGCAGATCTACTGACGGCCGCAAGTTTTTGCTATGGACCTACCTCTAATTTAACTGGGTGTACATCTGTTCCCCTAACTTCTGACGAACTTACATCCATTGGATCTGGAACCTCGAATGTTCGAATTACCAAGCCATTGAGCGGATTAGACACCGGTTCGACTTATTATTTTAGAGTTTCTGCAACCAACTCGATTGGTATCACAACTGGTTCAACCTTAAGTTTTACACCTGCAAATGCAACTTTATCTATCACGACTGGTTCACTTGCAAATGGAACATATGGCGTTGCTTATTCCCTTTCTCTCACGGCAACCGGTGGTTCAGGTACATATAGTGCTTGGGCTCTGACGTCAGGAAGTTTGGCTGCAGGACTTACTCTTAACACCACAACAGGAGTTATTTCAGGTACTCCAACCGCAACTGCATCGGCAACTCCACTCACCTTTAGAGTTACTGATTCAGTTAATGCAACTGCAAGCAAAAACTTCACCTTAACAATCGCTGCAGGACCACCAGTTGCAACGACAAGTGATCCAACCTCAATTGGAGCCACTTCAGTAACTTTGAATGGATCTGTTACTGCCAACGGGGCAACTACTTCAATTCTATTCTGCTTAGCCACAAGTGGTGTAACGAATGCTTCTGGTGCACTAACTTGTATTTCGAATCCGACTGCTTCAACCACTTCAACTAACTCATCAGCCACAGTTACTTCAGCAGTTACTGGTCTCACTTCAGGAACTATTTACTATTATCAAATTTACGCAACAACAGTTTCTGCTGGCAACGATTACGGTTCTGTGAAGAGCTTCATTCCAGCAAGTGCACCTTCTGTATCTACAGGTTCAGCAAGTTCGATTAGTTCCTCGGGTGCAACTCTTAATGGCTCTGTCACAGCCAATGGCTCCAGTGCAGCTATTTCTTTCTGTCTAGCCACATCAAGTGCCTAAACTGGCAGCGCCTTGACCACATGTATCTCTAATCCAACCTCTAGCCCAGCCGCAACTTTAAGTACCTCGACAGTCACTGCCACTACAGGTGGCCTAACAAATGGCACAACTTATTATTTTCAGGCATATGCAACGAACTCAACTGGAACGACCTACGGTTCTGTGCTCAGTTTTACTGTCACGGCAACAACTACAACTACTGTAACTGCTTCGCCAACTGCAACTACTTTGGGTAAAGTTGTAAATCTCTCCACAACTATTTCACCTAGTGCCGCAACAGGCTCAGTAGTTTTCAAGGATGCATCTAACAATATTCTCTGTACAGTTGCCTCTCTAAGTTCGGGTGCTGGAAACTGTAATTGGACTCCTGGATCAGCTGCCAGTTATGTTGTGACCGCATATTTCACATCAGATAATGTGAATGCTTATACAAGCTCGACTTCTTCTACTACAACAGTCACTGTTAATGCAGCAGTCACAGTTTCTGGTGGATCAAGTGCATCAACGACTTATGGAACAGCAACAACGTCTACTGCCTTTTCTTCTTCGGGAGGAACGGGAACTAAAACTTGGACAGTTGCTTTAACTTCGGGCTCAGGAGCAGTCAGTGGAATCACCATAAGCAGCGGAGGCGTTATATCTGTTGCGGCAACAACTACTGTTGGAACTTACTCTATGACTGTTACCGCAACGGATATAGTCGGAGCGATAGGTACAAAAACTACAACTATCACAGTCAATCCTGCAGCTTTAACGATCACTTCTACAACAACAAGTTCGTCAAAAGTGTATGGAACTGCAAATCCAACGTTTTCCTTCACTTCAAGTGGGCTCAAAAATTCAGAGACTATTTCATCCGTTACTAATACTTTTACTGGAACAGGTTCATACAACTCCACTACACCACCGTCAAATGTAGGAACTTATACATTGACCCCTTCAGCTGCAGTATTTGCTGGTAGTGCAAGTGCATCGAATTACACAATCACTTATGCAACCGTTGCGTATTCAATTACAAAAGCAACACAGTCGGTTCTTTGGAGCCCTACAACCACGTATCAAACTTCAGCACAGCCAGTTACATGGTCGAGCGAGGCGACTGGTTTCGGAGCAATTACTTACGCAGTTACCACAGCTGGAACATCACTTGGCTGCACCCTTTCCAGCGGATCTGTGCAATTGAGTTGGACAACTGGCGCAACTGGGTCGTGTGTAGTTACCGCCTCAGCAGCAGGTACTTCAAATTATGATCCAGGGTCAATTGCAAAGACTTTTACAGTTACTTCTCTTTCAATTCAGACAATTACTTTCAATTCCCCAGGTAATCAGACATACGGAACTACTTTCACCGTTTCAGCAACTGCTTCACCTTCAGGTTTGCCTGTCACTATTTCGACCTCAGGTGGTGGTTGTACTGGATCTGGAACAAGTACTTCAGGCAGTACGGTTACTTTAACTGCTAGTGCCGGTGGTACTGGAAACTGCAGCATCACCGCTTCGCAAGCCGGAGATGGAACCTATGCACCAGCTTCTGATGTAACTCATGCAATCGACATTAATAAGGCAAGTCGCGCAATTACCCTGACTGCTGGCTCAACCACAATTGCCTATTACGCAACTACCAGTATTACTTTAGCCGCTTATTCTGGGACTGGTTCAATTTCTTACAGTGTTGGCACTGGATGCTCATTGGATGCAGGGACTCTCACTTCTTTAACTTCTTCAGGAACTTGTGCGGTCACAGCGACTTTATCAACTGATGATAATTACCTTGAAGCTATTTCTAATACCTTAACTATTATAAGAACTACTGCGCTACTCACAATTACGGCAACGAGCAGCGCGGCTAGTAAAAATTATGGTGCCGCTGATCCAACTTTTTCATTTAGTAGTGGCTCACTCAAAAATTCAGAGTCGATTTCAGAAGTTGTCAAAACTTTCACAGGAACCGGTTCATACAATTCGACGACGCCCCCATCAAATGCAGGTACCTACACAATTACGCCTTCTGGTGCGACAATTTCAGGAGGCGGTGCGACCAATTACACAATTAGCTATGTAACCGCTTCGTACCAAATTGTTCAGATAAGTCAGACAATTAGTTTCACTTCTCCGGGAAATAAGAATTATGGAGCTACTTTCACCGCCACTGCAACTTCAGATTCAGGCCTTGCAGTCACTATTACAGCAACGGGTGATTGCAGCGGAACCGGAACGAGCCCTGTAACTGTAACCCCAACAGCTGTTGGCACTAACTGTGTACTCACTGCATCGCAAGCTGGCAATGGAAATTATTTAGTCGCCACTAATGTTGTTAATACAATTTCAATTTTATCTGGCGATCTTGCTAATCAGAGTGAATTAGTATTATCAGTTACACCGATTTCAAAGAGTTATCCATACACTCAAGTTTTAAGTCTGTCCGCTTCCGGTGGTTCTATTGATCCAGGTACCGTTACTTATGCCATTGCATCAGGTGGAACTGCTACTGGGTGCGCGCTGTCCAACTCATCATCCACTGCAACCATTACATCTACTACAACCGGAACTTGTCTAATAGCTGCAACAAAGGCAGGCAATGGAGCTTATAACCCGGTTACAAGTTCAAATGTGACATTTACCTTTACCCAAGCAACTCAAACCATTTCATTTACAACGCCATCGGCTATGACTGTGGGAGATGCCAACCAAGCGCTTACATTCTCTGCATCAAGTGGACTAACAGTCACGCTCACATCTAATTCAACTGCTATATGTGTAATTTCATCCTCGTCCGTAGTGGCAGAGGATGAGGGAACTTGCTCAATTACTGCAAGTCAGGCTGGAAATAGTAATTACTCTGCAGCTGCTTCGATTACACGCACATTCTCGATTAGTCCAGCAACTTCTAATTCTTCTGGAGGTGCGAAAACTGATCCTGAGCTAATTTGGTATGACCCAGAATATATAAAATTTGGAACAGCGATAAGTTCACGTCAACTAAATGCAAGAGCTTCAGTGCCTGGTAGCTATATCTATTCAGCCACAATCGGAACAATCTTGCCAGTAGGCAACCATGTCATCTCAGTAATTTTTATCCCAAGTAATAAAACAAAATATAATACAATTATCGCTAAAGTCACCGTTACTGTGTTGGGTCAAGTGACAACTCCTACACCAACCCCAACCCCAACCCCAACGCCAACGCCAACGCCAACGCCTAAACAAACAATTGATCCAAAGGCAAAGGGCGTTATAACAACAGGTGCACAAACAGTTGTTGCTTCCGTCGTGAATGTGAATTCAAATGCTGTAGTTAAATCCACTACGACTTCCTTTACAGCTACAGCCACCCCAACTTCAACTCCTAGTGCAACTCAATCTTCTTCACCACGACCAACATCAACGCCTAGTGCCTCAGCCACCCCAACTTCAACTCCTAGTGCAACTCCAACTGCTTCACCACGACCAACTTCAACACCGAGTGCAACTCCACGACCAACTTCAACACCGAGTGCAACTCCACGACCAACATCAACACCTAGTGCCTCAGCCGAGCCAACCTCAACACCAAGTGCAACTTCCCGACCAACATCAACGCCTAGTGCCTCAGCCGAGCCAACCTCAACACCAAGTGCAACTTCCCGACCAACATCAACGCCTAGTGCCTCAGCCGAGCCAACCTCAACACCGAGTGCAACTTCCCGACCAACCTCAACACCAAGTGCTACTCCAACTGCTTCACCACGACCAACGTCAACTCCTAGTGCAACTCCAACTTCTTCAGCAACTGCCACTGCACAACCAACAGCAAGTAGCACACCAACACCAACTCCTACCCCAACCCCTGCAACCATTACTGACGTAAAGCGCCCAGTTGGAGAAGGAATTTCACGCGTATCAGTTTCTGGTACAAACGTCTCCGTGACTCCACAAAAGAGTTTTAGCGGAATTACTAGTGTGGCTGTGAACGTTAAGCAAGATGGTCAAACTAAAGAAGTAATAATTCCAGTTACAGTATTACCTGAGGCTCCAAAGACTCCAGTATTTGTTCCAAAATCTCTGGAAGAAACTGTCATATCTTGGAAATTATCTCCTAATGCCACTAGTTATGATGTTCTAGTAAAAGGCCAAATTGTTTGTCAGACAACCGCATCATCATGTTCAGCTGCCGTAACAGTTGGACCTAAGACTCCTGTCGAAATTGTGGCTAAAGGCGGGGACAATTTGAAGGCTGTAGTGACTCCGATCTATCAACCAGTCAAGCCAATTCCTGCAATAACAGTCAATTTTGCTACGAATTCTTCTGTGCTCAGTGCAGCACAAAAAGCTGAACTTAATAAGATTGCTAAATACATTACCGAAGAAGGCTTCATGCGCTTAGTTGTCTATGGATTCACAGATTCACGTGGTGGTGTGGACAACCAAGCACTCTCTGTTGCACGTGCTCAATCCACTGCCGATTACCTTGCAAAATTAGCTCCAGGAATTGATTTTGTGGTCTCTGGTTTTGGCCCTTCAAATCCTGTGGCATCAAATAAAACAGCCGCAGGAATGGCGGCTAATCGACGTGCTGAACTATCGCTCTGGTAGAGCCTGAAATAGGCCTTAATTAGTCCTTATCAACGCTCTAAAGGTAAGATTGCCCCTGTGATGGCCGGTAACTTGGCCTCAAGTAATGTTTTGTTGATCAGTAGAAACCAACGGTTTCCTTAGGAAAGTAGTTTTCGTGGCCAAGACTCAAGCACATCTTAAAGACCTGCCTGTTAAAAAGCGCGAAAACCTTCGCAACGTTGCCATCATCGCTCACGTTGACCACGGTAAAACAACTCTCGTTGATGCCATGTTGTGGCAGTCAGGTGCTTTTGCTGCCTATAAGAAGCAAGACGATAGCCAAGATCGCATGATGGATTCAATGGATCTAGAGCGCGAAAAGGGAATTACGATTCTTGCTAAGAACACTGCTGTTAAGCGCGGTGACACGATCGTTAACATTATTGACACACCAGGCCACGCAGATTTTGGTGGCGAAGTTGAACGTGGACTTGAAATGGTGGATGGCGTTATCTTGTTAGTGGATGCATCAGAAGGTCCACTTCCTCAAACTCGTTTCGTTTTGCGCAAAGCGCTAGAGAAGAACTTGCCAGTTATCTTGTTAATCAACAAGGTTGACCGTCCCGATTCACGTATTGCTGAAGTTGTTGATGAAGCATATGAATTGTTCTTAGATCTAGATGCAACAGAATCACAGATTGAATTCCCAGTTGTCTATGCATCAGCTAAAGCTGGTCGTGCATCACTCAAGCGTCCAGCAGATGGTGGAATGCCAGAAGAAGAAAACCTGGATGTTTTATTCGACACTATCTTCTCTGCAATTCCAGCACCTGAATATCACGAAGGTGCACCACTTCAAGCACACGTAACAAACCTTGACTCTTCACCATTCCTTGGGCGTTTGGCGCTATGCCGCGTGCGCGAAGGTGTTATTAAAAAGGGTCAATCAGTTACTTGGATTAAGACTGATGGAACTACCGAGCGCGTGAAGGTTTCAGAGCTTTTGATTACTGAAGCACTCGATCGTGTTCCAGCGCTAGAGGCTCACCCAGGTGACATCATCGCTGTGGCAGGTATTGAAACAATTACTTTGGGTGAAACCCTTGCAGATCTAGAAAATCCACATGCATTGCCTTTAATCATCGTTGATGAACCATCAATTTCTATGACAATTGGTATCAATACATCTCCTCTTGCAGGCAAGAGTGGAAAACTGCTTACAGCACGCCAAGTTAAGGGCCGACTGGATGCAGAGCTAGTAGGTAACGTTTCATTGCGCGTGTTAAACACAGAACGTCCAGATACATGGGAAGTTCAAGGTCGCGGAGAACTCCAGCTTGCTGTTCTTGTTGAAATCATGAAGCGCGAAGGTTTTGAACTAACTGTTGGTAAGCCACAGGTAGTTATTAAGAAGATTGATGGAAAGATCCATGAACCGATGGAGCGTTTAACAATTGATGCACCTGAAGAATATTTAGGTGTTCTCACTCAGTTGATGGCACTTCGTAAGGGACGCATGGAACAAATGGTTAACCACGGAACCGGTTGGATTCGTCTTGACTACAAGGTTCCTTCTCGTGGACTTATTGGATTTAGAACAGAGTTCTTAACTGAAACTCGTGGAACAGGATTACTGCACCACGTATTTGATGGTTACGAGCCTTGGTATGGCGATATCCGCACACGTGGAACAGGTTCACTTGTTTCAGACCGTATGGGAACAGTTACTTCTTACGCACTCTATGGAACACAAGATCGCGGAACAATATTTGTTGAGCCAGGCGATGAAGTCTATGAAGGTATGGTTATTGGCGAGAACTCTCGTTCAGATGACATGGATGTGAACTGTGTTCGTGAGAAAAAATTGACAAACATGCGCGCTTCAGGCACAGATGAATCAGAGCGTTTGATTCCGCCTAAGAAGCTCAACATGGAAGGTGCTCTTGAGTTCTGCCGTGAAGATGAGTGCGTTGAAGTTACGCCAGCTGTAGTTCGTATCCGCAAGGTTGTTCTTGATGGTGACGAGCGTGCCCGTACTACTGCGCGCCAGAAGAAGGCGAACCTGAACGCTTAAGCCCAGTTTCGTCAGCCCTCTAGGGTTGAATTGTCACTGTGAGTAAAGCGCCTTTTTCCTTCGTTGCAACTAGCGCTCCTCGAACCATACCTGCGCTTTCCCCTGATCAGCAAAGCGCAGTTACACATCGCGGATCGCCATTAGTTATACATGGTGGACCCGGCACAGGTAAAACAACTGTTTTAGTTGAAGCAGCACTTGCTCGCATCCAAGAGGGCCAAAATCCGGATTCTATTTTGCTGCTTACTTTTGGTCGCGAACGCGCTTCTGAATTACGTGATGCCATCGCACTTCGCACAACAAAAACTATGTTTGAGCCTTTAGCTAGAACATTTCACTCACTTGCTTTTTCAATAATTAAGATGAAAGCAAAGGATGATCCAGAACCAATTCTGCTCAGTGGTCCAGAACAAGAGAGCTATATCAAAGAGCTCTTACAAGGTGACATTGCAGATGGCTATAAAGAGTGGCCTGAAGATTTACATGCAGCGCTAACCACTAATGGTTTTGCCCGTGAGCTTCGCGATTTAATCTTGCGTGCCTCTGAGCGAGGTATTGGACCAGATGATCTAGAAAAGCTTGGAACATCTGAGAGCGAGAAGTATTGGTCAGCTGCAGCAAAGTTTTGGAAGCGCTATTTAAATTCAATGGTGATGCGCGAAATCAGTGCAACTGATGCAAAGCTGCGCATTGACCCATCTGAACTAGTCTCACGAGCTGCAATTCATCTTCACAACAACCCAGATGTTCTCTCAGCTCTGCGTGCGCGCTTTACGACAATCATGGTTGATGAATTCCAAGAATCTGATCCTGCCCAGCGCGCACTGCTGGCCATGCTCACCGGCAATGATGTCATCATCGCTGCTGATGCAGACTCTGCGGTTGGTCGCTTTCGCGGAGCAGATCCTGATGGTTTATCTGCTGCCCTTGATCCTTATCGAGTGAAAGAGATTGTTTTAAATACAGGCTTTAGAAATTCTTCAAGTATTTTTGATGTGGGCTTGAGCTTTGCTAAGAATATGAAAGGCTCGCAGACTACGCGCAAACGCAGCTGTGGCAATGAAAATATGGGCCAAGTGCAGGTCCACCGCTTTAGATCAGGGGCAGAAGAGGCTGCCTTTATCGCCCATCAATTCCGTAGTGCGCATCTGCGAGAAGGTATTTCATATAGCAACATGGCAGTTATTTTGCGCAGCCCTGGAATACAAGCATCATCACTGCGACGAGGATTTTCACAAGTTGGTATTCCAGTTGCATCTGAACTCCAAGCGCTAGCTGGCAATCCCGCAATTGCGCCTTTCCTTCTACTTGCCCGTGTTGCACTTAAACAACAACCACTTAACTTTGATACTGCTGAGCGTCTACTGATGAGTGAATTTGGTGGGGCAGATTCGATTTCATTACGTCGAATTCGCAGAGCACTCATTGCAGCTCGCCCAGATGGTGACGATCGCACGGGAACTCAGTTGCTCATTGCCGCCCTTGATTCTGGTGAATTGTTTATTGAAGGTGCAGTTGAGATTGTGCGCGTGCATGAGCTGCTTGAGAAAGCTCGAGCAGTTGCCAGAAACAAGAAAGCAACTGCCGATGAATTGCTGTGGGCAATTTGGGATAATGCAGCTACAAGTGATGGAGCAAAATTAGCTAGCACGTGGCGCAATCAAGCGTTACGTCCTGGAGTTCGCGGGGCAGCAGCAGATCGTGATCTTGATGCAATGATGCAGTTGTTTGAAAGTGCTGCTAGATATTCAGAGCGCTTCCCACTCTCTGGTCCAGGGGCATTCATTGCTGAGATTGCAACGGAGGATATTGCTGGCGATGTTATTACGGCAAAAGGTGTGAGACCAGATTTCGTTGAAATTCTCACAGTTCACAGCGCCAAGGGACGTGAATGGGATTTAGTTGCCATTGCCGGATTACAAGAAGGTGCCTGGCCAAACCTTAAGCAACGCTCCTCACTACTTGGAGCAGAGCGCTTAGTTGAGCGCCAACGCAACCCTGATATCGCCCGCGATCAACTCGATGTCATTGCTGCCAGCGGTCTATTACAAGATGAAGAGCGCTTGTTTCATGTGGCCCTAACCCGCGCCAAACAATCACTATTTGTTACTGCTGTGCAGCGAGATGATGAAGAGCCTTCAGCGTTCTTTGAATCTGTTGAAGTTCTAGTAAAGAAGATTGATGAAGGGCTAGAGCCGGAGTTAACCGAAATACCAAGGCCTATTACGGCCCCTGCCTTAGTGGCAGAACTTCGAAGTCAGTTAGATGGCGAACATGCAAAAGAAGCTGCTTCCCTGTTAAAGATTATGGCAGCTGAAGGAATCTATTTGGCAGATCCTGCGAATTGGATTGGATCTGTGCCACTGAGTACAGATGCTCCAGTCATTGATCCTGATTTAGAAGTCGTTGTGTCTCCTAGTGGAGCTGAATCATTTGTTGAGTGTGGAGTCAAATGGTTCCTACAAAATAATGGTGGCACCGATGGTGATAGTACGGCGCAAGTTTTAGGTTCTGCCATTCACGCATTTGCTGCCAAGATGGTGCAAGAGCCAGGAACATCTAAGCAAGATTTGATTGCCAATCTAGAGAGTTCATGGAAGCTCATAGATCCAGAGTCTGGGTGGGTCAGTGCTTCACATTTAGAGAACGCGGTAACAATGCTTGAGAAGTTTGTTACCTATCACAATGAATCCAAGCGAGAAGTTGTGGATGCTGAAATTAGATTTGATGTGAAATTAGGTCGTGCTCGAATTCGAGGAAGTGTGGATCGTTTAGAGGTTGAAGCCAATGGTTCACTTTTCATTATTGATTTCAAAACTGGTGGAACTGCCATTTCACTCAAGGATGCAAAAGAGAATCTGCAGTTAGCTAGTTACCAAGTGGGAATTGCCGAAGGTGGCTTTTCTCAAGGCAATGTCAGTGCCGGCGCAGAGCTGGTGTATCTGGGCACAAGCACTGCAGGTGCAACTCTTAGGCCACAACACGTCATTGATGTTGAGGCGACAAAAGAAAAATTAAATGAGATTGCCGACGGCATGGGAGCAGCTACTTTCTTTGCCACCGTAAATAAGCGCTGTAAAGGCTGCCCAGTGCGCAAATCTTGCCCCGTTCAAAATGATGGACGGACGGTGATTGAGCAGTGACATTTACAAACATGGAGCGAGTAGCTAAATATTCACCCGAAGAGATAGTTGCAAAGCTTGGGCTCAAGCCTGTTACAACATATCAATCCGAAATTATTAGTAGTCCACTAGAGCCTTCAGTTGTCATTGCTGGTGCTGGTTCAGGTAAGACTGAAACGATGTCTAATCGTGTGTTGTATTTGGTAGCAAACGGCTTTGTCACACCTGATCAAATTCTTGGCCTTACTTTTACGCGCAAAGCCGCAGGAGAACTTTCTGTTCGTATTCGAAAGCGTTTGCGTCAATTAGCCGCACTCCCTGAGTTCAAACACATTACTTCTACTTCTACATCTGTTACTACCTATCACTCCTATGCAGGCAAGCTACTAAGTGAGCATGCAATTCGCTATGGCATTGATGCAGATGCAGAGCCATTGGGTGAAGCAGCAATTTGGCAGATTGCATCAGATGTCGTGCGCAACTGGTCAGATGATTCTTATCGAAATCAAAGCGCGGTCAGTACTGTCATCAAAGATTTGTTGGGGCTATCTAAGTTAATGCTGGAGCATCAAGTAAAGGCCGAAGACATTGAGCGAATCGGCAATGAAGTTTTAGCATCTTTAGAACCTCTAACTGGAAGCAGTAACGCTGAAGTTCGAGATGTTGCTAAAGCTATGCGCCAGCGAAACTCGCTGCTTCCTATGGTTGAAACCTTTATGCAACGTCGCAAAGCAGCCGGTGAGTTCTCCTTTGATGATCAGATGTCATTAGCTGCAGATATCGCTCAGAACTTTGAAGATGTTGGTGTGTTAGAGCGCGGTAAGTACAAAGTTGTTTTGCTCGATGAATATCAAGACACATCCCAATCACAGGTGCGAATGCTTTCATCTCTCTATGGGGGTGGTCATCCAGTAATGGCTGTGGGAGACCCATCACAAGCCATTTACACCTGGCGCGGAGCCTCTGCCGGCACCATGGCATCTTTTGCTACCTATTTCCCTAAGAACGTTGATCAAGTGGGCAAAGCTCAGTTCTCACTTCCAACAACCTTTCGCAATGATGAAATGATTTTGTCGGTTGCTAATCGCATTAGTGGTGAAATTAAGTTAGCGGGTGGGCAACAAGTTGTTGAACTAGAGGCGCGACCAAAAGCTGGCAAAGGCGAAGTCGCCTACGGAATCTTTGAAACTATTGATGCTGAAGCACAGGCAATTACTGAATATGTTCAAAAGAACTGGGCTCCCTCTACTGGAAAGACATGCGCCGTGCTTGTGCGAAAGCGCAGTCAGATAACAGCAATAGAAGCAGCGTTGCATGAAGCTGGAATAGCAGTGGAAGTCATTGGAATCGGTGGATTGATTCACGTTCCAGAGGTGGCCGATGTTGTGACAATGTTAAAGATAATTACTGACCCTGATGCTGGTTCTGCACTTATGCGTCATTTAACTGGACCACGAATTAACTTAGGACCACGCGACATCGCAGCACTTGGCACATTCTCTAGAGATCGCGCTAAAGCTATGCATGCTGATTCCAAGACTTTTATTAAAAAGATTGCTGCCGGCAACCCAGAACAGTTAGAGGCCGATGATCAATTTGCAGGATCGATTATCGATGCTCTAGATGAAATTGCCGATGCAAAGAAGTTTGGTTTTAGCGATATTGGATATCAACGCCTGGTTCGATTTGCTAGTGACTTGCGTCGATTACGTGCCAGAGCAGGCGGACAGGTAACTGATCTGATTAGTGAGATCGAAAACTACTTAACCCTAGAAAGTGAAATAACTCTGCGCGATGGCAATCAATCTGGTCGCAGACACTTAGATCGCTTCCTTGATGAAGCAGCAAAGTTTGAGCGCACAGGCGGAACAGTCTCAGCCTTCCTTGTGTGGCTAGATATAGCTGCCGATGCTGAAGGCGGACTAAAGGCTGGAGCACCTGAAATTCGCAGTGATGTCGTGCAGATATTGACCATTCACATGGCAAAAGGTGCTGAGTGGGATGTTGTTGTTGTGCCCGGTTTGGCTGAAGGAACATTTCCTGGCGGAAATACTGGTGATTCAGATAATTGGCTTAAGAATGAAAAGCATGTGCCCTTTGAGCTGCGCGGAGATGCACATGAGCTTCCACGATTTTCTCTAGATGGCATAACCAAAAACAGTGATGCAGCAAAGGCAATCAAAGCCTTTGGTAAGGATTGCACTAATAACATCAAGATGCGTGAAGAGATGCGCCTTGCCTACGTTGCTATCACGCGTGCTAAATCGCATCTGCTCTGCACGACATCATGGTGGCGAGATGGCACACAATCTGTAGCACCAAGTGAGATCTTCACAATGATTGCAGCAGCGGCAAGTGGGTTAGGTGGCTTGTTAGTAAGTGATGTTGCAGCACCTGAAGATGGCGCAGAAAACCCAACGATTGAAAATCCAATCTCTGCTAAGTGGCCCCGTGATCCACTGGGCAATCGCCGCCAAGCATTTGATGCTGCCATTGAATTAGTAAAATCTGCGCCCATCCATTCACTGCAAGAATCTAATTCTGATGAGGTTAACTCCTGGATTGGTGATGCTCAGGCATTAATTAACGAACAACGTAAGGTGAAAGATCAAACTATTCGCGTTGCACTACCTCCACGTCTTTCAACTTCCACACTTGTTGCCTTGCATAAAGATCCACAAGAACTTGCACTCAATATTCGCCGTCCAATGCCGCGTGGTCAAGATCAATATTCACGTCGTGGCACTGCATTCCACTTATGGGTTGAACGCCAATTCACTGATGCTGCAACATTATTTGGTGATGAGTACTTAGATTACTTAGATCCGTTGGAAGAAGATTCAAAGTTAGAAGATTTAAAGAAAGCATGGCTGGGCAGCGAATATGCCAATCGCACACCAGCTCGCGTTGAAGTCCCCTTTGAGACAACTATTGGCGGCATTTTGGTGCGTGGTCGCATCGATGCCGTCTATGCAACAGCTGATGGTTTTGAAGTAGTGGACTGGAAAACTGGATCAACGAAGTTGGATGCATCAGCTGCCGTTCAGTTGGCGATGTATCGATTGGCTTGGGCAAAGCTCTCAGGCACAGATATCTCAAAGATAAGCGCAGCTTTTCACTATGTTCCTACTTCTGTCACTGATCGCCCAGCAGACTTACTCGATGAAAGCGCCCTTATTGCATTAATTACAAATGCAAGTAAAGAATCGGCTTAATCAACTTCAATCTGTAGAGGTAAGTGATCACTCATTCCTGAGTGAGGGTATTGAATGTGGCGCACATCTTTTGAAGTTAACTTTTGCGAAAGAAAATAGTCTATCTGCACCTTTGGATACCAACTTGGAAAGGTGCGCATCGCTGCCAGAGATCTCCATTTAAAACCTCGGGCAAATATGGCAAAGGGAATATTGAGATCTCCCATGATTAGAATCTTAGATTTATCTGTTACACCCAAAGTATTTGCCCAACGCTTAATCTTAATTAATTGGGCGAGCGAAAATCCCGGCACAAATGAAAGATGAGTATTAATAATGAGCCAGCCATTATCTAATTTGGCAGCAAGTGCACTTCGTGGATGGTCTCTGACATAGACACGTTTTAACTTTCCATCAACTGGAAATGCCATCAAGACACCAACGGGCGAACCCTTAAGATCTAAGCGGTGCCAGGAATCAACTGGAATCTTTGAAGCCATTCCAATTCCATAAGATCCTGGTGCTACATCACTTTTATTTGTAATGAGCTTGTCATCATTTTTGTTTGGATTACGCCAATCTTCATCCGGTGATCCCATAAGAGATGGAGCAAAGGCCCAATCTTTTGCGCCCACAATTGATGCAACATTGCCCGTTTGATTGTGACTTCCTGATCGCTCAAGGAAGTAATCGACTTCCTGCAGGCCTATGACATCAGTGGCTAGCTGGCTAAGGGCTGCAGAAAGCAAAGCCTGCGGGTCGGCTTCTTCATCGGGGGGAATGGGCAGCCCGTGCAGCAGATTCCACGATGTTATGCGCATGGGGCGATGCTAGTAGCGTTCACCCCTATGAGCGCGCGCAATCAATCCTTATCCCCGATTAATCGCGCTAGCCACCTGCGCACAGATGCCACGGCCTTAAAAGATCTCTGGAAAAAGGCAATGATCGTGCAGATCATCGATGGGCGAATTAGTGCAACTGATGATGCTCTTGTTTTTTGTGATGCAGCCACAGTTTCTGCACAAATGGATTCATTTATAGAAGGTGATCGCTTTTTCTTAGGCCTTGGCCGTGATGACAACACACCATATTTCGCCTGGCGAACATCGTGGATAAACGAACCTGCTACCAAAGAAGAAAAGTATGAAGGTTTTGCAACTCTTCGCGAACTGGGAAGCAGTTTGAATGAAGTTGAAATTTCATTAGCAATGCATGCAGTTGGTCTTGCTAACTGGCATGCAACACATCCATGTTGTGCACGGTGCGGTGCTGCCACTGTCAGTGATTTAGGAGGATCGGTTCGCGTGTGTGTTGAAGACTCAACACAACATCACCCACGAACAGATCCAGCAGTAATTGTTTTAGTGAAAGATTCAACGGACCGAATCTTGTTAGGTCATCAACCAGTATGGCCAGAAAAGCGTTTCTCAACTTTTGCTGGCTTTGTTGAACCAGGTGAATCTTTTGAAGAGTGCGTATCGCGTGAAGTTTTTGAAGAAGCTGGTGTGTATTGCAACGATATTAATTACTTACGCTCACAAGCCTGGCCTTTTCCAGCATCCATCATGATTGCCTTTGAAGCAATTACAGATCACCCAGAAAATGCGCGGCCTGACGGTGAAGAAATCACTGAGATTCGTTGGTTCACAAGAGATGAAATGAAGAAGGCTGTGGCAAGTAGTGACATTTTGTTGCCACCATCAATCTCTGTTGCTCGCAAAATGATTACAGCTTGGTATGTTGGCAAAGAAGGCTATGTTGTTAGTGATTTAACTGGCGGGGAATCCTGGCGTTAATGTCAGATCTTCGCGCAGAAGAGATTTTAGAATCTCTCGATAACGAACAAAGAGCCGTTGCTCTAGCTACACGTGGTCCTGTGTGTGTTATTGCTGGCGCTGGAACTGGAAAAACTCGGGCAATTACTCACCGCATTGCATATGCCGCAGCAATTAATGTGATGGATCCACACAAAGTATTAGCTCTTACCTTTACTGCCCGTGCTGCTGGAGAGATGCGCATGCGCCTTCGCTCCCTTGGCGTGCCATCGGTTGCTGCGCGCACTATTCACGCAGCTGCCCTTAAGCAGCTCACCTTTTTTTGGCCACAAGTATTTGGTGGTCGCACACCAGATCTCATTACCTCAAAGACTGCCTTTATCACTGAGGCAATCAAGCGCGCTGAGTTAACAGGGGAGTTATCGATTACTTCGCGCGATTTGATGCGAGATATCGCCTCTGAGATTGAGTGGTCAAAGGTCAGTGAAGTTGCACCAGTTGATTACTTATCTGAGCTGGGAAAGCGCACGGTAAAGCCTCGAATCAATCCAGAACAAATGGCCAAGGTTTACACGGCCTATGAATCAGTAAAACATCAAGAGCGCGCAATGGATTTTGAAGATGTTTTGCTTCTTACAACGGCCATGATTGAGCAAGAGCGTGAAGTAAGAGAGCGCGTGCAGGATCAATACCGATTCTTTACTGTGGATGAATATCAGGATATTTCCCCACTACAACAGCGCCTGATAAATGCTTGGCTAGGTTCACGCCAAGAGATCTGTGTTGTCGGTGATCCTGCACAAACGATCTATTCATTTGCTGGTGCGACTCCTGTTTTCCTCAATTCATTTACGCAGCGCTTTCCAGAAGCCGAAGTAGTTCGCCTTACTACTGGGTATCGATCAACTCCTGAAATTACTTTCATGGCTAACTCTGTTTTGCGCAAAGCTCAGATGGGCCAAGAGTTAGTTGCCCTCAATGATCATGGCGATAAGCCATCAGTAGATGCATACAACGATGAGTTATCAGAGATTGCAGGAATCATTAGCTCAATTACTCAGTTAATTTCTCAAGGAACCGCACCACAGGAAATTGCGGTCTTGGCTCGTACCAATAGTCAGCTCAATGCAGTTGAACGTGCCATGAATGCCGCAAAAGTTCCCTACCAAGTGCGCAACAGTGAAAGATTCTTTGATCGCTCAGATGTTCGTGAATTTCTTAAACTTGTTCGCAACGCCTCAGTTATTCCAACGGAAGGTGTTTCCTGGCTAGATGAGCTGCGCACTCTTGCACAACCATTTTTAACTGGAGCGCACATTGATGGAATTGCAGCGCTGTTGCACTTGGCTCGCGAACTTGATGCAGATAGTGGCCTCACACCAAAGAATTTGCGCACATATTTACGTGAGCTAGAAGATCGTGTTCAGCAAAATAACCCACCAACAATGCCCGTAACAACCCTTGCTACGTTGCATGCTGCAAAGGGTCTTGAATGGGAGCGCGTATTTTTAATGGGCGTGAGCGAAGGACTGCTTCCACTTGAAAATAACTCAACAACAGGTGATCAAGCATCTATTGATGAAGAGCGCCGCTTATTTTATGTTGGAATCACGCGGGCAAAAGTAGATCTACACATGAGCTATTCCAAGAAAGCCTCACGCTTCTTGGCAGAGGCTGGCCTTATCACCCCTTAATTACCCGTGGGTATGCGGGATTTAATTAACTTGCACGAGGTTGACCCCATGCTTTACCCTTGCCTTTCATCGTTTTCATGGCGGAAACGAAGTGAATAGAGGGGAAGCGAATATGTCTAACAGCTCATTCGTTCCAGCAAACGCATTGCGTTCTGCTGTCATTCCTTCTGCTCATACAACCAATAAGCCTGCTGCTTGGCATACAACAAAGCCTGCGTTTTACGCAGCGTTTTATGCCGGATACGAGGCCACTGGTGGTTCTACTCGATAACATCGAATAAGAACTAGAAGCCAAAGGCCTCGAATCCACAAGGATTCGGGCCTTTTTTATTTCCCCAACAAAAGAAACCACAGCAAGACCTAACAGGAAGAAGAGGTGAGAACTATGAGCGTTCTCTTCAGTGAACTACTAGTACCAGGCTGGGCAGATGAAAAGATTGGTTTAGATGCAGTAACGGGCACCTATTCCGATGGTTCATCATTTAATTTGCCATGCCATACAGCAGATCCAGAACTCTTCTTCTCTGAAGCAGATCTTGCTATCGCAGAAGCCAAGTCCCTCTGCGGTGGATGTCCTGTGCGCGCACAATGTCTTGAAGGTGCGATATCACGCGCAGAACCTGCGGGTGTATGGGGCGGAGAACTATTTGAAGATGGTCGAGTTATTGCAAAGAAGCGCAAAGCTGGACGACCATCACTGAGCGAAGTTGCTGCACGTGAGGAAGAAGCTGCTTAGTTTTTGGTCGATGACTTGGTGCTTCGTACTCACCAAGTCATCCACTCGAAATGAACTACTTCTCAGGCAAATTCACGCTTGTAAGTTAGTGATGCAGTATTCATCCTCTCCATCCTGGGTAATTCCCCGTTTTTAAGGAAAACGGGTTATAAGAGTGAAAGTACTGTTGAATTACTATCATTGCAATACACCCATGACGGGATAAAAAGCGTAGTCCTCCTAATTTATGCCAAGTCGCTCCCTATGAGCCTTTGAGGAAAGCTTGATGTCAGACTTAAGAATTCCGCGTCGCTCTACACACCACTCGACGTCAATTTTTAGATTTGGATCAGAATCCTTATAAGCATCATCAAATATTGATTCGAACTCATTAGCAAATTTCGGTGGAAAAGTCAGTCCCTGAATATTCCAAGAAGTCGCATGCAGATACCGAGTGCTCCAGATACTGATCCATAAACTTTTCATAACCGCGTTATAGGAACCCGGACCAGCCACAGCCTTTGCATTTACATCCTTGCCTTCTAGCCGCTTAGAAATCTCTTGAGGGATACCCGGGTTTAGAGGATAAATCTTTTTATTGAGCCAACCTATTTTTTCCTCGTGAACTACGAGTAGAACTCTTACGACGTCGTAGTCGTCAAATTGTTCACTCCATTCTTCGGGGGTATAGGCCTCTTTCATATATTCATCCATTTGGAGGTTTCGAACTGTATCTTCAATAAGATAGACACGATAGCTGCCAAAGTGAAGTGGGATGTCAACAAAGACATTTCCGGATCCTCGCTGAGAGCTACTATCGAATACAAAAAGCAGATCATCGACCGTAAGATCTGCAACGTAAGATATACGTTTTCCGCTAACTAATTGCTCCTGTTGATCAGGAAAGTAGCCAAGAGTAAAAGAAGATAAGTTAACAATGCCGTCACCACTTTCCTCCACCAATGTCTTATGACAGAAGTCATCGAATCCTCTGAAGAAGGGGATGCAGATCCCCCACGCTTTCCTTTGTGGATTAGGGTCATCAATCCATGCAGCTTCATCTAGCGCAAAAACTGGGTAATCTCCGTCGCCATCTCCCGTTTGAATAGAAAATGTATTTGGCCCCGCTGTTCCCTCGTTAGTTTCTGGAATCTTAGTTGCGATACGCAACTCTGCGGTTTCGATATTTACTACTCCGTACCATAAGGCGTCCGAAAGCTCAGGGAAGCTTATGCTTTCTGCTCCTTTTGGAATCACTCGCTTGAAAAGTCCCATAGCTCAAACAATAAGCCATACACCCAATCACATCAAGATTAGACTGAGTCTCAGTGAGCACCGTTTCTGGGTGAATTTAGGGAAAAGAAAATTCTGAGTTAATCTCTCTTCCATGACACAAGATCCTGCCAAAGCTGCCAAGGCTCGCGCACTAGTGGCATCCCTATTGATTTTTGAATCAGTTGTGATTGCATCACTAGGTGTATGGCTCATTATTTTGACTCTCACTGCAGATAGCGTAGAAATACGTCCCCTGCTTGGAGAACTGATTTTTGTTGCTTTGGGATCTGGAGGGTTATTCGCAGCAGCAGCTGGTTATCGCAAGGGAAAATACTTTGGTCGTGCGCCAGCTTTACTAGCAAATTTGATTGCAATTGGTGTTTCTAAATATCAATTTGCCGCTGGCCTCTACATAGTCGCAATTCCGCTCTTTATTCTGGCCGTTGTAACGGTGGTTTCTGTCTTACGGGCTATTCCCGATAGACTCCCGACTTCTTAAGGACACTCACCTAAGGCGGGAGGGCATATGAGCGAGAACGATAAAGTCGCGATGCTCGGCCTGACTTATGACGATGTCCTTCTCCTTCCAGATGCCTCTGAAGTTGTTCCATCGGAAGTTGATACATCCACACGCTTAACTCGAAATATTACGATCGCAGTCCCACTAGTTTCTTCAGCAATGGATACGGTTACCGAATCTGCGATGGCAATTGCGATGGCAAAAGCTGGCGGAATTGGAATCATTCACCGCAATCTGCCCATTGATGAGCAAGTAACGCATGTGAAATTAGTAAAAAATGTTGGACTCGCTGGAGCTGCAGTTGGTGTTGGCGACGATGGATTTGCTCGCGCCAAGGCGCTCATTGAAGCTGGTGTTGATGTTGTGGTTGTTGATACCGCACACGGTCACCATCGCGCAGTATTAGATGCGATTTCGCGCATTAAGAAGTTTTCACCAACAACTGAAATTATCGGCGGCAATGTTGCAACTCGTGCAGGTGCGCAAGCTCTAATCAATGCTGGTGCTGATGCAGTAAAGGTTGGAGTCGGACCTGGTTCTATTTGCACAACACGTGTAGTTGCCGGAGTTGGCGTTCCACAAATCACTGCAATTATGGAAGCCTCTAAAGCGTGTAATAAAGCAGGCATTCCTTTAATCGCCGATGGCGGACTTCAATATTCAGGTGACATTGTTAAAGCTTTAGTGGCAGGTGCAAATGCAGTGATGCTGGGTTCATTACTTGCTGGATGCGAAGAAGCACCAGGTGAACTTGTTGAGATTAATGGCGTTAAATACAAGACATATCGCGGCATGGGATCTTTAGGTGCGATGCAATCACGCGGTGATAAGAAGTCTTATTCTAAAGATCGCTATATGCAGGATGATGTTCTATCTGAAGACAAGCTTGTTCCTGAAGGCATTGAAGGCAAAGTGGTTTTCCGCGGGACAGTTGCTGAAGTTGTTCACCAACTTGTTGGGGGACTTCGCTCAGGAATGGGTTATGCAGGTGCTCCTGATATAGAAACTTTGCGCCGCGATGGACACCTCATTCAAATTACAGCTGCAGGATTACAAGAAAGCCATCCGCACGATGTTGCACACGTTGCCGATGCGCCTAATTACCAAGCGAAAGGCCGCTCATGAAAGAGATCGAATTAGCACCTGGTAAGCGCGCGCGAAGTGCGTATTCTTTTGATGACATAGCAATCGTGCCAAGTCGCCGTACACGTGATCCTGAAAATGTTTCAACTAACTGGCAAATTGATGCATATAAGTTTGATCTACCAATGATGGCCGCACCAATGGACTCTGTAGTTTCTCCAGAGACTGCAATTGAAATTGGACGACTTGGCGGTCTTGGCGTTCTCAACCTTGAAGGTCTATGGACTCGATATGAAGATCCTCGTATTCCACTTGGTGAAATCGCATCGATGCCAGATAAGAATGCAACCAAGCGCATGCAGGAGATTTATAACGAACCAATTAAGCCAGCGTTAATTAAAGCTCGAATCACACAAATCCGTGATGCTGGTGTAACTGTTGCAGCCTCACTTTCACCCGCTCGCACGGCTGAACTCCACAAAGCAGTTATTGATGCCGGTGTTGATATTTTCGTGATTCGCGGAACAACTGTGAGCGCAGAACATGTGGCCTCAGAAGAAGAAGCGCTTAATCTGAAGAAGTTTATTTATGAGCTAGATGTGCCAGTAATTGTTGGTGGTGTTGCAACTGCAACAGCGGCACTGCACTTAATGCGTGCTGGTGCTGCTGGAGTCTTAGTTGGTTTTGGCGGCGGGGCTGCACACACAACCCGTAAAGTTTTGGGAATTGAAGTTCCAATGGCATCGGCAGTTGCTGAAGTTGCATCTGCACGTCGTGAATATCTTGATGAATCAGGTGGACGTTATGTTCATGTGATCGCAGATGGAGCAGTTGGTCGTAGCGGTGATATCGCTAAGGCAATTGCATGCGGTGCGGATGCAGTCATGATGGGTTCTCCACTTGCTAAAGCAACAGAGGCACCAGGACTTGGATGGCACTGGGGATCAGAGGCACATCACCAAGTCTTGCCACGTGGTGAGCGCGTAAACGTTGGAACTGTTGGAACGCTAGAAGAGATTTTGCTTGGACCATCACACACATCTGATGGGTCAATGAATTTATTTGGAGCTCTACGCCGCGCAATGGCTACATGTGGGTATTCAGATGTAAAGGAATTCCAGCGCGTAGAGGTACTTATTCACCGTGCCTAATGATCGCGGCGTACTTGTAGTCGATTTCGGGGCGCAGTATGCCCAGTTGATTGCCCGTCGAGTTCGTGAAGCAAATGTTTATAGTGAAATTGTTCCTTCAACAATTACTGCAGCACAAGTGCGCGAGAAGAATCCTTCGGCCATTATTTTATCTGGTGGACCTTCAAGTGTTTACGCCGAAAATGCACCACAATTTGATGCAGCAATTCTTAAATTAGGAATCCCAGTTTTTGGAATTTGTTATGGTTTTCAAGTAATGGCTGCTGCCCTTGGTGGAGTTGTTAGTCAGACTGGTAAATCAGAGTTCGGTCGTACGGACGTTAGCGCGCAAACTGCTTCAAAGATTTTTAGCGGTCTTCCAGCCCAGCAAAAAGTATGGATGTCACATGGTGATGCAGTAACTACCGCACCTGCTGGATTTAGCATCTGTGCTGTCACTGCTGACACACCTATCGCAGCCTTTGAAGATGCAACAGGGCAAATGGCTGGAGTTCAATTTCACCCAGAGGTTTTACATAGTGAACATGGCCAAGCAATCCTTCGCAATTGGTTAATCAACACCGCAAAGTGCGATGCAACATGGACTACTGGAAACATTGCACAGACTGAAGTAGCTAAAGCCAAACAAGTAATTGGTGACAAAAGAGTCATCTGCGGTTTATCTGGTGGAGTAGATTCAGCAGTTGCCGCAGCCATAATTCAGAAAGCAGTTGGCAAGCAGTTAACATGTGTTTTTGTTGATCACGGACTATTGCGCAAGGGTGAGGCAGAACAAGTAGAGCGAGATTTCGTAGCTTCAACTGGCGTTCAATTAGTAGTTGTTGATGCAAAGAAACAGTTTTTGGATGCACTTAAGGGCGTAACTGATCCAGAAGAAAAGCGAAAGATTATTGGCCGTGAGTTCATACGATCTTTTGAAGCTGCGGCCCGCGATATCGCTGCCGGTGGGGATGTTGAATTTTTAGTACAGGGCACGTTGTATCCAGATGTAGTTGAGTCCGGTGGCGGCAGCGGAACTGCCAACATTAAATCCCACCATAATGTTGGTGGATTACCGGATGATTTGAAATTCACTTTAGTTGAACCACTTCGCACTCTTTTTAAGGATGAAGTTCGACAAGTTGGCCTTGAGCTAGGACTGCCTGAAGAAATTGTCTGGCGCCAACCTTTCCCAGGCCCAGGCCTTGGAATTCGCATCGTTGGAGAAGTAACACAAGAGCGTCTTGATTTATTGCGCGAAGCCGATGCAATTGCCCGCTTTGAGTTAAAAGCCGCTGGTCTGGATCGTGATATTTGGCAGTGCCCAGTGGTGCTCTTGGCTGATGTGCGAAGTGTTGGCGTGCAGGGAGATGGTCGAACATACGGTCATCCAATTGTGTTGCGCCCGGTATCTAGTGAAGATGCAATGACTGCTGATTGGTCTCGCATACCATATGAAGTTCTTGAGAAGATTTCGACTCGTATAACAAATGAAGTTCGTGAAGTTAATAGAGTTGTGTTGGATGTGACAAGTAAACCGCCAGGAACGATTGAATGGGAATAAACGTGAAGAAGTTATCTTTGGTATTAGCAGTGGTCTTAGTTTCAGCATTGTCAGTTGCACCGATACAAGCAGCAGAGAAACCAACAACTGTTTCAGGTTGCAAGGCGCCAACTGCAAAAGCACATACTCCGGCAACTGTTAAAGAGCCGATGTCAGTTTCAAAGTCACTGCCAAAGACAATGACTATCGATACTAACTGCGGAGCAATAGTGATCTCACTACTCACGACGAAAGCGCCTTTAACTATTACTAAGTTGTCTGCACTTGCAAAGGCTAAGTATTTCGATCTTTCTTTCTGCCACAGACTCACAACTGAAGGTTTATTTGTTTTGCAGTGCGGAGATCCAACAGCTTCTGGCTCTGGAAATCCAACTGGCTGGAAAGGCTTTAAAGATGAAAATCTGCCAGCCAACAAACCTAACAATTACCCAGTAGGCACTGTTGCTATGGCCAACTCTGGGCCAGGCACAAATGGTTCACAGTTCTTCATCATTTACGCAGACACCACACTTGGCCCTAATTACTCAATATGGGGCAAGGTGACCAAAGGTTTAGATCTTGTAAAGAAGATTGGTGAAGTTGGAGCTTACAAACTTAACCCGAGCGATAACAAGCCTTATTACGCCAATGACGGCTATCCAATTCAAACTGTTGAAATTAGAAAAGTTAGCGTTAAATAATTAATTCGTATTAACTATTTTAAATGCTTCAGCGATACGACCTTCAGGTAACCCACCAATTCCAGCATTTCGCTGGCCCCATTCGCGGACCATATTTTCTAATTCTGGGTTATGAGCGGTTTGAGATGCATGTGCGTGCAAAGCCTTCATCTTTAAATCAAATGTATCTGTGATGTCTACGAAGTGATCTGGGTAGGCATAGGCGCTGACCCATACTTCTTTTACTCGCCAAGGCTGTAAACCTTCTTGATCAAGTAAATCTGTAAATGCAAAAGGATTTCGAGCATCTGGATAAACCGCTTGAATTGCTGCCTCACCTGCAGCTAAGTGATCTGGATGACTTGCACCTATGCGATCCCAATTTCTTTCAGGACTTTGGCAGACCATGCGATCTGGTTGTGATTTTCGGATCTGTCGAACTAAATCTTTTCTAAGACCGATCGTTGCCTCAAGATGGCCATCAACGTAATTAAGAAAAGTAATATCAGTAACGCCGATGGCTGCACCAGCTGCGCGTTGTTCACGTTGCCTAATTGCAGGCATCTCTTCTTTTGTGAAACCAGACTCTTCGCCACCTTGATCGCCATTAGTACAAAAAACATAGGCAACTTCAATGCCCTTTTTCACCCACTGGGCAATGGTTCCTGATGCTCCAAAATCTGAATCATCTGGGTGGGCACTAACGACCAAGACGCGCTTGATCTCACTATCGGCGATGGGTTCCATGTCGCTTAGCCTAATAGACTCACCACCATGACGAGTACTGATCCGCTGCTAGCTGGGCTCAACCCTCAGCAAGCAGAAGCAGTTACTCATGCAGGTGGTCCATTACTTGTTGTGGCTGGTGCTGGTTCAGGTAAAACTCGTGTTTTGACGCGTCGAATTGCATATTTAATGTCACGGAGAAATGTCGCTCCGTATCAGATTCTTGCAATTACTTTCACCAATAAAGCTGCCGGGGAAATGAAAGAGCGCGTTGCCGAATTGGTAGGACCCATTGCAAAATCAATGTGGGTTTCCACTTTCCACTCAGCCTGTGTTCGCATACTGCGACAGGAAGCTATGCGCCTTGGCTATAGCAATTCATTCTCAATTTATGACTCAGCAGATTCACTTCGCCTCATCACAATTGTTGCCAAAGAGCTCAATTTAGATGCCAAGCGTTATCCAGCTCGTCAGTTCCAAGCAATGATTTCAAATGCCAAAAACGAACTCCTAGGACCGCAAGATTACATAAATGCTGCAAGCAATCAATTTGAACAAGTAGTAGCTGATGTTTATACGATCTATCAACAACGGTTACAGCGTGCCAACGCTATGGATTTCGATGACTTGATTCTAAAAACAGTTGAAGTACTACAACGTTACCCAGAAGCCAAAGCGCGTTTTAGATCACGCTTTCGCCATGTGTTGGTAGATGAGTATCAGGACACAAATCATGCCCAATACATATTAGTTAAAGAGTTAGTTGGCACAGAAGCCGAAGGAATTCCACTTGCTGAGCTTTGCGTAGTGGGGGATGCCGACCAAAGTATCTATGGTTTTCGCGGTGCAACGATTCGTAATATCTTGCAATTTGAACTTGACTACCCAAATGCCAGCACGGTCTTACTTGAGCAAAACTATCGTTCCACTCAAAATATTCTAAATGCCGCTAATGCAGTTATCACCCGGAATGAAAGTCGTAAAGAAAAGAATTTGTGGTCAGATGCCGGATCTGGTGCACCCCTTGTCGGCTATGTGGCCGAGAGTGAACATGATGAAGCAGTTTTTATCGCTGATGAAATTCGTCAACTGCAGAAGGAATCAAAATCTCAACCCGGAGATACTGCAATCTTCTATAGAACTAATGCCCAGTCACGTGTTTTTGAAGAAGTATTCATGCGAAATGCCCTGCCTTATAAGGTCGTTGGCGGTTTGCGCTTCTATGAGCGCCGAGAAGTTAAGGACTTACTTGCCTATTTGCGCGTCTTGGCCAACCTAGAAGATGAGATTTCTCTGCGCCGCATTATCAATGTCCCTAAACGAGGCATCGGTGATACATCTTTAGATTATGTAGATGCATTTGCAAACGCGAACTCCATTTCATTTTGGCAAGGTTTGCTTCGTTGCGCAGAAGCTCCAGGATTACCCTCACGTGCTGCGCAAGCGATTAATGATTTCACCTCCATGATTAGCGCCTTAAATGTCTTAGTTGAGGCAAAAACCAGACCATCAGTCATTGTTGAAGCAGCTCTTGAGCAATCTGGGTTGCTAAAAGAATTAGCCGATAGCGTTGATCCACAAGATGAAGTGCGAGTTGAAAACTTAAAGGAATTAGTCGCAGTTTCAATGGAATATGAAGAGCGACCAATTGAGGAATTAGGCGAAGATGAAGAAATCTCATTAGCTGGTTTTCTAGAAAAGGTTTCTTTGGTTGCTGATGCTGATGAGATTCCAGAAGGTGAAGACCATGGTGGTGTTGTAACAATGATGACTTTACATACTGCTAAAGGTCTTGAGTTCCCAACTGTTTTTCTAACTGGAATGGAAGATGGAATATTTCCTCATTCACGAACACTTGGTGAAAAAGATGAGATTGAAGAAGAGCGCCGGCTTGCCTATGTTGGTTTAACTCGTGCACGTCAACGTTTGTATATTTCACGTGCTGAATATCGTTCAACTTGGGGTGCACCAAATTACAATCCGCCTTCACGTTTTCTAGATGAAATTCCAGAGGATGTTATTGAGTGGCGCAATCAAGGTGGTGCATCTTTAACTCCATCGCTAGTGCGCAAATCACGTGTAGCAACTGCTCCACCACCACGAGCGACGGGTAAGAAGATTTCAGTAATGGAGCTGCAAATTGGAGATCGTGTGTCACATGACACATTTGGCTTAGGCTCTGTTGTTGCAGTTGCAGGCGAGGCAGAAAAGGCTGAAGCCACAATTAACTTTGGCCAGTACGGAGAGAAGCGATTACTACTGCGCTATGCACCCGTTGAGAAGCTCTAGGATTAGGGCCTAATTAGGATGTGGAGCACCAGTGGATCTCTTTGAATATCAAGCTCGCGATCTCTTTGAAAAGCATGGAGTACCTGTTTTGGCAGCTGCAATTGCAACAACTGCAGACGAAGCAGAAGCTGCCGCTACAAAGATCGGTGGCAAAGTAGTTGTTAAGGCCCAAGTAAAAGTTGGTGGCCGAGGTAAAGCTGGCGGCGTAAAGCTTGCAGAGAACCCAACAGATGCTCGTGAAAAAGCTGGCGCAATTCTTGGAATGGACATCAAAGGTCATGTAGTTCGCACAGTAATGATTGCTGCGGCTGCCCCAATTGAATCTGAATACTACTTAGCAATTTTGCTTGATCGTTCTAACCGCACATTTCTAGTTATGGCATCAGTATCTGGTGGAATGGATATTGAAGAAGTAGCGCACACTGCTCCTGAAAAGCTAGCAAAGATCCCAGTATCTGCAGTTGATGGAATTAGCGCAGCTAAGGCTAAAGAGATTATTAGCGCAGCTAATTTCCCAGCAGATGTTGCCGATCAAGTTGCCAACGTCCTTGTGAAATTGTGGGAAGTCTTCCAGTCAGAAGATGCAACTTTGGTTGAAGTTAACCCATTAGTTAAAACTAAAGATGGCAAAGTTATTGCACTCGATGGCAAAGTAACTCTTGATGACAATGCAGATTTTCGTCAACCAGATCATGAAGCACTCATAGATCAAGCCACTGAAAATCCACTAGAAGCAGCAGCTAAAGAAAAAGGTCTTAACTACGTCAAGCTAGAAGGCGAAGTTGGAATCATTGGTAATGGTGCTGGTTTGGTCATGAGCACACTAGATGTTGTTGCTTATGCTGGTGAAAAGCATGGCGGAGTCCGCCCAGCAAACTTCCTTGATATTGGTGGCGGTGCATCAGCACAAGTAATGGCTGACGGACTTTCAATCATTTTGGGTGATAAAGACGTAAAGAGCGTTTTTGTTAACGTATTTGGTGGAATTACTGCGTGTGATGCCGTAGCAACAGGGATCGTTCAAGCCCTTGAATTACTTGGTTCTAAGGCCACTAAGCCAATCGTTGTTCGCCTTGATGGCAATAACGTCATGGAAGGCCGAGCAATTTTGAATAAAGCAGCACACCCATTGGTGCAGCAGCTCGACACAATGGATGGCGCAGCTGATCGTGCTGCAGAATTGGCGGCAAAATAAATGTCTATCTTCTTAAATGAGAACACCAAGGTAATTGTTCAGGGAATGACTGGCTCTGAAGGAACTAAGCACACTCGCCGTATGTTGGCTTCTGGCACAAAGATTGTTGGCGGAGTTACACCTGGTAAAGGTGGACAGGTTGTCGATATTGATGGCCATCAACTTCCAGTCTTTAATACAGTTGCCGAAGCAATGAGTGCAACTGGTGCTAATGCATCAGTAGTTTTTGTTCCACCTAAGTTTGCTAAAGCTGCAGTTATCGATGCTATTGATGCTGCGATGCCTTTAGTAGTTGTTATCACTGAAGGAATTCCAGTTCACGACTCTGCAAGTTTCTATGCATATTCACTTACTAAGGGCACAACCCGCATTGTTGGGCCAAACTGTCCAGGTTTAATTAGCCCAGGAAAATCTAACATTGGAATTATTCCGGCAGATATCACTGGTGCTGGCCCAATTGGTTTGGTATCAAAATCAGGAACTCTTACTTACCAAATGATGTATGAACTAAGAGATATTGGTTTTAGTACAGCAGTAGGTATCGGTGGAGATCCAGTGATTGGAACTACACACATTGACTGCCTTCGCGCTTTCCAAGATGACCCTGACACACAAGCAATTGTGATGATTGGTGAAATCGGCGGCGATGCTGAAGAGCGCGCAGCTGCATTTATCGCCGAGTATGTAACTAAGCCGGTTGTTGGTTACGTCGCAGGATTTACAGCACCTGAAGGAAAGACCATGGGTCATGCTGGTGCGATTGTTTCTGGATCTTCAGGAACTGCTCAAGGAAAGAAAGATGCCCTTGAAGCAGCTGGTGTGAAAGTTGGGCAAACTCCAAGTGAAACCGCGCGTTTATTGCGCGCGATACTAGGCCGCTAAGACCATGTTTGGCCGCGTACTTGGAACCACTATGGTCCAAGTCGCGCGCAGCATCGCCTTTGTTCTATTCCCAATTTCTTTCATAGCACTCCTTGCTTGGGCAACTGCAGGAAGTGCAACTGGAAATACAGGAGATCCATTACGTGCAGCGCTATGGATTTGGCTAGGTGCACATCAGGTGCCATTTTCTTTAGCGCTACCACCAGCAAATATCGCTGGATATCTTTCCTACTTGCCTTTAGGTGCAGTGGTTCTACCAATTTTTGCAATACGGAGTGGAATTAATCGAGTCATTGATCGCTTAGATAATGACACTTCTTTATTGCCATTAGCGCGTCTTCTTTTTGCCATTGAGTACAGCGTTGCCGCAATGCTTCTTTCTTATTTCTCATCGACACAATCGGTTAAACCGGTTTGGTATTTGGCACCAGTTTTCGTCTTTCCACTAGTACTAGTTACTGCAGCAACTGTTGGTCGCCGTCTGGTTTTTGGTCAGGCAGTTTTATATGGTTCCAGAGCGTTAGCGCTATTACTCGGCATTTCTTCAATCATTCTAGGAATATCAATTTTCACTCATCTCTCAACAGTTAAGAACCTCACTACAGTATTAGAGCCAGGAATACTTGGTGGGCTGTTATTACTTCTTCTTAACATTCTCTATATTCCAAATGCTGTGGTTGCAACCTTGGGTTATTTCTCTGGTGCTGGTTTTGCAGTGGGATCTGGAACGATGGTTGCGCCTTGGAGATTTGACCTCAATTCAATTCCAGCTTTTCCTTTGCTCGGTGCGTTGCCAACAGGTAAGTCACTCTTTGCACTATTTGGAATCGTTCTAGTAATTCTGGCAGGAGCGCTGTTGGCCAGTTGGACTATTGATTTGAATATGAAAATCTTGGTTCAGAGTTTGGTTGTTAGCGCACTTATGTGTGTAGTAATTGGAATTGCTGGAAGCGGTGCACTTTTAACTGATGCGATGTCTGCAGTTGGCGTTTCACCGTGGAAATTCACTCTGACATTAGTTGCTGAACTATCTTTGGGTGCATTTCTGGCCCTATATTTGCCTCGTCTTGGAAGGCGCTAATGGCTGCTCGCGTTGTGTTGTTGGCGTCAGGTTCAGGCACTCTTGCCCAAGCAATCATCGATGCAAAAGAACTCGAAATTGAAATTGTTGCACTCATTAGTGATAACCCAGATGCGCAAGCTTTAACACGGGCAAAAGAAGCTAACATCCAGACCTTTGTCATACCTATGAAGAATTCACGCGATGAGTGGAACCAAGGAATCATTCAAACCGTTGTTTCACTATCAGTTGACCTGGTTGTGAGCACTGGCTTTATGCGAATTCTGCCCCCAGATTTTGTGAATCGCTTTCCAACTATCAATTCTCACCCAGCACTTCTGCCACAGTTTCCCGGTGCGCATGCCGTTCGTGATGCGCTGGCAGCTGGAGTTTCAGTAACTGGGACCACGGTTCATTGGGTTGATGATGGTGTTGATACAGGCCCAATCATTACTCAGATGGAAGTACCAGTGCTGCCAGGAGATGATGAGGCCACACTTCATGAGAGAATTAAGAAAGTAGAACGCGGTCTCATTGTTGCGACCATCGCCCTAATTCTTCCAACTTTGGAGCGCAATGTCTGATCGCAAATCTTTACGTCGAGCACTGGTAAGTGTCTATGACAAAGATCGCTTGCTAGAAATAGGAAATGCTCTCAGTGGTGCTGGGGTTGAGATTCTTTCAACAGGATCAACTGCAAAAACATTACAAGCTGCCGGTATTGCAGTGACAGAAGTAAGTGCATACACGGGTTTTCCAGAGATTATGGGTGGGCGAGTAAAGACCCTGCATCCACGCGTGCACTCAGGAATTTTGGCTGACCAAAACAATCCCGAGCATTTAGCTGCGATTAAAGATTTAGATATCAAACCCTTTGATTTAGTAATCATTAACCTCTATCCCTTTGCTGCCACCATCGCATCGGGAGCTGACTTTGCTGAATGCATAGAACAAATTGATATTGGTGGTCCTTCTATGCTGCGAGGGGCGGCTAAAAACCACGGTTCTGTTGCTGTTATTTGCAAGCCCGCCCAATATGACCAGTTGCTCTCCGCAATTAAAGCTGGGGGATTCACCCAAGCAGAGCGCAAGCAATTAGCACTCGAGGTATTTAGAACTACAGCCGAATACGATTTAACGATTGCCAATTGGCTGGGTCAAAACGATGAACTGCCTGAATGGTTTGGACGAATTTGGAATCGTGAAAACGTCTTGCGTTACGGAGAGAATCCTCATCAAAGCGCAGCGATTTATTCAGGCGGACCCGTTGGAATCGTTAATGCAGTTCAACTGCATGGAAAAGAAATGTCTTTTAACAACTACACCGACGCTGAATCTGCATGGCGGGCAGTGCTCGATCACCGTGATCCAGCGGTGGCAATTATGAAACACGCTAACCCTTGTGGCATTGCGGTGTGTGCTCTAGGTGTTGCAGTTGCTTACAAGCATGCCCATGAGTGCGATCCAGTTTCAGCCTTTGGCGGAGTCGTAGCGGCAAATCGTAAAGTGGATCTTGCAATGGCAACTCCGCTTTCAGATGTTTTCACTGAAGTATTAATCGCCCCTGATTATGACCAGGATGCCTTAGAGCTTCTCATGAAAAAACCTTCAATTCGAATTCTCAAGTGTGCAATTCCTTCGGTTGCTCCACTTGAACTGCGTCCTGTATCAGGCGGAATACTTGTGCAAGAGACTGATCTAATTGATGCGCCAGGTGATTCACCAAGTAATTGGAAGCAAGTTAGTGGTAGACCAGTTAATGAACAAACTATGAAAGATCTCGAGTTTGCATGGCGGAGTGTGAGAAGTGTTAAAAGCAATGCAATTTTGTTAGCAAAAATGACCGCATCAGTTGGAATTGGAATGGGTCAAGTTAATCGTGTTGATTCTGCGAAATTAGCTGTAGATAGAGCAGGTGAGAGAGTAAAAGGCTCTGTTGCTGCAAGTGATGCTTTCTTCCCATTTGCTGATGGGTTGCAGATTCTGATTGATGCTGGAGTGGTTGCAATAGTGCAACCAGGTGGCAGCGTGCGTGATGAAGAGGTGATTGCTGCAGCTAAAGGGGCTGGCATTGCGATGTTCTTCACAGGCGTACGTCATTTCTCTCACGCCTAAGCCGCTATTAGGATGAGCGCTATGAGCGCACAAATTCTGGATGGAAAAGCTTTAGCTGCAAAAATCAAGGCCGAATTAGCTATTCGTGTTACAGAACTTAAATCGCGTGGAATCACTCCAGGTCTTGGAACTGTTCTAGTTGGTGATGATCCAGGATCGCATTCATATGTTGGTGGAAAACATCGCGACTGCCAAGAAATTGGAATCAATTCAATTCGTGTGGATCTACCAGAGAGTGCAAGTGAAGCCGATGTTATGGCGGCAATAAAAGATTTGAATTCATCTCCTGAATGCACCGGTTACATCGTGCAACTTCCATTGCCAAAAGGAATTAACACTCAAAGAGTTCTAGAAGCTATTGATCCATCAAAGGATGCTGATGGCTTGCACCCAATGAACTTAGGTCGCTTAGTTTCAGGTTATGACGCTCCTCTACCTTGCACACCTCATGGAATTGTTGAACTCTTAACTCACTATGGAATTAGTACCAAAGGTGCCGAAGTAACTGTTATTGGTCGTGGATTAACTGTTGGCCGACCACTTGGATTATTGCTCACTCGTAAACAAGAAAATGCGACTGTAACTTTGACTCACACTGGAACAAAAGATTTAACAATGCATACCAAAAACGCCGACATCATTGTTGCTGCAATTGGGCAAGCCCATTTCTTGAAATCGTCAATGATTAAACCTGGCGCTGTAGTAATTGATGTTGGTATTTCACGCACTGATAAAGGTTTACTTGGAGACGTTGATCCATCTGTAATGGAAATAGCTTCATGGGTTGCGCCAATGCCAGGTGGAGTGGGTCCAATGACGCGCGCGATGTTAGTTAAGAATGTTGTTGATGCATGCCAATAAATGATCGCCTCTTAACTCTTGCCAGCAATGTCGCAATTCTGATTGGGATTGCATTAGGCATCTTTGGAATAGTGCGAGGTGCGTCACTTTTCATAGCCGCTGGAACCGCAGGAATGGCCATAAAGGCTCGAAATCAACGTAAATTCGACTTCTATTTCCCACTGCTAATAGCTATAGCCCTCTTTGCATTGGCAATTGCACTTCCTCGCTGACGGTAGAGTTGCCGTATTGTCGAATGTAAGGAGTACGCCATGGGCGGAAAAGTCACAGTAGTCGGTGCAGGTTTTTATGGTTCAACAACTGCGCTTCGTTTAGCTGAATACAACATCTTCGACACCGTAGTTCTGACCGACATTGTTGAAGGTAAGCCTGAAGGTCTAGCCCTAGATATGAACCAATCTCGTTCAATCGAAGGCTTTGAGACAAAAATTATTGGGGCAACAACATCACCTGAAGGCGCTGGTTATGAAGCAACAGCTAACTCTGATGTAGTTGTCATCACTGCAGGACTTCCACGTAAGCCCGGCATGAGCCGTATGGATCTCATCGGTGTTAACGCAGGAATCGTTCGCGGAGTTGCTGAAAATATTGCTAAGCATTCTCCTAATGCGGTAATTATTGTGGTTTCAAATCCATTGGATGAAATGACTGCACTTGCACAGATAGCAACGAAGTTTCCAAAAAACCGAGTTATGGGCCAAGCAGGAATGCTCGATACTGCCCGCTTCACTAACTTTGTTGCAGAAAAGCTGAATGTAAAGGTTGGTTCAGTCAAGACTCTCACTCTGGGTTCACACGGTGACACGATGGTTCCAGTGCCAAGTCGTTGCACAGTAGATGGCAAGCCACTGAGTGATTTGCTATCACAAGTTGAAATTGATGAATTAGTTGATCGCACACGCAATGGTGGTGCCGAAGTAGTTGCACTTCTTAAGACAGGATCTGCTTACTACGCACCTTCTGCAGCAGCGGCCCGAATGGCAAAAGCTGTTATCGAAGATTCAGGTGCGGTAATGCCAGTGTGTGCATGGGTTGATGGAGAATATGGAATTTCAGGTGTCTATCTAGGCGTCGAAGCCCAGATTGGCCGAAGTGGAATCAAGAAAGTTGTTGAAAGTAAGTTGACCGATTCTGAAGTTGAAGCCCTTAAGGCAGCAGCTGAAGCGGTTCGTGCAAAGCAAGCAGACGTACAAACACTCTAAGGGAGCGCATCACATGGCCAAGATCAAAGTTGAAGGAACTGTTGTTGAACTAGATGGTGACGAGATGACTCGCATCATGTGGCAGTTCATCAAAGACTCATTAATCCTTCCTTATTTGGACGTCAATCTTGAGTACTACGACCTTGGTATGGAAAACCGTGATGCCACAGATGATCAAGTAACTATTGATTCAGCTCATGCGATTCAAAAGCATGGCGTGGGAATCAAGTGCGCAACTATCACTCCTGATGAGGCTCGCGTTGAAGAATTTGGCCTAAAGAAGATGTGGAAGTCTCCTAATGGAACAGTGCGTAATATCTTGGGCGGTGTAATTTTCCGTGAACCAATCATTATTAGCAACGTTCCACGTTTAGTTCCACATTGGACTAAGCCAATTGTTATCGGCCGTCACGCATTTGGTGATCAATACCGTGCAACAGATTTCAAGGTTCCTGGTCCAGGCAAGCTAACAATGTCATTTGTTCCAGAAGATGGATCTGGGCCAATCGAGCACACTGTCTATGACTTCAAGTCATCAGGCGTTGCTATGGGTATGTATAACTTGGATGAATCAATCCGTGATTTTGCTCGTGCATCTTTAAACTACGGACTTATTCGTAAGTATCCAGTTTATCTCTCAACTAAGAACACAATTTTGAAGGCCTATGACGGTCGATTCAAAGATATCTTTGAAGAGATTTACCAAGCAGAGTTCAAGAGCGCATTTGATGCTGCAGGCATTTGGTATGAGCACCGCCTCATCGATGACATGGTTGCTATGTCACTTCGTATGGAAGGTGGCTATGTCTGGGCGTGTAAGAACTATGACGGCGATGTTCAATCAGACACCGTTGCACAGGGATATGGCTCACTAGGTTTAATGACTTCAGTGCTGATGACACCAGATGGAAAGATTGTTGAATCAGAGGCTGCACACGGAACTGTTACTCGTCACTATCGTGATCACCAAAAGGGTAAAGCAACTTCTACAAATCCAATTGCATCAATCTTTGCGTGGACTCGTGGACTTGCACACCGTGCAAAGCTTGATAACAACCCTGATCTAGCTAAGTTCTGTGACGTTCTCGAGCGCGTTTGTATTGAGACTGTTGAGCAAGGCAAGATGACTAAAGACTTATCTTTGCTGATCTCAAAAGAAGCTCCGTATCAAACAACTCAGGAATTCCTCAATTCAATTGATGAAAACCTTAAGAAGGCAATGGCCTAAAAATTAGATAAAAAAACCCGCCGTATAGATACGGCGGGTTTTCTTATTTAATAGCTTAAATACGCTCTCCAGTTGTTGAGTTAAACAAGTGAACTGCACTTGGATTTGCAGTAACAGTGATTGTTTGACCAGCCTTTGGAGGATTCTTTGGATCCCAGCGAACAATGATCTGTGCGCCCTCATCTGTTGCGTTTGCGAACTTAACATTTGTATCAGCTGGCTTTCCATAAACGAAAGCATCTGAACCAAGTTCTTCAACTACTTCAACCAAAACATGGAATCCCTCAGTTGATGGTGTGAAGCCTTCTGGGCGAACACCAACAGTTACTTCATTTCCAGCAGAGGCTGGAACTGCAAGTCCAAGATTTCCAAGCATTGCCTTGCCGCCCACTATTGGAGCGTTGAGCAAGTTCATGGCAGGAGATCCAATAAAGCCTGCAACGAAAGCATTTGCTGGGTTGTCATAGAGATTACGAGGTGTGTCTACTTGCTGGAGCAAGCCATCCTTAAGAACTGCAACACGATCACCCATAGTCATAGCTTCAACCTGGTCGTGTGTTACATAAACAGTTGTGATTCCTAAGCGACGCTGCAATGCAGCGATCTGTGTACGAGTTGCAACGCGCAACTTCGCATCAAGGTTTGATAGAGGTTCGTCCATAAGGAAAACCTGAGGTTCGCGAACAATTGCGCGACCCATAGCAACGCGCTGACGTTGTCCACCTGAAAGAGCTTTTGGCTTGCGCTCTAGGTATGGCTCAAGGTCGAGCAACTTAGCTGCTTCAAGAACGCGGCGTTCACGTTCCTCTTTTGGAGTTCCAGCGATCTTTAGTGCGAAGCCCATGTTTTCTGCAACTGTCATGTGTGGGTACAACGCATATGACTGGAACACCATCGCGATATCGCGATCTTTTGGTGCAACGTTAGTAACGTCGCGATCGCCGATCAAGATTCTTCCGTTATCGACTTCTTCAAGTCCTGCCAACATACGAAGTGATGTTGACTTACCGCAACCTGATGGTCCGACTAAAACCAAAAACTCACCGTCATTGACAGTGAGATTTAATTTATCGACAGCAGGTGCAGTTGTTCCTGGATAGATACGTGATGCGGCTTCGAAAACTACTGATGCCATGAGATTGCTCTCCTTCTCCGGGCAGGTACGTGCCCGACGGTCCGTGGATGAAGGTGATGGTCCGGGTGGACCAACGCACCGAAGGTTACGCGTAAAGGAGCAAATTGGCTAGGCCGGGCATTCGCGCATTGCCGTATAGTTGGACACCTAATGGAGACTCACTCGGTCGGTACCTTACTTACAGATTTAGCCCTGATCGCTGGCCTTATTGTTCTGGCCTCATTCTTCGTTGCAGCTGAAATCGCCCTCATCTCACTTCGAGATAGCCAAGTCCGAGAAATTGCGACCCGTGGCAAACGTGGCGCTCGCGTTGCAGCCCTAGCCGCGCACCCCAACCGATTGCTGGCTGCTGTTCAAATTGGCGTAACAGTAAGCGGCTTTCTCTCTGCTGCCCTTGGCGCTGATCAACTAGGTGACTACGTCATTCCGTGGCTGGAGTCTCTAGGCATTTCCAACGCCTGGAGCACGACTATTTCCCTGCTGGGTGTCACTTTAGTGATTGCTTACTTCTCTTTAGTCTTTGGCGAGTTAGTTCCAAAGAGAGTGGCTCTATTTAAGGCTGAAGAGATTGCAATGGCAACGGCCGGAATCATTAATGTCGTTGCCAACATTTTCCGCCCATTGATCTGGCTACTTTCAAAATCTACAGACATTGTTTTGCGCGCTTTTGGCATCGATCCCAAAGAAGCCAGAAGCCAAATCTCTGAAGAAGAGTTATTGGATCTTGTCTCTGGCCATGCCGCTTTAAGTGATGAAGAACGAGACATTGTTGAGGAAGTCTTTAACGCCTCCGAACGACAGATCCACGAAATTATGGTTCCACGCACTGAAGTAGATTTCATGGATGTTTCATTAACTGTTGGTAAGGCTATTGATTTAGCGGTCGATAAAGCCCATTCTCGTTATCCAGTAATTCGTGGTTCTTCCGATGAAGTGATTGGCTTTATTCATGTGCGTGATTTGCTTGATACTTCTTTGGCAACCAGAGAAACAAAGATTATTGAACTAGTTCGATCCATAATCTTTTTGCCTGGAACAAAAGGAATTTTGCCTGCACTTTCTGAGATGCGTAAAAAAGGCCAGCACGTTGCAATCGTTCTTGATGAATACGGTGGCACCGATGGCATTGTGACCTTGGAAGATTTAGTGGAGTGCTTAATCGGTGATATCAGAGATGAATATGATGAAGATGAGACTGATATTGCAATTGAATCTCGCACGGGTGATTTTGAGGTCGATGGCCTTATTTCAATTGAGGATTTAATAGAGCAGACAGGCTTAGAGATTCAAGATGGTCCCTATGAAACTGCCAGTGGCTTTGTTATGCATCATTTAGGTCGAATTCCGAAGGAGCATGACGTCGTAGTGGTCGATGGAGTGAGAGTTACAGTGCTTTCGATGGAAGGCAAGCGCGCTGGCCAGCTTTTAATCTCTCGTAGCGCATGATGTGTGAAAGAATTAGCGCATGAGCGCCAAGCGAGTTTTATCTGGAATCCAGCCAACCAGTGATTCCTTCCACCTGGGTAACTACTTAGGCGCCGTTAAGCAATGGGTAGATTTACAAGATGGCCACGATGCCTTTTATTGCATTGTGGATTTGCATGCACTCACTGGCGAAATCGAACCTGCACTATTGCGAAAGCGGACATTGGCTTCTGCTGCCCAGTTAATTGCTCTAGGAATTTCACCAGAAAAGTCAACGTTATTTGTTCAGTCTCAAGTTCCACAACACAATCAATTGGGTTGGCTCATGGAATGCATGGCTGGTTTTGGAGAAGCAAGTCGCATGACACAGTTCAAAGACAAATCTGCCAAGGGTGGTTCTGATTCTGCCCGTGTTGGACTTTTTACATACCCAATGCTGCAGGCAGCAGATATTTTGTTGTATCAGGCAAACTTAGTTCCAGTTGGCGAAGATCAGCGCCAGCACATTGAGTTAACACGCGACTTAGCTGGACGTTTCAATACTCGCTTTGGCCAGACTTTTACGATCCCAGAAAACTTTATATTAAAAACCGCAGCTAAAATTCAAGATCTTCAAGATCCATCAGCCAAGATGAGTAAGTCATCAGGCTCTGCTGCAGGCGTTTTGGAATTAATGGACACCCCGGAGTCAAATGCTAAGAAGATTAAGAGCGCGGCAACAGATGCTGGGCGTGAAGTGAAATTTGATGAAAAAGAAAAGCCTGGAATTAGTAATTTACTTACAATTCACAGTGCGCTTTCGGGTAAAACAATCCCAGCCTTAGAAGCTGAATTTGATGGCAAGGGTTATGGCGACTTTAAGGGCGCGGTTGCTGAAGTTGTTGTTGAATATTTCCGACCAATTCGCGCTAAGGCAATTGATTTATTGAGCGATGAGAAGCACTTGCTGGATATTTTGCATGACGGGGCAGCAAAAGCCCGTGTAGTAGCGTCACAAACCCTTGAAAAGGCCTATGAAAACCTGGGGATCGTTAAGTAACCCAGCGACGGCAGTATCAACTCCAGGTTGAGACTTATCCAAAACGTTACATGCCTCGCGCCTAAATCTGCTGGCGTGTGTTGAGTTTATTCATGCATAACTACTAGGCTCACTTACACACAGAGCTCCTATGTCAGCGTTTAGTTGGTGTAGGAGAGCCCCTTGAAGGAGGAAAATTGAAGAAAGTATTTCGTCTCGTAGCAGTTATCGCTGCAGCAACTCTTGCAGCAACTGCATTTGTTGCACCATCAGCTACTGCAGCATCAATGGTAAAAGTTGGACTTGCTTATGACATCGGTGGCCGCGGAGACAAGTCTTTCAATGACTCTGCTGCAGCTGGTCTAGATGCTGCCAAAAAGAAGTTTGGCGTTACTGCTAAAGAAGTAACAGTTACAACTGGTTCAGATTCAGAGCGCGAAGACAAGCTTCGCTTGCTCGCAAAAGCTGGATACAACCCAATCATCGCAGTTGGATTCTTATATGCCGGCCCACTTAAGGCCGTTGCATCAGATTATCCTGAAGTTCAATTTGGAATTGTTGATGATGCATCAGTAGATCTTCTTAACGTTGCAGGTCTTGTATTTGCTGAAGAGCAGGGTTCATACCTAGCTGGTGTCGCAGCAGCACTTGCATCAAAGTCAGGAAAGATCGGTTACATCGGTGGTGTTCGTATTCCACTACTTCAGAAGTTTGAAGCAGGATTCGTTGCAGGTGTTAAGGCAACAAAGAAGTCTGCAACAGTTGATGTTAAGTACGTAACTGAGTTCCCAGATTTCTCTGGTTTCAATGACCCAGCTAAGGCCAAGGTTATTGCGAAGGGAATGATCGATAAGGGCACAGATGTTATTTATTCTGCTGCTGGTGGATCAGGTGCGGGTAACTTCGCAGCTGCAACTGATGCAGCAAAGGCAGGCAAGAAGGTTTGGACTATCGGAGTTGACTCTGATCAATACCTAACAGCTTCAGCTGATGAGAAGAAGAACATGCTTACATCAATGATCAAGCGCGTTGACCGTGCTGTTTATGACGTAATTGCAACTTCTGTTGCAGGTTCTTCAGTTAACGACGTTCTAGATGCCAAGGCTGGTATCTATGGTCGTCAGTACAACTTGGCACTAGATGGCGTTGGAGTTTCATATTCTGGCGGATACATCACCAAGTACAAGGCTGCAATCGACAAGGCTGCAGCAGCGATTAAGTCTGGCAAGATTAAGGTTCCAACCAAGCCATAATCGCTCACTAAATAGTGGTATTTGGCCCAACAATGGAGTTAAATCTCCTTGTTGGGCCAAATGCTTTTAACAATCAACTCAAAGGAGAGTAAAAAAGTGTCTGTAGCTGTTGAACTGCGACACATCTCCAAGCGCTTCCCAGGCGTAATCGCAAATAAAGATGTTTCTATGAAAGTTGAAACTGGGACTGTCCACGCTCTAGTTGGTGAAAACGGTGCAGGTAAATCCACCGTTATGAAGATTTTGTATGGAATGCAACGCCCTGATGGCGGCGAAATTTTGGTGAACGGCCAGAGCGTAAATTTTAAGAATCCAAACGATGCAATCGAAGCAAATATCGGCATGGTTCACCAGCATTTCATGCTGGCAGATAACTTCACGGTTCTTGAAAACATCATTTTAGGTGCAGAACCAAAGCAGGGCATGACAATTGACTTTACTGCAGCACGTAAGAAAGTTGCTGACATGTCTGCGGCTTATGGTTTAGATGTTGATCCAGATGTTTTAGTTGAAGAGTTAGGTGTTGGACAACGCCAACGCGTTGAAATCTTGAAAGTGCTTTATCGTGGTGCTCGAATTTTGATTTTTGATGAACCAACAGCGGTGTTAGTTCCCCAGGAAGTTGATGATCTATTTAACGCGCTCAAAGGTCTTCGTGCTGAAGGAATGGCTATTATTTTCATCTCACATAAACTTGATGAGGTATTGCGCGTTGCCGATGACGTAACGGTAGTTCGTGCAGGCTCAACTGTCGCCGAAGTAAAATCTAAAGATGTTACCGCAAAGCAGTTAGCTGAACTGATGGTTGGCAGCGAACTTCCACAGCCAACTACCCATGGTGATACACGCCGTCCCGAAGTGACGCTTTCACTCAAGGATGTTTCGGTTCCCACTAAATCTGGCCGTGACTTGATTTCACATATCTCTTTTGACTTACGTGCTGGCGAAGTGATTGGAATAGCCGGAGTCGAAGGAAACGGGCAAGCCGAGCTAGTTGAAGCGATCATGGGTCTGCGTGATTACACCGGCGAGATTGAATTTAAAGGCGAAAATATAGATCACTACACCGTGGCTCATCGCCATGATGCTGGAATTGGGTTGATTCCAGAAGACCGCCAACGCCAGGCTTTAATGATGGCTTCACCACTTTGGGAAAATAGAATTCTCGGACACCAAAGAAGCAAGCCCGTTATGCGCGGTTTTGTTCTAGATAAGAAAGCCACAATTGCAGATACTCGCGTCATTATGGATGAGTTCGATGTTCGCGCACCAGGACCACATACTTTGGCAGCTGCTTTATCAGGCGGCAATCAACAAAAATTTATTGTGGGACGTGAAATGAGTAAGGCACCTGCACTGCTTGTGGCATCACATCCAACTCGTGGCGTGGATGTTGGCGCACAAGCTGCAATTTGGGAAGAACTTCGCCGTGCACGTGAAAAGGGAATGGCAGTAGTTTTGATTTCTGCAGACTTAGAAGAACTCATTGGAATGTCTGATCGCCTTCTCGTGATGCTACGTGGTGCAATTACAGCTGAACTAAATCCTAAAAAGACGACTCCAGAACAACTTGGTTCTGCAATGACTGGTGCACAATGAAAAAACCATCAATTTCACAGTTTCTTCTAGCACTTGCGGCTCCTGTAGTTGCAGCCGCAGTTTCAATTGTTATTTCTAGTTTGGCAGTTTTAGCATCCAAAAAATCCCCTGTAGAGGCATACAAGACAATGTGGGAATTTGGAACACAAGCTGGTTCATTGCTTGAAGTGCTAAATACAGCAACTCCGTATTACATAGCGGCCATCGCCATCGCCATTACGTTTAGAGCTGGATTGTTTAATATTGGCGTTGAAGGCCAGCTCAGATTAGGTGCCCTCTTCAGCTCATACTTTGCAGCTAAGTTTGTTTTGCCACCTGTACTTCATGTAATTGCATTGTTTTTAATTGCTATGACTGTAGGTGGGTTATGGGCAGCTATCGCGGCCTACTTAAAAGTTAAGCGTGGGGTGAGTGAAGTTATTTCAACAATTATGTTGAACTCCCTTGCTGTTGGAATGACCTCCTTCCTTTTCTCTCAGTACTTTGCTGAAATTACTGAAGGTTCTAATAACTTAACGACTAAAACCCTTCCAGCATCTGCACAAATTCCAGATTTAATGCCGTTATTGAATAAATTAGGCGTAGAAGACCAACCTGGTGGCGGTGTCTACGGCATGCTTTTAATTGCAATCGCACTAGGAATTGCTTTCTGGTTCATAGTTAATCGGACACGTTTTGGATTTGAACTTCGCGCTTCCGGTGCTAATCCAATTGCTGCACGAGTTAGTGGAGTTAATTCAAAGAAAATGACTTTTATTGCACTAGTCGCTTCAGGTGCAATCGCAGGACTCTCTGGATTACCAACAATTCTTGGGGATACACATTCCTACACGATGGGATTTAGATCAGGTATTGGCTTTTCAGCCATTGCAGTAGCTCTTTTGGGCCGCAATGGCGCGATAGGCATGGCATTTAGCGCATTGTTATTTGGTTTTCTTGAGGTGAGCTCACGAGCACTTGAACTTATAGATATTGCTCCTGAAACCTACGTGATTATGCAAGGCTCGATTTTACTTAGCTCGGTTATTGCCTACGAAGTTGTTCGTCGTTACAAGATAACTCTGCAGAGTAAAGAGCTGGCAAAGGTGGTGGCCGCATGAAAAATAAAGCCACCAAACTCCTTATTAATGCCACTCTTTTAATACTTGTAGTATCAATAATTCGCTTGATCACAGGAGCAAACGATTTAACGAGTGTTGGAACAGCTTCTGCGGCACTACTTCTGTCGGTGCCGATTGTTTTAGCCGGACTCGGCGGTTTGTTCTCTGAGCGCTCAGGTGTTGTAAACATTGGTCTTGAAGGAATGATGATTCTTGGTGCATGGGCTGGTGGATTTATAGGCTCCAAGCACGGACCTTGGCTGGGATTAGCTGCTGCGATTTTCTTTGGCGCAGTAGGTGCACTTGTCCATGCAATAGCAACAATTACTTTTGGTGTGGATCATGTTGTATCTGGTGTAGCTATCAACATCATCGCCGCAGGATTAGTTCGCTACCTTTCAACAATTTTGTATCAAGGTGGATCATGGCCAGGGCCGTCACAATCACCAGATATTGGACCAATTTCAAACAACGCTTTGCCAGTACTTTCTGGCGGCACATATTTCGGCTGGAAGAGTCCAGATATTTTGACACCCATAGCTGAAAAACACTGGTTTTTTATCTCGGATGTTGCCTCAATTATTCGCGGTCTAACTGGAGATCTTTCATATGTAACAGTTATTGCCGTGGCAATAGTTCCAATATCTTTCTTTATTCTTTGGAAAACTTCATTCGGGCTTCGACTGCGAAGCGCGGGAGAAGCACCGATCGCGGCAGAGTCACTTGGTGTCAATGTCTATAAAATGAAGTACGCAGGTGTGCTTATTTCTGGCGGATTAGCTGGTTTAGGCGGTGGTTTCTTAGCGATAGTTGCAGCGAATCACTATCAAGAAAATCAAGTAGCAGGACGCGGATATATTGGTCTTGCAGCGTTACTTTTCGGAAATTATCGCCCAGGAGGAATTTTGATGGGTGCAGGTTTGTTTGGGTTTGCCGATGCTTTGCAATTACGTGACTCAGCGGCTATTCACGCTCTCATCCTTTTAATTGTTGTCATTCTCGCCTACCTTGTTTATCGCGATGTTCGTAAGGGCAAATACCTCTCTGCATCAATTAGTGGCCTAATGTCAGCGGGTTTTATGTGGTTCTACTTAGCAGTCGACGCCCTTCCAGGACAGCTAGTAACAATGACCCCATATATTGCAACTCTTCTTGTGATGTCACTTGCTTCTCAGAGACTACGAATGCCAGCTGCCGATGGAATTCCATATCGCCGGGGCGGATTGAGATGACGGCCATAGATTGGGATGCGTTACACACTGCTGCAGTTGCCGCAATGAAAACGGCATATGCTCCATATTCTAAATTTCCTGTTGGTGTGGCAGCTCTAGTTGATGATGGACGCATCGTTTCTGGGTGCAATGTTGAAAATGCCAGTTATGGTTTAGGACTTTGTGCAGAGTGTGGTTTAGTTTCAAACCTCATTGCAACAGGCGGAGGTCGCTTAGTTGCGATCTCATGCGTTGATGGACAGGGAAATCACTTGGCACCATGTGGACGTTGTCGCCAACTTTTGTTTGAACATGGTGGATCGAATGCACTCTTGATGACCGATGATGGACCTCAGACAATGGCAGCAATGTTGCCTTGGGCATTTGGTCCTGATGATTTAGACCGCAACGAGCGCTAAATGTCGCAGGTTGAGGCTTTCTCAGCAGCTGAAGTAATTGCTGCAAAACGTGATCGACATTCATTAACTAATCCACAAATTGATTGGGTGATTGACGCATACACTCGCGGAGCTGTGGCAGATGAACAAATGTCTGCACTACTAATGGCAATCTTGCTCAACGGCATGGAATCTCGTGAAATTTCTCGTTGGACCGATGCAATGATCAATAGTGGTGAGCGTATGAGCTGGTCAGCATTGTCACGACCAACAGTGGATAAGCATTCAACAGGTGGAGTGGGAGACAAGATCACTTTGCCACTTGCGCCACTAGTTGCTGCCTGTGGTGCTGCTGTCCCACAACTTTCTGGTCGCGGCCTTGGGCATACGGGTGGAACTTTAGACAAATTGGAATCTATTCCTGGTTGGCGTGCTTCGCTATCAAATGAAGAGATGCTGAAAGTGTTACAAGATTGCGGAGCAGTGATTTGTGCAGCAGGAGCAGGGCTTGCTCCAGCAGATAAGAAGTTGTATGCACTACGTGATGTGACAGCAACAGTAGAAGCAATTCCACTGATTGCTTCCTCGATAATGAGTAAGAAGATTGCCGAAGGCACGAGTGCACTAGTACTTGATGTTAAGACTGGCGCTGGTGCATTTATGAGCGATCCACAAAAGGCTAAAGAGTTAGCTCATGTAATGGTTGGCCTTGGAAAACGCGCTGGCGTGAAAACAATTGCGTTGGTAACGGCTATGGATATTCCATTGGGACTAACTGCCGGTAATGCCTTAGAGGTACGAGAATCTGTTGAAGTTTTAGCAGGCGGTGGCCCAACAGATATCGTTGAACTCACTGTTCTACTTGCACGAGAGATGTTAGAAACAGTTGGAATTACAAACGTTGATCCAGCTGATATGTTAAAAAATGGCAAAGCAATGGATGTCTGGCGCCAGATGATTAGTGCCCAAGGCGGAGATCCTGATGCAAAGCTTCCAACCGCAAAAGAGAATTTAGTTGTTACAGCGCAATCCAGTGGAACTGTTCTTTCAATGGATGCAATGAAAGTGGGATTGGCTGCGTGGCGATTAGGAGCTGGTCGATCACGACAGGGCGAAGCAGTTCAGGCTGGGGCTGGAATTGAAATTCACGCAAAGCCAGGCGATGTTGTGGCCGTAGGAGCACCGCTCTACACATTGCATACCGATACGCCAGCAGCTTTTGCCCGTGCGCAAGAATCACTAACTAATTCAGTAACTATCGGCGATTTACCAAAAGATGGAAAAATCGATAGATTGCCACTAGTAGTCGAGCGAATTACGGATTGAGAGCTTTAAGGTGAGCCTTACTAGTAAACCATCACCAGCCCAGATTAAGCGCGTTCCAAAAGTGCTGCTACATGATCATCTAGATGGCGGATTACGCCCTCAAACTATTATTGATATTGCACATGAAATTGGTTACACCGCACTTCCAACTCATGATGCCGCAGAGCTTGCAATATGGTTCCGTGAATCATGTGATTCAGGTTCACTAGTTCGCTACCTAGAGACTTTTTCTCACACTATTGCAGTGATGCAGCGACGTGAAGACATTATTAGAGTTGCTCGTGAATGCGCATTGGATTTGGCACGAGATGGTGTTGTTTATGCTGAAGTTCGCGGTGCACCAGAACTCTTTACTGAAAAAGGTTTGTCGATGGCCGATGTTGTTGAAGCAACTATTGAAGGTTATAAGCAGGGTATGGCAGAGGCTAAAGCTGAAGGCCATGAGATTCAGGTCTTCTCGTTGCTGTGTGGCATGCGCCAAAATAAACTCTCTCAAGAAGTTGCAGAGTTAGTAGTTAAGTATCGCGACAAGGGTGTTGTCGGCTTTGATATCGCCGGTCCAGAAGATGGTTTTCCACCTAGTGATCAAAAAGAATCTTTTGATTACCTACGCAAAGAAGATGCTCACTTCACAATCCACGCAGGTGAGGCATACGGGCTTCCTTCAATTTGGGAAGCAATTCAGCTCTGTGGTGCTGAGCGCTTAGGTCATGGCGTTCGAATCATTGATGACATTGACTTCTCAGGCCCAGAGCCAAAGTTAGGTCAACTAGCTTCCTACGTTCGTGATCGCAGAATTCCACTTGAACTATGTCCAACTTCTAATCTTCAAACAGGTGCGGCAAAAAGTTATGCAGAGCACCCAATCGGAGCCTTGGCCCGCTTGCGCTTTAGAGTCACACTCAATACAGATAATCGCTTAATGAGCCAAACTTCTATGTCATTTGAGATGGAAGAATCCGTAAAAGCTTTTGGTTGGGATTTTGCAGAGCTACAGCGCATCACCATTAATGCGATGAAAAGCGCCTTTATTCCATATCCAGAGCGTTTAAAGATCATTGATGGGGTCATCAAACCTGGCTATGCGAAAATCTCTGCTGAGTAATGATTGATTTCAATAACCCCACTTTTGTCGCTGATCCATACGAGCAGTTAAAAGAACTTCGCGAATTTGGCAAGCCCGTTTGGCACGAGGGAATGCAGATATTTTTAGCTGCTCGCCATAGCGATGCCAATGATGTTTTTAGAAACAAATCTTTAGGACGTATATTCATAGATAAAAAGCCAGATTTTGAATGGGAAACATTCAACTGGCTTCACTCAGATTCGATTTTGGATAGCGAACCGCCTAAACACACACGTCTTCGATCCTTAGTTGCAAAAGCATTTAATCGAAACAAGATAGAAGGTATGCGGCCTGCCGTTGAACGCATCACGAAACAACTATTGGATGTCATAGAAGAGAAGGTTAAATCAGGAGAGACCTTCGACTTGATTGCAGATTATGCAGAACCGCTACCTGTGAAAATAATTGCTGACTTATTGGGTTTTCCAGTGTCTGAAGAACATTTACTTCGTCCCTGGTCACAATCAATCGTGAAGATGTATGAAGTCAATCCATCTGAGCAGTATCAAATGGAAGCTAAAAAAGCAGCAGCCGAATTTGCTGAATATGTGCGCTCTTTGGCTGAACACCGTAAGAAGAATCCTGGTCAAGATCTCATCACTGATTTAGCAATGGTTGAAGAAAATGGGGAAAAGCTAAACTCTCATGAACTAGTGGCAACGTGTGTGCTTCTACTCAATGCCGGGCATGAAGCAAGTGTGAATGCTTTTGGAAATGGGATGGTTGCAGCCCTTGAGCGCCCAGATCAAGCCGAGCTTCTTCGTAAAAACTCACGAGCAATAACTGATACAGCCCTTGAAGAATTCATGCGATTTGATGCCCCACTTCACTTATTTGAGCGCACAGCAACAGTTGATACGGAGCTGGGAGGAGTAAAGATAGAGAAGGGGCAGAAGATTGCGGCCCTGATTGGTTCTGCTAATCGTGATTCTGCAGTGTTTGAGCGTGCTGATGAAATGGATTTAACTCGTGATCCAAACCCACATATTGGTTTCGGGGCAGGAATTCATTTTTGCTTAGGTGCACCTCTCGCTCGCCTAGAAATGAGCGTTTCACTTCCAGCACTATGGGAGAAGTATCCAAATATGCAATTAGCTGGGAATCCAGTGCGCAGACCTACATTTGTTTTACGAGGTTATGAAAGCGTTTCAATCTCTGCTTGAGAAGGATATGAGGATTGCGCACCTTTTCGCGTGACACTCATAGATGCAACTTTAATTCCTAACTTCATCGCATCCTCTGGACTCTTTCCACTGGCTAAGCCGAAAGCAAAAACGCCAACAAATGCATCACCTGCACCAGTTGTATCTACGGGATTAACTGTTGGAGCACTCAATCGAGTGAGATCTCCATCGGAAGTAATTAACACGGCACCTTCTGACCCTAAGGTCACAATTGAATTCTTACCCGGTCTAAAACTCATAAGTACGTCATCACTTGTTGGGGCTTGACCATGGAGTTCTTTGAATTCGGTTTCATTAGGAATAATCCAGTCGGTCACTGCCAAGAGTTCTTCACTCAGTGGTTGGTATGGTGCTGGATTCAGGATTGTTACACAACCCCGCTTTTTAGCTGCGCAGAATGCAGCCAGAGTCACTTCTTGTTTTATTTCACACTGCGCAACAACGACTGCTAAGCCTGCGATTGACTCGATTGCTTGAACAGCCTTTTTCAATTCAATCTCATGATTTGCGCCCGGAATGATTACAATTCGATTTTCTCCATTGGCATCGACCCAGATATGTGCCACGCCATTTGGAGTTTCACTGCGTTCTACATATTCTGAATCAATACCAAGCTTTTTGAAATTTTCAGCTATTGAGTCACCGAATAGATCTTTACCTAGCTTTCCAACAAAGTGAACTTCGGCGCCGCAGTGGGCAGCAATAACAGCCTGGTTGGCTCCTTTACCGCCAAAGCCGGTGGTAAAAAGCTCACCTTCTAAGGTTTGCCCAGGAGCAGGAAGCACTGTGGCATAGGCAGTTAAATCAATCATTGCACTGCCAACTACCGCTATTACTGCTTTGCTCATACCGCTAGGCTATCGCTTATGGAAAAAACTTCAATCATTCTTGATGTTGATACCGGCGTTGATGATGCCTTTGCAGTCCTTTTTGCCGCAATGCATCCAGCAATCAACTTACTTGGAGTTACCTGCGTGGACGGCAACACAAATGTTGACCAGGTTGTTGCCAACACTTTAAAAGTTTTAGATGCAGCCGGTGCTGGAGAAATTCCTGTTGCTAGAGGCGCTGTTCGTCCTCTATTGGGCAAATCAGAGTATGCCGAGTATGTGCATGGCGCAGATGGAATGGGCGATCTTGGAATTACCCCTTCTCATCGAAAAGTTGATTCTCGCTCTGCCATTGAACTCCTTCGCGATTTGATTGAAGAATCAAAAGAGCCAGTAACTCTTGTTCCAATTGCTCCGCTTACAAACATTGCTTTGTTCTTGCGAGCATTTCCAGAAACCGCTAAGAAACTTCATCGTATTGTTTTAATGGGTGGTTCAGCATCTGCCGGTAATGCAACAGCTGCCGCAGAATTCAATGTTTGGCATGACCCTGAGGCCGCGGCAATAGTTTTTCAAAGTGGTGTTCCAATAACTATGTATGGTTTAGATGTTTTTATGCGCCCAGGTGCAACAAGTGAAAACGCTGCACAATTATTGAAATCTTCAGAACCAGCACCTCAATTTGCTGCCACTTTGATTCAAGCATTTATTGAGCGCTTGCATGTCTCTCCCATTACTTTGGGCGACTATGGGGCAGTTGCATGTGTGATTCATCCAGAGCTATTTACAACTGAAGTCTTTGACGTTGTTGTCGACACATCTCAAGGCCCAGCCCGCGGTCAAACAATCTGTGATCGCAGAGCACCATTTCTAAAGTCCATCGAACCTAATGATTTAACTGATTCGGCTGCAGTCCGAGTAGTTCTAGACTTAGATGTAGCAGCAGTTGAGCAGTTATGGTTTAAAACCATTGATAAAGGCTGGCTATAGCCCTATTGGGTGCCAAACTGTCTTGTTCTCCATGAATGCCAGAATGCGTCCAGGATCAGCGCTCTTAAAGCTATAGATTCTCTTTAGGTTTTCAGTTCCAGCTGTTTTAACTTCTGCATGCTTTTTAGCACCTAAACCAGAGATATCTAAGCCATCAATATCCATGTGCGAAGCCATCCACGGGGTGATTTCATCTTTTTTTCCAGTCAAAATGTTAATCACACCCGCTGGAACATCACTTGTAGCAATGACTTCAGCAAAACTTATGGCAGAAAGTGGAGCTTTGGTACTAGCAAGAACAACCACTGTATTTCCACCAACAATGATTGGTGCAATTGAATCAATTAAACCAAGCAAAGAAGGCGTCTCTGGAGCAATCGCTGCAATCACGCCCATGCTCTCTGGGATTGTGAAGTTGTAATAAGGACCAGCGACAGGGTTGAGTGCACCTGAAAGTGACGAAATCTTGTCGGTCCATCCCGCATACCAAACGAGTCGATCTACCGAATCAGTAACTTCCTTTTCAGCTTTAGCTTTTGAAACACCAGTGACTGTGACTATCTCGTCTACAAACTGCGCGCGACGACCTTCAAGCATTTCTGCAAGTCGGTAAAGAATTTGTCCCTTGTTGTAGGCAGTTGCCTTGTTCCATCCATGTTGGGCTGCACGAGCTGCTACAACTGCATCCTTTAGGTCTTTACGAGATGCTAGGCATGGGTTTGCAATGAAGACGCCCTTAGCGTTTTTAACTTCATAGGTGCGACCAGATTCTGTGCGAGGGAATGCACCATTAATAAATAGTTTGTATGTCTTTTTCACATCAATTCGATTACTCATGTGAGACCCCCTTCAAATATGCAGACAAACCATGTCGTCCGCCTTCACGGCCCCAACCAGATTCTTTGTATCCGCCAAATGGGGAAGTTGGGTCAAATTTATTAAATGTATTTGCCCAGATAACTCCGGCACGAAGTTGCTGGGATGCCCATAAGACCTTGGATCCCTTTTCACTCCAGATACCCGCAGAAAGTCCAAAAGGAGTGTTATTGGCTTTATCTATAGCTTCCTGAGGAGTCCTAAAAGTCAATACTGAAAGCACTGGACCGAAGATTTCTTCACGGGCAATTCGGTGGGCTTGAGTAACACCTGTGAAGATTGTTGGCGCAAACCAGAAACCCTTGCCTGGCAGATCACATGGCGCACTCCATCGCTGCGCACCTTCAGAATCTCCAGCAGCTGATAACTCACGAATTTTTAGTAGTTGTTCCTTGCTATTGATGGCACCTAAATCCGTGTTCTTATCCATGGGATCACCCACACGAATTTTAGCCATTCTATTTTTTAGCTTCTCAATTACCTCATCAGCAATACTCTCTTGAAGGATTAAGCGTGATCCAGCACAGCAAACATGGCCTTGATTAAAGAAAATTCCATTAACAATACCTTCTACGCTCTCATCAATCGCTGCATCTTCAAAGATGATATTGGCAGCTTTTCCACCAAGTTCTAAAGTCACACTCTTATTGGTTGGAGCAACTGCTCGAGCAATAATCTTGCCAACCTCAGTAGATCCAGTAAATGCAATCTTGTCGATACCTGGGTGATTAACAATGAGTGCACCAGTTGAACCATCACCCGTCACGATGTTTACAACACCTGCCGGAAGTTCTGCTTGTTGGCATACTTCGGCAAATAAAAGAGCGGTGAGAGAAGTTGTTTCAGCTGGCTTTAATACAACAGTGTTTCCAGCAGCAAGTGCCGGTGCAACTTTCCACGCCAACATCAATAATGGGAAGTTCCAAGGAATGATCTGTCCTGCAACACCATGGGCTTTAGGTGTGGTTCCAAGACCTGCATATTCAAGTTTGTCAGCCCAGCCTGCGTGATAAAAGAAGTGTGCAGCAGCAAGTGGAACATCAACATCGCGTGATTCACGAATTGGCTTACCGTTATCTAGGGTCTCAAGAACTGCGAACTCACGTGAGCGCTCCTGCATGATGCGGGCGATGCGAAACAGGTACTTTCCACGCTCTTTGCCAGACATTTTTGACCAAGTAGTTGTGTATGCCTTGCGTGCAGCCTTTACAGCAGCATCAACATCAGCTTTTCCGGCTAATGAAATCTGCGAGAGAACTTCTTCCGTTGCTGGGTTGATTGTGGGGAAGTGCTTACTACCCGCTACAAATTTGCCGCCAATGAAGTGGCCATACTTAGGCTTGATCGTAACGAGGGCGCGTGACTCTGGAGCCGGCGCGTATTCAAAAGACAATTTTTCCTCCATTAGTCGATCGTCACATACTGAGGGCTAGCGTAGTAGCCATCATCCATTTTCATGCGTTGCATTAACAAATCATTAAGTAGAGCACTTGCTCCGATACGAAATAGTGAAGGCTTGAGCCACTCTGGCCCTGCGGTCTCATTAACTAGGACTAGCTGCTTAATAGCATCTTTTGTGTTTCTGATACCACCGGCTGGTTTCACGCCAATTCGCACCTGGGTCATTGCATAAAAATCTCTGACCGCTTCAAGCATAACAAGAACAACAGGAGCGGTAGCAGCTGGTGCCACTTTGCCTGTGGAAGTCTTAATGAAATCTGCTCCAGCAGCCATTGCCAAGAAGGAAGCTTTGCGAACATTGTCGTAAGTAACTAGCTCGCCTGTCTCAAAGATAACTTTCAAATGAGCCTTAGTGCCACAAACTTCACGGATTTTTACAATCTCATCAAAGACTTCGATATATCGACCTGAGAGAAATGCGCCTCGGTCAATGACCATATCTATTTCAGAAGCACCAGCATTGACTGCATCTTTAGTATCTTGAATCTTTACTGCCATTGATGCACGACCAGAAGGAAAAGCAGTTGAAACCGCAGCCACACCTACATGTTGGCCGCCAATAAGATCTAAATGTGTGCGGGCAATTTCAACCATATCGTTGTAAACACAGACTGCGCCAACACTTGGGACCGTTGAATCTGTTGGATCAGGGCGAACCGCTTTTGTACACAGCGCCTTAACTTTTCCAGGAGTATCAGCTCCTTCTAAAGTTGTTAGATCCACCATGGTGATTGCAGTGTCGATTGCCCAGCGCTTAGAAGTTGTTTTGATACTTCGGGTAGCAAGCATGGCTGCACGAGCATCTGCACCAACCTGATCAACTCCTGAAAGCGAACCCAGATATTTTTTTAGGGACGCTTCAGTACCATCGACTAAACCATAAAAATTCACGATAGCAATTCCTTCAGTGGGGCTCGTAACTGATCCAGAACTGTTTGCGCAGTTGCAGAATCCTTTGCAATTGCCTCAATGTAACACTTCATCTTTGCTTCTGTGCCACTTGGACGAATGATGATTCGAATTCCACCATCTAACCAAATGCGCAGACCATCAGTAGGGGGTAAACCATCACTTGGTTTGGCAAGGTCATCAATGGATGTAACGGCGCGGCCTGCAATTTCTTTAGGGGAGTTGATACGCAAACTTCCCATAATTACACCCACTTGGGAAAGATCAGTCAGTCGAATTGAAATTTGTTCAGTTGCATGGAAACCATGACGAGCCCAAACTTCATCGAGTAAATCAAGAAGTGTTTTGTTCTCTGCCGCTAAATCAGTGGCAATCTGGGCTAATTTGATAGCTGCTGAAATTCCATCCTTGTCATTGACCGTAATAGCATCAACGGCATAACCCAAGGCTTCTTCGTAACCAAAAGTTAACCCATCAATTTTTGCTAACCACTTAAAGCCGGTGAGCGTTTCTTTGAAATCAAGCTTGTAGTGGGCAGCAATCTTGCTCAGAATTGATGATGAAACAATCGAGTTTGCAAGAATGCCCTTACTTGTTGCCCGAGCGATGGTTTCACCAAGGATTACTCCTAACTCATCCCCACGTAGCATTCGCCAACCTTTAATTGGATCTTTGACTGCTGCAGCGCAGCGGTCTGCATCTGGATCATTAGCAATTACTAGATCAGCATCAAATGTTCGTGCTGTCTCGAGAGCTAAATCAATTGCACCTGGCTCTTCCGGATTAGGAAAGGCAACAGTTGGGAAATCTGGATCTGGTTGTGCTTGTGCATCCACAAGAATTGGTTGAGGAAATCCTGCTTTATGAAAAACATGTTGAAGGGTCTGGGTTCCAACACCATGCATAGCCGTATAAACAATTTTTAGGTTTCCAGGACGTTGGGCAAGAGCAGATGTAATCCCGACATATTTGTGAACAACTTCTTCTCCTAGAATTGTCCATTCTTTGCCACGTGGTTGTGAGGCAAGAGAAGTAATTAAGTTAATCTTTTTGGCGATTGATTCATCTGTTGGAGAGATTATTTGTGAACCCCGATAATGGATTCCATCTACTGTGCCACCTAAATAAACTTTGTATCCGTTATCTTGCGGTGGATTATGGCTAGCTGTGACCATAATTCCCACATCACATTTCAATTCATTGGTAGCAAAAGCTAACACCGGCGTTGGAAGTGGGCGAGGCAAGAGATAAACCTTCATGCCAGCACCACTCATGATTTCAGCGGTTTCGAAAGTAAAATCTTCAGAGCCATAGCGGGCATCACGGCCAATTACCACGGAAGTTAAATTCCGCTCTTTCATATAAGCAACAATTCCCGCAGCTGCGCGACCAACGACTGCACGGTTCATCCCCGAAGGTCCTGGGCGAATAGGTCCTCGCAAACCCGCAGTACCAAACTGCAAAAAGCCGTTAAAAGATGCGCGTAGCTCTACTTCATTATTGGAATCTAGCCATTGCTGTAATTGGGCAGCGGTCTTTGGATCTGGATCATCAGCAATCCATGCTTGAACTTCTTGAGTCAGATCCATGTTCTTAGAATAACTTCGGAATTACCCCTTTGAGAAGAGCGCCCATTCGATCTGCAGCGGCCTTTCCAGCGGCAATAACTTCTTCGTGGTTTAGTTTTTCACCAGTAACACCCGCAGCTGCGTTTGTAACTAATGAGATTCCAAGAACTTCAGCACCAAGTGCGTGAGCAGCAATTGCTTCAGGAACTGTGGACATACCAACCAAATCTGCTCCCATGGTGCGCATCATTAAAATCTCTGCAGGAGTTTCATAAGTAGGTCCACGCCAATGCACGTAGACACCTTCTTCCAATGAAGAATCCTCCTTCTTAACAATTTCACGAATGCGCTTGCTATAGAGATCAGTCAAATCAACAAAAGTGGCACCAGAAAGTGGAGAGACTGCTGTTAATGAAATGTGATCACGAATAAGTACTGGTTGGCCGACTTTGTAACTCTTGTTTATGCCACCGCATGCATTCGTTAAAATGACAACCTTGCATCCAGCTTTAACCGCAGTTCGCACGCTATGCACTACAGGTTCGACACCTTTGCCTTCATAGAGGTGTGTGCGCCCTAAAAATACAAGTGCTCTTAGCTTCTTGCCATTTGATTCAATTTCATAAGAGCGAACTTTTCCAGAGTGCCCTTCAACTGTTGGAGGAAGGAAGCCAGTTATATCTTCAGCATTACATTCATATGCTGGAGTTCCCAAAGCATCAACCGCGCTCACCCAACCAGAACCCATCACTAAGGCAACATCATGGGATGCAACTCCTGTGCGTTCTGTGATTTCTTTTGCTGCAGCAGCCGCTGCAGCAAGTGGATCGGAATAGAGGAGCTCGCTATTTGTCATGCATCAATGATGTCACAAAGAGCTGTTCCACTAGAAACCGTGGCCCCTATGACTGCGCTCAAATTACTAATCACACCAGCTTTATGTGCCATTAATGGCTGTTCCATTTTCATCGCTTCTAGAACGATTACTAAATCGCCAATTTCAACTCGGTCACCTTCATTAACTGCAATCTTAACAACAGTTCCTTGCATTGGGCTGGCAAGTGCAGAGCCACCAGCGCCTCCTGCCATGGATTGCTTTGCCCGATGGCGCTTAACAACAGGCTTAGGAGCATGTACTAAAACCTCAAAACGCTTCCCATTTACTTCAGCAACTAATTGCTCAGGTGCCATATGTGTTTCAAGAGGCACAACTGGTGCGTGATACATAGGAATATCGTTGATAAATTCATTTTCAATATAGCTGGTATAAATCTTGAATTCTTGTGTAAATGCAGGATCTTCCACGATTGCGCGGTGGAAAGGAAGAGCAGTGGCTAGGCCTTCAATTGAAAATTCAGCTAGTGCACGACGAGCACGGTCTATTGCTTGTTCGCGAGTTGCACCGGTAACAATGAGTTTTGCTAATAATGAATCAAAGTTGCCGCCGATGGTGTCTCCATTTTTAAAGCCAGCATCGACTCTTACTCCAGGTCCTGTTGGAATAACCCATTCAGTTATTCGGCCTGGCGCAGGCAGGAATGAGCGGCCTGGATCTTCACCGTTAATACGAAATTCAATTGAGTGTCCACGGATAACTGGATCATCAAAGCCAAGCGCTTCGCCCATAGCAATTCTAAACTGCTCACGCACTAAATCAATCCCTGTTATTTCTTCACTGACTGGATGCTCTACTTGTAAGCGAGTGTTCACTTCCAGAAAAGAAATAGTTCCATCAAGTCCAATTAAGAATTCACAAGTACCCGCACCGACATACCCAGCCTCTTTCATGATCGTTTTACTGGATCGATAGAGCTCATCGATCTGAGCTTGACTTAAAAATGGAGCAGGTGCTTCTTCAACTAGTTTTTGGTGTCGACGCTGCAGAGAACAATCGCGCGTGCTTACGACTACGGCATGACCGTGCTTATCCACTAATACTTGGGTTTCAACGTGGCGGGGCTTATCCAAATAGCGTTCAACAAAGCATTCACCGCGACCAAAACCGCTAATTGCTTCACGCACGGCAGATGCAAATAGCTCTGGAATCTCTTCCATCGTATGCGCGACCTTTAAACCACGTCCGCCACCACCATGGGCAGCTTTAATGGCAACTGGCAATCCGTGTTCTTTAGCAAAAGCTAAAACTTCTTCATGTCCTTCAACAGGATCTTTAGTTCCAGCAACTAGTGGTGCGCCTGCTTTAGCTGCAATTTTGCGCGCAGAGACTTTATCGCCCAGTGCACGAATTGCTGCAGGAGGAGGTCCAATCCAGATAAGACCTGCATCAATAACGGCTTGAGCAAAGTTTGCATTTTCAGATAAGAATCCATAACCAGGGTGAACTGCGTCTGCACCTGATTGTTTGGCTACTTCTATCAGTTTTTCAATATTCAAATATGTTTCAGTAGCGGTTGTGCCATGCAGAGAATAAGCAGTATCAGCCATCTGGGAATGAATTGCATTGCGATCTTCCTCTGAATAAACCGCAACACTTTCCAACCCATGATCCTTACACGCACGAATTACGCGTACTGCAATTTCTCCACGGTTGGCAATTAAAACACGCTTCATTGCATCACCTTAACTTCAGGCCAGGTGTAGCCAAGTTGCTCAAAGGCTTTTCTTATAAAAGGCATAGAGATTCCAACTACGTTTGTGTAGTCACCCTCAATTGAAGGGATAAAAGGAGAACTAAATCCATCAAGAGTGAATCCACCAGCAACATGTAAAGGTTCACCTGTAGCCACATAGTCTGTAATCTCAGCATCAGTCATGTTGTCAAAGGTCACCTTTGTGGTGACGATGCTTGAAATCTCTTTATCTTTTGTAGTGTCAATGATGCAGTGGCCAGTGTGAAGTAGTCCTGAATTACCTCGAACTCTTGATGCACGCTCGATTGCAATCTCTGGAGTAGCTGGTTTACCTAATGACTGTGAGTCAAATTCAAAAGTCGAGTCGCAACCAATAATTATTGCTGGAAAATCTATTTGCTCTCGAATTGTGTGAGCCTTAGTTATAGCTAGAGCAATCACCATATCGGCTGGTGTCATAGCATTGAAAAAATCAGTTTCCTCATCAACATGGCTGACCATGATCGTTGGCTTTAAGCCAGCAGACTCAAGTAGGCGTCGCCTGGACACGGATGCAGAAGCTAGAACTATTTTTGGCATTGTTTATGAATTCTTTCGTGCGCCGAAAGTAATTTGATGAGGTAGTGCTTGGCGAAGTTGAGGTAATCCATAAACACTTCGGCGAATCACAGGTTTTAATTCTTCGCGCTTATGTTGAGCCATGGCGATTTTGAGTGCCGCCAGCTCTTCGGGAGTTGGATTTCCCTTGATGATTGAAAACTCCATTACAGTGGAATATTTCCGTGTTTGCGGGCAGGCAAAGTGTCGCGCTTAGTGCGCAGAGTTCTAAATGCCTTCGTGATGTATGCACGCGATTGGTTTGGTTCAATGACTGTATCGATAGTTCCGCGCTCTGCAGCCAAATATGGATTAGCAAGAGATTCGTTGTATTCATTAATTAGTTCAGCTCTTGCAGCAACCGGATCCTTAGCATCAGCAATTTCTTTGCGATACAAAATGTTAACTGCGCCTTGTGCACCCATTACAGCGATCTCTGCACTTGGCCACGCAAAGTTGATATCACTTCCAAGGTATTTAGAGCCCATGACGATAAATGCACCGCCGTAAGCTTTACGAGTAATAAGTGTTACAAGTGGCACAGATGCTTCTGCATAGGCGTAGAGCAACTTAGCTCCACGTCGAATGATTCCATCCCATTCCTGTTCAGTTCCAGGCAAGAAACCAGGCACATCAACAAGTGTCAGGATGGGGATATTGAATGCATCGCAGAAGCGCAAGAAGCGTGCAGCCTTCTCGCTGGAGTTAATATCTAGTGTTCCAGCCAATTGATTAGGCTGGTTTGCAATGATTCCAATTGTTTCACCCTCAATTCGGGCAAAACCAACAACAATGTTTGGCGCATAGAGTGCATGGACTTCCAAGAATTCTGCTTCATCTACTAACGCTTGAATCAAAACCTTCATGTCATATGGCTGGTTTGGACTATCTGGAATCAATGTATCTAGTGCAATATCTGCTGCATTCTTTTCCAATAGCTCTGTTGACGGTAGGTGCGGAGCTCTATCCATGTTATTTGATGGCAAATATGAAAGTAGCGCCTTAACGTAATCAATTGCATCAGCTTCACTCTCGGCTAAGTAGTGTGAGTTACCTGTGCGAACATTATGAGTACGAGCACCGCCTAGCTCTTCCATTCCTACTTCTTCGCCAGTCACAGTTTTAATGACGTCAGGACCAGTAATAAACATGTGTGATGTTTCATTAACCATCACAGTGAAATCTGTAAGTGCAGGAGAGTATGCAGAACCTCCTGCACAAGGGCCAAGAATCAATGAGATTTGAGGAATCACACCAGAGGAGCGAGTGTTAAGACGGAAGATTTTTCCGTAACCTGCAAGAGAAGCAACACCTTCTTGAATACGTGCTCCACCGGAGTCATTAATTCCAATAAGTGGAATTCCACTCTTTAAAGCAAACTCCGCAATCTTTACGATTTTTTCGGCGTGAACTTCACCAAGTGATCCACCCATGATGGTGAAATCTTGAGAATACAAAGCGATAGGTCGTCCATCTACAGTCGCTGTTCCAATCACAACACCGTCACCGTATGGGCGATTATTTTCCATCCCGAATTGCGTTGAACGGTGGCGAGCGAACTCATCAATTTCAGTAAATGACTCTGGATCAACCAGCATTTCAATACGCTCGCGGGCAGTGTTCTTACCTTTGGCATGCTGCTTTTCAACGGCGCGTGCGGAGCCAGCGTGCACGGCTTCCTCAACGCGCGCACGCAGGTCTTCGATTTTCCCGGCAGTTGTATGCAGATCACGGCTCATACCCCTACGGTACATGTCATGGGCATTGAAATGCTAAGAGCGGCACTTGATAAGTCACTTATCAACTCTTTGGTTACGCAGTACTGGCGAGTAAGCGTGGTTGATGTCACCGCCTCTACCCAAACCGATCTTGCCACTTTAGCGCGAACTGGAAAAGCAAAAGCTGGAGATGTAATTGCTGCCAATTATCAAAGTGCCGGTCGAGGAAGATTATCAAGAACTTTTGAAGCACCAAAAAATTCTGCACTTCTATTTTCTTTTTATATTGAACCAAAAAGGAAAAAGGAAGATTGGGGATGGATTGCATTAATTGCTGGTGTCTCAGTTGCTCAAGCCCTAGATAAAGTTAAGGCCAGTGTTAAATGGCCAAACGATATTTTAGTAAATGAAAAAAAGGTTTCTGGATTAATTGCGGAAATAGTTGGTGATGGTGTTGTAATCGGCATAGGAATAAATGTTGGAATGACTCTTGAGGAACTACCCGTTTTAACCGCCACATCTCTGGCAATAGAAGGTGAAAGTGAAACAAATAGAAATGAGATTTTGGCAAAAGTTTTGGCTCAATTTGAAAGCAACTTCACCTCATGGGATGAAGGAGATAATTCAGTGGCTCAGCTCTACACAACCCTGAGCTCAACTCTTGGAACCAAGGTTCAGATTCACTACCCAAACGAAAAGATTGAAAAAGGCATAGCGGTTGCAATCTCACCCCGCGGGGAGTTGATTTTAGATACAGGAAGCCATGTTCAGGCAGGTGACGTAGTTCATCTACGATAAGCCTGTGAGTAAACATTTTCCAACAGTCGGTGTGATTGGTGCTGGGCAATTAGCTCGCATGAGTGTTGCCCCAGCCGCGGCGCTTGGAATTAATCTTTTACTACTTGCAAATGATGCTCAAGATAGTGGAGCACAGATCACAAACCACGTAGTTGGTGATTATAAAGATCTAGAAACTGTCCGTGCGTTTGCAAGCAAATGCGATGTAATCACTTTTGAGCATGAACTTATCCCTCTTAGCATTATTAAGACTCTGGAAGCAGATGGGGTTGTAGTTCGTCCAAGCTCTGCCAGTTTCATTTATTCGCAAGATAAAGCACAGATGCGTGAGCGACTCAGCAATTTTCCTGCACCGAAAAGCGCCGTAGTTACGAATGCCCAAGAAGTAACTGAATTTCCAGTAATTGCTAAAGCTATTTCAGGTGGATATGACGGACGTGGAGTTTGGAAAATCGATACGCAAGAAGAACTTGCTGCGGTATTGAAACAAGTTGGTAAAGTATTAATCGAAGAACTCATTGATTTTGATTATGAAATTGCGGTCATGGTGGCCAGATCGCCGCATGGTCAGGCAACAACGTGGGCTCCAACGCAAACAATTCAGCGCGATGGCATATGTGTCATGACAATTTCACCAGCCCCACAACTTTCAAATGAATTAAGTGAGAAGGCTCAGAAGTTGGCCCTGGATATTGCCAATGAGATTGGCGTCATTGGTGTTATGGCAGTTGAAATCTTTGTTAAGGGCGAAGAGTTATTCATCAATGAATTAGCAATGCGTCCACATAATTCAGGACACTGGACAATTGAGGGTTCTTTGACCTCACAGTTTGAACAACACCTACGAGCGGTTTTAGATCTTCCTCTTGGAAATCCCCAGATGACTGCCCCCATTGCCGTCATGGGCAATATCTTGGGAGGAGATAAGGAAGATATGTATCGTCCATATCTTCATCTCATGGCCCGCACACCAGAGTTGAAGTTTCATCACTATAAGAAGGAAGTACGCCCTGGACGCAAGATTGGCCATGTTAATTTGCTGGGAGATAACCTCGTAGAATTAACCCAGGAAGTTCAGCATGCCCTTGATTACATGAGCGGAGAAATTGATGAGTGATGTAGCAATCATCATGGGATCAGATTCTGATTGGCCAGTAATGGAAGAGGCTGCGAAAATTCTAGATCAATTAGGAATTTCTTATGAAGCAGATGTTGTTTCTGCTCACCGCATGCCACTTGAAATGGTTGAGTTTGCCCAAAGCGCGGCAGGCAAAGGATTTAAAGTAATTATTGCTGGAGCTGGTGGAGCTGCACATTTACCTGGGATGGTTGCTTCATTAACCACGCTTCCAGTCATTGGTGTGCCTGTTGCGCTAAAAAACCTTGATGGGATGGATTCACTTCTCTCTATCGTGCAGATGCCTGCAGGTGTTCCAGTAGCAACTGTTGGAGTGGGTAATGCCAAGAACGCAGCCTTACTGGCGGCCAGAATTCTAGGAATCTCTGATTCAGCAATTAGCGCCAAAGTTGCAGATGCTTTAAAGGAAATTAATGCTGAAGCTAAAGCTAAAGGCGCGAATTTAAATTCACGTCGCGGGCAAAAAACTGGTTTCTAGCTTTTCTTTCTATATTCAATTGCTGGGCAACGATCCATCACTGTTATTAACCCCGCAGCTTGTGCTCGAGCAATTGCATCGTTATCAATAACATCTAATTGCAGCCATACTGCTTTGGCCCCAATAGCGATTGCTTCATCGACAACTTTGCCAACAAGAGTGGAATTAACAAAGCAATCAACCACATCTATCGGCCCTGGAATCTCTGAAAGAGTCTTATAGCCAACTTCACCATGCACGGTTTCTGCTCGAGGGTAAACAGGAATGATTCGATGGCCTTTATCTTGTAAAAGCTTTGCCACGCCATAAGCAGCACGTTCGGGATTATTTCCAAGGCCAACAACAGCCCAGGTCTTCATTGCAAGGACTGCGTCGATGCTTTCTTGCTCGTTAATCGGTACGTCCTAAAGCATGGAACTTCCAACCTGCTTTGCGCCATAAATCTCGGTTGAGCATATTGCGGCCATCAATAATGATTTTTCTCTTAACGAGAGAAGAAAGAGTTGATGGGTCGATTGCTCGATACTCTTTCCATTCAGTTAAGTGCAAGATTAAATCAGCGTCTTTAACTGCATCTGTGACTACTTCAGCGTATTCAAGCTTTGGAAAGCGCTTGCGTGCCGGTTCAATTCCCTTGGGATCATGAACTACGACGGCTGCACCCGCTGCTTGTAACTGCACAGCGATGTCTAGTGCTGGGGAGTCACGCACATCATCACTGTCTGGCTTAAAAGTAGCTCCAAGCACGGCGATCTTGTATTGCGTTAAGTCCTCTGAAAGTTCGGTTCGTACAACATCGATTACACGTTGGCGCGCGCGCAGGTTAATGGCATCGATTTCACGCAAGAATTCAAGGGCTTGTTTAGCGCCCAACTCTTCTGCGCGTGCCATGAATGCTCGAATGTCTTTTGGAAGACAACCCCCACCAAAACCAATACCAGCTTGCAAGAACTTATTTCCAATACGTGGGTCATAGCCAATAGCTTGAGCTAGAACTGTCACATCACCACCAGCGGCTTCACATACCTCAGCCATAGCGTTGATGAAAGAAATCTTTGTTGCAAGGAATGAGTTAGCAGCAACTTTTACTAGTTCTGCAGTTGGAAGATCTGCTCGAATCCAAGGCGTGCCTAAATCAATAACCGGTTTGTATACTTCTTTGAGAATCTGCTCTGCACGATCATTTGCAACTCCGACAACTAAACGATTAGGGGTTAGAGTGTCTTCGACAGCAAAACCTTCACGCAAAAACTCTGGATTCCAAGCTAGATCTGCGTGTGGTGCTGTTTTTGCGAGCTCATCACGCAGTGATTGCGCAGTTCCTACTGGCACAGTTGATTTTCCAACAACTAATGAACCATTCTTTAAATATGGTGCAATTTCAGCAACGGCAGATCGCACGTATGTCAGGTCAGCAGCAAGTCCGTCTTTGCTTTGCGGAGTACCAACGCAAACAAAGTGAACATCTGCATCTTTAACTGCAGAGAAGTCGGTAGTAAATGAAAGTCGGCCTGTCTTCATTTCTTGTGCAAGTAAGGTATCTAGACCTGGCTCATAAAATGGCAGCTCACCATTTTGCAGCATTGCCACTTTATTAGGATCGGTATCAACGCCAATTACGGTAAAGCCAAGAGAGGACATGCATGCGGCATGCGTTGCGCCTAGGTAGCCGCATCCAACTACTGAAAGAGTCAATGTCATGGGCGCGAGTTTACTTCAGTGCTCCGCAAGGATTTTCATCAGCGGTACGAGTCTTGAATTTATCAATCACGGTTGGCGAAGCTGATGCGCTTGATGATGCTGAAGGTGAAGGGGTTACCTCGTCAACTAGCGGTAAATCTTCACGTAAACGGTTAAACAAATCAGGCGCCAGTACAGAATCCCAGGTAACGACCGATCCAAGTCCCGGCACGCGAGCATTTGCATTGCCTAAAGGAATTGTGAGCGTGCGCACTTTACTCGGGGAGAGATTCTTGAGTTGCTTTGCCAAAACAATTAAGTCATTTCGATTGAGCTCTGAATCTGTTCGAACAGTTGCAATAGTGGCGTTAAAGAAATTTACAAGTTTGATGGGATTAAGTAGAACTCCAGAACTTGTCACTTTTCTGAGTACTGCGCTCATAAATTGCTGTTGACGTTGCATTCTTCCAAGGTCGCCCATGCCGTCAAAGTCGCGCGTGCGAACATACTTGAGTGCTTCGATGCCATCAAGAGTGTGTGCACCAGCTTTTAATACAAGGTGACTATTTGGATCATCAATGTCACGCTTTGTACAAACATCAATTCCACCTAAAGCATCAACCATTCCCGCAAAACCAGCGAATCCAATTTCAACATAGTGATCAATTTTAACGTTGGTTTCTTGCTCAATAGTTTGAATCAATAGTGGAGCACCACCCCATGCAAAAGCTGCATTAATTTTTCCTTTTGCTGCAGGAACAATCTTTTCTTTATTTAGGGAGGAAGGATGTTCTGGGATAGTCACGAGTGAATCTCGGGGAATAGAAATGATTGTTGCTTTGTCACGAGATTTACTGATGTGAACCAACAGCATTGTGTCTGATCGTGCACCTGCTGCTGCCTTTGTTGTACCCACTCGTAACAACTTTGATTGTTCTTTCGTTAATCCTTCACGCGTATCTGATCCCACTAACAAATAATTCAGGGCCGAGCTGGGCTTATCTGGGCGTTTTTCTAATGAGCCAAATACATCAATACGGTTAATTGCACCGCTGACTTGACCTAAACCCAACCAAGAAAATGCGGAGATGGCGACAACGGCTAGGGACAGGGAAGTAATAATGCGTATTGGTCGCGTCGCTTTCACCGTGTAAGAGTACTTGGACGATACGGTGTAGGGGTTATGACGACATCAGCAAATGAGTTATATGGCTCACCGGAGCCCAAAATCTCAGTCATCCTGCCGGTTCTCAATGAATCAAAATATTTAGAAGAGGCTGTGAAGGCCATTCTTGATCAAGATTTTGCTGGCGATATTGAAATTATTTTGGCAGTTGGACCCTCTCAAGACGGAACAGAAGATATTGCGAGTTCTTTAGCTAAGCAGGATTCTCGCGTGGTTGTGGTTGCAAATCCCACAGGACGCACAGCCGCAGGACTCAACCTTGCAGTGGCTGCAACGAAATATTCAATTATCGTGAGAGTAGATGGTCACTCAAAGATTCCAAACAACTATTTATCCCTTGCCTATGAAATCTTGAAAGAAACAGGCGCCGTAAATGTTGGTGGCATTATGGCCGCAGAAGGTCACACACTCTTTGAGAGAAGTGTGGCGCGAGCTATGCGAAGCCCTTTAGGTGTTGGTGCATCTCGTTTTCATACAGGTGGTGGCGCTGCATCGGTAGATACGGTTTACCTAGGTGCATTTAGAAAACAAGCATTAGTTGCAGTGGGTGGATTTGATGAGAGATTCACACGTGCACAAGATTGGGAGCTAAATTATCGATTACGCACTGCTGGCGGAACAATCTTTTTTGATCCTCGATTAGTTGTGACATATCGTCCACGTTCAACAGTCAAAGCTCTTGCTAAACAGTATTTTGAATATGGACGTTGGAGGCGAGTTGTTTCTCGCAGGCATGAAGGAACGATTAACTACAGATATCTTGCTCCGCCATTTACAGTGATCGGCGTAGTTTCTTCATTGATTTTTGGCGCAGTTCTTTCACCCATACTTTTCTTACCAGCGTTGATTTATGCGTTCTTTATTCTCAGTGCATCGGCAAGAATCGGGAAATCTCTTGGTGAGTTTGTCTCACTGCCACTTATTTTGCTGACAATGCATATGACATGGGGTATTGGGTTTCTAACTTCGCCAAAGTCGTTAGCGCCTGCGGTAACCTTACGACCGTGAGCACTCCAACGCAGGTCTATGAGCCTTTTCGCGCTGGCCTGCCACCCCTAAGAAAATATTGGAAATCTCTTTGGTCACGCCGCACATTCATCTCTGAATACTCGCGTTCAGAGCTCCGTGAGCAGCACTTTGATTCAGCATTTGGTCAACTATGGCTAGTTCTTAATCCTCTGTTGCTTTCTGCTGTGTATTTCTTATTGATTGTCATTATTAGCGGATCATCTGACAGCACTCGATATGCGCATCTAACTGCAACGCTTTTTCTCTTCTATTTAGTTGCTAATTCACTCACTGGTGGCGTGAAGTCAATTACTGCGGGTCAGCGCTTAATTTTAAACACAGCCTTTCCTCGAATTATGTTGCCAGTCTCGGCAGTTGTAATTGCAATCTTTAAATTTCTGCCAACTCTTGCGGTCTTTCTGGCAATCAGAACCGCACTAGGCCTTCCATTTTCATGGCAAATGTTTTGGGCCATTCCAGTACTACTTATAACAATGTTGTTAGCGCTGGGTCTTGCTGTGACAATTTCTTGCATCAATGTGTATTTCCGTGACATCGCAAGTTTCTTGCCATATATGACACGCACGCTTTTGTACTTGTCACCAATCTTGTATGAAGCATCTGACTTGAAACCGCAGCTTAGAACTCTTGAACTCTTTAATCCGTTGTTTCCAATCTTAGATAGTTGGTCACGTGCACTGGTGCATGGGCAGGCTCCGCTTACCTCTCACATGTTGATTGGACTTGGCTGGGCAGTTGGGATTTTCTTAATTGGCACATACTTCTTCTTATCAAGGGAGCGTGAATTTGCCGTCCGTCTCTAACTCTCATAAGACCAACGAAGTCGCGGTGTCAGTTCGCGGACTTGGCCTTACATACACAACTGCAATTGATCGCAGACCAACTCTAAAAGCACGTGTTAAGTCACTCGGTCGTGGCGGAAAACAAACTCGTGTAATCCGAGCTTTGGATGAAGTGAATCTCGATGTCGAATATGGCCAAGTATTAGGAATCATTGGAACAAATGGCGCAGGAAAATCTTCTTTGATGCGCGTTATTGCAGGAATTTTGCCTCCCACTCAAGGCCGAGTAGAGGTCTATGGAAGCGTCAGCACTTTATTGGCACTGGGTGTTGGGTTCAACCCATCCATGTCAGGTCGTGACAATGTCTATTTAGGTGGATTAGCCGCGGGAATGTCTCGTGATGAAATTGATAGCCACTTTGAAGAAATAGCTGAGTTCTCTGAATTAGGAGAAGCAATCGATGCACCAATGCGCACGTATTCATCAGGTATGTATGCCCGTTTGGCATTCTCGGTTGCAGCAACTGTTCGCCCAGATATTTTGATTGTTGATGAGGCGTTGAGCACCGGTGATGCAAAGTTTAAGGAAAAATCTCTCAATCGCATCAAAGAACTTCGAAGTGATGATCGTGCATTAATTCTAGTAAGCCATGCAATGGCTACTTTGGAAGATGTCTGTAATGACGTTGCGTGGCTTCATAAAGGAAAGCTAGTTCAGCGCGGGGATCCAAAAACTGTTATTACTGCATATCGCGAGTTTTTGCAGGTAGGAAAGAGCGCAGCCATCGATGAGGATGTCTAAAGCTTTTCTAGCTCTACTGCTCAGTCTTTCAACAGTGACTCCCACTGCGCATGCAATTGATGTACCTGCATCCTTTTCATTCCAAGGTTCAGGATATGGACATGGAGTTGGATTAAGTCAGATGGGTGCGCGCTCCATGGCCCTAGCAGGACAAAATGCTGAGCAGATCATCAAGTATTTCTATAAAGATGTTGAGATAGAACCAAAAGATGATTCGAAAATCCTGCGAGTAAATATTGGGCATCTAATTTCTAGTGCGAAGATTTCTAGCACACTAAAGGGCTCACAACTTCAAATTATTCAAGGAGATGCGGGTAGTGAAAGCGTTATCCCCGTGTCTGCATTGGCAGATTCAATTAGCTTCTCAATTATTGGTTCTACGGTTAGTCCACGAATAACTATTGGGAAAACATCTCAGGTGCTTCCTCGAAGTAAAGTTTTCACAGTTCGTTGGTCCGGCACTCGTTATTTAGAAGGTCCAGAGACTGTTATTTCGCTAGATCACTCAGGTGTGTCTCAGAGATTTCGCTATGGACAGATCCAAGTAAAGGCGGTTAAAAGCCCTTCTGGCTATCGAATTGAAATGACAAACTCAGTTCGACTAGCCGATGAATATCTATGGGGAGTGAGTGAGATGCCATCTTTTTGGCCGATTGCAGCCCTTGAAGCACAAGCAATTGCTTCTCGTACATATGCTCTAAGTAAGGCAGGCGTGTATAGAAGCGCTTGCGATTGTGACTTATATGGATCGGTTTCTGATCAAACTTTCCTGGGTTATGCCAAGGAAATTGAAAAGAAATTCGGTGTAGTTTGGAAAGATGTTGTTACACGTACTACTGGCTTAACTATTACCCAATCTGGACTACCAATTACTGCCTATTTCTTTTCTTCATCAGGGGGTAAGACAGAGCTAGCTATAAATGCCTGGGGTAGTGGTCGCACTTACACGCAAATAGTTGATGACCCTGGATCATTAGATCTCACTCTTAATCCACGATTTGTTTCGTGGAGCCGTGAGGTACCGCAGAGCGTTATTGCAGCAGCCTTTATTCTTCCTGATGTAGTTAGTTTAGAAATCTTGGGAACTAATGAAAGTGGCACAGTCGCCCAGATTCAGGCAACGTCTAGTAGTGGTGTACAAGTAGTTTTACGTGGAGAAACTTTTAGAAGTAGAACTAAAATACCTTCAGCTTGGTTTTCTTTAGTTAGCGTGCAAAATTGAATTAAGTCCGCCCCAAGTACCGGTGCGGTTAATTGCTTCTAGTGCACCATCGAGTGAGTTACGGCGAAAGAGTAAGTTATTTCCACCAGATAATGCTGCAGCCTTAACAATTTCACCATCAGGCAAACGGACCTTTGATGCAGCTGTTACATAAGTTCCAGCTTCAATTACGCAGTTATCACCGAGCGAAATTCCACATCCAGAGTTTGCGCCTAGAAGTGATTTCTCTCCAATTGAGATAACTTCTTTTCCTCCACCACTGAGAGTTCCCATAATGGATGCACCGCCACCAACATCAGAACCATCGCCAACAACGACACCTGCTGAGATTCGACCTTCAACCATTGAAGTTCCAAGTGTGCCAGCATTGAAATTAACAAAACCTTCATGCATCACTGTTGTGCCTGAAGCTAAATGTGCTCCAAGCCTTACGCGATCTGCATCAGCAATTCGCACTCCACTCGGGATTACGTAATCAACCATGCGTGGGAATTTATCGACAGAAAGAACAGTTACGTTCCCATATGCAGCTCTTAGGCGAGCACGAGTTAATTCAAAACCTTCTACTGCGCAAGGTCCAAAGTTCGTCCAGACAACATTATTGAGTAAGCCAAATATGCCATCGAGTAAGACTCCATGAGGCTTAACTAAGCGATGTGATAACAAATGTAAACGCAAATATGCATCTTTTGCATCAGCAGGTGCTGCGGTGATATCAATTTCAACTGCAACTAGTTCTCGAGTCACACCGCGAGCATCATCTTTGCCGACTAACGCGCTTAGTTCATTAGGAACAGATGCTGGCAAGGAAGCAAGTTGTGGCGTCGGAAACCAAACATCAAGAGTTTTTCCGGCAGCCATCGTTGCAATGCCGTGGCCAGATGCAATGGTGGTCATGTCCTAAGCCTAACCCCTATCCTTACCCGCATGCGCATTGCAGTCTTTTGTTCATCATCGCCAACGATTGACCCTAAGTATGTAGACCTTGCCTTTGAACTCGGTGGGGCTATTGCAGCTAACTCATGGGATTTAGTCACTGGGGGCGGTCATATTTCAATGATGGGCGCAGTTTCTAGGGGAGCTCGTCAGGGCGGCGGACGAACTATCGGAGTTATCCCACAAGCCCTTGTTGATATTGAATTCGCTGATCACGATAACGATGAACTACATGTCGTTGAGACGATGGGTGAGCGCAAGGCGATGATTACCGATATTGCAGATGCGTTTATTACATTGCCTGGCGGTGCAGGAACTCTTGAAGAGTTCTTTGAGATTTGGGTGGGACGCTATTTAAAGTTTCATAATAAGCCAGTTGTAATTCTTGATCCATTTGGAATCTATAACCCATTGCATGAACTAGTAGAGCATTTAGAAGTTGAGAATTTCATCAAACCAGGAATGCGTGATTTAATTTCTTGGACAACAGATGTAACACAAGCCCTAAAGGCCTGTTCTTAATGTCAAGTAATCACATTGCAATTTCTTTAAAAATTAATGCACCCATACAAAAAGTTTGGGACTCGCTGGCGCAATGGGAAAAACAAGGTGAGTGGATGCTTCAGACAAAAGTCTGGGTGACATCAGAGATTTCAGAAGGTGTTGGAACATCTATTAACGCATTCACCGGCGTTGGCCCATTAGGAGTTTTGGATTCAATGACTGTTACTTCATGGCAGCCTCCACACACATGCGATGTGCTCCATACAGGCAAGATAATCAAAGGAACAGGCAGATTTCATTTACGAGAAATCACATCAGATACAACAATCTTTGACTGGTCTGAAGATGTAATCGCTCCGCGCGCACTCTTCTTGGTGATGCTTCCTGCGCTCTATATTGGTGTGCGAATCTCTTTATCCCGCTTTGCACGAACATTCCGCTGAGAGCATCCTCAACGGCATAGGCGATAAGAGCCAGTAGCCTTATAACCATGAGCGAGTCCCCAACATTGGCCCAGGTTCTGGCCTCGCTGCCTGAAGAAGAGCGGATCATCTTGACCTTGCACTACATGCGCCAGATGTCACCGAGTGAGATTGCCCTAATGCTTAAGGTCCCAGAGCGCGCAGTTGATGCCGTTATTTCGGCAGGAAAAGCGAGATTGAGCGCAGTTCTCGGCTTCTAATACCTTCTCGATTTCGCGCTTGTGCTCTAAATACGAGATACTTCTCCTCTTGAACTTTCCTCGTCCATCTTTAAAGGAGTCCCCATATGGCAGCCATGAAACCTCGTACCGGTGATGGTCCAATGGAGGTCACTAAGGAAGCTCGCTCACTAGTGATGCGAATTCCACTCGAGGGTGGCGGACGCCTAGTCGTTGAACTCAACTCTGAAGAAGCTAATAATCTCAGCGCCGCACTTCATGCCGCGGTTGCATTAGTTAAGAAGTAAACCACTAACAGGCGATAGCCTTCAACGCATGTTCTGGACACTTAAAGCTGCCAAGCCTCAACTCTCAACAGCAACAAGCGCTGACTCAATTGCGCTCGCTTTTGCTAAAGATTCAGAAGGAGTTGTTTCATTTTCTGCTCCTGGAAATCTAGTTCAGGATATTGAAAAGTTTTTTGAAATCAACCTATTGGATGAGCTCTCATTCTTTTCCCCCACTTATAAATCAGGGGAGTTATTCGAAATCCCTGTTAGCTCACAGGATGCTCAAACAGATCGCATCTTTTTAGTTGGAGTTGGTGACTCATCAACTGCTTCTATTCGAGTTGCTGCCACAACTATTGCTAGAAAAGTTCGTGGCAAGAACACCACTGTCTATTCAGCATGTGCCATGAATAGTAAAGATGTTAAAGCACATGCAATCGCTCTGACTTTAGGCGCCTACCTATGGAATCTAAAAACGGGAGAGCCTGCAGGTAAACCAAATTTCCTAGTTGCGACAAATGAAAAAGAGGTCATTGATGTTGCTATCACTATTTCGAAAGCAATTACGCGTGCTCGTGATTTGGTGCATACGCCTTCTAATATTAAGAATCCTGCGTGGATGGCTACTAAAGCTCAAGAATTCGCTAAAGGAACCGGGCTCACAGTAAAAGTACTTGCAGGAAAAGAACTAAAAGAATTTGGTGGATTGCGCGCAGTTGGTAACTCTTCTCCTAAACCTGGACCTCGCTTTATCCAAGTGGGATATGCACCAGCAAAGAAGAAAAATGCGATTAACGCACTTCCACACGTTGTATTAGTGGGTAAGGGAATTACCTATGACACAGGTGGAATAAATCTTAAGCGCCCCTATGACTTGATGATCCCGATGAAAACTGACATGACTGGCGCTGCCGTAATTCTGGCGACGTTAACTGCGCTAGAGGAATTACAACCAAATATTCGCGTAACGGCGCTGATGATGTGTGCAGAAAATGCTTTTTCCGGTACGGCTCAGCGCCCAAGTGATGTTATTACTCACTATGGTGGAACCACAGTTGAGGTAATTGATACAGATGCAGAAGGCCGTTTAGTTCTAGCTGATGGCTTGGCATATGCTGACAAGAACTTAGATCCAGATTATTTGGTAGATATTGCAACTTTAACTAGTTCTGCAACATTGGGACTAGGAAGACAACATGCTGCGATGTATACACGTGATGAACAACTTGCTCGCGATTTGGAATTAGCAGGAAATGAATCTGGTGATCGAGTCTGGCATATGCCGTTGATTGATGATTATAAGGATGCCCTCGAAAGTGATATTGCAGATTTCAATCACTTAGCAATTAAGGCAAAGTATGGAGCTAAGTCAGTAACAGCTGCACTATTCCTAGAGTATTTTGCAGGTAATCGCCGTTGGGTTCACTTAGATATTGCTGGTACCGCTCGCAGTGAGAATGATTCAGGCGAGAATCCAAAAGGTGGAACAGGTTATGGAGTTCGCTTGTTAACACAGTGGATAATGAATCTCAAATGAAAATAGATCCGCATTCATATGCCGAAAACTTTATTGCCGAAGACCCATTCAAGACTTATGCCCGCGCCCGCGGTGTTGAAATTGGTGCACACGATGTCACGCCAGGAGTAGGTGCATATCTTAAGCATTTGGCTTTCACGCTCTCGGCTCAGTCAGTTGTTGAAATAGGAACGGGTTCAGGCGTTGGAAGTTTGTGGTTGCTCGATGGCATGTTGGCTAGCGGCACTCTGACTTCAATTGATGATGAAATGGAACACACACAGATCGCAAAGTTGGCTTTTGCTGATGCAGAGATTTCTCCCACTCGCTACAGATTAATTACCAACTCAGTTTTAGATGTTATTTCAAAGTTAACTGACAGAGCCTATGACTTGGTTGTAGTCCGCCATGATCCCCAAGATTTAGCCTTTGTCATCAGTGAAGCGCATCGTATTTTGCGAAGTGGCGGGGCAATGGTTATTGATAGCTTTTTTGGAGGCTCTAAGGTCAACGACCCAGCGCAGAGAGACCCTAAAACTGTGGCACTTCGCGATGCTGGGAAAATCATTAAAAACGACACAGAACATTGGGTGAGTACCTTGATACCAACTGGCGATGGTTTGTTAGTTGCAACAAAGTTGTAGGAAGATACGAACATGATTTTTCCTAGAAAAAAAGTAACTCACAATGTTCGACCTTGGTGGGAAACAAGTGCCCCAAGTAAAAGTTCACGAGGCAAGGTTTTTATCATCGCACTACTGGCAAGTTGCCTGGGTGGATTTCTAGGAGTTACTGCCACAGGCGGAACTATTTTTAACTCTGCCAACATTGTGAATTCTTCCAGCACAATTGAGCGCGCGCCTGATTCTGTTGCAGGAATTGCTGCCAGAGTTTTACCTTCAGTAGTTTCAATTAATACACGCTCTGCATCAGGTCGTGGTGGAACTGGCTCTGGATTCGTTTTTGATAGCAATGGGTACATCCTGACTAACAACCATGTTATTGCCGGTGTTGCCAATGGAAACGGTGCAATACGAGTTACTTTAAATAATGGTGATGTCTATAGTGCAAATATTATTGGTCGCGATGCATCTTATGACTTAGCAATTATTAAGATCAGTGCCACGAATCTGCCTGCACTTGAATTTGGAGACAGTGACAAAGTTGCTGTTGGAGATTCAGTGATTGCTATTGGTTCACCACTTGGACTCTCAGGCACTGTGACTCTTGGAATTATCAGTGCTAAGGATCGGCCAGTTACGGCCGGGGATTCTGGTTCTGGAAGTTCATTTATTAATGCACTTCAAACCGATGCTGCGATCAACCCAGGAAATTCTGGGGGCCCACTAGTTGATGCAACAGGAGCAGTGATTGGTGTTAATTCAGCGATTGCATCCCTTGGTTCCTCATCACAGACAGGTTCAATTGGTTTGGGTTTTGCAATTCCAATTAATCAGGCGAGAAAAACTGCGGATCAATTGATTAAATCTGGCAAGGCAACATATCCCTTCTTAGGCGTTTCATTGGATATGAATTTCAGCGGAGTTGGAGCACTTGTTGCTAATTCCGGCACAGCAATTTTGCCTGGTGGGCCAGCGGCTAAAGCTGGAATTCGTTCAGGAGACATAATCGTTAAATTCGAAAATAAGGCCATCGATTCCCCTGAACAATTAATCGTTGCCATCCGCGCTAAGAACGTGGGCGATAAGGTCACCCTGACTTACATCCGAGATAGTAAAGAGGTGACAGTCACCGTTACCTTGGTAGCTGGCAATAACTAGAGTCTGAATTAGCAGGTAGGCTTTCGCTATGTTCTTTGATATCGGTGCGGGTGAAATTCTCGGCTTGGCTATTCTAGGAATGATTTTGCTCGGTCCAGAGCGACTTCCAAAAGCTGCCTCAGAGGCTGCCAAGTGGGTTAAGAAAATCCGTGCTTTGTCACAGACAGCAACGGCTGAACTTCGTGAGAACTTAGGTCCTGGCTTTGAAAATCTTCAACCAGCAGATCTACATCCAAAAACTTTCGTAAAAAAACAGTTGGGTGAATTGATGGATGAAACTCCAGCAGCAAAACCACAACGACCAACTGCAAAGATTGACCCAGACCTTATATGAACCTTTTAGATGCTCTCACTAACGCGCTTTCGACAGTTCAAGATCCTGAACTTCATCGTTCAATAATTGAACTTGGCATGGTTGAAGATCTCACAGAGGTCAATGGTGATGTCAGCATTAAAGTTTTATTAACAATTTCTGGTTGCCCAATGCAAGATCGCCTACGTGGTGATATCACTACAGCTCTAAAGAATGTCGAAGGCGTGAAGAGCGTTGAATTAGCTTTTGGAGTTATGTCACAAGAGCAACGTGATCATGTTAAAAAGGTAGTTCGCGGTGGCCGTGAAAAGACAATTACTTTTGCCCAACCAGAATCTCTCACACGAGTTATTGGTATCGCATCTGGTAAAGGTGGTGTTGGAAAATCATCTGTGACTGCAAACCTTGGAGTTGCATTTGCCAAAAAAGGTTTACGCGTTGGAATTCTGGATGCAGATGTCTACGGTCACTCGATTCCTCGCTTAATGGGTTTGATGGGTCAGCGACCAACTGCCATTGATCAGCTCTTTATCCCGCTGGAGTCTTTTGGCGTGAAAGTAGTTTCTATGGAGATGTTTAAGCCAGAGCGCTCAGATCCAGTTGCTTATCGAGGTCCTCTATTACACCGTGTGCTTGAGCAACTTCTTTCAGATGCCCACTGGGGTGATCTAGATGTTTTGCTCATTGATTTACCGCCTGGCACTGGAGATTTAGCAATTTCACTAGGGCAGCTGATTCCAAACTCAGAGATTGTTGTAGTAACTACACCTCAAATTGCTGCAGCAGAGGTCGCAGAGCGGGCAGGAAGAATTGCACACCAGATTCATCAACGCGTAATTGGTGTTATTGAAAATATGTCTGAGTTTGGTTGCCCAAAATGCGGTGAGAAGATTGCACTCTTTGGAACTGGTGGCGGAGAAGAAACTTCAAAGCGCTTATCTGCCCTTGTCGGCATTGATGTTCCACTTCTAGGCAAGATCGCATTTAATCCAGAACTTCGAACAGGTGGCGACGATGGAGTTCCATTAGTTCAAGCAGCCCCAGATTCTGAATCTGCACAGTCAATTCTTGCGATTGCTGAAATTCTCGTTAAGCGCAGTAAATCTTTAGTGGGTGTTCGCTTAGGTATTTCTCCGGAGAGCAATTGATATCGCAAGGGGATTCACGCGATAGTCACACGACTATTCCAGCAAGGCCCGATTTAATTCGCCTCGGCATTGGAATTATGGGGATTGGAACATCAGGGCCTCTGATTGCAATGAGTGCGATGCCAATCCCAACTCTGATTTTTTGGAGAAATCTTGGCGGCTCGCTCCTCACACTTCCATTTGCTCTCAAACATCCAAGAGATCGCGAAGGAGTTAAGTGGTCCATTCTGGCTGGCTTTGTTTTAGCTATTCACTTCGTTGGATTCTTTCTTGCAATGCGCTGGACAAGTGTTGCCGCAGGTACAGCATTAGTTGCACTTCAACCTATTTTTGCGGCTTTGTTTGTAAAGCTCAGTGGCGGCCATATTCCCTCTAAAGCATGGCTGGGCATGATTGTTAGTTTTTCAGGTGTACTTTTGATTTCAGGAATTGATTTACAGATCTCTCTGCGAGCATTTTTAGGTGATATCGCCGCACTTATTTCAGCAGCCCTTGCAGCTATTTACATGATGGCTGGTTCGCGTGCACAACGCACAGTAGAAACAACCGTATACACCTCAGTATGTTATTTCGTATGCGCCATTACAGCATTGCCAATGGCGCTACTCATGGGATTTCCAATATTTAATTTCGCTGGGCGCGAATGGTGGATCCTTTTAGGTCTAGTTTTTGGCGCACAGATTCTGGGCCATTCAATGTTTAATGCTGCCCTTAAACGAGTCTCACCTGCAATTGTTTCACTCATAATCTTTTTTGAGGTTCCTGTTAGTTCACTTTTAGCTATTTGGTGGCTTGGACAAAAACCACCACTTGGAATATTGCCTGGAATTGCATTGATTTTGATTGGATGTGTTTTGGTTGTTACGCGATCAAGACCTGATGCTGTGGAATTAACGCCATGATTGATCTCCATACACACACCAACAAAAGTGACGGAACAGATAGTCCTCGGGAACTAGTGAATAAAGCAATAGTTCAAGGTCTAACGGTTCTGGGAATTACTGATCATGACAGCACTTCAAGTTGGCACGAAGCAACTGAAAGCTTGCGCGGTAATTTACAACTAGCACTCGGAAGTGAAATCTCTTGCTTAACCGAAGATGGTATTAGCGTTCATATGTTGGGCCTCCTATTTGATGGTGCGCACGAGCAAATGCAAGTAATGCTTGAGGAAACGCGAGATGGACGTTTACCTCGGATGCGCAAGATGGTTGAAAAGATGCAGGCAGCTGGAATTGATATTTCAATGGCAGATGTTGAAGCAGCACGCCCCGACGGGGCAACTCTTGGTCGCCCGCATTTAGCCGATGCATTAGTTAACAAGGGAGTTATAAGCACTCGTGATGAAGCATTTCAAGGCATGCTCAACAATGACTCTGAGTTCTACGTTTCACACGCGGCTCCCACCCCCGCTCAAGCAATTGCAATGATTCGAAATGCTGGAGGAGTGGCAGTAATTGCACACCCTTTTGCATCACATCGCGGTCACATTCTTAAAGCAAGTGATTTTCAAGAGTTAGTTACCGCTGGATTAAACGGAATAGAAGTTGATCACAGGGATCAAAATCCAGAGGAAAGAGCGATGTTGCGCTCAATAGCTACAGAATTGGATTTAGTTATAACTGGCTCCAGCGACTATCACGGAAGCGGTAAACTTAATCTACTTGCAGAATTTCAAACCAGTCCAGCTCAATGGGAAAAACTGGAATCTCTTGCCGATAAACGAAGGGTGGTACGGGCATGAAAGTTAGCGCTTTAACCTTTGCCGTCCAATCTTTTGTCACTCTATTTGTGATCATGGACCCACCTGGTGCAACACCAATTTTCTTGGCTTTAGTTGCAGATAAGTCACCAAAAGAGCGCAGGATTCTTGCCATTAAGGCTGCCGCGGTTTCACTGCTAGTCATTTCAATATTTGCACTGTTTGGTCGCTTTATCTTGGGTTATCTCAATGTCTCGATTGCTGCGATGCAAGCTGCTGGTGCTCTACTACTTTTGCTTATCTCCTTAGATCTTTTAACCGGAGGTAAGGGAAGCGGTCGTGGTGATTCTAAAGATGAGAATATTGCTCTTGTCCCGCTAGGAACACCTCTACTTGCTGGACCTGGTGCAATTGTTGCAACAATGATTTTCGTTCAGCAGATAGATAGTCCAAGCATGGCTATGGGCTTAGTCGGTGCAGTAATTGCAGTTCACGTTGCAATCGCTGCAGCATTGATGGCCTCCACAACAATTATGAAAGTAATTAAGGAAGCCGGCGTGACTTTAGTGGCACGTATTGCTGGTTTATTGCTTGCAGCAATTGCAGTCCAGATGCTTGTGGATGCAATTCGAGTTTTTGTTACTAATTAACTCTCTTTAAACTTCTTTGTCCGGGTGCGAGTGCGCTCAACCTTTGGCTTTGATTCAACCTTCTTCTCACCACGTTTTTCTGTTACAGCCTTATGTTGTATGACAGGCTTGCTCTTAGTGATTCGTCCCGTAGAACCTGCTGGAATATCCAGAACTTCATATAGATGTGGGGATGAGGAATACGTCTCTTCTGGTTCAGCTAAACCAAGATCTAGAACCTGATTAATCATTTTCCATCTAGCTAATTCATCCCAGTCAACGAATGTGACTGCGATTCCATGTGCTCCGGCGCGTGCTGTGCGACCAATACGGTGCACGTAAGTCTTTTCATCTTCAGGACACTGATAATTAATTACGTGTGTAATTCCATCAATATCAATTCCACGAGCAGCAACATCTGTTGCAACCAGAACATCTGATTTACCTGCCTTGAAATCTCCCAATGCTTTTTCACGTGCGCTTTGACCAAGATCTCCGTGGATTGGTGCGGCTTTAAAGCCTCGCTCCATCAAATCTTCAGCAGTCTTTTGGCAGGTGCGCTTGGTGCGGCAGAAAACCATTGTTGGTCCGCGCCCTTCGGCTTGCAAGATACGAGCTAGCATTTCAATTTTATCCATGGCATGAGCGCGCAGAACATGCTGCTTGATGCGTGTAACAACTGCGCCTTCATCTTCTGAATCTTGAGTACGAATATGTATAGGTTGATTCATGAAACGTCGAGCAAGAGCGATGATGTCTCCAGGCATAGTTGCTGAGAACAACATGGTTTGCATGCGATTGGGTGTGTTTGCCAAAATCTTTTCAACATCAGGCAAGAAACCAAGATCCAACATCTCATCGGCTTCATCTAGAACTAAGCGTGATACTTGCTTTAAGCGAAGTTGTCCTTGGCGTGAAAGATCTAGCAAGCGACCTGGCGTTCCAACAACTATTTCAATTCCAGCTTGTAGGGCTTCAATTTGCGGTTCAAATGCTCGTCCACCATAAACTGCCAACGTTCTAATCCCACGGTTACTTGCCAACTCTTCAATATCTTTTGTCACCTGAGTACAAAGTTCGCGCGTTGGGACAACAATTAGAACCTGTGGCATTCCTTTATGCTCAAAATCTGCCCACTCTTTGTCATTAGGTGCAATTACACGTTCGATAACTGGCACACCAAAAGCTAGAGTCTTACCTGTTCCTGTTTTAGCCTGGCCAATAACATCACCATCGCTAAGGGCGATAGGTAATACCATCTCTTGAATAGCAAATGGGGCGATGAAGCCATGAGCATGAAGAGCCTCAATGGTTTCTGGGCGTAGTGGGAGTTCTGCGAAAGTTTTCGACACGTTAAGCGGCGCCAGAAATTTGTTTATTAGTGGAGCTCATAGACCTAATCCTATCGGAGTTAATTGCGAGGGAATCCCGAAATTCCTCGCCACATGAGGTTGTTGACCAATTCAACTGCCTGTTCACGCGTTAATGCACTGTCTCGATCTAACCAATGTCGTGCTGTTACTTGGGCATAGCCAATCATGCCAACACCTAAGAGCATTGACGCTTCTTTTGGAAGGCCTGTATCAATTGAAATAACTGCGCTTGCAGCTGCTGCGCAGTCATAAGTCATTCGATTTAAGCGCTCACGCACAGCTGGCTCAACACTCATGTCACTTTCAAAAAGAAGTCTGAAAGCTTCACCCTCTTTTTCAATAAAAGCAAAATATGCATCAACTGTGGCATGCACGCGATTAGCGTTGTCTGGAGTCGAAGCGATAGCTCTTTGAATTTCAAAAACTAATGAGTCAATATGTAAATCTAGAACTGCAAGATAGAGCTCTAACTTTGATGGAAAGTGCTGATACAAAACTGGCTTACTAACATTTGCACGATCTGCGATTTCATCCATTGCCGCAGAGTGGTAACCAGCAGCAGTGAAAACCTCAAGGGCTGCTGAGAGCAAAAGTGCGCGACGCTCGTCACGAGGCAAACGTGGCTTATTTGATGAATCAATAGTGCTCATTGGTGTAATCGTAGAGGCTCTATAGGTGATTGCGCTAATAGCTGTAGCAACGCATGCGTGAATACGGCAGAATTAACCTCCTATGAAAACTCCACCGCTTGTGAATCCTGGTCCAGCACTCAATGCGCAGCAAGCGCGTCGATATAGTCGCCAGATTGTTATTCCACAGATTCAAGCAAGTGGTCAAGAGCGAATTCAAAATGCAAAGGTTTTATGCATTGGAGCAGGGGGTCTTGGTTCTCCAGCGCTTATTTATTTAGCAGCAGCCGGAGTTGGAACTATTGGAATAGTTGATTTCGATACTGTTGATGAATCAAATCTGCACCGCCAAGTCCTTTATGGTCAATCAGATATCGGAAAAAAGAAAGTAGATATAGCAAAATCTAAGCTTCAAGAAAGTAATCCATTAGTTAAAGTCAATGTTTATCCGGTCAGAATCAATCCTTCAAATGTTTTTCAAATTATGGCCGACTATGACATAGTCATTGATGCCACAGATAATTTCGCAACGCGCTACTTAATTAACGATGCAGCAGTACTACTCAATAAACCTTATGTGTGGGGTTCAGTAAATCGCTTTGATGGGCAAGCTGCGGTTTTTTGGAGCACTCTTGGTCCGTGCTATCGCTGTCTGCATCCAGAACCTCCCGCACCAGGATCAGTTCAAAGCTGTGCAGATGCAGGTGTATTTGGTGTGTTGTGCGCTTCAATTGCATCGATTCAAGTTAATGAAGTGATTAAAGCGATCACTGGCATTGGCGAGCTTCAAATTGGAAAACTTATGATCTATGAAGCATTAGAAGCTGAGTACACAAAGATTGATATTCATAAAAACCCACAGTGTGTAATTTGCGGCGAGAATCCAACACAGCTCAACCTTTTAGAGAACTATGAAAGCTTCTGCGGTGTGGCTTCTGCACCGGAAATTTCCGTTGAAGATTTAAAGAAGAAGTTTGCGGCCAAAGATGACTTTATTCTCATTGACGTCAGAGAACCAGAAGAGTTTGCAAACTCTAGAATCCCTGGCTCAGTTTTGATTCCTAAGGCAGGTTTTTTCGACGCATCCGCTTTAGATCTACTTCCCAGAGATAAAGAGATTATTCTTCATTGTCGCTCTGGGGTTAGATCAGCACATTGTCTAGCCATCATTCAAGGGGCAGGCTTTATAAATTCACGACATCTTGGCGGGGGAATACTTGCATGGGAGAAGCAGTGAAAAATTCATATCAGGGCTATCGAATTCTGCTTGTGCATGCTCACCCAGATGATGAAACCATTAACAACGGTGCAACTATGGCCCTTTATGCATCACTCGGTGCGCAAGTAACTCTAGTAACGTGCACGCGAGGTGAAGAGGGAGAAGTTTTGGTCCCATCACTTTCTCATCTAGCTAGCAGTGAAAAAGATGAATTAGGAAAGCACCGCGAAATTGAATTAGCTCTTGCAATGAAAGCACTTGGCATTACAGACTTTAGATTCCTTGGAAACTATCGAGATAGCGGAATGATGGGGACAGAACCAAATAATCGTCCTGATGTTTTTTGGCAAGCAGATTTGGATTCAGCAGCTGGTGAGTTAGTTAATATCATTGAAGAAGTGAAGCCGCATGTATTGATTACTTATGATGAAATCGGTGGCTATGGACACCCAGATCACATAAAGGCGCACTTAGTTGCGATGAGAGCCAGTGAATTAGCAACATGGCAGATTCAAAAGATTTACTGGAACACGGTTCCCAAATCAGTTATTGCCCAGGGAATGGAAGCCATGAAAGAGGTTGGCTCTGATTTCTTTGGAGCTGAGAGCGTTGATGATTTGCCATTTGCCAAAGATGATTCATTTGTAACCACATTGATTGACGGTAATGATTTTGTAGATGCCAAAATGGCGGCAATGAAAGCCCATGAGACTCAGATTGCATTAGATGGGCCATTTTTTGCACTATCCAATAACTTGGGATTACAAGTCTGGGGCCACGAGTACTACACCCTAGTTAAAGGGCCAAAGAGTGAGCCTTTTGATGAGCAAGGCCGTGAAAGTGATTTAACTTCTGGAGTAATTCTCTAATGCGAAAAATCTATGCCATCGCAATTGGAGCTGGTCTTGGGGCTGGATCTGTTTTTCTGCACTCCTCATTAGTTCCTTTTGGTTTGATTTTCGTTCTGCTTGCAACTTTGGTCGGTATTTGGAGTATTGGTCGCATGTGGGGTGGGCGTACTCTAAAAATATTGGCTGCAGCGGCTTGGACCTTTGTAGTCTTGCGTGCAGGCTTTCCAGGTGTTAATCAGGAGTACTTAATTGAAGGTAGTGCTATTGGAATTTCACTGATAAATATTGGATTTCTAGTATTAGTTGTAGGTGTGTTGCTACCTGCTTAACGCCAGTTCCAGGTTTGTCCATTAGGGCCATCCATAATCTCAATGCCACTTTCTTCTAGTTTGATTCGCAGCTCATCACTTTCCACCCATCGCTTTTCATTTCTTGCAATCTGGCGCTGTTTGAGGATCTCTTCTTGTTCTAACGTTAAAGGCTTAATCACTTCTTCTCGCGCAAGATCAAGTCCCAATATCTGATCTGCATAGAGAAAAAGCGCTGCGCGATTAGTACTGTTTTCATTCTTTTCCAAAGTACGCAGGTATTGAATCGCTTTTGGTGTGTCAAGATCGTTATCAATGATTGTTAAAAACTCTTCATCTTTCTGGGGAAGCTGATTACCCCAGCTCTTAATCTTCTTGCGCCATCGCTTCAAAGTTGCATCTGCAGCTTCTATGGAGGCCCATGTTAAATCCATCTGGGATCTATATCGGTTCTCTAGAAAACAAAGCCTGACTGCAAGGGGATCAAAACCACGATCTATGACATCTTTAAGCAGAACAACGTTTCTGGCACTTTTAGACATCTTGCGGCCTTCAAAAAGCAGATGCTCCCCATGAAGCCATAGATCTACGCTCTCATTTCCCGTGATGGCATTTGATTGAGCGCGTTCATTTTCATGGTGAGGAAAACGTAGATCGATTCCACCGACATGAAGATTTATATGCGAATTAAGGAAATGTAGTGACATTGCCGAGCATTCAATATGCCATCCTGGAAAACCTGGACCCCATGGTGAATCCCAAATCATTTCTTTGCGTCCGCCAGCGTTTTTCCAGAGCGCCCAGTCAGCGTGAAAACGTTTAGCGCCATCCTCACTGTATTCATAGCGATGGCCAGGTTGAAGGGCATCTAAGCGGTTACCGCTTATTGCGCCGTAACTTGGAAATGCTTGAGCAGAAAAATAGACCGTGCCATCTTCACCCACATATGCAAAGTCTTTAGCAATGAGTTGCTCAATCATTGTGAGCATTAATTCAATAGATTCACTAGCTCTTGGGTAAGCATCTGCCTGTTCAATGTTTAGACGAGTTAAGTCTGTGTGAAAAGCTGCTTCATATTTTCGAGCTACTGCAAATGGATCAATTGATTCAGCCTTAGCTTGGGCGAGCATTTTGTCTTCACTCTCAATATCTTCAGACATATGCCCAACATCAGTAATATTCTGAATCAGTTTTACATTAACACCATGTGCTATTAGAACTCGGCGTACTAAATCTGAGAGAAGGAAAGTTCTTAAATTTCCAACATGGGCATCTCGATAAACCGTTGGTCCACAGCAATACATTGTTGTCGTGCCATTAGTTGAAGTGACGGGTGCAAGTTTTCGACTTGCTGTGTCATATAGATGAAGGCTCACTTTTTCTCAACCACTTCTTTCCACAGTGCGATTTCATCGTATGAAAATTCAATGAGCTTTCCATGTCGATTGCGAAGGGAGATGGGGGACTCTAGATGGCCCACGATGTCGCGGAATCCACCCTCAGGTTCATGCAAGCGGATGGTGACTCGCTTTCCGATGAGGGCGCTAAATGTGGCCTCTAGACCCTGATTCATGGCTCAACGATAAACCTTAACTTCAAATATCGCGCTGGGAGAGCCGATACGATTAGAATCTGGGAGTTGGTAACTAATATTTCTTACGGAGGCTAGTCGTGACTTATGTGATCGCCGAACCATGCATCGATGTAAAAGATAAATCATGCATCGCTGAATGTCCTGTGGACTGCATCTATGAAGGCGACCGTATGCTCTATATCCAAGCCGATGAGTGTGTTGATTGCGGTGCGTGTGAGCCTGTGTGTCCAGTCGAGGCTATTTACTATGAGGATGATGTCCCACCACAGTGGAAGCAATTTGGAAAAGTGAATACTGAATTCTTTGTTGAAATTGGTTCACCAGGTGGCGCAAGCAAGGTCGGAGCAACTGGCACTGACCATGAACTAGTAAAAGCACTTCCTCCAAAGAGCGAGTAATTTCTTGCGCTCTTCACTCCCAGATTTCCCCTGGGACGCTCTTGCCCCCTATGGAGATAAGGCTCGTGCCCATCCTGGCGGGATTATTGATCTCTCCGTTGGAACACCTGTTGATCCCACACCTGAATTTATCCAAGCAGCTTTGCGTGAAGCCTCTAACTCACCAAGTTATCCAGTAACTGCTGGCACACCAGAATTACGTGCTGCGATTGCCGCTTGGGCAAAATCTAGATTAGGTGCAAGCGGTGATTTTGATGTTTTGCCGGTTATTGGTTCAAAAGAGTTAGTTGCATGGCTACCAACAATTTTAGAGTCTAAGAAAGTTCTTATCCCAGAGATTGCATATCCCACCTATCACGTGGGTGCACTCATCGCACAGGCCCAGTCAATTACCGTACCAATTAGCGCAAAGAGCTGGCCACAGGCTGATTTAGCATGGATGAATTCACCATCTAATCCAACTGGGCGCGTCCATAGTGTTGAAGAAATTAAGGAATGCATAGCTTGGTCGCGTGCCAATGATGCAGTATTGATTTCAGATGAGTGCTATTTGGAGTTTGATCACAATGCCACATCAACTTCAATTATGGCTTTAACAGAAGGAAATAATAAGAACATTTTGGCAGTGCACTCTTTATCTAAGCGCTCATCAATGGCCGGCTATCGCGCAGCATTTATGGTGGGTGATTCTGCATTAATCGCAAAGATTCGTGAACTTAGAAAGCATGCAGGCATGATGGTTTCTTTGCCCGTGCAAAAAGCAATGACTGTTGCACTGGGTGATGATTCACATGTTGCCGAGCAACGCGCTCGATACAACGCACGACGTGATGCACTACGACCTGCACTTGAAGCATGCGGATTTCGAATTGAATTTAGCGATGCAGGTCTCTACATCTGGTGCACGCGAGATGAAGATGCTTGGAGAAGTGTTGACTGGTTAGCCGAGCGTGGAATCCTGGCAACCCCAGGTAGTTTCTATGGCGAAAAGGGCAAGCACCACATTCGCATCGCAATGACTGTGACCGATGCAGCCATAAAAGATGCAGTTGAGCGCTTAAAGGCTTAAGTGATGGCTGTTGGGATTCTTCTAGTTGGTGGCTTTGGCACACGTTTAATGCCACTGACAAAAAACACGCCAAAACCAATGCTTACTGTGGCTGGTTTGCCTGTAACAGAGCACCAACTTGCTATGGCGAAAAAAGCTGGAATAACAACTGTAGTTCTTGCTACCTCTTATTTATCTGAAGTTTTCATTCCATATTTTGGAGATGGATCTAAATGGGGAATGAAACTACTTTATGCAGTTGAAAAAGAGCCTTTGGGCACAGGTGGCGCCATTAGAAATGCTGCAAAATTATTGCCTGGAGATGAAACTGTTGTTGTCTTTAATGGAGATGTTTTAAGTTCTCACAATTTAGCGCTTCAAATTCAAGAACATGAAGCAAATAATGCCGATGTAACATTGCATCTAACTGCAGTTGAAGATGCTCGTGCTTATGGCTGTGTTCCTACTGATTCTGATGGTCGTGTTACAGCTTTCCTAGAAAAAATGGAAAATCCAGTGACAAATACCATCAACGCTGGGTGCTACGTTTTCAAATCTTCAGTTATCGAATCAATAGAACCTGATTGTGTCGTGAGTGTAGAGAGAGAAGTCTTCCCAAATCTTGTTGCCAGTCATGGCAAAGTATTTGGTTTTATTGATGATTCCTACTGGCTAGATATCGGCACACCACAAGCACTTCTTAAAGGATCACGGGACTTAGTAACAGGGATAGCTGATTCCTCAGCCTTAACTTCAGGACTCATTGAGAGCGTAAGCAAGGAATTTTTGATTATGAAAGGCGCACAAGTAGACCCATCTGCCCATATTGATGATGGTAGCTGCATCTCTAGTGGGGCAGTCGTTGGTGGCGCTGCACAGATCTCTGGTTCGATAATTGAATCCGGGGCACAAGTCGGCGCTGGTGCAACGATCATTAATTCATTTATCGCATCTGGGGCAGTAGTGGCCGATTTCGCTAAAATATCGGCATCTTTTGTGACAAATTCAGAAATAATTGAAATCCCCGCCTGATTTAAGCGTGAATCCCTGCCAATAAGGGTCCATCTCGGCTTGACTTATTCGACTTACACGCGTGTAATTCACTCTTAAGTAAGTCTTTTCCAAGAGGGATGAGACCAGAAGTTTTCAAGGAGAATCGACTATGCCGATTAAACCTGAAGCCACGAACTCCCCAACCCCCACGACTGGCCCAAAGATCACACTAGCGACCGGCGAGAGTATTGAACTCTCTTGGCAAGAACGCGCACTATGCGCACAAACAGATCCAGAAGCTTTCTTCCCCGAAAAAGGCGGCTCAACTCGCGAAGCAAAGCGTGTTTGCCTTTCCTGCGATGTTCGTTCAGAGTGTTTGGAATACGCACTTGCACATGACGAACGTTTTGGAATTTGGGGCGGACTATCAGAGCGCGAACGTCGTCGCTTAAAGCGCCGTTCTGCGTAAGCTTTTAATCCCAACTCTTTAAGAGATGGTGGTTTAGTTGTGGCAGTAACCGATAGACATTTAGTCACCGCAATTGTTGTCACACACGACGGTGAAACTTGGTTACCTGCAGTTGTCGCAGCATTAGCTTCTCAAACTAGACCGGCAGATCAAATCATTGCAGTTGATACCGCATCTAATGATTCATCAACAAAACTTATTAAAGCTGCACGCATTCCTTTAATTGCAGCTGATCGAGATTGCGGATTTGGTGATGCGGTTGCGCTCGCAGTTGCAAAAATGCCAAAACACATTGAAGGCAACAGCGAATGGATTTGGTTAATTCATGATGACTGCGCACCAACACCTACAGCACTTGAAAAACTCTTAGAAGCAATTGAAGATCGACCTCAAGTGGCAATGGCCGGTCCAAAACTTCTTGGCTGGCATGATCGTACTCACATACTTGAAGCTGGAATAAGTATTGCTGGCAATGGTGCTCGCTGGACTGGGCTAGAAACAGATGAATATGACCAAGGTCAACATGATGGAGTTCATGATGTTTTATCAGTTAGCACTGCAGGTGCATTGATACGCAGAGACATTTTCGAAGAACTCGGTGGCTTTGATTCAAATCTGTCTCTCTTTCGCGATGATATTGATTTTGGCTGGAGGGCAAGAGTTGCCGGTCATGGAGTTATCGCCACAACTGCCGCCGTTGCACACCATGCTCAAGCTTCAGCATCGGAGCGACGTAGTGTTGATGTTAATGGTGCCTTCTTGCATCGACCATTACTTCTCGATCGTCGAAATGCAGCATATGTTTTATTGGCCAACTCATCGTGGTGGATGATTCCTTGGTTATCGATTCAGTTACTCGCATCTGCAATGGCGCGTGCTATTGGTTATTTGTTGGCAAAACTACCTGGATATGCAGCCGATGAACTATTAGCTGTGGCGACTTTGATTATTAAGCCAGCCGAGATAGTTAAAGCTCGCAAATTAAGAAAAACACAACGATTAGTCTCAGCTCGAGTTATCTCTTCTTATATTCCTCCGCGATGGTCGCAAATTCGATTATCAGCAGCACGCATTGCAGAAGTGATTAGAGCACGCGTGATACCTGTCCCAGAGAGCTCTTCACCATCTGTTTTGAACTCACTTGAAGAGGAAGATCTGTTAGTACCAACTCAACGGTTCCAAATAAGTAAGCTCTTAAAGAACCCAGCAATATTTGGCTACCTCCTTCTCGGCATAATCACACTTATTCAATCTCGAAATCGCTTCGGGGTTTTAAATGGCGGTGCACTTTCAGCTTCGCCAAGTGGTGCCCGGGATTTGTGGGGACTCTATTTTGAATCATGGCACCAGGTTGGAATGGGTAGCTCACATGCATCTCCCGCATGGATCGCAGTAGTGGCACTAGCCTCCACTTTATTTCTGGGTAAAGCACCGCTTCTCATAACAGTGTTCTTTTTAGCTGCGCCGCTACTCATTATGTGGTCGGCCCACACATTCCTGCGAAAGCTCTCTAAGAATCAATTCATAACAATCCCAGCTAGTTTCCTTTATGCCCTCTCACCCGTGGCTCTAGCGTCAGTGAATTCAGGACGATTAGCAACTCTTGTGGCTTTAATAATTGCACCGCAAATTCCGATGATCCTTAGTAACTGGAAGCAAGTAGAGACCAACAACTGGCGTCGCATCTATGCATTAACTATTTTGCTAGCTGTCTTAACTTCATTTACCTTAATAACAACTCTTGTGAGCTTGGGAGTTATCGGATTTGCGATATTCAATGATTACAACGAGAAGTTAGAGAAGCCATTATTTCTGGCAAGGCTCTATAAGCGTTTAACTTTGCTGATATTCCCATTCATATTGGTTGCACCATATTCATTTGAAGCACTTGCTCGTCCTGCGCGCTTTCTTGCTGAACCAGGTTTAAACCTGGCAGGTGGATCAACTGCATTAGTTCTTTCAGGTAATCCAGGAGGCGCTGGTTCTCTTCCTTGGTGGGCGTTGAGTCCGATTCTGCTTCTATTAGTTATTGCTCTTTTCTCATCATCTAATGCGCGCTCTTTTGCACAAATCGGTATCTCATTTCTGTGCGCAGCTGTTTTGTTCTCATCCATATTAATTACAGTCCATGGAAATAGTGCTGGGACTAGAACATGGGTTGGTACCTTATTAGTTGGAGCAACTCTTGCATCGGTGGCTGCCGGTGTTCTCATTCTGGACCGTTTACGAACCGTCCTCATTGCAAGCAATATCCACTACCGTCATATTTTGGCGGGTCTGCTCTTGATTATTACCGCACTTTATTCTTTCTCTTGCGTTGGTTGGTCTGTTACTGCTGGTGCGGATTCTCCCGTGCAGAGCAATATGAAGCGCGTTATGCCGGCTTTTCTAACTGCTGAAGCTGATACTAAAACTTTAGTTTTGCGTGAAGTCGGTGCTGAGAGCGCAAAATCAATTCAGTACTACATTTCACGAGGTGAAGATATTTCACTGGGTGAACCAGATGTAGCACCCGGGCAAGTGCGAGAGATTGAAATTGCAGCTCAAGAACTCATTGATGGCTCTGGCATTAGTAGTAGCCAAGTCTTTTCTTCCTATGGAATCAAATACGTATTTGTTAAGAATCCATTCAGCCGCAATGTGATTCGAACCATCGATGGTCTAGGAGGGTTTGCTCGCACATCAGCAACATCAGCTGGTGTTGTGTGGAGAGTAACCGGTGTTACTGGACGAATTATTTTCACTGCAAAAGATGGAACACGTTCTTTACTAGAAGCTGGTGAGGTGGGAGCTCGAACCACCGTTAACGGACCAGGCACGATCACACTGACAGAAACCTTTGATCGATCATGGCAAATATTGCAAAATGGATATCGATTAGATCGCGCAAAAGATGAACAGTCATTGCCGCAGTTTCAAGTAAAGGAAGCTGGCGAGATCTCTTTGCTTCACGACGGAACTATTAGGCGAGGCTGGCTTTCTCTGCAGTTAATCGCCTGGACCTTGGTCATTATTTTGGCCGCACCTGCTGGTCGCAGAAAGCGTGAGATTTCAGAGAAGGAGCTGGCATGAAATTTAAAAAGCCTCTTCTTTTCTTAGCTGCACTTGTTGCCAGTTTCTTAGTTGCTTCTGCTCTTACTACTGTCTCAAATCCAAATAACTACTCTGAAAGCTATCCTGCAGTGGTTTGTCCGCCAACGCTCAATGGTTTAACTTCACAGATCTCTATCTCTTCACGTAAGACGCAATACCAACGTTTAGAAAACCGAAGCAGCAAGACTTTGCCGTTTAAAGCACTTCGCTTTCCAGTTTCCAAAGATTCATTAGTTATTTCAGCCCAGGGGACTACACCACTTATTTGGCAGAGTAGGACAGGAAGTTGGGCGGGTGGAACAATGTGTTCTGGTCCAAGTGCTGCAGCATGGTTTGTAGGTGGAACGGCAAATGTCACAAGCCGCGGACGATTAATTCTGATTAATAGCGGATTAAGCGATGCCATTGTGGACATCCAGAGTTACACCGAGAATGCAAAACAACCTATTAAATCTGTGAATTTAAAGTCCAAGAACTATATTCAACTCTCACTTGACTCACTTGCTCCAGGTGATAAAGCTTTGGCAGTTCAAGTAATTCCACGATCTGGTCGCGTTAATGCATTCATGATTGATGAACAGGGGGCTGGGTTAAAGGCACTCGGTGGAGATTTTGTAAACTCATACCCCAATGCCTCCAAGGAACTTGTAATCCCAGCTATTCCGAATCAACTACCTAAAAAGGGTGAAAAAGCATCAGGTGCACATACATTGCGAATTCTCACACCAGGCGATGTCAATACAACATTTACGTTAGAAGTTTTATCTGCTGATGGAAAGTTCATACCGGTTGGCATGAGTTCGCGTTCAATTGATGCCGGAGTAGTCTCTGAGTTTTCATTTGAGCCAAAAATCTCAGCAAGTGCCTTTGCGGTTCGAATCACTTCTCCGGAGCCAATTGTCGCGTCAGTTTCTTCCTCAGTAACAATTAGTCGTCACAAGGACTTTGTGTGGAGCACGGCAACACCACCGCTCACGCCAATGTCGGTTGCTGTGACAGGCTTATCACCGCTCATCGCATTTGCTGGAGAATCCATTGCGGTGAAAGTCCAAGCTAAATTAGTAAATGGTAAGACTGTGAGTGCATCAGTTAAAGGTAGCGATATTGCTACATGGCGCGTTCCCGCAAATGCCCGATCAATCACCATTGTTTCCAGCAGTAAAGGAGTCTTTGCTGGCGCACTCATAGCCTCAACTAATGGTTATGGATTTATCCCTATTGTGAACGGTAGTGCTCTGACCCGAGTGGAAGTTCCAAATTCAAACATTCGCGTTCTAAATCCCTAACAATCCCAAAAAATTGGCACACAGGCCACTAATGTTCTAACCATGAAGTCACCAGCACAGGTCGGACGAGCTTGCTCCCGCGTGGGCTGCCGTTCTGTTGCAACAATGACTCTTACTTATATCTATGCTGAATCAACTGCTGTAGTCGGACCACTTGCTACGTATTCAGAACCACATGCTTATGATCTCTGTGCAAGTCATGGAGAGCGCTTGAAGGTTCCACATGGATGGAATGTGATTAAACAAGAGTTAACAGGAAATGAACCAGGTCCCTCAGATGACGACTTGATGGCTATTGCAGATGCAGTGCGTGAAGTTGCAAAGCGCACTGGAGAAACTCCTACAGAAACAAGTGATGATAATTCACATGCTGCCATCGGACGTCGAGGTCATTTACGAGCTGTTCCATCTTAAGGATTGATTAATGTCGCATGAGATAGCAAATATTTTTAAAGCCTATGACATTCGGGGACTCGTTGATGAGGAGATAACTCCTGACTTCACTTTTGCTACAGGTGTTGCCTTTGCGCACTTCCTTCAACAGCAACGTGAACCAGGAACAGTTGTTATTGGTGAAGATATGCGACCATCCTCAATTCCACTTGCAGATGCATTTTCTGCCGGAGTTACTTCCTTAGGGATGGATGTCATCCGAATTGGTTTAGCGTCAACAGATATGTTGTATTTTGCTTCGGGCAAACTTGGTTTACCGGGTGCGATGTTTACAGCCAGCCACAACCCCGCTGAATACAACGGTATAAAACTCTGCTTAAGTCAGGCTCGCCCAATTGGTAAGGAATCTGGATTACTAACAATCGAGAACTTTGTTCGAAAAGGTACTCCTCTTGAGCTTCGATCCGTTGGGGTTGAAACACAACGGAACATGCTCGAAGAATATGTAGATCACCTTTTAAGCCTTGTGGACCTTTCTAATATTCGCCGCCTTAAAATCGTTGTGGACGCCGGAAATGGCATGGCTGGCCACACGGCCCCGGCCATATTTGCACGCCTTAACTGCGAATTAATCCCGATGTACTTTGAACTTGATGGAACTTTTCCCAATCATGAGGCAAATCCAATAGATGAAAAGAATCTGAAAGATCTTCAAAAGGCAGTTCTGAAACATGGAGCAGATTTGGGCTTAGCTTTTGATGGCGATGCTGATCGATGCTTTTTAGTTGATGAGAAAGCCAATGCCATCAATCCATCCGACTTAACATCATTGATTGCACAGCGCGAGCTCAAAAAAAATCCTGGAGCTAAGATTATTTATAATTTAATCTCATCAAGGGCTGTATTAGAAGTTATTGAAGAAAATGGTGGCGTTGGACTTCGTTCTCGAGTTGGTCATTCTTATATTAAGAAAATGATGGCGGAGAGTAAAGCGATATTTGGTGGAGAGCACTCAGGGCACTTTTACTTTGATGATTTCTGGAGAGCAGATTCTGGAGCACTTGCAGCACTTCATGCCATTGCAGCATTAGGGGAATCAGAAAAATCAATGTCGCAGATTTTAAAGCCGTATCAGCGATATTGCCTCAGTGGTGAAATCAATTCAAAAGTTGCTGACACAGCTGCAGCAACTGCACTAGTTGAAGCCACATTTAGCTCGATGGCCGGGGTAACAATGGATCATCTTGATGGACTCACAGTTAATGGGGACACATGGTGGTTTAATCTGCGCCCCTCTAATACAGAGCCACTACTAAGACTCAACGTTGAGGCCAAGGAGCCAGAGCGTATGCACGCACTATGTGACGAGGTTCTCGCCCTTATTCGTGGCTAGGTGCGAGCCTTCATTGCTCGCTTTAGGCGTCGGGGCAGTAACCTAGGCTCCTAACCTCAGTCGATATAAGGAGCTTTTCGTGAACGTACCTGTAACTTCTACACTTCCAAAGCACGATATTGCAGATGCATCTCTTGCCACACAGGGACGCATGCGCATTGAATGGGCAGAGCGCAATATGCCTGTTCTTGCCCAAATTCGTGCACGTTTTGAAAAGTCACAACCTTTTTCTGGTGTTCGCATCTCAGCATGCATGCACGTAACAACTGAGACAGCTGTATTGATGCGCGTTCTAAAAGCTGGCGGCGCTGATATTGCTCTTTGTGCATCAAATCCACTTTCAACTCAAGATGACACAGCGGCTGCTTTAGTCCATGAGTATGGAATCTCAGTTTTTGCTCGCAACGCTGTTGATCGTGATGGCTACTACAAGCACATCAACGCTTCTCTTGATATCGAACCACACCAAGTTTTCGATGATGGTTGCGACCTCGTCAACACTCTTCACACAACTCGTAAAGAATTAATTCCAAATATCGCTGGTGGCTGCGAAGAAACCACAACAGGAGTTATCCGCCTGAACCAGATGGCAAAAGATGGAGCACTTCAGTTCCCAATGATTGCTGTGAATGACACAGACACAAAGCACATGTTTGATAACCGTTATGGAACAGGTCAATCAACTCTGGATGCAGTATTTCGTGCAACCAACTTCCTTCTAGCAGGACGCATTCTTGTTGTTGCCGGATTTGGGTACTGCGGTAAGGGTGTTGCAGAGCGCGCCAAGGGAATGGGCGCTGATGTAATCGTTACTGAAATCGATCCAACTAAGGCATTAGATGCAATGATGCAAGGCTTCCGCGTTATGCCAATGGCAGATGCAGCAAAGCTTGGCGATGTTTTCATCACTGTTACTGGTAACCGCGATGTATTGCGCGATGAGCACTTTGCAGTAATGAAGGATGGCGCAATTATGGCTAACTCAGGCCACTTTGATATTGAAATCGACGTTGCTTGGCTAGAACAGCATGCAGCGAAAAAGAATGCAAAGATGCGTCACCAAACTGATGAATATGTAATGGCTGATGGTCGCCGTTTGCTTCTTATTGCAGAAGGTCGCCTTGTTAACTTAGGCGCAGCAGAAGGTCACCCAGCATCAGTTATGGATATGTCATTTTCTGATCAAGCATTAACTGCTGAATACCTTGTCAAGGAAGCTAAGAACTTGAAGCCTGGCGTTCATAATGTTCCTACATATATCGATAAGGAAGTTGCTAGCTTGAAGTTGAAGAGCATGGGCGGCCTCATTGACACACTTACTCCAGCACAAGATATGTACTTGAACTCTTGGGAGCACGGTAGCTAATGACATTGGTTATGGTCGTCGATGACGACCAGGACCTTGCCGAAATGCTCGGCATTGTTTTAACCGGTGCAGGAATTGATGTAGACCTCGTAAGTCGCGGTGATGAAGCTCTAGATGTATTTCGTAACAATCCACCAGATTTAGTTCTGTTGGATGTTATGTTGCCTGGACTTGATGGAATTGAAGTTTGTAAATTGATTCGTGCGGAATCAATGGTTCCAATCATTATGTTGACGGCAAAAGGTGATTCCCATGATGTCGTGCGCGGCCTTGAAGCCGGCGCAGATGACTACATGGTTAAACCCTTTAGACACCCATCTGAATTAATTGCCCGTATCCGCACACGTTTGCGTCGAACTAATGTTGATATCGCGGGTTTGTTAACTGTTGGTGACTTAGCAATTGATGTTCAAGCACACCAAGTTTTACGAGCAGGCAAACAGATTTCATTAACTCGCTTGGAATTTGATTTGTTAGTCGCCCTTGCAAAAGAGCCTGGCCGTGTTTTTACGCGCGATGCCTTGCTCAGTGAAGTGTGGGGATATCGCCATTCCACTGATACGCGCCTGGTCAATGTGCACGTTCAACGCCTGCGCTCAAAGATTGAACATGATCCAGAGAGACCTGAAATTGTTGTGACTGTGCGCGGAGTTGGCTACAAAGCGGGAGTGATGGGCGGTTCCTAAACTATGAACCGTATTTTCTTACGCCTTCGCAATTCTCTTGCAACCAGAGTCATTATCTCAACGGTTTTACTTTCTTTAGGTGTTATCTACTTAACGGGTTCTGCGCTCAATTCACAGTTGGCCACCGGTATTAAGAAGGTAAATCTAGAATCTTCACGCATTGAAGCGCGCTCAACAATTTTTTCAGCTGAGTACCGATTCTTGTTGGCTGAAGGTGAAAAAGAGGAAGCAGTTTTTAAAGTCATCAACGACATCATTAGTTCGGCCACCTCGCTGACAACAAATGAAAATGCTAGAGAAGTTGTTTTCATTCGAAGCCCCGGAAATTCACGAGCACAGAACTATGAGATTACTTCTAATCAAGTTGACCCAAAATCAATTCCACAGAACTTGAGTAAGCGTGTTCGCAAAAGTGCAGATTTAGTCTCATCAAATGTGACAATTCAATACACAGGCGGATTAAGAATCCCTGGTCTAGCTTTCGGCCAAAAAGTTCAAATCCCTGGTGCTGGCCAATATGAAATGTACATGCTCTTTTCTCTTGCGAACCAAAATGCAACGTTGGAACTTATCCAAAGACTTTTGGTTTTAACGGGTCTTGCTCTAGTTCTCTTAATTGCATTAATTGTTTGGCTAGTGGTTCGCCAAGTTGTTCGACCGGTGCGAGAAGCTGCAGCGATTGCAATTGAGTTCACCTCGGGTGATTTCCGCCAACGAATGAAGGTGGTGTCACAAGATGAAATTGCCACTCTTGGAACAGCTTTTAACGAGATGGCAGAATCTTTAGAGAAACAGATTGCCCGTTTAGAAAACCTCTCTCGCGTTCAGCAGCGCTTCGTTTCAGATGTTTCTCACGAACTGCGCACACCTCTGACCACTCTTCGAATGGCCTCTGAAGTAATTAATGCCTCCCGCGATAATTTTGATCCAGTTGTTGCAAGAAGTACTGAATTACTAGTTGCTCAGCTAGATCGATTTGAACGGCTTCTTGAAGATTTACTTGAAGTAAGTCGCTTTGACGCCGAAGTTGCTGTCATTGAAGCCGTTGATTTCGACATTGTTATGTTGGCCAATCGTTGTGCAGAAGATTTGGGATTAGTGGCAAAGGAGAGATCCACAGATCTTCGTATTTATAGCATTGCTGAAAGCATAAACGTTAAGGCAGATATTCGAAGAGTTGAGCGCATCTTGCGTAACTTGTTCTCTAATGCCATTGATCATGCCGAGGAGAAGCCTGTTTCAATCACCATTGTGGCAAGTGAGCATGATGTGGCAGTCGGTGTAAGAGACCATGGAATTGGTTTGGATGAAAATGCCCTCACCCGAGTATTTGATCGGTTTTGGCGCGCAGATCCTTCACGAGCCAGAACACGTGGAGGCACTGGTTTAGGACTTTCAATCGCACTTGAAGATGCCCGACTTCATAACGGAGAGCTTGAAGCATGGGGAAGACCGGGCAAGGGAGCTCATTTTGTTTTAACACTCCCTCGACAAACTAGACAAGGAATTGAATCGAGATTGATTAAATTGATTCCTGATGATGTTCAAGTTTAGTTTCCACAAGTAGGTTTTCAGCAATACTTTTCAGTATAACTTGGGAGTGTGCAAGTTATTTCAGAACTTAGTCAACTGTTATTTCCTACTCGATGCTATGGCTGTAATACGATTGGAATTTCCATATGTTCTAACTGCAGACGAGAATGGCATCCTCATTACTACCTCACGCACATTGGTGGATTACGAGTTAACTCAGCAGTTTTATACTCACCAACCGCGAGCAAAATTATTTTGGCAGCTAAAGAGCATGGACTAAAAGGTGCAGATGAATTAATTATTGAGGCCATCGTTCATGTTCTCAGCAGAGCAAATTTTGATAAATATAATGTCCGACTAGTTCCGATACCCTCTTCAGCGATTAATAGGCGAAGAAGAGGTAGAAGTTTTATTCCCGATATTTGTAATGAAATTTCTGTGAGAACTTCCATCCCTATAATTCCAGCTCTAACTATTCTTAGAAAAGTCAAAGATCAGAGCACGCTTTCGGCAGCGGCGCGGGCTAAGAATATGCACGGTGCTTTTGGAATTGCTGAGAACATTTATCCTCGAGGTGACTTAATTCTCATTGATGATGTAGTCACAACTGGTGCCACCGTCTGCGAGGCGGCCAGAGCCCTGAATTCACATGGATTTGCCGTCTTAGGCTCGGTTACCGCTTGCGTGGCCCAACCTCTAAGATAGGAGACTGGTACGAGAGTTGAGATCAGTTCGTGAGCTTTGAAAGGTTGCATTGATGCCAGCGTTTTTTGACAAGCTTATGCGTGCAGGCGAGGGTCGCATCCTTCGTGAACTGAGCAAGATTGTTGTTGTCGTTAATGCACATGAACCTCGTATTTCTGCAATGTCTGATTCTGAGCTTCGTCAACAAACAGAGCTATTTAAGGATCGCTTTTCAAAAGGTGAAACATTAGATGATTTGATGCCGGAGGCTTTCGCTGTTGTGCGCGAAGCTGCAAAGCGAACTTTAGGACAGCGTCATTATGACGTTCAGATTATGGGTGGATCGGCTCTACACAAAGGCAACATCGCAGAAATGCGAACTGGTGAAGGAAAGACTTTGGTTGCAACTTTGCCATCATATTTAAATGCATTGGCTGGCCGTGGAGTTCACGTTGTTACTACAAATGATTATTTAGCAGAGCGCGATAGCGAGTGGATGGGCCGTATTCATCGCTTCCTTGGTTTAAAGGTTGGCGTGATTTTGGCCAACATGACTCCAGCGGAGCGTCGTGAGGCATATCTTGCCGACATTACATATGGCACAAATAATGAGTTTGGTTTTGATTACTTGCGTGACAACATGGCATGGTCACTTGAAGAGTGTGTTCAACGTGATCACTTCTTTGCAGTAGTTGACGAAGTTGACTCTATTTTAATTGATGAAGCTCGTACTCCATTGATCATTAGCGGACCAGCTGATAAAGCAACCAAGTGGTATGTGGAATTTGCAAACCTTGTAGGTAAATTACAACGCGACGTTCACTATGAAATTGATGAGAAAAAGCGCACTATTGGAATTCTTGAAGATGGTGTGACCAAGGTTGAAGAGCTGCTACAAATTGGGAACCTTTATGAGGCTGCAAATACACCAATGATTGGTTATCTCAACAATGCAGTCCGTGCAAAAGAGCTCTTCAAGCGCGACAAAGACTATGTAGTTATGAATGGCGAGTTACTCATCGTGGATGAGCACACCGGCCGCATGCTGGCTGGTCGTCGTTATAGCGAAGGCCTGCATCAAGCTCTAGAGGCAAAAGAGCGCATAGAAATTAAGGATGAAAACCAAACTCTTGCAACCATTACATTGCAAAACTACTTCCGCTTGTACGAAAAGCTCTCAGGTATGACTGGTACAGCCATGACAGAGGCTTCAGAATTTCATCAGATTTATAAGCTAGGAGTTGTTCCAATTCCTACGAATCGTGGAATGGTTCGCATTGATCAGCCCGACCTTGTTTATAAGTCTGAAGCTGGAAAGTTCATTGCTGTAACTGCAGATATTGCTGAGAAGTACCGCAAGGGTCAGCCAGTTCTAGTGGGCACAGTGAGTGTTGAAAAATCAGAAGAGCTTTCAGGTTTTCTTCGCAAAGCCGGAGTTCCCCATGAAGTTCTAAACGCCAAGCACCACGAGCGCGAAGCAGCAATCATTGCTCGCGCAGGTGTTAAAGGCGCAGTAACTGTTGCCACAAACATGGCTGGTCGCGGTACAGACATCATGCTGGGCGGAAACCCTGAGTTCATGGCAGATTTTGAATTACAACGTCGCGGAATTTCACCAGTAGATGATGCAGAGCAATATGAGAAAGCTTGGCCAGAAGAAATTGCTCGCCAAAAAGCTGCTGTAGCACTTGGTCATGAAGAAGTAATTGCACTTGGTGGTCTCTATGTATTGGGTACAGAGCGACATGAATCTCGACGTATTGATAATCAGCTGCGTGGTCGTTCTGGTCGTCAAGGCGATCCTGGAGAATCACGTTTCTATCTTTCACTTCAAGATGAATTAATGCGTCGATTTAACTCAGGAATGGTTGAACGCTTCTTAACAGCTGCAGGCATTCCAGAAGATGCACCTATTGAATCCAAAATGGTCAGTAATGCAATACGTTCTGCACAAACTCAAGTTGAATCTCAGAACTTTGAAATGCGCAAGAATGTTTTGAAGTATGACGATGTAATGAATCGCCAGCGCCAAGTCGTTTATGGTGAGCGCCGAATGGTTCTAGAAGGTGCTGATATCAAGGATCAAGTGGCCACTTTTGTTAGTGACACACTCACTGCCTATGTCAGCATGGCCACTTCTGAAGGTTATTCAGAGGATTGGGATCTAGATACATTATGGAATGCTCTTAAGACGATTTATCCAATCTCATTTACAATTGATGAACTTGTTGCTCGCGTTGGTTCACGAGCAGGATTAGATGCTGAGTTCTTAACTGCTGCGGTGATTGAGGATTGTAAGTCTGCTTATGCAAAGCGTGAAGAGTCACTTGGTTCAGAGGCTATGCGCGAGCTTGAGCGCAAAGTTCTGCTCTCAGTTCTAGATCGTAAGTGGCGCGAACATCTCTATGAGATGGACTATTTACAAGAGGGAATTGGCCTGCGAGCAATGGCCCAGCGTGATCCACTCGTAGAGTATCAACGTGAAGGTTTTGATTTGTTCTCAGCAATGATGGATGCAATCAAAGAAGAGATTGCTGGATTCTTGTTCAATATCGAGGTAACAGTTGAGGCGTCAGGTAAAGAAGTAAGTGGTGCGGGCCTTGAAGCTAAACCACTTTCATCCAGTGGTCTTCAATACACGGCTGCAGATGAATCTGGAGTGAAAACTACTGGCGATGTTTCTCGTAATGCACCATGTCCATGTGGTTCAGGTAAGAAATATAAGCGTTGTCACGGTGGTGCTTAAAGCAAAGTAAGTGCAGTACATAACCACCGCTTATCAATACCTTCAAATCGGACCAGCATTGCGCGCAAATGGTTTTCATATCGAATCGTGATTGTTGCTTCGCATATTCCATCCAAGGGCTCTTGAATATGTATTTTTCGAATATGTCCAATTTCCTTTTGTGAGCCAGACTGTCGAACTAACTCAGAAAAAATTCTGTGATGACACAATGCTTCCACTTGCCGTGGGGATCTGCGCCCAGCCCAAATTTCAACAATTGAATGTGCAAATCGCTCTGTCCACCCCTGTAATTCCGGTAAATCCTTGGCAGAAGTTGGTTCTGGCGCAAAATCTGGATCAAACTCATCATCAAATCGAGATGGAATGAGATAGAGCTTGCTGGGCTTGGGTGATTGAGGCAACCCTTGTGGCCTAAAGATTTCTAATAACGGATGCTGCCAATCTATGTTTGCAGCACTTGTTAACTTCTCAATACGAAAACTGCTGATTGATATCTCTTCTGATACTCGGTTAGTGGTCATGAGCACAGACTTCAACCATTTATGGCCATTGTGCTCAGCCATTGGAATGGATTCTTCTCATCACAATGGATGAGTGTGGATAAAGCTATGAACCTTGTCTGCCTATGCAATTAGGTGCACTCATGAGAAAACCACCGTCAAGTAGTCGATCCAGATTGCCACTCGCAATTTCCCTTATTGCTGCCTCCTTCATTTCAGCTTTCTTTCTTGCAGTTTTTTCCCAGTCAACGACACAGTATTGGGTTGCAACTATTGATTTGCAGAGTGGACATCAAATCTCAACTGGAGATCTCTCCTTAGTAGATATGGATTTAGCAGCAAGCTCAATGATCTATCTACCTAAAGATCTGGAACCTCTGGGACAAGTTGTCATTAAGAACATTGTTGCTGGAGAAGTGATGAGTGTTAATTCCGTGAGTTCTACTGCTAAAACTATGGCCAGCAGCGCAGTCCCTTTAAGTATTCGATCTGTTGACCTTGCTGCTGGAATCTATGTGGGTGCCCTAGTGGATATCTACTGGGTGCTAGATAGTCTCAATGGCGAAGCACCTCAAGAGCCAGTTCTTATTCTGGGAAGTGTTCCAATAATTAGTGCAGATGTTAAGAATAAGAACTTTGGAACAGATGCGGCGATAACAGTTTCAGTGGAGCAAACTCAAGTTCTTCGCCTACTGAGTGCCACAACTATGGGTCGCTTGGTGGTGATTAGTTCTAATGTCTAATCAAGAATTACCAGTAGTAATCACAGCTATCTCAGATGCTCAGTTCGAAGGTTTTGTTTCAGGAACGCTATTTGCACAAGGGTGGAGTGTGGTTTTCAGGGCTATTGATACTGAGGCACTTGAGCGATTTTGTTCAAATAATGTGGAACAAGCTGCTAGCTCTCTCCTTATTTATTCACCAGATTTACCAGGAATAACACTTGATGTGGTGAAGCAATTGAGCACAAAGGTTAAACAAGTAGTTGGCTTTTCAAATCTGACACAGACTGAGTTTTCGGACTTACATCCCAATCCTGCCTCTGCCACAGATTTGGTAAGTATTGTTCGTGGTTTTGTGCGTGCCCCAATGGTGCGCCAAGTTAGTCAGAATAATCGAGCCAATCGCAAGGCACATGTATTGGCAATTGGATCTGCTGGCAGTGACACAGGTTGCACAACAATTGCGCTCAACTTAGCAATGGAATTTAGTGTCTTAGGTAAGTCAACGCTACTTATTGATGCAAACTTTAGAGCCCCATCTATTGCCGCCCTTATAGCAATTCGCAATGTGCAATCAGAATCTGGGTGGAGAACTATTGCTCCACAACTAGCTATCGCTGAAATTACTCAGCAAGAAGCTGGAACCATTGATCAGCTAATGGAAAATGCCACGCAGAATTTTGACAACATTGTTATTGATTTAGGATCTATTTCTGGACTCTCAAATCGCCTAACCGATAGGCGCTGGACATCAACGATGACTACATGGAGTTGTGACCAAGGTGATGAACTCATGGTTATTGCGCGACCGGATTTACTAGGTATTCACCGGTTAGAACAAGTCTGTTCTTTGCTTGAAAAAACCTCTATTAGATCCGCACTTAGTTTCACACTTAACATGCGATCTCAAGGCAAGAAAGGCGAGGATGAAGAGGCCCAGTTCTTGGCAATTACTACGAGATTAAGACCTTTATGCGTTCGAACCATTAACCGTGATCTTCGGGCGGCAACTAAGGCCCTAGAGGAGAAAGCCACACTCATAGAGGTCAATATGCGCTCTTCGCTGCGTAAATCAATTGCAACAATGGCCAGTGAGCTCAAGCGCTAACTTCTAATACTATTAAGGCATGCGAGCCTATCTTCCAATTTCTCATGATGAGCTTGCTGCCTTCCTAAATTCTGGAAGTAAGGAACTGGAATCAATTTTGGCCCCTACTCCTTTTTATGTCGGGGAGAATGAAGATTTAGATGAAGAAGAGATTGAATATCTTCTATCTCTAGAGGCTGCGCAATCTGCACTCGAACTTCGATCATCGAATAAGGCACCTGGAATTGTTCTTGCCATTGAATTAGAGCCTCAGCAGGTCAATACAGTCAACGAGAATTCTGTTACTTTAAACTCAGCAATCACATGGGCTCAAGTGCAATGTGCACTGCTTCTCTTTCCTGATGACGAAGAACTCATCTGGTTTGCTACCCAAGAGATTGAAATCAATATGGGGGAATGGAAATAACATGCCCCAATTTGAAACTTTGATCCATAGCCGTAGCTCTGTGACAATCGATCAAGGGCATAAGTTGCGTGAACTAGTTGCTGATTGGCAACTGCTCTCAGATCTTTCTTTTGCCGATCTCATTCTTTGGGTTCCTATCCGCAAGGATATGAAAATGTGGCCAACTGGTCATGTGGCGGTGGCACATATTCGGCCAACAACTGCAGCAACAGTTTTTACTAACGATGTTATTGGCGATGAAGTGATGTGGGGAAACCGTCCACGAATTGACTCTGCATTATCTAGCGGTGAAATTGTTCGTGATTCAGAGGCTGAACAAGTCGGTGAACTAATGATTAAAGAAGAAGCCATCCCTGTCGTTTTTGATGGGCAAGTTATCGCGGTTATAACTCGACACCGCAATGCGGAGTTAATGCGCTCACCTAGCCGACTTGAATTAAATTATCGCGAGATTGCACATAGCCTTTATCGGATGGTGGCCCAAGGCTCCTTTCCTTATTCAGATGCCGGTTCGCTTTTTGAACCAGTGCCACGTGTGGGAGATGGCTTGATACGCCTGGATGTAAATGGTGTTATTTCTTATGCAAGTCCCAATGCTCGATCTGCATTTAGTCGAATGGGTTGGAAAAGTGAGATTGAAAATAACAAGCTAGGTGAAGTAGCCGAAGCTGTAGCTAAGAATTCTCCCAATCCTCATGAAGAAGGAATTCGCACTCGCCTTAATGGTAAGACCTTGCGCCGTGTAGATATTGATAACCAAGGCGCAACTATTGACCTACTTGTGCTCCCATTGTTGCAAGGTGAAGATCGAATTGGCGCCATTGTTTTGCTTCAAAATGTGACTGAACTTCGCAGGCGCGATAGAGAGCTTGTTACCAAAGATGCAACTATTAGAGAAATCCACCACCGTGTTAAAAACAACCTCCAGACTGTTTCAGCACTTCTTCGCTTGCAGGCACGCAGAATTGAAGATCCGAGCGCATCATCAGCCCTTAATGAAGCAGTGCGCAGAATTGCCTCCATCGCGCTTGTTCATGACACGCTTTCTACAAGCAGTGAGAATGAAGTTGCCTTTGATGAAGTACTCACTAGTTTGATTACTCATGCACTTGAGTTAAGTCCCCGAATGGGCGAACTGCGAATTGAAAGAAAAGGTGAACTTGGTTCACTTGAATCAAGGCTGGCAACGCCACTCTCACTAGTTGTTACAGAGTTAATGCACAACGCCCTAGAGCATGGCTTAGCTGAGCAAGGCTCAGTTCTTACTATTGAACTATCACGCTACAGCAATGAGTGCGTTATCAATATTACTGATGATGGTGTGGGATTACCTAAAGATTTTGATTTAGCAACATCATCTAATCTAGGACTTCAGATTGTTAGAACCTTGACAGAAAATGAACTCAAGGGTGTTTTAAAATTGCAATCAACTGATTCAGGAACTCAAGCTAACTTACGATTCCCGCTTTAGAACTGGTTCTGTTGCTCCATTAAGCGTGCACGATTACGTGCAGCTCTACGCTTAAGTGCACGACGCTCATCTTCTGAAAGTCCGCCCCACACTCCAGCATCTTGCCCGCTCTCTAGCGCCCATGCAAGACATGGTTCTTTGACTATGCAACGGTTACAAACCTTTTTAGCTTCTTCAATTTGGGTAATTGCAGGTCCAGTATTTCCAACTGGGAAGAAGAGTTCTGGATCTTCATCGCGGCAAGCTGATTGATGTCGCCAATCCATGAGGACCCCTTTCATAGAAAAGATTTGGGCATACCCAAATCACGTAAATGCTTTCGGTGGATATACGCACATCAATGTTGCGCAAGAAGGTAATTCTCCCTTGTTATGCAGTGATAAACAAGGATGAATCGAAAAAGATTGTGGAAATTAGGGTGATATGCGTCAAGTAAGTGCCCCCGACAGGAATCGAACCTGTGCACCCGCCTCCGGAGGGCGGTGCTCTATCCCCTGAGCTACGGGGGCTCATGAGCATGAGTAGGTTATCAGCGGGTGCAGTTATTGCGCCTTACTGTCAGAATGAGCGCTATGAGTTCAATCGCATATTTTGCAACAGGTTGCTTTTGGGGCGCTGAACGCCGCTTTTGGCAGATGGATGGAGTGAAGCAAACTTCAGTTGGCTACATGGGTGGCACACGTCCAAACCCATCATATGAACAAGTGTGCACAGGAGTTACTGGTCACGCTGAAATGGTTGCAGTCACATTTGATGAGTCAAAAGTGAGTTATCAGAGATTGCTGGAAGAGTTTTGGACAATGCACGATCCAACATCTTTAAACCAGCAAGGTGGCGATATTGGAACACAATACCGATCTGCGATTTACACAACCACACCTGAGCAGTATGTAACGGCAGTTAATTCACGCAACGTGTATCAAAATGTTTTAACTTCTGCAGGTCTAGATGAGATTGTCACTGAGATTAAAAGCGCTGAAGGAGTTCCATATTACTTAGCTGAGGAATATCACCAGAAGTATTTGCAGAAAAACCCAAATGGTTATGACTGCCACTCAAGTACAGGAATTGCTTATCCAAGTGCAGGAATTCACGCATGAGCGAAAAGAACTATCCAGTCTCAATTGATGAAGCTGCTCTTAAAGCAAAGCTAGACCCACTCTCATATGACGTGTTGCGAAATGCTGCAACTGAACGACCATTTACCGGTGAATACACCGACACTGACAAAGTCGGTGTCTATAAGTGCAAAGCATGCAGCGCCGAACTTTTCCGCAGTGAAACTAAGTTTCATTCTGGATGCGGCTGGCCATCTTTCTATGCTCCAACTGCCGATGATGCAGTTGAGCTCATTGAAGATCGCTCACTATTTCCGCGAGTACGCACTGAAGTGAGATGCGCAGCTTGTGGTTCACACCTAGGCCACATCTTTAAAGGTGAGGGCTATGACGTCCCAACCGATGAGCGCTGGTGCATTAACTCAGTCTCATTAATCCTTGAGGATATTTAGTAGTCCAATCCACGGCTTTCATGAACTGCTTGATAGCAATACCAGGCAACAACGCTTCGGTATGGATGTAACTTCTCACCCTTTACATCTAATGCCTTGGCCAAAGTTTCTTCCTTGTTCTTATGGATTAAGTCCCAACCCCGTCGCACTGCTAAATCTCCAGTGGGCCAAACATCCAAGCGCCCCAGTTGAAACATCATAAACATTTCTACCGTCCAACGGCCTATTCCCCAAAGTGAAGTTAACTTGTCATAGATCTCTTGATCATCATGGATTTCATCGATGGTATCTATGGGAATTGATTTATCAACAACAGCCCCAGCTAGGCCCTTTAATGTGCGAGCTTTTGCACCAGAGACACCTATTTCTCGAAGCGCACTGTCCTCAAGTTTGATGAGTTTTTTAGCATTAATCGTTCCCTTACAAAGATCAACCAAGCGCTCATGAATTGTTTCAGCAGCCTTTACGGCTAATTGTTGGGAGATAACTGAACTAACCAAGGATTCAAAATGGGACTCTGTTGAAGCACTGCGACCAAGTGTGCAAAGGGGGCGACGAGCAATAAGTGGTGCAAACTTGCGATCCATCTCTGCAACTTCAGCAACGATGCTTCGCATCTTTTGCGCAGAGTGGACCGCCATAGATTAAAGGGAGAAAGTTGGGTATTCGTCAGTAACCATAAGTAATGAATAACCGACAATTCGATTCCAATAAGCAATCGTTCCAACTACACCTTCAGCACACCACTCAGGGTAATTGCCAGTTAGAACAACACTTGCCCAAGCAAAGATTGTAAGGAAGAAGGCATAAATGGCATAAATCAAACCAACTACGTAAAGAGGAATTGCTAAGAACCACTTCACAAGAGGCAGGTAACGGTTAAGCGCTTTTGGATCTACTTCTGGGAAAGTCACACTCACGACATCATTTTCTTCCAATGAAGGATATTCATCTGTAAGTACGAGCAGGTATGCATCAACTCGAGTTGAAAGAGATAGGAAGGCTTCATTGAAAGCTAATAAATACGATGGGTAAGCCTGGCGAAATACTATGGACAGTGCTACGGGTAGAACAAAAAATCCTGCCACCCATGATGTGTTGTTGGAATCAAATTGCTGTGGCGCAAAAGATAAGACGAAGATCGCTACTGGTGCGATGAGGATGAGGCGAAAAAACGCAGTTGTGCGATTTCGCTCGGTCAGGGACACATCTATCTGGGTTTCAATTTGATTACTCATGGTGGTCAATTTAGTCCTAAATGAGCGCGAGGTATTGCCAATTGCAGTGTTAATGCCCTATTTTGCAGTCTCTTGCGGAGTTTTTTGCAGGTTTTTACAGTATGCGGGGGCATGTGATGGCTGGGATTAAGGAAGTTGCAGAGGAAGCCGGGGTCTCCACGGCAACTGTTTCACGTGCGCTTCGAGGCCTGCATCATGTTAACGATTCCACTCGCGCAAAAATCATTGCAGCTGCTGAGAAATTAAGTTATCCGCTCACACCCACCAAGGCAAATACTGCTTCTGGACGGACAAATAGCGTTGGAGTTGTAGCGCCATATATTTCACGTTGGTATTTCTCCCAAGTTATTAGCGGGGCAGAGCAGGCATTGCGCGAAGCTGGCCTAGATCTGCTGCTCTATAACTTCAGCCAAATGAAAGGCCGAGAGCGCTTATTTCAACATCAACTACTTAAGGGCCGCGTTGATGCACTTATTGTTATTAGCTTGCCGCCAACAGTGGAGGAATTTGATTCCATGCTCAGTCTTGGAATTCCCATTGCACTAGTTGGCATGGAGCATGAAAAGTGCGCTTCAGTAAAAATCGATGACATCGCTGGAGCTCGCTCAGCAACTCAACACTTAGTTAATCAAGGGCATAAGCAAATCGGATTAATGTCTGGGCGCCCTGATGACCCATTTAACTTTAGTGTTCCGCAAGATCGTCGCAAAGGATTCATGCAAGTGTTGGCAGAAAATGGCCTTGAATGGCTGCCCCAGCGTGAAGTTCATGGTGATTTCACAATGCATACCGCCGCTCGCGCCATGGATGATTTATTAGCCCGACCAAATCGACCCACCGCAATTTTTTGTGAATCAGATGAAATGGCTTTAGGTGCAATGCAAGCACTTCGACGACACGGACTTAAAGCTCCAGATGATATTTCTATTGTTGGATTTGATGGTCATGAGATGGCAGAGTTTTCAGAGCTGACAACAATTGAGCAACCTGTGCAATTAATGGGTGAAATGGCAGCGTGGTCGATTATGGAGAGATTGCGCAAACCAAATATTGATCCACCTTCACTCGTACTTCCAACAACATTAGTGGTGCGCAATTCAACACGGCGCATAAGCCCGGAAGAAGCCTAGATTTAGCCTCTTTCACTAAATGAGCAGGTCAGGGTAACCTTGCCGCCATGCCTGATCACAATGTTGTTGCGCCAGCGCTCAGTGAGCTTCTTACCCACAGCTCTGAAAAATGGCGAGGATTTGCAGCAGATGTTCTGCCGCTTCCAGTTATGGAGATGGACTTTCCTATAGCTCAGCCAATTCGCGATGTGTTAATTGAGATGGTCAATCACTCAGACCTTGGTTACTTAGGGCCAGTGCCCGAGTTAGCCGATGGCTTTGGAGCATTTTGTGCAAAGCGTTGGAGCTGGGAAATAGATAAGTCGCAGGTAAGAATTGCCGCAGATGTTGGAGTTGGCTGCGTTGAAGTTTTGCGCGTCTTTACCAAACCAGGTGATCGCATACTCATTAACTCACCGGTCTATCAAAATTTCTATAACTGGATCAATGAAGTCAAGCTAGAAAAAGTTGATGTTCCTTTTGTGAACTCTGGATCACAGAGTAATGATGTAAATCCATGGACATTAGATTTTGACGAAGTTGAAAAGGCTTACGCCTCAGGAATCAAAGTTCACCTTCTATGTTCTCCCCACAATCCATTAGGGCGAATCTATTCTCGCGCCGAACTAACTCGCATTGCAGATATGGCTAAGAAATATGGCATCATTGTCATCAGCGATGAGATTCATTCACCACTAGTTTTCAAGTCCCACGAGTTTGTTCCGTTCTTGGCAATTAGTGAAACGGCTCGTGAAGTTGGAGTTACTGTTACTTCAGCCTCCAAGGGTTGGAATATTGCAGGACTTAAATCAGCTGTGATTGTTTCTCAAAATGCGGCAATTGATGAAGTTCTAGCCCTAATGCCACCGGCAGTAAAATTTAGATCATCAATCCTTGGTGCTTTTGCCTCTGCTGCAGCTTTTAAAGATGGGGGAGTCTGGCTAGATTCTGTGCTCGTTACTTTAGAAGAAAACTCTTTGATGGTTCGAGATTTACTCAGTGCAAAACTGCCGTCAGTTAAGACCCATGTGCCACAATCTAGTTACGTTGCCTGGCTGGATTTAACCTCGCTGAATTTAGGTGAGAACCCTGCACAAACATTATTAGAACGAGGCAAAGTGGCCTTCAATGCTGGACATATGTATGGACCACAAAGTTCTCAGTTCGTGCGTTTGAATTATGCAACGAGCCCAACAATTCTGACTGAAGCAATTGATCGAATTGTGAAATCTTTGTAGTGACTCATTATGACGTTGCGATAATTGGTGGTGGCCATAACGGCCTTGTTGCAGCAACATATTTAGCTAAAGCTGGAAAGTCAGTAGTAATCCTTGAAGCTAACTCAGAAGTTGGCGGAGCAACAACGAGTGTTCGGGCATTTCCCGAATACGATGCCATGCTCTCGCGCTATTCCTATCTGATTTCATTATTACCAGATCAGATAGTTAGTAATCTGGGCTTAGATTTTGAGTGCATCTCAAGAACAGTTTCTAGCTACACGCCTTACTCTCGAAATGGGAAAGACTCTGGGCTCTATGTGGCACGCCAGTGGGACAAAGAAACTGAAGCCTCCTTTATGGAGTTAGATCCAAGCGGTGCTGAGTGGGCAGCTTGGCAGGATTTTTATAATGAAATTGCAGAGTTTGCCGTCAAAATCGCCCCATCAATGCTGCATCCCTTAAAGAGTAGAAGTGAGTTAAAGGCAGAAATAAACATGCCAGAAGTCTGGGATTACTTGATGGAGCGCCCAATCGGGGAAGTAATCCAGGCACGCTTTAAAGATGATTTAGTGCGCGGAGTTATTTTAACTGATGCACTCATAGGCACTTTTTCTTCAGCATTTGAGATGCAAGCAAATATCTGCTTTTTATATCACTTAATCGGAAATGGAACTGGTGAGTGGAAGGTTCCACGCGGTGGAATGGGAGCCTTAGTTAAAGAGTTAGTGCGTGTGGCCACTGCCGCTGGTGTTGAGATTAAAGTTAACTCACGAGTTAAATCGCTTAAGACAGATGCAGATAACGCAACTCTGACACTAGAGGATGCAACCTCTATTACTTCTAGCTTTGTATTAAGCAATGCTGCTCCACAAGTCTTAGCTCGACTACGAGGAAAGACCCCACCAGCAAGTCTTGAAGGTTCGCAGATGAAGATTAATATCTTGTTGAAATCTCTACCTGATTTGAAATCTGGAATAGATCCACGGTTAGCTTTTGCAGGAACTTTTCACGCCCAAGAATCTTTCGCAGAATGTGAATCAACTTATCTGCAAGCTAAGGGTGGCGCTGTGCCAGAGAAGCTTCCAATTGAAATGTATTGCCACACGCTCACTGACCCATCAATTCTTAGCGCTGAGCTGCAGGCACAGGGTTATCAGACTCTTACTCTTTTTGGTTTACACACTCCTGCTGCCCTCTTTGATGCCGACAATGAAGGCGCTAAAGCTGCTGCACTTAAAGCTGCATTGGCATCGCTTAATCAATACTTAGTGGAACCAATTGAGAATGTCATCGCGGCACTAGAAGTTAAATCACCATTAGATATTGAGGGCGATGTTGGATTGCCGCGCGGCAACATCTTCCATAAGGATTTGAGTTTTCCTTTCCGTGAAGACGACCAACAAACACGCTGGGGTGTTGAAACTGATGATCCACGCATCTTTATCTGTGGCGCCGGAGCAATCCGGGGCGGCGGAGTCAGTGGAATTCCAGGACACAACGCTGCAATGGCAGTGCTGGAAGCATCAGCATAGGATTAGCAGATGAGCAAAAAGATTGAAACCAGCGCAATTACTGCAGGGCGTCCAGCGGTCACACCAGATGCACCTCTTAATCCATCAATTGATTTAACCTCAACTTTTCATTCAGGTGGTCCGATTGGTTATGGGCGTTATGGAAACCAAACTTGGACCTCGCTAGAAGCTGCAATCAGCGAGTTAGAGGGTGGACAAACGCTTGCGTTTTCTTCTGGCATGGCGGCAATTAGTGCAGTCTTTTCAATTCTTCCAATAGGTGCACCCATCGTTGCTTCAAATCAAGGCTATAGCGGTGTAATGAGTTTGCTGAATTCTTTTCACACAAGTGGTCGTTTAGAAGTCAGATTCGTAGATGTAGTCAACACTCAAGAAGTTATTGATGCAATGAAAGGTGCAGCACTTGTTTGGCTAGAGTCTCCAACAAATCCATGTTTAGACGTGGCTGATCTTCCTGCCTTAATCACTGCAGCTAAGAAACTAGGTATTGGTGTTGCAGTTGATAACACCTTCGCAACTCCACTGGTGCAAAATCCTTTGGCGATGGGTGCTGACATTGTGATGCACTCAGTTACTAAGTTCTTATCTGGCCACAGTGATGTTTTGATGGGCTCGCTCTCAATTAGTGATCCTGCTCTCTATAAGCGTTTGCATGATTCACGTAGTTTTAATGGATCTATTCCAGGTCCATTTGAAGCGTGGCTAGCTCTACGTGGCTTGCGCACATTCCCACTGCGATTTAATAAATCACAAGAAAGCGCCAAGGAGTTAGTAAAAAGACTCACGAGCCATCCAAAAATTACACGTGTCCGTTATCCAGGCTTTGGTGCAATAGTTTCTTTTGAAGTAGATGGCACCCCAGAGCAAACACAGAAAGTGTGTGACTCATCAACAATGATCGCTCACGCCACCTCACTTGGTGGTGTGGAATCACTCTGGGAGCGCAGACGCCGTTGGCCCATTGAATCTCCAAGCGTTCCTGAGCAACTTATTCGCTTATCTGTGGGTTGTGAGCATGTCGATGATATTTGGGACGACATAACTCGGGCCCTGAACGCTATCTAGCGCATGAATTCGCAATAGAGAGTATTTTTACCTTATGGTCAAAGCCCTTCGACGAGTCATCGCAGCTATTACAGTTGCTGTGTTGGCCTTTCGTGCCGTGGGTTCCTTTCTTTCATGGGTAGAACACCAAGAAGACACTGCGGCAGATACGTGGGTTGACGAAGATGAATTCGAAGATGTCTGATTCAACATACGTTGCAGGAACATGCAACATTGGGCAAAAAGAGATTCGTAGAAGGCAATTTGTAGCTCTCGTTGGTTTGTTTCTCTCCGTATCAACTTTGATTGGAATGATTTCTGTTAGTGCACCAACAGGTGCGCGAGTGGGAATTTTCTTGCCGTTAATGGTTGCAGCAGTTGGCTTTGTTCAATCGCGCAGTAAGTTTTGTCTAGCTTATGGTTTTGCTGGCACGTTCAATTTCGGCAAGCTTGGAGATCTCTCCCGAGTAAGTGACCCACAAGACAAAGCTGCAGATCGCGCCACAGCGCTAAAGATTCTTGGCAAATCATTCCTGCTTGCTTTCGTAGCGACATTGGTGGTTCTAGTACTACCCTTATAAGTATGAAGATACAAATTCATGCACGTAATGCCGAACTTGCCGAAGATTTTAGAGAAATTGCAGAAGAAAAATTAAATTCTATGGAGCGATTTGGCGTGGTCATTGACCGCGTTGAGGTAGAAGTTCTTCATGAATCCAATCCCCGTTTAGGTAAGCACTCACATCGAGTGATTCTGACTTCTCATGGTTCAGGGCCGCTGCTTCGCGCAGAGGCAAGTGAATTCAATGATCTAGCTGCCTTTGATGCGGCAATGAAGAGTTTTGATATTCAAATACGCAAGATTCATGAAAAAAGTAAAGATTACAATCGAGAAACTCTAAGAAACAAAGAGTTTAATTAAACGATTTCACTGCCATCTTTTCTAGTTGCAGTCAGACTGGCAACAGTCGTAATAACTAAGCTTGCGACGATGACACCTAAGCTCACCTCTAGGCCAATCTCTGGAATGTGAACACCAGCAATATCATCAATGCCAATGCCATGAAAAGCTTCCATGATCATTTTTGTGCCTATGAATCCCAGAATAAATGAGAGTCCTTTTGAGAGAAATACTAAGCGGGTGAGTAAGCCTTCGAGTAAGAAATAGAGCTGGCGCAATCCCATAAGGGCAAAGACGTTAGCTGTTGTGACGATGTAAGGGTCCTTGGTTAAGCCAAAAATCGCAGGAATTGAGTCGAGAGAAAAGACTAAGTTTGTAAGTCCGAGTGCAACTAGTGCAATTGCGAAAGTACTAAACCCACGCTTTTTCAGAAGTGCAACTACTTTGCCTTCTTTCCATTCTTCTTCCTCTGTCTCCTTTGCCAACTGCCATGCGGTGTAGATAAGGAATATTCCAAATAGGAAGAAGATGCTGGCAAATCGTGAAATCAAAGCTGCGCCGAGTGGAATTAGAAGACCTCGGATTGCAATAGTTAACATGATGCCTAGCAAGAGAACTAATTGCTGAGCCTCTTTTTGGACTTTTAGGCTGGCTAAAATAATGATGAATACAAAGATGTTATCGACTGATAATGCATATTCAGTTAACCAACCAGCAAAGAACTCTTTCTGTCCCTCATTGCTTGCCCAATGAGGCAACAGTGCACCAAAGACAACAGCAGTTGCAATATAGAAAACGGTCCAGAAGGAGGCCTCGAGCATTGATGTGGGTTTATTGCGTCGTATCACCGCAATTCCTAAGTCAAAGAGAATTACTGCAGCTAGTACAGCAATCGTGATTACCCAGGTAGTGGTTGATTCCATTGGTGCAGTCTGCCAGTTATGCCAGGAACCAAGCAGTTGAACGTGCCGGAATCACCTTTTTTCCATCTCGAGCATCGACTGTGCCCCCGCTTACGATTATTAACTTGCCTGTTACTTCACACTCTTGGGCAGAATCTGAAAGATTCATTACCACCGTGATGGCACCACGTGAATAGGAGAGTAATGATTCACCTTTGCCCCCGTGATGTGCGGACTCGAGCCAAGTAATTCCACCCATTCCGACTAAGAATTCTTTGCGAAGTTCTAAGGCGCTTCTATAGAGATGCAGCGAGCTCTTTGGATCAGCTAACTCATTTTCAATAGTTAGATCTTTCCAACTCTGTGAAATGGGTAGCCATGGCTTTGCGGTGCTAAATCCAAATGGCGTTGTCTCTCCGCTCCATGGCAGGGGCACACGTGCACCATCTCTACCTTTTATCGCACCATTAGTTCTAAGAAATGTTGGATCTTGTCTATCTGAATCCTGTAATTGCCCATCTGGCAGACCTAATTCTTGACCAGCAAAAACATAGGTAGATCCAGGTAAAGCAAAAACAAATAGCGCTAGTGCGCGTGCTTGTTCTTCACCAATACGGCTAGCAACACGTGGAGAGTCATGATTACTCAAAGCCCATGTAGGCAATGCATTTACTGTGGCATTAAGAGAAATAGATCGCTCTACGACATCAAATAGAACCTTTGAATCAAACTCAGCTGTGAGTAAATCGAAGTTAAAAACTTGATGAAGCTCATCTGCTCTTACATAGCGCGTTGCATTAACCGGTGGATGAACCCACGCTTCAGCAACAGCCATGATGTCGCGACCTATATAGGAATCAAAGAGCTTTCGCCATTTCCTATAGATCTCGTGCACGCCTTGGCGGTCAAAATATGGAACTGTGAGCAAGAGAGCATTGCGCTTTTCAGAATCCATTGCCACATCAAGGCGCAACGCGTTACTTAACCCCTGGGGATCAGGGTGATTCTTTAAGACATCTTCTTTGACTAAACCATGTGCCACATCAATTCTGAAACCGTCTACGCCTAGATCAATCCAAAAACGCAAAGTCTTTTCAAAGTCTTCATTTACCTCAGGATTGTCCCAATTTAAATCAGGCTGGGAAGAATCAAAGAGATGTAAATAGAACTGACCATCTGCTACTTGAGTCCAGGATGGACCACCAAAGAGTGAGATCCAGTTATTTGGCGGAGTGCCATCTTCATTAGCATCATAAAAATGGAATCGTTCACGCTCTTTTGAACCACGCCCAGCTGTAAGAGCAGCTTGAAACCATTCATGCTGATCGGAGAAATGATTAGGGACAATGTCGGCAATAACACGCAATTCGCGCTTATGAGCTTGTGAGATTAATTCTTTGGCGTCATCAAGATTTCCAAAGCGTGGGTCAACATCGCGGGGGTTAGCAACGTCATATCCGCCGTCTTTATTGGGAGAAGTGTAAAAAGGACTCAACCAAATTGCATCCACACCAAGGTTTTTCACATAATCGAGTTGGCTAGTAATTCCGGGTAGATCACCTTCACCATCGCCGTTGCTGTCAAAAAAAGAACGGGGATAGATCTGATAAATCGTGGCTTCTTTCCACCACGGCGCTGATTTCATGAGGTGAACTTATGCGAAGCCGATGAAGCCAAGCAATGCAAGAAGACTGAAACTGTGGTCAGCTAGGTCTCGCTTTTATAACGATTTAACCCTTAAGTCGAGCCTCAACATCGTGCATTAATTTATGCATGTCTTTAGACAATTGGTGAAGTTCTATTACTTCTTTGTGAGCTAATTCTCTAGCCTCTTTAGCTAACTCGAACTCAGCAAGGGATGCGATGTGGGTCTCATTGATGGTTTTTTCAACGCTTTGCGACTGTACTTTCTGGCCAACCATGATGATAGAGAGCAAAACTAATTGCAGAAATGTTTGTGCCACCCAAGAAACGATGACAATAGAATCACCTGATTGAATTGCTTTGGGTAGTGAAATCAGTGCAATACCAGCAAAGAGATATGCACACCACATTGTTGCAACACCAGAAGTTACTTTTTGAGCCAGCCACAGATTAAATCTCTTCATGCCTTAACGATAGTCAATAATTTTGCTATCTAGTTGGAGATGGCGAAGATTTCTTACTTTTCATTTTATTAAGCGGTTCAATTTCAACAGGCTTAACTGGCTTCACAGGTGGGGTGGGAAGAGATCCAAGTGCGGCTATAGCGCCATCGCGTGCAACGCTAGCTGCCGTAACTGCGATCTTTTGATTGGAGAGAATTTCATTTTTCGCTGCAGCTGTTTTTGCTAATTTCATCGCTGTGCGAGCATCACGGTTGGCGGCTTCAACAGCCATCACGAATGTTCTATTAATTTGCGCTCGGGCTTTTTCACGATCTTGTACCAAGGTTCGATATTGACTCACATCTAATTTGTATTGATTCATCAACGTTTGGTAATCAGGTGATGGTGATGGAGTTGCATCAGCAGATGCGTGAAGGCAGGTTAAAAAAAGCAGGGCCATAACCATGGCTGTTAGTGCTGCCCCTCTAAACCTCATGCCTAAATGATGCATCTAAGTGTTGTGATTTTTCTGTGAAATGGCTTCCAAGAGTGAAAATTTATTGGATTTAGGGTCCCACCATGCAAGAGTGGCCCTGTGGCAGAGTTAATTATGATCGTTGATGATGAGCCAGGGGTCCGTGCTCTCCTTAATGACACTTTGCGTATTGCCGGATTTGAGACCGTGGAAGCCACAGATGGAATGTCAGCTTTAACTTTATTGCGCACCCATAAACCAGATTTGCTGGTCATAGATATCAATATGCCGCTTATGGATGGTTTTGAATTAGTAGAACGATTGCGAAGCTCTAATGACTTAACACCAGTACTCATGCTCACTGCACGTGAGGACAAAGCAGATATCACGCGAGGACTAAAAATTGGTGCTGATGACTATGTTGTTAAGCCCTTTGGAATTGAAGAGTTGATTTTGCGCATTAAAGCTATTTTGCGCCGTTCAGCCAAAAATGTTGATACTCCAGCAAAACTCTCTTGCGGTCCAATATCAATTGATGACGATCAACACCAAGTTACATTTAATGGTGAAGAAATAGATCTTTCTCCAACTGAGTACCGCTTATTGCAGATTTTGGTGGAGAAGAAGGGCAGAGTTCTCAGCAAGAATCTTTTGTTGGATGAGGTGTGGGGAATTACATTTGAATCTGAAAGCACTGTTGTAGACACCTACATCTCATATTTGCGCAAGAAACTGCATCGCGATGGCTTTGAAGGCATAAAGACAGTTCGAGGCGTGGGATTTCAAATCCAGGAGCCTAAATAAGCCTTATGAAGAATAGAACTCGGCAACTGATTTCAACGGCACTAATAACTTCGGTTCTCTCTATTCTCATTGGTGGCTTTGCTGTCGTGAGCACATATCGCAGCGAGATCGCCATTATTGATAAACGGCTGAATCAAGTCGAAAGTGACATTCGAGTAAACCCAATGGATGCTGTCAGTATTGCTTTGCTTAGTATCGAGCAGAACAACTTTGATTTAACTCTAGGTTTTGCAACTCCAACAGGAGAAGTAACCGTTTTACGTGAGTCAGTTGGCACACCCTTAGATGGTCCAGATCTTCGAGTTCGCATAATCCCCATTCCTGAAGGGGATAAGTTAATAGTCGTTGGCTCTTTAGCTGATATCAATAGATCCCTAGACATTAATCTTTGGAAGCTTCTGATTTTCATCATTCTTGCAAACATCCTGGCATCAATTGCAACATCACTGCTTTCTCGTTCTGGTGCACTTGCTCAAGAACGTGCGCAAAGACAGAAGATGCAGGAGTTCATTGGTGATGCTGCCCATGAACTGCGCACACCTATGACTGTGGTTAAGGGATATGCCGAACTTCTCAAAGGTAAGCAGCTAGATCCAGAGCGCGAAAGCGCAGCCTTTGATCGACTAAATAGTGAGTTAAAGCGGATGGATTTCCTCATCGGAGACTTGTTGATGTTGGCTCAACTAGGTGAAGAAGGAAATATTGAGTTTGAAAGTATTGATATTGCCCAATTAGTACGTGAGAACGTCTCTGACTTTAAGGAGATAGCACCTACACATCCTGTAACCACGCAGATTGATCAGAGCGCAGTATTGACTGGTTCCCAAAAGTATCTACAGCGCTTTATTCAAAACGCACTTACTAATATTCGCTTACACACTCCGGCAAGTACATCAGTGCGAGTCAGTGTTAAAGCTGACAAGCAGATCACAATCATTATTGAAGACAGTGGTCCAGGGCTGCCACCTGAATCATATGGAGAGAAAATCCGAGGGTTAAAGCGCTTTGATAGATCTCGCTCCCGAGATACAGGCGGCACTGGTCTGGGTATGAGCATCATGAACGCTGTTATTGAAAGACATAAGGGGACATTTACTCTTCGCAAGAGCGAACTTGGCGGCTTGGCAATTGAAGTTCACCTGCCTCGCACTTAGACTTAATGGGTGAAACTACTAACTTTAGTGTTCTTGCTTGCCATTGGGCTTGGCCTGGCTTATTGCATCCGCTCATTACGCGCACTGCATAGAAAAGTAAATACAAGAATTGCCCGTGAAATTTCGGCTTCAACAAAAGAATTAAAGGCAGAAGTTTGGCAATCCTTTCGCCAAAGTGAAGCAATGCAGCAGTTGTTATCGCTTTTAAAATTTAGTGCACCTATTCCACCAACTCGCAGTTGGGCAGCTTCTCCAGATCTTTTATTAACTCTGACTCAATTAGTTCGCACACATAATCCTAAATTAGTTGTTGAACTAGGCTCTGGAGTCTCCACATTAGTTGTTGCAAAAGCCGGTGCTAAGAAAGTTATTAGCATTGATAACTCTGAAGAGTTTGCAGGAAAAACTAAAGAAATGCTCAAAGAGCACAAAGTGCGTGGTGTTGATATTCGTGTGGCCGAACTCAAAGCTCACATCTCTGGGGTCGAGTGGTATGACACCGCAGCGATATCGGATTTAAAGCGCATTGATTTATTGATAGTTGATGGTCCACCGGGATCTAAAAATCCAGAGGCACGTATGCCAGCTCGCGCCGAGTTCATTTCGAAGCTCTCACCTAAAGCAATCATTGTTATCGATGACGTTAATCGTGAGGGTGAGCGCAAATTAGCCGAGAGCTTTGCTAAGGCTCTACCTAATCACGTTCTCACCATTTACCCACATGAAAAGGGCACAGCGGTAATTTCGCCTAAATAACCCATGCCCCAATCAATAGAACAAACTCTAGAGCAGGCATGCGCCCTCATAGTTGATACCAAAACCTTAGTGCGCGTTGTTCTCTCTGGTCGCAGACGCAATATGCAGGTAGAGCACGAGCGAATTGATATACGACCCGTTGAAATTAAAGGCTCCATAGTTTTACAACTCACTTACAACGATGGCAAAGCAACAACCACAAAAAATATTGCTGCTGATAAATCTCACGTCCTAGAGCTGCTTTCTAGTGGTTATGCAAATATCACGGTGGATACCGTGGAGGGCTCAACAAGTATTCGAGTTACTAAGAGTGGTCAGGCTCAGGTTCACTTTGAAAATAAATCCCTTGAGCAGAACCTTTCTCATGATAAGAAGAAAGAACGCCTATTAGATCCAGCGGATCCCTTTCTTCTTGAAGTGGGAATTGCTGATCACAAGGGCCAAATTAAGCCTTCGAAAAACGATAAATACAAACAAGTAGAAGAGTTCCTTCGCTTACTCGTTCCCACACTTAACTCAGCCATTGAGGCTGGTCAGATTGTGCAGCCAAGTGAAAACAAACCACTCTCAATCGTTGATTTGGGTTGTGGTCATGCCTATTTAACTTTTGCTGCCCACCAGTATTTACGAAGTATCGGAATGTCTGTTCATGTCACTGGAATTGATGTGCGCTCCGCTTCGCGTGATCGAAACAATGAGATTGCTACAAAGCTTGGAATTTCCGACACAATTACTTTTAAGGCAGAAGAGATTGCTTCAACAACTGCCAACAGGGCCGATGTTGCAATCGCGCTACATGCCTGTGACACAGCAACAGATGATGCAATTGCCTGGGCAGTTAATGGCGGGGCCAAACTACTTTTGATTGCTCCTTGTTGTCATCACGATATTCAAAAACAGATGGAGCAAAGCCCAGAGCCATGGGGAGCACTTACTAAGTTTGGTGTGATGAAAGAGCGCATGGGCGATCTACTTACAGATGCACTTCGTGCACAGATATTGCGCATCGTTGGTTATCGTGTGGAAATAATTGAATTTATCGGGGGAGAACACACACCTCGAAATATCATGATTCGTGCAGTTAAGACTGGGGCGCAACCTGATGCGCTAGATATCGATAGATATCGCGAAATCACCGGCCAATGGGGCGTAGTGCCTGCCCTTTCCAAGAAAATTCCTACCTTCACTATCGGTTAGACTTCACTCATGTCTAAGGTCCTTGCATCTCTTCCAGTAGGAGAAAAAGTCGGTATCGCCTTTTCTGGCGGACTCGATACTTCTGTGGCTGTTGCGTGGATGCGTGAAAAAGGTGCGATTCCTTGTACGTACACCGCAGACCTTGGCCAATATGACGAGCCAGATATTGATTCAGTTCCAGATCGTGCCAAGGAATATGGCGCAGAGATCTCACGCCTAGTTGATTGCAAGAGCGCTTTAGTAGAAGAAGGTCTAGCTGCAATTGCATGTGGAGCTTTTCATATTCGCTCTGGTGGAAAACAATATTTCAACACAACCCCATTGGGCCGCGCAGTAACAGGAACCATGCTGGTTCGCGCCATGCATTCAGATTCTGTAAATATCTGGGGCGATGGTTCAACTTATAAGGGCAATGACATTGAGCGTTTCTATCGTTATGGCCTTTTAGCTAATCCAAATTTGCGAATTTATAAGCCTTGGCTAGATGCTGACTTTGTTAATGAACTCGGTGGACGTAAAGAGATGTCTGAGTACTTAGTTGCTCACAAACTTCCTTATCGCGACAGCACTGAAAAGGCTTACTCAACTGATGCCAATATCTTGGGTGCAACACATGAGGCAAAATCTTTAGAGAATCTAGATACTTCAGTAGAACTAGTTCAACCAATTATGGGAGTTCGCTTTTGGGACCCAGCAGTAAAGATTGAAACTGAAGATGTGAAGATTTCGTTTGTTCAAGGTCGCCCAGTTGCCATCAACGGTAAGTCCTTTGATGATGTTGTGGCTTTGATGAAGGAGGCCAATGCAATTGGTGGTCGCCATGGACTTGGAATGGCTGATCAGATTGAAAACCGTATTATTGAAGCAAAGAGCCGTGGAATTTACGAAGCTCCAGGAATGGCGCTGCTCTTTATTGCTTATGAGCGCATGATCAGTGCAATTCATAATGAAGACACTATTGCTAACTATCACGCAGAGGGCCGTCGCTTAGGTCGCCTGCTCTATGAGGGTCGTTGGTTAGATCCACAGTCCTTAATGCTGCGTGAATCATTGCAACGTTGGGTGGCATCTGCCATTACTGGTGAAGTTACTTTGCGTATGCGCCGTGGTGATGATTACTCAATTATTAACACAACTGGCCCAGCTCTTAGCTATGCACCAGAGAAGCTATCAATGGAGCGCACAGAAAACGCTGCCTTTGGTCCAGTTGATCGTATTGGCCAGCTAACAATGCGCAACCTTGATATCGCAGATACTCGCGCAAAGCTTGAGATGTATAGAGCGCAGGGTCAACTAGGTAATGGTGAATTTAAATTAATCGGCGAACTCGAATAAAGGATAAGAATGCAATCAAAAGTTAGAAACTTAGCTATCGCAACAGTTATCGCACTTGCGATTACATCCCTTTCAGCATGTGGAGGAAAAGACAAAGTGGCAGAATCTTCATCTAATGGACTACCGGCAGTAACAGCTAATGCAGGTGAAGCCCCAACAATTACAGCGCCAACGGGCACAGCTCCAACAACTCTTCAAACACAGGACATCATTGTCGGAACAGGCACAGAAGTTCAAGCTTCTTCTACTCTGACCGTTCATTACACACTCATGACTTGGTCAAATGGTTCAATCGTTGAGTCTTCATGGTCTGGTGGACAACCAGCAACGTTTCCACTTGCAGGTGTAATCGCTGGATGGCAACAAGGACTACCTGGTGCAAAAGTTGGTGGACGTCGCTTACTCGTTATCCCAGCAGATCTTGGTTATGGCCCAAATGGTTCAGGCCCAATTGGTCCAAATGAAACGCTCATATTTGTTGTCGACATCATTGGAGTCTCATAAATGAAACTGCGCACATTCTTAGCTGAATTAGTAGGAACGGGGTTTTTAGCTGCCTCAATCGTGGGTGCTGGCGTTATGGCCACCAACTTAACTAAAGATGTTGGTCTGCAACTTCTTATCGTGGCAGTTGCCACAGTATTTATGTTGGCCACCATGATTCAGATGCTTGGACCAATAAGTGGAGCGCATTTCAATCCAGCCGTTACTTTAGTTGATCTGATTAATAAGAAAATTGATCTTAAGACTGCCGTTAACTATGTGCTGACTCAAGTAATTGGAGCAGTTATCGGTGTAATTACAGCAAATGTCATGTTTGATCTTCCAGCAATTGGATCTTCAACGGCTGCAAAGACCAGCTGGAACCTTCTTTTTAGTGAAGTTGTTGCAACTGCTGGTTTAATCCTTGTGATTCAAATCGTTGGGGCCCAAGAGAAAGGCCGCTATATCCCACTGGCTGTTGCTGGTTGGATCGGATCTGCCTATTTCTTCACCTCATCGACAACTTTTGCTAACCCTGCCGTAACCTTCGCGCGTTCTTTAAGCGATACATTTGCTGGTATCGAGATGACATCGGTTCCAGGATTTGTCATTGCCCAGCTCATTGGTGCAATCATCGGACTTGGAATAGCCAAGGGATTAGGTAGTGAGCGCTAAACCAACAGTTCTATTTGTTTGTGTTCATAACGCTGGCCGTTCTCAAATGGCAGCAGGTTTCATGAAAGCCCTAGGACAAGATCGCATCGAAGTCCTCTCTGCTGGCTCTGCGCCTAAGGATTCAATTAATCCTGTTGCAATTGAAGCTATGGCTGAACTTGGAATTGATATTGCAAACAATGTTCCAAAGATTCTCACACCAGAGGCAGTTCAAGCATCTGATGCAGTGATAACAATGGGTTGCGGAGATGCTTGCCCGTTCTATCCAGGCAAACGCTATGAAGATTGGGTCTTACAGGATCCAGCAGGACAGGGCATTGAATCTGTGCGAGTAATTCGTGATGAAATCAAGAAGCGTGTGGAAACTCTGCTCGCTGAACTACTTGCTTAAGAAAGTACGAACTTAGCGCCAGCTATTAGTAGGACAACGCCTAAAGCCCGCTTCACGCCCACTGATGAGAACCGTTTGATTCCAAAGCGTGTGCCAATAAATGCTCCGAGTAAGACGGCTACTAAAAACACAGGCAGTTCACTTGGAAGTGATGATGTTGATTGAAAATTACCTAGTAATCCAGCAATTGAGTTAACAAAGATAAAAGCAGCAACAGTTCCGCTAGCTGCCTTAACGCTCACCCAGCCTAACCAGATGACGAGGGGGGAGAGGAATATGCCGCCGCCTGTGCCAGTAATTCCAGAGAGCAAACCAACGCAGGCGCCTATAAAGATAGCCAGAGGCTTATTTACTTCTCTATGAGCCTTATCGCTTTGCATCGCTTGCACTAAAAAACGCAGACCAGATAACAAAAGCAGCACACCAATTACTGGTTTATACACATCGCCAGGCAGATTGATGCGACCGCCAATAAAAGCAGCTGGCACAGATCCAATAATCAGGAATAGGAAAAGAGTCTTATTAAAGAAATTACTCTTGATATAGCGAAGAGATGTAAAAGAAGAGACAAAGATGTTAAGGGTAAGCGCAGTTGGTCTTATCACTGCTGGGGGAAGATCAAAAAGAGTCATAACGGCTATATATGCCGAAGCACCTGCATGGCCTACAGATGTATAGAGAATTGCTCCTAGAAATAAACAGCCAGCAATAAGGAGCGTGTGCGCTTCAAGCACTACTGGACTGCTTTAACTATCTGTTCACTGAGCCATCTACGAAGTTCATAGGCTTCATCAACAATGAATCCATGACCAAAAAATCCATGAATAGTCCCTGGGTATTCCTTCAAAGTAACTGGAACACCAGCATTTTCTAAGGCAACTGCGTAGTTAGCACCATCATCGCGCAAGACATCATGCTCAGCTAAGCCAATGATGGCTGGTGCAACGTTTTTGAAAGTAGTTGCCCGAGCAGGAATAGCATATTTATTGTTCATATGCGCTTCTGGAACATAGAGACCCCAATACCATTGCATTCCAACGCTTTCTAAACCAAAGCCAGTTTCATGGGCCAGATAGGACTTAGATTGAAAATCAGTATCTAGACATGGATAGATAAGCATTTGATAAGCAAGTTTGACATCGCCCGTGTCAGCAGCTTTGAGTGCAACTGCTGCAGCTAAATTGCCTCCAGCACTATCTCCTCCCACACCAATCTTTGTTGGATCAATTCCAAAGCGCGCAGCATTCTTTGCAACCCAGAGCAGACCTGCATAACAATCATCAAAAGGTGTTGGGAATGGATGTTCTGGTGCTTTTTGATAGTTAATTCCAATTACTACAAAACCAGTCTCTGCTGCGATGTTAGTCATCTGCGCGGCATAGCGAAGCGTCCAACTAAAGACCCAACCACCACCGTGGAAATAAACAAGGGCTGGAGCATTTGGTTTAACGTTCTTAGGACGATAAATCACTGCATGCAGATCTGCTGTTGGAGAAGTGAAGTAGGTGTGTTCTGTGTGAACATCATCAGATAGTGGGCCGGCATACTTTAAGTAATCAGCAGCATCTGCTCGAAGGTCTTCAAGAGTGGGATTTTCAGGCAAGACGTTATTAGTTGCTATGTATTCAAGATAAGCCTTGGTCTGAGAGGTCATGGTCATAGGTGACAGGATAATCTAAATCACAGGGGCTATCACTCAATGGTTTGGCAATCGGGCTCATAAAACACCCCCACCCAAGTATTTTTAAGTTATGAAACTTAAAGCCGCTCTTTTTATACTCATTGCAACATTGATAGTGGGAGTTAACGCACCAGCCTATTCTGAGGAGATTGTCCCAACTCGAGCCGAAGAAGTTGCAACATTACAAGTTAAGTACAAGGCCAATTTTGATACGCAGTACGCCCGATTTTTAGCCCTCAAGCCTAAGTTAATTAATGATGCCGTTTCAAAGGCAATTCTAAAAGCTGCCATTGTTGACTTCTTAGATGTAAGAGCAATGATTGAGAAAAGTTTGCTAGATCCTGCTACTGAGGTTGCCTCAACAAAGGCATATGCATCTGAAGAGTTCGGTGAATTTGAAGTTACATTAGGCCAACTTGAATACGCAGCGGCTAGGAATAAGACGATAAACTGTGTTAATGGTAAGACTGTGAAGAAAGTTTCTGCAATTAAGCCCGTCTGCCCCAAGGGCTATACCAAGAAATAGATTGAGGGATTTATACTAAACCCATGTCTATCGCCCACCATGTTTACACCGCCGTAGATTGCGCCAACCCCGAACCTCTCGCCCGCTTTTATGCAGAGATAACTGGTTGGGAAGTTGGAGAGCTAGAAGACTCTGAAGATAAAGTGGAATGGGTCGATCTATTCCATGACGGTGTGCGCATGATGGCTTTCCAAAAAGTTGCCAATTACATCCCACCCACCTGGCCGGAAGGGCCCGTTCCACAGCAACTTCACTTTGATTTTCATGTGAAAGATCTAGATATTGGTGAAAGTAAAATATTGGCTATCGGTGCCACCAAGCATGCCGTGCAACCTGGTACAAATTTCAGAGTTTATTTAGACCCAGAAGGTCATCCATTTTGTTTAGTGAAGAATCCGCAGTAGTGACATGTGGTTAAACAACAAACTCAAAGGGTTATTTTCAAGAAAGCCACGAAATGATGCATCTGAAAGCCGCCTTGATCCCAACGATAATCAATACCGCAGAATGAAATTTGGGATGAAGGCAGCTGGTGGTCTCAATGGCCAGCTCATGCGCAGAGCGTCCAATTTCACTGATCCAACGCCGTTAGATGAAGAGGAGTTTTAGATTCAGGTATATCCCGCCGAAAAGTGCCCATGATTGAGTGCTAAATCCTTATATTGCTGGCAGAATCTCCCCATGATGAAAGGCCCATCAAAGAAATCTTTATTTTGGATTGTCTCTGGCGCAATTTTTCTTTCACTTGTTACATTTTTAAATGCACTAGACAGTGGTTCTTACAAATTAGATCCCAAATCAGAGAGCTTGTGGGCGCAGACAAGTGATCAAGACAAAATTGGAATTTATGTTCAGTTATTAGATTTCAATTCATCTTCACAGACACTCAAAGCACGTATTTGGCTTAGACCGCCCGAAAAATATGCATACTCACTAGATAGTAGTGTTCAAGTTATTTATGACACCGCAGTAGATATCTCAGCATCAACAATTAACTACAATAGCGACGGCAACGTTGGTTATTGGCAAGCCAATCAATATTTACGAGCTATTGATGTGGAGTTAGATGCCGATAACAGCCAGGTTACGTCTCTTTATAATGATAAATGGTTCCCATTTGATAAGTACTCGGTTGCGCTAACTGGGCAAATACGATTCTTAGTTAAAGGTGGAAATACTGACAGTGTGAAAGATGATGTTTGGGAGTCACTGCCAATTGGAATTCAGCCCTACACAGCCAGCCTTTCAGGTTGGAGCGCTGAATATAAATTGGATTCTTTTGCTGGTGAGACTGTGGAATCTTCATTCAAAGATGGTCAGTACTTCACTTCAGACATTATTTTAGAAAGAACGACACTCAATAAAGTTCTTCTGCTCTTGTTAGGGTTAATTTTCCTCAGTGGCGGTTTTAGCATGTTAATGTTATTTCGCTCTATCTTTTTGGCACACCGCCCGCCTTCACTTTCAGGACTTATTTGGGCTGGAAGCACCGCTTTCACCATGATTTCAACACGAACTATTATTCCTGGGGATCCAAGAATTGGTGTGAAATTCGATTTGTTTGTCTTTTACCCCTCTTTGGTAATGTGCTTCATATCTGCAGGAGCTATGTTCTATCTCTGGATTTCAAAGGAGACCTGGACACCCGAATAAAACCTTCTTAAGTGGAGAAAGTGCAGGTCGTTGTGCATAAATTGATGTCTATTTTTCGCATAAATATGGGGCTTTCATTCGGTGTGAGGTGCGTAGTAATTTATCCCGAGTCACTGTGAATACGAGGTTATTGTGCGCAAGAAACTAGTTGCTCTGCTTTCAGTGCTCGCCCTGCTCTTAGCCCCCTCCTTGGTCCAAGCCCAGGCAGCTGACTCTGTTATTCCAGACGAGCAACTGATGACACCACGCCCTCCAGAAGAAAACACGGGGGGATATTCAGGAGCTTATTTCGATGATCAGAAAACTCTCTTTAGAGCCTTCACTTACGTAGAAGCATGGGCTGGAACTAACTACGCAACCAATGGAGCCATAACTTGTTTGTCATCCCAGGAAGAGCCATGCAAAAGCAGTAACTACTTATTTTTTGAAACACCACTCTCTCCTTGCTCAGATACTAGAACGCGAGATTGCGTAGCTAGTCTTTCTGGACGAATCGGAGAGAACGCTCTTGCAAATGCAACACTTGTAGACACTCTCACCTCAACATTTACGCAACTAAGCAATAACTTACTCAATAGATATAACACCCCCTTTAAAGGTGACATTGCAAGAGGTGTTCCTGACAGCGGCCAAGTATCTTTGTGGACTATTCCTGGGATGCAGCATCAAGGTGGCAACCTATTCCTTTTAATTCCTAAATTGAATGCAGAATTTCAAAATGTTGCAGGAACCAATCCATCCAGTTTAGATGTAGGGCTCTTTGCAGTCTCTAAAATTCCAGTTGCAGGCGTGCAGCTCGATACTTGTTTTTTCAGTACAACGACTGATTGCTACAAGCGTTGGCCGTTTCCACAAAACGCAGCATTTAAAGTTTCAATTAAAACTGGGGCAAAAATTGTTGGCTGGTTCCATGGGAGATTGAGTGCACCAGAAATAAGTAGTGAGAAGTTAAGTGATGGCCAAACGCTCATTAATATTGAGGGCGCAGTGACCACAGTCCCCATTCTTGCCGTTTGGGCGAAAAACACTGACCTGCCAAGTAAGCTCAACACGATGATTCAGGAAGAATTTGTTCAACGTGGGAATCAATTTGCTGGGGTTGCTTATTACTTGGGAAATCAATCAGATCGAAGCACACAGGCGGTTATGGATGAACGTAATCCCTCATTTAATGACAATTTCTTTGAAAGATACATGCTCTGGGTTGATGTAGCAAAAGATAAGGCCTATGCCTCTGTATCCACCTGGTCCTTTAGAACTATGCAGAATGCGCAGGGATATGAAAAATGTATTGGTGACTCAGGTGTTGCAGGAATGGTGACCACCAATTCAAATGCATATATTGCTGGCCCACCTAAGTTTGAAGATGGAAATCTTGCTTATCGAGTTGCATCTCCACATTTTGATTCAAAAGGTCAGGTTCAAGTTGGAACCTATGACCTTGCAATTCGATCAGATGTAGCACGATGCATCTACGGTTTCACTAGCGCACCAATTCAAGCAACCCTCAGCGTTATTTATGCTGATGGCGAGTCAAAGAATGCAACAACTCTTGTATCAGAGAAAAATAATTGGCTACGACTTTCAGCCAAGGGATTCACATATTCTTCTCCAACCATCAAGGTCAAGCTGTCACAGGAAGCGCCAGCACCAACGCCAACTCCAACGCCAACTCCAACTCCAACTCCGACAGCAACCCCAGTTACTGATCCAGCACCTTCGGCTAAGCCAGTTGTGGCTAAGAAAGTTACAATTACTTGTGTGAAGGGTAAAACAGTGAAGAAGGTAACTGCAGTTAAACCAGTTTGCCCTGCAGGGTTTAAGAAGAAGTGAGAAAACGGTTTGTAAGACTTACGCTCTCTATTTCTCTGATATTTGCCTTATTTTCACCAGCTTCAATTTCTAGTGCTGCTGATCCAAGGGGATTAGTTCCACAACCAGCAAATACGGCACGTATGATTTTTGCAGATATTCCTCGAGGCTCGGGAGAGTTTTCTTATGTGTATGGAGTTCTTGGCCAGCACCCCAATACCTCGGTGATTTCCTGCAAAGGAATAAAAGAGAGTGGATGTGAGAATGCAAGTTCATTAATGTTGAACTTCATTGTTCCGCCATGTACCGAGAGTTCTAAGCCAACAGATATGTGCATTAAAGAACTTTCATTTGCAAATTCCGCTGGAAAATTCGAAAAAGCAAAATTAATGTATGAGGTGCCTACAGTAAAAATTTTGGCTAACGAAAGTGCCAAGACCCCAGCTGGTGGTGGCATAAGCGTTTGGCAAGGCCCTGCAGCCAATAATTCATCTGGAACGGACACCTATGGTGTGCAAATTGGTATTCGCTACAACATTGACTACAACCCACAGACTTTTCAGCCTGGAGTTGCATACGTGTTTGGATTTGAAGCTGAAGTAATTCCAGTTAGTTTCAAATCTGGAAGCCAATACAAGTTACCTGGAGGCTTTAAAGTCTCTGATACCGAGTGTGCTTGGAACGAGGACGGAAAATGTGCCATGAGACAGGAGTTTGGTTCAGCCCTGCCTATCTCACTTTCTTTTCAAATGGACAGTCGAATTACTGGGTGGCTCTCCGGTCGCATGAAAGATACGGGAATTGATTTTAGTCAACTCACACCCTCAACAAACTTACTCACTGTTACCGGCACACCTATTGATGTTCCTATGGGTTATGCCGATCTAACGGAGGCGGACTTGGCAAAAAATCCAGCAGCAAAGGAAACTTTCACACAACCTGGATCACAATGTGTAGCAGGAAATACTCCTTGGGCATGCGGACTTGCTTCTATTTGGCGTCCGCAATCAGATCGCTTGAATTGGCAGTGGGGCCCGTATTCCCTAGAAAGATTTAGAGTCATGAGTGCGACTCCGACTGAGTTCGCCGCTTTTGAAGCAAAATATTTGAATATGGGTTATGCGAAGATTTTTCAGCAGTATCTCAAGACTTTCCCGGTGCGAAATTCACAGTGGAAAATTCAAGGTTTGGATCGCTCAGGATTTAGAGAAGGAAATTGGCCAGCTTGTATTACTGATTCGACAAAATTTAATGGAATTGTCACAACTAATGCGATGTTAAATGATGTGAGTCCAGCGCGTTTTGAAGATGGCTCTCTGGTCTATGACGTTGCAGGAGCTCACGAAGCTTATGACGGTTCAGTGTTTAAGGGTACGTATGACCTAGTAATGAGCTCTAGCGTTGCACGATGCCTCTATAACTTCACAAGTGCACCAATTAAGGCAACTATCTCCATTATTGCAAGTGATGGAACGGTTCAAAGTGTTGCAACTGAAGCGGTGAGTGAGCGAAACGGATGGTTGTCTCTTAGCGCGAAGAACTTCACATTCTCTTCTCCAACAATCAAGATTAAGCTTTCTCAAGATGCAACCCCAACACCTGTAGCAACACCAACCCCAACGCCTGTAGCAACCCCAACGCCTGTAGCAACCCCAACACAGAGCTCAACTCCATCGACATCGATAAAACCAGCTATTGCTAAGAAAATAACAATTACCTGCGTAAAGGGTAAGACGGTAAAGAAGTTCACTGCAGTTAAACCAACATGCCCAGTGGGCTATAAAAAGAAATAGAAGTTTTAGCTGCTAATTTCTGTAAATCTTACGGAATAACTAGGACCTTAGTCTCAACAAAAGTTGTAACAGTCTTAGAGCTAATCTTCTTATAGCCAGTCGGACAACTCTTTCCAATGACTGTCTTTTTCACCTTGCCCTTTTGACACACCAATTCAGTTGCTTTCACGGCCTTGTAGAGAGTTGTGTAACTAGGTGTTGGGGTTGGTGTGGCAACCTCTTTAGCAACGGGAGTTTGCGTTGCTTGTGCAGCAGGTTGTGGTCCGCCGGGAAGTGGTCCGCCGGGAAGTGGTCCGCCGCCAGGTGGAGGGCCGCCCATACCTGGCATTCCACCCATTCCACCTGGTTGCATTCCGCCATCTTTAGAGAGCGCTGGAGTTCCTGCAAAACAGTTGATTGTGGATCTATTACTTTTTTCTTCAGTTAAAACATAGTGATAGATGCCTGCTGGAAACTCAGGTGTGGGACTTGTTATTCCATTGCACTCATCTAATTGAGAAGAAGAAACTAGTTTGCCATTGATGTCTTTGTTGCCATAGATAAGAAAGCCATCAAAGGCAATTCCTAAAATATGTGAAGGTCCGCCGGACTTATCAATAACTGAAGTTACGCACGGTGGCATGCCGTGATAGTGATACATCCCGCCCATTCCTGGGTGGCCATTACACACATCTAGAAAGCCCCACTTAACACCGCTGGAATCGGTCACATAAACATTTCCTGTAACAGCAACTGTCTTACCGTCACCCTCATAAGGATTAAAAATAACTGCACCATTTGCAAGAATTCCAATAGGACCTAGTGAAGTTGAAGTAATGGAAGGCGCCTTTTTTGGGCTCAAAGTTATTGTGTAATTTAATTTCTGGGCATAAACCAAATTACTAGTCAGACCCAGCGACACATCATCAGAGCTTTTGGGCACAACTACCCCTGCATTTGGCTTGGCATATTTCTCTGCCATCCAATTTGGAAGGCCATCTGAATCGATGACGACGCTATCTCCAGAAAAACTTAACTTCACATTACTAAACCAGGATGCTTTCGAAAGAGCTAGCTCTTGGGGAGTTGCGGCATGAGTTACTTGGGCAAATGCAATGGCTGCCACCCACGGCAACACCGGTGCCAAGATCAGAGCGATTAACTTCTTTGCACCTGAATGCTTGCGCACGGTGGTAGTTGGATTTGTCATTAATCTCCCCGTATGGCTAATCCTTAGGGTGTTGAGTTTAAGGGCTTTTAGGTAGCACTTGGGCTTACTTACCTAAGTTGGGGGTGCGGGATTCCAACCCCCGACCAGGACACTACCCAAAGGCATCTTCACATGTGGGAAATAGCGTTCTAGTATTTTCCCTTATGAAGAGAAGAAAAGTTCTTGCTTTCACGAGTTTTCTCACTTCATGCCTTCTGGCATTAACACTTCTCCCGACTATAAGTGCAGCCGATACGTTACCGCCACCAACAAATCCCGGTCCTGCCGGCGCTCCAGGTCCAAGCGTGACTCCACCGGATGATCCTGCAGTCATTAAAGATGCACGTTCGATTTTAAGAGGAACTACACCGACCACTTCAAATAATGCCATGGTGTATTTCGATCAAAATCAAGTTAACTTCAAGTCATTCATTTCTGTCGAAGATCACCCCGCCGGCCAAGCAGGTGGGACGCCAATAATCTGCCTTTCACCAGATGATGCCAAATGCACAACAGCTTTTTCAGATACAAAGTATCAGCAGATCAAATATGACGTTGCCATGGGAAGTTGTGCTGCCAGAGAAATTGCGGCGTGCATCAACTCATTCTCATTAGTAAAGACTGATGGGAGCAAAGTGAAGGCTGAGGCTATAAAACGTATTTATAGCAAAACCAGTCCTGGGTGGGCATCCACATTTGATGCAAAGACAAATACCGGGTATCCGGGATCAGATGGCCCATGGATTTGGAAAATAACTGATGGTGGAGTCAGCACCGAATATCTGATTCTTGGACTAGTTAGTGCACTTTTTAATCGAATGCCAAGTGGATCTGGTTGGGATGCCTCTGAAAAGAGTTTGAGATTATCTATATATCCTGTTAAGAAATACGAGAACGCTGCCTATACCGAGGGCGGAAGTGAAACTGCTTGTCTAGCTGTTGATACTGGGGTGTGTTATCAACGCATCGCCTTTGCAAAGGGCTTGCGATTCTCATTAGATCTTCGCCTACCTAAAGTGATCACGGGGTGGCTCAATGGCCGATTAGATAAGCCATCTGCATACACAGAAAACTACAATGACAATTACTCTGAGCTAATCGTTGAAGCTGATCCACTTGAAGAGATCATTACGGGTAAATGGCTTCCCAATACAGGCGCAGTAACTCAATATCTCTCTGATTCAAAGAAAGGATTGACCGCTGCAGCAAGTGCAACAAATAACCTGGATATTGCAGGCACCGATCCAGATGATCAAAATGCAGTGAAATATTACGCTTCACTGGCCAAATTATTCGGAGAAGCAGCCCTTACTAATTCACTCACTTGGCGCCTAAACACCACTTCAAGCGGAGCTCAAACTTTTGATCAGAGCTGCCAGAAAAGCGAAGGCGTGCAGGGCATCGTTACTAGCAATGCTTCTGTCTATGAACCTGGATCACCTCAGTGGGATGGTGATCAGGGCAAATTGGCTTACCGAATTGCTGCCCCAATATATAAATCTGATGGGAAGACTGAAAATGTTGGGCGGTATGCATTTACCATGCGCGCTGATCTCATTAAATGCGTTTACGGTGTGACAACTCTTCCGGCCTATGCGACGGTAGAAGTAAGTTACGGTGATTCTGGTGAAGTAAAAGCTGCAACTACAGCACTCGGAACCAATAAGGAATGGGTTTATCTGCATGCAAATAACTTTGCATTCACTGGTGCACCACCAACAGTTAGTGTGAAGCTGGAGGGTTGGAAGAAGGCAACCACGCCAACGCAACCAACTCCACCCAATGCGCCAACACAACCAACTCCACCCAATGCGCCAACACAACCAACTCCACCCAATGCGCCAACACAACCAACTCCACCCAATGCGCCAAACCAACCAACTCCACCCAATGCGCCAAACCAACCAACTCCACCCAATGCGCCAAACCAACCAACTCCACCCAATGCGCCAAACCAACCAACTCCACCCAATGCGCCAACACAACCAACTTCACCCACTCCACCGTCTGCAAGTGATGTAAAAGTCACAATCACTTGTATAAAAGGAACGACTAAAAAGACTGTGACTGGGTTGAAGCCAACCTGCCCAACAGGTTACAAAATGCAAGCAGCTCAAGTGACAATTACTTGTACAAAGGGGACAGTAAGCAAAAAAGTTACGGGCACCAAACCTCAATGCCCAACTGGATACAAGATGAGTGTTTCTGCCACAAACCCAACACCACAAATTGGCAACTCAACCCCAGGCAATGGTGAGACAACCATTACTTGTGTAAAGGGCGGGGATGTAAAGAAAGTAACGGGTAAAATTCCCGTTCAATGCCCCGAGGGTTATCAAATGCAAGCCGCACCCAGCCCTTAGATCTAGTTAAGCCATTTTGGGTTCAGGAGCAGAAATCACTGCTCAAAGTCCCACAAGCTTTGATCTGCCCATTACCCTTTCCAAATGCACATCAAGGTGAGTCTTGTCAGGGGATTATTGATTTCCCGAGGAGCCGATAGGGCATGCAGATTTTGGGAAAATTGGATTTCACTTGGTTTCATTCAAATTTGCCTTTCCTACTTAGAACTTATGCTATTTAACCGGAATCAAAATTCCCATTGAAAAATCATCTGCCATTGGATTGAGCATGGCGTCATATAGCTCTAGGTGTTGGCCTGCACGCATTTCTAATCCAGTTTGAGGAAGGACAACTCCATAGGCTTGGCCATAGCTTTGTGCCAATGAATCAATTGGTCCTTGATGTGTTACCTCTAGATAATTTCCTGCCGGGATACTTACTAATTCAAAACCAGTCGGTGGGTTGTAGTTTGGGGAAACTTCAACGCCAGCGATGTAGTGCAATTGACCTTGAGTACCTTCAATGGGAGTTGAAACACCCCAGGCTTGGTTATTACTTGGCATATCTGCCTTAGGAAAATCAGCCCAAAATATCTGCCAAGCAGTGGGGATTGCTCTGGGGTCGTAGAGATCAGGGATAACAATTGAATAGATGTCGACAGGAACACCGCAGACAATGCGTTGAGGATGGGCAGTGGTTGTGTGTGGACCTAGTGGCATGGAAGTAACTCTTTCAAGATTCTCGGGACTTACTTACGTAAGTGGGTGGTGAGGGACTCGTTATCAAACCTTCAAACCATTCCCTTTGACCCACTATGCGGATATATCCGTTCTTGACTCATCTCCTACTTTAGGGGATATGGCAGACAAATCCAATAATTCCCCACGAGGTGGGGTCTGATTAAGTTACCTTTCACCATGCATAAAAAACCTGTCTTAGTCGTCATAGATGTACAAAAAGGCTTCTTGGATGAGAAATGGGGTAATTCAAACAATCCTGAATGTGAATCAAATATCAAGAAATTGCTCAACATGTGGCGAGAAGCAGATCATCCAATTGTTCTAGTTAGACATGACTCTGTTTCTTCTGATTCCCCGCTTCGTCCAGGGCAAGAAGGCAATGATTTTCAGGATGGTGTTGATGGTAAGCACGATCTTCTTATAACTAAAAGCGTGAATTCTGCATTTTACGGGACACCATCTTTAAACGAGTGGCTAAAACAGAACTCTTATTCAGAGTTATATATTTGTGGAATTACAACAAATCATTGCTGTGAAACAACAACTCGCATGGCTGGTAATTTGGGTTATGAAGTGAAATTTGTTTTAGATGCAACCAGAACTTTTGATTTCAAAGATATCTCAGGAAATTTGGTTTATGCCGAAAGCGTCTATCAAATGACTGCAACCAATCTAAATGGGGAATTTGCAGAAATTATGATGACCTCAGAAGTGAATTTATAACTTCCGTTGCATATTCGCTAACTAACATCATCTTCTCCTTATGAATAAAGGAGTCAAGAGATTAAATACTGGATATAAAGGTTTGGCAGATATATCCACTATTCAAGGGTTTGATCTACATCCAAGGTTTGGACATAGAACTCGGATTCACTTACATAAGTGGGTGGTGAGGGACTCGAACCCCCGACCCGGTGATTAAGAGTCACCTGCTCTACCAACTGAGCTAACCACCCGAAGCATCCAGGCGCCGGAAACGCTTGAATGCAGGTGGAAACCTATCAGCAAGAGCAGCCTTGCTGCACGTTCCCGACACCGGCAAAATGGTCATATGAGTCACTGGGAAATAAGGATTGCCCTAGTCCTCACGCTCTTTCTTGCAGGGATTCCAGAATCTTCTAGCGCTGTGAGCCCGACTGTGAGTGATGTGATTGCAACGATGGCTGTTAAGGGCCGTGCTCCAAAGACTGGATACACACGAGAGCAGTTCGGTACTGCTTGGAAAGATGTGGATGGAAATAGCTGTGATACCCGAAATGACATATTAAAACGAGATCTCATTGATGTGGCCTATAAAGATCGCTGCACGATTCTGAGCGGAATTTTGCCTGATCCATATTCAGGTGAAAACATAGATTTTGTTCGAGGGGTTAGCACAAGTAACGCCGTGCAGATTGATCACGTGGTCGCTCTTTCAAATGCCTGGCAAACAGGTGCTTTCAAGTTCACTCTGGAAAAGCGCACCGCCTTTGCAAATGATCCACTTAATCTTTTAGCAGTTAATGGATCCTTGAATTCTCAAAAAGGTGATGGGGATGCAGCAACGTGGTTGCCACCTAAGAAGAGTTATCGCTGCGCCTATGTTGCTAGGCAAGTGGCAGTTAAAGCTAAATATGGTTTGTGGTTAACGGCCCCTGAGAAGGCTGCGATTGTAAAGATTATTGCAACGTGCCCAAAACAGGTTGTGCCTAAAGATTAAAGTGCATCGCTTCCGCGCTCGCCAGTTCTCACTCGCACAACAGTTTCAACAGGTGTGACCCAGACTTTTCCATCACCGATTGATCCTGTGCTGGCTGTGTCAACGATTAAGTTAAGAATCTCATTGGCATCGGCATCATCTGCAAGAACTTCAATGCGCACCTTAGGGATGAAATCAACGGTGTATTCAGCACCTCGATAAATTTCAGTATGGCCCTTTTGACGGCCAAAACCGCGGGTTTCAGAGACTGTCATGCCGTGCACTCCAGCTGCTTGTAGAGCCTTTTTAATCTCATCGACTTTAGCTGGCTTAACGATTGCAGTAATTAGTTTCATTTCTCTATTGCCTCTCGTTAGTACCGGTTGGAGTTTCCAGTGATGTCATAAGCTGATTCTGCGTGATAAACCGTGTCTAGACCAGTGAGTTCATCATCTTTAAAGGCTCTAAAGCCAACCGTTGCACTAATTGCCTTGGCGATGAGCCATGTGGCACAAAATGAGAATGCGGCCACCACAACAATTGCCACTACTTGGTCCATGAGAAGGGCGCTGCCCCCACCTGCAACGAGACCATCTCTGCCTGCAGCATTAACTGTCACAGTTGCAAGTATTCCAATACCGAGCATTCCAATAATTCCTGAGATGCCGTGGACTCCAACAACATCGAGTGAATCGTCATAACCAAATTTGTATTTGCGAGAAACTGCATAAGAAGAGGCAACGCCGGCAATCAGACCCAAGATTAGTGCTCCCAGAGGATTAATAAATCCGCAGGCAGGTGTAATAACAACGGCGCCTGCAATAGCACCAGATGCAACGCCAAGCGTTGTTGCTTTTCCATCACGGCGCTTTTCATATAGGGCCCAAGACATTGACGCTGCAGCAGATGCAATCTGTGTGTTGATCATTGCAGTTGCAGCAAGTGAACCTGCAGATAGTGCGCTTCCTGCGTTAAAGCCAAACCAACCAAACCAGAGCATGCCAGCGCCCAAAAGAACGAGCGGCATGTTGTGTGGTCGCATGGGATCTTTTCTAAAACCATCGCGCTTACCTAAAACAAGTGCCAGGGCAAGGGCTGCGGCCCCTGAGTTAATTTCAACGACAGTGCCACCGGCAAAATCAAGTGCACCTAGCTTGTCCACGATCCAACCGCCGGAACCACTTTGTGAAGCAAAAGCCCAGTGCGCAACTGGGATATAAACCAAAGTGATCCAAACGCCTACAAATAAGACCCATGAGGAGTATTTAGTGCGATCTGCAATTGCGCCAGAGAGAAGTGCAACGGTGATGATTGCAAAAGTTAATTGGAACATTGCAAAAGCAAGAGTGGGAATCTGGTGGCCTTCTGCCCCAACAGTTGAATCGAGAGTCTTAGCCAGACCTAGATGCTCAAATCCACCGATGAGGCCGTTGTGGGATGTGCCAAAGGTGAGGGAGTAGCCGTAGAGCACCCAAATGATTGTTGTGATGCCAATTGCTGCAAATGACATCATCATCATGTTGAGTGCACTTTTAGCACGGACCATGCCGCCATAAAAGATTGCAAGACCTGGAGTCATAAATAGAACAAGTGCTCCACTTGCTAAAACCCATGCCGTGTCACCGCTATTGATCACTTAGCTCTCCCTAAGTTTATTTGGTTAGTTAATGCGAACCGTTGTAGCGGTTATAAGAATTCTTAATCTCTTCTTCAGCCGCTTCGTGGCCAACCCACTCACCACCGTGAACCTCTTTGCCAGGCTCTAGAGTTTTATAGACCTCAAAGAAGTGCTTGATTTCATCTAGTTCATAGACTGGCACGTTATCGATATCTTGCAGATTAGCCTTGCGGATATCACCGGCTGGAACACACAAAAGCTTGTCATCTCCGCCTTTTTCATCCGTCATGCGAAACATGCCAATAACACGGCAAGAGACTACGCAGCCAGGAAAAGTTGGTTCATCGAGCATCACAAGGGCATCTAGTGGATCGCCATCTAGGGAGAGAGTGTTTTTCACAAAACCGTAATCATGAGGAAAGCGCGTTGCTGTGAAAAGCATGCGATCAAGGCGCACTTCACCAGTTGAATGATTGATCTCGTATTTGTTGCGAGAGCCTGCAGGGATTTCAACGACAACATCGAAAATCATTTTCGCCCAGCTCTCTCTTCGATTCAGTTAATAGTGGGGTGAGCGACGGGGCTCGAACCCGCGACATCTCGGACCACAACCGAGTGCTCTACCAGCTGAGCTACGCCCACCATGAGTGCCCAAGTCTACCTGTTACTGCTCATCACCTGGAACAAATACTGCGCTGCGGTAATACGCAAGTTCTGCAATTGAATCTTGAATATCACCCAGAGCCCTGTGATTGCCCGTCTTTGCCGGGGCGTTGAAGTAGGCCTTGGGATACCAGCGCCTAGCCAACTCTTTAATGGATGAGACATCGATAGTGCGATAGTGCAGGTAGTCATTTAGACGTGGCATATCGCGGGCGATGAAAGAGCGATCAACAGAGACTGAGTTGCCAGCCAATGGAGATTTTCCAGCAGTAGTGTTTGCACTTTCTAGATATTTAATAATCAAATCTTCGGCCTCTGAAACCGAAACTCCATTGGCAATTTCGGTGATTAATCCTGAGGTGGTGTGCATCTGTGTAACGAACTCATTCATACCTGCTAACTGCGCGGCGCTGGCCTTAATCACCACATCCACACCATCACCAATGAGGTTTAACTGCGAATCAGTTACAAGGACGGCGATTTCTACGAGGACATCTTTCTCTAGAGAAAGACCCGTCATCTCGCAATCGATCCAGATCAGGTTGGGTTGTTCGTTAGTCATGCGCGCCTGGCAGGAATCGAACCTGCGACAACCCGCTTAGAAGGCGGGTGCTCTATCCGACTGAGCTACAGGCGCCTGTAGGGGGTCGTGAATGCTAAGTCTACCGACACATAACGGTAAGGTTTCATCTCATGGCTGAGTTCATTTATACGATGAAGAAGGCGCGTAAAGCGCATGGTGACAAGGTCATCCTTGATGACGTCACGATTATGTTTTATCCAGGCGCCAAGATCGGCGTGGTCGGACCTAACGGAGCCGGTAAGTCCACAGTCTTACAGATCATGGCCGGACTACAGCAACCTTCAAATGGCGAGGCATACATAACTCCCGGTTACACAGTTGGAATCTTGCTTCAAGAACCACAGCTCAATGAATCTAAAAATGTTATTGATAATGTTAAAGAGGGCGTGGCAGAAACTGTTGCAATGCTTGATCGCTTCAATGCAATTAGCGATGAGATGTCTAGCCCAGATGCTGACTACGACAAGTTATTAGCTGAAATGGGTGAGCTACAAGAACAACTCGATCACCGCAATGCCTGGGAGTTAGATTCACAGTTAGAACAAGCTATGGACGCACTTCGTTGCCCACCAGCAGATGCTGATGTTTCAGTTCTTTCCGGTGGTGAAAAGCGTCGCGTGGCATTGTGCAAACTACTTTTGCAAGCCCCAGATCTATTACTTCTTGATGAGCCAACTAACCACCTTGATGCTGAATCAGTTTTGTGGCTAGAACAACATTTAAATAAATATGCTGGCGCAGTAGTTGCGATCACGCACGATAGATATTTCTTGGACAATGTTGCGCAATGGATTCTAGAACTCGATAGAGGTCGTGCTTATCCTTATGAAGGTAACTACACCACCTACCTTGAAACAAAGTCTGCGCGTCTAAAGATTGAAGGCCAAAAAGATGCCAAGCGCGCAAAGCGTTTAACAGAAGAACTTGAATGGGTGCGCCAGAATGCTAAGGGCCGCCAAACTAAATCTAAAGCCCGTCTTGCTCGATATGAAGAGATGGCAGCTGAAGCTGACAAGATGCGTAAACTCGACTTTGAAGAAATTCAGATTCCACCTGGACCGCGTCTAGGTAACGTAGTTATTGAAGTAGAAAATCTGACTAAGGGCTTTGGTGATCGTGTTCTTATCGATGATCTTTCCTTTACTTTGCCACGCAATGGAATTGTTGGAGTAATCGGGCCAAATGGCGCCGGTAAAACAACTCTGTTTAAGACATTGCTGGGTCTTGAAACTCCAGATTCTGGAAGCGTGAAGATTGGTGAAACCGTAAAGATCTCCTATGTCGATCAGTCCCGTGGTGGATTAGATCCTAAGAAAACTCTCTGGGAAGTTGTCTCTGACGGTCTTGATTTCATTAAGGTCGGCCAAGTTGAAATGCCTTCACGTGCCTATGTTTCCTGCTTTGGTTTTAAGGGCCCAGATCAACAAAAGCCAACTGGAGTTTTATCGGGCGGTGAGCGCAACCGTTTGAACTTAGCGCTAACTCTTAAGCAAGGTGGCAATCTATTACTCCTTGATGAGCCAACAAATGATTTAGATGTTGAAACATTGGGCTCACTTGAAAATGCTTTACTTGAGTTTCCTGGTTGCGCCGTGGTTATTTCCCACGATCGCTGGTTCCTGGACCGCGTTGCAACACACATCTTGGCCTACGAAGGAGATTCAAAATGGTTCTGGTTTGAAGGAAACTTCGAATCTTATGAAGCTAACAAGATTCAAAGATTAGGAGCGGATGCGGCGCGTCCACACCGCGTCACATATAGAAAGTTGACTCGTTAAATGAGATATCAAAGTAAGCAATATGTCCGCTGGGATGATCTAGATGCTTTTGGTCATGTTAATAACGCTGTTTATTTAACCTATGCCCAAGAAGCCCGCTTTGCTTGGTCAGGCATTTTAGAGATGGTTGTTGCCCGTGCTGAAGTTGATTTCATCGCACCTATTTATGATGGTGATACTTTCTTAGATATCGAGCTCTGGGTGAGCGCAATTGGTAACTCTTCTTTCACAATGACCTATGAGATCAAGTTAAAAGGCGAACTCGTAGCTCGAGTGAAAACTGTGCAAGTAACAGTAGATATGAAGACAAAGAAGTCTCACCTAATAGATGATGAACAACGCGCATTTCTCACTAAATACCTTGAGACGGAGTAAAAATGTCACCATTAAAATCTCGTAAAGAGCGTCCTTGGTGGCGTGATGCCGTTACCTACCAAATTTATCCACGCTCCTATGCTGATTCAAATGGTGATGGCATTGGTGATGTTGAGGGTATTCGCTCACGTCTTCCATATTTAAAGCAATTAGGTATTGATGCAATTTGGATTTCTCCGTGGTATCCATCACCTCAACACGATCATGGCTATGACGTTGCCGACTACATGGATATCGAACCTGATTACGGAACTCTTGCCCAAGCTGAAACATTGATAAAAGAAGCAAGTGATCTTGGAATTAAGTTAATCGTTGACATTGTTCCTAACCACACTTCAAGTGATCACAAATGGTTTCAAGCAGCTCTAAAGGCAGGACCTGGATCACCTGAGCGCGATCGCTATATGTTCCGCGATGGCAAAGGACCTAACGGAGATTTGCCACCAAATAACTGGGAAGCAGTCTTTGGGGGATGCGCATGGGAGCGCGTCATTGAAGCAGATGGAAAACCAGGACAGTGGTATTTACACCTCTTTGCTGTTGAACAACCTGACCTTAATTGGGAGAACCCAGAAGTAGTTGCCCACTTAGAAGATGTTTTGAAGTTCTGGTTAGATCGCGGTGTTGCAGGTTTTCGTATCGATGTTGCCCATGGATTGTTTAAAGAAGCGGGCTTGCCAGATATTAGAAAAGATCCAGCGGCATCAATGCTGGGCACAGAACACAAACCTTTCTGGGATCAAGAAGGCGTCCACGATGTTTATCGTGCTTGGCGCAAGATTCTTGATTCATATCCAGGAGATCGCATGGCAGTTGCTGAAGCCTGGGTTAGTCCATCAGAGCGCATTGCGCGCTATGTGCGATCAGATGAGCTGCAGAACTCTTTTAACTTTGAAATGCTAACAACGCTCTGGGATGCCAAAGAGATTAAGACAAAGATTAATAACTCTATTGATGCACTAGAAGAAGTGGGAGCACCAACTTCTTGGGTATTTAACAATCACGATGTTGTGCGCTCAGTTGATCGCCTAGATCTAGGACTTACAAATCATGGTGATACAACCCTTTCACGCCAAGGAGATCCTAAAAAACTCAACATTGCGCGTGGAACTTTGCGTGCTCGCAGTGCTGCGCTCATGACGCTGGCTCTACCTGGTGGAACGTATTTGTATCAAGGTGAAGAGTTAGCAGTTCCTGAAGTTCGCGATATTCCAGAAGATCGTTTAACTGATCCACGGTGGAAGATGAGTGGTTTTTCAGATCGTGGCCGTGATGGTTGCCGTGTTCCAATGCCATGGACTTCTAATTCAGCTGGTGCTTTTGGTTTCTCAACGAATGCCTCATTAAAGCCAGAACAAGCTTGGTTGCCACAATCATCGTGGTGGGGAACTTATGCCGTTGACACACAAGATGGTGTTGAAGGATCAACCTTGTCTATGTATCGAAAAGCTTTAGCTATTCGCAAAGGCGAAGAAGGCTTAGGCGATGGACCGATGGAGTGGATTGAAGCGGGCAAAGATGTTGTTGCATTTGAACGTCCTGGAGATTTTGCTTGTTACATCAACTTTGGTGCACCAATAGAGCTACCTTCTAACTCACAGGTATTAGTTTCAAGTGGACCAATAACTGGTCACACATTGCCAACTGATACAGCCGTGTGGGTCAGATTAGTTTCTTAATGCCAAATACAGCGCTGCAACAAAAAGTAGTTAAAACACTTGCTACTGCCCAAGTCTTAAATGGTGTGGGAGTTGCAGGCACTGTTGCTGCAGGTTCATTACTGGTTTCATCTATTACAGATTCTGAAACTTTGGCAGGCCTTGCACAGACTTTTTCTGTTCTAGGCGCAGCGGCAATGGCTCTGCCACTTGCCCGCTTAACTGCTCGTGGTGGTCGCAGACTTTCACTCTCTTTTGGTTATGTGGCTGGAGTTGTTGGTTCAGTAAGTGCAATCCTGGGCGGTGCCCATAAGAACATCTTTTTGATGCTTCTTGGAACTTTTCTCGTTGGCTCAGCATCAGCATCTGGCTATCAAGCCCGCTTTGCCGCAATTGATTTAGCAACAAGTGAAACTCGTGCAAAACAACTCTCATTTGTGGTGTGGGGATCAACTATTGGCGCTGTTGCTGGGCCGAATTTAATGGATCCAGCAGGCCACTTAGCAGAGCACTTCAACCTGCCAGCACTTGTTGGTCCATACATGATCTCTGCTGCAACATTAATTTTTGCAACAGTAGTCATTCAACTCTTCCTTCGCCCTGATCCTTATTTGGTAGCTGAAAAGCAGGCCAAAGTGAAACAACATAAAGGTTCAACCAAGGCAGCTCTTACACATATCCGCTCCAACCCAAAGGCACTTTTTGCTATCAGTGCTATCGCAATTGGGCATGTGGCAATGGTTTCAGTGATGGTGATGACGCCGATTCATATGAAGCATGTTGATGTTTCTCTTCGCATTATCGGTTTTGTTATTAGCGTTCACGTTTTGGGAATGTATGCATTTTCACCACTGGTTGGATCTTTAAGTGATCGACTTGGTCGCGTGCGCGTCATTCAAATAGGCATAACAATCTTGTTGCTATCAACTCTTGTTTCTGGCACAGCTGCAGCAGATGATGCGGTCCGCCTTGGAATTGGTCTGTTCTTACTTGGTCTGGGTTGGTCCTGCACACTCATTGCCGGTTCTGCATTTCTTTCTGAATCAGTCTCAGTTGAAATGCGTCCAGCATCCCAAGGTGCCAGTGATCTAGTAATGAACTTAGCTGGTGCAGGCGGGGGAGCCCTCGCCGGTGTAATCATCGGAACGTTGAGTTACGGTTGGTTATGTTTCTTTGCGGCAATTCCAGTACTGGGATTGGCTGTTGGCGCTCGAAGGATAATGAAGATTGAAAACTAATCGCAGAATTCACCCAGCATGGATTGCCGCCATTGTTACTTTCTTTACCCTGGTTGCAACTGCAGGTTTTAGATCCGCACCTTCTGTATTAATCATTCCCTTACAAGATGCCTTTGGTTGGCACCGTGATCAAATCTCTCTCGCAATTGCAATTAACGTCCTTCTCTATGGCTTAACTGCACCTTTTGCTGCAGCATTGATGGAGCGCTTTACGGTGAGAAAAGTAGTGATGGGCGCGCTTACAACGGTGAGTACTGGCGCTTTCTTAACTACTTTGATTCATGCTCCGTGGCAGTTAATTGCAACATGGGGTGTCATCGTTGGTATTGGCACAGGATCAATGGCACTTGTCTTTGCAGCAACAGTTGCAAACCGCTGGTTTGTTAAGCGCCGCGGCTTAGTCATTGGTGGACTAACTGCAGCCGCTGCCATGGGACAGTTGATCTTTTTGCCAGGTCTTACGCATCTATCCGGGATGTATGGGTGGAAATCAATTGGTCTAACAATTGGTGCAGCTGCATTGTTAATGGTTCCTATGATCTTTGTGTTCCTTCGTGAGAGACCAGCAGATTTAGGGTATTTACCATACGGGGCTCCTGATGATTGGACTCCACCGCCTCGATCTGAAATGAATGCAGCACGTTTAGCCATTGTTACATTGAAAGAAGCCAGTTCCCATAAAGATTTTTGGTATCTCTTTGGTTCATTCTTTGTCTGTGGTTTATCAACTAGCGGATTAATTGGAACGCATTTTATTCCAGCAGCCCATGATCATGGAATGGGTCAAGTTGTTGCTGCATCACTTCTGGCATTAGTTGGTGTCTTTGATGTTATCGGCACTATTTTCTCAGGCTGGCTTACTGATAAATATGATCCACGCAAGCTTCTCTTTTTCTACTACGGACTACGTGGCCTTTCACTGTTCTTACTTCCATCCATTCTTTTCTCATCTGTTCATCCATCCACACTCGTCTTTGTTATCTTCTATGGCCTTGACTGGGTAGCAACAGTTCCACCAACGGTGATGCTGTGCAGAACGATTTTGGGTCCAGAGCGCGCAACAGTTATCTACGGTTGGGTATTTGCTGCCCATCAAATTGGCGGTGCTATTGCAGCATTTGGCGCAGCCGTTGTGCGAGTGCAGTTTGGTGACTATGCAGCCGCGTTTTATATAAGTGGCGGCCTTTGTCTGATCACTACATATTTCGTTTTGCAGATTGCCAAGGGCAAAGACATGGCTAGCCTTAGATCATGAGCAGCTTTTATGAAGAAATTGGCGGGGAAGCATTCTTTGCTGATTTAGTTTCCCAGTTTTATGCCCAGGTTGCCGTTGATCCTATTTTGCGCCCGATGTATCCAGAATCAGATTTAAAAGCTGCAGCAACGCGCTTGCAATGGTTTCTAGAACAGTACTGGGGCGGACCAACTACCTATCAAGAAAACCGTGGACATCCACGCCTTCGCATGCGCCATGCAGAGTTTCATATCAACCTTGCAGCACATGATGCATGGGTTAAAGCGATGCGCACGGCAGTTGATGGAATGCAAATGAGGCCAGAACACAAAGAGCAGTTGTGGAGCTATTTAGAGATGGCAGCAGCTGCCATGATGAATCAACCAGATTGAGATTGATTTCCAACTTTTAGAATTTCACCATTGCGCAAATACCACAGCGTTCCCTTTTTATCGCGCACACATGTAACGCGCAAACCAACTTTTTCAACAACACCTTGCACATCTAAAACATCAACTTGGTCACCCACACCGTATTGATCTTCAACCAGCATAAAGATTCCAGAGAGAACATCTCGCACTAGGGTCTGGGCACCAAGACCAAGTGCCACACCTAAAATTCCTGCTGATGCAATCAGTGGTCCTAAATTAAAACCAAACTCACCTAGGGCCATTGCTGTTGCAACAACCCAGATAACAGTTTTTAAAGTGCTAGAGAGAACGCCGCCGATTGTGCGAGCGCGCTCTTTTTGACGAGCAACGATGTTGCGTGGACCAGGAACTAGATCGGCAGTTGCCAATCGATTCATTGCCCGCTCAATTGCGCGAGTTCCAAAGGCTTGGGCAATCATCGCCGAGATAAGAATGATGGCCACCCGAAGGGGGGTGCCGCTTATCCAGTCCAGGGCGCTTTGCAGTGAATCGTTCATAGAAGTCAGACTTTATCCAAATCTTTACCTAAATATCGCTAGTCAATACCCACGCGCTCGGGTGTTTTGGTGCAAGATAAACCAATCGCTCATAGCCAAGGAGAGGATCCGGATGTCGCGGACGCTGGTGCTCAATGCCACCTACGAACCACTAGGTGTCATAACTGAACGCCGTGCGCTCATCCTTGTTCTCAATCACCGAGCAACAATGATTGAAGAGTCTGGCTCAGTCCTTCATTTCTCTGGCGGAGAAATAGAACTTCCTTCAGTTATTCGCCTTAATAAATTTGTTCGTATTCCCTATCGCCATGCAGTTCCACTTTCTCGCCGTGCAATCTTTGCAAGAGATGGCGGACGCTGTGTGTATTGCAGTGCACCTGCCACATCCATAGATCACGTGATTCCACGCAGTCGTGGTGGCGGTCACAATTGGGAGAACGTTGTCTCTGCTTGCCACAAGTGCAATCACTTAAAGGCAGATAAGCAGCTTAAAGAAATTGGCTGGAGATTGCGTCAACTTCCACGTGAGCCAGTTGGCGCTGCATGGAGAATTCTTGGAACCGGTCAAACTAATGCCAGATGGTTGCAGTATTTAGAGCCATTTGGTGTGGCAGCAGCAACTGCCTAAAGCATTTACACTAATCCCATGCGTTTACTCATGAGCACAGTTGAAGATGGCTTTGTCCCTGGCCCAGGTTTAAGTGTTGCCGAAACTGTTTTTACTTATGTAGTAATCCCAGTAGCACTCTTTAGTGTGATTGCACTTGCAGCTTGGTTAACTTCAGCGCCAAAAGAAGAAAAGAAAGAATCTTCAGTTTCTTCCATTAACTAATTATCCAGAGCCTGGACTTTCAAAGCTCGGATCACACCATCTTGTGCTTCTTTAACAAGTTTGCGAAGCACAGCAGGTGCATCTTTGCCCACACTTTGTAACCAAGCATCAGTTTTATCCAAAGTGCTTTGGTTAATAATCCACGTTGGATACAGGCCATTTACGAACTTAGCTGCGCCTTCATAGGATCTAGATTCCCACTCTTTGAGTAGGTTATCGAAGTAGAGATCAACAAAAGGCGTCAGAAGATGGCGCTGAATAGGGCGCTGGAAACCTGCAACTAAAGCTGAGCGCACTGATGTTTGAGCATCTTGATGCATAACGGTATTGAATGCATAAGCCTTTGCTTCGGCATTAGGTGTTGCAGCTTTTGCACTCTGATAGAAAAGGTTTCCAGTTGTTGTGTTATCTGAGGCCAACTCTGCATCTAACTCAGCTTGAGTAGTTGCCCCACGCTCAGTGAGTGCAATGAGGAAGTCCCAGCGACGATCAGAATCAACGATTAATCCCTTAATTTCACCATTTAGAATTCCACGCACATTCTTAATCTGCTCTGGAGTGTGTGCGTTAGCGGCAAACGCGCGTGAATAGAGAAGTTGTAGATCACTTCCAGGCGCATTTGCTTGCATGAGGTTCCAGAAACCAGCAGCGAGCTTTTCGCGATACTTATCGCGATTAGCATCGGATGCGTAGGCTTCAACGGATGTGCCAAGTTGACCAATAACAATATTGACGATGGCATCATCACTTTCACCTTCTAAACCAGCAAGTGCTACAGCCATGAAATCTGCCGTTGAGATCTGAGCATCACGGTGCATATCCCAAACCGAAGCCCACGTTACAGCTCGAGCCAGCGGATCATTTAAGCGGCCAAGGTATTTCTTTAAAGTTGCAATTGAGCGATCATCAAAGCGCAACTTGGCATAGGAAAGATCGCGATCATTGATAAGCAAAAGATCTGCAACCTTTTGACCAATTAACTCTGTAACTACAGTGCTTGCACCCACAACATCTAGTTCAACTGATTTACGTAAGTTTAGTGAGTTGCCACTGATGTCATAGAGACCAACAGCTAAGCGGTGAGGGCGAAGCTCTTTTGAACCAGCAGGAACTAGAGGAACCTCTTGTGAGATGACAACGCTCTTATAGTTTTCGCCATCCATTTCTATCTGCGGACGCAAAGTGTTTACACCTGCAGTTTGTAGCCAAGTGTGAACCCAGGTCTCTAACTTGCGACCACTGGCAGCTTCTAGTTCTACTAACAAATCATTGAGCGTTGTATTACCCCAAGCATGCTTAGCAAAATACTTTTGCAATCCTGCAATGAATTGCGGGCGACCAACGTGGGCAACGAGTTGATGCAACACAGAGGCACCCTTTGAATATGTAATGCCATCAAAGTTAGCGTTTACTGCTTCCATATCCACCATGTCAGCGATGATGGGGTGAGTGGATGAGAGTTGATCTTGGCGATAAGCCCAGTTCTTTCTAGCGCTGTTGAACTCAGTCCAAGCACCGGTGAAGCGTGTTGACTCAGAGAGAGCTAAGTAAGAGGCCCACTCAGCAAATGATTCATTGAGCCACAGGTCATCCCACCATGACATTGTGACCATGTCGCCAAACCACATGTGCGCCATTTCATGCAAGATTGTGTTGGCACGTGAAAGGTATGACTTTTCTGGCATATGTGAGCGGAAAACTAGAACATCTTCACGGAATGTGACTGCTCCAGCGTTTTCCATTGCACCGAAGTTGAAATCAACAACTGCGATTTGATCATATTTTTCAAATGGATAAGCCAGACCAAAGACCTTTTCAAAGTATTCAAAGCCCTGCTTAGTAATAAGGAAGATATCTTCTGGATCTAGATACTGCATCATTGATTTGCGGCAGTAAATTCCAAGCGGAATCTCTTTCGAGCCTTTATAGACATCATGGACGGATGAGTACGGCCCGGCAATGAGTGCATCTAAGTAGGTTGGAATGCGTGGGGTTGTTGTGAACTTCCATTCAACTAAATCACCTTTAGTTGTCTTTGACTCAACTGGGTTATTTGAAACTGCCTGCCAGTGGCCAGGAGTTGTTACGGTGAGAGTGAAAGTTGCTTTAAGAGATGGTTGATCAAAGCAAGCAAACATGTTGCGGATATGTGCTGTCTCACCTTGTGAGTATAAATAAACTTCTCCATCGGCTGGATCAACCGAGCGCTGCAAACCTTCACCTGATTTTGAATACTCAGCATTCATCTCAATAACTAGGGTGTTATCTGCAGCTAAGTTGTTAAGGAAAATACTTTCGCCATCAAAGTTAGAAACATCAACGGCTGCGCCGTTAAGGGTTGCGCTAATAACGCTGCGTCCCACTGCATCAATAAAGGTTGAGTAGCCAGGCTTATTGCACGTAAATGAAACCTCTGATTTTGAGTAAAAGGTTTCTTCGCCCTTTGTCACATCCAGGGTCACTTCATAGCTGTTTACGTAAAGATGCTCCGCACGATCTCTAGCTTCAATACGGCTCAAATTCAGACCTGGCACTTGTAACTCCTCTTAATGGATGGGGCGCTTTTGTAGGTTCCAATCCAACCATGACAGAGTTAGGACATGGAACGCCCTTCGGTACGCAGCTATAGCATCCGGGGCTCTCGTATTACCCAGGCCCAACGTGCAGCAAAAGATGAACTACAGGCTATTTATGGGATTGCCGTTGAGGAAAAGAAAGTAAATCTAAAAGAAATCTTTCCTACCAGCCAGAAAATCATTATGGAGATTGGTTTTGGCATGGGGGAAGCAACTGCAATCATCGCTAAAAATCACCCCAATAACGGCTATATCGCAGTCGATGTGCACCCACCAGGCATCGGCAAACTCTTAGGCCGCATTGTGGAAAATGAGCTAAAGAATCTGCGCGTGATTGAGGATGATGTTCATATCGTTTTGCCTCATATGTTTGAGGATGAATCTTTAGATGCAATCCATCTTTACTTTCCAGATCCATGGCCAAAGAAAAAACACAATAAGCGCCGAATCGTAAATGAAGGTTTTCTTTCTCTCATTCACCCAAAGTTAAAAAAGGGTGGCTATATCCACATTGCAACTGACTGGGTTCCTTATGCAATCAGCATGCAGGATGTTTTTGCGGCCTCAGCTTTATTTACTGGGGGAGTAATTGAAAAACCAGAATCACGTCCGGTCACACGCTTTGAAGGCCAGGGGATCGATAAAGATCACCAAGTTACTGATTTGATGTATTTTCGAAAGTAGATATTTTGTTGATGCGTCGCACGTGACGCTCATCATTAGTAAATGGTGTTTCAATGAATGCATCAATGATCACTTTGCACTCATCAATTGAATGCATTCGCCCGCCAATACCCACCACATTTGCGTTGTTGTGCTCTTTTGCAAGCTTTGCTGTTTCAACGCTCCACGCTAATGCAGCTCTCACGCCTTTAACTTTGTTCGCAGCAATTTGCTCACCATTTCCAGAGCCACCCAGAACAATTCCCAATGAACCGGCATCTTTAACCGTTGCAACCGCTGCTGGAATGCAAAAATCTGGGTAGTCATCTAGTGCGTCATATTCATGTGGACCGTGGTCAGTGACTGTGTGACCCTGTGACTGAAGGTATTGAACTAGAGCACTCTTTAACTCAAGGCCTGCATGGTCACTTCCGATATGAATCTTCATGTGCGCATCTTGCCATTAACAACGTGGGCATAAAGAAAACCCGCCACATTCTCATCGATGTGGCGGGTTTTCACCCTTAGGAGGTTCTAGCTTTATCAGAAGTTAGTGATTGGGACCGTGTCCGCCTTTTTGGCCGCCCTTACCCATTCCTGGGCCCATTGCTGGACGGACTGCATCAACTTGCGCAGTTACATGCGCAGTTAAATCGGCTTTCATAGTTGTTGCTTGTGCTGCAGTCAACTTTCCAGCTGTAACAGCTGCATCGATTCTCTTTGTGTGATCAGCAACAAGTGCGGTGATGAGTGCAGATCTCTTATCACCAGCGATTGCACCAAGTGATTGACCAGATGCAAGTGCACTTTGAATGTCAGCAACGCTCTTACCGATTGTCGTAGCAATCAGTGTTTGTTCAGCAGCGCGACCTTCATCCATTGCTTGGCGATTAGCACCCTCGTTTGCCTCATGTGCTGCACGTGCTGCAAGTAATGCAGCAGTGATCTTGTCAGCTTGAGCTTGGGTAATTGTTGAGTCCTTAACAAGAGTTGCAAGGACAGTTGCAATCGCTGCACTTGGATCACTCTTTTGACCAATTGCGCCACCAGCCATTGGGTTAGCAACAGCGTTAACGGTGGTGCGAGTGGTTGTTTGGCGAACTGATACTGATTTTCCATTTGACTTTGTCTGTGTTGCAGATGCAACACCTACAGTGCCAACTGAAAGTGCAATAGTTGTTAGAACAACTGCTGCAATCTTTCTATTTGGTGACATTTGCATGTCTTCCTCTCATCTAGTGGAACCGTCTGTGACCCCTCGTCATCGACTACCCGTAATCAACTCTCTTATGCTGAATAAAGTAGTAGGCAAGTCTTAGAACACTTTGTGAGTTTTTCATATTTTTATGGGGGCTACCCAATCTCCACGCTCAACTCCTGCCGGCGTGCCCCCTATTTAGCCCCTGAGTTACCTGTTTCACACTATCTCTCAGAACATTCCCAGACCTCTAGAAACCAGGATTCTTATGAAAACCAAAACCACTCTCATTGCTTTTGCGTTGATCACAACATTAATCAGTAGCCCACAAGCATTTCCTGCGGGTAAGACTTCTATTGACATGAAAAAAGCAGGGAGATCTGCAACAACAATTCCAAACACGATTTTAAGTGGCAATGCAATTCCAACTAAAACAGTGGGCATAGATGGTGATTTCTATATTGATTTAAAGAATGCAAATCTCTATGGGCCTAAGACAAAGGGTGTTTGGAAGTTAGCAACAACACTACGAGTACCTGAGGCAAAAGATGTTGTTGTACCTGCAGCTGGAATTGATGGAGCTAAAGGCAACACAGGCGAACAAGGATTATCCGGTGCTAACGGAACCAACGGAATAGATGGAGCTAAAGGTGCCGATGGGGCTAGAGGTGCTGACGGTGTGAAAGGTGCAACGGGCTTAACAGGTGCAACAGGATTAACAGGTGCAACAGGATTAACAGGTGCAACGGGATCAGCTGGTTACACCGGTGCCACAGGATCAATCGGTGCAACAGGTGCAACAGGCGCAAATGGAGTTACAGGTGCTGCAGGAACAAATGGAACAGCTGGAGCTAAAGGTGACTCTGGCACAGCAGGAACAAACGGTGTTGATGGAAGTAAAGGAGATACAGGCTTAGCTGGCGCAAAAGGTGATGCAGGAATCCAAGGAATCAAAGGTGACACAGGATTAACTGGAAGTTCTGGTGCACCTGGTGGTACAGGAGCAACTGGTGCTGCGGGGATTAGTAATGCGCAGTGGGTTGCTTTAAGTTCAAAATCATTAGCCACAAGTCCGGGAGGAAGAAATATTGACATTATTTCAACCGCCACATTAAGCGCAGATACTAGTTACATTTTTGAAGTTATGGTCACGGGTCTTGTTCCAGTAGGTAATACAGAGGCACTATTTATCGGCGCGACTATCTCCGTATGTACGGGCGGGGTTTGCATCTCAATTCCAAATCAATATTGCATTGCCAGTAACTCTGAAAGCTACGCAAATGGAATTAACTCAAAGCATTTTGGAATTCGAATAATGGGTGCTTATGCGAATATCAGCGGCACACCACAATTTGGAGTCAACATAATTATTCAAACTGCTAGCTCTTTAGGTTCAATTTCATTCAGCGGCACCGCCCTCATTACTAAGGTCGGTTCCATCGGATAAATACGTGGAGCGGGTGACCGGGATCGAACCGGCATGGCCAGCTTGGAAGGCTGGGGCTCTACCATTGAGCTACACCCGCATGTGGTGCGTAGGGCTAAAGGTACTGGGTCGGTAAGAGATGAGTGAAATCTCGTCTAGACTCTCGCTTTGCGCCTCGGGGCGTAGCGTAGTGGCTAGCGCGCCTGCTTTGGGAGCAGGAGATCGGGAGTTCGAATCTCCCCGCCCCGACCAGTTCCTTTTAACTAGTTAGCTCACCTAGGAGTAATTGTGAAAAGCACTATCGAGACACTTTCCCCAACTCGCGTTCGCCTCGATATTGAAGTTGCTTATAGTGAAATGACTTCACATGTTGCAGATGCTTATAAGAAGGTAGCAACTCAAGTAAACATTCCAGGTTTTCGCAAAGGCAAAGTTCCTGCATCAATGATTGATCAGCGCGTGGGCCGCGGAACTGTTTTAGATGAGGCAATCAACGCAGCTCTTCCAGATTTCTATGGCCAGGCAGCTCGCGAACACACAGTTGCAGTTATTGGTCGTCCAGTTGTTGATGTTAAAGAGTTCGTTGATAACGAGAAGCTTGTATTTACTGTTGAAGTAGATATTCGCCCAGAAGTAACGCTGCCAGATTTTTCAAAGATTACTGTTGAAGTTGAAGACGTTACAGTCACCGATGCAGATATCGATGAGCAGATTGAATCTCTGCGCACACGCTTTGGAACGCTAACAACAGTGGAGCGCGCAGTTGCTAACGGTGACTTTGCAACTCTAGATATGAATGCCTTTATTAACGGTGAAAGCGTTGAAGGCGGACAAGCCAATGATCTTTCATATGAAGTTGGTTCAGACAAGATGATTGCTGGTCTTGATGAGATTTTGATTGGTATGAATGTTGGCGATACAAAGCGCTTTGAGACCGAGCTTGTTGGTCAACAAGAGGGTGAAAAGGGTGAAGTAGAGGCAACAGTTAAGGCAGTCAAAGAGCGCGAGCTCCCACCTGTTGATGATGCTTTTGCAAAGCTAGCTTCTGAGTTTGATACTTTGGCCGAGCTTCGTGAAGATTTCCGCGAGCGCTTAGGCCGCGTGAAGAAGATGGAACAAGGAACACAGGCACGTGATCGCCTCGTTGAAAAACTCTTGGCTGATTTAGATATTCCAGTTCCAGATGCGCTAGTTGAACTAGAAGTTAATGATCACCTTGAAGGTGAAGGCCGCTTAGAAGATGCAGTTCACCGCGCTGAAGTTGATGCTGAAGTTCGTGCTTCCCTTAAATCAGATTTCCTACTCGATGCAATTGTTCAAACTGAAGATGTTCAGATCACTGAGATTGAGCTAACCGAGTACTTGGTTCGCACATCACAGCGCTATGGAATGGCTCCTCAGCAATTTGCTGAAGAACTACAAAAAGCAGGCCAGATTTCACAGTTAGTTGCAGAAGTGACACGTGCAAAGGCGTTGGCTTCAGTACTTGGTCGCATCACGGTTAAAGATGCATCAGGTGCCGTCATTGATCTTGAAGCGTTGCGTCCACAGCCATCACCTGCTGATTTAGTCGAAGAGGCTTAAAACTCTTTAGCCCTGAGCGAACATCGCTAGGTTCACGCTCCTTTTTGACGATATTGGGAAGCATTTAGTCCACAACATTGTTAAGGTCACTACAGGTAATAATTTGCAACGAGGAGGAATACCCACGTGGATTTAGACGGCAAAATGAAAGACCAGATTTACAACCGCTTGCTTGAAGAGCGCATTGTTTTCTTGTCAGGTGAAGTCCGCGATGAGATGGCCAATATGGTCTGTGCTCAACTACTTCTTCTATCCTCTTTGGATCCAAAGAAAGATATTTTCTTATACATCAACTCACCTGGCGGATCAGTAACTGCGGGTATGGCTATTTTTGACACCATGCAGCTAATTCCAAATGATGTTGCAACAGTAACCTTTGGAATGGCTGCTTCGATGGGTCAGTTCCTTCTCACATCAGGAACAAAGGGAAAGCGTTATGCAACTAATAGCTCTCGTATCTTGATGCATCAGCCACTGGGTGGAATTGGTGGAACAGCAATTGATATTCGTATTCAGGCAGAACAGATGGCGATTACAAAGCAAACTCTCTCAGAGCTAAACGCTTTGCACACTGGCCAAAGCCTAGAAAAGATTCTTGCAGACTCAGATCGCGATAATTGGTTCAATGCCAAGGATGCTAAGGATTATGGCTTTGTGGATCATGTAGTGAGTTCACTGGGACAAATCACAGGAGGGAAAGCGTAATGACATTTCAAGAGATTAACTCACGCTACGTTCTTCCAACTGTTGAAGAAAAAACTGCTTATGGATACAAGCGTCAAGATCCATACACAAAACTATTTGAAGAGCGCATCATTTTCATGGGTCAGCCAATTGATGACACAGTTGCAAACGATGTTATGGCACAGCTATTGACTCTGGAATCTATGGATCCAGATCGCGACATCATGATCTACATCAACTCACCTGGTGGATCTTTCACCGCGCTCACTGCTATTTACGACACTATGCAGTTTGTGCGCCCAGACATCAGCACAATTTGCTTAGGCCAAGCTGCATCTGCTGCCGCAGTTATTCTTGCGGGAGGTGCAAAAGGAAAGCGTTATGCCCTTGAGCACTCACGTATTTTGATTCACCAACCTTCATCAGAAGGTGGCGGTCAGGCATCTGATATTGAAATTCAAGCACGCGAAATCGATCGAATTACTCGCTTGCAAGAAGATCTTCTATCTCGCCACGTCGTGAAATCATCTGAAGAGATTCGCAAAGACATTGAGCGCGACAAGATTCTTACAGCTGCAGAGGCTGTTGAGTACGGAATCATCGATCAGGTATTGGCATCACGTAAGGCCAAGCCAACTAAGTAATCTTTCTATGAAACTATTTGAGGCGGGTTCCCTTTTCTCTTACAAGGGATACCGTCTCTTTTGGTTTTCAAATGCAATTTTTGTTTTGGGTGCATCTGCATTTCCTATTGCATTAGCGGTAACTGTTCTTGATGCTGGCGGAACAGCAACTTCTCTAGGACTAATCCTTGGTGCACGTGTTTTATCTGGCGTTGTGTTTGCACCATTTGCTGGTGTGTGGGCAGATAGGTTACCGCGCAGAAATGTAATGATTGGTGCAGATCTTTTCAGAGCAGCTGTCGTAATCTCAATGGTTTTTGTCTCAGCACCATCAATGCCGCATTTCTTACTAGGCCTTGCAGTTTTCTTGATCGGTGTTGGTGATGCTTTTGGCGCAGCAGCAGCCGGTGCGATTATTCCAAGTCTTGTTCCAGATGAAAAACTACCTGCTGCAAATGTTGCACGAAACATCATGACAAAGGGTGCAACTATCGTTGGTCCAGGTATTGGCGGCGCATCTGTTTTTTTGATTGGTGGCAGATTTACTTTCCTCATTACCGCAATATCTTTTATTGTAGGTACTTACTTCCTTTTTAAGATTCAAGAAGACATCAACAGCGACAAGCGTGAGCAAGAACCCTTCTTTGTTGAACTTCGAGAAGGCCTGCGCACGGTGCGAGATATTCCTTGGATTGGGGCCTTCATTCTCATGGTCTCAGTTCAATTGATGGTTGTGCTTGCGGCAGAAACTGTTTTGTTACCAGTCATTAGCCGGCGAGAATTTGATTCAAATACCCCATTTGCATTGGCAGCTTCTTCTTTTGCAATCGGAAGCATCATTTCAGCACTGCTATGTGTGAAGATAAAAGTTAAACATGAAGGCTATGTTTCAATCTTTGTCTGGATGTTTATCATCATCGCACCTTTGGCTTTAGCATTTCCTGTTTCAGGAACATTCATAGTTATCGCATATTTGTTTGCTGGATTTTCAGTTGGGCCGTGGGAGGCATGGTGGTCATCTGCTGTGCAGCGAGAAGTGCCAGCACATCTGCAAGGTCGCGTGTTCTCAATAGATCACATGGGATCAATTGGATTGATGCCCATCGGGATGGCATTAATTGGTCCCGCCGTGGCACTCTTTGGTGAAAAAGAACTACTCATCGGCGCATCAATTTTTCATGTGTTGATTAGCTTTGCCATTCTTCGAGTACCTGGGGTGAAAGAGATGAAGATGCCCGCTAATTATTCTCACGGCGAACAGAGATAAGCGTAAAAACCCGCACATAAAACCGCTAAAGAATCTAAAATTTACCCATGACCAGAATCGGTGAAACAAGCGACTTGCTCAAGTGTTCCTTCTGCGGAAAAACTCAGAAGCAAGTTAAGAAACTCATTGCCGGACCTGGCGTCTATATCTGCGATGAATGTATTGAACTCTGTAATGAGATCATCGTTGAGGAGCTCTCTGAAGCATCCTCCCTTGGGCTTGCAGAACTTCCTAAGCCACAAGAAATCTTTGAATTCCTAGATCAATATGTCATCGGACAAAACCGCGCAAAGAAGTCTCTCTCAGTTGCCGTTTATAACCACTACAAGCGTGTGCAAAGTGGCAACCGTGAAGATCAAATCGAATTAGCTAAATCAAATATCTTGCTACTTGGCCCAACAGGGTGCGGTAAGACACTGATGGCCCAAACCCTTGCACGTATGCTCAACGTTCCTTTTGCTATCGCTGATGCAACAGCGCTCACAGAGGCTGGCTATGTGGGTGAAGATGTTGAAAACATTTTGCTTAAGCTATTGCAAGCTGCTGATTACGATGTTAAAAAGGCAGAAACAGGAATTATCTACATCGATGAAATCGATAAGGTTGCTCGTAAATCTGAGAACCCATCAATTACACGCGATGTTTCAGGTGAGGGAGTTCAGCAAGCGCTATTGAAAATTCTTGAGGGAACTGTTGCATCTGTTCCACCACAAGGTGGTCGTAAGCACCCACACCAAGAGTTCATTCAAATCGACACAACAAACGTTCTATTTATTGTTGGTGGCGCATTCGCCGGTCTTGAGAAGATTATTGAAAGCCGTGTTGGACGATCAGGAGTTGGCTTCAATGCTACTTTGCAAGATGCTGCCGATAAGAACCGCAAAGATATCTTTGCCGATGTAATGCCTGAGGATCTTTTGAAGTTTGGAATGATTCCTGAATTCATTGGCCGCTTGCCAGTTTTAACAAGTGTTGAAAACTTAGATAAAGAAGCACTGATGCAGATTTTGACTGAGCCAAAGAACGCACTTGTGAAGCAGTATCAACGCCTCTTTGATCTAGATAATGTGGAGTTAGAGTTTGATGCCCCAGCACTTGATGCCATCGCAGATCTTGCCTTGGATCGTGGAACGGGTGCTCGTGGCCTTCGCGCAATCATGGAATCAACGCTTTTGAGTGTGATGTATGACGTTCCTAGCCGTGGCGATGTAGCAAAAGTCATTGTGAACAAAGATTGCATCGAAAATGGGGCGCAACCGCAATTTATTAAAAGAACAGGTGATATTCCAAAGCGCTCACGCGCAGCAAAGGGTCAAGAGGAGAAGAGCGCATAATCTAGACTGCTCCTTATGTCCGGCGACCTAGCTTCCAGTTTTTCACCAGCTGATATCGAAGCACCCCTGTATCAAAAGTGGGTCAACGCTGGCTACTTCACAGCGGATGCATCATCTAGCAAACCTGCCTTCTCAATTGTTTTGCCACCACCGAATGTGACAGGTGTTTTGCACATTGGTCACGCACTTGATCAAACTCTGCAAGATTGTTTATCACGTATGAAGCGCATGAAAGGCTTTGAAGTTCTATGGCTTCCTGGAATGGACCATGCAGGCATTGCAACACAAAACGTTGTTGAAAAGCAGTTAGCAACAGATGGTAAGTCTCGCCATGATTTAGGACGCGAAGAGTTTGTTAACAAAGTGTGGGAGTGGAAGGCTGAATCTGGCGGTGCAATTCTTGAACAGATGAAGCGCCTTGGTTCATCAGTTGATTGGTCACGTGAGCGCTTCACAATGGATGAAGCGATGTCTAACTCTGTAGTTACTTTATTTAAGAAGATGCATGATGCGGGATTGATTTATCGTGCAGAGCGGATCATTAACTGGTGTACTCGTTGCTTAACCGCACTCTCTGATATTGAAGTTGAGCACCAAGATGACTCTGGTGAGTTTGTTTCAGTTCGCTATGGTGAAGGCGAACAAAGCATCACCGTTGCAACAACACGACCAGAGACAATGATGGGCGATGGCGCAGTTGCAGTTCACCCTGATGACCCACGCTATAAGCACATGGTTGGAACTTCTGTATTGCTTCCACTGGTTAACCGCATGATTCCAATCATTGCTGATGAATTAGTAGATCCTGATTTTGGAACAGGTGCTGTGAAAGTAACTGCAGCCCATGATCCCAATGACTTTGAAATGGCCGTTCGCCACAACGTTCCATTTGTTGTGATTATGAACGAGCACGGTGTCATGGATGGCACTGGAACCGAGTTTGATGGCATGGATCGCTTTGAAGCACGCGTGGCAGTAGTTGAGAAACTACGCTCACTTGGTCGCATAGTTGCTGAAAAGCGTCCATATATTCACGCAGTGGGTCACTGTTCACGCTGTGACACAACAGTTGAACCACGTTTATCTAAGCAGTGGTTCGTAAAGGTTGCACCACTTGCTAAAGCATCAGCTGATGCTGTGCGAAATGGCTCAGTAACAATTGAACCTAAAGAGTTAGAACCTCGTTATTTTGATTGGGTAGATAACATGCACGATTGGTGTATTTCTCGCCAGTTATGGTGGGGTCACCGCATTCCAGTTTGGTATGGACCAAATGGTGAAGTTGTCGTTGCTGGTCCAGGAGAATCAGCACCTGCCGGCTACACACAAGATCCAGATGTATTAGATACATGGTTCTCATCTGGCCAATGGGCTTTCTCAACATTTGGTTGGCCAGAAAAAACTGCTGATTTAGCTAAGTTCTATCCCACTTCAGTTCTAGTAACTGGTTATGACATCTTGTTCTTCTGGGTAGTGCGCATGATGATGATGAGCACTTTTGCAATGGATGGCGTGCCACCGTTTAAGACAATCATGTTGCATGGTTTGGTGCGCGATCAGTTTGGTAAAAAGATGTCTAAGAGTCGCGGAAATGTTATTGACCCAATTGAATTTATGGACAAATACGGCGCAGATGCTCTGCGCTTTACGTTAGCCCGCGGTGCTAATCCAGGCACAGACCAAGCACTTGCTGAAGATTGGATTGGCGGTTCACGTAACTTTGCTACCAAGCTGTGGAATGCAACCCGCTTTGCAATCATGAACGGTGCAACTGTTGAAGGAGAACTTCCAGCAGTTGATTCACTTAACGCTATTGATAAGTGGATTCTGAGCCGATTGTCAGAGACTGTCTCTGAAGTTGATTCCCAGCTTGAAAAGTATGAGTTTGCTCGTGCCTGTGAGATTTTGTATCACTTTGCTTGGGATGACCTATGTGATTGGTACCTAGAACTTTCAAAAGAAACTTTTGCTGGGACAGATTCAACAAAGACTAAGCGCGTGCTGGGTCATGTTCTTGATCAACTTTTGCGCCTTTTGCACCCAGTAATGCCATTTATTACTGAGCAGCTCTGGACAACGTTAACTGGGGCGGAATCACTTGTTGTTGCTAAGTGGCCTGTGGCAGATGCTACCCACGTTGATAAGGCCTCAGAGAAGCTTGTTATGCAGATGCAAGAGATCATTACTGATGTTCGCAGGTTTAGAAATGATCAAGGTATTAAGACTTCACTCAAGATTCCTGCACGTTTTCTTGCAAAGGGAGCAATTGCAAATTATTCAAGCGCGATGGCTTTTGTTTTGCGCCTTGAGCTTGGGGAAATCACGCCAAGTGCAAAGGTTGAAATTGGTTCAGTAAAAGTGGAGTTCGACTTAACTGGATCAATCGATGTTGTTGCAGAGCGCGCTCGATTAGAAAAGGATTTAGCTGCAGCGATTAAGGACAAGCAGACTGCAGAAGTGAAGTTAAATAATGATGGTTTCATGGCAAAGGCACCAGAGAGTGTTGTTGTTGAAATCCGTGAACGTCTAGCTAAAACTAGTTCTGACATCGAACGCCTTACTGCGCAACTTGGCGCACTACCTTCAGCATGATTATTTCTCCTGAAGATAAAGAGCGCGTTGATGCCATTGAGCAGGCGCTACTAGCGCGCTGGCCAGAAGTTCGGATAGATCCAACAACTGAGCGCATTGCTGCCCTTGTTGATATTTTGGGTTCACCACAACTGACATATCCAACAATTCATGTGGGCGGAACAAATGGAAAGACCACCACAACTCGAATGATTGATTCACTTCTTTTTGCCCATGGTTTGCGCACGGGGCGCTTTACTAGCCCACATCTTGAAACATATCGTGAGCGTATTGCTATTAATGGTGAGCCCATTGATCCAAAAGAATTGATTTTTGCTTATAACGATATTGCTGCATATTTGGATTTAATGGATGAAAAGTTTGAACATCCCATCTCATTTTTTGAAGCCATCACAGCACTTGGCTTTGTGGCCTTTGCTGAACACCCTGTAGATGTTGGAGTTATTGAAGTTGGCATGGGTGGGCAGTGGGATGCAACAAATGTTGTTGATGCAGATGTCTCAGTAATCATGCCAATCGGCTTTGATCACATGGAATATCTAGGCAATTCCTTGCATGAAATCGCTTCAACTAAGGCTGGAATCATTAAAGAAGGCGGCTTTGTTGTGCTGGCACAGCAAGAACCAGAGGCTGCTAAAGAGTTAATTCGAAAAGCTGCAGAAGTTGGCGCAGATGTTGTGCGCGAAGGCGTTGAGTATTTAGTTGCCTCAAGAGCAATCGCAGTTGGGGGACAGCTACTTACTATTCAGGGTTTGCACGATACATACGATGAAATCTTTTTGCCCCTACACGGCAAGCACCAAGCTGCTAACGCTGCCAGTGCCCTGGTAGCAGTGGAAGCTTTCTTTGGGGATCAACCACTAGATATTGAAGCAGTGCGTGCTGGATTTGCTGCGGTGACTTCACCGGGGCGTTGCGAGGTTGTGCACCGTGATCCAACGGTAATTTTAGATGCTGCGCATAATCCGCATGGCGCTAAAGCACTAGCACAGACGCTTAAGAGTGAATTTAACTTTGATGAGATTGTGGCAGTGGTGGGTGTATTTGGTGATAAAGATGCCCTTGGAATCTTGCAAGAGTTAGAGCCAGTGGTTGATCATGTGATTGTGACTCAAAGTTCATCTTCTCGCGCCATGTCATCTTCTGATCTAGAAAAGCTAGCAACTTCTGTTTTTGGTAATGATCGAGTATTTGAAGTCAAAGATTTGCATACTGCCCTTGATCGCGCGGTGGGAGATGCAACTAGACCCTTAAGTGAAGATACCGTCGGGATTATTGTGACCGGTTCGGTTGTTACAGTTGGTGAAGCTCGGACCTATTTGAGAAAGAAGTTTGCGAAATGAAAGTTTTAGGAGCAACCGTTCTTGTTATGGAGAGTTTGACTTTAGGTTTTGCGATTTTGCTTGCAACTAAAGATCAACCAACCTCTGCCTTAATCTATGGCTCTGTTATTTCGCTGCTTCTCTTTCTCAATGCCGGCATTCTCAAGCGACGTTCAGGTTTATATATCGGCTCAGTTCTGCAGGTTTTCATGATCTGTTTCGGCTTTTTCGTCCCATCCTTTTTTCTCATTGGGGTGATTTTTATAGGACTATGGGCCGCAGCCATCATTGTGGGCCGCAAGGGAGAAGCTGCGCGTGCGGCTCTCATGGCACAAGCAGGGGAAAAGGCCTAATAGACTACGCAGGTGAGCATTGAGAAAACCCTAATCCTGGTTAAGCCAGACGGAGTCCGTCGTGGTTTAGTAGGCGAAGTTATTTCTCGTGTTGAAACAAAGGGTTATTCCATCGAAGCGTTACGTTTACTTAACGCGGATCGCGCATTACTTGAACAACACTACGCAGAACATATTGGTAAGCCATTTTATGAACCACTTGTTGAGTTCATGATGTCAGGACCAATCGTTGCAATGGTTGCTTCGGGTAATCGCGTTATTGAAGGATTTCGCTCTTTAGCTGGAGTTACTGATCCAACAGTTGCAGCACCCGGAACTATCCGTGGTGACTTAGCTCGTGATCAGGGCACCAAAGTTGTTCAAAATATTGTGCATGGCTCAGATTCACCTGAATCGGCTGCGCGCGAGATTCAAATTTTCTTCCCTATATAATCAAGGAGTACAAAAGTATGAGTTCACAAAGCAGAATGTCTTTCATCGGCCGTGATATGGCCGTTGACCTAGGAACTGCCAACACGCTTGTTTATGTGCGCGGGCGTGGCATTGTTTTGAATGAACCATCTGTTGTTGCTGTCAATCAAGATTCTGGCGGAATTTTAGCCGTTGGTCTTGAAGCCAAGAAGATGATTGGCCGTACTCCAGGAAACATCGTTGCGATTCGCCCGCTCAAAGATGGTGTGATTGCAGACTTTGAGACAACCGAGCGCATGCTGCGTTACTTTATTCAAAAGGTGCACCGTCGTCGTTACTTGGCTAAGCCAAGAATCGTTGTGTGCGTTCCATCAGGTATCACTGGTGTTGAACAGCGCGCAGTTAAAGATGCGGCATATGCCGCCGGTGCTCGTAAGGTTTACATTATTGAAGAGCCAATGGCAGCAGCTATTGGTGCTGGTCTTCCAATCCACGAACCAACTGGAAACATGGTCGTAGATATTGGTGGCGGTACAACTGAGGTTGCAGTTATTTCACTGGGCGGAATCGTCTGTTCTCTATCAATTCGCGTGGGTGGAGATGAGCTCGATCAATCGATTATTAACTGGGTTAAGCGTGAATTCTCTCTGCTTTTGGGAGAGCGCACCGCAGAAGAAATCAAGATGGCTATCGGTTCTGCTTATCCATTAGCTGGTGAAAACGATGCTGAAATTCGCGGTCGCGACTTAGCAACTGGATTACCAAAGACAATCGTTGTCTCTGCTGCAGAGATTCGCAAAGCTCTTGAAGAGCCAGTAAATGCAATTGTTAATGCAGTAAAGAGCACACTTGATAAGACACCTCCAGAGCTTGCATCAGATTTGATGGATCGTGGAATTGTGCTCACTGGTGGCGGTGCATTGCTCAAGGGTCTTGATGAGCGTCTTCGTAAAGAAACTGGAATGCCTATTCATATCGCTGAACGTCCACTGGATGCAGTTGTTGAAGGCTCTGGAAAATGTATCGAAGAGTTTGAGGCTTTAGAGAAAGTCTTAATCTCCGAACCTCGTCGATAGGTTTATTAGAAGATGCGTTACGGCGGAGAGGGTCGTACCCGTCTTCTCTTAATCATTTTAATTGTTACTGCGCTATTTCTTATCACTTTAGATTTGCGTGGTGTTGCAGTTCTAGATGGTGCGCGTCAAGGCACTCAGACAATTCTTTCTCCTTTCCAAAAAGCTGGAAACTTCATTCTCTCTCCAGTGAAGAACTTCGTTTCTGATGTGACTCACTTGGGCCGCACGCGCAATCAAATTGAAAAGCTACGTGCTGATAATGCCAAGCTAAAGGCCGACTTACTCAATCGTAAAAATGCTGATGCCCAACTTAAACAACTTGAATCGATTTTAGATTTAGCTGGAACAGCTGGATATAAAGTAGTTAATGCAAAAGTTATCAGCCAAGGCTCTAGCCAGTCATTTTCTCAAACGGTGACTATTGATATTGGTTCAAATGCAGGTATTAAGAAAAACATGACTGTGCTTTCACAAACTGGAATCGCAGGAGTGGTTAAAGATGTATTCCCTTCAACTGCACTAGTAATGCTGGCAACCGATCCATCCTTTAAAATCGGTATTCGAATTGCAGGAACCCAACAAATAGGCATTTTGTCCGGGCGGGGTTCACGCTCAGGCTCACTGCAATTACTTGATAATTTAACAACAGTAAAAGTTGGCGATGTATTACTAGCGCGCGGAAGTGTTGCAAATCGGCCCTTTGTTCCAGGAGTTCCAGTTGGTTATGTAACTGCCGTTGATAACTCTGCTGGAGAGATCGCTCAAAGCGGCACCGTTCGCTACTACACAAATTTTGGTGGGCTAGGTGTTCTGGCAGTTGTTGTGGCAGCTTCATCAACAAACCCAGGTGATGCTCTCGTGCCTCCGAAGCCAGTCCCAACTCCAATTCCAACGGTGACGGTTTATGTAACACCATCACCGTCTCCAACGAAGTAGCTGCACATGCTGACCCGACAGATTTCACTTTCTGCACCAATATTTCTTTTCATATTTCTTCTCCAAGAAGCAGTAGTCAATCAATTCAAATTGCCAGGCGGGGGATTCTCACTCTTTGCAATCTTTGCTCTGGTGTGGGCAGTTATTAGCACGCCAGAAATTGCTGCGCTAACAGGTTTTGGTGCAGGCTTATTAATGGATATGTCTGGCGGTGCAGGCGGTCCTGTAGGTCAATGGACACTAATCATGATCATTATTTGCTACGCAGTTTCATATCTAGGTTACGGTGATGGAAATATCAATGGAAATCCAGTTGGCGTAGTTTTCTTTGTAGTTGTAGCAAACCTAGTCACTGAAGTTCTTTTCCTTGCTAGTAGCGCTTTACTGGGAGTCACAACAGGTGGTTTCGGACAGATTCTTCTAACTCTTCTTGGGAATTCTCTTTGGGTTCTAGTAATTACTCCGATTGTCTTGCCAGTGTTTTCATTCATGCACAACTTTGTCTTTGAAACGCGATCAGCGTTATGAATCAACGCTCACGCTTGAGCTTACTTGTTGCTCAGATTCTTATCGTTTCTTTGCTTACAGCATTGCTTGGGCGCTTGTTTTATCTGCAAATTGCGGCGGGGCCAAAATATCGTGATGCAGCACTGAGTATTCAAAGTCGTGACGTTGTAGCCCCAGCAAATCGCGGCTTAATTGTTGATGCTTATGGTGTGCCTATGGCGTTAAATAAGGTGGGATTAGCGATCACTATTGATCGCATTGAGATTGATAAGCAGCCTGATGAAGGAGTTGCAGTAATGCAACGACTGGCAAAACTACTCAAACTCAATTACAACGATGTTTATACAAACACACGCCTTTGTGGGGAGCTACCAGTTGGCAAGCGTGCAGGCTGTTGGACTGGTTCAAGATATCAACCAATTCCTATTACTAAAGAGGCAGATCCAGATATTGCGCTGCAGATTGTGGAGCGCCCAGATCAATTCCCTGGTGTGGATGCACAACCAATTTCAATCCGTAGTTATCCAGGTTTAGTTAATGTCAATGCTGCCCATGTTCTTGGTTATGTAGGTCCATTGACTGAAGATGATTTAACAAAATCTAGTAAGCAATACTTTAGAAGTGAAACAATTGGAAAAGCCGGACTTGAGATTCAATACGATTCCTATCTTCGTGGCACCCCAGGAATTAGAACGCTCATCGTTGATCGAAAAGAAGCCATTACTCGTGAGAGCCAAAATACAAAGCCAATTGCAGGTGATCACTTAGTAACTAGTTTGGACATTAGATTACAAGCAGCTGCAGAACAGGCTTTAGCCGATGCGGTCAAGCGCGGGCGCGCAAATGGTTACACCTCTGACTCAGGTGCTGCAGTTGTCATGGATATCAAAACTGGACGAATTTTGGCCCTTGCGTCATATCCCACCTATGACCCAAATGCTTTTGAAAAAGGTTTAACAGTTCAACAAGCGTCAGATTTATTTAGTGAGAAAAAGGCTGTGCCAGCACTTAACCGTGCACTGCAAGGTTTGTTTGCACCAGCTTCAACTTTTAAATCTGTCTCCGTAGTTGCAGCAGCTGCGGCTGGTTATGACCTCAATGCCTCATACAACTGCCCATCAGAGGTGCAAGTGGGTACGCGCGCATTCCAAAACTTTGATAGCAGGGATCAAGGACGCATGAGCTTAAAGAAAGCCATTGCAGTCTCATGCGACACTCTTTGGTATCAAATTGCCTTTGATGAATGGCTGCGAGATGGTGGTCTGCGTCCAAAATCGAGCCCGAATGACTATTTCTTTAAAGCAGCACAAAGCTTCCACATCGCTCAAAAAGTGGGAATTGACCTACCTTCTGAATCAACATCACGATTAGCTGATCGTAATTATAAAAAGAGCTGGTTCCAACAGAACAAAGATTTCTATTGCAACTACAAAACCCGTGCAACGAAAGCCCAGCAGACTCCTTTTCTCATTCAACTAGCTGCTGAAAACTGTGTAGATGGTGACAAGGTGCGCGCTGGAGATGCGGTTAACTTCTCTATTGGTCAAGGTGACACTGTAGTAACACCACTGAAGTTAACGCAGATGTATGCAGCCATCGGCAACGGTGGAACTATCTGGCAGGCAACTGTTGGAAAAGCAATCGTCAAGACTGACGGAACAGTTGTTAAGACTATTGAGCCACAAAAGTTGGGCACCCTAAACACCGCACCTTCAACTATTAAGTTCTTACAAGGTGCATTACGTGAAGTAGTGGTGAGCGGAACAGGTGCTGGAGTATTTGCTGGTTTCCCCATTGAGGTGAGTGGAAAGACTGGAACTGGCCAAGTTTTTGGTCGAAACCCTAATGGCACACAAAAAGATGACACATCCTGGTTTGCATCCTTTGCACCAAGTAAGAATCCACGTTTTGCAGTTGTCATGATGGTGGGACAAGGCGGATTTGGCGCATCAACTTCTGGTGTGGGTGTCCGACACATCTATGAAGCAATTTTCGGTGTTAAAGGCAATAAAGTTATTCCAGGAGCTGCGATCTATCCAACTGGAAAACCTCCAACAATGTTGCCAAAGATTTCACCTGCTACAAAGCCTAAGGAGACGCCATGAGCCAAATAGCTGCGCGTCAACGCCTTTATCGCCGCCAGAGAAGCTCGATTTTTCATGGCTTTGATCCAGTTTTAACTGCTGCTGTTGCGGTGCTTTTAATCATGGGCACGTTGCTTGTTTATGCAGCAACACGTGATTGGTATGCACGCAATGGTTTAGATCCTCAGTATTACTTAAAGCGCCACGTTATTAACATCGCTATTGGCGCACTTTTGGCCTATGGCACAACTGTTATTGACTACCGTCTCCTTCGCGCTTACACACCAATCGTGTGGGGCTTAGGCGTTATTGGATTAATTGTTGTTTTGATTCCAGGTTTAGGTAGTGAAGTTAACGGTGCTAAAGCCTGGATTGCCCTACCCGGTGGTTTCCAGATTCAGCCAGCAGAGCTTGCAAAGATTTCCATCATTATTGGTATGTCCATGATTTTATCTGAGCGAACTCACGATAGCGATGAACCGACTCCTAGAGATGTTCTCCAAGCCCTAGCAGTTGCAGCGATCCCAGTTATCTTTATTTTATTGCAACCTGATATGGGAACGGTCTTTATTATCTCTGCATCAGTGGTCACAATCATTGCAGTTTCCGGTTCACCCACAAAGTGGGTTGCAGGTCTTTTACTAGTTGCTGCGCTAGGCGCTGTTGTTGCAACAAACACTGGAGTAATTAGTGACTACCAGATTAAGCGTCTGCAAACTTTCGTAGATCCAACCGTTGACACTCAAGGCACCGGCTACCAACTTCGCCAAGCTCGCATCACTGTGGGATCTGGGGGATTAATTGGAACTGGATTATTTAATGGTCCACAAACCAATGGTCGCTTTGTGCCAGAGCAACAGACAGACTTTATTTTCACTGTTGCAGGTGAAGAGTTAGGTTTTCTGGGAAGTGGTTTGATTGTGATTTTGTATTTGATTATGCTCATGCGAGCTTTCGCTATTGCTCGAAGAACTAGTGATCCTTTTGGGCGATTAGTAACAACGGGTGTTATTGCATGGTTTGCTTTTCAGATATTTGAAAATATTGGAATGACCTTAGGGCTCATGCCAATGACGGGTGTGCCACTGCCTTTCATCTCATACGGTGGCTCATCCATGTTTGCCACTTTGATCGGATTTGGCCTGCTTCAGAACGTTCACGCTCGCTCCAGGGGCTGAAGTAGGCAATTAGCCCCCTATCTGCCATACTTAGGGCACATAGTTCAGCGCGGCTCGCGAATCCATCGCGGTAAAAGCCCAGCGCGAACAGGTAAGAAAAACCTAAAACAGGGATTTTTTAACGAGATAAGCGTTCTAAAAGACGCATAGAGGATTTGGTGCCATGGCTATTGAGCCTAAAACACCGCGCAAGCGTGCGGTTAAGAAAACTTCGGCTAAGGCTGAAGCAAAAACTACTGAAGTAACAACCGATGAACCAAAGAAGGCTACGCGCAAAAAAGCAGCTATCCCGGTTCCAGTATTTCAAGCAGCCCCTGATAAGCCAGTTGCTAAAGCTGTGCGCAAAAAAGCTGAGGTCGCAGAGGCACCGGCCGCAGATGCACCGGCTGCAGATAGCGCCGAACGTCCAGATCGCAACCGTCGTCGCCGTCGTGGTGGCCGTGGTCGCCGCAAGCCTGGCGCAGATGTTGCAACGAATGAAGATTCAACGCAGGAAACTGGCGAAGAGGAAGTTGATAGCGATGGAACAACACATCGTCGCCGTCGCCGTCGCCGCGCAGCAGGAGATGCTGAAGGTGTAACACCAGGTGAAGTAATTGATGAAGATGGTGTTGTAACAGTTGTTAAGGTCCGTGAAGTTCGCGAGCGTCCTGCTCGTCCAGCACGCACCGAGCGCCCAGATCGCAATGATCGTCGTGGGGGACGTCGTGATCGCAACGATCGCAATGACCGTGGCGCTCGCTCTGAATACCGCGAGCCATATCGCAAGCGCCCAACAGTTATTACTGATGGTGAATTCTTAGCCCGACGTGAAAACGTAGATCGCGAAATGCTTGTTCGACAGATTGCAGATCGCACACAAATCGCTGTTATTGAAGATGGCGTGATGGTTGAGCACTATGTGAATCGCAATAGCAACGTTTCATACGTTGGTAACGTGTATTTGGGTCGCGTTCAAAACGTTCTTCCATCTATGGAAGCTGCATTCGTTGATATTGGTAAGGGTCGTAATGCTGTGTTGTATGCCGGTGAAGTTAACTGGGATGCTGCAGGAATTTCTGAATCTGAACCACGCAAAATTGAAACTGTATTAAAGACTGGCCAGCCAGTGTTAGTACAAGTTACAAAAGATCCTATTGGTCAAAAGGGTGCGCGTTTAACTAGCCAAATTTCATTGCCAGGACGCTATGTTGTTTATGTCCCAGGTGGCGGAATGTCTGGTATTTCAAAGCGTTTACCTGAAACTGAGCGCACACGCCTGAAAGCAATTTTGAAGAACTTAATCCCAGAAGAAGCTGGCGTCATTGTTCGCACAGCTGCTGAAGGAGTGAGTGAAGAAGATTTAACCAGTGATGTGGCACGTCTTAAAGCTCAATGGAATGACATCTATGCCAAGACTCAAAACACAAACTTTAATCCTCCAGTTGCCCTCTACCAAGAGCCAGATCTTGCTGTTCGAGTCATCCGAGATATTTTCAATGAGGATTTCCGCAAGCTCACTGTGCAAGGTGCAACTGCTTGGGATGAAGTAACTAGTTATCTTGGCTTTATTGCCCCAGAGCTAACAACAAAGATTGAAAAATACACAGGCACCGGTGATCTATTTGCAGACTTTAGAGTCGAAGAGCAGCTGGCTAAGGCATTTGATCGCAAGGTCTACCTGCCTTCAGGTGGCTCACTTGTTATTGATCGCACTGAGGCAATGATTGTTATCGACGTTAACACCGGTAAGTTCATTGGTAAGGGCGGAAACCTTGAAGAGACTGTTACTAAGAACAACTTAGAAGCAGCTGAAGAAATTGCTCGCCAACTTCGTCTTCGTGACTTAGGTGGAATTGTTGTTATCGACTTCATCGATATGATTTTGGAATCAAACCGCGAGATGGTTTTGCGCCGACTCGTTGAATGCTTAGGTCGAGATCGCACCAAGCACCAGGTTGCAGAAGTTACATCCCTTGGTCTTGTTCAAATGACACGCAAGCGTGTTGGACAGGGACTCATTGAAGCTTTCTCAACTACATGTGATTCATGTAGCGGACGTGGAATTCATATTCATATGGAGCCTGTGAAGATGAAGGCACCAATGCCACAACTAGATGTTCCATCATCACAACATGAAGATGCAGAGGAAAAAGATGCCACCGAGCATGAATTCCATGAATCTTTAAATGATGAGCAAGCACCTGTTGAGACCAAGCCAGCTGGTGGGCGAAAGCGCCGCCGAGCAGCCTCCTCAGGCATAATTACCGCTTGATTTGAGCCTTCGGGCCCTAACAGGTAACCTTTACCCTTCAACACACACCTAGAAGTTCGGAGTACTACAGCGTGGCAAATATCAAGTCTCAGATTAAGCGCATTAAGACTAACGAGAAGGCACGCCTTCGCAATAAGTCTGTGGGCTCATCTATCAAGACCGCTGTCCGTAAATTCCGTGAGGCAGTTAGCGCAGGAGATTCATCTGCAATCACAACTGAACTTCGCACAGCTTCAAAGGCTCTAGATGTTGCTGTTCAAAAGGGTGTTCTTCACAAGAACACTGCAGCAAACAAGAAGTCATCAATGGCTAAGGCAGCTTCCAAAGCCGGCGCACGTTAATTTTTCTTCGATCTTAAAGCGAGGCTAGGTTCATGCCTGCAATTTCACTTGCTAAGGCGCCGCAACCAGCAGCAACTAATCCGGCGCAGATACGTAACTTCTGCATCATTGCCCATATTGATCACGGTAAATCAACTCTTGCCGATCGTATGTTGGGAATCACCGAAGTAGTAGAAGCTCGCAATATGCGTGCACAGTATCTGGATCGTATGGATATCGAACGCGAACGCGGAATCACAATCAAATCTCAAGCAGTACGTCTGCCATGGCGCAGTGGAATCGATGGACAGGAATACATCCTGAACATGATTGACACACCGGGCCACGTTGACTTCACCTATGAAGTTTCGCGCTCACTGGCTGCCTGTGAAGGCGCAGTTCTTCTTGTGGATTGCGCTCAAGGAATTGAAGCTCAGACTCTGGCAAATCTTTATTTAGCGATGGAAAATAACCTAACAATTATTCCTGTGCTCAACAAAATCGATCTTCCTAACGCTCAACCTGAAAAGTTTGCTGCCGAGCTAGCAAAGCTCATTGGTTGTGAGCCAGAGGATTGTTTGCGTGTTTCAGGTAAAACTGGCGATGGAGTTGCAGAACTACTTGATCAGATCATTGCCCAAATCCCAGCGCCTGTTGGTGATGCAAGTGCACCTGCTCGCGCACTTATCTTTGACTCTGTTTATGATGCCTATCGCGGTGTTGTTACATACGTTCGCGTAATTGACGGTCACTTATCTCCTCGTGAACAAATTCAAATGTTTTCAACTGGTGTTCGACATGAGGCCCTTGAAGTTGGCGTTATTTCACCAGAACCAGTTGCTTCTAAAGGCCTAGGTGTTGGCGAAGTGGGCTACTTAATTACAGGTGTTAAGGATGTGCGCCAATCACGTGTGGGCGACACGATTACTACCTATAACAACCCAACAAAGACAGCACTTGCTGGATATAAAGATCCCAAGCCAATGGTTTTCTCTGGGCTCTTTCCTCTAGATGGTGCAGATTTTCCTGTGCTTCGTGAAGCACTCGATAAGTTACAACTCAACGATGCCGCACTTGTTTATGAACCAGAGAGCTCTGCAGCTCTAGGTTTTGGTTTCCGTTGCGGTTTCCTGGGCTTGCTTCACATGGAGATTGTGCGTGAGAGACTTGAGCGCGAACACAAACTCAATTTGATCTCAACAGCGCCTAACGTTGTATACAACGTAGTGATGGATGATGGCAAAGAGATTCGAGTAACGAATCCTTCAGAGTTTCCTGAAGGCAAAGTTGCAACCGTATATGAGCCTATTGTGAAATCAACAATCCTGGCACCATCTGAATTCATTGGAACAATCATGGAGCTATGCCAAGAGCGCCGTGGAATCTTGCTCGGTATGGATTACATCTCAGAAGAGAGAGTTGAAATCCGTTATGACTTACCTTTGGCAGAAATTGTCTTTGATTTCTTTGATCAACTTAAATCTCGCACGAAGGGTTATGCCTCCCTTGATTATGAAGAAAAGGGCGATGCTGAAGGCAACTTGGTCAAGGTTGATATTTTGCTTCAAGGTGAAGCCGTCGATGCATTCAGTGCAATTGTTCACCGCGATAAGGCTTATGCCTATGGCGTGATGATGACTGGCAAGCTGCGCGAACTAATACCGCGCCAGCAGTTTGAAGTTCCTATCCAGGCAGCAATTGGTTCTCGCATTATTGCTCGTGAAAGCATTCGCGCTATCCGTAAAGATGTTTTGGCTAAGTGTTATGGCGGAGATATCTCACGTAAGCGAAAGCTTTTGGAGAAGCAAAAAGAAGGTAAGAAGCGCATGAAGATGGTAGGACGCGTTGAAGTTCCACAAGAGGCTTTCGTAGCAGCACTTGCGACCGATGCAGATATTGAAAAGGTCAAGGCTGCTCGAAAGAGCTAACTCAAAAGCTTGTCTGGCTCTTCCAATTAAAATTGAGCAGTCTTATCCTTTACCCGTGAGGGTTTTATTGAGATCTTGCATCGCTATCTCTGTGATTCTTGCCTCTTTTACGGCTCTTAATTCAACATTTGCTGCCGGTCCCCAGGGTCCAAGTTGTGGCACCTACAAAGTGAGTAAGAATGCAGTAATAGTCGGTCAAAGTTTCCCCAAGGGCACATATGAGATACATGCCACCGGAATCTCGTGCAGCAAAGTGCTAGGTAGTAAAGGATTATTTGCACAGTTTCTTAAACTTAAGGTAAATGCTGCACTACCAAAGCCCTGGGTCTTGCTTGCCGATGCAGTCGGTGCACCAAAGTTTTCATCAGGACCAGGTGTTGGATTTCGTGCTCAGTTGATTGTACCCACTCCAACTCCGTCACCAACTCCGTCACCAACTCCGTCACCAACTCCGTCACCAACTCCGTCAATCGATAATACCATTGCAGAAAAACTGGCAGCCGAGCGTGCTGCAGTTGGAAAGTTGGCAGCGGAAAAAGCTAGTGCTTATAGGGCAACTCTTTCGCAATGTCCAAACACTGGAAAGTGTGTTGTTGGAAATATAGGACCTGGTGGAGGAATCGTTTTCTATGTTGCATCAAGTCCACAATCGTGGGGACAGTATTTGGAGGTAGCACCAGCAACTTGGGCAGGAGATTATTTTGATCCTTATCAACCGTGGTGCACTGTGGGCAATTCTCTTCTTGCAGCATTTTTTAATGAGCCAGAAGCTGTTAAAAAGAACTCCTCAAAAATTGGTTCAGGAAAAGCCAATACTGAACTTATGCTTTCAACCTGTGTGGCTGGAATAGCAAACACTGTGCGCAGTTATCGAGGTGGTGGTAAATCTGACTGGTACTTGCCATCTGCAGATGAATTGTCAGAGATGCTCAAAAACACAGCTGTAATTGCTGACTTTTCTATTAGTTCGTATTGGAGTTCAACTCTTGCCCCTATATACGGAGGTTGGGATCAAATTATTTTTGGAGGCACTAACTACACAAGCGATGAGACTTCAGCCGGCTCAGTTCGGCCAATTAGAGCCTCTGGGTAAAGATCTCGGATGTGATGAGGTCAAAAGTAAGTAAGATGTGGGTATTGCCTACGGAGAAATGTTGAAACAAAACCCATGCAGAGTATAAGTTTCTATGTACATATCCCGTACTGCATAAAGCGATGCGGCTACTGTGATTTCAACACATACACCCCGTCAGAGCTCCAAGATGGTGCAACCCTTGAAATCGTCAGCAATGACTACATCGATGCAGTCTTAAAAGAGTTAGACGCTGCGCCTAAAGATTCTGTTCCAACAATCTTCTTTGGCGGAGGCACACCATCTTTGCTTCCAGCCGATGATCTAGGGCGAGTAATTGCTGCCATTAAAGCTCGCAATGGTTTGAGCACAGATTGTGAAATAACTCTTGAAGCCAATCCTGATTCAGTAACAAAAGAGAAGTTAGAGCGCTACTTAGAAGTGGGATTTAATCGCATCTCATTTGGTATGCAATCTGCTAAACCACATGTATTGACAGTCCTTGATCGCACACACAACCCTGAGAACGTTAAGCGCGCAGTTGATATGGCACGCGCCGCAGGATTTAAAAGCATTAGCGTTGACTTAATTTATGGAACCCCAGGTGAATCCTTAGATGATTGGCGTGAAAGCGTCCAAGCTGCACTTGATCTAGATATCGATCACATCAGCGCATATGCACTCATTGTTGAAACTGGAACAAAGTTAGCTGCCCAAATTAAACGTGGTGATCTATCAATGCCAGATGATGATTTGATGGCAGATATGTATTTACTAGTGGATCAAATGTGTGAAGCACGTGGGCTGAGCTGGTATGAACTCTCTAACTGGTCAAAGCCTTCTCATGAATGCCGTCACAACATTGCTTACTGGGAAAATAGAAACTGGTGGGGACTTGGGCCAGGAGCACATTCTCACGTTGATGGAAAGCGCTTTTGGAATGTTAAGCACCCTAATGCCTATAAAGAAAAGCTGTTTGCTTCACAATCACCTATTCATGAAAGTGAAGATTTAACCTCAGAACAAAAAGCTCGAGAATCAATCATGCTGGGGATTCGTATGCGAGATGGTTTGCAGATTTCACTACTGGAGCCGCATCAACTAGAGCTTCTAGGGACTTATCGTGAAAATGGATATATCGAACTGCGTGATGATCGCGTCTTGTTGACTCCAGTGGGGCGCTTGATTGCAGATCGAATCGTGCGAGAAATAACTTTCTAGTAACCTAGGCCCACTATGTCATCACGTCGCCTTGAAATCCTACGAGCAATCGTCGATGAGTACGTTTCGACGCAGGAACCAGTTGGCTCAAAGTCGATTGCCGACCACCATGGACTCGGAATTTCACCTGCAACTATTCGAAATGAAATGGCTGTGCTTGAAGAAGAGGGCTTGATTACACAACCTCACACAAGTGCTGGTCGCATTCCAACAGATCTTGGATATCGAGTCTTTGTTGATAAGTTAGCAACAGTTAAGCCATTATCTGCAGCCGAGCGTCGTGCTATTGAAACATTCCTTCAGGGCTCTAATGATTTGGAAGATTTATTGAAAAGATCTGCCAAGTTATTAGCAGATATTACAAAACAAGTTGCTGTTGTTACTTTCCCAATTATTGGAGAAGGCCGAGAGAAGATGGCAATATCAGGAACAGCAAACTTGGCCCGATCTGGTGAAGATTTAGGTCTTACTCTCTCACCTATTCTTGAAGCACTTGAAGAACAAGTTGTTATTTTGCGTTTGCTAGATGAGGCCCGTTCAACGGTTCACGTTCGAATCGGTAGTGAACAGAACGAGACAAATTTGCAATCAACATCATTGGTCACAGTTGGCTATGGCGTGGAGTCTGCCCAACATGGCGCAGTAGGTGTCTTAGGGCCAACTCGAATGGATTACGCAGGGTCGATTGCTGCAGTTTCTGCAGTTGCCCGTTATGTTGGCCGTTTTATTGATGAAGGTGCATAAGTTGAGCGATCATTACCAAACGCTAGGTGTTTCACGAGAAGCATCAGCTGATGAAATTAAGAAGGCTTATCGCAAGTTAGCCCGTGAACTGCATCCAGATGTGAATCCAGATCCTGCGGTGCAAGATAAATTCAAAGAAATCACTGCTGCCTATGAAGTATTAAGTGATTCCCAAAAGCGCCAGTCATATGACATGGGCGGTAGCGCATTTGGTGGCGGCGGTTTTGGTGGTGGCTTTAGCGACATCATGGATGCATTCTTTGGTGGCGGTGGATCACGTGGACCACGTCCTCGTATGCGCGCTGGACAAGATTCACTCATACGCGTGCAAGTTGATTTACATGAAGCATGCTTTGGAACAGAGCGCGAGATAACTGTTGAAAGTGCAGTTGTGTGCCCTAAGTGCACAGGAAGTGGCTGTATTGATGGTGGACAGCCATCAACGTGTGCGGTGTGCAGAGGACGCGGTGAGACTCAACAAGTAGTTCGCTCAGTCATTGGCCAAGTGATGACATCGCGCCCATGTAATGCATGTGGTGGTTATGGAAGTGTTATTCAAAATCCTTGTCGTGAGTGCGCCGGTGAAGGTCGAGTTCGATCTCGTCAGAACATTCAAGTAAAAATCCCTGCTGGAGTTGAAACAGGAAATCGCATTCAACTATCAGGCCGCGGCGAAGTGGGACACGGCGGTGGACCAGCAGGAGATTTATATGTTGAAATCGTAGAAACAAATCATGACTATTTGATTCGTGAAGGCGATACTTTGCATATGTCACTCTCGGTCTCCATGAGCGCTGCAGCTATTGGCACGACAGTTACTGTTGAATCTTTAGATGGCCCTGTTGAAGTTAATGTTAAAGCTGGCACACAAAGTGGAACACCAATAGCGATTAAGGGTAAAGGCATGACTCGCTTGCGCCATGGCGGACGTGGAGATTTAGTTGTTCACGTTGAAGTTCAAACTCCTACAAAACTTAGTCGCGAAGAGGAAGAGCTACTGAAGAAGTTTGCAGATCTGCGTGGGGAAAAATCAGGTGATGCCCACGTGAAAAACCCTGATGGTGGAATCTTTTCCAAGATCAAAGGTGCGTTTTCCAAATAATGTTGACTCTATTTTTCGTCGATGACCTGCCCACAACAGTGGGGCAGATATATGAATTTGATAATGAAGATGCAAACCATGCCGTGCGCGTATTGCGCATGAAAGCTGGGGATTTGTTCATGCTCAGTGATGGGCAAGGCAGTTGGAGTCAGGTCAAAGCCTTTGCAGTTAAGAAGAAGTCTCTTGAAGTTGAGGTTATGGCCTCTGGTTTTCAAGAGGCGCTTCCAACGACAATTACAGTCGTTCAGGCGTTACCGAAGAGTGATAGAGCCAAAGAGGCAATTGAGCTATTAACTGAAGCCGGAGTTGATCGCATCGTTCCATGGCAAGCAGCTCGCAGTATCGGCAAAGTCTCTGAAAAGTTCTCAGTTACTGCACGTGAGGCAAGTAAGCAATCACGCAGATTACGTATTCCAGAAATTACAGATATAGCAACTACCCAACAGATTTGTGAAGCGATTAAGTTGAGTGATTTAGCGGTAGTTTTCCATGAAAGCACAACGACAAAGCTCAGTGATGCAATCTCTTCTCATAATGTCACAAATCTTCTTGTCATCATCGGACCTGAGGGTGGAATAACACCAACTGAGCTTGATCAATTTGTTGAAGCAGGGGCAAAGGTTGCATTGATGGGTCGGCCAATTTTGCGCTCGGCACATGCAGGTATTGCAGCAGTGGCGGCAATTTCAGCCCTGCTCAAGGTATGGTAATTACGTGGCGCTAGATCCAAACTGTTTGTTTTGCAAAATCATTAACGGAGTTATCCCTGCGCACATAGTTTTTCGTAACGAAAATGTTGTAGCATTTAATGACATTGACCCACAAGCACCAACTCACGTTTTGATTGTTCCTACTCTGCATGTTGAAAATGCTGCAGGTTTAGCCAAGATGTCTCCCACGCTCACCGCCGACCTTTTTGTTGCAGCGGGGGAGATTGCAGCTACTAATGGTTTAACCGGTTACAGAACCGTCTTTAACACTGGCGCAGAGGCCGGACAATCAGTTTTTCACGCTCACCTGCATCTCCTTGGTGGGCGTGGACTGGCCTGGCCCCCAGGTTAAAGATAGATTTAGCATTAATGGAACGCACACTCATCACGATCCCAACCGCTATTCCTATGGTTGCACTGATCGGACCTCATGATGACAACCTTCGCGCAGTAGAAGCAGCTTTTCCTTCTGTAAACATCACTGTTCGCGGTAATGAAATCACTTTGCGCGGCCCGCATATTGATTGCATGGCATTAGAAAATCTCTTTGGTGAGCTCATGGTTGTTATTCGATCAGGCAATGTTCTAACTGTTGACGCCGTTGCGCGCTCGATTGCCATGCTTGAGAGCAAGCCAGTGGATCATCCCGCAGAAGTTTTATCCCTCAACATTGTTAGCAACCGCGGTCGCTCCATTCGACCAAAGACTGCTAATCAAAAGCGTTATGTGGATGCTATTGAAGAACACACAATTACTTTTGGAATTGGTCCAGCTGGAACAGGTAAGACTTATCTGGCTATGGCTAAGGCAGTTTCGGCCCTGCAAGCTAAGAAAGTGAATCGAATAATTCTTACACGCCCGGCCGTTGAAGCAGGCGAGCACCTAGGTTTCTTGCCAGGAACTCTCAATGAGAAGATCGATCCTTATTTGCGCCCACTCTTTGATGCACTCCACGACATGATTGATATTGAAACCATTCCACGCATGATGCAGAGCGGAATCATTGAAGTAGCACCCCTTGCCTATATGCGTGGTCGCACACTCAATGATGCATTTATCATTTTGGATGAAGCACAAAACACAACCCCAGAGCAGATGAAGATGTTTCTAACTCGTCTGGGCTTTGGTTCAAAGATGGTTATTACTGGCGATGTCACTCAAATTGATCTACCTAATGGTCAGCATTCAGGCCTTCGAGTAGTCAGAGATATCTTGAAAGGTATTGATGACATTGCCTTTCTTGAACTCACGGCCGAGGATGTTGTTCGCCACCGCTTAATTGGCGACATCGTGAAGGCATATGACAAATTTGATGAGGCGAAACAAGCCCTTCGCCCGATTCGCAAATAGATGACAATAGAAGTCACGAATAGTTCGGGGCAGTTAGTCCCAAGTGCAGAGGTAACCTCACTGCTTACTTTTGCTATGGGTGAACTTAAACTTAATCCAGAGTGTGATCTCAATCTTGGTTTTATTGATGATCACTACATGACTGAACTTCACATTAAATGGATGGATGAACCCGGCAGCACAGATGTTCTTTCATTCCCCATGGATATGCCAGAAGTTGAAGGTGAGATTGTCACTCTTGGCGACATCATGATCAGCCCTGCTTTTGCTCAAGCACAAGCTCTAACTGCTGGGCATTCAACTGAGCATGAGATTTATATTCTGGCTACCCATGGTTTATTACATATAATTGGTTACGACCATGCAGAACCAGAAGAAGAAAAGATCATGTTTGCCCTGCAGGAACAAATCGTAGAAAAGTGGAAGCAAACTCAATGAGTCCGATAGCTATCGTTAGCATCATTTTATTGTTGGCTTTTGCAGGATTTTTAGCTGCATCTGAGTCTGCTCTCACATCTATTTCTCGCATTGTTGTTGAAGAGTTGGAAGGCAAGCGCGGGGGATTACTTCTGCGCAAATACAGCGCTCAGCCAGCTCGATATCTCAATGTAATTCTTCTAGTTCGAAAGCTCTGTGAATTCACTGCCACCGTTTTATTAGCTGTTATTTTGTTGCGCAATTACTCTTCAGCACAAGCCATGGCGTTAACTGTTGCAATCATGGTCGTGCTTTCCTATGTGGTGGTGGGTGTTGGCCCACGTACTCTTGGTAAGCAACAGCCTCACAAATATGCCCGCTATGGAATTATCGTGGCCTATGGATTGGCTTTTGCCCTTGGTCCAGTTACTAAACTTTTAATTGCTTTGGGTAATGCGCTGACTCCCGGTAAAGGTTTTCGCTCTGGCCCATTTACATCAGAGGCCGAACTTCGCGACCTAGTAGATCAAGCGCATGAGCGTGGTCTTGTGGAATCAGATGAGCACGAAATGATTCACTCAGTATTTGAACTCGGTGACACTTTGGTACGAGAGCTCATGGTTCCTCGCACAGATATGGTCTGGATTGAAAAAGATAAAACTTTGCGCCAAGGCCTTTCCCTTGCACTTCGTTCTGGTTTCTCACGTATTCCAGTAGTCGGAACAGGCCCAGATAACATCATCGGAATTGTCTATGTTAAAGATTTAGCTCGTCGCGCACTTGATCACCATGAGGCTGAACAAACTGAAAACATTGAACAACATATGCGCCCAGCCACCTTTGTTCCTGAAATAAAGATGGCAGATGAGCTCTTAAAAGAGATGCAGCGCAATCAGATTCACTTAGCAGTTGTAGTTGATGAATATGGCGGAACCGCTGGAATCATCACAATTGAAGACATCATCGAAGAAATTGTTGGCGAGATTGAAGATGAGTTTGATGATGGAGAAGATGATTTTGCTTGGCTAACACCTGATAAAGCACGCGCAAATGCCTCACTTCATATTGAAGATCTAGCAGATGAGCTAAAGATTGAAATCAATGAATCTGATTTTGAGGATGTAGACACAATCGGTGGATTAATGGCACAAAAGCTGGGTCGTGTGCCAATTGCTGGATCAACAGTTTCATTGCATGGTTGGTCAATCACTTCAGAGCGCCCATTGGGGCGCCGTCGCAGAATTAGTAGCGTGTTAATCGAGCGTCTTGAGAAAGAGATTGAAGACCACGAGTAAGAGATAGAATCTCCCAATGCGCATCGTCCGATTTTCTCCAGGTCCTGACTCAGGACTTGGAACCGACCCACTCTTTGGTGTTTTAGAAGACGATGCCACAATCACAGTCATTACCGGAGACCCCATCTATTCAGGGATTCAAAAAACTGCAGCAACAGTCTCTGTTTCCAAAGTGCGCTTACTTGCACCAGTCATTCCGCGCTCTAAAGTTGTTTGCATCGGCAAGAATTACGCCGACCACGCAGCTGAAATGGGCGGTGTTGTGCCAGATGAACCAATCATCTTTCTAAAACCTAATACCTCTGTTATCGGACCAAATGACACCATTGTTTGGCCAGAGATGTCAGAGCGAGTGGATCATGAATCAGAGTTAGCAATTGTTATTGGTCGCCTTTGCAAGGATGTTCCAATTGAGCGCGTTAATGACGTGATCTTTGGCTACACCATCGCAAATGATGTGACGGCAAGAGATTTACAGAAAAAGGATGTTCAGTGGACCCGCGCTAAAAGCTTTGACACTTTCTGCCCAGTCGGCCCATGGATTGATACAGATTTTATTCCTGGCACGCAGAAAATTACAGCAACAGTAAATGGTGAGATTAAGCAGTCAGCTCAATTGAGTGACATGATCTTTAAAGTTCCTGAAATCATTAACTTTGTCTCACGTGTTATGACTTTGCTTCCAGGTGACATTATTTTGACTGGCACACCAGCCGGTATTGGACCAATGGTTGCCGGGGCAGATGCGACAATGGCTATTGAAGGTTTAGGCGAACTAACAAACAAAGTGAGAAAAAATTGACCAAAAAAGTAAAGGTTCGCTTCGCACCATCTCCAACCGGTGATCTGCATGTGGGCAATATCCGCACAGCACTTTTTGACTGGGCCTATGCACGCCACACTGGGGGAACATTCCTTTTTAGAATTGAAGATACAGACACAACTCGCGTTACAGATGAATACATCCAAGCTGCAATCGATACGTTGAAATGGCTTGGCCTGAACTGGGATGAGGGTCCTGAAGTTGGTGGCGATAATGGCCCGTACTTACAGTCACAGCGTTTAGGAATATATGCCGAATGGGCACAAAAGTTTCTTGATCAAAAAGATGCCTATCACTGCTACTGCTCAGCCGATGAGTTAGAAGCAGTTCGTGAAGCACAACGCGCAGCAAATGTTGCACCGGGGTATAACGGTCACTGCCGAGATTTAACTTCTGATCAAATTGCAGCGTATAAGGTAGAAGGACGCTTGCCTGTGGTGCGAATGCGCATGCCTGATGGCGGAACAACTTTTAATGATTTAATCCGCGGAGATGTCTCCTTTGATCATAAATTCGTTCCTGACTTTGTGTTGGTGCGCGGTGATGGCTCACCTCTCTACACATTAGCCGTTGCAGTTGATGATGTTTTAATGAAGGTCACACACGTTCTACGTGGTGAGGATCTTCTCTCTTCCACACCGCGCCAGATCCGTGTGTATCAAGCAATGGGCTTAGCGCTAGAGGATTACCCAGTATTTGCTCACTTGCCATTTGTTATGGGTCAAGACAATGCAAAGCTTTCAAAGCGAAATGGTGAAGTTTCAATAGCTTGGTATCGAGATAAAGGATTCTTGCCTGAGGCGATCTGTAATTATTTAGCCTTGCTTGGTTGGTCACCGGGGGATGATCGTGAGAACGTAACAATGAAAGAGCTCACTGAGCTCTTTACTGTTGAAAAAGTTCACTCTTCACCTGCCCGTTTTGATATGAAAAAGCTGGAAGCAATCAATGGTGACAAGATCCGCGCCTTAACTATCGATGAATTCCTAGATTGGTCACTGCCATTTTTAACTAAGGCTGGGGTAATTACTGGAAGCGCCGATGAGATTGCACTTGTTAAGCAAGCCTTGCCATTAATCCAGGAGCGAATCATCATGCTCAGTGAAGTTCCAGCGATGCTCAAATTCTTATTTGTTAAAAACTTTGCAGTAGAGGCAGATAGCGTTGCAAAAATTACTGATGATGCTTCAAAGCAGGTATTGCAGCGCTCACTTAAAGAGTTGGAACCACTAGCAACCTGGAATCACGAGAGTATTGAAGCTGCGTTGCGATCATCTTTGATTGAAGAGATGGGATTGAAACCACGCATTGCATTTGGTGCAGTTCGTATTGCAACAACAGGTAGCACGATTTCACCACCGCTATTTGAATCTATGGAATTACTTGGCAAAGAGGCTTCATTGGCCCGTATTCGCGCGGGGTTAGAGCTCTAAATCCTTTGGTATTCTTTGCTCCTGCTGTTTTTGGGGTATGGGGTAATTGGCAGCCCTGCTGATTCTGGTTCAGTAAGTCTAGGTTCGAGTCCTGGTACCCCAGCGATGTAAAGATTTACTTGGAAACACTAGGGCCCCGTCGTCTAGCGGCCTAGGACTCTGGCTTCTCAAGCCAGCTACGCGGGTTCGAATCCCGTCGGGGCTACGTATGGCTAATTTTGTGCACGTCCTTCCAGCTTTTGTGCTGACAGCTCTTCTATTAGCAATTGTTCCGGGTCAAACCGTTGCAATGATTTTGAGGCAAGCAATCATTGGTGGCACTAAAACTGCATACACAACTCTGCTCGGAACAAGTACGGCTCTGATTTTCTGGGGAGCAGCATCTGCAATTGGTCTATCTCAAATCTTTGCCCATTCTCCTACTGCCTATAGCGCACTTAAATATGCAGGTGTCGCTTTTCTAACCTTTTTGGCGCTCCAAACTCTCTGGTCACTACGCCATGAATTTGGAAAATTTGATTATGAAGGAACAGCACAAACCGGTTTAGGACCAGCTTTTCGTTTGGGACTTTTAACTAATCTGACAAATGTTAAAGCTGCAGTATTTGCCGTTGCATTTATTCCACAATTTGTCCCCAAGGATTTCAATCTAGGCTGGGGGATCTTTTTGCTTTCAATAGTCCAAGCCCTGACATCTGCATCGTGGTATTCATTTTTGATATCAATTATTGGTAGAGCAACTACAGTTTTAGCACGTCCAAAAGTGCGAAGGGGCTTAACAGCATTCTCAGCGTTAGGTATATTGTTCCTCGCAGCAACTTTATTACTTACTTCACCACGCTAATTAGCCAGCTAGTTCCATCGGCCAAGAATCACTAGGTGAATCACTTAAAGGTAGATTCTTGCCATCTTTAGTCGTGACTTTTATATAAGTAAGGGTTGGTTTGCCCTTTAGTGTCTTTGTTTTACTTAATTCCACAGTTACATCGGCATAATATTGCTTACCTTCAACGCAGCTCGGTAAACAGTCGTTGATTTGATACTTCCCTTCACCACTTGCACCTTCAGCGCTCCACGAGCTCCACTCAATAGCGCCAACACCAACTCCGGCATCTGCACAGAACTTGATAAGAACTTCAGGTTTATAATCCTGAATGCCACAATTAGTCACATACACCTGAGAAGTCACAGCCCGATTAATGAATGTGTATCCGCCATAACTAAGGCCAACGACCGTTGCAAGCAGGGCGATCCAGCCTTTTGAGTATCGGTATTGGCGAAAGTTTTTCATGATCAGGATTTTCTAGCCCAGCGCAGCAAAGGCTTAGCATCATTAGGCATGTTATGTGCAATCCAGAGTGCACCATCTAAATTATCTCCACGAGCACTTACGAACTTTGCCTTTGGGAGTGAGCGGGAAATATTGCTTTGAATAGCACTCACGTAAGCAGGATTCTTAGATGGACCACCTTGAATTGCAATCTCTGGTGCATCATCTAATGAACCGCCGGCACCTAACCACGTTGCAATGACAGTCTGAGCTAATAACGCAGCGCCGTCATTACGGATTGCAAGTGCAGTGGGACTTCCTGCATCTGCTGCTGCAAGCACAGTCTTAGCTGATGAAATCGCAAGTGAGGCTGCATCAACTGCATTCTTAATCGCAAGAGCGTCATATGCCAGTACTTGATCTTTAAATGTATCCAATAAAATCTGGTCATCACCGCGACCTTGGCGAATACCAAGGGCTCTTGTTAATCCTAATTTTCCAAGCCAGAAACCGCCGCCTTCATCGCCAAAAGTACTTTCAAGTCCATCGCGATGTGCAAAATGTGAATCATTTCTACCAACACTTACGACCCCACCACCGATAGAAAGTACAACACCATTGCCACCGCCAAGAGCGCCAATGAAACCAGCTAAGCCATCATCCATCACTGCGACTTTGCCTGCGCCAAAAAACTCATTACAAAGAGCTAGAAATGGTTGTGGATCTGTGACTATCCCACGAAATCCGGAACAAGAAAGTGTGACCGTATCTGCGTTTAGTCTCTCAATACTTTCAAATACTGCTCGTAATGATTCCAGCGGAGGTTCTCCAGCTAATTTACCGCGAGTGGAATTAATTAAAGTTTGACCTGAACTAATGCGACTTCCTGATTGACCTAAATCTACAGCGAGCACATCAACCAACTAGATCGCGATTGCGCTTAATTTCGCGATCATGCTTACATGGCATATCTAAATGCTTGTCATAACATGGATCACAAAGCAGAACTAGTTGGTGGCATTCAGGCTTTTGGCAGTTTCTAAACTCTTTAGTTGGGCCATCACAGTGGGCGCATGTGCCAATTAATTTTGTGTGATCACTGAAATCGATAGTTAAACGATCATCAAATGTGTAGAGGGAGCCTTCCCATAGACCATCATCACCAAAGGCGTTTCCGTAGCGAACGATTCCACCCTTCATCTGATACACCTCTTTAAAGCCACGATTCTTCATCACCACAGAAAGGATTTCACAGCGAATTCCGCCCGTGCAGTAGGTAACTACTGGCTTATCTTTCATGTGATCGTATTTGCCGCTTTCAATCTCTTTCACAAAATCATGGGAAGTAGTTATATCTGGCACTACTGCATCTTTGAACTTTCCAACCTTGGCTTCAAAAGCATTACGGCCGTCAAAGAAAACAACTTCATCACCGCGCTCTTCAACAAGTTTATTGACTTCTTCTGGGCGCAAATGAATTCCGCCACCAATTACGCCATTTTCATCTACTTGAATCTCACCGGGATTACCGAAAGCGACAAGCTCATCCTTGACTTTGATTTTGAGCTTTGGGAAATCATTACCCGTTCCTTCAGACCATTTGAAATCTATCTTCTTAAAGCCTGGGTATTGACGAGTGTTTTTAATGTATTTCTTCACATCATTCATATGTCCACCAAGAGTGCCATTGATGCCATGAGGTGAAATGAGAATACGACCCTTGATGTTGAGGGATTCACACAAAGTTTTCTGCCACAGCTTTACCGCCTCAGGATCGGCGATAGGCGCAAAGCCATAGTAAAGAATGACTTTGTTGAAGTTCATGATTTTAAGCCTATTCTTATAGCAAAGCTGTAGCAATGGATTTTGTATGAGCAGGTGATGAACCACAGCAAGAACCAACAATGTTCACGCCCAGGTCTTTCATTTCTGCGGCATAACGCGCCATTTCCTCCGGCGTGCCATCATAAATAAATTCATCGCCCTGCAACTTAGGTAATCCAGCATTTGATTGCGTAATAACAAATACGCCTTCTGGGCGCGCTTCTACTAATTCTTTAGCAATCTGTGACATCTCATCAGTTCCACGGCCACAGTTAGCACCAACGATGCGCACACCAAGTGCTGCCAAATGCTTAATGGCCATTGCAGGCTTAACACCCATCATTGTGCGCAGATTTGTATCAAAGCTCATAGTCACAATAATTGGCATGCCCGGTGCAATTTCTTGGGCCGCAGTAACTGCCGCCTCAACTTCACCAAGATCTGACATAGTTTCAATAAGAATTGCATCCACACCGCCAGAAACGAGCGCGCTGATTTGGGCAGCAAATAAAACTTTTCCTGATTCAGGGGTAAGTGTTCCCATTGGTTCCATCAACTCACCAGAAGGTCCGATATCTCCCATGACAAAACATCCAGGGTGGCGGTCTGCCACTTTACGTGCGATGAGCGCACCAGCCTTATTTAACTCTGCAAGTCGATCTTCAAGTCCGTGCATGGCAAGACGGCCTGCTGTTCCACCAAAAGTATTTGTTGTAATGAAATTTGCACCAGCTGCTGCATATGCCTCTAAAACTGCTTCAATCTCTTCTGGCTTTTCGACATTCCACAGCTCAGGTGCACCACCATCGGTAAGTCCACGCTCTTGGAGCATTGTTCCCATTGCACCATCAGATACAAGAGTTGCCTTTTCTAGTGCTTCATAAATTGCAGACATTACTTTTCTCCTAGGGCATCTAATAGTGCAGAGAGTTTCTCTTCACTTAAATTTCTTTCAAGTTCTTCAACAATTCGTGCTGCTACAACATCAGGTGCGCCCTCTGTTTCAACCCAAGGATCACGATTCCATCCGGCCGTGTATGCATCTGCATCTATTTCACCCAGGCGCATAGCTGCCTCATCGATAGCCTCTTGAAAACGAGAAGCCAACATGATTTTGATAGTTGTTTCACCTGAGCGTGCAACAACCATGGAAGGAATTTCACGCCAACGCATAATTTGATATTCGCTCATAGGGCAATTCTATAGGTCAAATTCCCAGCAATATGACCCTGCGCGAGTACCCTATGAAGCATGATTGATCTACATTCAGTTGATTTATGGCAGCAGGCAGTAGTAATTATTGATGCCGTCATAGCCGCATTCCTTGGCTCACTCATCGGCTGGGAACGCGACCGCGCCGGTAAATCTGCCGGACCTAGAACTATGGCCCTGGTGTGCGCATCCTCTGCAGTCATTGTTGCTATTGGCGCTGTTATGGATGTCGAAGCTCAATATGGTGACCCAACCCGTGCGCTGCACGCAGTTATAACTGGAATTGGTTTTCTTGGCGCTGGATTAATTTTTACAAATACTCGCGCAGGTTCTTCTGGAATTGGTGGCGTCACAACAGCTGCAACTGTTTTTGCAACAGCAGCAGTTGGTGTGGGTGTGGGACTCGGCTTTCAAGTAGCTGCAGCAGGTTTAACGCTAGTTATATTAATTATCTTGCGATCAACCCAAGTTATTGAGGCAACTACAAACCGTCACGATTAGCGCTTATTAATTTTTAAAACAACATTTCGATCTGTAGGACGTCCTAACCACCAATCAATTCCATGCTTTGCGCCAAGCTCTGGTCGCTTTTGCCATACGTTCGCACTCACTGTTCGAGAGAGTGCAGCAATTTCTAGAGGAGTTGCCGCAGTGCCGTGGTCAGTTCCTGCCGCATGATCAACAACGGTTAATCCGAAGTAGTAATCACCAGATTCATCTGTGACCATTTCAACTGTGCGAGACTGCTGTGGCCAATCTGCATGTGATGCAGTTTCAATCTGCCAGAAACCACTGACTTCTTCCACATCACCAATCCACTCAACATGGTGGCGGTGTTCATGACCTGCTAGCCATGCAATCACTTGTGGATAATTTAGCAACATTTCACGGATCTCATCAACGCATACACGGCGGCCACTTGGCGCGTAATCATTAAACATGGTGCTCAAAGGATGATGAGAAGCTAGAACGACAGGCCTATCTGATGCAGCAACTTCCTTTTCAAGCCAAGCAAATTGCTCTTCATCCAAAGATCCTTGCCAGCCACCGAAGTGATTGACGCTATCTATAACAATTAATTTCACGCCTTGAACATGCATTGAGTAATACATTGTTTTATTGCGTGCATTTTCTTGTGTGAACCCATGACCCTTTGGTTCACCGGGTGAATCAAGGTGTAACTGTGCATATTCACCGCGCTCAACTGCACGACGCTCTATTTCTGCGCTCACACCAACAAAAGGGGCATCATCGGCTGCGGGATATCCAGCAGGACCAACTTCGCGGAACTTCGTTAATGTCTCATAAAGGTTTGTAGTTGATGGAAGATCTGTATATCGCTTTCCACCAATCATTTCCCTATTTACTTCAGGAGTTGGAGCAACTGTGCCTTGCAAGAGCGCATCATGATTGCCGTGGACGGCATACCAAGGAAAATTAAGTCCAGTAGCTTTAAAAGGTGTGCGACAAGAGTTTAAAAGATTAGGAACAATTGGGAATCCATATTTGGCACGAGCATGATCATCTTCTTTTCCAGCAGGAGTTCCGTGTGGGTGCCAATATCGAACGTCATAATGTTCGGCTCCATCATCAATGACGCCTTCATATTTTGAATGATCACCTGAGTCAGGACGAATCTCTAAGCCATCAAGTAAAGCTATATACCAATCAACTTCATTCTTTTGTGCATTATCTGTTGTGTCACCAGTAATAATCGCACCAGCAATTTTATGACCAGATAAAGGCCCAACAGTGATTGAGTTAAGTGATTGCACCATTGATTCAACAACATGTGGTGATAACATCGCATGTGGTCGGTAGGTACCAATTGTTCCTACTTGCTCACGTATTGGACTATCAGGATCGGCGTGACGATCTAAATATTCTGGGCGCGTTGGTGACTGTGCATCGCAAACATGTAGATCGGAAAGGTGATGCAGAATTAAGAGCGGTGTGCTCGACGCCGGGAAGGCATGTCCACAATGTGGTTCAGCCGGCACGTTCACAAGGTTGCGCCAGCCCAGTGAGTTAGCTTCTCCACGAGCAAATGCCATAGTCAGTATCCTAGTCAAATGGAAAGCAAAGCTGGAAGCATCATCGTCTTAAGTGGCGGCACCAGTTCTCGCTTTGGCGCAGATAAGTCCCAAGCGATTTTGGGTCACCAACAGTTGATTCACCATATTCTTGCAAGCATTCCCAAAGAATTTGAAATCATTGTCGTCGGAGCAGACCCATTGTTTTCAGAGATTGCATACCGTTGTGTCCAAGAAAACCCAGTTGGCGGTGGACCAGTAGCTGGAATTGCTGCAGCTTTGGAACTTTGTGAGAGTGAGATCGTGGGTGTCCTAGCCACCGATATGCCATTTGCAGGTGCTCATATGATTCATTTGTTAAGTGCAATGACATCACACGATGATGCGATTATGTATGTTGATTCACAGGGTTACAAACAACCACTAGCTGCGCTCTATCGCCGCGAATCTTTAGAAAACGCTCTATCTACAATTGGCAATCCCCATGGAGCCTCTATGCGCAATTTGATTTCACCTTTGAATATCCATGAAATCCCCATGAGTCCTGAGATTGAAAAGGCCATGATTGATGTTGATACGCCACATGACCTGGTTGTTGCTATGGAATATCTGGCAAAGATATGAGCACACTCGTCGAAGGAAGTTGGGATGACGCTCGTGCGATAGCACAATCCACATTCAAGCAGTTGAAATCAGAATCCTTGCCAGTTGAGCAATGTGTAAACAGAACTGTGGCCGTGGATGCCAAGTCTTTAGTTGATCTGCCAACCTATGCAACCTCTGCAATGGATGGGTATGCAGTCAGTGGACCTGGACCTTGGAAAATAGTTGGTGAAGTTAAAGCAGGATTGCCAATGAAAGGCGTACTTGAATCAGGTCAAGCTGTTGGAATTGCAACTGGTGCGGTGATTCCTGAGGGGACTTTTGGAATTATTCGTTGGGAATCAGCAAAGGTAAATGGAACACAGTTAAACGGGGCAGTAGTTAAAGATCAAGATTTTCGACCACCAGCCCATGAATGCAAAGCTGGCGATGTCATCATGAGTAAAGGAAGCGTATTAAACCCAGCAATGATTGGTTTACTCGCTGCAGCTGGCTTTGATGAAATAGATGTTGTTACACAACCTAAAGTCGCACTTGTTTTACTCGGCGATGAAATTCAGCTTAAAGGCATTCCACGCGATGGCTTAGTACGAGATGCACTGGGACCACAGCTTCCCGGTTGGCTAAACGCCATGGGGGCACAAATCGTTAGCACCCAATACATTTCTGATCAGTTGGATCTTGTTGTTACTGCCTTAAAAGATGCCTGTGCACATGCAGATATCGTCATAACAACAGGTGGCACAGCCCAAGGCCCACGCGATTATCTTCACGGTGCACTCGATGCAATCGGTGCAGAGATTTTGGTCGACACCGTCAAAGTGCGACCAGGACATCCGATGTTGTTAGCGCGCAAAGGTGATGTGGCCATTCTTGGTCTGCCTGGTAATCCACAATCTGCAATCGTTGCACTTGCATCCCTTGGCCAACCAGTCATTGCATCAAAGCTAGGTCAGACTCATAAGAAGTTAGCCACGGTTATAACTGCCAGTGAGTTAACTGCGCCGCAAGATTTCACACGTTTGATCATTGGCAATCTCATCGATGGTCAGTTCCATGTTGCGCCGTATTTAGGCTCTGCAATGCTGCGTGGATTAGCACATTCAGATGGCTTTGCCGTTGTTACAAAAGCTTTGACAGGTGCGGGCGAGCAAGTGCGCTGGTTAGACTTACCGGCATGAGCGATGGATTAACCCACCTAAATAGTTCAGGTGAAGCCAATATGGTTGATGTAACAGGGCGAGATGTCACTGTGCGCGAAGCAATCGCATCAGGAAACGTCAAACTATCAAGTGAAGTTGTTGCACTGCTTCGTGATGGTACAACGCCAAAAGGTGATGTCTTATCTACCGCTCGAATAGCGGGCATCATGGCAGCCAAGAAGACAAGCGAGCTCATTCCACTCTGTCACCCCATTGCAATTAATAAAATTTCAATAGATTTAGCAATCACTGATACTGGCGTTGAAATCAAGTCCCATGTGATTACTTCAGACCGCACTGGTGTTGAGATGGAAGCGCTAACAGCCGTCAGCGTTGCAGGTTTAACGATTATTGACATGATTAAAGCTCTAGATCCAGCTGCAGAAATTAGCGCTATTCACGTTGATTCAAAATCTGGCGGAAAGAATGGCGATTGGAAGCGCAAGTGAGCATGCGCACCGCAGTAGTGATAACTGCAAGTAATCGTGCATCTCGCGGGGAGTATGCAGACCTAAGCGGTGCATCACTTGCCAAAGGTCTAACTAGTCTTGGCTATGAAGTCTCTGGACCACATGTAGTTGCAGATTCCATTGATTTAATCTCAGAGCAACTTACTCTGGCGCTAGCCAATAAAACTCGACTTATTGTCACAACAGGTGGCACGGGAGTCTCTCCAACAGATGTGACACCTGAGGCAACTGCGCCTTTTATTGAAAAGCTCATTCCAGGCTTTGGCGAAGCTCTTCGTGCTCACTCGCGCGATAAAGTTCCAACATCTGATTTAACAAGAGGTTTAGTTGGAACCCATGGAACATCACTGATTGTTAACCTGCCTGGATCTCAAGGCGCAATTGCTGATGGCTTAGTAATTATTGAGCGATTAGCAGGACACATTCTTGATCAACTCGATGGCAAGGATCACTGATGCCAGAGCTGGTCTATGCAGTTGTTACTGATGCAGCTGTGAACATTGCGGAGCTTTCTAAGTTAGTGACTAATCCACACAGCGGCGCAGTTGTCACATTTTGTGGAGATGTTCGAAACCATGATGGTGGCAAAGAAGTTGCATCACTTCTCTATGAGATTCACCCCAGTGCACCTGAACAGATAAGACTGATTACCGAGGCCTTGATTGGCCAATTTGATGTTGAAAAGGTTGCTGTTGCCCATCGCTTTGGTGATGTTGCAATCGGTGAAACAGCGTTTGCTGTGGCGGTTTCTGCGCCTCATCGCCAAGCAGCCTTTGATGCATGCTCTGCAATAGTGGATGAAGTCAAAGCCAAGCTGCCAATTTGGAAGCATCAGAAATTTACTGATGGCAGTGATGAATGGGTGAACTGCGCATGAGCAATCTCATTGATACATATGGCCGTGAGCACCGTAACCTGCGCGTTTCACTCACAGATCGCTGTTCGCTTCGCTGCACCTATTGCATGCCCAATGACTTTGCAGCTTGGATTCCCAACGATGATTTACTAACAACTAATGAGCTTCTCACTGTCATCGAAGTAGCTGTTGAACAAGGAATTAATGAAGTGCGCTTAACGGGTGGGGAGCCTTTACTTCGCCCAGACATTGTTGAAATTGTTGATCGTATTGCCGGTCTTGCAAATGCTCCGCGTTTGACTCTAACCACGAACGGTCTGAAGTTAAAAGAGTTGGCTCAACTTTTAGCCAATGCTGGATTGAATCGAATTAACGTAAGCCTGGATACTTTAAGCCGTGAGCGTTTTAAGAAGTTAACCTATAGAGATCGCTTCGATGATGTGATCGAAGGATTAGCTTCTGCTAAAGCTGCAGGTCTATTTCCTATAAAAGTAAATACTGTTTTACTTCAAGGATTAAATGATGATGAAGCCCCAGCTTTATTGGAATGGGCACTCAAGCATGAATATGCATTGCGCTTTATTGAGCAGATGCCATTAGATGCAGGTGGAATTTGGGATAGAGCAACGATGGTGAGCGCTGATCAGATTTATGCAGATCTTTCAAGGCATTATGAGTTAACTCCTGTTGATGGCCGAGGCTCATCACCTGCAGAAGAGTTCTATATCAATGGAACTCAAGTAACTGTTGGGATTATTGGAAGTGTGACACGGCCATTTTGTGGGGCATGTGATCGCCTGCGATTAACTTCAGATGGTCAGTTGCGCTCATGCTTATTCTCAAATGAAGAAGTAGATGTCAGAAAAGTACTTCGTGATGTAAGTAGAGATGATTCAGCTAAGCGAGTGGAAATAGCGGCCCGATTCCAGAAAACAGTAATTAGTAAGCTGCCTGGCCACGGGATTAACGATCCCTCTTTTATTGCACCCCTTAGACCAATGTCAGCAATTGGTGGTTAGCCACCAGCAAAACGTGGCAACACATCAATAAAACTTCCAGCATGAATAGGCATATTCATATCAGTGACTGCTACTGAATCAACGAGAAATGAGCACTGCTCAATAACATGAGCTAGTTGGGCGTTATCTGCACTTACTGTGGCCAGAATCTGCGTGAGCGAGGCTGGTTCAACGTGCTGAATGCTCACTCCAGCTGCGGCTCGCGCAGCTGCAAAGTAGCGAATCTCTATATCCATAGCCATAGTCGCATTGTATGGTTACCCAATGCTCGAGTACATCATTATCTTCCTTGTCGGCATTCTTGTCGGTGGAATTAATGGAATGGCTGGGGGAGCATCAGTTATCTCCTATCCAGTCTTGCTCGCAACAGGAATGTCGCCGGTAAGTGCGGCAATTTCAAATGCACTTGGCGTCACACCAGCAAACTTCTTTGCACTCATTGCGGTGCGCGACCAGATGCGCGCTTACTTTCAGGAATACAAAAAACTCATCTATATTTCAATTCTCGGTTCAACAACTGGGGCGCTTTTGTTGCTCAATGTGCCACCTGGCGTATTTGAGAAAATGGTTCCTTTTCTTCTTCTCTTTGCCAGCTTGTCCTTTTTAATTAAAGCTAAGCCTGATCGCGGTGCCAGACATGGCCTCGTCGAAAAAGTTGGTATTGCGGCAAGCGGTTTGTATTGCGGCTACTTCGGTCCAGGCCAAGGCGTCATGGTGATTGCAGTACTTGCACGTGACATCAGAAGAGATCCTAAGACTCTCAACACTGCTAAGAATTTAATTGTTGGTTGGACATCATTAATCTCCAACATCATCTATATCTTTAGCGGTAAGGCCCATTGGGGAGCAGTCATTGCTCTGCTCATCGGAGCCAGCATCGGGGGAACTTATGGGGGGCGCTATGCCGCACGGATGCCTGCCGTCCTCTATAGGGCGCTCATCCTCAGCGTGGGCTTTGGCGCCTCAGCCTGGCTCTTTTACAAGTATTACCTGAGCTAAACCCGCCTGCCAGGGCCCTGTTCATTGGTATATCACTGATATATCATCGCCGATGTGAGCCAGGCTATCCATATTCTCTCCCGAGAGAGCTCCTCGCTATCTGAGGCGGCATATAGCCGTATTCGCTCAATGATTATTACTTTAGAACTAGAACCAGGATCACTAATCAGTGAGAGCGCATTAATGAGCACATTAAAGATGGGGCGCACACCTATTCGTGAAGCTCTGCGCTCGCTGGCAAATGAAAAACTTGTTGAGGTTTATCCACGTCGTGGCATGTTTGTTTCTCGTGTGGATGTTGCCAATCTTTCACAACTCTCTGAAACACGAGCAGTACTTGAGATTAAGGCGGCAGAACTTGCTGCCACACGATCAACTCCTGCCGACCAAGAGATAACAAAGGCATTGATTAAGGAAATTAAAGCCATTAAAGGTGATTTAGATATGCCAACTCTGATTGGCCTTGACCAGAGAATTCACCACCACATCTATCAATGCACCCACAATGAATTTCTTGCAGCAGCTCTCGATAACTACTATGCCCACGCCCTTCGCATCTGGTTCTTAGCCCTTGATCGTGTCGAGCATTTGGCTGATGCGATTATTGAACACCGAGCATTATTAGAAGCAATTGCAAGCAATGATCCAAAAGCGGCCTCAAAGGCAATGAAAGAGCACGTTGAAGGTTTTGAATCTGAAATCCGTAAATCTTTATAACCACCACCAAGAGAAAAAGGAAATGAAGCTATGAGTAAGTTACCTGCAAAGGCAAAGTGCGTTGTTATCGGCGCTGGAATCGTCGGCAACGGAATGGTCTATCACCTTGCAAAACTGGGTTGGAAAGACATTGTCCAGATTGATAAAGGACCTCTGCCTAACCCTGGCGGCTCAACTGGCCACGCATCTAACTTCATCTTCCCGGTAGATCACTCAAAAGAGATGACAGCAATTACTGCTGAAAGTATGCGCCAATACAAAGAGTTTGGAACTTTCACTGAGACTGGTGGAATTGAAGTTGCTCGTACAGAAGAGCGTATGCAAGAGCTGGCACGTCGTATTACATCTGCAAAGTCTTGGGGAATCGATGGTGGTCGAATCCTTACTCCTGCAGAAGTAAAAGAACTAGTGCCATACATCGATGAAAGCATCATTTTAGGCGGGTATTACCAGCCAACTGTGGGTGTTGTTGACTCACTTCGCACAGGAACAATCATGCGCGAGAAAGCTCAAGAGATGGGCGCTGCGCAATCATTTGCAAACGTTGAAGTGCAAGATATTAAAGTTGAAAACGGAGTTGTAAAGGCAGTTGTTACCGATCAAGGAACAATTGAAGCCGAATACGTTGTTATCGCTACAGGTTGCTGGTCACCAAAGCTAGCTGCAATGGCTGGAGCACATATTCCATTAACCCCTGCAGTTCACCAGATGAAAGACATCGGACCAGTTCCATTCTTTAAAGACACCAAGGGTGATATTGAATGGCCAATTGTTCGTGACATGGATGTATTTATGTATGAGCGCCAACATGGAACTGGACTTGAAATTGGTTCTTATGCTCACCGCCCAATTCTCTACACACCAGATGACATTCCTTCAAATGCAACTGCGGCTCTTTCTCCAACAGAGTTTGCATTTACTCAAGCAGATTTTGATATCCAAGATGAGCATGCATATGAATTGATGCCATCGATTGTTGGTGATGAATCTGTTCGTGAGAAGTATGCATGTAACGGAATCCTTTCTTACACACCAGATGGAATGCCTATTCTTGGCGAAACTCCAGAAGTTAAGAATCTATGGTCAGTAGCTGCAGTGTGGATTAAGGAAGGTCCAGGAACTGCAAAGTCTGTGGCTGAATGGATGGTTCTAGGAGATTCACATATTGATCTTCACGCATCAAATATTGCTCGCTTTCATGAGCACCACAAGGAAGAGAAGCACATTAAATCTCGTGTGGCTGAATCCTTTAACAAGACTTATGGAATCGTTCACCCACTTGAGCAGTACGAATCAAATCGTAAAGTTCGCCTCTCTCCTTACTACGAGCGCGAAGCAGCCCTTGGCGCAGTCTTCTATGAAACTGCTGGATGGGAACGCCCATTCTGGTATGAATCAAATAAAGATTTGGTTGCAAAGTTTGGCGACAAAGTTATGCCACGTGCAGCTGAATGGGAATCACGTTGGTGGTCACCAATTATCAATGCAGAGCACTTACAAATGCGCGAGACCGCAGGAATCGTTGATTTAACTGCCTTTGCATACTTTGATATCACTGGCCCATCAGCTTTGGCTGTTGTGCAAAAGGCAGCCCTGCGTCAGATGGATGTTGCAATTGGCCGTGTTGTTTACACACCTGTACTTGGTCCAAATGGCGGATTTAAATCAGATTTAACAATCATGCGCCTTGATACCGATCACTTCCGCGTTGTAACTGGTGGTGCACACGGTATGGCAGATAAGAAGTGGTTTGCTGACCTATTGCCAGCCGATGGCTCTGCAAAGATCAAAGACATTACTTCTGACTACACCACCCTGGGTGTGTGGGGTCCAAATGCTAGAAAGATTGTTCAAGAAGTGACATCTGAAGATATGAGCCATGAATCATTCAAGTTCAGTACTTGTAGAGAGATTGATATCAAGGGCGTAAAAGTTCTTGCATCTCGTATTTCATACGTTGGCGATCTTGGCTGGGAGTTCTATGTTCCTATGGCTGATGGTCCAGCTCTGTGGGATGCACTCTGGGAAGCTGGAAAGAACCATGGATTAATTCCAGTTGGAATTGGTGTCTATGGAACTACTGGTCGACTAGAAAAATGCTACCGCGCATATGGACCAGAACTTGAAACTGAATACACCGTAGTTGAAGCAGGAATGCAATCTCCAAAGCTTAAAGAGGCAGATTTCATTGGTAAAGAAGCTCACGTGAAGCACCGCGCTGAAAAGCCAGTTGCAATGCTGTGCACACTCTTTGTTGATGATCACACATCATCTACTGGCGTGAAGCGCTACATGATGGGTAATGAGCCAATCCTTACATTGGATAAGAAGCCAATTACAGATGCACATGGACGTCGTTCATATGTAACAAGTGCTGGTTCTGCTCCATCTTTAGGTAAGCACATCCTTATGTCTTACCTTCCAACTGAGTTAGCTGTTGCTGGAAACAAGTTCCTCGTTGAATACCTTGGTGAGCACTATCCATGTTCAATCGCTGAAGTTGGTGCTACATCAGTATTTGACCCATCAAATGAACGGATCCTTGCATAATGGACGTACTTGTCTGCCTAAAGCGCGTTCCACTAGCTGGTGGAACTCTGATTCTGACTCCAGATTCACGCGATATCGAAACTAAGCATTTAGGTTTTGGTATTAGCCCCCATGAGGAAAATGCCGTTGAAGCCGGTGTTCAACTCGTTGAACAAATGGGCGGAACTCTGACTCTGCTTACTCTTGGACCTAGTGATGCTGAAGAACAACTTCGTTCACAGCTAGCTATTGGTGCTACTCGCGCCGTGTTGATTGAAACCGATGGACAAGAGTGGGATCCACAAGGAACTGCTGCTGCTCTAGTTGATGCAATCAATGCTGAAGAGACCAAGTTTGATCTCATTATTTTCGGCGCAGAATCTGCTGATAGTGCTGGATACCAAATCCATATTCGTGTGGCCCATGCACTCAATCGCCCAATTATTACCAACGTTAAATCAATGAAGGTTGAAAATGGCGTTGCAGTATGTGATCGAGTGGTTGCAGCTGGACGCGAGCATTATGAAGTTGCTCTTCCTGCAATAGTCACTGTGCGCGATGGTTTAAACATCCCTCGTTATCCATCAGTACCAGGTCGCATGCAAGCACGCAAGAAGCCTGTTGATATGAAAAAGGCTGAGCCAAGAGTTCCTAAGTTGGAGAAAGTTACTTTGGCACTTGCACCATCTAAAGCAAAAGGTGCTGAAGTGTTGGGCAATGGGGCAGATGCCGTTCCTGCATTAGTTGAAGTTCTCAAGAAGATTGGAGCCTTCTAATGATTCTTGTACTTGTAGATCACGATCGTGGTGAACTAGATCAACTCTCACTTCGTGCATTAACTGCAGCCCGCAAATTAGGCCAAGATGTTGAAGCAATTGTTATTGGTAAAGAAGGCGCAGCACTTGCCGGCATCGTTGGTGAATATGGAGCAAAGGTCTTACACGTTGCCACTCATGCAAACCTGACCGACTACACACCAATGGCATCAGGCCGTGCACTCAAAGACTTAGTTGAAAAGCTCAAGCCAGCAGCGGTGTTAGCTGCCGGAAGTCCTCGTGGAAATGAGCAATTAGCGCATTTAGCTGCATTTCTTGATCTTCCTATGGCAGCTGAGTGTTCAGAAATCACCTTAGGTTCACCCCATCATGTACTTCGTGCACGTTGGGCGGGCAATCTCATTGAATCTGCAAATGTTCACGCCGATCTTTTAATTGCAAGCGTTCTAGCGTTTTCAACAGAGCCAGAATCTGCAAATGGTGGCGCTGCAACTGTTGCAGAGTTTGAACCTGCACTAGAACCACAAGATTACGCAGTCAAAGTCCTAAGTCGTGATGCTGGTGAATCAAAGGGTGGCGTAACACTGGTTGATGCCAAGGTAATTGTCTCTGGCGGACGCGGTGTTGGTGGACCTGAAGGCTTTGGACAAATCGAAGAACTTGCATCATTGCTAGGCGGAACAGTTGGTTGTTCTCGCGTTGTAACAAGTTCTGGTTGGCGTCCACATGCTGAGCAAGTGGGTCAGACTGGAACAAAAGTTGCACCAGATCTCTATATCGCAGCTGGTATCTCAGGTGCGATGCAGCACATTGCAGGTATGAAGAACAGCAAGACAATCGTTGTAATTAATACAGATCCAGAAGCTCCAATTCTTAGCTATGCAGATTACGCAATTATTGGTGACCTGCACCAAGTAATACCTGCGCTAACTAGCGCAATACGTCAAGCCAAGGGATAAAAAAATGTCAGATATCGAAATTGCACAAGCTGCAACGATGAAGCCAGTCACCGAAATTGGTGCCAGCTTAGGAATTGATGCAGATAACTTAGAGGCCTACGGTAAGTACAAGGCGAAGGTGAACCTTAAGTACTTAACTGCACTTCCAAAGCGCGATAACTCAAAGTTGATTTTGGTAACTGCCATTAGCCCGACACCTGCAGGTGAAGGAAAGACAACCACAACTGTTGGTCTAGGTGATGCTCTTCGCCATATTGGTAAAAACGCAATGATTGCTTTACGTGAACCATCTCTGGGTCCAGTCTTTGGAATGAAGGGTGGAGCAGCAGGAGGCGGTTATGCCCAGGTTGTTCCTATGGAAGATATCAATCTGCACTTCACTGGGGATTTCAACGCTATTGCCCTAGCAAATAACTTACTTGCAGCCCTTCTAGATAACCACATCCACCATGGCAATGAACTCAATATCGATGTTCGTCGTATTGCATGGAAGCGCGTAGTTGATATGAACGATCGTGCATTGCGTGAAATCGTTGCATCACTTGGTGGTGTTGGTAATGGTTACCCACGCAGTGATGGCTTTGACATCGTTGTTGCCTCAGAAATTATGGCAATTTTCTGCCTTGCAACATCTATTGAAGATTTGAAAGAAAAGATTGGCAAAATCGTTGTTGGTTACACCAAGGACAAAAAGCCAGTTCTTGCAAGTGATCTCAAAGCACAAGGTGCTATGACAGTTATTTTAAAGGATGCATTCCAACCAAACTTGGTGCAGACTCTAGAGAACACGCCAGCTTTTATTCACGGTGGACCGTTTGCAAATATCGCACATGGCTGTAACTCGGTTGTTGCTACAACATCTGCTATGAAGTTAGCCGACTATGTTGTAACAGAGGCTGGTTTTGGCGCAGACCTTGGAGCTGAGAAGTTTATTGATATCAAATGTCGCAAATCTGGACTACGTCCTTCTGCCTGCGTATTAGTTGCAACGATTCGTGCAATCAAGTACCACGGTGGGGCAGATCTAAAGACAATCACTGAGGAGAACTTGCCAGCACTTGAGGCAGGCCTAGTAAATCTTGAGCGTCACATCAATAACATCACTAAGGTTTATAACCTTCCATTAGTTGTTTCAATCAACAACTTCACTAGTGATACAAAGGCTGAAGTTGAACTTCTACGCTCTCGTGTTGAAAAGCTAGGTGTGAAGATTGTTCTTGCAACTCACTGGGCCGATGGCGGTAAAGGTGCAGCTGATTTAGCACATGCTGTTGTTGAACTATGTGAGAAGCCTCAATCAATGACCTTTGTCTATGAAGATAGTGCAACTTTGTGGGAGAAAATTAATGCAGTAGCCACCAAGGTTTATGGCGCTAAAGATGTCACCGCTGATGCCAAAGTGCACACAAAGCTCAAAGAGCTTGAGGCATCTGGCTATGGAAACTTCCCAATATGTGTGGCAAAAACACAGTATTCCTTCTCAACCGATGCTGCTCTGCGAGGCGCCCCTAGTGGTCACACCATCAATGTGCGCGAAGTAAAGCTCTCAGCAGGCGCTGAATTCATCGTGATGATCTGTGGAGAAATCATGACAATGCCAGGACTACCTAAGGTTCCAGCAGCAGAGCGCATTGATTATGTTGATGGAAAGGTTGTTGGACTGTTCTAATGAAGTATTCGACTTGGTCACAAGAGGCAGCATTAGCTGTTCTTGCGACCCTGCGCGAAGAAAAAGGACCAGTCCTTATGGCTCTGCAGGCTCTTCAAAAAGAGTTTGGTTATGTTCATAAGGAAGATGTCACATTAGTTGCTAACTTTTTTAATAAGTCTCGGGCGGATGTTCATGGTGTTTTAACTTTTTATCATGATCTCCTCACAGAAGCTCCAACTGATAATCAGATCTCAGTCTGTGTGGCAGAGGCTTGCCAGGCAGTGGGATCTCGTCAGCTAGAAAAAGATGTTAAAGCTAAGTTTGGCAAAGAAGTCCATGATGGTTACTGCTTTGGTAACTGCGCACTCGGACCAAGTGCAATGGTGAACGGGGCAATTATTGGCCGTGCCAGCGTTGAGAAGATTGCAAAGGCACGCATATGAAAATCTATGTTCCAGGCGATAGTGCCGCAATCTCAGTTGGCGCAGATGATGTTGCTGCTGCGATTGCACATAAAGTCACTGGAGCAACAATTATTCGCAATGGTTCACGCGGTGCGCTGTGGTTAGAGCCAATGGTGGAAGTAGAAACGGAAAAGGGCCGTGTTGCATATGGACCGGTATCTGTTGAAGATATTGATTCCTTGGTTGCTGCAGATTTTATGCATGGTGGTGCTCACGCTTTATCTCTTGGTGAGAGTGAGAAGATTGAGTGGTTAGCTAGTCAAGATCGCGTGACCTTTAAGCGCGTTGGAATCATTGATCCACTATCACTTTCTGACTATGAAGCTCACGGGGGATTAGTTGGCTTGCGCCGCGCCATCTCTCTGAGCACCGAAGTAATTATTGAAGAAGTAAAAGAATCAGGCGTGCGCGGACGTGGCGGGGCAGGTTTTCCTGCGGGTATTAAGTGGAAGACAGTTGCTGATGCGATCAGTGATCAGAAATATATTTGTTGCAACGCAGATGAAGGCGATAGCGGAACTTTTGCCGATCGCATGCTCATTGAAGGAGACCCATTCACTCTCATTGAAGGCATGACAATTGCTGCAATTGCCGTTGGTGCCACAGAAGGCATTGTCTATCTTCGTTCTGAATACCCATATGCAATTAAAACTTTGCAAAAGGCAATTGATATTGCCCATGCTTTTGGGTGGCTTGGAAGTTCAGTTCTTGGGAGCAAGCACGCCTTTGAATTAAAGATTCGCGTGGGTGCTGGTTCCTATGTGTGCGGTGAAGAAACTGCGATGTTAGAGAGTATTGAGGGAAAGCGGGGAGTAGTTCGCGCCAAGCCACCACTGCCTGCACTTGAGGGCTTGTTTGGCAAACCAACAGTTATCAATAATGTGTTAACGCTCTCAACGATTCCTGCAGTGCTAGCAGATGGCGCAGGTGCATATAAAGCACGTGGAGTAGGCAGATCTTTAGGAACACAAGTTTTCCAACTTGCAGGCAATATCAAATGCGGCGGAATTGTTGAAAAGCCTTTCGGTATTTCAATTGAGGAAGTAGTCAATGGTTATGGCGGGGGAACTCTAAGTGGTTTGCCACTTCGCGCAGTTCAAGTCGGTGGACCGTTAGGTGCTTACTTTGGAATAGATAAGTTTGAAACTTCTTTAGATTATGAATCCATGTTGGCAGCCGGCGGAATGCTCGGACATGGCGGAATAGTTGTATTTGATGATTCAGTTGATTTAGCGCAGCAAGCCCGCTTTGCAATGTCATTTTGTGCATTGGAGTCTTGCGGTAAGTGCACACCATGCAGAATTGGTTCCACGCGCGGTGTTGAGACAATCGACTTAATAATTCAAGGCGTTAAAGTGGATGAGAACAAGAAGCTTCTTTTGGATTTGTGTGAGGTTATGACCGATGGATCACTGTGCGCCATGGGCGGTTTAACCCCAATGCCAGTAAAAAGTGCGATGATTAACTTCCCCGAAGATTTCACTGGAGAGGTGAGTCGACGATGACAATGATTCACGAGCATGACTTCGGCACACCTGCTAGTAAGAAGAGTGAGCAAGTCAGCCTTGAGATCGATGGAAAATCGGTAACAGTTCCAGCAGATACCTCCATCATGCGTGCAGCATCAATGGTGGGCATAGATATTCCAAAGCTATGTTCAACTGATCGCCTTAAAGCTTTTGGCTCATGCCGCTTGTGTGTCATTCAAGTAGATGGACGTAACGGAACACCTTCTTCATGCACTACTCCAGTAGCAGATGGAATGAAAGTTGTTACCCAGTCTGAAAAGCTTGATCGCCTGCGCAAAGGTGTGATGGAGCTCTATCTTTCTGATCACCCTGCTGATTGTGCAACTGGGGATGAGTGCGAAGTCCATGGAGTTGCAAAGAAAATTGGAATTTCAGAGAGCCGTTATGCAGCAACCTCAACACACTTAGATTTAGCTAAAGATGAGACAAATCCATATTTCACATTTGATTCAACTGAGTGCATTGTTTGTAATCGATGCGTTCGAGCTTGTGATGAAGTGCAGGGAACTTTTGCGCTGACAATTGTGAACCGTGGCTTTGAAGCTCGCGTTTCATCCTCTGGCACATCCTTTATCGAAAGTGAATGTGTCTCCTGCGGTGCATGTGTTCAGGCATGTCCAACGGGAGCATTAACTGAAAAGACACTTTTAACAATAGGTGCACCGACTTCATCTGTCGTTACAACTTGTGCTTACTGCGGTGTTGGCTGTTCCTTTAAAGCAGAGATGCGCGGAGACAAGTTAGTTCGTATGGTTCCGCTCAAAGATGGCGGCGCAAATGAGGGACACTCATGCGTCAAGGGCCGCTTTGCTTATGGATACGCCACACACTCAGATCGCATTACAAAGCCAATGATTCGAAATGCAATCACAGATCCATGGAAAGAAGTTTCATGGGAAGAGGCGATTTCCTTTGCTGCAACTGGCTTAAAGAAGATTCAGGCAGAATCTGGCCGTAATGCAATTGGTGGCATCACATCATCACGCTGCACCAACGAAGAAGTATTCGTAGTTCAAAAGATGGTGCGTGCAGCTTTTGCTAATAACAATGTTGATACATGTGCACGCGTCTGCCACTCACCAACGGGTTATGGTCTTGGCCAAGCTTTTGGAACATCAGCTGGAACACAGGATTTTGAGTCCGTTGAGCACAGCGATGTCATTATGTTGATTGGTGCTAACCCAACATCTGCCCACCCAGTATTTGCTTCCCGTATGAAGAAAGCCTTACGTAAAGGCGCTCAACTCATCGTTGTTGACCCTCGTGTAATTCCGCTTGTTCGCACACCAGGGGTTGTTGCAGCCCACCACTTGCAGTTAATGCCGGGCACAAACGTTGCAGTTATTAATGCCCTTGCACACGTGATTGTCACTGAAGGTTTAGCCAAGCGGGACTTTATTGATGCACGATGTGAAGAGAAATCATTTAAGGAGTGGGAAGCATTCATTTCACTTCCTGAGAACTCACCTGAGGTTTTGGAAGCATCATCTCGTGTTCCAGCAGAAGAGATCCGCAAAGCTGCCAGGTTGTTTGCATCAGCACCTAATGGTTCTATCTATTACGGTCTTGGTGTAACAGAGCACAGCCAAGGCTCAACTATGGTGATGGGTATTGCAAACCTAGCAATGGCCACAGGAAACATTGGCCGCAAAGGCGTAGGAGTTAATCCACTGCGCGGGCAAAACAACGTTCAAGGCTCTTGCGATATGGGTTCATTCCCACATGAGCTACCTGGTTATCGCCACATTTCAAATCCTGACACACGTAAGATTTTTAATGACAAGTGGGGCGTAACACTTGATGCAGAACCTGGAATGAGAATTCCTAATATGTTTGATGCTGCATTAGCTGGCAACTACCGCGGACTCTATGTTCAAGGTGAAGATATTGCTCAGTCTGATCCAAATACTTCACATGTTCATGCTGCACTACGTGCGATGGATATGGTCATTGTTCAGGATTTATTCCTCAATGAGACTTCAATGTTTGCACATGTGTTCTTGCCTGGCACATCATTTTTAGAAAAAGATGGAACATTTACTAATGCTGAGCGTCGCATTAACCGTGTTCGACCAGTAATGAAGTCGGCAACTGGAAAGAGCGAATTCGAAGTCACGTGCGATCTTGCCACTGCTATGGGCTATCCAATGTCTTATGCCAACGGGGCAGAAATCATGGATGAGATTGCGGCAACAACACCAACATTTGCTGGAGTTTCTTTCAAGAAGCTCGATGAAGTTGGAAGTCTTCAATGGCCATGTAATGAGGCAAATCCTGAAGGCACTCCTACGATGCACCTAGAAACCTTTATGCGTGGCTTGGGCCAGTTCAATCGCACTCCTTACGTTGCAACAGATGAAAAGGCCACACGTAAATTCCCGCTCTTACTCACTACTGGCCGTGTATTGAGCCAATACAACGTGGGAGCTCAAACACGTCGCACGGCAAATAACATCTGGCACACAGAGGACATTTTGGATCTGCATGAATCAGATGCCCAGCTACGTGGTGTAACCGATGGTTCTTGGGTCAAACTCTCATCTCGTGTGGGCGAAACTATTATGCGAGCTCGAATTACAGATGAAGTTCCTGCAGGAGTTGTTTACACAACTTTCCACTTCCCAGAAAGTGGCGCAAACGTCATTACAACAGATTTCTCTGACTGGGCAACGAATTGTCCTGAATACAAAGTAACTGCAGTTGAAATTACGCCAAGTGCGCAAGGACCTGGTGCGATGGTAGAGACCCATATTGATGGAGATGTTCAACTCGCATCCATCATTCGCATGGTCAATCAGATTGCAGCAAACTTCCCAGCAACTGATGCACCTGAAGTCAAAGTTGCCCACCACATCGTTCAGTTCTGGACTCCTGTAATGATTGAGCGTTTACACAAAGATGTAGACAAGTCATTGCTTTCACCAATAGCCCAAAAGGCTCTTGAAGTGATGTTAGTTGCTAAGTAGTTCTTTAACCTGCTCAGATAACTGACCATAACCAACGTTTTGAATCTCTAGAGGCAAACCAATACTTTTAGCTGCTTGCTGAGCTAACTCTTCCAACTCCTTATTAGGTTGCTGAGCCAACCAGATCACACGTGAGTAGTTCTTGAAGTAATCATCGCGCAGCTCTGGCCGCTTATCTAAACCTAGCTCAACCATGACACTTCTATGAAAAGATTTCACGAGGAAATCAGTTAAGAAGTATGTGCCAGCATCTGATTCCATGATTTCTTCAATTTTCTTTGCACCTGCAAAGATGTCATAGCAATGGTTTCCACCCAACCGCTTCACACCATGGGTTGCAATGACCTTATCGAGTGCGCCATAGGTTCCACAATCGGCATATGCAACTGCACACTTTGAATGCTTGTCTTTAATCTCATTTAATAGTGAATCAACCTCACCAGCAATCTTTTCTGGACGGTTATGAAGCAGTGGGGGAAGGGGATAGATAGTGATATCAAGTGATTCTGCCGCTGCAATATCGGCAATATGGGTGGCTAGTGCCCCGCATGCAACTACGCCAACGCTCATGCAGGAAAAGCTAAGCGCTCAACGAACTTGTCGTTGAAGTCTTCACGATCAGATAGTTCTATGTAGTCAATTTCTTCAAGGAGTGCTTGTGCACCATGGCGCTCTTGGGCAGATAGCAAAACCATCTTGGCACCTTCTCCTGCAACGTTTCCTGCCGACATAATGCGCATGACTGAAAGCTTTGGCACTAAACCAATCTTTACGGCAGATGAAGGTGAAAGGTAAGAACCAAAGGAGCCTGCAAGTAGCACTTGCTGGATTTCAGATTCCTTCACACCGAACTCTTCAAGCAGTAGCGCCCAACCTGTGGCAATAGCTGCCTTGGCAAACTGGAGTTCTCGCACATCACGCTGAGTTAAAAAGACACAATCAGATAAATCGCCAACTTCTTTACTCCACGTTAGAACAAAGACACGCTCACCTTCGCGAGTAACTAAGCGACTTGCAAGCTTTGGCGAAATAGTTAGCGCAACCTCATCACTAACAAACTTGCCTGAGTGATCAAGTAAGCCAACTTGAACAAGAGATGCACATGCATCTACTAAACCTGAACCACAGATGCCAATTGCTGGAGCATCATCAATAGTTCCAATTTCTAATTCACCATCGACGACTTTAATAGTTTCAATGGCACCAGATGCTGCTCTCACGCCACACTTAATACTGGCAGCTTCAAAGGCAGGACCAGCCGGGGCAGCAGTTGCAAGAATCTTGTCACCATCACCTAAAACAATTTCACAGTTTGTGCCAACATCGATAAACAAGCGCAGGCGCTTATCGCGATCCATTCCAGAGGCAAGTGCGCCAGCAATGATGTCACCACCAACGTATGCACCAAGAGACGGCATGATTACTGCCTTTGCAAGTGGATGAACTGCAATGCCAATCTCTTTCACATCAATGTTTGGATAATCAGCACTTGCCATAATAAATGGAGCAACGCCTAGAGGTTCTGGATCAATACCAAGGAGAAGCTGAGTCATAGTGGCATTGCCTGCGATAGCTAATTCATAAACATGGTGGGGATTAACGCCGGCTTCAACACAGACTTCTTGAGTCAGCTGATTAAGGGTTTCTTGGGCTAATCCACTTAATTTGGCTAATGCATCAGGATCAAGCATTGTTGCGCTTATGCGCGTGATGACATCTGCGCCAAAAGGTTGCTGCTTATTGAGCATTGATTTAACTGCCACCGGAGTTCCAGTATTGAGATCAAGCAAAGTTGCAACAACTGTGGTTGTGCCTAAGTCATAGGCAATGCCGTATCGAACATTTGTTGTGTCACCAGCTTCAATGCCAAGAAAATCTTGATCCACAAAGACGGCAGTTACTTTGTAATTAGCTGCGCGCAGAATGCGAGGGAGTTCTCTCATCGAGGCAAGGCTTGCACTGGCTTCAATGTCATCAACTGCATCAAAGATGCGCACAATGTCAGTACGTTGATCAGATAGAGATGGCTCTTCCAATTCGATGTAGCGTTTTTGGACTGCTGGACGCAAAATAACTTGACGACCTACGCCCACAGTTGCAGCCTTAGGACGAGTGGTGAGAGCTGGAACATCGACGGAAATATCTTTTGCTGTGCGCACAAGACATGCCAGACGCCAACCATCTTTGATTTCACTTTCAGTAAATGCGCGAAAATCTAACTTAGATGGTTCAACGTCGCCATCTGTTACTTTGATGCGACATTTCTTGCAAGTGCCATATCCGCCACAGGTTGAATCAATTGCAATTCCATTCCAAGAAGCAGCATCAAATGCACTTACTCCTGTTGGAACGGTAATTGTCTTTTGAGAACCGATAGAACCATCTTTTTCAAGGGATGTGAAGGCAAGCTTGACTCGCCCAGTACCGTCATGTGTTGGTATGAGAGATGGGTCTAACTCTTTTTTACTAATACCTAGTTCCCTTCAGCGGCAGCTTTTGCTGCCTCCATTGCGCGGTAGCGCATAATCCAATTAGTTCCCCAAGGATCAAGACCAAGGAGCAAGTCTGCAGCACGAACTGACTCAACGATGGCAGGCGTGCGCGAATCCATGACCGCACTTGTTAATCCCATTGCCATTGCAGCAGGTAAAAAGGCTGCGTTAAGTGCATGGCGATGTGGAAGACCAAATGAGATATTTGATGCACCTAGAGTCATATTTAGGCCGTACTTTTCACGGATTAAATAGATAGTCTCCAATGTGTGTTTTACTGCTTCTGGATCTGCGCCAACAGTCATAGCAAGTGGATCAATGACAAGATCCTCTAGAGGAATACCATGCTTTTCAACTGTGCGAACAATTTTTTCAAGAACAACCATGCGCTCGGCAGCAGTTGCTGGAATGCCAGTTTCATCGTTTGGCAGCGCAATAATTGCTGCGCCGTGCTTTTTGATCAAAGGGAGCACTAGTTCCATTCGATCATCTTCACCCGTAACGCTGTTAACAAGTGCTTTACCTTGATAGGTCTCAAGGCCTGCTTGAAGGGCTTCGATAACTGATGAGTCAATACACACAGGAAGGTCTGTAAGTGATTGAACCAAATTAATTGCTTTTCTCAGCAGTTCTGGTTCATCTGTTAGTGGAACACCCATATTCACATCTAGAACATCAGCGCCACCAGCAACTTGTGCTGCAACATCTTTTTCGATCGCCGATAAATCACCAGCTCGCAGTTGTTCTTGGAACTTCTTTCGTCCTGTTGGATTAATACGCTCACCGATGATGCAAAATGGCTGGTCATGGCCGATGGTTACGGTTTTGCCAGGGGAGGTCAGAACTGTGTGCATAGTGGCTCCTAGTTAGTTTCTTGGTTTTTGTCCAAGATCGGACATAAATTGACCTAATGAATCATCATGACGAAAATCTGTGACATGAAGACCGCGTACTCCGGGAAGGGTTAATGCATGTTGAGCGAGCTCGAGGGTCATATCGTAGGCCTCTTTGGTGCCATTGGCTGCGCTAGCAACGCGGGCGATTGTGTCTTTCGGCACATCGATACCTGATATTTTCTCTTGCATAAAATTAAGCGTCTTTGAGCTCTTAAGTAAGAGCACAGTTGGAATCAGCTTTAAGTTTGGTGCGATTTTTGCAACACCTTTGCAAAAAGCTTCAAGTCGATCTGGGTGATAGCAGATTTGTAGTTGCAAGAAGGCTGCACCAGCCCGGTGCTTCTTGAGTGCGCGCTCAATTCGATATTCAAATGGGGGAGCGGCGGCGTTTTCAACAGCGCCAATATAAAAATTTGGGGCTGGCTTTATTTCTCGGCCCGATAAGTACTTACCTGTGGCCATGATTCTTGTGATATTTATGGCTTGCGTGCTGTCGATATCGAATACGCGACGAGCCTCAGGCTCATCTCCTGCTGTTACGTCATCTCCAGTAAGAAGTGAGATATTTTCAATTCCGTGAAGAGCACCACCCATAAGGTCAGATTGGATTGCAATACGGTTCTTATCACGGCAAACAATCTGCATGATGGGTTCAATTCCATGCATTTTCATGGCAATTGCAGTTGCAGTATTTGATGCATGGGCATGTGCTGCTGGGTTATCAGTTGCATTAACAGCAACAAACCATGGTGCTAAACGGGCCGCATCCCGTGCAACTGCATCCATTCCTCCTCCATCAATAGATGGAAACTCGGCAGTGAAAACATTTTCAGCGGTGTTTTCTAACTTCTCTCTAAGTGCAGACATTAGTGATCACTATCAGTAGTTGACCAACCGGCAGGAGTTTGCTGATCGCGCTTTGTTACCAAGTTAATCCACGATGAAGTTCCTTGGAGACGCATATCTACTGGAGGACGTAGTTCGTTGAAGTGGTCTTTCCATACCGTTGGCAAAGGCAAAAAGACTTTGCGCTCATACGCCTTAAGCCATACACATTGCATATCTGGAATAACTTCACAATTACCGTTTTCGCGAACACCACCACAAGGTCCGTTACGAAGAGTCTTTGGACATGTCATTGGACATGTCATACCTGTTGAGTGCAGCACGCACTGTCCACACATGCGGCAATCCCACACGGGCTTCTTTATCGCATGCTCAACAAAAGGTAGAAGTTTTTTTAACACAGTAGAACCTTATGCAGAAACCGTAGCGCGCTTTTTAGCAATCAGATCCTTGGCAATACGCACCGCTGTAGATGCATCTGCAGCAAAACCATCAGCTCCTACTACATCGGCATATTCCTGAGTAACAGGTGCTCCACCAACCATGATGATTACTTGGTCGCGCAGACCAGCCTTAGTAATTTCATGAATATTGACCTTAAACATTGGCATTGTTGTTGTTAAGAACGCAGACATTCCAACGATGTCTGGCTTGTGCTCAATAATTGCGGCAACAAACTTCTCAGGCGGAACTTGTACACCTAGATCAATTACGTCAAAACCAGCACCTTCGAGCATGATATTTACTAGGTTCTTACCAATATCGTGCACGTCACCCTTCACTGTGCCCATCAAGAACGTTCCAACAGTCTCAGCACCAGTTTCAGCTAGCAATGGGCGCAGCACGTTGAGTGCTCCCGACATTGCCTTTCCTGAAATAAGCATTTCTGGAACGAAGAAATCTCCGCGCTCAAAACGTGCACCAACTTCTTCCAATGCTGGAATCAGTGCATCAAAGAGAATGGCGCCAGGCGTCATTCCATCTGCAATGCCTTGGTTGGTCAGTTCGAGAACTGCTGGAGCATTTCCGACAAGGGTTTCGTCAAAGAGAGCTTTGATAATCTCGTCATGTGTCATGCCGCACCTATCTTTCCATCGTGGTTTGCTTGAAGTGTTGCGATTTCATCAATAATCATGCCACCGATCTTGATGAGATCTTTCTGAGTCAATCGTGTTGATGGACCAGAAACTGAAATTGCACCAACTACGCGGCCATCGTGCTCGCGGATGGGTGCTGCTACTGCTACTAAACCTTCTTCTAACTCATCAATGATGAGGGCGTAGCCCTTCTTGCGCACAACCTCTAACTCTTCTAGAAGTTTGGTTCGAGATGTAATGGTCTTTGATGTGCGCTTTTCTAAACGACCTGCAGGAATACTCACTGTTGCATATGCAAGTAAAACTTTGCCAAGTGCTGATGCGTGATAGGGAACAGACTTACCAACCCAATTCGTGGCAGATAATAGGTATTGACCATCTACTTGGTCGATTAACTTAAGGTCCCCGTTACCTGCAACTGCCAAGTTAGCTGTCTCACCAGTTCTATTAGCTAGAACTTCTAAAATTGAGTGCATGCGTGCAACAAGAATCGAGTCATGGTTTTGTCCACGTGCAAATTGTGTGAGAACTGAACCCGCGATGTAGGCACCATTTCGATCGCGCAGCAATAATCCTTGCCGTTCAAGTGCACTTAAGATTCGAGAGGTCGTGCTCTTTGGTAATCCGTAGATGCGTGCAAGTTCAGTAAGAAGAGGAGGAGTCTGTGATTCCAAAATGTGAATTAAGAGCGAAGACGCACGATCAATTGCTTGCGTGCCGCTATGAAGTTCGGCCATCTCACACCCCCTTAGAAGGTTTCACTATATGGAACCATAGTTCCATAACTTAAGAGTATTCTCGTGCGTGTTCGAGGTCAATAGCGCCACAACGCTATTAATATCGAACTACTACTACAGGTAAGGAATTAACCGTGAGCTTTATTAACAAGATGCCCCGCTATGAAATCTTGAGCGAAGAATCGATGGCAACGCTGACCCTTGGTTGGAAACGCATCGTCTCTGAAATCGGTATTGAGTTCATGAGCCCTTGGGCAATCGATCTATTGCGCGAAAACGGTCAGACTGTAGAAGGCGATAACGTTAAATTTGATCCCGAATGGATCTTGAAGCAAGTTGCTAAGGCTCCAAGCCAGTTCAACCTGCAGGCACGTAATCCAAAGAACAATGTTCAAATCGGTGGAGACTCCATGGTCTTCGGTGGTGTGTATGGCCCACCATTTGTTCGCGAAGGCGATGTTCGTCGCGATGCGACTTTTAAGGATTATGAGAATTTTTGTAAGTTAGCGCAAAGCTATGACGCATTAGATAGCGTCGGCGGTGTTGTCTGTGAGCCTAATGATCTCTCACTTGATTCACGCCACTTAGATATGGCATATGCCGCGGCAACTCTGACCGATAAGTTTTTTATGGGTAACGTTGTAACGGCGCAGAATGCAAAAGATGTTATTGCAATGTCTGAGATTATCTTCGGTGGTCGCAAATCAATTGAAGATACTCCAGCGTTAATTTCATTGATTAACTGTAATTCACCGCTTCGCTGGGATGATCGCATGCTTGATTCATTGCGCGAATACGTTCTTGCAGGACAGCCAGTTGTAGTCACACCATTCCTATTGATGGGTGCAATGAGCCCAGTAACAATTCCAGCAACACTTGCACAGCAAATTGCTGAAGCTCTCACCGGAATTGCACTTGCTCAAACTCTTAATCCAGGATGCCCAATTGTCTTTGGTTCATTTCTTTCCAACATTGATATGCAGTCAGGTTCACCACAATTTGGTACTCCTGAGTCAGGTATTGGCCTGCTGTGTACTGGCCAGATTGCACGTAGCTTTAACCTTCCATTCCGTGGAGGCGGCGGTTTGAACTCATCGCAAACAGTTGATGCTCAATCTGCTTATCAAACAATGATGACGATGATGCCAACATTTCTCTCTGGCACTAACTGGGTTATGCACACAGCTGGCTGGTTAGAGGGCGGTCTTGTTTCTTGCTACGAGAAGTTCGTTGTTGATATCGAAATCCTTCAATCGCTGATGACTGAGTTCACTCCACTTGAATTTAACGTTGAATCTCTCGCCTTTGATGCTCACGTTGAAGTCGGCCATGGTGGCCACTTCCTAGGAGCTGCCCACACTATGGAGCGCTTCCGTGACTGTTTCTACCGCCCATTTTTAACAAATAGCGATAACTATGAGCGCTGGATGCGACTTGGAGCAAAGGACACAAAGGCACGCGCCTCAGAGATTTATATCAAGAAGCTTGAAGAGTATGTGCAACCAGAGATGGATGCACGTATGAAGCAAGAGCTAGATGAGTTTGTGGCAAAGCGCAAGAGCGAACTAGATTAAGTAAATGGTCGCAACGCTCTATATCGATGGTGCTTGGAAAAGCGCATCAGATGGTGGGGCACACGATGTGCACAGCCCGCATGATCAAAGCGTTGTTGCAACCGTCTCACAGGCCACACAAGATGACGTTTTAGATGCCATCACCGCTGCCCGCATATCTTTTGATTCAGGCATCTTCACATCATGGAGCTTTGAGCAGCGCGGTGCATTAGTTGCAAAGGTTGCCGACATTCTTGAACGTGATTTAAAAGCAATTGCAAAAAAGGAAAGCGATGACACAGGAAAGCGTATTGTTGAAGCTGAATATGACATTGCAGATGTCATCGCTACATTCCGCCATTTTGCTGGCCTTGGTTTAAAGCAACATGATCGCGTTGTAGATGTGGGTATTTCTCACGTGAATAGCCGCATCGTTCATGAACCTTTAGGTGTGTGTTCTCTGATTGGTCCTTGGAACTACCCGCTATTACAAATTGCGTGGAAAGTTGCACCGGCCTTAGTTGCTGGATGCTCATTCATTGTTAAACCTTCTGAATTAACTCCACAAAGTGCAATTGCACTTATGCATGCCATCGAAGAGGCTGGCACACCTAAAGGTGTTGCAAACTTAGTACTAGGTCCAGGCTCTGTAGTTGGCCACCATTTAATTAATGATCCACGAGTCGACATGGTTTCCTTCACTGGCGGCCTCAACACTGGTCAAACAATTATGAAAGCAGCAGTTTCAACCGTGAAGCGCTTAGCTCTAGAGCTAGGTGGAAAGAACCCACATATTATTTTTGCTGATGCAGATATTGATGCAGCAATTGATAACGCAGTAACCGCGGCGTTTTTGCACTCAGGCCAAGTCTGTTCTGCTGGAACACGTTTGATTGTTGAGCGCTCTATTCATGATCGTGTAGTTACAGAGATTGTGCGCAGAGCGGCTCAGATTCGTATGGGTGGACCGGATGATTTAAGCGCAGAGACTGGACCACTTATTAGTAAGTCACACCTAGACGGTGTTACTAAGTATGTTCAAGCCGGTATTGCTGAAGGTGCAACTTTATTAGTTGGTGGAAAGCGAAGTGAAAAAAACGAGCATGCAAAGGGCTGGTATTTCCTGCCAACAGTTCTAGATAACTGCACAACAAAGATGTTTTGTGTTCAAGAAGAATCTTTTGGTCCAGTAATGACCGTTGAAGTATTTGATAGTGAAAAAGAAGCAGTAGCAATTGGCAATGACACACCATTTGGACTCTCTGGTGGCGTGTGGTCAAAGGATGCAGACAAAGCTGCCCGCGTTGCAAGTGCACTTCGCCACGGAACAATCTGGGTCAATGACTTTGGTCCATATAAGCCAGCTGCTGAGTGGGGCGGATACAAGCAATCTGGCATCGGCCGTGAATTAGGTGAGCATGGTTTGAGCGAATACCTTGAAATCAAACACATTTGGACCAACAATGCTCCTAGTAAATCTGGCTGGTTTTCAGATGGGGGAGAAGGATAAATGGCTTCTGGGGCACCAATGATTTCTGTAAAGAATCTCTGGAAAGTATTTGGCGCCAATGCTGACAAGGTAGTCGGCTCACCACTTGTAGACCTTTCTCGTTCAGAACTTCGCGCACAAACCGGTAACACTATTGCCGTTCGCGATGTTTCATTTGATGTTGCCCCAGGAGAAGTATTCGTTGTTATGGGTCTTTCTGGATCTGGTAAATCAACTCTTGTCCGCTGTATGACTCGATTGGTTGAACCAACCCAAGGTTCAATGACTTTTGAAGGCGAAGACATTTTAAAAGTTGATAATGCCCGTCTGCGCGAGCTCCGCAAGACTCGTTTCTCTATGGTTTTCCAACACTTTGGTTTATTGCCTCACCGCAATGTTATTGACAACATCGCTTACTCACTTGAAATTAATGGCGTTAACAAAGCCGATCGGCACAAGCGCGCCAATGAAGTAATTGAACTTGTTGGCTTGCAAGGCTATTCACATGCCTACCCTGAACAACTCTCTGGCGGCATGCAGCAGCGCGTTGGTTTGGCTCGTGCATTGGCAGTAGATCCACAAGTTCTTTTCTTAGATGAACCTTTCTCAGCCCTTGATCCACTCATTCGCCGTGATATGCAGCAAGAAGTTATCCGATTGCACCACGAGCTGGGTAAGACAATGGTCTTTATTACTCATGATCTATCTGAGGCAGTAAAAGTAGGAGATCGCATTGCAATCATGCGTGATGGTGCGATTGTTCAAATCGGAACTCCAGAGGATCTTGTAGCTAACCCTGCAGATGAATACGTTGCTAACTTCGTGCGCGATATTGCTAAGTCACACGTCCTTACTCTTAAGCACTTAGCTAGAAAAGCCGAGCCTGGCGAGGCAACTGATGGACCAGAACTTGCCTCTAACACCATCATTCGCGAAGCCGCCCAAGTAATACTGCAGTCCCATAAACCAGTACGGGTCAATGACAATGGCACCGCACTAGGAATTGTCTCTAGCGAGGATGTATTGCGGTTAATTTCTGGTGGCGCTTAATGAAGGTTCGTAAGTCCTATCTTCTTTTAGCCTCAGTAACTGTTTGGATTTTGCTGGGTCGTTTATTACATGGCAAAAATACTTTGCAAATAGACACCTATGAAAACACTTCTTTTACTAGTTTTGTTGGACAAAAAGCACTTGACCTACGCGGAAATCGAACCGAAAGCCCGGCTTTCATCTATTTCTTCAATCCTATTCGCGGAGCAATTGATGGCTTTGTTCAGGTGATAAGAAATCTCATCGCAGTTCCAGCACCTAACTCAGTTATTCCAGTCATTGGTTGGTTAGGCGTCGTTGGACTAATTGCTTTTGCCGTTTATGCAACAAGTCAATGGCGAACTGCGTTGTTATCGGTCTCACTCTTACTTGCATGCGGCGCGCTGGGAATGTGGCAGTTCACCATGGACTCCATTGCAATGACACTGGCTGCAGTACTACTTTCATTGGCGGTAGGAATTCCACTAGGTATTTGGGCAGGTCTATCCGATCGCGTATTAAAAATTGTTACGCCCTTTCTAGATTTAGCACAAATTTTGCCAACCCTTGTTTATATGGCACCAATAGCACTGGTCTTTATGATCGGTGCGGCCTCAGCAACAATCGCAACGATGATTTACTCCATTCCAATCGCAATTCGCATTACTAGCCATGCAATTAGAAACTTGAATCAATCTCCGATTGAAGCTGCAGAATCAATGGGCTCAACACAAAAGCAGACTCTGACAAAAGTTCAAATCCCTATGGCTAAGCAGATGATTGTCTTGGGAATTAATCAAACTGTTATGGCTGCTGTTTCCTTCGTTGTAGTTGCTGCACTTATCGGAGCTCCTGGTCTGGGCAAACCAGTTATTGAAGCTTTGATTATTCGAAACGTTGGGCAGGGCTTTGTTGCTGGATTTGCTGTAGTTTTCTTAGCTATTTTGCTCGATCGCAGCACAAGTGCTGCGGCTAAGCGTCAGGACTCTTTTATTCCACCGACTGAAAAGCAGATTAAAATTAAGCGAATCACTCTCATTGTCAGCGCAGTACTAGCTGTAATTTCAGTGTTTCTATCTCGCACAATGCTTTGGGCGGCAGTATGGCCAAAAGAAGTCACCATTGCTCCGCAAGTTGCAAAAGTTACTAACAACGCAACCGGATGGATCTTAGAAAACCTAACCATATTTACTGTTGGTTTTAAGGACTTGATTTCCTATTCCATCCTCAATCCTTTGGAATCTCAACTATCGGCTTCACCTTGGTATGTAACCGTTGCGATGATTGTGGCTCTTGCCCTCATAATTGGTGGAGTCCGAACTGCGATTTTGGCATTTGTTCTGGCAATGGCAATTGTTGTCTCAGGACTTTGGTATGAAGCAATGCTCACCCTTACCCAGACAATTGTTGGGTGTTTACTCACGATGATAGTTGGAATTGCACTAGGTATTTGGACTGGACGCAATGATCGAGCTGAGCGAGTACTTCGTCCATTTCTTGATGCCGGACAGACACTTCCTGCATTTGTTTATTTAGTTCCAATGCTGGGCTTATTTGGCCCAACTCGATTTACAGCAATTGCCACAGGCATTGTTTATGCAATTCCTGTGGTTGTGAAAATCGTTTGCGAAGGAATAAGAGCAGTTCCACACTCACTCGTTGAAGCAGCAACTGCTGCAGGTTCAACAACGCGCCAGATTATTACCAAGGTGCAACTTCCTGCTGCTAAGAAAACTATTTTGCTTGCAACTAACCAAGGCTTGATCTATGTCTTGGCTGTAGTAGTTATTGGTGGCTTTGTGGGAGCTGGCGGCCTTGGCTACTTAGTAATCGTTGGAAACTCCAAGCCAGAGCTGCAAGGAAAGGGTCTTATTGCAGGCGCAGCTATTTTGCTGCTTGGTGTTATTTTTGACCGGATAATGCAAGCCGGCGCCCGTCGCTCCTCATAAACACCACGAAATAACCCCCTTAATCACTAGCCCTTGGCTCATCTGCGCCTTAGGCTATGGGCAAAACTTATAACTCTTTAGGAGGGTTAATGAAATCACTATTCGGTCGCCGTTCGGCAATCGTTACTGTCGTAATTGCAGCAGCGCTGATTTTGTCAGGTTGCAGCAAGAGCGTTAACGATTCTGCAGGCGGAGCCTCAGGAGACTGTGGTTCTTGGGCAATTGCAATGCACGCATGGGGCGGTTACACAGCTTCAGCTCAAGTAGTTGCAGAAGTAGCAAAGCAAGAATTGGGTTGCACAATCACTCAGACAACTCTGGATGAGGGTCCAACAACATATGATGCAATGGAAGCTGGAACAATCGATGTAGTAATCGAAGATTGGGGCGGCGGACGTTGGAAGGATTGGACTGATCGCGGAGCTGTAGTTGAAGCTGGCGAAAACGGAAATATTGGAATTATCGGTATGTATGTCGCTCCATGGATGGTTGAAAAGTATCCAGACATTACAGACTCAAAGAACTTGAACAAGTATGCAGCTCTATTTAAGACTGCAGATTCAGGTGGCAAGGGTGCATGGTTTGAAGGCCCAGCTGGTTACACAACAATCGGTGAAAAGATGGTTGCTGCTAACAAGTTGAACTTCAAAGTTATTTTCTCAGGTTCAGAAGCTGCTCTTGTTGATGGCTTCTTGAATGCAGAAAAGAATAAGACTCCATTCATTGGTTATGCATGGCAGCCTTGGACACTTCACTCCAAGCTTCCAACACTTGAAGCAGCCCGTGTTAATTTCCCTGCTAATGACTGGAGCGATCCAGCAAAGGCAAGCGGACTAACCGACTACCCATCAACACCACTCATCAAATTGATCTCAAAGAAGCTCAATGATGCAAATGATCCATTTACTTCACTTGTTAAGAACTTCAAGTGGACTAATGCTGATCAGAACGGTGTTGCGGCAGACCTAGAAGGCGGAATGACAGCAGAAGAAGCAGCTAAGAAGTGGATTGCTGCTAACACTGCCACTGTTAATTCATGGCTAGGTAAGTAAAAACAGTCTAAGAAGCAAGGCCCTTACTTGGTGTAATTGACTAAGTAAGGGCCTTGTTTTATTAGTAGACTTCCGGCCATGAGCGCGCAATATGACTACATCATCGTTGGTGGTGGATCAGCGGGCTGCGCATTAGCTAATCGTTTAAGTGAGAATCCCGACCACAAAGTTCTCGTCCTTGAAGCTGGACGGCGTGATTGGATCTGGGATGTTTTCATTCATATGCCAGCAGCCCTAGCTTTTCCAATTGGCAGCAAGTACTACGACTGGATGTATGAATCAGAGCCAGAACCACATATGAATAATCGCCGTATTTATCATGCACGTGGCAAAGTATTAGGTGGATCTTCATCCATCAATGGTCAGATCTGGCAGCGCGGAAATGCAATGGATTATGAGCGTTGGTCTAAAGATCAAGGAATGGCTAATTGGGATTATGCGCACTGCTTGCCATATTTTAAAAAGATGGAGAACTGTTTAGCAGATCCTAAATCTCCTTTTCGCGGAGATAGTGGCCCACTTAAATTAGAGCGCGGACCAAGTAAGGGACCACTCTTTGCCGCATTCTTTAAAGCAACTGAGCAAGCTGGTTACCCACGCACCGATGACGTTAATGGCTATCGCCAAGAGGGTTTTGCTGCCTTTGATAGAAACGTTTATCGCGGTCGCAGATTAAGTGCATCCCGCGCATATCTATATCCGGTGATGAAGCGCAAGAACTTAACTGTTAAAACTCGCGCGCATGTGACTAAGGTTTTATTTGAGGGCACAACTGCTACCGGTGTTGAAGTAGTTATCCGTGGCAAGAAGCATGTCTTTACCTCACGTGAAGTTGTTTTATCTGGTGGATCTATTAATACTCCGCAGATCTTGCAGCTATCAGGTGTTGGCAAGAAGGAAGATCTAGAAAAACTTGGCATTAAAGTTGTTAAGGACTTGCCTGGTGTGGGTGCAAATCTGCAGGATCACCTTGAGGTCTATGTTCAATACAAGTGCAAGCAACCTGTCACACAACAACCCATTACTCAGTTCTGGCGCCGTCCATTTATCGGCGCTGCATGGTTGTTCTTTAGAAAAGGACCAGGTGCTACCAACCAATTTGAAGCCGGCGGCTTTACACGCAGTAATGAAGATGTCGCCTATCCCAACTTAATGTTTCACTTCCTGCCACTTGCTATTCGCTATGACGGCACGGGCGATACTCGTGGTCATGGCTATCAAGTCCACGTGGGGCCTATGTATTCAGATGCCCGCGGCTGGCTAAAGATTAAGAGCACCAACCCATTTGAAAAGCCTGCCATTCAATTTAACTATCTTTCCACCGATCAAGATCGCCGTGAATGGATTGAGGCAGTTAAAACTGCGCGAAACATTTTGACTCAGCCAGCCATGAATGATTTCAATGCTGGTGAATCATCACCTGGAGCATCTGTTTCAACTGATGAAGAGATTTTAGAGTGGGTAAGAAAAGATGCAGAGACCGCCCTGCACCCTTCTTGCACAGCCAAGATGGGCACCGATGCAATGTCTGTCGTTGATCCAAAGACTATGAAAGTCCATGGTGTCGAAGGACTTCGCGTCTGTGATGCATCTGTTTTCCCATATGTGACTAATGGAAATATCTATGCACCAGTAATGATGGTTGCTGAGAAGGCAGCTGATTTAATTTTAGGTAAAACTCCACTGCCTGCTGAAAATATCGAGTTCTATCGCCATGCCAAGTGATGAGCTCGCGCCATCATCTGTTGCGCGAGTAAAAGTTCAAAAGACTGACAGCGATGTCACGTCTTCAGATTCAGTAGTTGTTGAAGAGCCGCTCGAGATTCGAATTAAGAGGGGTGCAAGTCAAGATCAACTAGGTATCACCATGCGCACGCCAGGAGCTGACTTAGAACTAGCTGCAGGGTTTTTGTGGGGAGAAGGATTTCTCAAATCTGCTGATGAGTTAATTTCAGTAAAGGTGTGTGCAGATAAATCACTCTCCCTGCGACAGCGTGCCAATGTTGTTATTGCAGAAGTGGCAGAAAATGCCGAAGAAGCTGTTCGCATTCTTGAGCGACGCTTCACCATTACATCAGCGTGTGGTGTGTGCGGATCTACAAACATCAGTGATCTACATAAGCGCGGCGTGAAGAAGGTAGAAAAGGCTAAACACAGTATTCAAGAGTTGGCACAGATGACAGAGCTCCTAGATGGTCGCCAGAAGATCTTTGAAAAAACAGGCGGACTACATGCTGCAGCTTTAGTTAATCCCCAAGGTGTTGCAGTATGGGTGAGAGAAGATGTTGGACGACATAACGCAGTCGATAAAGTAATTGGGGCAGCGCTGATGGATAAGAAGCTGCCGTTAGTTGATTGGACTTTAGTTGTCTCTGGCCGTGTTGGTTATGAATTAGTGCAAAAGGCGGTCTGTGCAGGAATTTCGGCATTAGTAGGGGTCAGTGCACCAACTTCTTTGGCCGTTGAATTAGCTGCAGAATTTAACTTGACCCTTCTTGCTTTCGCCCGCGGTGGTCAGGCTAAGCAATATCTGCCAAGTTAATTAAGCCCACGTATACTCACCCAATGTCGTTTCAGCATCCGCTAGATCCACTTAGCCATAGTGAGCAAGAGTTAATAGTTGCTCACTCTAGAAAAGCTTGGAACCTTCAAGACCATCACCTTTTTGCAATGTTGCAACTACATGAGCCAACTAAGGCAGAGTTAGCATCTGGCTCAAAACTTGATCGCACGGCCCGCGTAACAATCTGGGATCGTAAAAGGGCAGTTGTAAGTGAAGGTCTAATCACTACCGAAGGTAAGGCAAAAGAGTTCAAAGAGATTCCTGGAGCTAAATCTCCAGTGAGTGTTGTTGAATCTGCAGTTGCGCTAGATGTGGTGCGCAAAGACAAATCAGTTCAAGAGGCACTTGCTCGCCGTGGTATCAAAGACATCGCAACAGTTCACATGGAGACTTGGCCAATCGGTGCACAAATTCCAGCGCACTTAGATGATGGTCGCAGACTTATTTGGACACCGATGTGGCATCAGCCAACACCGGATGCCAACTTTTATGCTCACCCCATTCATGGTCTGCATGCAATCGTTGATATCGATGCTGAAGAAGTAGTTGGCCTTGAAGATAATGCTGATGTGCCTATTCCACAGACACCTGGGCCATATCGGCAATCTCAAACCGGTGGCACCGTAGCGCTTAAGGAATTGATGATTCACCAACCAGATGGTCCTTCATTTGAAGTGCAAGGCTGGAATATCAAGTGGGAGCGTTGGTCATTTCGTATTGGCTTTGATCAGCGAGAAGGTTTAGTAATCCATGATGTGAATTTTTCTGATGAGGGAAAGTCACGAAAGATTGCTCACCGCTTATCCATTGCAGAGTTAGTTATTCCCTACGGTGACCCAGCACAAGGTGCTTACCGAAAGAACGCCTTTGACACAGGAGAGTTTGGTTTAGGTAACTTCACTAACTCCTTAACTTTAGGCTGTGATTGCCTAGGCGAGATTGTGTATTTGGATGCAGCTGTTACTGAAGGTGATGGCACCGTTCGCACGATAAAGAACGCCATTTGTATGCATGAAGAAGACTTTGGAATTCTCTGGAAGCACGTAGACGTTGATGGTCACACAGAAGTGCGCCGTGGCCGCCGCTTTGTTGCATCCTCCATTGTTACGGTCAATAACTATGAATACGGCTACTTCTGGTATTTCTACCAAGATGGATCAATTGAGTTTGAGGCAAAGTTAACTGGAATTGTTTTAACTTTGGCCGATAAGCCAGGAGCGCATCATCCATCGGCCACAGAGTTAGAACCAGGTTTGTGGGCGCCATATCACCAACATATTTTGTGTGCTCGTATGGATTTAGAGATTGATGGTGTTAACAATTCAGTTGTTGAGATTGAATCATTTGCTCACCCTGTGGGGGAGAAGAATCCTTATGGTGGTGCCTATGAAACAAGAGAGACTGTTCTTAAAAGTGAGAGCGCAGCACAACGCTTAATTGATCCAATTAAGTCTCGTTTTTGGAAAGTAATTAATCCTAATAAGAAAAATCATGTGGGACATTCAATTGGTTACAAATTAATTCCTGGTCACACCACCTATCCACTTGCCCATAAAGAGTCAGTGTTAGGTAAGCGTGCAGGCTTTATGTATAGCCACTTGTGGGTCACACCTAACGTTGAATCAGAGCGCTACCCAGCAGGAGATTATCCATTCCAACATGAGGGCGGTGCAGGTCTTCCTGAGTGGACTAAAAATAATCGCTCTATTGAAAACACTGACGTTGTTCTCTGGCACGTATTTGGAACTAACCACATTCCTCGCACAGAGGATTGGCCAGTCATGCCAGTTGAGCGAACGGGCTTTCACTTAAAGCCAACAGGCTTTTTTAGGAGAAGTCCTGCAATGGATGTTGCTCCATCAGAGGCCATTGATAGCGCATGCGATTGTTAACGCTTCGCGCTTACCTGAAAGCGGCTCACTTCGGGCCAACCATGCTTATTACAGTTATTTCCTTTCTTCTTGGCGTACAACTGTGGTGGGAAGGCCCGGCATATGTCATTGCTTTCACTGTCTTTCTTGGTCAGCTCATTATTGGCTGGAGCAATGATCTCTATGACTATGGGGATGATGTAAAACATAATCGAACTAATAAGCCTTTAGTTGCCGGCACAATCACACCAGAAAAGCTGCGCAGAACAACATTTATCTTTATTCCTATTGCAGTAATCGCAAATCTGATTGGCCCACTGGGATTAAAGGGTGGCAGTGTGTATTTGTTAGGCGTGGGCTGTGGAATTGCCTACAACTTCCACTTTAAGTTCTCACCACTTTCACCATTGCCTTATGCCGTCGCATGTGCTGCTTTACCGGCATCGGTTTACTTTGCCGTTGATCGCACGCCACCCCTTTGGGTTTTAGCTGGTGGATCTTTGTTGGGTGTGGGATTTCATTTCCTGAATGTGCTCAAGGATATAAAAGAGGATAAAGAGAGCAATATCGGCGGCTTGCCTCAAAGAATTGGTGTTTTTGCCTGCGGTGTGATTGCAACCTTATTAATTGGTAGTGCAATTTTAATTTGTGTAATTAACAATTCCTAAACACATCTCATCCCGGGTACCTTCACCCCAGACAATGTAATTAGGAGATAAGTTTTTATAGAGTGGTAACTGTGAGCGCAGCCCAACATCAAATGTGCACCGCACGGTGATGCTATCTCCAGCATTTGCAGTTATAGGCTTAGCAAGCCAATCAGTGCTTTGATTATCAAAATTCCATAATGGTCGAGAAGAGATTTCAGTTCTAGCACCGGTGGATCCATTGGTGTAGACGATTGTGATGCTCTTACCCAGTTGATGCATGTGCGCAGTTGCGCCATAGATTGTTATAGGGGAGTTGATGCGCTGTGTGCACTCTGAGATTGGACTTGGCATTGGATTAAGGCTCTGTCCACAAATGAACAATAAACCTGTCTCTTGAAGGGCAGCTTTATCACTTGTTCGCTTTGCAAGATCTGCTAATGCATTTGCACGAATGCACAAAGGCCCACTTTCATTGGGTCCACAAGCAACTTCAATAGGCGCAGCAACTAGCATTGTTTTTAAGTCCGCAACTGCAGAGTTGGCATAAGTGAGGGCAACGCTCATCGAAGCTCGGTTTTCTTTATCAGTATGGCCAGGCATGACCATGAAGTGCGATTGCAGAATGAATTGATCGCCTTGGGCAAACTTCATCCCCGTACCTTCTGGATAGGTTTTAAAGTTTCCTCCAGGTGCCCAAAAAGAAATCCAGCTAGATGGTGATGCCGGCGTAAAGGCAGTTGCGCCAGGTATTCCAGTATCTCCAAAACATGACCAACCAGGGAGTGCGCTCTGCTCGTCCAAGCTCTTTGTTGCTTGCACATTAGCAGCCGATACCCGATACAAAATGCCGTGATGAGAAACCATCAAATTATCCGGAGTAATTGTTACCGATTTTACGAATGTCTCTTTTACAAACTTTGGATCTAGTAAGAAGCATCGATATTCATCGCTTCCACCACTAGGTGGAATTGGAACATACGCTGGAGTGACAAGAGATAGATCTTGGCCAGCAACTTGTACTACCTCACCTTTTGACCAAATTAATTTTTTGCCGCTTTTAATACATGTGTATTTTAAAGTTTTAACAACAGAAGTAGAGCCAATTTTCGAACATGCAGCCCCTGCTTTCACGGTACTAGTGGCTGCAAATGCTTGGAGTCCAAAAATTACAATAACACCCACCAAGAAAGTGGTGATAAATAAACGAAGGCGTTGCATGGTCATAGAGTAATAGAACTCATCACCTTATGCCCACCATATTATTGATTCACAGTAATCTCTAATTGATAGACCTTTGTTGGATTATCTGAATTAACGAGCTTCACAGTAGTTGCACCAGCTGATAGAGCTCTAAAAGCAGGATTGGTGATAAAGCCCCCCTGGTCTCCACCTGGGACAAATTCAACTATTCCTGGGGTTATTACCTCAGCGCTCCATTTGGCTGGATCAGTAACAGTTAACACAATTGAATTGCCCACCCGCACAGAAACATCTGTTGTTGTTAAGGGATCAATCATCACTGGTGGAAGAACTCTTGCCACAGGTTTGCCACTTGCTTTGACTGTCTTTAAACCTTTTGCAACAGCGACCAGTTGGGCATAGGTAATTCCACCAAAACCTTGGACTTGAATCTCAGTTGCGCTATATGGCTTGATCGCTTGAGTTGTATAGAGTAGATATCCACCCACACGTGCAATATCTTCAGTTCCACATCTTTTAAATGCAGCTGCTGAAATTTGAGTGGGATCACAGTAGGCATAGACCTTAGCTTTGATTCCATTGACTAAAACGCTCTTAAGATATTTAGATAATCCAGGATCTGAGCATTTAACGCCAGCCATAGTTTGCATGATTTGCAGGTAGCGCATAGTTCCGCCGTATTGAACAAAGATCCATTCTTCTTCACCTGGTTGGCAGGTCAACAGTGAGAACTTAGTTGCTTTTAATCCCAGAGTATTACTTGGCTTATAAACAGAGTAGGTAAGTCCAGTTTGAGAATCTGAGAACTTATCTCCAGAGCCCATGGCAGAGGCTGGTGCCATAACTAGTAGGGCAAGGATTATGGAGATAGTTTTCTTCACAGGAGATAACTTAGCGCCCATCACTGTCATATTCATTTTAAGTGTGGGGGATTTATTGTGGATAACCCGGCCGTTTACGCTCACCCTTACACTTTTCCCATGGAACTGCGCTTTACCAATGAGCTCATTGAGTGGCGCGGTCCTGCACCTTTCTATTTCATTCAAACTCCACCAGATATCACTGCAGAGATAAAAGCAATTGCAGCAGCTAAAACCTATGGCTGGGGAGTACTACATACATATGTCACCATCAATACAACCCAATGGAAAACCGCACTCATACCTAAAGATGGTGCCTATTTAGTTCCTATTAAGAACGCTATTCGTTTGCCCGAAAAGTTAGAGCTAGGGCAGAGAGTTGATGTGAGACTCTCCTTTGATCTCTAATAACTACTCTGCGTAAGACGAAACTCTGCTTTAATTCCTTTGTCTTGCTTTGCAAGAAAATGGTTAAGTGATCGAGCTGGTAACTCGGAACGACAAAGTCATTTTGCCTTGGAGTGTTCGATGGTGGTGGCCTTGAGAAATCAGGGCCATTACTGTTTTCCACAGATAGTTCTTATTAATAAATGATAATTTCATATTTCCCACATCATCCGCACGCGGGTGTTCGTGGTGTAAGGGCAGCATAAGTAGTTTTACCAACTGCTGGGTGCGGGTTCGATTCCCGTCGAACATTCCGTCTATCAGTGGCCTCACGGTCTAGGCGTGGGGCTACTTTTATGTCACTACTCTGCGTTACATTTCTTGCATGAGCCTTCGCTTTCGCCGATCATTAAAGATCATTCCTGGAGTTCGGTTGAACTTTAATAAGGATTCGATTGGTGTATCCCTGGGTGTGAGGGGTGCTCACTACACAATGAATTCAAAAGGTCGTCGCACGATCTCTGCTGGGATTCCTGGCACTGGAATCTCTAGTGTTGAAGTTCTCAGTAGTGGAAGGCGCACAACTAGATCAAGTGCACAAGAGATGATGAGTCAAGAAGTTTCAGGACCACCGGCACCGGGCCTCTTTGCACGAAAAGTGGAGAGGGATCTCAATGCCTTTCTTCTAGATATCTATAACTCAGATAGTAAGGACACTCCGGTAGAAGTAGTTGAAAAAGCTGCGGCCTTAAAGGCAAAACACCCTTCGCTTGCCTCTGCCGCAGATTTGATTACTTTTCTCCATGGTGTCACTGATGATAAAACTAAAATAGATGCCCTTGCACTAGGTAAGCACCTATGGAGTAATCGAGCTTCAGTCTTTAATGAGCCATTAGTATCCAAATATTTCAAAGGTATTACACCTTCTGCTCAAATCACACGAGGAATCTCCACCAATGAGATCTATAACGCGCAAACCCTCGGTTTTATATATACCGAAGTGCTTCAAAGTGAGGCGAAATATGATCAGGCTCTAGCAGTTCTAGATGAAATGATTCCTGATCAGTTGGTAGCTATATCTATTGCAGATATTGAACTCATCACTAAAAAATATGATGAGGCTATTGAGACCACAGAAGATATTGATAATGAAGATGATGCCACGGCCATGTTGCTTATCTTGCGTGGCATCGCTTTTCGGGAAAAATCTCTCAATGATGCCGCCGTTGAGTGCTTTAAGCGCTCTCTTGCGCGCAAAAATCGAAGTGAGGCCCTGTTACACCGTGCTCTCTTTGAGCGTGCAGAGACCTATGCACGCATGGGTAAGAAAGCCATGGCAGTAAAAGATCTAGAAAAGATTTTGGTAGATGAGCCGCAATATCCCGAAGTAGAAGAAAAACTAGCCTCAATCAAAAAGTAGAGCTATTTACACTCCGCTAACCGTGCCCTAACCATCGCCAGAATCAACTTAGTATCAACATCCCAATCGTTTGGCACACCAATCGTTTTCTTCTTCACAACAAGATCTGCCATCTTGGGTGCAAAGGCTGCAATGACATCAGCGCTCCATGGGGAGATGAGGATGTGCTTGCTAGAAGCACTTGCTCCAAAGACGTAATGGCCATCAATTTTGATCATTGGCTGATTCCAGGCAATGACTAGCTCTGCTTGTGGGTATTTAGTTGTGATTGCTTTAAAGATTGCGCGCATTGTTTTAGCTTGATCTTTACCTACTGATTGATAGAACTGTGTAGGAGTATTAAACCTTCTGGCAGAAAGTGATCCTCTGGAATACATCACTAGGGCATTTGCATGAGCTTGGCTAAAGCCATGGTTTTCACGAAGGAATGCAATCTGCTCTGGGTATTTAGCACCTTCTAGATCCTTCATTACAGAGAACCAATAAGACATCTTGTGTCCATACTTTTTCTCTATAGAAGGAAAGTGCGCCTCGCGAGAGGGATCTTTGGCGGCCATAGGTAAATAATAACGAAGTTTTAACTCTGAACTGGCACTATGTCCTCCTGAGAAGGAGAAGAGAATCCAATGTCATTTGTTATGTATTCAACGAGCTGGTGTGGCTACTGCAAGCGCCTTAAATCTCAACTTGCAGAGGTTGGTGTGAGCTTTGAAGAAATTAACATTGAAGAAGTTCCAGGAACGGCAGAGATTGTTGAGAAGGTCAATGGCGGAAATCGCACAGTGCCCACTCTTGTTTTTAGTGACGGAGAAGCAATGACTAACCCATCTGCCAAGCAAGTAGTGGAGAAGTTGGCCTCTCTAGGGCTTTAGAACAATACGGATGGGGTTACCAACTTTGTTGGCTAACTTATCCAAAGCATCTGCTGCCCTTTCAAGGGGCAAAACTTCACTGATGGAGTCAGAGAGATCCAAACGCCCAGAGGCTGCTAATTCAATTAATTCTGTAACGTGATGGGCCTCTGAGCCATAGTGACCCATGATCTGTGTGCGCATGTAGGTAAAGGCCATATCGTTTGGAATCACAATAGGTTCATTAGCAATACCAACTATTACTAAGCGCCCTTGTTCACCCAACATAGATAGAGCTTGTTTTCTAACTGGGGAGACTCCGGCAAAATCAAAGGCAGCATTTAATCCACGGTGCTTTTTTAACTCACCATCATCTGGAGCAAAGGCATAGTCGGCGCCCCGCGCTAACGCATTTGCCCGTGCATCTTCACGTGGATCAATTGCAACAACAGATGCGCCAATGATTTTAAGTAGTTGCACAGCATGTATTCCAAGGCCCCCCACACCAAAGACTGCGACCTTCTCACCTGCCACAACATGTCCCGTAGATGTAATAGCTGCCCACGGTGTTGAAACAGCATCAGGAATGATTGCAGCTTGTTCAAAGGCCAATGCATCAGGAATCTTTGCAACAAGCTCTGACTTTGTAACAACGTATTCGGCCCAGCCGCCGTCATAATCAAAGCCCATTGTTGTTATCTGTTGATTTGAATTGCGCTCACCAGCAATGACAACGACACGATCGCCAACAGAAGATGTTGTGACACCTGCGCCGACTTGATCAATAGTTCCTGCAACTTCATGACCGAGGGTGACGTGATCACCCTCTAAGTAGCCGGGAGATAAAATGCCTTCTAGAAAGTGCACATCAGATAAACACACACCAGCAGCGCCTACTTTAATTCTCACTTGCCCCGCACCAGCCTCTGGTGTTGCCACATCCACAACCTCAAAGGCGCGCGTAGAAACGCTTATTCTTCCTGCTCTCATCTGAGTTTGCCTTCTGCTCGGTTAATCAATGTATTGACTGCATCTCCAAAACCAGCGAAAGCTGGATTAGTTGTTTGTCCCACCTTATAGCGGGCCCAAATCTGTTGAATGATGACAGCTAATCTAAATAAGCCAAAGACTTCATAGAAAGTAAAGTCTGCACACGTGCGACCACTTAACTCTAGATAGCGCTGCACAAACTCATTGCGCGTCGGCATTCCTTCCAAATGACTAGGTTGGCGACGAAGGGATGCAAAAGCAGGCTCATCATCTCTATCCACCCAATAAGCAAGCGAAGATCCTAAATCCATCAAAGGATCTCCCACTGTTGCAAGCTCCCAATCCAATACGCCAACGATGCGTGCTTTCTCTAAATCAAATACAACGTTATCTATGCGCCAATCACCATGGATGACACAGGAATCAACATCGTCTGGTTTATTAGCATCAAGCCAGGCCATTACCTTTTCACCATTGGGCACATCATCAGTTAATGCGTTGCGATATCGCTTTGACCAACCCTCCACTTGCCGGCCCACATACCCACTACCTTTGTTGAGCTCACTTAAAACAGAGGCATCAACACCGTGTAGTTGAACGAGTCCATTGATTAAAGAATCAGCCATGATGGCAACATCGTTAGGCGTGATATCTTTTTCGATATCTCTCCTAAAGATATCTCCCACAACCCGCTCCATGACATAGAAATCGCAGCCCATGATGGAGTGGTCTTCGCAGAGCGCAAACATCTTGGGTACTAAGTCATAGCTTCCCTTTAAGCGAGATTGAATTAAGAACTCACGCTTCATATCGTGAGCAGAGACTGCCTTTGTTCCAACGGGTGGCCTGCGCAGCACTAACTCTTGTCCTGGATATTGCAAAAGGTAGGTCAGATTGGATGCACCGCTTCTAAACTGCATAACCTGCGGAGCATCTTTATGGGTAATAAAAGGTTGTAACCATGCATGCATGGCATCAACATCAAAGCGATCCTCTTCGCGGACCGCGCTTAAATCTTTCATGACAAATAAGGCTTGATTTCTAAACGCGCAATATCTCGGATGTGCACTTCATCTGGCCCATCGACTATGCGCAGTGTTCTCATGCCTGCATAGAGCGATGCCAGGGGAGTGTCCTGACTAACTCCTGCTCCGCCATAGCTTTGTATTGCATGATCAATAATGCGCTCTGCCATTTGTGGCACAGCCACCTTGATTGCAGCAATCTCTTTGCGAGCACCTTTTGCTCCAACAGTGTCAATCATCCAAGCAGCTTTGAGTACTAACAAACGTGCTTGTTCAATATCAATGCGTGCTTGGGCAATCCACTCTTGGATTACTCCTTGCTTGACCAGCTCTTTACCAAAAGCCTCACGCGAGATGGTGCGCTTAATCATCAGAGACAAAGCACGCTCTGCCATACCAATAGCTCTCATGCAGTGGTGAATACGACCAGGACCTAGGCGGGCTTGGGCTAGTGCAAAGCCGGCACCTTGTTCTCCCAGCAAGTTTGTCTTTGGTACTCGCACATTAGTAAAAGAAACTTCAGCATGGCCGTGTTGATCGCTATATCCAAAGACAGTTAAGTTGCGCTCAACTTTTACTCCAGGAGTATTCATTGGCACCAACACCATAGATTGCTGATGGTGATCATCTGCTTCTGGATTAGTTTTGCCCATCACAATAAGGATCTGACAACGCTCATCCATCGCACCTGTTGTCCACCACTTTGTGCCATTGATGACGAAATCATTACCGTCAGTAGTAATTGAAGTTCTAATGTTTCTAGCATCACTTGATGCCACATCAGGCTCAGTCATTGCAAAGGCAGAGCGCATCCGGCCATCAAGGAGTGGTTCTAACCAGGCCTTCTTTTGTTCTTCCGTGCCAAACATATCTAGCAGTTCCATATTGCCTGTGTCAGGCGCCGCACAATTTATTGCCTCTGGTGCTAACTCAGGAGACCATCCAGTTATCTCTGCCAGCGTTGCATACTCAGTAACAGATAAACCATGTTCTGGGTTGTGACTATGTGGCAAAAAAAGATTCCATAAACCAAGTGCTCGAGCTTTTTTCTTCAGCTCTTCCACAACGGGGGGAAGGCCATGTGGTTTGCCGGCAGCGATAAGCGCGTGACGTTGTTGTTCATAGATTGCCTCTGATGGAAAAACATCAGAGTCCATGAAAGCTTGCAGTTTGGCTGCGTATTGGCTTGTCTTAGCACTTAAGGAGAAGTCCATGCCTTAACCTTACGCATAGTTACCCAATTTGAGGAGAAGAAGAATGAGCATTCTGGAGCGCTTTCGTTTAGATTCAAAAGTGGCAGTGGTCACCGGCGCATCCTCAGGTCTTGGCGTTGCATTTGCTAAAGCCTTAGCCGAGGCAGGGGCAGATGTAGTTCTGGGTGCTCGTCGCACAGATCGACTCGATGAAACAGGTGCTCTAGTAACAGCTGCTGGGCGCAAATACGCAGCCCTCACAACAGATGTGACAAAGGTTCAAGATTGCGATGCTCTGATTGCTCTAGCCATAGAAAAGTTTGGCCGCGTTGATATTTTGGTTAATAACGCAGGTGTTGGTACAGCAGTTCCTGCAACTCATGAAACACCAGAGCAATTTAAATCAGTTATTGATGTCAATCTCTTTGGTGCTTATTGGATGTCTCAAGCTTTTGCTAGAGCAAACAAAGGCGGCGGCGCCATTGTTAACATCTCAAGCATCCTTGGAATAAAGCCACAAGGACTTCCACAAGCAGCCTATGCCTCCTCCAAGGCAGGTCTAATTGGTTTAACTAGAGATTTAGCTGCGCAGTGGACGGGACGTAAAAACATAAGAGTAAACGCGCTCGCACCAGGATTTTTTCCTTCAGAGATGAGTGATGAACTACCAAAAGATATGGTCGAGATGGTCAAGATGTTCACACCAGCAGGGCGCCTAGGAGATCCAGAAGAGTTAGCGGCAACCCTTATCTGGTTAGTCAGTGATGCTTCTAGTTATGTAACAGGAATTACCGTGCCAGTTGATGGTGGATTGGTGATGCCGTAATTACTTGCGCAGGATGTTGATGAAGTAACCAAGCCCAAAGCCAAAACCAACAGCTGCATAAAGGTAGCTAAACCAGGTGATCTGTCCTGGAATCAAAAGAGTTAACACCCCGAGTCCAGTTGCGCTCACACACATCACCTTTGCAACGTTGCTCACGCCGCTATCACTGCTGTTTTTAGAGTTGTTCCACATGTTCCCAGCAAGTGCCACAAGGGTTATCGCAATCATGCGCATCGACCAGACCATGGGTTCGTTCTTTTCTAGGCCCAGAAGATCTAGAAAAAGAGAAGGTGCAATAAGTAAAAAAAGCGCAGATGCGCCAAAGACCATAGAGCCGGCCTTTAGAGTGGTTCTGATTCCTTGATAGTTCATAGTTAAAAGATTACAACCCGAACTATTACTTTCTGCGGTTTGCCAGCTTAACAATTGCGGCAATTACAAAAATAGCCATTCCCACTGGCACGGTGACCATCAGCAACCATAAATACCCACCGCTGCCTGAACTCTCATCAAACATGGATGTGCCATTGAGAAGAGATGTAATAAAGGCAAGGGCAATGGGTAAGAAGGCAATGATCAAACCTATGCGCATGCCTATAAATCTAGCGCTAAGTATTGGGCGAGTCACTTGAGAAGGGTGCAAGTCTGCTGAACAATTTCTTGTTGAGGTAATTCCATCCAACTCAGAATGGGAAGTTTTCTTAAATGAAACTCAACATGCGCACCTTCGTGCTCGGCTTCACGGGCATCATCAACACAGTCTTAGCTTTTGCTGGCATGGTCATTCCAGCCAAGGCATTTGGTGAAGACAATTTAAGCGTAGTGATCTTGTCTAACTTGCGTGCTTTCACAGCAGCAGAGTTAGCTCTTACTCTCTTCTCACTCTATTCACTCTCACACAAGCAGTACCAGGACATGGCTCTAACCTTCATCCTGCTCACTGTTATTGGTTGGACAGTCGGACAAAGCCTGAGCATCGTCATGGATGGCTCACCAGGTTCATTCACAATCGCAACAATCATCATTCAAGCCATCTTTATTCCACTGACCTGGATGGCGTTAAAGAAAAAGTAATAAGAACAAAAGGGGAAGAGCTGGGGTTAATAGCCCCAGCTCTTCTCTCATTTGGGCGTGTTGCCAAAGATATGCAGAAGCCCTGGAGGAGCATTGACTCTAGAAATTTCTTTAAAACTTCAACGGAGAGGTTAGAAAAAATGGATCAAAACCCGGGCATAGGAAGACTTCATGTAGTTGAACTTGGTTTTAACACCACTCGCATGCTCTTTACATTTGGAAATCTTGCAGCCATCGCCATTGATGCATTGGCTGATTTAAGCGATGGCTCAAAGCTAGCTTTGTCAGTTGCAGTTGTAATTCTCAATATCTCATGCGTGCTCTCTTTTGACGCTGAACTTAAGATTTATGCAGCATTGAGTAAAGATGCAGGTGATGAAAACACTGCTTATGCCAAAAATGGTAGAGAAACTCCATGGGGCGTATTCAGAGTCTTTTGCCTAGTGATCTGTATAGCTGCTGCTGTAACGCAGTGGATGGCTATCAACGGATAGGTTAATAACCACCCACTGAGTAAAAGCTCGTGCTTTGGTTCAACTACCTTCTAGATGTTTGACTGATGGATTAAGCCACCGCCGCGGAACTTAAGCATTGGTGTCTTAGTCCAGATATCCATCGCGTCATCAAAGCTCTTTGAATTGGCGTGGAATCTATCTGTTGATTTTCCACATGCTTCTGCGCTATCAAATTCAACTGCATAGATCCATGCACCTGAATACTCGCCATATCCACCTTCCCAGATGTTTACAGCACTTGCTCCTGCTTCTGCAAGAAATAGCTTCTTCCATTCTGCAAGTCTTCCCATTTGCTGACGTCTAGTTATTCCTTCAACGCCTTCAACGATCCATACTTCAGTTGTTTTTGCCATGTAGTTCTCTCCTCCTATGGGCCGAACATCGGCTTTTGGAAACTACGCCTATATGGAGTGCATTACAACGGATAGGCAAGACCAATATCAGGCTCAACTAACTTCCACTTGAGCGCAACACGCTTAACCCACTTAGGCGCACTTCCTCTATCTATGGCCAACAACATTGCAGCTAAGCCCACAAAGATTGCAAAATTAAATAGGGGAGAAGTTAAGCCTTCCCACAGCGATGGTTCCCACTCATTATCTTTTGGATTGGGTGGAACGTATTTATCAAAGACAATGCTCCAGTCAATGAGAGCATGGAAGATGACTCCCACCCAAATACTTCGTGTGAGAATCATTAGGGCGCATATAAAGATGCCAAAGCCAAAAGTATCCATCACATGCCAATAGGCAAGCCATGGATCCCAATCACTGGCCCAATAGCGGTTTAAGTGCATCAGACCAAAGCCTAAGGAAGAGAAGAAAATAGCTCTCTTCCTACCAAATCTATAGAGTGAACCAAAGACAAAGGCGCGTGAGAATATCTCTTCGCTATAGCCAATAGAGAGTAAAAAGATTATGCCCATCACAGTTTCTTGCGTGCTCATGCGCACGTTATCTGAACTAGATATCTCTCCCACAATAAAGATAGAAGCAATAAAGAGTGCAATGAGAGATTTAAAGCTAAATCGAGGTAATCTGAAATAAGCCAAGGACTGCAAACCTAAAAAGTATGTGGCTAGATAAAACAAAAGCCCTGCCACAACATTGCCAAAGGTGGAGTTGGCATAAGGGATATCTTCAAACCAGCTCGTGGGTTGGAGCCTTCCTGCCACAAGGGTTAAGACAGATAGGGCAATCAGGGTGATGCCCAGCCGTAGGTTTCTCATAGGGATCACAGTAGGCAGCCCCACTGACAATTTGTCAGAGGCGCCTTCTAACCTAGAGCCATGTTAGAAACCCTCTTTTTTGCCACCCTGATCTTCCTCTTCCTTAACCGCTCAAAGAAGAAGCGCCGTCCGCGCTCGCTAGATGGTGAACTCAAAGAGTTACTAGCAACTGATCAAGAGAACAAAGGCATAGCGTTAGATATAAAGAACTATCTCCTATGGATCATTGAGTGCAATAACAATGATGAAGAAAAGTTCAATGATCTTCAATTAACAAAAGCCCAAGAGATCATTGATAGAGCAGGCCCAGCCGCCTTCTACTGGATGAGTGATATCGCAGCACAGCTAGCTCTGCTCTCAGCCGCCCAGATCAATGGCATACCAACGAATGTGAACGTGGAGCTAGGGGCCAGTGCAACGGCGGGGGATGTGGTGAGGGTGGTTGTTAAGTGATTAAGGGGTTACATTCTTGATTGTAGGCGCGTACATTTAAGGCCAGTGCATAAGTAGATTTCAGGTAAAAATCATGAATGAGATGAAGTCGACAAGCAGCAGGTTCTATTGCTCTTGCAAAATGCAGATAGGCACTTGCAAAAATCTAGATCATCCAAAGAAAATGGAATGGATAGTCGGACCATTCAAAGAGGGATGGGCTTTGGGTAAATATGGAGCTGGTGTATTGAAATATGGGAAATTGGTGCAGGACTATAAATATAACGCTGAACATGTGAGCTCTAAAGATGCAAGTAAACTGAGAAGTGATGTAATGAAGGAAGTTATGCGTTCTGTAAACTACTTTATAGATGGTTACTTCCCTCCAAGAATGCGAGAATTTGACTCCGTTCTACCACTACCAAGTTCTCGTCAACAGGAACACACATTACAAAATGAAATTGCATCAAATTTGGCAGGTAAAGGTCTACTTAATCTGCAAACAACACTCAAGGTCGGCGAGGGTACACACATAGCATCCAAGAATCTTGATGGCTTCACGGCACGGACTGAGAATAGAAGGAAGGACTATTTGATTGGTGATGCTTCTCTTTTGGCTCAGTCCAAAGGTATTCTTTTTATTGATGACGTCTATGACACCGGGGCGACCATGCGCGTGTGTGCTGAACTAATCAACGCAATACGGCCAGAATTGCCTAAGTATTTTCTTACAGTTGCGTACATAAAATAGGTTTATTGGTAAATTCTGCAATTATGAAGATCGTCCTAGGAGGTTCTCGACACCTCGAATACATTCCGAACGAAGTTGCCGAGAAATTAGATGGTTGGATAGCTAATGATGTTCAATTTCTGGTTGGTGATGCCCCTGGATCCGATCGTGCTTTTCAGTCTTTCTTACAGAAGCGAAAATACCCAAATGTTCTTGTTCTAAGTAGCGCAGGCATGATCCGTAATAATTTGGGTAATTGGCCAACAGAACTAGTCGAGTCAGGCTTAAAAAGTAAGAGTCACTCAGTTCATGCATTTAAAGACAGAAAAATGACAGCGGTATCAGATGTTGGATTGATGATTTGGGATTGCGAGAGTGCAGGAACGTTATCAAATGTGATCGACTTATTGAAACAGGGTAAGGAATGTGCTTTATGGATTGCTCCGGATTCCGAGCTTTGTAATTTTGATAACTATGATTCATTGAATAGGTGGCTTGTTAAGTACCCAGATGTTAAATTGGAAGCCGAAAGTCGTTTGGCAAAATTTGCTAAGCGTGAAGCAAAGAAGCAAATAGATAACAACCAAGAGACTTTGTTCAATTAGTTATTGCCCAAAATACTCAATGTATTTCCCATCCCAGTCGTAGCTGTCGAAGAAATCCTGCACACCTTCGCTAATGCGCTCCATTAGTGCTTGTCTTTCTTCCTCTGTCATAGATCTTCCATTGAATCTCTGTGCCCACGCCAACCACACTCTCTACATGCAATATCTGGCTGCATAGGTTCAACTAAACAACCACCCACTGCATACTTCTTAAAGTCGAAATCAGAACCAGGCATGCCATAAAGGATGCGTTGTAGTACTGCCTTTTGCAGGCACTGAGGACATATGAGCGTGCGAAGTGCGGGGCGGCGTTTGGTTGTCATGGTGTGAAGATATGGGTGGGGACTGACAAATGAGGCTAGATTTGTCAGCGCTCGGCAATACTCTGGTATCAGGAGGTAGGAGATGGCACAGGTCCCAATTATTGGCTCTGAAGGTAAGCCAATTCTTTATGCCTACCTTGAGGGAGCAGATCTTAAATTTGAGTTTGAGTACTACGGTACTGGCGAGAACGGAATGGATTACGAATTCATTCACACCGTTGCACCTGAAAATCAGATGTTGATTGCAAAAAAGTTTGGGCTTGATCCTATGGCGGAAGTTCTAGATACAGTCCAGCAGATATCCAAGGCTGGCCACGGAGAAGAGTTAAAGCAAGCTCTCACTGACAAGGCAATTCCTAATCATCTCTGGACTTGGTTGAGTTGAATTAAATTTGTCAGTGGGCTTTGGTAAAATAGGGTTATAAAGAAAACAGGAAGTGAAGTTAAGAACGAGATTCGATCTAAACTTTAATTTGTCAGAGTGGTGTGGTATAATTGCTTCATCACAGAAACTACGGGGGTAAAAATGTTAAACACACGCATCTCCCCGCTCGCAACACGCTCAATCAACATCTAGCCCGCTACACGCAAGGCCGCCAAACCAGGCCTTAAAGCTCGAAGGACCCCACCGCCCTCGTTAGGAATCCTAACCACGGCGCACCTACATGCCTCTGTACGAGAATCGTACGTTTTTGGCTCTCACCGTTCGGTTAACCGAACACCTGTCGGGCTAACCCGACAACTCTTTTACTTTTCAACCCTTAAATAAGGAGATTCAAATGAATGTTAAAGCCCTACTGGATGTAGACATGGTTGCACTTGAGGCAACTGACAAAGTCACACTGATGCTCGATCTCACTGCCCCTGCAAACCCAAAGCATGTAAGCCGTCCTGGCCAGGCAGTTCAAGTTGTTCTTGATCGCTCAGGTTCTATGGATGGTGCACCACTTGAAGCAGCTAAAGGCTCATTACTAAAGCTCATTGATCTTTCCTGTGGGATATCTCTGCATTGCCTTTGCACCTAATGCCTATTACTTATTTATAGGCGCAGTCTTTTTTGTCTTGGGGTATGCCTTTATTGATAACCCAATAACAATGATTACGCAAGAACTAGAGAGAACGGCAGATCGTAAGTTTCTCTCTGGCTTTCACGCCTTCTGGTGCATGGGCACCTTAGTTGCCGCCTTCTTTGGCTCTTTCTTAATTGGGCATGTTCCATATCCAATCCACTTAAGTGGATTAGCTCTACTTAGCTTTAGTGTTCTAGTTATTGCTGGGCAAAGGCTTGAGGCTAAAGAGGTGGACGGGGAGAAGAAAGAAAAGATTGATTTTCCCTGGTTTGGCAAAAACACAGGAATTATCTGGGCCATTGGCTTTGCGATGCTCTGTGCTAATAGCGCTGAGTTTGGTGCAACTGATTGGTCGGCCCTGTTTTTGCGAGATGTTCTAGGTATTACAGGACAGTTCTATGTGGGCGCATTTATGGCATTTGAGATAGGGATGATTACTTCTAGGTTATTAGGAGATAAATACATTCACACCTATGGTCCAGAGAAAGTAATAAAGGTTTGTGGATTTGTTGGATCTGTAATGTGGTTGGCAACGATGGTGCTGGGCGTGGAGATGAGTCATGGCAATAAGGTGCTGGCTTATTTTGTTATCTTGCTCGGCTACCTTGTTGCAGGTTTAGGTGTGGGACCTATGTATCCATCACTGATCACCATTGTGGGGCGCTTGAGTGGAGTAGAGACATCGGTGGCCTTTGCTAGATGTCTTCTCATCGCACTGCTGGGCTTTGCCGTGGTGCCAGGCCTAATCGGACATATCTCTGATCTTTCATCTCTTAACATCGCAATGCTTTTGCCAATTTCTTTGTTGGCAGTTGGTGGTTATATGTCACGGGTTGCACGCAGTTCACGAGTAAAGGCGGAGTAAATGAAATTGGCACAGCGCATCCCACAAGCAGTACTAGGTGTGGCTCTTGCCTATGCAGGTATTACGCACTTAACAACCAAGCGAGAAGAGTTTCAGGCACAAGTGCCAACGATCTTGAAATCAATAGCAGATTTTGTTGTTCTGGCCTCTGGGGTGGTTGAGATTGTTTTAGGTTTATCACTGATCTTTTTGTGGCAATATCGCGTGCAAGTGGGCTGGGTAGTAGCAGCTTTCTTTGTGGCAGTCTTTCCAGGCAATATCTCTCAATATCTCAACCACGTTGATGCTTTTGGTTTAGATAGCGATAGAGCACGCTTTATTAGATTGTTCTTTCAACCATTACTTGTTATCTGGGCGTTGTGGTCAACGGGGGCGTGGAAAGAGCGCTCCAAGGTATTTAAAGGTGCAGGAGATGGTGGGCTCAGGTAGCGTTTTCTCTGTGAGAAAGCTTCTTGTAGCGCTTTTAGTTTTTGTTCTTTTCGGCAGCGGTGCTGCCCAGGCACATCAACCAGTTGAACTTTTAAAAACCGACACAACTGCTGCCAAGGGACCACTATTAGTTGATGGCACAGTCTCCTTTGCTATCAGAGCATCTTTTACAAAAGCGGGAGAGAAAAAAGGTTTTCGCGCCCAACTACAAGAGGGCGATGCACTTAATTTTCAGTACTTGATCATGGATAAGAAGCCAGAGAACGCTCTTAAGATGACTCAGCTTCCTACACTTGTTGTTACAGGTCCTGGTGGCTTTAAGACAACAATGAAGCTCAATGAGCGCACAAAGTTCTTAGAGACTTTCTCTCAAACAATGTATTTATATTTAGGTCGCCATAGCTCAGTTGCTAAGAGTGGTGTTTATAGTTTTCTTCTTACTTCGCGTGGTAAGGCAAGTATTACTTTAGGTGTGGGAGATAAAGAAATTCCTGGTGAAGTACTACGTGGTGCTGCGCCAACACCAACCCCAACTCCCACACCAACCCCAACTCCCACACCAACCCCAACTCCCACACCAACACCAACACCAACGCCCACACCAACTCCCACACCAACTCCCACACCAACTCCCACACCAACTCCCACACCAACCCCAACTCCCACACCAACACCAACACCAACGCCCACACCAACTCCAACTCCAACAATTGCCGGATACACAATGGCTCAAGTTAAAGCCAACAACAGCGCAAAGAGCTGTTGGGCTGTTGTTGATGATTATGTCTATGACTTAACTACGTGGATTAACTCTCACCCTGGTGGTCCTGGCGTGATTGTTTCTTTGTGTGGCACAGATGCAACCACTTCATTTAAATCACAGCATCAAAACCAAGCTAAGCCTGCTGTGCGATTAGATTCTTATAAGTTAGGTCCGCTTAAGAAGTAGTTAAATCAAACCCTTTTGCAGACCCTCTAAGACTTCTTGTGCTCTTTCCTTTAACTCAGGAAGATCACTCAATCTCTTGAGACCAAATACTTGTTGACTCATGCGGTGGTTTTTAGCAAAAGCCTCTTTGTGGCGATCAAGAAAATCCCAATACAAAGTTGTAAAAGGACAAGCGGTATCACCAACGCGCAGCTTGGGGTTGTATGCACATCCTTTGCAGTAGTTAGACATGCGTGAGATGTAGGCACCGCCGGCCGCATATGGCTTAGTCATCATCTGCCCACCATCTGCGTGAACACCCATACCAATAACGTTGGGAACCATGACCCATTCAGATGCATCGATAAATACTTCGCGCATCCAATCAAGAAATTCTTGTGGGTTGGTGCCAGTAATGAGAGCTAGATTTGAGAGCAGCATTAAGCGGGGGATGTGGTGGACCCAGGCGCGTTCGTTAATGTCGCTAACAGTTTGCTTCATGCAGTTCATCTGGGTTTTGCTGGGATCACTGAATAGAGGCAAGAGCGGGCCTGTGGCCGCTAGTTGATTATTGTTTCGATAATCAGGGCCCAGAAACCAATACATGCCGTTGACGTATTCACGCCAACCAATGACTTGTCTGATAAATCCTTCTGCAGATTCAATAGGAATAGATCCTGTTTTAAAGGCTTTCATGGCAGCGTGGATAACCTCTGTTGGGTGGAGTAGTCCATTATTTAAATACGGAGAGAGCAGTGAGTGATGCAGCGCCCAGTTATCAACTGTCATGGCATCTTCTAGAGGGCCAAAGTCGGCAAAGTGGTTATCGATAAAGTTATTTAACTGCGCCAGTGCGCCTTTGCGGGTGGTGGCCCAGGTGGTTGTGGGGGTGTGGCCCAATTCTTTGGCTACTTGCTTATCAATCTCATCCCTTGTGTGTTCTAAATATTTGGGGCCTTCATACTTTTTAGGTGGTGGCAATCTATTTTCTTTATCAAAATTCCACGCTCCACCTACAGGATCTTTGCCCTCCATCAAGATGTTGAGGCGTGTGCGCTGCTTTCTATAGAAGTTCTCCATCAGATAGCTCTTTTGTTCTGATGCCCATTGATTAAACAGGGGACGTGGGGTTAAAAAGAAGTCGTTGTCAATGAATGTGACTCCGTGTGTTTTTAGATCATTAAATGCTCTAAAAGAGGAAGGTTCTGCGCAGGTGATGGGAAGCTTTTTATACTTCTTATTTATTTCATCCAACCCATCAATAGTTGTTGGGGCTTTAAAGTATTCAACGGTGAAGCCTTCATCTTCTAGGGATTGTGCAAAGTGGCGGGCTGAGGAGATGAGAAAGAACAGGCGCTCCTTGTGCCAGGCTCGCCCTGTGGTCATACGCGCACTTTCAACAAAGGCGATGACATCGTGCGCAGGGTCGGCATCTTTGAGTGCGCCGTAGTTGCGGTGCAGGTGATCAAAGGGGATATAGATGATTCGATTCATTTGTTGTTCCTGCAACGATCACTGCAGTACTTAACCTCATCCCAGTTCTTAGCCCACTTCTTGCGCCATTCAAAAGGTAGGTGACAGCGCAGGCAGGTTTTTGGCTCAAAGCCATTTTTAACTTTAGCGGCGCGGGACATGGAGTTAATCGTAGGTGATTAAGTTTTTCTAACCCTGTAAGGCTAGTTAAGGCGGCTGTAGGTGTAACTCAGATTTGCCGCTATCGCTACCCAGATTTGGTAGGGAAGTAGTGCAACGCCTAAAGCGATAGATGTCCTAAAGGCAATTACTGTCATAGGAATCGTCAATACAACCGTTCCCACAAGTGCCATGACAGCAAAGCTTAAGTTGTGAGGGCGATAGAACTGATATGCCCATGTGAGAGCACATGCAACTGAGAGTGCGAAGAAAGTTAAGTAGATCAACGTTGTTGCAGTTGTAGCACGCTGGGCAATTGTTACGGCGGCAACACCTAAGACTATGAAGTTATAAGGCCAGATAATGCCAAAGATGGCAGGTGGTGGTTGCCAGGATGGTGCGTTCAATGTTCGATACCAGTTATCTCCTGTGTTTACCCACAGACCCGAGCCAATGACATAGATAAAGACAATGGCGATACCGATCACGGCAAACAGGTTCTTCATGGCTTAATCGTATGGGCAAGATTGTCAGAGTTCACTTTAATTTAGGCCTTTATTTGCCGAAAGAATTACTGCCCTTAACCTTTATAGATAAATCTTGCTCTTGCATCTTCTTCATGGGTGTTTCATTCGAGGGATGAAGCGTTGTTGGAGTCAATTTAATTGCTCCAACAGCGCATCCTCAATTAACGTGGGGCTAAGGCCACAAAGATTAAGAAAATAATGATGGTGATGATAAAGACTGCAGCAGATTTGAGTTTTTCTCTCATGATGCTTTATTAATCAGTAGTGGTGTTTCTAGCTCTTCATACTTAGAGATCCATGAATAGCCGCACTCGCCGCAGGTAGTCATGGGACCAAAATCTTCATTGATAACAATTTCCAACTCGACGGAACGACAGACGTAACAAGTTGGAAAATCTAGTAATTCAGACATGTGCAACTTCCCTTCTATCGATAGGCATTGGTGTGGGGAAGTAGCTATATCGTCAAGGATGTTGGTTATGGGAAAGGGGTAAGTAGTTGAACCCCAGGTGAACTTTTTAGGAACACAAAAGCCCCCTAGTTACCTAGGAGGCCTTGTGTGCCTTAAGGGGTCTTAAGCTGATTTGGCCGCTTTGTCTTTAACGCTCTCGCGTTGGAGTTGTTCATCAAAGCGCTCTATAGAGCGGCGAGAGCGAGAGAAGGTGGCACGCTCCTCTAACTCTAGTTGACCGTAGTGGTCGTTGTTGAGATGGCGATCAAGGCTGGCGTTGAGCAGAAACAATGAATGTGACAGATCCATGGATGGATAGTGAGCTATGAAGGTGACTGGGTTGGATGATGCAGGTTAATTGCAAGTGAGGGTTAGGTGAAAAGTTGTGGGTGTGGAAGGTGCTTCAAAGAGAAAAACCATCGCCCCTAGATTAGATTTTGTCCATGCTTGGTGGAATCAACAACGGCCTTTATATACAGGCCTTAAGTGGCTTTTTTGTCATGGCCATCTTTGCTCTGATTTTAAAGTGGGTCTTTCCAACTAAGAAAGATCCTGTGGCAAAGGCTGCGCGCAAAGCGCTCAAAGCTTCCCTTAGAGAGTTAAAGCGTAAATAAATGGGGCTAGTAATTGTTACTGGGGGATCACGGGGCCTTGGTTTTGAATGTGCAAAAGAGCTTGCAGCCATTGGTCATCAAATTGTTTTAGTTGCAAAAGATAAAGCGCGCTTAGAAGAATCAGCCAAACATTTAGGTGCTGCCTATCGAGCTGTTGATTTAGAAGATCTAGATGCAGCAAAGAGAGCATTTGAAGAGATTCTAGAATCCTTTGGCACACCAGAGATTGTGATTCTGGCCCATGGTGTGATGAGTGCAAAGATGTCTAAGACGCTAAAGACAGATAACGCTGAGTGGCGACGAGTGATGGCGATTAATTTAGATTCTGTTTTTAGCGCACTTAATATTTTGGCTGCTCCTATGGCAGAGGCACGTGCTGGACGAGTAGTTATCTTCTCTGCATGTTTAGGACGTATGTCAGGACCTGGAAATGCTGGGGGATTAGCACCGTACCGAGTGAGCAAAGCTGGAGTAAATGCATTAGTTAGAAACTTGGCACATGAGACTGGTCTTGGTGCACGTGGGTTTTTAGTAGATGCAGTGTGTCCAAATCATTCCCGCACAGATATGGGTGGCCCAGATGCACCGCTATCTGCGCAAGAAGGTGCTCGCACTGCAATCTGGCTAGCAACAAGGGCCTTTGATGTTAACGGGGTGAGTGATCAAGAAAAGCTAACGGGAGTGCTGTGGGAAGAGATGAAAGTGGTGCCTTGGTAATGCCAATCAAAAGAGCAATTACAACCATATTTATAGCCATTGTGGCCTTGTCTCTATCTGGCTGTGCAGGCACTGAAACTAAAGGTTCTATGCATGATCACTCAACTCAAGCAGCAGGTGATTTAAGCAGTGATGACGTTATGTTTTTGCAGATGATGATTCCACATCACCAACAAGCTATTGATATCTCAGATCTGGCTCTAACAAAGAGTGAAGATGCAGAACTTCTAGCACTTGCTAAAAATATCCGTGATGAGCAGGGCGCTGAGATTGTGAAGATGAAAGCCTGGTTAGAAGAGGCAAACGCTTCATCACATGGCGACTCACACTCTATGAGTGGAATGCTCAGCGATTCAGAGTTAGCAGCACTAGATAAGGCAAGCGGAAAGAGCTTTGATGTGCTGTGGTTAAAGGCTATGACTGGCCACCACACTGGCGCCATTGATATGGCAACGATGATTGAAAATGCCAAGAGCGCTGAAATCAAAAGCTTTGGTCAAGGCATTGTTGCCTCACAGAGTGCGCAGAATAAGGCGATGGCAGCGATGATTAAAAGGATTGGATAAGGGCTAGGGCATTGTCGGGGATGCAGAATCTGCATAGCCTTGCACTATGAACGATGACGCACTTGGCCTGGATGAGGCATATTCTGTTAAGACGCCTGAAGATAACAAGCGCTTATATGCAAAGTGGGCCGCTACCTATGACTCATCTTTTGTAGATGCCAAGCAGTATCGCTATCCCAAGGCCATCAGTGAAGTCTTTGATCAAGTAGTAACAGATTCAGTTTCTCGGGTTTTAGATATCGGCACGGGCACGGGCTTGACCGGCATGTATTTATCTAGGCTTCGCCCAGACGTTGTTTTAGATGGCATGGACATCTCACCTGAGATGTTGGGACAAGCAAAATTAAAGGCCCGCACTGATAACAGTGCTGTGTATAGGAAATTGTATGAGCGAGATTTAACTCGGGCTGTGCCAAATGAGAATGCACCCTATGAAGCCCTCATTAGTTCTGGAACTTTTACCCATGGCCACTTAGGGCCAGAGTGCTTGCGCAACTTATTGCCGTTACTTGCAAATAACGGCTGGTTAGTGGTGGGAGTAAATAACGAACACTTTGAGGCCAAAGGCTTTGCTGGTGAGTTAGATGCACTTGTTGCACTGGGTGCAATAAAGGCGCCTGAGATACTGCGAATTGATGTGTATGAGCAGGGCAGTGTGCACTACGGGGATCAAGCAAGGGTCATTGTTACTCGCGCAATAAATTAAATATTGCCTTTATTGACCACGATTGTTCGCAATCCTTGTTCATCAAGTCCGGTGAGTTTTTCAACTTCATGGGATTCAATAGCGCCGCAATCTAGACCACGTAAAAAGTAACGAGCAAGAGTGAGAGCTGTTGCAGGTTCATCCATCGTTCCTGATTGAGCGCTATTTAAGTAATTCTTCAGACGCAGTGATGCAGCGTTGAGGCCATCTCGATAGAAGATCCATGTTGCAGCGATACGTGTAGGTAATTGTGAACCATGAAGATCCCAGCCTTGATAGATACCTCGCTCTAGCGATCGGCGCACTAAGCGATAGTGATTATGCATGGCGGCATGGACTTCTGGCTGTGTGCCTATCGGAAGGATATTTGTCGAACCATCTGATATACGCACTGTTGTGCCAGCTATTGCCACTTGCAGAATAGATTTTGCAAAATCTGCCGCTGGATGATCCAAAGTTTGATAGGCCGAAGAGATGCCGGCTGCCGCTGAGTAGTCATACGTGCCGTAGTGAAAGGCGCTCAGACGTCCTTGAGCTCGGTCGATGTATTGGGCAGCCGTTGCCCGTCCTTGTTGATCCAAAATTGCTTGCGTGGTTTCAATCTGAATCTCAAAACGAATTGTTCCAGGTGATAGCCCATGATCTTTTTCAATCTTTTCACAGGCAGCAACCATGACATCTACTTGCTCAGGGAAAGTAACTTTAGGAAGAGTGACTATAAAATTTCCCGGATACCCACCCTGCTCTATTAATCCAGTAACAAATCTATCCAGAGTTTTTAATGCGCGTGTGCGCGTCACTTCCTCCATTGCCTTCATGCGAATACCAATAAATGGAACTCTTAAACTGCCATAGACTTTTAGTACACCCTCGAGATGTTTTTCTTCTTGCTCATCACCTCTTCGGCCATAGCCATCTTCGAAATCAATGCGCAGATCTTCAATTGGTTCTCGTGCTAGCTTGGCTTTTACTCGATCAAAGATTTCAGCGATTGAGCTTTCTTGGCAACCAACTGCTTGAGCAAATGAGGCAGGTGTAGGAGTGTGCTCATCAATGGTAATTAGAGCAGTTGCGCCCCAATCTGCAGGAGTTGTTGCACTTAACTTATCTGCTGGCACATAGCAGGTATGGATGGGCTGTCTGCCGCCAAAGTCACCGCGATATTTAGTGGTGAGGAGATGATCGGCCCCAGCCACAAGCTTTGATGCTTGATCAAAGAAGTTCTTATCTAAACTCATCTGCTACTTGCCCCTTGTCCCCACACCCGGAAGCGGCCCATGCCACCATCTGGAAAAACATCAACGCGCACAGCTTCAACAATCTGATTACATGGCGTGATGTATTTGTGCGGTGTATCAGCTTGAACTACCTGTCGTGCCAATAATTCAATTGCACCTGGGGCCTTAAGAAGCTCGGAAGCAGAACCGGCAGTCACCATTACTTCTGCTGGGGCATTTCCTTTGTAGTGCGTGGTATCTATTTCAAGAGCGTTAATGGTTCCACGTTCAGATAACTTAACGACAAAGTAATCATTTCCCTTGCCTCGACGTCTTTTGTTTTCCCAACCATCACCTTGGTTTTTAGGTCGGCCAGATTGCAAAGTGTTTCGTGCCGAGGAGTAGAAATCATCACTAGAGCCAATGAGCTGCGCGCCATTATCAAGGGCTGCAAGATTTATTGGACCTGCAGCAGCTAACCATGCAGGATCAACTACTGGCTCTCCATGAACTCTCAAGCGGGCAATTCCGCCATCTGGGTACATTGTTAAGCGCACATGTGTCCAGCGGTGGTTATTGACAACGTCAAAGAGATTTTCACCATCTCCAGCTAATGCAGATTTTTCGAGAATAGTTGTCCACGATGCTGCAAGAAGTTCGGCAACTGTTGGTATGTGATCAAACTCGGCAGCCTCTACTGAAGCATGGGGAGGGAAGTTTCCTGTGAAGTTGCCTGTATCGATATTTACGCCTTTGACAATACCGGCCTGCCCAAGGCGCACGATGGCAAAGTCGTTGCCTGGTTCGTTTCTGCGTCTACGAGTCTCCCACCCGTCATAGATTTGACCTTTATGTCCAAAAGTATGAGAAGAGAACTGTGCTCTGCCTGGGTTGAGAAGATTTTCTTTTTCAGCAAAAAACTCATCATTGGCATAGACAACACCGGCTCCGCTTTCCCGATCGGCTAGATCTATGAGTTTTTGGAAATCGCTCAATTTTCTCCCCGAACTAAGAATTTTCCTTGTGGGGAATTTATCATGTGACCATCTTTATAAATGAGTTCACCGCCTAGCCAGGTTTGTTTGACTCTACCTTTCAAGATCTTGCCTTGATAAGGGGTCACTTGATTTTTATGAAAGAGCGCTGCAGGTTCTACTCTAAATTCATCATCGACATCAAACTCTGCACAATCTGCATCCATTCCAACGGCAATAGCGCCTTTGTGTGCAAGGCCAGCGAGTTGAGCGGGTTTTTGGGCCATCCACTGCGTGAGCTGCCACAGAGAGATTCCACGGGCCAGAGCTTGTGTCCAGATGATTGAAATCCCTAGCTGCAGTGAAGAGATGCCACCCCATGCCTGCTGGAAATCCCCGATATCAAATATCTTTAAATCCTCAGTGCACGGTGAATGGTCAGAGACTATTTGATCGATGATTCCAGATTCTAAACCTTGCCAGAGTTCATTTTGATTGCGCTTTTCTCGAATTGGGGGACAACATTTGTATTGAGTTGCACCATCTGCAATCTCCTCTGCAGTCAGCGATAGATAGTGAGGGCATGTCTCTGCGCTTATTTTCACGCCATCGGCTTTTGCTGATCTAATTAATGAGAGTGAGTCACCACTAGAAAGATGCAATACATGGACTCGTGCAGTGCTGCGTCGAGCTTCTTCAATCAGCTGTGCGATGGCAACGTTTTCAGCCCCTTTTGGCCTTGATGCCAAGAACTCGGCATAGGAACGTGAGGATGGTTTACTTGAGCGCTCTATTGCTACTGAGTCTTCAGCATGAACAACCATAAGCGCATTGTTTTTTGCTAATACTTCAAGGGCATTGGAGAGATCATCGAGTGAGGATGCTGGAAACTCATCAACACCAGAATGCAAAAGGAAGCATTTAAAACCAAAAACACCTTCTTTAAGAAGCGGTTCAAGCTCTGCAACATTTCCTGGAATAGAGCCGCCCCAGAAACCCACATCCACAAAACATTGTCCTGCGGCAGCTGCCCTTTTTACATGAAGAGCTTCAACGTTGACAGTGGGCGGGATGCTATTGAGAGGCATATCTATCACTGTTGTGATTCCACCAGCTGCTGCAGCCTTTGTAGCTGATTCAAAACCCTCCCACTGTGTTCGACCTGGTTCATTGATATGAACATGTGAATCTACTAATCCAGGAATGAGTGAGCCTTTAATGGTGATATCTTCATCGGCACTTAAGGAATCACTCAAGCCTGCGATTTTTACAATCTTTCCATCTTTAATGCAGACCGCTGCCGGTCTATCGCCAATGTCGGTGATGACATGCTGGGCACGAATCACCAGATCGAATTTCATGAGTCAATCATCTCAAGGGCAGGCAATGTAAGGAAGTCTGCATACTCATCAGCCAGGCTCACTCGCTCGAAAAGCTCACGTGCTTGGGCGATTTTTGCGCTATCCCACCCGCTGGCAATCAAGCGCTCAGATTCTTGAGCCACAATCTCACGAACTAGTTCGATAGTGGCTCGTTGAGAAGTATCGGCATAGACAACTTTGTTTTTAACTTGTTGCCAAATTTGAGAACGAGAAATCTCAACCGTTGCAGCATCTTCCATCAAATTATGAATTGCAACTGCTCCATTGCCTGCTAGCCAAGCAGCTAAATATTGAAGAGAGACATCGATATTTAATCGCAGACCTTCTTGGGTTATTTCACCCGGAGTTTGAGATACTGCAAGCAGATCACTTGCCTTAACACAGATTTCTGGGCGCTGTTTGTGAAGTTGATTGGGCTTATCTCCAAGCACCCCATCGAAAACCTCTTTACACACCACTACTAAATCTGGATGGGCAACCCATGACCCATCAAATCCATCTCCAGCCTCGCGCACTTTATCTGCACGCACCTTTTCAAAAGCGACTTTATTGATGTTTTCATCTTTGCGACTGGGGACAAATGCAGCCATGCCCCCAATTGCAAAAGCACCACGTTTGTGGCACGTCTGAACAAGCAGATCCGTATAAGCACGCATCATGGGAGCAGTCATTGCAACTTGACCACGATCTGGAAGGAGAAATTCAGTACCACGATCTCTAAAGACTTTAATCATGGAGAATAAGTAATCCCAGCGCCCTGCATTAAGCCCACTCATGTGATCTTTTAACTCATACAAAATCTCTTCCATCTCAAATGCTGCTGGAATAGTTTCAATTAATACTGTTGCGCGAATGGTGCCCTGGGCAATACCGAGAACCCGCTGCGCTTCTACAAAGATCTCATTCCACAGACGCGCCTCTAAATGATTCTCATTCTTGGCTAAATAGAAATAAGGCCCAGTGCCTTGTGCGATGAGTTCTTTAGCGTTATGAAAAAGATGCATGCCTGCATCAAAAATAGCGCCGACCACAGGTTTTCCATCGATAGTCACATGGCGCTCAAGCAGATGCCAACCTCGTGGGCGCACTATTAACGTCGCAAGTGGACCCTCCTTCAATTTATATGACTTTCCTTCAGGGGAAGTGAAAGTTAAGTTACGGCGAGCAACACCTTGGAGAGTGAGTTGGCCTTCAACGACATTGGACCAGTGTGGAGTGTTGGAGTCCTCTAAATCTGCAAGCCACACCTTGGCACCGGAGTTGAGTGCATTAATTGCCATTTTAGGATCGGTAGGACCGGTGATCTCCACTCTGCGATCTAAGAGATCGGCAGGTGCCTGTGCTACTTTCCACTGACCATCTCTGATCGCCTTTGTGCTGGGTAAGAAATCTAACGTCCCTCCATTGGCAATTATCTCTCTCTGGGTTTTTCGTGCCACTAATCGCTCATCGCGCCGGGCATGAAAAAGCTGATCTAGGTGAACAACAAAATCTATAGCCTCCTTAGTAAGAACTTTTTCATTCCCGGCAATAGAAGACGGCGCAACTCGAATTGTGGGCATATCTCTCTCCTTATTTTCTCTTTGTAGCAATCGCAAAAACAGCATCAGAAACCGCTGGGGAAACGGCTGGGTCAAAGACGCTAGGGATAATAAAACTCTCATTGAGTTGTTGAGAAGAAACGCACTGTGCGATAGCTCGGGCGGCAGCTGCAAGCATTTCGTCAGTAATTTTTGAAACACCGGCATCGAGTAACCCTCTAAAAAGACCTGGGAACGCTAGAACATTGTTGATTTGATTGGGATAGTCACTTCTACCCGTAGCAACGATGCGAGCATGCTTGTGGGCCAGAGCAGGATCGATCTCTGGATCTGGATTAGACATAGCAAAGACAATTGAATCCTTAGCCATCGATGCTACGTCAGCTTCTGTAATGACGTTAGGTGCACTCACACCAATGAATACATCAGCACCTTTCATGGCTTGCGAGATTGAGTGAACCTTGTTGTCATGATTTGTGTTCGCAATTAACCATGCACGCATGGGGTTTTGAGCTGGAGAGTCCTTATGCACAATTCCCTTGGAATCAAAAACTGTTGCATGTGTGAGGCCAGAAAGAAAGAGGAGTTTGAGAATGGCTGTTCCAGCAGCCCCAGCGCCAATGAGTACTACACGTATTTGGGCTATATCTTTGTCCACGATGCGTAATGCATTCAATAGCGCAGCTAAGACAACAATTGCAGTTCCATGTTGATCATCATGAAAGACTGGAATATCAAGTGTTGCTTTTAATCGTTCTTCAATTTCAAAACAACGAGGTGCCGAAATATCCTCAAGGTTGATTCCACCAAAGCCAGGTGCAATCAGTTGCACAGTGCGAATGATTTCTTCAGTGTCCTGAGTGTCTAAGCAGATAGGCCATGCATCCACATTGGCAAAACGTTTAAAGAGAACGGCTTTACCTTCCATAACTGGCATAGCTGCTTCAGGGCCCAAATTTCCAAGTCCCAAAATTGCAGATCCATCTGAGACAACTGCCACGGTGTTGCGCTTTATTGTCAAACGACGTGCATCAGATTTATCTGCGGCGATAGCAAGACAGATACGCGCTACTCCAGGGGTATAAGCACGGGAGAGATCGTCACGATTTTTTAGTGGTACTCGAGATGCAACTTCAAGTTTGCCTCCCAAGTGCATAAGAAATGTTCTATCGCTGACTTTCTTCACAAGAAAGTCAGAGGATGCAGCGCTTATCGCGGCAGAAATCTCATCTGCATGATTGGCATCTCGCGTGTCGCAGGTAATGTCAACAACGACGCGATCATGGTGAGACTCAACAACATCTAGAGCAGTCAACGTTGCTCCAGCTCTGACCATGGCCGCTGGTATCAATGATGTGGGGGATGAGTGAGTAGCAGCTTCTACTCGAATCGTAATTCCATACCCAGGACTTGTTGTGCTCACAAAATCTCCCCTTTTTTCATATTTCACTGTACGAAATATCATTTTCATACTATGAAATTTATGATAACCTCAATTGACAGGAAAGGCCACATCCATGCCCACCAAAGTTTCCAGCGTTCAGTCAGTGGATCGCGCATTTTCAATATTGGAAGCGATGGCACGCAATGGCGGCGAGATTGGATTGACTGAGTTAGCTACCGAATTAGATTTACCCGTTCCAACCGTTCATCGTGCGATGCAAACCCTTGTTCATTTGGGTTATGCAAAAAGAAATGGAACCCGCAAATACACCTTAGGCGCATCACTGCTTTATTTAGGTGAAGCAGCATCACGCGGAATGGCTTCATGGGCAAAGCCATCACTATTGAGTTTGGCAAATGCTTGTAGTGAGACTGTTAACTTAGCAACACTTGAGGGTGATCGGATTGTTTACATTGCGCAATCTCCTTCGAAGCACAATATGCGAATGTTTACTGAAGCGGGCAGACGCGTTCTTCCCCATGCCTGCGGAGTGGGCAAAGCCATCCTGGCTGGCATTTCTGAGGCTAAAGCAAAAGAGATAATTTCACACACCGGAATGCCTCAATACACAGAGACAACTCACATTACGTGGAAGTCTTTGCAAAAAGATTTACGTGATATTCAACTGCGGGGATATGCAATTGATGAGGGCGAACAAGAAGTTGGTGTTAGGTGTATTTCGGCGGCACTGGTGGGTGTTGCATCCCCAACAGCAATTTCAATAAGCGGACCAGCTACCCGAGTCACTAATGCATTTATCGCCAAGTACTCTCCACTCTTACTTGAATGCGCAGCTGAATTAGCTCAAGAATTCTCGGTCAGTTAAGTTCGATTGAGAGTGATAAGAATGCCCGCGTAAGTTTCGCAAGGCGAAATTATGAGCCAGATTCAAGGGTTTTGTTACCGATCAGTAAGTTAATTTCTTCCAGAATATCTCCATAATGTGCTTGTACTGACCTCGGCGCAGGTTTACCGTTTGACCTAGAAGAAAACCCTGGGAGGGTCACTTCGCGAAGAGTTCAATGACGAACGTGTGTTTCGTTCTGTTCTCTACGCCAAATTGAGATGGGAGAAACATGGCATATCAAGTGTCGCCACGGCTTCATAATGAAGATCTGGCACCTGCAAAAGAACGCAACTGGGGTCCATTTAGCATTTTCAATGTATGGACTTCTGATGTTCACAGCCTGTATGGATATTTCCTCGCAGCTAGTCTTTTCTTAGTTGCAGGGGGTGGACTCAAATTCTTATTTGCAATTGCTGTTGGATCTATTGTTGTTTATTACCTAATGACATTGGTTGGAAATGCTGGCGTTAAAACCGGTGTTCCTTATCCTGTTCTTGCCCGAGCATCTTTTGGTGTCTTTGGTGCAAATATCCCCGCCCTTGTTCGTGCTGTTGTTGCAACATTTTGGTATGGCGCACAGACGAGTGCTGCCGCTGGTGCAATAGTTTCCTTCCTTGTTCGCTATGACGGAATGAAATCATTTAATGACAGCGGAACATGGTTAGATCACACACCACTTCAAGTAGTGTGCTATCTAGGCGTATGGGCTGCCCAACTCTTAATTATTAGCAAGGGTATGGAAACAGTTCGACGCTTCATGGATTTTGCTGGTCCTGCAGTATGGGCAATGATGTTGCTTTTAGCTATTGGTCTATCCATTAAAGCTGGCACCATTTCATTGAATGTCACTATGGAGCCACAAGCTTTGGCCGATCTTGCCAAGGGACAGACAGGCTTTTCTGTCACACCAGGTAGCTTTGCTGCGATGATGGCAGTTGCCGCTACGTGGGTTACATATTTTGCCGCTCTGTATTTGAACTTCTGCGATTTCTCCCGCTTTAGTCCAAGCAAAGAATCACTCAGAAAGGGAAATCTTTGGGGGCTTCCAGTCAACTTGATTCTCTTCTCAATAGTGGCAGCTCTAACAACTGCTTCTGCATACAAGGTCTATGGCGAAGTTCTACTTGAGCCAGGTGCAATTGCAGCTAAGTTTGACTCTGTCTTCTTAGCACTCCTTGCCATGTTGACCTTTGCGGTTGCAACTCTTGGAATTAACGTCGTAGCAAACTTTGTTTCACCTGCCTACGACTTTGCCAATGTTGCCCCAAATAAAATTGACTTCAAGAAGGGTGGCTACATTGCTGCAGGTATCGCACTTGTGCTCTATCCACTTCATCCTTGGGACAATGCACCATCATTTGTTAACGCCATCGGCTCAACCATGGGACCACTATTTGGAATCATCATGGTGGATTACTACATGCTTCGTAAGGCGCAGGTAGATGTCGATGCACTTTATACAGAAGATAAGAGCGGACCATACTTCTTCCAGTCCGGATTTAACTTGATGGCCATTGCTGCCGCTCTTGTTGGATCAGTCTTCTCAAGTTTCCTCCCAATCTGGGGACCAGCCTCATATGACAAGTTTGCTCCATATGGATGGTTCTTAGGTGTTCTGGTAGCTGGCATTATCTACTGGGCGCTCAATGGCGGAAAGACTCCTCACAAAAAGTAAGTAGAGATAAAAAGAGACTGACTCGGGTCCGCCAAGATCCCGAGTCAGTCTCTTTTTTAATTGAATTAATTGATAGAGCGAAGCACAGCTGTTACAACTCCCAGGATTTCGCAGTTATCGCCATTAATAGGCTCAAAAGCATCATTTGCTGGCAGTAGCCAGATGTGGCCATCTTTTTTAGAGAAGGTCTTTACGGTGGCTTCACCATCAATCATCGCTGCAACGATTTCACCTTTGTTGCAATCTTTTTGTGAACGGATCACTACATAGTCACCATCACAGATAGCTGCATCAATCATTGATTCGCCCACTACTTTGAGCATAAATAACTCACCTTTTCCAACAAAGGACTCAGGCAAAGGAAATACTTCTTCTACTTCTTGCTCAGCTGTTATTGGTCCACCTGCTGCAATGCGACCAACGAGGGGAATCATCCGCGTCTTATCGACAGGTGCCCCGTTTACCTCAGGAGTTAGCTCTAACGCTCGGCCCTTGCTCTCATCGCGGCGGATGAAGCCTTTTTGCTCCAAGATCTCCAGCTGATACTTCACCGATGCTGTTGAGGTCAGGCCAACGGCCGCCCCGATCTCTCGCATAGTGGGGGCATAGCCATGCTCGGCCATGGCCGTTTCGATGACATTGAGGATTTCAGCCTGGCGGGTGGTTAAGCCCTGGGGGGTTTGTGTGCTCATGGATACAGGGTGACATAGATTTACGAAATATTCAAACATATGTTCGAATTTAACTTGCCATTTGTCAGTGGTGGGGTGTTTAATTGTCCTATTCGAACAGTTGTTCGAATACCTTCCCCAAGGTAGTTCGCAGGAGAAAACTATGAGCACAGTGTCACTAGCTAGCAAAACAAGTGTTTTACAAGGCTTTTCTAGCCCTTTCACACAATCGATCAATCCGTCCGGCGCATCACTGACTCGTCGTGGTCGACTAGCTCGCACTTTGTTCGTAGCTTCCTTGAGCGTGGTCCTAGTGGCAGGTTTTGCTGCCCAATCAGGTGCCGGTGATCAAGTAGTAGCCCCAACCTCTTATGTGACCGTTGTGGTGCCAGGGGGAGAAACCCTCTGGTCTGTCGCCTCTGCATACTCGCGCGGGGATGTGCAGGCGATGGTTGAGGCGATCCGTGAGGCTAATAATTTGAAGGGCTATGACGTTCAAGCAGGGCAAAAGCTGCGTATTCCTTTTGAGGGCTAGCCCCGACACGCCCTAGCAATCCCTTTTGCCTACTCGACAGGCAAACTCTCGAGAAATGCTTTATAGTTCCCACTATATGTAGGGGTCGAAGGCAGTAAAACTTCCATAAGTAGTGTTTATAGGGTAGTTTTTCTCCTCCGCTCAATACATCTAAAAGTTGGAATTTCTAGTATTTCGAAGGGAGACACGCCGAGATGATTTGCCCGTTCTGCCGATACGAAGATTCTCGTGTTGTTGACTCTCGTCCGATCGAAGATGGCACACAGATTCGCCGTCGCCGGGAATGCCCACAGTGCAGCCAGAGATTTTCTACTCAAGAAGTCGCTTTGCTCAACATCATCAAGCGAAGCGGTGCCACTGAGCCATTTAGCCGTGAGAAGGTCCTTGTGGGCGTTCGCAAGGCCTGCCAGGGGCGTCCAGTAAATGAAGATGATCTAGTTTTGCTTGCTCAGCGCGTGGAGGAAACACTACGTTCTACTGGTCAAGCAGAGATTGAAGCTCAAGAAGTTGGAATGGCCATCCTTGCGCCACTCCGAGAACTCGATGAGGTCGCTTACTTACGTTATGCCTCTGTGTACCGTAACTTTGCCTCCCTTGAAGATTTCGAAGGCGAGATCGCACTACTGCGAGCTATACCTTCAAGCCATTCTCCGGCGCAATCGAATAAAAGTAATTCCCCAATTACTGAGAAAAGCACTACAACAGCACCACAAAGTAATAAAACATTAATGAATCAGAACAACTAAAAGAATACGGGGAACCACATATGTCAGAGACGGTCATCAACCGACCAGCGAAAATCAAGGCCCACAACACTGTAAAAGGTAAGGGTCTGACTATCGAGCGTATCTACACTAACGAAGGCGTACACCCATACGATGAAGTTAAATGGGAACGTCGTGATGTAGTACAGCAGAACTGGAAAACCGGTGAGACTGTTTTTGAACAACGCGGTGTTGAGTATCCAGACACTTGGTCAGTAAACGCATCAACGATCGTTACAACTAAGTACTTCCGCGGCGCAGTAGGTGCTGAAAATCGCGAGTGGTCACTCAAGCAAGTGATCGATCGCGTAGTTCTTACCTACACAAAGGCTGGAAAAGAGCACGGCTACTTTGCAACAGATAAAGATGCCGAAATCTTTGAACATGAATTGACATACATGTTGATGCATCAGGTTTTCTCATTTAACTCACCAGTGTGGTTTAACGTGGGAACAAATGAGCCACAGCAAGTAAGTGCATGCTTCATCCTCTCAGTCGATGACACTATGGAGAGCATCCTTAACTGGTATCGCGAAGAAGGAATGATCTTCAAGGGCGGCTCTGGAGCAGGTCTTAACCTCTCTCGTATTCGCTCATCAAAAGAGCTTCTAAAATCAGGCGGAACAGCCTCTGGTCCAGTCTCATTTATGCGCGGCGCAGATGCCTCTGCTGGAACAATCAAATCTGGTGGTGCTACACGCCGCGCAGCAAAGATGGTTGTTTTAGATGTTTCTCACCCAGATATCGAAGAGTTCATCGAAACTAAGGTCAAGGAAGAAGACAAGATTCGCGCACTTCGCGATGCTGGCTTTGATATGGACCTTGGCGGAAAAGACATTATTTCTGTTCAGTACCAGAACGCTAATAACTCAGTTCGTGTTTCAGATGAGTTCATGCGCGCAGTTGAAAAGGGCGAGTCATTTGGTTTGACTGCTCGTGCAACTGGTGAAGTAATCGACACAGTTGATGCTCGCACACTCTTTACCAAGATGGCGCAAGCTGCTTGGGCATGTGCTGATCCAGGAATTCAATATGACGACACCATCAATGATTGGCATACAAACCCAGAGACTGGCCGTATCAATGCATCTAACCCATGCTCTGAATACATGTCACTGGATAACTCATCTTGTAACTTGGCATCTTTAAACTTGATGAAGTTCCTAAAGTCCGATGGATCATTTGATGCAAAAACTTTTGGAAAAGCAGCAGAGATGATCATTACAGCAATGGATATCTCAATCTGCTTCGCTGATTTCCCAACTGAGGCAATCGGTGACACAACGAAGGCATATCGCCAACTAGGTATTGGTTATGCAAACCTTGGCGCACTTCTTATGGCTTCAGGTCTTGCCTATGACTCAGAGGGTGGTCGCGCACTAGCTGGTGCCATCACATCATTGATGTCAGGTATTACTTACAAGCGCTCAGCAGAACTTGCTGGAATCGTTGGACCATATGCAGGCTTTGCACAAAATGCTAAGCCACACGCTCGCGTGATGCGCAAGCACGCTGCAGCATCTTCTGCTGCAAAATCTGAGACAACTCTTGATCGCGATGTGTGGAGTGAGGCTAATAAGGCTTGGGATGCATGTCTTTCAACTGGAGATAAGAATGGATGGCGCAACGCGCAGATCTCAGTTCTAGCTCCAACAGGAACAATTGGTTTGATGATGGATTGCGATACAACTGGTATTGAGCCTGACTTCTCATTGGTTAAGTTTAAAAAGCTCGTTGGTGGCGGTTCCATGCAGATCGTTAACCAGACAGTGCCACAGGCCCTTGTAAAGCTTGGTTACACACAAGAGACAGTAGAAGCAATCGTTGAGTTCATTGCAGCTAATGGTCACGTCATTGATGCTCCAGGGCTAAAGCCAGAGCACTATGAAGTATTTGATTGCGCACTAGGTCAGCGATCAATTGCTCCAATGGGCCACGTTCGCATGATGGCTGCTTGCCAGCCATTTCTTTCAGGTGCTATCTCAAAGACAGTGAACCTGCCTGAAGATGCAACTGTTGAAGAAGTTGAAGATGTTTACTTCCAAGCATGGAAGATGGGCGTTAAGGCACTCGCCGTTTATCGCGATAACTGCAAGGTGGGTCAACCTCTCTCTGATGGAAAAGCTAAGAAGAAGGAAGCAGTTGTTGAAGAGGCAGCGGCTCCAGTTCGAAAGCGTCTTCCAAAGGCACGTCCTGCAACAACAACATCATTTGCTGTTGGCGGGGCCGAGGGTTACATGACCGCTGGTGCATATGCCGATGGCGCACTGGGTGAAGTCTTCTTAAAGCTAGGTAAGCAGGGATCAACACTTGCTGGTGTGATGGATGCCTTCTCAATTGCAGTATCAATTGGTCTGCAATACGGAGTGCCTCTAGAGACTTTCGTAGAGAAGTTTACGAACTTGCGCTTTGAGCCAGCAGGTATGACAGATGATGCTGATATTCGCATGGCACAGTCCATGATGGATTACATCTTCCGTCGCTTAGCACTTGACTACCTACCATTTGAACAACGCTCATCCATGGGTCTCTACACTGCAGCAGAGCGTGCAGCAGCTTTAGATAACGGCGGCGAGTATGCAGAGATCGCAAAGGAAACCGATACCCCAAAAGCAGTTGCGGCTGTGGCGGCTCCTGCGGTTGCAAGTAAGCCAGTTGTTGTAAAGATTGAAGCTGCGCCCCTTGCAGCAACAATCGGATCTTCATCTGATCTACTTGAGTCAATGGGAATTAAATCTGATGCACCACTATGTATGACATGTGGCGTGAAGATGCGTATGTCAGGTGCTTGCTTTGTATGCGAAGGATGCGGAAACACATCTGGTTGCTCATAAGCAGTAGTTCATAAGTTTTAACCAACCCCGTTAAAAACCCCGTCAATCACTGCGATTGGCGGGGTTTTTCACGTGTATGCCAGGGTCTGATTAAGGGCTAGAATAAGCACGTTGTTTCCGGGGTCGATGTAATTTCGAACCGGCGGTTATAGTCCGCGACCCGATGCCAGCCAGGTATCGGTTGACTCAGTGAAATTCTGGGACCGACGGTTAAAGTCCGGATGAGAGGAAACCAACAAAGGGTAGGTATTTGCCTACCTTCTTTGTGCATTTCTTTTTTGCACGCACCCCGGTTACTCGTATCTCGAGTCGGGGGTTTTTTTTATGGAGCACATAGTTGCAATGCAACGTGCCATTGCCTTGGGCGAAAAAGGCCTCGGTAAAACAGCACCGAATCCAATTGTTGGCGCAGTAATTATTGATGCAGCAGGTAATGTTGTCGGTGAAGGTTTTCATGATCGTGTGAACTCCCCAGATCATGCAGAAGTTGTTGCTATAAAGGCTGCTGGAGATAAAGCAAAAGGTGCAACGATTGTTGTTTCTCTAGAGCCTTGCAACCACACGGGCAGCACAGGAGCCTGTGTTCGGGCAATTATCGATGCAGGCATTACAACTGTTGTCTTTGCAGTTGCAGACCCCAACCCAGTTGCTGCAGGTGGAGCAGATGCTCTGCGAGCAGCAGGTGTCACTGTGATTGAAGGCCTCCTTAAAGATGAAGCTGCGTTTTCTAACCGTGCTTGGTTGATGAAGATTAAAAAGAACCGTCCATTTTTCACATGGAAAGTTGCAGCCACTCTCGATGGCAAAGTCGCAGCTGCTGATGGAACGTCCAAGTGGATTACAAATGAAGTCTCTAGGGCTGATGTGCAGATACTTCGCCGCCAAGCAGATGCAATCCTTGTTGGTACCAATACTGTTATTGCCGATAACCCACATTTGATTCCACGGGGCGAGTTTGCAGGCTATGCAGGCAACCCGATTCGCGTAGTGTGCGGGGAGCAAGAGCTTCCAAAGGATGCTGCTGTTTTTGATTCAGCTGCCCAGAGCGTTGTTGTGAAGTCAAAGGATTTAGATGTCTTGGTGGGAAAACTGAATGAATTAGGCGTTAATCACGTCTTTGTCGAAGCTGGGCCAACCCTGGCATCTGCCATGGTGGATCACTGCTTGATGGATGAACTAGTGATTTATCAGGCCCCAACGTTTTTGGGCACAGGCAAGCACTTCTTTGCCTTTGATTACCCAACCACGATTACTGATCAAATGCGGATGGACCACATCAGCACTGTGGTTCTAGATGGCGATGTTAAATCCACCTATCGCATTAGGAACGGTGAGTGATGTTTACAGGACTCATTGCTGAACTTGGTTCAGTTACCGCAATTGAAAAGAGCGAGAGCTCTGCTGTTTTCACAATTAATGCACCCAAGTTAATTAGTCAGATTTCAGTGGGGGATTCTGTTGCAGTCAATGGCGTGTGCTTAACTGCCACAGCCATCTCTGGCAACGTTTTTAGTGCAGATGTCATGGTTCAAACTCTTTCACTCACATCACTCTCACAACTCTCAGTTTCTAGCCCGGTTAACCTAGAACTCGCTGCGCAGTTAAATGCGCGCATGGGTGGGCATATGGTGCAGGGACATGTGGATGGTGTGGCAAAGGTAGTTGGGTTAACACCTGGAGATAAATGGGCGCAGTTCGATATTACTGTGCCGGCGCATCTTGCTAAATACATTGTTAACCAGGGATCTATCTGCCTAGATGGTGTTTCACTGACGGTGGGAGGCATTGATGATTCAAACAATATTGTCACCGTGTGGTTAATCCCAGAGACTTTAGCGGCCACCAACCTTTCAGGGAAAAAAGCTGGAGATTTAGTCAACGTGGAAGTTGATGTTCTTGCAAAGTACGTGGAGCGATTATTAGCTAAGGGGGATAAGTGATGAGTAATCTGCAAACTGCCCTTGATGCTTTTAAAAGAGGCGATCTGATTATTGTTACAGATCATGCCGATCGTGAAAATGAAGGCGATTTAATGATATTGGCCGAGAAAGCAACGGCTGAAAAGGTGGCCTTTATGGTGCGCCACACAACTGGAATTTTATGTGTTGCACTCACACAAGAGCGTGCACGCAAACTGCGTCTGCCGTTGATGGTTGAAGAAAACCAAGATTCAAAAAAGACGGCATTTACTGTAAGCGTTGATTACAAAGTGGGTCTAACAACTGGCGTCAGTGCCACAGAGCGAGCTAACACTGCCCGTGCCTTGGCTGATACCAGTGTCCAGTACTCAGAATTCATCCGTCCTGGACATGTCTTCCCACTCATTGCCGATAAGGGCGGCCTAGCTGCGCGTGGTGGTCACACAGAGGCAGGAGTGGCGCTAACGCAATTAGTCGGAGCACAACCTCTAGCTCTTCTTTCTGAAATCGTGAATGAAGATGGATCCATGGCACGTGGGCAATCCCTTTTAGATTTTGCAGCTAAGCATTCAATCCCAATGATTTCTATTGAAGAGCTAGTTGCTATGGCACCAGTAATTACTGAAGTGAAATCTGAGTTTGAGTTCTTATGGGCTGATCTGCCGCTGCGCGGTGGAATGTGGAAAATTGCAACCTATCCGGGCTTGCGACAAAGAGAACATGCTGTGCTCTCCTTTGGCACAGCTGCCACCACACCTTTAGTTCGTATTCACTCTGAGTGCTTCACTGGCGATGTTGTTCATTCCCAGCGCTGTGATTGCGGTGAACAGTTAGAGCAATCTATTTCATTGATTCAACAACATGGCTATGGCTTCATTGTTTATCTGCGCGATCATGAGGGTCGTGGCATTGGGTTGACTGAAAAGATCATGGCCTATCAACTACAAGATAAAGGCATGGACACCATTGAGGCCAACTTGCATTTAGGCCATGAAATCGATGCCCGTGATTGGTCTGATGCAATTGCAATTATTGAATCCCTTGGTCTTTCACATCTGCAACTGCTCACTAATAACCCTAGAAAGGTAGATGCTCTTAAAGAGGCTGGGATTGCAGTGATTCAAAATCCATTAGTGATTGCTAGCAATGAATTTAATGAGAAGTATTTAGCAACAAAACAAGAAAAGCTGGGCCACACTAGAGGAGGCAAATAAATGGCAGGACATGCACCAACTATCGGTATTAAGCCACTTCCAGGGGCCAAGGTTGCCATCATCTCTTCCTCATGGCATCTAGATATTTGTAATGACTTAATTGCAGGTGCCAAGCGCGCATTAACGCAGGCTCAGGTTGGCACAGTTGAAGTCCAGTTTGTACCTGGCTCTTTTGAGATTCCACTTGCTGCCCAATACGCTTTTGAAGCTGGCTTTAATGCTGTTGTGGCGCTGGGCCTTGTTTTAAAGGGTGAAACACCACATTTTGATTATGTCTGCCAAGGTGTCACACAAGGTGTCATTGATGTTTCACTCAAACACTCAAAGCCCATTGGTTATGGCGTCTTGATGTGTAATGATCTAGATCAAGCAATTGATAGATGTGGTCGTGCCACAAGTAAAGAAGATAAAGGCTATGACAGCGCAGTTGCTGCGCTAGAGCTTTTGCATCTGCAAAAGAAGCGTTAGGCGTTTCGTTCACCTCATTAAAAAGGCTATATATCCGAGCCACTAAGGTTGGCCCATGAGCGATATGTCTAACAAAGTGCGAGAAGCACTAGACGTCGCCGTTGAAGCAATTGGTGGTGCACCACGTGAAGGCCAGATTGAAATGGCTGAAGCCGTTGCTAACGCCTTAACGGATCGTCACCACTTAATGGTGCAAGCTGGAACAGGTACAGGAAAATCACTTGCTTATTTAATCCCTGGCATTGTGCACGGTCGAAAAGTATTAGTTGCAACTGCCACCTTGGCGCTGCAGCGCCAGTTAGTAGATAGAGATCTACCTGCAGTTGTGCCGGCCCTTGAAAAGCTGCTGGGACGTGAAGTGAGCTATGCAATCTATAAAGGTGTCGGTAACTACATCTGTTTGCAAAAGATGAATAGTGAAGATGTTGATCCTGATGGTGAGTTAGTCATGGATGTTTCATCGTTGGAAAAAGATGCAAAACGTTTAATTGCTTGGGCTAAAACGCCTGGTGTTTCAGGGGATAGAGATGATGCACCTGAAGTAGATAGGCGAGTATGGGCAGCTAATAGTGTTTCCGGTCGTGAGTGCGTGGGAGCAGATGTATGTGCTTTTGGTTCACAGTGCTTTGCGGCAAATGCAAAAGGTAAAGCCCAAACTGCAGATGTGGTTGTCACAAACCACACTCTGCTTGCAATTGAGATTATGGATCTGCATCCCATTTTGCCTGAGCGAGATTGCATTATTTTGGATGAAGCCCATGAGTTTATGGACAGAGCAACACAGGCTGTTACAGATGAACTGACTTCAGGTCGAGTACTGCGAGCTGCAGCAATGGCCCGCAAGTTCATGCCGGGCAAGCTGGCAGATGCTTTTCATAAAGCAGCTAATGATTTTCATGAGTCCATGGTTGATTACGGGGAATCGGTGCGCAGTGAACTGGGTTCACAGGGGCGCCTGGAGGAGATTCCGCAATCACTGGAATCACCGATTCGAAAGGTGAGAGAGGCTGCGCAAGCAATCGTGCAATCACTTACTGCCGATGATGAGATTATCGATACCGATGCAATGGCTGAGCGGGCACGTGTTAAAGGTGCGGTCAATGAAGTCTCAACAACTGCTGCCACGCTATTAAAACTCGGTGATGGTTTAGTGCTCTGGTATGAACCAACGTTTTCTACCTTGCACTTAGCACCACTCTCTGTCTCTGATGTTTTGCGCGAGAACATGCTCAAGCAAACTCCCGTTATTGCAACCTCTGCCACATTAACCGTTGGTAACTCCTTTAACTCATTAGCTAAAAGCATTGGTTTTATTGTGGGAGAGGATTTAAATACCGAGCTCTCTGAAGGTGAATTAGATCCAGGCAATGTGCAGATGTTGGATGTGGGATCCCCATTTGATTTTGCTAATCAAGGCGTTCTCTATATGCCAAAGCACTTGCCAGAACCAGGCAGAGATGGCCCCAGCATTGAAGTGCTCACAGAGTTGGGTGAGCTCATTGATGCTGCCGGTGGGCGCACGTTGGCCTTGTTTTCTTCATGGCGCGGGGTTGAAGCAGCAGATGCGCACTTGCGCAAAGTGTTAGCTGAGCTTCCTATCAAGATCATCACGCAAAAGCGCGGTGATGCGGTTGGTCCACTGGTTGCTCGCTTTGCAAAGGATGAAACATCAGTACTACTGGGCACGATGTCGCTCTGGCAAGGAGTGGATGTGCCAGGAAATAGTTGCATTCTTGTTGCTATCGATCGCATTCCTTTCCCTAGACCAGATGAGCCGGTGATGTCGGCTCGTGCATCACAAGCAGATGCTGCTGGTGGAAGTGGTTTTATGCAGGTGTCACTGCCACGTGCTGCGCTGTTGTTAGCCCAGGGCACCGGGCGTTTGATTCGATCTGTTGATGATCGGGGAGTAGTTGCTATTTTAGATTCGCGCATTGTTACTAAGCGATATGGCAGTGTGTTACTTAATTCAATGCCACCGCTGTGGCGCACATCAGATAAGGCTGTGGTGCAGGATTCTCTAAAGCGCCTGAACGAGTCCCTTTAACAAGGGCCAAGATTTTTCAAAACTAGGGTGAAGAGTTAATTCATCCACTGCATCTATTTCAACCCAGCGCACTTCATGGGATTCATCATTGAGCTCATGGGCTACTAACTCATCTGTTGCATAGGCAATGACAGTGTCATAGCGCCAGCTGCCGTGATCATCGCTAAAAGTTTGAATAGGAGTTAGGTGCACAGGATCAATTCCTGTTTCCTCTTTCGCTTCCCTAATTGCTGCCTCTAAAACGCTTTCATGACTATCGCGTGCTCCTCCTGGGATTCCCCACGTGTCACCGTTGTGAACCCATGGGGCGCGATGTTGCAAAAGGATTTGCGTGCCGCGAACTAAAAGGATTCCAGCAGCGCCATTAAGACCCCAGTGTTTATTGCCACAGGCGCATTGGATCCAACCATCACCATCGCGCGCGCTCATGAACCAAGAGTGTCACAACTATCCACAGTTAGCGCAGTGAGCACAGGGATTAGTCCTTTGGCCCATTTATCGTGCCTGCACATGAAGCGCTTATTAATTCTCGTCCTTTTTATCTCTTTATCCACCCCGGCTAGCGCAGTAGCTGATTGCACAACCAACGCCTGCGTTGATGTTTTCACGCAAGATAACCAGATCATCATTACGGCTAAAAAGGGAGATGGTGGAGCAGTAGTTAAAAAGCGCACAGTGGTTGTGCCCACGCCAAAGCCAACGCTGTGGTTTCCGCCAAAACCTAAAGCTGTTCCGGCGGTTAAGCGCACATACAAACCGCGAGTTCGAGTGAAAAAAGTGGTAACTACCAGCGTTAATTTAAGTGATCGCTTAATCAAAATGGTTCCAACGGCCACCATTTCCTATCAACCAGAGTTTGAACCGCTGGTGCATGTGCCAGTTATTTTCTGGTGTGATCTTCCGACTCTCTTTCAATCTCGAGTCGACATCATTGGTGAAGTTATCGATGTCGCACTTCGCCCGGGCTTTGCCTGGCAGTGGGGGGATGGGGAAGTTTTCCAGACCACTGAACCAGGAGCTCCATATCCCAATCAAAAAGTTACACATACCTATAAACGCCCTGGCACCTATTACGTGAGCTTGATTGCCACATGGAATGGCAACTTCAAACATAACGGGGCAACCAGAGCCATCACAGGAACTATCAAAATCCCATCTTTTGCAGTTATCACCGTGGTATCTGCTAACTCAACTTTTACGAAATGAGCAGATAATGACAACTGATTATGAAGAGCTAGAAATCGCATCCCTTCCACTTGCAAGTGATAAAGACTTTGTTGCACTCGTTACTAGTTTTAGTGTTGATCCAGATAGCCCAGACCTTTCCTTTATGCAACGTGATGGGGCAACGGCGGTCATTGACTTAGCCACTGAGTTTGAAAAGTATGGTGTTGCAAGTAATCCTGATTTGATTGCACGGGTTATTGGGCGCTTAAGTGATATCCAAGTGCGAGACTTTGCACTTGGCACCCACAATGGTGAAAGCTTTGAAACTTATTGGCGCATGTGGCATTACTTGCTGCAAATTGCACCTGTGGGCTTTGTTGCACCCGTTGCCACATTGTTTGCAACCCTTGCCTATGAGCGCTCTGATACTCCACTTGCTTATCGCTCCCTGGATCGCGCTAGTGCTGATGCTCCGGGTTATTCGCTGACTATTTTGCTGCGCAGAGTCTTTGGTTCAGGCTGGCCCGCTAGCGCTTTTGCTGCCATGCGCATCGAGCTTCACCCCAAGGTCACCGCGGGGATTTTCGAATAAACCCAGACATCTGTTAATCTTCCCCCAGGTCACGAGTTCTAGTGTTTAGCCCCGGCTTACTAGACGGCAACCCTCCACCACGGTGGGGTGCTCCGGGTGAAGACCAGATCGACTAGCACAACGCAGTCGATAAGCGTGGAACACCTAATTCCACTAGTTATGCCAGCGTCGGCATTTCTGGATTATGTGTTCCCATAACTGGGAGGAATCACTTACATGTCAACCTTTTCATTTGAAGAAGCAGCTTTTGAAACGCGTCAAATTCACGCCGGACAAGTTGCAGATCCAACAACTGGGGCCCGTGCACTTCCTCTGTATCAAACCACTGCATATCAATTCCGCGATACAAAACATGCAGCAGATCTTTTTGGTTTGGCAGAGTTAGGCAATATCTATACCCGCATCATGAACCCAACACAAGATGTAGTTGAAAAGCGCATTGCATCACTTGAGGGTGGTGTTGCTGCCCTGCTTCTTGCTTCAGGTTCTGCTGCTACAACTTTTGCAGTCTTAGCTGTTGCAACTGCAGGAGATCACATCGTTTCATCTAAATATCTCTATGGTGGCACATATAACTTGTTCCACTACACCTTGCCATCTTTTGGTGTGGAGGTTACTTTCGTTGATAACCCCAATGATCCAGCAGAGTGGGCCAAGGCAGTTCGCCCTAATACCAAAGCGTTCTTTGGTGAAACGATTTCAAATCCAAATAACGATATTTTAGATATCGCTGCAGTTGCAAAGGTTGCTCATGAAAATCATGTGCCACTAATAGTAGATAACACTGTGGCAACACCTTATGTTATTAAGCCAATTGAATTTGGCGCAGATGTAGTTGTTCACTCGGCAACTAAGTTCCTTGCTGGTCACGGAAATGCAGTAGTGGGTGCGATTGTTGATTCAGGTAATTTTGATTATGCGCGCTATCCTGAAAAGTTCACAAGCTTTAACACCCCAGATCCTTCCTATCACGGCCTTGTCTATGCCCAAGCTCTGGGAGTGGGATCTGCCTTTGGAGCAAATCTTGCCTATATCTTCAAGATTCGCCTGACATTGCTGCGCGACATCGGAGCTGCTGTGAGCCCATTTAATGCATGGCTTTTGGCTCAAGGTCTTGAGACGTTGACTCTTCGCATGAAACAACATTTAGAAAATGCCAAGGCAGTTGCTACATGGCTTGAAAACCACCCACAGGTTGAGAAGGTAAATTACTCATCCCTGCCAAGTAATTCATACAACAAACTTGCCACAAAGTATGCACCGAAAGGTTCAGGCTCAGTGCTCTCCTTTGAAATCAAGGGTGGGATAGAGGCAGGAAAGAAGTTTGTTGAGGGCTTGAGCTTGCACTCACACGTTGCAAACATTGGCGATGTGAGATCACTAGTTATTCATCCAGCATCGACAACCCATTCACAACTATCGGCAGAAGAACTTCTCAATGCTGGCGTCAAGCCCGGCTTAATTCGCTTATCTGTTGGCCTTGAAGATATCGAAGATATCAAGGCAGATCTTTCAGATGGTTTTGCTGCAGCTCAATAGATGTCACAAATAAACACTTCGGTAACCGGGGCATGGCTTGAACACCATGCACCCGGTGATCGGTGTTTTTTAAAAGTTGGAAATATTTCCCTAGAAAGCGGAGAAGTTTTAGAAGATGTCACCATCGCCTACCAAAGTTGGGGCGAGTTAAATTCAAATAAAGATAATGCGATTTTAGTTAACCACGCATTAACTGGTTGGTCAGATGTGACTGGGTGGTGGCCTTCCATGGTGGGGTCGGGATTGCCTTTTGATACAGATAAGTATTTTGTTGTGTGTCCTAATGTTATTGGTGGATGTCAGGGATCAACTGGTCCATCATCTATTGCACCAGATGGCAAGCGATATGGATCTCGCTTTCCATCACTGACTATCCGTGACATGGTTGCAGCAGAAATTGCCTTCACAGATCTTCTGGGTATCAAGAAATACCAGCTAGCTGTTGGGCCATCCATTGGCGGAATGCGTTCGCTGGAATGGGCTGTGCAATACCCAGATCGCGTGGGGGCTATCTGCACCATCGGTTCATCGGCAGTTGCTACCGGAGATCAAATTGGCACAGCTTCCATTCAAATCAGAGCGATAAAAAATGATCCATATTTCAATAGCGGTGACTACTACGAGCAAGAGCGTGGTCCCATTGATGGAATGGGCATTGCCAGACGTATTGCTCACCTGACGTATCGCACAGAGGCAGAGATGGATGTTCGCTTTGGAAGAGAGCTCCAAGGCGATGACACAGGGCGCTATGCCGTGGAGTCATATTTAGACCATCAGGCAGATAAGTTGGCCCAACGCTTTGATGCCAACACCTACATCACACTGACTGAGGCTATGAATAGCCATGACATTGGACGAGATAGGGGTGGCGTCGTGGCCGCTCTGGAATCGATCACTATTCCGGTGGTGGCTGTCTCTATTGATACCGATCGCCTCTTTCCTGTGCGATTGCAGGCTGAGATCGCCGACTTTGCACCTCTGGCAGCCCCATTGGTCACGATTTCCTCTCCATTTGGCCACGATGGCTTCCTGGTGGAGGTTGAATCTGTTGGAGATGTAATTAGAGCGGCCCTGGATTTAGCTAAATAAGGGTCGAATTATCGCTTTTGGATGTGCATTTACCCCTGTGGACAAATTATAATATAGCCATCGCATCAGCGCGCTCGCTGATAAAAACCAAAGGACAATTGTGGCTGTATTTAGTGCGCTCAAAAACAAGGTGTTAAAGAAAGCTGTTACAAAAAAAGCTGCACCTGTGAAGAAAACCGCTGCAAAAAAAGCAGCCCCTGCTAAAAAGAGCGCGCCAGTTAAGAAAGTTGCAGCAAAAAAAGCAGCCCCTGCAAAGAAAGCAGCGGCCAAGAAGGCGGCGCCAGTTAAAAAGGCAGCGCCTTCCAAAAAGAGCGCACCTGTAAAGATTGCACTAAAGAAAGATTTAACGGCAAAAGATGTTCAAGCAATTGTTGATGCTAAAAATGCAGTACTGCGCCAGCATGAAGTTCTAGCAGAGCTAGAAAAGCGCGGTGTTACGTCAATTAACCGCATTCCTAAAAAGGCTGATAAAGATTTAGTAGATGAAGCCCGTGCGCTTGCAACTGAAGTTCCAGTCATTGTTGAAAAACTACGCAAAGCTGGCCTTGGAGCACCATCACGTATTTTGAAAAAGAGTGAATACGCTCTTATTGAACCAAAGGTGGCACCAGTTGCTACGCCAAAGATTGATGCTAAAACCGGCAAAGCTGCAGTTGTAAAGATCGATGGGGAAGAAGTCGAACTTGAAGAAGTAGAGCTTGAAGATGTTGAAACTTTGATCAAAGAAGTTGTTGAAATCATTGATAGTGAAGAAGAAGATAAGGGGAACCAACCACGCGTAGTTAACTTGGCTGAAGAAGCATCTGGAAATGAAGAAGATGCCTTCACATTAAAGGCCTCTGAAGAAGATGACGCCCCTGCCCAGACAGTTATGACCGCTGGTGCAACGGCTGATCCAGTAAAGGATTACCTGAAGCAAATTGGCCGCGTGGCACTACTTAATGCAGAGCTTGAAGTAGAGCTTGCTACACGCGTTGAAGCAGGTCTTTTTGCTGAAGCAAAGCTTAAAGATGAGAAGAAGATTGAAAAGAAGTTAAAGCGCGAACTTGAATGGCTTGTTGAAGATGGAAAGCGCGCAAAGAATCACTTGTTAGAGGCAAACCTTCGTCTGGTTGTCTCTCTTGCAAAGCGCTACACCGGCCGCGGAATGCTTTTCCTTGACCTTATTCAAGAAGGTAACTTAGGTTTGATTCGAGCCGTTGAAAAGTTCGACTACACAAAGGGCTATAAGTTCTCAACATATGCCACATGGTGGATTCGCCAGGCAATTACCCGTGCGATGGCTGATCAGGCCCGCACAATCCGTATTCCAGTTCACATGGTTGAAGTTATTAATAAGTTGGCACGTGTTCAGCGCCAGATGCTTCAAGATTTAGGTCGCGAACCGACCCCAGAAGAGTTAGCTAAAGAGCTTGATATGACACCTGAAAAGGTTGTCGAAGTTCAAAAGTATGGCCGTGAACCAATTTCACTTCACACACCACTGGGTGAAGAAGGCGATAGCGAGTTCGGTGATTTGATTGAAGACTCTGAAGCTGTTGTTCCAGCTGATGCGGTTTCATTCACATTGCTGCAAGAGCAGTTGCACTCAGTTCTAGATACTTTGTCAGAGCGTGAAGCTGGTGTGGTTGCGATGCGCTTTGGTTTAACTGATGGTCAACCAAAGACGTTGGATGAAATTGGAAAGGTCTATGGCGTTACACGTGAGCGTATTCGCCAGATTGAATCCAAGACAATGTCCAAGCTTCGTCACCCTTCACGCAGCCAGGTTTTGCGCGACTACCTCGACTAAATCATGGATAAGCCATCGATTTTTGTTAATCCCAAAAGCGGATCTATCAAGATCAGCGGTGAAGTTGATGTGGTTGATGTCGATGGCAAGGTCATCGAAAGCCTTACTAATCCAAAGCTCTGTGGTTGTGGGCTCTCTAAAGATAAGCCGTGGTGCGACTCATCGCATGGGGAGTATGTGAAGATCGTTGCCCAGCAACTTCGAAATGCCCGTGAATTAGTAAAGCCTTCTAATCTTTTTGGTGCCACACCTGTTCGTGCACGAGAGATTCGCGAGAATGAACTTAAGTACCGACTTGAGCATGAAGAAGTGCTTGTTGGCGTCAAGCTCGGGGGAGCGCTGGATTCAACAAAGAAAGATAATCCGACATACATCAATATTTTTGGGTATTTAACCGATGCCATGCAGTGCATTGATTCTTTACACACCGCATCATTGATTTATCCACGGGCAGAAGCCGAAGTTGTCTTTAAGCTAAGCAAAGAGATAAATGGTGAGATTGACCCATCAGAAGTTCTCGATTACGTGAGCCATGTTGCCGCAGGCATGGAAATCCTTGATTATCGCTTTGGGGATGTTGAGGCATATGCCGAAGATTGCATTGCAGATAACGCTGGTGCTGCAGCTTTTGCATATGGGGCGTGGGTGCCTGCGCATCAAGAGAATTTAGATGCGCTAGTGGCCGAAGTCTTTGTTAATGGAGCGTTGGCTGAATCAGCACCGATAACTGCAATTCAAGGTAATCCTTGGATGGCAGTAGTTGAACTTTCTAAAGTATTAGCGGCAACGGGTGTGAAGTTGGCAGCTGGATCAATTATTTTTAGTGGATCTGCAACAACAGGAGTTCCTATGATTGCAGGCAACAGCTATAGCGTTGAGATTAAAGGATTAGGAAAGGTGGAGATAAAAGCTAGTTAGCTGGAGTCTCGACGAGCTTTTGGCTCTCATCGACAATCTTTGCAGCAACGGTCTTTAGCTTTTCGGCATATTCCTTGCCATGGTGAGCACAGAACAATAGTTCTCCGCCGTTGAGAAGCACAGCGCGAACATAGGCCTGGGCTCCGCAGCGATCGCAACGGTCAAGGGCGTTAAGAGGTACTGATTCGAGCATCAATTGTTCTGACATATCTCTCTCCGTTCGTGCGTTGTGTCTTACTTCCTATGGAACATCAAACCATGTCTGGATATTCCCCGCTCGTTATAATTAATTTATTTTCGTTAAATTGTTGTTAATTTGTGCTCGAATTATCGATATTTCCAGTATCTGAGACGTCTTCGGCGCGCTTGCAACTCATTTGCACCTACGGGCGATAACCTTTCGCCCCGTGGCCGAAAAAGATATTGCGACAAATGTGCAGGATAGCTATACCGCAAAAGATCTAGCGGTTTTAGAGGGCCTCGATGCCGTTCGCAAGCGCCCAGGTATGTATATCGGCTCCACAGACTCACGTGGACTCATGCACTGCTTGTGGGAAATTATTGATAACTCAGTAGATGAGTCATTGGCCGGACATTGTAAGAAAATTGAAATTAATCTTGAATCAGATGGTTCTGTTGAAGTCCATGATGATGGTCGCGGAATTCCTGTTGATAAAGAACCTAAGACTGGTTTAACTGGTGTTGAAGTTGTTCTTACTAAGTTGCACGCAGGTGGAAAATTCGGTGGCGGTTCTTACGCTGCCTCCGGTGGTCTGCACGGTGTTGGTGCATCCGTAGTTAACGCACTTGCATCTCGCCTTGATGCTGAAGTTGATCGCGATGGCAAGATTTATTGGATGTCATTTCAACGCGGTGTTGCAGGAATCTTTGATGGTGATGGACCAAAGGCACCATTTGAACCAAGATCAGGATTGCGCGTTATTGGCAAAATCTCTAGCAAAGTTACTGGCACACGCATTAAGTGGTGGAGTGATCGTCAGATTTTCCTTAAAGAGGCAGAGCTTGATCTAGAAGATATCTATGCACGTGCTCGCCAGACTTCATACTTAGTTCCAGGCTTAACGTTGATTGTTAATGACAATCGCACAAAGACTAAGACAACAGAGACTTTCTTCCACAAGAGCGGAATCACTGAATACTGTAATTTCTTACAACCTGATGAAGCCGTGGGCGATGTTATCCGTATCTATGGCACAGGCCATTACCAAGAGACTGTCCCTGTCCTAGATGATAAAGGCCATATGGTTTCAACTGAAGTTGAGCGCGATATGGAAGTTGATATCGCCATGAAGTGGGGTAATGGCTTTGAAACCACCCAGCGCTCATTCGTTAACATCATTGCAACGCCTAAGGGCGGAACCCACGTGCTGGGCTTTGAGCGCGCTCTTGTAAAGGTCGTTAACGAAGCTCTTCGCTCGACTAAAACTCTTGCCAATAAAGAGATCGATGTCATTAAAGATGACGTCATTGAGGGTTTAACTGCTGTCGTGACTGTTCGTATGTCTGAACCACAGTTTGAAGGTCAGACAAAGGAAGTTCTAGGAACAGCTGCTGCCACGCGAATCGTTTCAGCAGTTGTAGCAGATAAGATGAAAGAGTATTTCAATACTTCAAAGCGCATAGATAAAGCTAATGGGCGCTTAGTTCTTGAAAAGATCGCAGCAGCTTCTCGCACACGTATCAGCGCTCGTGCTCATAAAGATTTGCAACGCCGCAAGAACGCTTTGGAATCATCATCGCTTCCAACAAAGCTTTCAGATTGTCGCTCTGAGGATGTAACACGCACAGAGCTATTTATTGTGGAAGGTGACTCAGCTCTTGGCACAACCAAGGCAGCACGTAACTCTGAGTTCCAAGCGATTTTGCCAATTCGTGGAAAAATTCTTAACGTTCAGAAAGCATCACTCTCGCAGATGCTTGAAGATAAAGAGTGTGGATCAATTATTCAGGTCATTGGCGCGGGCTCTGGAAAGTCTTTTGAACTAGATGAAGCCCGCTATGGCCGCGTTATCTTGATGTCAGATGCTGACGTTGATGGTGCGCACATTCGTTGCTTGCTATTAACGCTGATGTATCGATACATGCGCCCTCTTATTGATTCTGGCCGTGTATTTGCAGCTATCCCACCTCTACACCGCATTGAAGTAATGGGCGGGGGAGGAAAGAAGGGTGAATACATCTACACCTATAGCGATGATGAGATGAAGAAAATTACTGCAGATTTAAAGAAGAGCGGAAAGCGTTGGAAAGAGCCTATTCAGCGCTATAAAGGTCTGGGCGAAATGGATGCAGATCAGCTGCGCGAAACAACCATGGATCCAGATGCCCGCACCCTTCGTCGCATCACAGTCTCAGATGCCACAGCAGCCGAGGCGATGTTTGAACTATTGATGGGTAGTGATGTTGCCCCACGCAAGGAATTCATTGCTAACGCTGAGATTGATCGCGAGCATATCGACGCTTAGATAGTAGGGAAATACAACTGCCTCCCTTGTTTTTCTAGCCTTTGACTCTATTCTCATCAAGTGCGCAAAAGATTATCAATCCTTCTCACTGCTCTGATTGTGGGAGTTTTGGTAGCTCCAGCAAGTACTGCGGCCGCACCTGTTACTGGAAAAGCTTGTAGCAAGCTAGGTCAAACTCAACTTTATAAATTTAAGAACTACACATGCATTAAATCTGGAAAAAAACTTGTGTGGAGTAAACCAGTAGCGATTTCACCAGTAGCCCCAACTCCAACACCGACTCCAACACCAACTCCAACACCGACTCCAACACCGACTCCAACACCGACTCCAACACCGACTCCAACACCGACTCCAACACCGACTCCAACACCGACTCCAACACCTGCACCAGTTGGCGGTATTACTGTTCCTGCGCCAAAGGCTTATCCAAAAATTGTTGGCACCTTGAATTCTGCCATTTCGGAGCCAACTTCAAGTTTCGAGCTACCAATTGCCCTGCAAGCTGCACCTGTTGGTACGAATGTGAAGCTGTGGATATACAACCCTTCAAATAAGAGTGTCAAAGCTGGATCCCCTGGAGTCTTTTTGGGATTACCAAGTGGTGATTGGAAATTTTATGCAGCGAATTCCGATGGAAGTTTTTATGCAAATTTAGCTCCAGGAAGTTATGGGATTGATGTTGTTGAACCAAATGCAACACAATATCTGCGAAAAAGATATGCCGCGATTGTCAGTGCTTCTGGGAGCTTTTTAATTACAGGGCTAAGTGCAAATAGCAGTGGTTTCTACACAGTCACGGTAGATCTAGCTCCGGTATTAAACCCAATGATTGAGGAGTTAAAGGCCAAACTTACGGCTCTTACAAGTTTTCCAGTTTCGAGTTTTAATCAAACTTCAGCATGTCAGTTACTTGATCAAGTAACTCCAAACAGATCGTTGGCAGTTTCACTCACTGCGGGCTTCCCAAAAGTTCCAATTCGTTTAGCCTCCTATGGACATATCAAAGCCCTGATTGTTCCAGTCGATTTCACTGATATTTCAGGCAAAGACGACCCACTAACTTATTTTGGACATATCGCCGATGGGGTGAGTACGTTTTATTTGAGACAATCTTACGGACAAGTTGCTTTCGATTTTGATGTAGTTACAAATTGGATTCATGCACCATTTACATCAACAAAGTATGGAACGGGCGGTACCGTAGGAAACGGGGACCCAGGTGGATATTTAAATGCTTTAATAGCTTTAACTGATGGTCCTATTGATTACAGTTCATATGATGCGGTGTATTACCTAGTTCCTAAAGAGATGCCAATGGCAAATATTGGGTGGGGACCGGCTATCGCCTCTCCAATCTGGATTAGCAATGGCGTGATTTCAAGTGGCGCTATCGGTGGTGCAGATATGTATTACACAGAAAATAATGGAATCACCGGTGGCACCTGGAAATGGATGGCACATGAAACAGGTCATGCTTTTGGCCTTTACGATGAAGATTTAAACCATGCTTCTCAATCACTTGGCTACTGGGGAATCATGGCTATGAGTTGGTCCAATCATGCAATTGAGTTAGGAGCCTGGGATCGATATCTTCAGGGATGGCTTCCTCAATCACAAGTTAATTGCCAGCAACTGTCATCAATAACTTCAGAGGGCGCAACTTCCAAAATTTCACCAATTGTGCGCCAAGATAAAGAAGTCAAGACCATTATGATTCCAGTAACTTCCTCGAAAATTTTGGTAATTGAATCACGTAAAAGTGAAAGTTTGGACATTATTCCAGCTAGCCATGAAGGTGTACTCGTCTATACCGTTGACATGACTAAAGGCCAATTAGGCGGTGGTTATGAAATTCAAAAACGAATTGGCTCCACAGATCCAAACTTTGAAGACGCGGCTTTGCATGCAGGAGATTCAATTATTGTTAGCGGAGTTAAGATTACAGTGATCTCGCTGGATGCATCTGGTGACACAGTAAAGATAAGTAAGCCCTAGCGGGGCTATTTCTTCTTGTATCCTGCAGGGCAAACGGGGTTAACAGAAGTTACTTTCTTGATGCTCTTTCCCTTGATGCAGGTGATTGACTTCTTAACCGGAGCTGGTATTACCTTTGCAATTGCAATTGCAGTTGGTGTTGGCGTTGGTGTTGGCGTCATAACAGGTGCAACCTGTGAGAATTTAACTCGAATCGTTGGTGATGAGAAAGTGAAATTATCTGCTTGCAACTTAATGAAGCCATTCTTTTCGCTGACCAAAGTTGTAGCAACCTGAGTTGAATTATCTGCAGAAATTACATCTACTGTGGCCTGAATAGGAGCATTTGAAAAACCATAGTAGCAACGAGCAGTCGTAGATTTCACAATGTATGTATAACGGCCTCTGAACAAAGATCCATCCACATTTGTGTGAATTCCAGCTACGCGATAGTTCAAGGATCCATCGATATATGCCGGTGGCCCCTTGTCGTAAATCGGTGCATTAGTTACAACTAGACCCTGCAAGGCGCTTTTGTCTGCCGAGCATGTGTTATTTCCGATGTAAGTAGAAGCTCCAAAATTCCAAAAAATAGAGTTAGTTTCTCGCATGATATTTACACCGTTATTATTTGCTTTTGGCGTGTATGCCTTGAGGTGTTTTTCGAATGCAGTAAATAGTTTGAATTTATCAAAATTAACAGAGAGTAGTTTCGTTGTATTAGCAGCTAAGAATCCAGCATACGTAACTGAGTGTCCATTGCCGTAAGGCGTATTATTATCTTGATAGTCAAGAGACCCATTTCCAGGATATGAACCATTTGTATAGAAATCGCGAAGGTAACTCTCGAGTATAGGATCGTTTGCAATTTCGCTCTTTGGGACAGAGGCTTGAAGCTCAGGAACAAGAGTCACATCGCCTTCAATGCGGATTCTATTATTTGCAGTATCTAAAGGCTCCACAGCAAAGTCAGCATTTTGCATGCGACCAAAAATCCAGCCGGTCAGATTCTTATCAAGTCGCAGTGAGAGCGCAATTCTCTCATCACCTTTGAAATTAGTAGAGTTCACACAGACATTTGAAGCAAGTGTGAACTCTCTGCATGTTCCACTTGCCAGAGTGATTGGATAAACCGAACCTTTGAAATCTGATAAAACTATAGAACAGGCACCAGATTGGCGAGTTGCAGGACAACTAGCTATGTAGCGTAGCAATACGTGAACCCCATACATCTTTGGATTTCCGCTTGCATCCAGCTCAGAACTTTTCCATACTGAAAGGCCACCACCACCAGGAACCTGTGTCTGTGTTCCAGTTGTACCCCCGTTGAAAAGATAAGGGGCAATCTTTTGCGAAGTGCTTTCTTGATAAAAGATCAAAGGCTTCAAAGCTTTATCGCTTCCACTTGCCTCAACTCCTGCAACACATGATCTATCTTCATCGGTTAAACAAGGAGGCAAAATCAAATCCGCAAAGAGATTGTCATAATTAGTGCAAGTTGGATCTTTCCATCCCTTGCACCATAACTGTTTCCATTTACTCTGTTCCGAAAATCCTAAGTGATCTTGCCCGTACACAGAGGATTGACTCCACAGGCCAAAATCATCTGCTGGGAAATCTGTTAAGACTTCTGCTCCGGCAGCATGAGCACTTTGAGATGTTGAAACGATCCCAAATAAAGATGTAGAAAAAGTAGCAACTAAGATCGTTACAGCTAGTGCAAATCTTGGGCCGCGGTTCATATCGCGAGATTACTAGGGCTAAGACCTAATGTGAAGTTTCTAGAGCTAATCGATAGAAACTAAGTCGAAGTACTCGTCTTTCCATAGATCCTCATCGCCATCTGGCAACAAGATAACTCGCTCAGGCTTAAGTGATTGCACAGCACCTTCATCGTGAGAAACCATGATGACTGAGCCTTGATACTCAGCAAGTGCTCCAAGGATTTCGGCGCGAGATGCTGGATCTAAGTTATTTGTTGGCTCATCTAGGAGCAATACATTTGCTGCAGAGACAACTAGAACGGCCAAAGCTAGGCGTGTTCGCTCACCACCAGATAAGACTTTGACAGGTTTGTGAACATCATCGCCGATGAAAAGGAATGAACCTAAAGTGTTACGGGCTTCTGGTTCACGCAGATCTGGCGTTGCAGACATCATGTTCTCTAAGACTGTGCGCTCAAAGTCCAGGGATTCATGTTCCTGGGCGTAGTAACCAATCTTTAGACCATGGCCTTGTTCAACTTTTCCAGTATCAGATTCAAGTTCACCGGCCAGAATTCTAAGAAGAGTTGTCTTTCCAGCACCGTTAAGTCCAAGGATTACAACACGAGAGCCCTTATCAATCACACAGGAAACATCGGTAAAGATTTCAAGTGAGCCATAAGACTTTGATAGCTCTTCACCAGAAAGGGGAGTCTTGCCACATGGGGCAGGAGTTGGAAAGCGCAGACGTGCAACTTTGTCATTGACGCGAACATCTTCTAGACCGCTGCGAAGTTTTTCAGCTCTACGTAACATGCCTTGGGCAGCAGTTGCCTTCGATGCCTTTGCACGCATCTTCTCACCCTGCTTCTGCAAAATCTCTGCACGCTTTTCAGCATTGGCACGCTCTTTCTTACGGCGGTGCTCATCTTGTTCGCGCTGGAGAAGGTATGCCTTCCAACCCAAGTTATAGACATCGATAACGTTGCGGTTGGCATCAAGATAGAAAACTTTATTAACAACGGTTTCAATCAAGTTCACATCGTGGGAGATGATGACAAGGCCGCCAGAGTATTTAGCTAAAAACTCACGCAGCCACATAATGGAGTCAGCATCTAAGTGGTTAGTTGGCTCATCTAGTAGCAAAGTTTCAGCGCCACTAAAGAGAATGCGAGCTAATTCAATACGACGGCGTTGACCACCAGAGAGTGTGGAGAGCTCGTGACCAAAGACAGCCTCTGTCACACCTAAAGATGTTGCAATCGCTTCTGCTTCAGCAGTTGCTGCATATCCACCGGCAGCACTGAACTCATGTTCAACGCGGGTGTAGCGATCCATTGCTTTCTCTAACGCTTCACCTTGGGCAGTCGCCATCTCTTCTTCCACAGCGCGCATGCGATGTGAAATCTGATCTAAATCACGGGCAGAGAGAATGCGCTCGATTACTGTGCCAGGTTCATCGCCAGTGCGCGGATCTTGTGGCAGATAACCGATTTTTCCTGTGCGATTTACCGCGCCCCCTGCAGGCATAGTTTCACCTGCTAATACTTTTGCAAGAGTGGATTTACCGGCACCGTTTCTACCCACAAAACCAATGCGGTCACCGCTATTGATACGCACAGTTACGCCTTTAACCAGCAGGCGAGCACCTGCTCGAAGTTCTAGCGCTTGGGTTGAAATCACGCCGTAGTTTAACGCTTAGAGCTTAGGCAGCGCCAATTCTAGTTTTTCTGGCGGTCGCAAATGACTTACCAACTGCGGTTAATTCATCTGAAACCTGTGCTTTGATCGCATCTTCACTTTTTAGCAGTTTAGTCAGTTCTGCAATCGTTGCTTTTAACTCTTTTTGCTCTGTTTCAAGTTCTAGTTTGCTCATCTTTGTTAAACGACGAAGTGGCATATCCAAGATATAGGTAGTTTGTTCATCATTTAACTTAAAGTCCTTCATTAACTTCTCTTTAGCAGCTGCTGCATCATCGCTGCCACGGATAATCTTGATGACCTTATCGATATCGATAATCGCCTTCAATAGACCATCTACAAGAGTTAAGCGACCTTCAGCCTTTGCTTTGCGAAACTCAGAGCGACGACGAACAACTTCAATGCGATGTTCAATGAAGACTTTAAGCAGCTCTTTTAATCCAAGCGTCTGAGGTTTTCCCTTCACCAATGCCACAGCATTGATGGAGAAGGCATCTTCCATTGGAGTTAAGGCATAGAGCTGTTCTAAGACGGCTTCTGGTTCAAAGCCATTCTTGATCTCAATAACTACGTTGGTGCCAGTCTGGCCATCAGTTAAATCGATGATGTCGCTAATTCCTTGGATCTTCTTAGCTTTAACAAGGGCTGCAATGCGCTCAACGACTTTTTCAGGTCCAATGGTGAAGGGAAGTTCTTTAATAACAATTCCCATTTTGCGTGTGGAAACCTTTTCGATCTCAACACTTGCACGGACTTTAAAGGAGCCCTTACCGGTTGCATATGCCTCGCGCACACCATCAAGGCCAACAAGTTCTCCGCCCGTTGGAAAATCTGGACCTGGAACGAATTTCATCAACTGCTTAACTGTGGCAGATGGGTTTTCAATCAAAAACTTAGTTGCAGCGATAACTTCACCTAGATTATGTGGAGCCATGTTGGTGGCCATACCCACAGCAATTCCAGAACCGCCGTTAACAAGCAAGTTGGGATATGCAGCAGGTAGAACGAGAGGTTCAGCTAATTGGCCGTCATAGTTAGGACCAAAGTCAACGGTGTTCTCATCAGCCTCTGCAACCATTGCCATTGCAGCAGATGCAAGGCGGGCTTCGGTATAGCGCATCGCTGCAGGACCGGCATCGAGTGAACCAAAGTTTCCGTGACCATCAATGAGTGGAAGTCGCATTGAGAAAGATTGCGCCATGCGAACAAGTGCGTCATAAATTGCGCCATCTCCGTGAGGGTGCAACTTACCCATTACTTCACCAACAACACGTGCACTCTTAACATGTCCGCGCTCTGGGCGAAGTCCCATATCTGCCATCTGATGCAAGATACGACGGTGAACTGGCTTTAAACCATCACGTGCATCAGGAAGTGCGCGTGAATAAATTACTGAGTATGCATACTCAAGAAAAGATTCTGAAACTTCTTTTGAAACTTCGATATCAACGATCTTGCCTGGGTATTCACCAGGTTTTGGACCGACGGGTTTTTTCCCTTTTGCCGCAGTTTTCGCGGGAGTCTTCGCAGTTGCCATTGGAGCATTGTGCCAAGAGAGTTGCTTAATCTAGGGGAGGGCGCGCCCCAACAGTTGCTACACACTTTGCCGCAAGTGCAGTTCCGGCTGAAAGGGATGCCTGTAAATCATTTGTTTCTAGCCACTTTGGAATAAATCCAGCAGCAAATGAATCTCCAGCACCTGTTGTGTCGACCACATTTGTAGTGACGGCTGACACCTTTGCAACGATCTCGCCATGAACGGCCATTGCGCCGCGAGAACCTAATTTGATGACAACAAGTGGTGTGTAAGCAGTCAGATTCTTTTCTGCCGTTTCAACATCTTTGGCATCACCTAGATAGAGAGCTTCTTCAGAGTTAAGAAGAATTCCATCCATGAGTTTGACCCAGGATAAAACTTCATCGCGGGAAACAATCTTCATCGCTCCAGTTGTAGTTGGATCAAAATAGATTGGCTTTCCAGCTGCCTTTATCTTTGCAATCATAGAAAGAACTGCGTCGCGGCTGCGAAAATCTAGTAGCGCATAACCACTCAAATACACGCCATCCACATCATCTAGCGGTGGCAAATCGCTTACTTCAAGATCTGCGTTAGCCCCGTTATCTGGAAACATTGTGCGCTCACCATTGGCATCGACCAAGATAACCACAACGCCGGTTGGGCGCCCTGAGTGCATCAAATTCATGTGTTCCACGCCGTATTTATCTAAATCAGAGATAAGGGCAAAACCAACAGGATCATTGCCAACGCGGGCAACTAACTGAGCTTTGGAGTGCGTGCGAGTAATCCACGTTGAAACATTTGCAGCTTGTCCGCCTGGGTGGCTAGAAATTCTGCTGGCAGTGTCATTGCCATAGTTGATTGGCTCTTTAAGCTGGGAAATAACATCTAGGGCTAGATCGCCAATACACAAAATCTTTTTCATTTAAGCGCCATCGCAATATCTGCAGCTAGTGCGCAGTTAGATTTAATGATTTCAGTATTAATAGCAAGTGATTCACCTTTGCTGGCGGTGTGGAAATGCTCAAGTAGGTATGGTGTTACATACTTTCCATCAATTCCATCAAGGGCAGCATTTGCCATACCAGTTGCCAAGATTTCATCATGGCGCGCTTTATCCATCTGCTTTTCAACTGGGTTAGTAACAATCAATGCATGGTTAGAGGTAGCAACTTGGCTGCGGGCATTAATGATTGCGGCAATCTCTTGGGCTGAATCAACGCGGTGTTCGATTTCAAAGCCTGAATCAGTTAAGTAGAAACCTGGAAAGCGATTGGTCTTATAACCAACAATGCCAATAGCTAGCGTTTCAAGGCGTTCTAAAGTCGCATGAACATCCAGAATTGATTTCACTCCAGCACAGACAACAGTCATATCCAACTGTGAGAGCGCAGTGAGGTCGGCAGATTCATCAAATGATTCATTGGCACCTCTGTGAACACCGCCAAGACCACCGGTTGCAAATACTTTGATTCCAGCAATTGCTGCGATGTGAGCAGTTGCTGCAACTGTTGTTGCCGCACTCTTGCCTTGAGCAATGATGATGGCTAAATCACGACTAGAAGCTTTAGAAATATCATCACGATTTGCAATGGCATCGAGTTCACTTGCTTCAAGACCGATATGAACTACGCCATCAAGGAGAGCGATTGTGGCTGGGACGGCTCCACGTGCTCGAATAATGCTTTCGCACTCTTGGGCAACTAAAAGATTGGATGGGCGTGGCAAACCATGGCTAATAATCGTAGATTCGAGTGCAACGATGGGCGTTCCGGCTGCAATTGCAGCAGAAACCTCAGTTGAATACTTAATTGCACTCCTCATGGGACAACCTTAGCCGATGTAATGAGAAGATATGAACGTGCATTTATCCCAGATAACTCCATCGATCTTTACATCCTTGGGGCTATCGACTTCTGAAGACCTTTTAGCGATTGGGCCTTCGCCCAGTGGGCGTGAACTTCTATTTCTTATCGATGGCTTTGGCGCAGATGTTATAGAAAAATATGCAGATGCCATGCCAACAATGGCCCGGCTCACAAAGTTTTCAACGATAAAAACTTCTTTTCCATCTACTACTGCCACATCACTTGCAACGCTAACAACTGGAACTTTGCCTGGCGTGCACGGAATGCTCGGTTACACCGTGCAAGTACCACGAAGTGGTGGTCGCATCCTTAACGCACTTAAATGGGATGAGCGCGTTGATCCAATGAACTGGCAGCCAGTGCCTACTTTGTTTGAGCGCGCAGTAGCTGAAAACATTAACGTCACACATGTTGCGGCAAAGCGTTATGAGAACTCTGGCTTTACGCGAGCAGTCTTTCGCGGGGCTAACTACAAAGGTGCAAATGTTGCAGCAGATTTAATTGCAGAGACTAAAGCAGCACTACAAAAGACGCCTTCTTTTGTTTACCTCTATTTCAATGATTTAGATGTAGCTGGTCACAGTGATGGCGTTGGAAGTGAGAAGTGGTTAGCAGCACTTGGAATGATTGATCAAATGTTTTCAAACCTCATGAAAGAGATGCCACATGGCACCCGCATTTGGCTCACATCAGATCACGGAATGGTCAACGCAAGTGAAAAGATAATTATTGGACAAGATAATCCGTTGTTAGAGGGTGTGGCAGTCATTGGAGGAGAGCCAAGAGCAAGACATCTCTATCTCTCACCAGATAACGACAGTGTGAGTGCACGAAGTGAATTAGCCAGCAGATGGCAGGAGTTTTTGGGAGAAAAGGCAACTGTTCTTACTCGCGAGAGTGCAATTACTTCAGGCCTATTTGGAAGTGATGTGAGTGCTGATGCGCTAGATCGCATGGGTGAAGTGATAGCTATTGCTCAAAGCGGAGTTGTTTTACTTGATCCAGAACGCGCTGACAAGGAAGGTGCGATGGTGGGACACCATGGCGGTGATAGTGAGATTGAATCTAAGGTTGGGTTGTTAACTACAACGTTAAGTTAATTACTGATCTTCAGTAGGTTTGATGCCGAACATAATTTCATCCCAGCTAGGAACCTTTGCTCGTGCAACAACACCATCGCGCGCAGCCTCATCATCTGGGAGTTCACGAATAACTGCCAAGCGTGGAACTTCTGGCATAGGGGTGACCTCTTCGCGCAAAGAAGGGTGATTTGCATCTGAATAGACAAGGCCAGGTGTTGGCATCTGACGTGCTGGTGGCTCATCGCCCATCATCCAACGCGCATTCTCATCCATAGATGTGAGCACGCGACGAGTTGTGTCAAAGTTCCATTGCGCAATTCCCACACCACTGGTGTTTGGGTAATGCAGTTCAACTGTCCATGTTGAATCTTCATGGCGCCATGTGTTCCAGGAAAGATCTGAAAGATCGATATTGCGTGGGGCAAGACGAGAAACAACTACGCCTAATAAGTTAACTGGATCGCGGCTTCCTTCTTTTCGGACTGAAACCTGTTGGGCTTGATCAATGATGTAGATGCGCTCTTGCAAGATTGGTCCTGAGAAGCGTTCGATTTTTTCAATCGGAATATTATTCTCGCGTGCTAACTCTTCAGCTAACTCACCAGCACGCAAGCGGCGCTGAATCTCTTTGATTGAAATGGTGTCGGCTTCTTGTTCTGGAACTGCTGAAAGACGAGGTTGATTAACTGTGGCACGCAAAGTGTCGCTAATGCGAACAGTGAACTCATTGCCATCATTATCGTGCAGGGACAAGTGAGTACCGTCCTCACTCTTGCCATTTAATCTAAGCTCAGTCACGGTTCAGAGAGTAATGGATGAGCCCCTTGTAAACCCGAAAATAGGGCAGTGTGGCTAATAAAGCTGCACACATAAATCCCAGGGGCACCCAGAAAGCCGTTTGCGCCCCGTAGGTATCAATGATCCATCCGCCAAGTGCGCTAGAGATTGCACCACCTAACGGCATACCGGCAACGACCCATGTGAAAGATTCAGTGATCTGTTCACTGGGCACGACTTCTTGCACAACACCATAGGCATTAACAATCAACGGCGCGATTGCAAAGCCATTAAAGAACAGGGCTATAGCTAGCCAGAATATGGAATCTACAAATATAAATGGGATAGATAGTGCGGTCAGGGCAGTTAAAAAGATGAGAAAACGGCCAACGTATGGAGTTTTCCATTTGATAAGCCCATTAATGATGGCCATGACTGCGCTGCCAGATGCCCACAGACCCAGCAGTAATCCAGAATGGGATTTCTGCCCTTGGCTTTCTGCAAATCCAACAACAGTAATTGAGATAGCTCCAAAGAAGCCGCCAGTAAAAGTGGTGGCAAGTGCAATGGCCTGAACGATTGGTATTCCGATAACTGGTGGATGTGGATCCTTAACGCGCACCGGTGAAGGTGGTGGCTCAGTTGCTCGTTGCATTGCAAAGAGTGGCAGACCAATTGACATCAAAATCATTCCAGCGATTAATCCGGCGGCAGGTGCAATTGAAGTTGCACATGCAGTGGCAGTAATTGGACCAACAATAAATACAACTTCATCCATCAAAGCTTCATAGGAGTAAGCGGTATTAACCACATGCTTATCTGTTTCATCTTCAGCCGTAGTGGATTTATCAGGACTTAAGACATGAAGCCAACGGCGGCGCACTAAGCCGCCAGTGTTGATTGCAGCAAGTTCGGCCACAATGATGGAAACAAACCACGTCCAGACCGGTGCTCCATTCATTACCAGTGCAATAAAGAGTGACAGACCAATGATTTTCATCGGCACGACTCGCATTAACATTCTTCGCTGCCCAATGCGATCTGCAAGCCTTGACCAAAATGGGTTCGCAATTGAGATAACTATGGAGGCAACTGCGCTAAGTGCCCCAGCTAATGCATAGGAATCACTGACTGCCACAACAATAAAAATCAGGGCCAATGAATCCATAGAAATCGGCATTCGGCCTATGAGGCCTGAAATAGAAAACTTCATCGCTCCCGGTGTGCGAAACAGGGTTGTATATGCCGAGAACATGTGTCACATCCTATTGCAGGGTTAGGATGTGCTCGTGAGCATTCATGATGAACTCTTAGCGCTGGCTTTGGATATTGCCAAGCAAGCTGGCCGATTACTTGTTGATAGACCAGCCTCTTGGGAGTTAACTTCTAAATCAACTGCAATAGATATTGCAACGCAGATGGATATAGCAAGTGAAAAACTCATTGTTAACGCCATTCTTGCTGCCCGCCCAGATGATGGAATTATTGGTGAAGAAGGCGCAGACAGGGTCAGTACATCCGGTTACACCTGGGTGATTGATCCAGTAGATGGAACTGTTAACTATTTCTATGGCCTACCTGGCTGGAACATCAGTATTGCCGTTAAAGATTCTCAAGGAACGGTGGCAGGCGTGGTGCATGCACCCACAATTGATGCCACATGGCATGCAACCCGTGGCGGCGGTGCTTTCCTTAATAACCTACCGATTTCTTGTAATGAACCCATTGAATTAAACCGAGCATTGATCGCAACTGGTTTTGCATATGAACTCAAAGATCGCATTAACCAATTAGATCTAGTCAATCAATTAGTTCCAAAGATTAGAGATATTCGCCGCATGGGAGCTGCTGCAACTGATCTGTGTTGTGTGGCAACGGGAATGGTGGATGGCTACATCGAAACTGGATTAAAGGAGTGGGATTTAGCGGCCGGGGCTCTGATTGCCACTGAAGCTGGGGCAGTTGTCACCACGCATTCATGGCGGGGGATGGAGTTAACGGTGGCTGGCGGTGCCCACCTGCATGCTGGGCTTATGCGGGAGATTCCCGCCTAGATTTACCCGATTTACGCTCAAGGCCCCTTCTGTGGCAAGATACGCAGTCTGCACCTGCCAAAGCCGGTGCTTAAGAGATGAAGATAAAAAAGGACGAATTCCATGAACATTCTTGACGCCGTAGATGCAGCATCGCTGCGCAAAGACATCCCACAGTTTCGTGCTGGTGATGAGCTCAAGATTCACGTCCGTGTTATCGAAGGTAGCAAGAGCCGTCTTCAGGTTTTCCAGGGAATCGTTATCCGTCGCCAAGGTGATGGAGTTCGCGAGACTTTCACAATCCGTAAAGTTTCTTACGGTGTTGGCGTAGAGCGCACATTCCCAGTTCACACACCAGTTATTGAAAAGATTGAATTAGTAAAGAAGGGCGAAGTACGTCGCGCCAAGCTTTACTACCTACGCGATCTACGCGGTAAGGCTGCAAAGATTCGCGAAAAGCGCGATGGCGTTGAAGGTTACGGTGATGGAATTCTTTCAACACCAGAACCAATTGCACCTGTAGTTGCAGCAGCTCCTGTTGTTGAGGAAGTTGTTGAAGCGCCAGTAGTTGAGGCAGTTGTAGAAGCTCCAGTAGTTGAGGCTGTTGTTGAAGCTCCAGTTGCTGAAGAAGTTGTTGAAGAAACTCCTAAAGCCGAATAATCAGCTTCATGCGTCGTAAGGGTTCCCTCCTTCGGGAGCTCCCAATCCTTGTTGTAGTTGCACTTGTTGTCTCCCTGCTTATAAAGACTTTCTTAGTTCAGTTTTTCTATATTCCTTCGGGCTCAATGGAAAACACTCTGCAGGTTAAAGACCGAGTTGCTGTTAACAAAGTTCCATTTCTCTCGCGCAATATCGCCCGTGGTGATGTTGTTGTTTTCCGTGATCCTGCCGGCTGGTTACCTGAAATCGTTGATTATTCAACAAATAAGTATGTTGCAAAAGTTAAAACAGGCTTAGTTGCAGTCGGTGTCTTACCTAACCCAGCAAAGCAGTACTTGGTTAAGCGCGTCATTGGTGTTGGGGGAGATCGAGTTGTTTGCTGTGACAAGGCTGGTCTATTAACAGTTAATGGCACTGCAATTACTGAGCCTTATATCTTTGCTGGAAACAAGCCCAGCGAAATGAAATTTGATGTGACTGTGCCTAAAGGAAAAGTCTGGGTTATGGGAGATCACCGCGGAGCAAGTGCCGACTCCAGATATCATCAAGACGATATCAATAAAGGTTTTGTTCCACTCTCACGCATTACTGGCCGAGTAGTTGCAGTTATTTGGCCCTTTAAGCACATAACTTATGTTCCACAAATTAACGTTTTAAAGTAGTTCTCTATGAAGGTTATTGAGCAGCTGCTCATTCAATCAGGAATTTCTCCTATTGCCGGCGTTGATGAAGCAGGGCGCGGGGCTTGTGCTGGTCCATTAGTTATCGCAGCTGTTGTTTTAAAAGATCCTTTTGCACCAGAGCTTGCACCTGTGCGTGACTCAAAAGAGATTAGTGAAGGCAAGCGCGAAGATGTCTTTGAACTTATTACATCCATTGCATCAAGTATTAGCGTGGTGATTGTGCCGGCTGAAGAAGTAGATGCACGCGGAGTTCACGCAGCAAATCTTGATGGCATGCGCAGAGCGGTCAATGGCCTAGATGTAATACCGGCCTATGTTTTAACTGATGGATATGCCATTGAAGGTTTAGGTTTACCAAATTTGGCTGTGTGGAAAGGCGACCAAGTAGTAGTCAGTATTAGCGCAGCCTCGGTCATTGCAAAGGTAACTCGTGATCGCATTATGCGCCAGATGGATGCAGAGTTTCCGCTTTATGGTTTTGCTGGACATAAGGGATATATCACTGCGGCTCACACACAGGCCCTGAATGAACATGGGCCTTGTGCACAACACCGCCAGTCTTTTTCAAATGTAGCTGCACTTATTCACAAGCAGTAATGTGATTTAAGCTTTTTATCACCCGCCAGATTTAGCGTGGCGCCTTATGTACATACAAACTCCTGCATTTCTCACCCCCTTTGAAGCTCGTGCCATTCTCTTTTCCTGCATTGAACCTGGACATTTCTTTTGGAGCTCTGAGATCTCTGCCCATGGTCCACTCAAAGTTTTGGAATCCATTCTTTCTGGCAGCTATGCAGCGGAGAAAACTAAAGCCATTATTGATTCGATACGTGTGGCTGAAGTTGGTCAGATTCTCTTTGAGATTGAAAAAGCGGGGGCGCAGTTCTTAACTCCTGAGCATGAGCACTGGCCGATAGGCGTCAACCAACTTGTTAATCCACCCATCGGTTTAATTGTTAAAGGGGATTTAACATGCTTGGTTACTGACTCATTAGCAATCGTAGGTTCGCGCAAACCCACAAACTATGGGGCCAACGTTGCAAGTGAATTTGCTCGTGGTTTTTCAGATTTAGGCTGGACGATTATTAGCGGGGGAGCATATGGAATTGATTCCTATGCCCATCGCGCAACCCTTCAAGCAAATGGGCGAACAATTGCAGTTCTTGCTACGGGCATAGAAGTGGCCTATCCAAAATCTAATCAAAAACTCTTTAACGAGATGAGTGCACATGGCGCACTCATTAGTGAACTCATGCCATATGAGAGTGCTATGCCATCTAGGTTCCTTGTGCGAAATCGTTTGATTGCATCGATTGCCCAAGCAACATTGGTTGTTGAAGCTGCCTATAAAAGTGGATCACTTCGCACCGCACACGATGCCGCCGAACTTCTTCGCCCAGTCATGGCAATTCCTGGACCGATCAACTCTGCAATGAGTCAGGGATGTCATCGCTTAATTAGTGAACGTGCCGCAGAGTTGATCACATCCGTTGCAGATGCAGTGGAGTTCATAGGTACAAATCAATGAGAGAATATGCCTATGAGTGATTTCCGTTCGGGCTTCGTTGCCATTGTTGGCCGCCCTAACGTTGGAAAATCCACTCTTATTAACGCTTTAGTTGGCAGCAAGATTGCAATTACTTCACATCATCCCAACACCACCCGTAGTGCTATTCGCGGCATTGTCCATGGAGATAACTTCCAAGCAGTATTGGTGGACACACCTGGAGTGCACAAGCCAAAGACTTTATTAGGCCATCGTCTTAACGCAGTTGTTGATCAATCTATGGATTCAGTTGATGTTGTGATTTTGTGTATTCCAGCTGATGAAACATCTGGTGCTGGAGATGTTTACATCGCCCAAGAAATTGCAAAGCACCCGCGGGCAAAGAAGTTTGCAGTTATTACAAAGACAGATTTATTATCTAAAGAAAAGCTGGCACTGCGTTTAACTGGAATCATGGAGTTAGCCCAAGGCTTTACGTGGGATGAAATCATTCCGGTATCTGCTGCCATTCATGATCAAATCGATTTACTCAATAGCCTCATTGGGGCGGCACTTCCAGCAGGTCCTGCCTATTACCCTGAAGGCACAACAAGTGATCAAGCAATCGAGCAATTGATTTGTGAGTTCATCCGAGAAGCTGCGCTGCAGGATGTTCGAGAAGAGCTGCCTCACTCGATTGTTGTGACAATTGATGAGTTTGGTGAGCGAGAAGAAAAGGGATCACGCCCCTTTTATGACGTGCATGCAACTATCCACGTTGAACGTGACACCCAGCGCGCAATCCTGCTTGGACATCAAGGTACTCGCTTAAAAGAAATTGGAATTAGAGCTCGCGCAGATATTGAGCGCGCACTTGTTGCCAAGATATTCCTGGGTCTTCACATCAAAGTTTCTAAAGAGTGGCAGCGTGATGCTCGCATGCTCGACAAACTAGGCTTTGAAGAGCGTCGCTAAACTTTTTCTTTACGACTTGCTAGATAAGAACCTAAAACAACCATAGGCAGACCCACAATAATTCCAAGAGTAATTGGCTCATCTAAGATTATGATTCCAAGAACCACGGCAAATGCAGTGTTTACATAGGTAGTGAGCGATCCACGGGCCGGGCCGATTTCAACGATAACTATGAAGAAGAGCATGAAGGCGATAGCTGTGCTGAAAATACCCAATGCCACAAGAGCGGTAATTGCTTGTGCTGAAACTGGATTACTTGGCCATACTGCAATGGCGATTGGTGTGTAGAAAAGACAGGTGATTCCCATTGCCACACCATTGATTGCAATTCCATCAACGCCGGGCAAGTTAGCGGTGATCATGAGCACGGCATAGGCATAGAGAATAGAAGCCAGAATCACCATTGCAATTGCTTTGGGATTACTGCTTCCAGTAATTGATTCAATACCAAAGAGTGCAATGATTCCTATAAAGCCAACAACTAAACCAAAGATTCGCTTTGGCTGCCAGACGCTGTGATCACCGCGAAGTGAAGAGAAAATAGTTGAAAAAATTGGAACAGTTGAAACAAGTAATCCCGCAAGACCAGAAGAGATTTCTTTTTCAGCACTTGTTATAAGAATCCATGGACCAATCATTTCAAGTGCTGCATAAGGGGCCACATACTTAATTCCCTTAATTGCATCCTTTAAAGTGTTTTTGCGCATTGCAATAGGAATCAAAATCGCAGCGCCAATAAATGTGCGACCAGCAACGATGAGTGCGGGTGGAATATCAGCCACTGCCACCTTCATTAGAAGGTAAGGAATTCCCCACAAGAAGCCGACAATGCCAAATTGGATCCAGGATTTACGGGTCATTTATGCAATCACGCGGCGATAAAGAGCAATAGTTGCAGCAGCTACTGCTTCCCAACCAAATTCGCTCATGGCGCGTACTCTGCCAGCAGTTCCATACTTTTTTAGCAGTTCTGGCTGTGACATTAAACGCGTAATGGATTCAGAGAAAGCCGCTTCAAATGCTGGGCCATCACCGTTGTAGTCAACTAATTCACCGCTCACTTGATGTGCAACAACTTCAGGAATTCCGCCCACACGAGTTGCCAGCACTGCTGTTTCACAGCCCATCGCCTCTAAATTAACAATTCCAAGTGGTTCATAGACTGAGGGGCAGAGAAATAGCTGGGCTTGAGTCAACATCGCAGTGAGTTCGGCGTGAGGGAGCATGTCCTTGATCCACCAGATGTTGCTACGAGTTTTTTGCAGCTCTGCAATCAAGTTTGCAACTTCTTTGCCGATACCTTCTTCATCTGGACTACCTGCAGCTAGTACAAGGCCGTATTCAGCAGGAACATCTTTCCAAGCACGAAGTAACTGTGCCAAACCTTTTTGGCGTGTAATACGACCAACAAAGATTGCATAAGGACCGCTGACGCCGTATTTGGCTGGCACGGATGCATCATTATTTGGTGCAAATTTAGAAGTATCAACACCGTTGCGAATAGTTACAACTTTGCTGGGATCAACAGAGGGATAGGCAGCTAAAACATCTGCGCGCATTCCATCACTCACGGCAATGATTGCTGCTGCGCCTTCATAGGAAGTTTTCTCTGCCCATGATGAAATTGCATAACCCCCGCCAAGTTGTTCAGCTTTCCAAGGACGAAGTGGTTCAAGTGAGTGAGCACTGACAATATGGGGGATTGAATATTGCAACGCTGCAAAGTGTCCTGCCATGTTTGCATACCAAGTATGTGAATGAACTAGATCAACGTTAGATAGATTTGTTGCAATTTCAAGGTCTGTGGCAATTGCTTGCACTGCAGGATTTGATGCGGTGAACTCTGATGGAGTCTCATATCCAAAGGCATCATCGCGTTTTCCGCCAAAGCAGTGGACATCAACATGAACATCTTTGTTTGTGCGAAGGGCTTGCGTTAACTGGAGTACATGGACACCAGCCCCGCCATAGATTGCAGGGGGCCATTCTTTGGTAACGATGCCAACTTTTAGCTCGCTCATATCAACCCCCTACCCGCATCAAGAGGTACAGGCTATCGTTAGCACATGGCAAAACTTAAACTTCCCCTTGGAATTGTCCTTGCCGGCGGTGAGGGAAAGCGTTTAATGCCTCTAACTGCAGATCGCGCAAAGCCTGCAGTTCCATTTGGTGGTTCATATCGCCTGATTGATTTTGTTTTATCTAACCTAGTAAATGCCAGCATGTTAAAGATTGCCGTGCTCACTCAATACAAATCTCACTCACTTGACCGTCACATCACAACAACATGGCGAATGTCAGCTCTTCTTGGTAACTACATCACACCAGTTCCTGCCCAGCAGCGCTTAGGACCACGTTGGTATACAGGTAGTGCAGATGCAATTTTGCAGAACTTTAATTTAATTCATGATGAAAACCCTGAGCATGTTTTGGTCTTTGGTGCTGATCACGTCTATCGCATGGATCCAGGCCAGATGTTTGTTCAGCATGTTGAAACTGGTGCAGGAATCACTGTTGCAGCCATTCGCATGCCACGCTCTGAAGCACATGAGTTTGGAGTTATTGAATTAGCTGAAGATGGAATCACTATTAAGGCATTTCATGAAAAGCCTTCCGATCCTCCAGCAATGCCAGGTCATCCTGATCTTTCTTTGGTTTCAATGGGTAACTACATCTTTAAGCGCAGTGTCATGGAAGAAGCGTTGATTATTGATGCTGAAGATATTGAGTCACGACATGACTTAGGTGGAAACATCATTCCTTTCCTAACCAAAAATGGTGAAGCAAAGGTTTATGACTTTGCCAATAACGTTGTCCCAGGAGAAACTGATCGCGATAAGGGTTACTGGCGTGATGTGGGTTCAATTGATTCTTACTATGACGCACACATGGATTTAGTCTCAGTTCATCCAATCTTTAATCTTTATAACCGCGAATGGCCTTTGCTCACTAACCCACCATCACTGCCACCTGCCAAATTTAGTGAGAGTGGCGGGGCACACGATTCCATCGTTGGTGCTGGCTCCATTATTGCCGGGGGAATCCTGCATGGTTCAGTTGTTTCCTATGATGTTTCAGTAGGACGAGGCGCAATAGTTGAAGGCTCTGTGTTGATGCCATCGGTTCGAATTGGTGATAAATCAATCGTGCGCAATGCGATTTTGGATAAAAACGTTGTGGTTGAGCCAGGTGCTCAGATTGGTGTTGATTTAGAGCGAGATCGTGCTCGATTCACCATTAGTCCAGGCGGAATTATTGTTGTTGGTAAGGGTGTTCGCGTTACCGCTTAAAGCTCTACCAATCTGCGGTGTTATCTCGCAGAGTTCGATATTTATCCATCACGTGTGGCGTGGCTTTAGATTCGTGATGTGAAACTTTTCCTAAATCCCACGTTGGCATTTGACCCAGCAGCGCCCATGCTGCTTGCTTAGCTGCGCCATCTGCGACGTATTCACCGGCCGGTGGCACAAGAACTTCGCGTCCAAAGAGTGCGCTAGCAATTGTTGGAATTGCTGGATTCTTTGCAGCGCCTCCGATTAAAAGTATGCGATTGACGTTTACGCCCAGTGCAATCAATGCATCAACGGCATCGGCTAATCCAGCCAACATTCCTTCAATCATGGCACGTGCAATATCTGCCGGATTGGAGTTATTCAGGTTCATCCCAGAGAAAACTCCCGTGGCATCCGGGCGATTAGGAGTTCTCTCTCCTTCAAAATATGGAAGAAGAGTTAATCCATTAGCACCAGCAGTTCCAGATAGTGCAAGTGCTCCCACTTCATCATGAGTTTTTCCAAGAATCTTAGTTGCAGCATCCATAATGCGTGCAGCATTTAATGTGCATACAAGAGGTAAGAAGCGACCAGTTGCATCAGCAAAACCAGCAACTGCCCCGCTTGCATCATGGGTAGGAGTTTCAGAGACTGCAAAAGCTGTGCCAGATGTACCAAGTGAAACTACAACATCTCCAGGTTGTGCCTGCACGCCAAGGGCTGCTCCTGCATTATCACCAGCACCTGCAGCTATTGGTATTCCTGAAGAAGTTGTTCCACCGAATTCATGAGGGGCAATAATTTTTGGCAAACGCAGTTCAGAGTCATGGCGAAGTGCAAGACGCAAGATGTCTTCACGGTAATGAGAAGTTGTTGGATCAAAGTATCCAGTTCCAGATGCATCACTTCGATCTGTGAAAAGTGTGGAGAAATCTTTGCCACCTTGTAGTTGCCATGAAAGCCAATCATGGGGCAGGGCCACAGATGCAACACGAGCGGCATTTTCTGGTTCGTTATCTGCTAACCAACGAAGCTTTGAAGCTGTAAAAGATGCCACTAAAACCGAACCCACCTTGCGAGCAATTTCAGCGTTACCGCCTTCTTCGCGGTTTAAATCTTCAGCAGCTTTTGCAGAACGCGTGTCATTCCATAGCAATGCCGGCCTAATAACTTCACCATTGCTATCAAGTGCCACCATGCCGTGTTGTTGTCCTGCGATAGAAATTGCTTGAACATCTTCTAATCCGCCCGCATCTTTTATTGCACTATCGAGGGCGCTTTTCCAAAGTGAGGGATCAACTTCTGTGCCATCTGGATGTGCTGCGCGGCCTTGGCGCACGAGTTGTCCCGTGTGGGCATCGCGCATCACTACTTTTACCGACTGAGTAGATGAATCCACGCCGGCGATAATTTGTTGATTGGCCATGTAGCAAGGCTAGACTGTTCCAGTCAGCGTTGACCACAGGCCGGGCGCTTTTGATAGCTCGAGCCCTTCATCATTTTCTTTTCAATGGAGTTAATAATGCGTATTGGTGTGCTTACTGGTGGCGGAGATTGCCCAGGTCTAAATGCTGTGATCCGTGCCGTGGTTCGTAAAGGCGTAAAAGAGTACGGACATGAATTTGTTGGATTCCGCGATGGTTGGAAGGGTCCACTAGAGGGCTTAACAATGCCTTTGAATATTGAAACAACTCGTGGCATCTTGCCTCGCGGCGGAACAATCTTGGGATCTTCTCGTACTAACCCTTTCAAGATCGAGGGCGGCGTAGAAAAGATCAAAGACAACCTGGCTAAAGCTGGAATCGATGCACTTATTGCAATCGGTGGCGAAGATACTTTGGGTGTTGCAACAAAGTTGGACTCACTTGGTGTCAAAGTTATTGGTGTCCCAAAGACAATTGATAATGATTTAAACAACACTGACTACACATTTGGTTTTGATACAGCGGTTAATATCGCAGTTGAAGCAATCGATCGCCTTCACACAACTGCCGAGTCACATCACCGTGCGCTAATTGTTGAAGTTATGGGCCGCCATGCTGGCTGGATTGCACTTCACTCAGGTCTTGCAGGCGGAGCAGCGTGTATTTTGATTCCAGAACAAAAGTTCTCAATTGAAAAGGTATGTGAATGGGTTGAATCTCGATTCAAATCTCATTACGCACCAATCATTGTTATTGCTGAAGGTGCTATTCCTCAAGAGGGTGACATGGTTACAAAGGATCAGACTCTTGATTCTTTTGGTCACGTCAAGCTTTCAGGTATCGGCGATTGGCTAGCTGGTGAGATTGAAGCGCGCACAGGCAAGGAAGCACGCACATCTGTTCTGGGCCACATCCAACGTGGTGGATCTCCAACAGCATTTGACCGTGTTCTTGCTACACGATTTGGTCTTCAGGCAATTACTGCCGCTCACGAAGGTGACTGGGGCAAGATGGTTGCACTTCATGGCACCGATATCGTGCGTGTTCCGCTGGCATCTGCCACAGAACAGCTCAAACTCGTTCCCCTAGAGCGCTATCAGGAGTCAGAGATCTTCTTCGGATAATTGCGGTACGCGATTATCAATTGATTCTCTATCCTTAACCCATGACTTCTCCTCTAGATAATCTCTTCACGCCTGGTCTTGTGGCTGCCCAGCAACCACAGTGGCCTGGCGGTCCAGAGGGTGCTCCAATTAAGGCAGCAGTTGCTGAACTTAAATCATTTCCACCACTTGTTTTTGCTGGTGAATGTGATGATTTAAAGACACGTATTGCACTTGCTGCAGAAGGAAAAGCTTTCTGGTTACAAGGTGGAGATTGTGCAGAGACATTTGCTGCAGCAACTGCTGATTCAATTAGAAACCGTATTAAAACTATTTTGCAGATGGCTGCAGTTTTGCAGTACTACTCATCTTTGCCAGTTGTAAAAGTAGGACGTATGGCAGGCCAGTTTGCTAAGCCACGCTCTAATGACATGGAGACTCGTGGGGATGTAACTCTTCCTGCATACCGCGGCGATGCAGTAAACGGAATTGAATTTACTGAAAGTTCTCGCACACCAGATCCTCATCGCTTAGTTCGTGTTTACAACACGTCAGCTTCAACTCTGAACTTAGTTCGTGCCTTCACACAAGGTGGTTTTGCTGATCTCCGCCAGGTGCATGAGTGGAACAAAGGTTTCATCCGCGATTCATCAGTGGGTGAGCGCTATGAAAAGATGGCAAGTGAAATTGGCCGTGCGCTTTCATTTATGAAATCTGCAGGAGTAGATCCTGAGTCATTTAAATCTGTTGATTTCTTCTCAAGCCATGAAGCCTTGATTCTGGAATATGAGAAGGCGCTCACACGTATCGATTCACGTACGGGAAATCCATACGATGTATCAGGTCACTTCATCTGGATTGGTGAGCGCACACGTCAACTAGATGGCGCTCATGTTGATTTTGCTTCAAAGGTTCGAAATCCAATTGGTATCAAGCTTGGACCTAAATCCACAGTCGATGACGCCCTTGCATTAATTGACAAGCTAGATCCAAACCGCGAGCCAGGACGCATTACTTTTATTACACGTATGGGTGCTGGAAAGATTCGCGAAGCTCTGCCTGCTCTAGTAGATGGTGTTACTAAGTCTGGGGCAAAGGTTTTGTGGGTCTGCGATCCAATGCATGGCAATACATATGAGGCACCAACTGGATATAAGACCCGTAAATTTGATGACGTTATGGATGAAGTAAAGGGATTCTTTGAAGTCCATAAAGCGTTAGGTACACATCCAGGTGGAATCCATATTGAACTTACCGGCGATGATGTCACTGAGTGCGTTGGTGGTGGCGAGCAGATTTCACATGAGGACCTTGCTTCTCGCTATGAGACTGCATGCGATCCGCGCTTAAATCACTCTCAGTCACTAGAGCTAGCTTTTCTAGTTGCTGAGATGTTGCGCGACCGCTAATTTTCTCCTTGTGACATTATTAGTAACAACCCATAAGACTCCTGTGGGAAATCTGAATCTCATAGCTGATGATCAGATTCTAATTGGTGCAAACCTTTCAACTATCAGCGCTTTCAAAGCTGGCAAAGATATAAAGATTGTTAAATCCATTCCAGTCATTAGTGATTTAATCAATGACTATTTTGATGGTGACATCACTGCCATTAATGGCATCAAAGTCAGCCAACCAGGTGCTCCGTTTTCTCAAGCTGCTTGGAAGGCTATGCGCAAGATTTCTGGCGGCAAAGTTCTTTCCTACTCTGATATTGCCCAGCGCGCAGGATCTCCTGCGGCGGTGCGCGCAGCGGGAAGTGCATGTGCCAATAACGCCATTGTGTTGGTTGTTCCATGCCACCGAGTTGTTAAAACTGGGGGAGCGTTAGGAAATTATGCTTACGGAGTTAACAAGAAAGAGTGGCTATTACGCCACGAGGGCTACCTTTAAAATCTCAATTGCTTCTTTGCATTGAGCATCATCAAAATCTAGATGTGTAACTAGGCGTGCATACTTTGGACCCAGCGCACTAATCCACAAGCCCTTTTCACGGCACCGTGTTGCTAGTTCTGCTGCTGTTATTGGAAGGTGAGCTAAATCTAATCCCACAATATTTGTTTGAACTGTTGCTGGATCAATAAGAGAAGAATCAATAGCAGAAATTGCAACGGCAATCTCTTTAGCTCTGCGATGATCTTCAGATAGGCGATCGATGTTGTTATCGAGTGCGAAGTGAGCACCAGCTGCTAGTAATCCCACCTGGCGCATGCCAGCGCCATAACGCTTGCGCCACACACGTGCCTTAGCAACGCGCTCCTTAGTTGAGAGCATCACTGAACCGATGGGTGCACCTAGGCCTTTAGATAAACAAATGCTGATGGTGTCAAAGTATTTTCCATATTCATTAAATGCAACTCCGCTTGCAACATGTGCGTTCCAGATGCGGGCGCCATCTAAGTGAAGAGCCAATCCCATCGCATCTGCGCCTTTGCGCAAAGCCTTGATCTCATCTAGTGGTTGCACAGTTCCGCCACCAAAGTTGTGAGTGTTTTCAACTGCAATTGCAGTGGTTGACACTAAATACGGGCCAGAATCTGGACGCGCAATTTCAAGGGCATCGGCTGCCTTGAGTAATCCATGCGTAGCGGGCCAGGTGCGTGTAGTGATGCCGCTAAATACTGCAGCAGCTCCGAGTTCAGCACGGACGATGTGTGAATTAGTTTCAGCAATGAGCTCTTCACCAGGATTAACCAGCATGCGAATTGCTAATTGATTTGCAAGTGAACCAGTTGGAGTGAACAGGCCAGCTTCTTTGCCAAACATCGCAGCAACGCGCTCTTCAAGTGAGTTAACCGTTGGATCATCGCTATAAACATCATCGCCAACTGGCGCAGATGCAATTGCATCACGCATGCCTTGTGATGGGCGGGTTACTGTGTCTGAGCGAAGATCGATTGCCATAGCGGTGAGCCTACTTTGATTCTTTAATAACAATCAAATACATGGCGCTCACAACAAGGATTCCACCAAGGGCGCTTTGCAGAGTTAAACGCTCACCACCAAAGATAATTGCAAAGATGGCGGCAAAGACAACTTCCATTGTCAGGATGACGGCAACCTTTGTTGGGCTCATATGCGCCTGGGCCCACGTTTGGATAATAAATGCAATTGCAGTTGCAAAGACTGCCGTGAAGATAACTACGCCCCAGACACTTGCATCAGGTGGCGGTGAGTAGCCTTCTGGGATTGATGCGATTCCAGAGAGCACGCCACACATAAACAACTGCACCACAGTCATGGCATAAACATCACGGCCAGAACTCCACTTGCTCAAAGCAATGATGTGGCAGGCGTAGAAGATTGCACTTATGAAAACTAGAAGTTCACCGATACCAACAGAAAAACCATGAATGGATAACAATCCAAGGCCCACAGTTGCAACTGCGATGCAACTCCAAGTGAACTTGTTGATCTTCTCTTTTAAAAATAACCAGGCAAAGAGTGGAGTGAGAACAACGTATAGGCCAGTGACAAAACCCGTAATAGCCGCACCTGTTCGCGCAAGGCCGAGAGTTTGGAAGATGTAACCAAAGCCAAGGAAAATACCGGCAGAACCAGCACGAAGTAGCAGATCCTTATTAAGAAGTCTCAATACTTTCGGGCGAATGAGCACCATAACAACTGTGCCAAGTAGGAATCTGGTGAAAAGAAAGTTGTTCACGCTTTGGCGCTCGATTGCATCCTTCATAATCACAAATGCCCAGCCCCAGGCCATCGCAACAGTAAGAAGTGCCCAAGGGGCTAACTTCATTTTGAAAAGATGTTTAGCTTCACTCACTTCTTATCTCGAAGTTTCTTCAGTAGCGCTACTTCAGGCTTGTGTTTTTCCTCCAAGCCCGGTGTTTCAAGAATCAAAGGAGCATTGGCCACTGCTGGGTGCGCAAGAAGCTCGGCAAAAGGTTCTACGCCAATGTGTCCATCGCCGATATTTTGGTGGCGATCTTTAAGTGCTCCGCACACATCCATAGAGTCATTGGCGTGTACTAATTGGAAACGCTCAACGCCAGCGATTTGAACGAGCAAATCAATAGTTGCAGTCATTCCGCCTTTAACGGAGATGTCATGGCCTGCGGCAAATACGTGACAGGTATCAAGACAGATACCAACCTTTGGGTGATACTCCAACGCTTTTAAGTAGTTTTCTAGATCATCTAGCTTTTTAACTAGTGATTGGCCTTGTCCTGCAGTTGGTTCTAATAACAAATACGGAGCATCATCAGGCAGAGCATTAAGAATCGGCATCATTCCTTCATGAATCTGCTTCCAAGCTTTTTCAACGTGGTTTACATCCACTGCAGATCCAGTGTGAATAACTGCGCCTAGCGCCCCAATATCTGCAGCACGTTGAAGTGAATATTTAGTTGAAGCTAAAGAGTTCAGGTAAGTGGCTTCGGTGGGTGAGCCTAAGTTAATAAGAAATGGTGCATGGACATAAGTTTCAAGATCCATCTCTGCGGCTTTGATTTTGTATGCCTCATCTAGTTCAGGCTTTGCTGCTGGCATTGCCCACATACGTGGACTTGATGCAAAAACTTGAATAGCACTTGCACCAATTTCTTGGGCGTATTCAATGGAGCGCTTTGCCATTCCGCCAGTTGTTGGGACGTGGGCACCAATACGTGGCTTCTTGGACTCCTTAGGCATTGGCTTACCCTACGGTAATTGTGACCGTGCTGCCACGTTTAACTTTCGCGCCCACCTTTGGAGAGATATTTGTAACCTTCTTAACCTTCTTACTTCCCAATTTCTTCACTACTACCTTGAGCTGTAGATCCTGCAACGCTTGAGTTGCCTTTAGCTGATCAAGTGAGAAGACGTTAGGAATAAAGACATACTGTGAGCCCTTAGAAATAACGAGAGAAATAGTTGAACCCTTAGGTGCAACGTCCACACCGCTAGGTGTTTGGGAAATAACTACACCTGATAAAACCTTTTCATTAAAGGCATAGCTGGACTCAACATTAAAGCCCAGATCATTTAACTCATTGAGCGCTTGTTCACCACTCTTGCCTGAGTAAGAAGCAAGTGCCACAGTCTCAACACCCTTGCTAATTACTAGTGAGACTGGAGTATCGCGTTTAACTTGCGTGCCTGATTCAGGCGATGCTGAAATGACAAAGCCTTTAGGAATTTCTTTGTTAAATACTTCAGTGTTAGTTCCAAGAATCAATGGGAACTTCTCAAGGGCAGCGGTGGCAGCCTCTGGAGTAAGACCTTTAACTGGCGGGATGATGTATCGCTCTGGGCCTTTTGACACAATTAATTTAACTTGCCCGCCAGATGCCACACGTCCACCACCTGGGGGATCAGTTTCAATGATGGCACCCTTTGCAATATCTTCATCGAAACGCTTTTCTAAAATAACTGTTGTTAGACCAAGAGGCGTAAGCGTTGAAACTGCTTCCTCATATGTTCCACCGACTACCGATGGAACAACTACGCGCGAACCAGGTCCCACCAATGTGTACCAACCACCAACACCAAGTGCAATTGCCAAAATGATGGCAACCTTGCGGTTGCGGCGCACACGCTTGCTCGCCTTCTTTTTCTCTTCCTTGGCAGCCCTAATTTCTTTGGTGGTTTCTTTTATCTCAATGCTCTCTTCTTTTTCTTCCTCTACCTGCTTCTTCATCTTTCCTCGTGGCTTTTCCTTAATAGGCTCCACAGGAAGATCAAGGGCTAACTTCATCTGGTTTGTCTTAGGGTCAATCTCGTTTTGGATAGATTCGAGCGCTTTAAGGAATTCTCCTGCTGTGCGCGGGCGTTTATCTGGATCACGATCAGTTGCTTTGAGAATCAATGCATCTAAAGCCTCTGGAATCTCTTTGCGTTTGCTGCGAAGGGATGGAATCTCTTGATTCACATGCATGTAGGCAATTTGAATAGGGGATTCGCCCAGGAATGGCTTTTCACCAGTCAGCATTTCAAATGCCACGATGCCAACTGCATAGACATCACTTCTAGAGTCTGCAACTCCGCGCTGGACTTGTTCAGGAGAAAGGTATGAAACTGAACCCAAGATCACGCTGGATTCAGCCGTCATAGTTGAACCAATGAGTTCTCCGCGCGCTAAGCCGAAATCTGCGATCTTTACGCGACCTTCTTTAGAAATCAAAATATTTTCAGGCTTCATGTCGCGGTGAACAATTCCTAAATCATGGGCTGCAGCAAGTGCGCTAAGAATGGGAGTGAGGTAGTTAATGGCATCTTTAATCTCAAATCTGCCGCGCTCATTGAGATATTCACGAAGAGTGTGACCTTCTATTAACTCCATAACAATAAAGACAGCCGGGACTCCGTTTTGATTCCACCCTTGATCTTGAACAGCAACAATGTTGGGATGAGAGAGCGCGGCTGCAGCTTTAGCTTCTCTAATGAAGCGATTAACGAATGCTTCATCTTGAGCTAAATGTGGATGCATAATCTTTACTGCAACTTTTCGATCTAATCGGGTGTCGATTGCCTCATAGACACTAGCCATTCCACCATTGGCAACCTGGCGAGTGAGTTGATAACGCCCATCAATGAGCTCACCCGATAGATCTGACATATGGGCGATTTTAGGGCTTTTAAGCTGGTGAGCTTTGAATGTGTTCCGCGTTTTCGCGTGTCTTATCTCGCAAAAAATGTATTTCTTGCACAATTTGCCACTGCTTCATCTGCGATGCAATCTGGTTGCCATCTCGATTCAAAACCCTTTGTATGCCAACTTCGGCATCGATATCTAGCCAATACAAGGTTGCTCCAGCATCACGTACTACTTTTTGCCCCGCTCCTACTCCTTCTAAAATCAAAATATCAACGGGGTTAATCTTCCTTTTTGAATCAAAGGACATTGATTGCCAATTGAATATATCTATTTCAAAAGCAACCTTGTTCTGATGTGATTTCACAATTGACTCTAAGCATTGAGTTAAACGCTCATCCAAAGCATTTTCCCAGCCGTTATAGAGATCATCCATGTGAATGACTTCAACAGACTTATCAACTGATAACTCATCAAAGAAGTGAGCAGCTAGCGTTGTTTTACCAGCCCCTGCTCTGCCATCAATTGCTATTAAGGACATACCAGCGCTTCCAGCCGATGATTGCTACGAGTGTGAAGAGGGCATATAAAACGGAAGTGAACCAATATCCAAGGTAGGCGTATTGAATTGTTCCTGCAGCATCAATGATGAGCCAAAGAACCCATGATTCAACTTTTTCATACACCATGAGGAGTTGTGCAACCAATGAACCAACAAGTAAAAATGCATCAGACCATGTTGCAGCTGCCCCAATACGAGAGAGCAGGGGAGTAAGAAGTGAGACTGAAACAATTGTTCCAACGACCCAATACAAACGATTACGGTGATTTAAATATCCTGGCGCTGCACCAGTTGGCGCCCAATCACGCCAGCCCCACACGGCGGCAACAATAAAAACTATTTGTAGAGCTGCGCTTGCGAAGAGATCAACTTGATAAAAAAAGACCATATAGAGAGCACTGCTCAGTGCCCACCAAGGCCACGTAATGCGCTTTCCAGTTGTGCCAAGCCAGACTCCTACAAATGAAGTTATGGCTGCAATAAATTCAAGAACTGAGACTTCATAGCCCCAGGCTGTGAAAATGATGGATGACATGTCTTTCCTTTCCGCATCCGCATTACCGGACGGGTCAATCGGTCGGTTTGAATTTCAAACCCTCTCAGCCGCATGCGGCTCCCGTGGTTATTAGAGTAGCGTTATCTCGTGCAAAAGTATGGATACCTAGCAATGATTGTTTTCACCGTCATTGGCTCTTTTTGGCTAGAAGTATTTTTAAAGGTTGGGGTTCTCAAGCAATTTAAGCGGGTTGCCCTATCCATTGCCCCAGTAGCTTTTCTCTTTATCGCTTGGGATAAGTATGCAATCAGTCACGGCCACTGGTTCTTTGATCGAGATCAGATCCTTGGAATTTATGGACCTTGGTGTATTCCACTAGAGGAGTATTTGTTCTTCATCGTTGTTCCTATAGCAGCGCTCATGACTATTGAAGCTGTTCGCACAGTGAAGAAGCATTGGCAGGTCTATATATGACCTATACACAGATTGCAATCTTTGCTGTTCTCTTTGCAATTTCCTTTGATCTCTATTTATTCAATACACAGCTACTCAAGCGCAAAGTGTTTTGGACTTCTTACGCAATCATTGTTGGTTTCCAGCTACTTACTAATTGGTGGCTGACTTCAAGAAATATCGTGATGTATAGCCCAGATGCCATTATTGGCTGGCGCATCGCATCGGCTCCAGTGGAAGACCTGCTCTTTGGTTTTGCGCTAGTACTTGGCGTATTAACTAATTGGATACGGCTAGGCGCTTCAGATAAGCGGTAATAAAGACGCGTAATCTGCGGGCAGTGGAAGTCTTGGCACGTTTATTAAAAATGTCATAACCAATCTTTTCAACCTCATCAACAATTCCGCAGTAGAGCTCACTTGCAGCTTCAATACATGGGCGGCTAGATGCTGCCAACATTTGGATTCCTGGAGTTGCCTCTTGTTGCAGTTGGCGCACACGAGCAATTTGGAACTTGAGTGCACTGATGATTTGTGGCGTTAGGACGCGTTCTTCAAGCATTTCACGTGTAACACCGTGCTCGGCAAGCTCAGTAATAGGTAGATAAATACGGCCACGATCTAAATCTTCTCCCACATCGCGAATGAAGTTAGCTAACTGGAACGCAATGCCTAGCTTCTTGGCACATTCATAGGCACCGTCTTGCAGAACTCCAAGCACTGGAACCATTTCAAGGCCAATGACTGCGGCGGATCCATAGACATATTCAAGGAGATCTTCATAGGTTTGATATTCCTGCACCGTTAAATCCATAGTCATTGAGTGAAGAAAAGCTTCAAAGTGCTCATGGGGGATTGCAAAAGTATTGACTGTGTCTATGAGTGAACGTCCGATTGCATCATTGCTTTGGCCACTCTTGAGGTCTTGCAGAATCTTGGCACCCCACACACCTAGAGCATCTGCCTTTTCCTGCACAGTAAGAGTTGATGCAAGATCATCAACAATTTCATCGGCATAGCGAGCAAAGCCATACAAGGCGTGAACATATTTGCGTTTAGCTTTAGGGAGAAGAAGTGTGGCTAAGTAATAGGTTTTGCCGTGAAGAGAATTTAACCTTTTGCACTCGGCATAGGATGCCTCTAGCTCATCCATTTACTTAACAGGTCCCACAATTCGCTCTGCAGCAAGTCGTCCAGAGATTAAAACCATTGGAACGCCAACGCCTGGTTGTGTTCCAGAACCGGCAAAGACAACATTTTCAATTCCTTGTGCCATGTTACGTGGTCTAAAGGGACCAGTTTGGAAGAATGTATGTGCGCTAGCAAACGGTGCACCCATCTCCATTCCTTGGTTTTTCCAATCAAGGGGAGTAGTCATCACTTCAGTTTCGATGGAATCTCCAAAGCCGCTGTAGCCGCGCTCTTCAATGGTCTTAATCATTTGATCACGGTATGGACCGGCTTGTTTAGTCCAATCGATATTGCTATCTAGGTTAGGCGTTGGGAACAAAACATAATAAGAATGCTTACCTGGGGGAGCTAAATTGGGGTCATCATGAGTTGGAATGGTGACCAGAATGCTGGGATCACTCATCAACTGCTTTTTCTTGATCAGCTCATCAAAGACGCCATCCCAAGAGTGACCAAAGTGGATGTTGTGGTGGGCCGTAAAGTCATATTTCTTACTTGAACCAATCAACAGAGTCACACAAGAAGGTGAGTACTTCAGGCGCTTAATTGATACAGGGGTTTTACCGAGCAACTCTTTGTATGCCACAGGTAAATCCGGATTCAAAATAACGGCGTCGCACTCATAGCGCTCACCAGATTCGGTAATAACTGCTTTTGCGCGGCCATTGCTGACTTCTACATTTGTCACGGTGGTGTTGTATTTAAAGACCACTCCATGCTTTTCGGCAGCTGCTGCCAGCGCGCGTGGAACTGCGTGCATGCCGCCCTTAGGAAAGAAAACACCATTCACTGAGTCCATATATGCAATGACGGCATAGATAGCTAGAGCTTGCTGCGGGCTTACTCCTGCATACATTGCTTGGAATGAATAAACCTTTTGCAGACGAGGGTCTTTCATAAATTGATTTACTTTAGGAGAGAGTTTGCGAAAGCCTCCGAGTGCTATTAAGCGGGCAAGGTTAGGCGTGAGCAAGTTCAGGGGACTATCGATGTTTCTATCGATGAAATCATTCATCTCATACTTATAGAGTTTTGTAACAAAATCTACGTATCTGCGATATCCAGCGGCTTCATCGCTACTGATGTGCTTTGCAATCTCTGCTTCCATCTCATTGGTATCAGAGTGCACATCTAACTGTGATCCATCTGCATAGAAAGCGCGATAGAGAGGTGTGAGTGGAGTGAGCTCCAGCCAATCTTTCATATCTTCGCCCACACAGTTAAAGGCTTCATTGATAAGTGATGGCATTGTGAGAACAGATGGCCCGGTATCAAATGCATAACCATCTTTGTTGAGCAGACCATTTCGTCCACCAGGAACACTTTCGCGCTCTAATACAGTGACTTTTCGACCAGCACCAGCAAGTCGAAGTGCTGCGCTTAATCCAGCAAGGCCTGCACCAACAACCACAACGTGATCTGTGGGGCCTTTAACTCTGGCAACCATTTACATACTCCGCTTCGTGGCAATCAGGGCTAGCTCATTGAGTAAATCTCGTCCAGCGTTATCGATAACTGGGTTTTCAATAGCTTTTAATGCCTTTGAGGTTAATTCATCAATCATAGTTTCAAGGGCTGCTTTTGCGCCTGTTGAAACAATCATCTCCTGCAAGATAGCCACGCCTTTTTCATCTATATCGTTCTTACCAAAATACTTGCGGCTCTCAACTTTCATAGCTTCAGTGCATTTTGCATCGGTCATTGCGATAAGGGCTGTGCGCTTTCCTTCACGCAGATCATCCCCAGCAGGTTTACCCGTGACAGATGGATCACCAAAGACGCCCAGTAAGTCATCGCGAAATTGGAAAGCCTCACCTAGGGGTAATCCGTAGTCAGAGAGAGCTGCAAGAAGTGCGGAGGAGGCATCTGTGGCAAGGAGTGCGCCCATGTGAAGTGGACGCTCAATTGTGTATTTACCTGATTTGTATCGAGCAATCTTCATTGAACGATCAAGATCTGTGTTCTTTTGTGTTTGTTCATGAATATCTAAGAACTGTCCAGCCATTAACTCAACGCGCATCTCATCAAAGATGGGCATGACGCGGCGAAGCTCATCGGTTGAAATACCTGAGGTATTAAGGAGTTGGTTTGACCAGACAAGTGCTAAATCGCCGAGCAGAACTGCAGAAGCTAAACCGTATGCAGGTGCAAAACCTTCTAGAGCATCTTGCACATGGATAGATTCAAAGTGGCGATGAATAGATGGCTTTCCACGACGTGTGTCAGATCCATCCATTAAGTCATCATGAATCAGCGCACACGCTTGAAGTAGTTCTAGGCACGAGATGGCTTTAGTAGTTGCTGGAGTTAATGAACCACCTGTGCTCTTGATTCCAGCATAGGCAAAGAGAGGGCGTAATCGCTTACCGCTATCAAGAAGAAAAGATGAGAGAGCAGAGGAAACTGGTTGTAATTCAGGTGAGATTGAAAGCAGGTATGTGCTCTGATCACGCATAAATTGAGTGAGTTCAATCTCTACGCAATCGCGCGTCTCTTGTAACTCCGATTTACTCAGTGAATTCACGTAGTAACGATATCCTGAGTCAATGGCATTCCGCACTTCGTACTCATTTGAATTCTTTCCACCCAAGGATTCAGAGGGTGAAGACCGTCTTTGGGCAGCTGTAAGTGCCATTGAAAAATACTCCCCAGAATTTGTCTCCGTTACTTTTGGTGCAGGTGGTTCAACCCAACACCGAACTATTGGAGTGACTCAAGAGATAACCCGTCGAACTCAAATTTCAACTGTTGCTCATTTGACTTGTGTTGGTTTAAGTAAGCAAGAATTGATTACTGTTCTGCACACCTACAGAGATGCAAAGATTCCTGCGATCCTAGCGTTGCGCGGTGATCCCCATGGTGGACCACGAGCACCGTGGACACCGAACTCGGCTGGGTTTTCTCACGCCGATGCACTTGTTCAACTCATTGCAGTCTTTGGCGGTTTTAAAATCGGTGTTGCCGCATTCCCCGACGGACACCCATCTTCAAATGGAAACTATGAAAAAGATATTGAAGTTTTGCTACGTAAAGAAAATTTAGGTGCATCCTTTGCGACTACCCAATTTTTCTTTGATGTTGCGAAGTGGGAGAAATTAATTGAATCATTGCAATCACACGGCTCAAACTTGCCGATAATTCCTGGGATTTTGCCAGTCACAAATGTGAAGCAGCTCCATCGCATGGCAGAACTTGGTGGAACCGAGATTCCAGACCACATTGCTAAACGCTTTGCAGCTGTTGAAGACGATGCTGACGCTGTGCGCAAGTTGGGTATCGAGATTGCCACCGAGCTTTGTGATGAATTGATCGCTGCTGGAGCTCCAAGCCTCCACTTCTATACAATGAACACAGCAGGCCCCACTCAAGAGATAATCAGGAATTTAGAAAATGCTCAGTAAGCAAGAGTTCACTGCTACATGGAGTTCGTTGCACAACGATGCCCCTGTGACTGGCGTTGTTGCTTGGTGGCTCAATATCTCCTATCGATTTGGTCTAGTAGCAACTCTGCTTCGTATTTCACCCAATGTTTTAACAATGTTAGGTCTTCTTTCAGCTGCTGCCACAGCTTTAACTGCAACCTCATGGTGGGCAGTTGGTTTTCTAGTTTTCTCTCTCTTTTGTGATGGTATTGATGGAAGCGTTGCAATATTTCAAAAGCGTCAGAGTTCATGGGGCGCAACCCTTGATTCAGTAGTTGATCGCGTCAGTGAAGCGCTCTGGCTCTATGCCCTTTATGTCATCGGCGTTCCAGCCTGGCTAGTAATAACACTCTGGTGTGTTGCTTCTTTTCAAGAATATGCACGAGCCAAGTTAGTCTCACTCGGTGTTGAAGATATTGGTGTTGTCACACCAGCAGAGCGTCCAGTGCGGGCATCATTCTTATTTGTTGTCTTGATTATGTGGCAGCTAGATCTTCCAGGAGTTTATGTTCTCTCTGTTGCTTTCCTAGCACTTCAAATTAGTGGCTTTTTAATGGTTGTCCGTTTTGCGCGCTCCCAATTGCATTAGCAACCATTTCAGCGCTCAAACCGACTAAAGGTAATCCGCCACCAGGATGGGCTGAACCACCAACACAATACAAATTCTTAATAGGAGAACGATTCTTTGCGCGCATAAAGGCTGCGCGCGGACCATTACTTGAAGTTCCATAGATAGAGCCACCAGGTGCTCGCACAGCGTTCTCTAAATCTGCAGGAGTTCTAATCGTCATTGATTCAAGGCGTGAGCGAACTGGGATACCACGCGCTTCAATCTGATCAATAATGCTGTTGGCGTAGGTGCGCGCAAACTCTGCATTGTTCCAATCAAAGCCATGAGCGCCATGGGCAGGTGCGTTCACTAGAACAAACCACCCTTCGAGTAGTTTATCTTTAGACATTACCTCATCACCAGGAGCACAGATATAGATAGTGGGTTCTGTGACTGGTTGCTTGTGTGTAAATATCGCATCGAACTCTGCGTCATAGTCCTTAGGAAATAGAACTGTGTGGTGATTAAGCCGGGCCAAATCATCTTTTCGCATACCAAGGAGTAATGAGAAGCCAGCAAGTGAAGTATCGGCTTTCTCTAAATTCTTTCTCACCTTCTTGATCTTTCGCAATTTTCCTTTGATAAGAGTGTTATAGATCAGTGATGCATCAGCATTTGCAATGACTGCATCGGCGTTAATTACTTCACCGTTTTCTAGAGTAATTCCAGTTGCTTTGCCTCTTTTTACATTAATTGAAGCAATAGGGGAGTTCAGGTGGAAAGTGACTCCCACTTTCTCCGCACGCTCATGCACCAGTGTTGCTAGCGTTCCAAGACCGCCCTTGATATGCCAAGCACCAAAAGATTCTTCAACGTAGGCAATGGTGGAGAGAACTGCGGGGGCTTTGCGTGGATCAGAGCCACTATAGGTTGCATAGCGATCCAGGATGTATCGAAGATGTTCATCGGAAAGTTCTTCGGTTGCAAAATCCCTCAGAGTTTTCCAAGGCGCAATAATCTTTAGATCTCTAATGAGTGAGAAGCGCTTGAGTAAAGAGAGCGGTGAGCGCAGTTCATTTTCAATAAATGGCTCACGGGAAACATCCCACATCTTTTCAGCACGGCGCATGAGTTGATCCCACTGGTGCGAGGCAGATTCACCATAGGCAGCACGTAGATTATTGAGCGTGTGATGCCTAGAAAGATTAGCGAAGTTAACGTGTGTACCATCGGCAAATCGATAATCAAAAGATGGATCCACAGTCTCTATCTCACAGAGCAGCCCTAAATGTTTGCCGGTGCGCGCAAAGAAATCTTTATATACGGCCGGCAGAATTAAAAGAGATGGCCCTGTATCAAAGGCAACTTTGCCAATCCATTCAGTGTGTAGTTTTCCGCCCACACGATCTGATGCCTCATATAGGCTAACTTCATGGCCAGCTTTAGCTAAACGCGCAGCTGACATCATGCCGCCCATGCCAGCGCCAATTACAACTATCTTCATAGCGTGCGGCCTTTCCATTGCACTTGCCCACGCATTAACCATGAGTAAATGATGAGGTACATAAGAAGAGCGGAAGAAATGGGATGTAAAAGCGCATCCAGAGCATTTTTGCCAGTTTTAATTGAACTCATTACACGGGTAAGAGTAACTGCGGCATAGGCATACCAACCAATAGTTGAACCTGTGATGCCGGCGATAAGTGGAGCAATACCTGTAAGAAAGAGGAATGTGATTGCAAGTGCAGAACCAAAAAAAGAACCGAAGGCTGCATGAAGAGATTTACCATAACCGGCTTGGATCTCCTTCCATGATGAATACATACGAGTGGACGCAATTTCTGCGCCATTTGCCACGCAACCATGTGAGCCTTGTTTAACAAGGGCCCTTGCTAATTCCACATCATCTAAAACTTTGTTGCGAACGCTCTCATAACCACCCACTTGAGCAAGAGCTGCTCGTCTGACAACAAAGAACTGACCGTTGGCCACAACCATTGAAGCAATAGAGCTCTTTTCAGCAATTCGCAACATAACTGTGGACATCCACGACCATTGCAGCAGTGGCTGAATCAACCTTTCAGACCATGAAAATGAAAGCTGCTTTGGATAAGGGGAGAGAAAATCTAACTGTGTGTTCTTAAGCAATGTAACTGCACGGTTTATTGCATCAGGAACTAATCGCACATCAGCATCAACGGATACGATGATTTGACCGCTAGATCTTTCGAAGAGTTGTTGTAACGCCCACGTCTTACCAATCCACCCCTGTGGCAGCGTGGATCCATTCAGTATGTGAAAGTTAGTTAGACCAGATGTGTGTTGGTGCAAGAGAGCAAGAGTGCCATCCTCAGAATTATCATCTAGAAGTAAAAACTCAACTTGAGCCAGGTTCGTTTGGGTTCGAAGTGAGGCAATAAGTTCTACGACATTTGTCGCCTCATTGCGCAGGGGAACGACTACTGAGATGGATTCATTAATTTGAGTGGTCTTCTTTGGGTTGCGAATAGTGAAGAAGTTGATCAAGGAGATGAGGAGAATAAAACTGGAAGGAATTGTTAAGAGGTAATCCATGGACTCTAAGGGCGTCCCAACCAGCGGTTAAAGAAATATGGGGCAAGGACGATGCCAAAGATGCCACCGGCAAAGAAGGCAACACCTGGACGGCTAAAGAAGAACAAATTGCCGACAATTCCTGAGAACAATGTCCATAAAAGGAATATGTCGGTGGTGCGGAATGTGGCGCCACCTTTTCGCTTTTCGCGCGGGGTAATAACATGCAGAACGCCGATTAAGAACATTCCACTGAGTAACCAACCAAAAGTATTTGACAAAGGAATCTCAGGTTGGAAAGGAACGTGTGCGCCAGTGACAACCCACGTCCAATTACCTTGTGCCACCATCTGTGGATCTAAAAATAAGTCCCAAGCAGCAAGTGCAACTCCGCCGTAAAGAAATACCCAATTACCTGCAATACGCCGGGCTGCAGTTAAAACTGGGTGCGCCATCATGATCCAAGCAAATGGCACAACGAGTGGCACTTCAAAAATCTTTAAACCTAAATTGCCAGAGTATGAATAGTTACCAAATGGCCACTGCGTCAAAACACCAACGTGTTCGATGATGAGGGCGAAGGAGAAGGTAAATAAGAAATATGTAATTGCATAACGAGCGCCATATGCAAGGAGTGCATGTAACAACATTGCACCAGCGCCCCAATAGACAACATTGATTGTGAGCAAACGCAAAACCTCACCATTAACTAATGGATAGAGGACTTGGAGCACAATTGCGATACCAAAAACCGAGTTCAAAATGCCATTGGCGCGAGGTGATAGTTGGCCATGGCGACGCCGTCTTGGTGTGTAATGACGGATCGACATGGCTTAAGTCTGCCCTAAAAGCCTTACTAACTATTAATCGAACCGCGAATATCCTTGACTGCAAAGCGTGCAAAGAGCTCTTCTGAATACCATTTATAGGTAGATGTGTCTGCAATCGCCTTTTGGTGGGCTGCACCCTTGTATGCAAAGTTCTTTATTGCATCCCCTGACTCCCACAAAGAGAAAGTGCCCTGCAAACCAATAGGGGCTTCACCAATTCCTATGGCAGAGATCAAGCCAGGTGCTGATTTCAATGACATTGTCACAGGTGGCACAGAGCTCCAAAAGCGAAAGTTTTGATGCCACTTAATGCGTGCCCGAGTAATTGCAGCAACTGGGCCAGTCCAGTCTTTTGCGCTTGCAACAAATGGTTCCTGCTTTGCCCACTGGCCGTGAGATGAAATAGGTTCAAGAATCGCACGAAATTCACTCACACTATTTTTGCGCCATTGCTTGACAACAAAAGATTGATCAAAGGCATCAATGTCGTGAACTTGTGCAATTAAACCCCAACGAAGCGCGTTGGCATCGGCCGGTGTGAAAGTCTCGCCTTTGCCTGTGCCAAGTGATTTAAAGAAGCCAACGTTTTTGGATGAACGAAGAAAAAATCTGTCCATACCCATTGCAACTAATGCAAAGGGAATACGGCTAGGAGTTATTGTCCAGAAGTATGCAACAATCATTTAGAACCAGCGAATCATTCCAATAATGCCTGCAGCTGCATAGAAGAACTGCAAGAAGAGAATTCCTTTGTGCTTTCCTAGGTATGCCCAGATGCCAATCAGGGCAGAGGATGTGAGAAGCAATGTGAAACCAATGAACTCAGCTCCAATATTTGCAGCAACTAGAAGTGAATAAACAATTGCAGTTGCAACGCCTAGCCACTCAAAGATTCTTGCCTTAGAGGCATCACTATTTCTGTTCAATTAAATCCCACTTATTTCCATATTTGTCTTTGAAAACCACCACTTGACCATAGGCCTCTTGGCGAGGAGTTTCAATGAACTCAATACCTTTTGATTTATAGCCATCATAAGTTTCATTAAAGTTAGTTGTATACATAAAGAACCCCACGCGACCACCAGTTGAATTACCTATTGCTGCTATCTGCGCTTCATTGGCTGCCTTTGCCAGCAGTATTCGAGCACCTTGTGAGCTAGGTGCAACTACCACCCAACGCTTTTCAGGCGACAGGACTGTGTCTTCAATAAGAGTGAACCCAAGATCATTTACATAGTGAGTAATGGCAGAGTCATAATCATCAATAACTAGTGCAATCATGCCTAACGTGTTCATAACTTGTCACGCCCCGTGGGTTTTGAAACCTTACCCTCACTCGCGTTTTTCGATTGGGACTTCATGATTCCATAAAATGCAGCTGTAATTACGAATGCGGGGATAACGTTCCAACGCTCATTTGCGCTTCGAGATGCCGCATTGGCAAGAATTCCTAACACACCGAGAATAACAATGGCTTTAACTATCCATTTTGGCTTTATTGCTAAGCCATATGAGAAGCGAGTGAAAATCACTATCTGACAGACAATTAATGCAAAATTAAGAATGTAAACAACTCTGAGGTAAGTTGGAAAGACCTCAAATTGGCCACCTGCTGCGCGATCAAGAGCGTAAGAAGCACCCAGCATGACACCGCCAACTAGATATAGGTTCCAGGCAAAAGAGGCAAAAACTGCGGTTACAAAAGTTTTGTTCCTCATTTCACTAGTCTCCAACAACCATCGGTGTAGCACCTGTTACGCGCGCTAGTTCTTCAAAAGAAGTTGGATAAACAGAGTGCGGATGACCAGCTGCAGCCCAAGCAACGTCATAATCGTTGAGAGCTTGATCAATCAAAGTGATTTCTGGCTTGTTTACCCAACCCACAGGTGAGACGCCCCCTGCGGGTTCTGAAACCCAGCCAACAGGAGAAACTCCTCCTATCGCAAAGCCCGAAACTGAGCGCACATAGTCCGCATCGGCTCGGTGTAACTTCTCGACTCCTAATTGCTTTGCCACGAGTTCGGTATCTACTCGGTGGCGTCCACTTGTTATGACGAGAAGAGGTTTTCCATCAGGTAACTTAAACACGATGGAAGAAGCCACTTGACCGACTTCAATTCCAAGAGCGGAAGCTGCTTCGGCTGCCGTTCTCGCGCTTTCTTTTAGGGCAACAATTTGCCCAGTTACGCCTTTGGACTTTAGGACTTCAGCAACACGCATAACTGCGGGATGGCCAAGGATGTTTGACTCTTCCATCACTTCTTCCCCTTTGCCTTCTTTACAGCCGCCTTCGCAGTTTTGCTTTCGAGTGCGTCCTTTGCCAGTTTTCGTTTAGCCGTCTCTTTTGCTCGAGTACCAGCTTTCGGAACCTTGTTCCTTGCGTAGTAGCTTACAACAGTTTTATTTTCTTGCCATTGCCATTCGATTACTACACGATCGGTGTCGTATCCCTTAAATCGCCAGTTATCGGCGGTAGGGAGTATGACTACCTTTCGGATTAGTGCCTTTGCGATGTCTCGCCGCTGAGGAACAGTGAGTTTCTCCCAAACATCGTTCATAGACTGTAAATCCTCAGCCGAGAGAATTTCGTTCATGCTTGGACTAGAAGTTACGGGTTTAAGTTCCTTGATTTCCTTTTCGGTTTCAGCGATTCGACCAAGAAGTACGTTCCAGTTTGTTTGAAAATCTTCCTCCCCGCCTCGGTATCTGAAATCCCCATTAGTCTTGCGAACTTGGAGCGCTTGAAGCTCAGAGCGAAGAAACTCGTGCCTGGTAACTGGATTGTCGAATCCTGTTTGTTTCACGTTGTCTTTCATTCGTTTGGCCAATCCAAGAATCAGCTTTCTGCTCTCCTTTGCGGAGATCATCTGAAGAATCACTTGAGTTATGTAGCCCTCAAGTGCTGCTGATTTCGTTGATAGGCCTTCACAATCCGTGTGTAATTGGTACTTTCCTCGACATCGATAAGTCGCACCACCATGTTCCGTAGGGCTGGCGCCAATCATCTTTCCACCACAATAAACGCAATAGACAATGCCAGATAAAAGCGCACCACCTCTAGAAGGATGATAGAAGTAGCGTTCCTTTATTTTGCTTTGTAGAAGGTTGTAAGTGTCCAGTTCAATGAGCGGCGGAAAAGGTCTAACTTCCTCGCCCTTTTCATTTCTGAAAATCTTTCCGTCATAAACGAGATACCCAGCAATATAAGGATGGCCTAACAGTTTGCGAAGAACTGGGTCAGACCATGGATTACCTTTCACAGAACGAGACCCCAAACTATTCAAGTGATTACAGATTTTCGGAATCGAATCACCTTTGAGGAAGAGCTTCACCGCAATGCGCATGAACTTCGCTTGTTCCTTGTCGATTACGAGCGTTGAACCTTCACCTGGTTTGCCTTTCTTAATCGCATACCCATAAGGAGCAGGCCCACCACGCCACTTTCCAGCACGCATCATTGTTTGTTGGGCAGACATAACTCGGTCTTTTATGTTTCGAGCTTCCGCAGCTCCGATAGTTCCGAGTAGTTCTGCTACTGATAGTCCGACAGGTGTTGAAGTATCAACGCCATCAGTTATTCCAACTAAAGAGGTTCTGGATTTGGCGAGAAGGTCAAGCACATCCCCAAGTTCTGAAACTCTTCTTGTTAATCGGTCGAGTTTGTAAACAACGACATAGTCGTACTTATCGAGGTTTGCTAGGAGCGCTTGATAAGCAGGTCGATGTATTCCTTTACTTCCGCTGAACCCGAGATCCACGAAGAAATCACCACCGCCGATTTTGATTGCTTCGTCAGGGTCAAGAATTGCGTTTGAATCTTTAATTGCCCATCCGTAGTCCTTACATTTTCTAAGAATCGCATTTCGCTGAGTTTCCGGGCTATAGGTGTCTTCAGTCAGGACAGAAAGACGGATGTATCCCGCCGCTGTTTTGCCTGTCCCTTTGACTGCCACCTGAAAAGCTTAGCCGCATAAGTCGGACTAGGACAGACATTTGCGAAGGTTTCACAAGCGGGGCGTAGTCAGTCCTTCGAGGTATCCAGCCAAAGAGTTCGTATGCGAAAACTGGCCATCGAAGCACCGTCACGGACATGACTACAACACGCGAAATCAACCAAGCCCGCATCACCGCTGCTGCCGCCGAGGCGGTACGCAAGGCAGGAACTCCTTCCGAGGTCGCCCTCACGAAGGTGGCTCGAGTTCTGGCGACCCTTTCCGAGGATTGCTGACTTTTCGGGCATGCCCCCGACTGTTCTAAGGATGACCACTCCTGCCACACGCCCTAAGTACGAGAAGTGCGTCCGCCCCTACTTTCTTGCTCGAGAAGAAACGACTCTTTCGACAGGAGAAGTAAATATCTCTACTTTTGAGAAGCGGTGTGGCACTCGCCGAAAGGATCTGTGCGAACCCTGCTCAATAGTTTGGAAGGACGATGCTTACTTCGCCCTCATGACTGGGGCTAAGGATTACCAAGGGAAAATTACCTTCATCACTTTGACTGCGCCAGGTTGGAGAAGGTACGGCAAAGCTCACAAAGTAACTCAAGGCGATTCCAATTTCAGCACTTGTCCTTGTAAGCACAGACACAAATCCGATGACCCTTTGGTTGGCCTTCCATTGGATAAGAACAACTTTCACCATCGAAAAGTTGTTGAGTTCAACCATCTTGCTCCGCGACTTACCGCCATCACGCTTCAGAAAATTTGGCGATTAATGGCAACTCAAAATGCGACCTCTATAAAGAAAGTTAAGCGACCGACCGCTCGAGTTATGGAGTGGCAGGACAGAGGTTTGCTTCATGTCCACATCATTGTTTTGGGAGAAATACCCGAAGCGATAGTGAAAGCGGCAGTCTTGGGACGTGCCTCTCAAAGTAAGAGTCGGAGTGTTTCACCAACTTCACACAAAGGCGTCCGATGGGGAACACAGCTCGATGTTAAGCACGTTGATGGAAAGAATCTAGATGAAACGAGGAAGTTAAGTGCCTATGTCACGAAAGTTATTTCCTACGCAGTCAAGGATGTAACTCGGGAAAATACAGCGAACCATCCAGGTCATAACGCACATAGGCAAACTCTCCGCAGCTTCACAAACTCTGTTATCTCTTGTTCTGCTACTCCACTCCAATGTAGGGGAGCAGATCTAGGAGATAACCCTTCACGCATTTTGATTGGAGTGAACTCAAAGGTTGGCCTTTGTCGAAAACACTACCGAGGTAAGCACCAACTTGGATTCACAGGAAATGTACTTTCACTCAATCGTTCTTGGGGTTCATCGTTGGGAGCGGCCAGAAAAGCCCGTCAGACTTGGGCGAAGTCGGAAGCGGCGCAGACCGCCGACAAGGCGGGCTGCCTAGATACTGAAAAGAAACTCGTCACACATCTGTTCCTTGGCCGCGACCCATTGAAAGCAAGAAAGCTTCTTGCCATTCGCGAAGCAGCACGAATAGTAAGTAGAAGCGGCGTATTTACTCCGCTTCTAACCTAAAGGAGCAAGAAATGGAACTTCCAGTAGATGTAGACAAGTTAAGCATCATCGTAATCGGAGAAGCCCTGCCAGTTTATGTATATGGCACGGATGAAAAGCGTAAGAACGCACAAGGACAAGAGATTTACAAACTACCCGTCCTAATTCAAAACACAGGGGAAAGACAAGACCCAACGACAACAATCACAGTAGCGGGCTCAGCACCGCAGTTCCCAAAGGGATCGCGTGTGTCGGCAGTTGGCCTAACAGTTATGAGTTGGTCAATGCGCGGAAAAGACGGAGTGGTGCGAAATGGAATCACTCTCCGCGCAAAGAGCCTCATTCCGTTTGCGAGCAAGGCTTAGCAGATGTGGAAGCGCCTTCGACTTCAGCAGGTGTTCACTAACCTAAGGTTGGAAGGAATCTACATTCCTTTCTTTCAAAGAGTTACGTTCACTCCCGCAGGTGGCTACTCCGTCAAAATCAAATTGCGAACGGGTATGACTCACACTCGCATCATGAAGAAGGCAGAAGCAATCGCCATTGGTATGAAGGCAGCAGAAATTACTCTAGACAGAATCAAGGGGGACAAGTTTCTCCTCTCGGTTCGTACTGAGAACGAAAAGGTATTGCCCACACACCCAAGCATGGGAAGAAAACTTGGTAGGCCAGAAGCTGAACCACTTGTTCGCGTTCCAGAAGTTTTATCTTCTGTTCCGTTCGGTGTTAACGCGGATGGCTACCAAGTTCTTCTTCCGCTCTTCACTAAGTCCGGTGGCAGTACAACGCTCATCGGTGGCAACCCTGGACAAGGAAAGTCATCAGCAGTGAAGGTAATTCTCGCGGGATGTATTCAGAGCAACTCGTGCGTCATTTGGTTTGACCCTAAAAGTGGAGCCGATGCCAATCCGTTTAAGAGCAGAGTTGAAGTTGTATCTAATCCGAGAAATCCAGATGAGTTTCTGGAATACCTCACAAGAATCCAAGAGGTTATCTACAGACGCAACCATCTCATCTCATTGGGTTATTCGATTGACCTTCTTCCCAAGATTGTTCTTTTCATTGACGAGTGGGCATTACTTACCGCACTTGGCACAAAGCAACAGCAGCAATTTATCCAAACTGAAATTCGCCATCTAGCGGCAACAGGTAGATCCGCCAACGTTTCTCTAGTGTTGGCGACTCAACGTCCCACAAGTGTGAACATCGATGTCGCGACAAGAGAACTAAGTAACAATCGAGTTGCTTTCCTGGTTGGTGATACTCACGCATCAGAGGCAATCCTCGGACAAACTGGTGCAGAGTCAAAGACCAATCCACTAAGTCCAGGACAGGCACTTGTCTGGCTAGATGGACAACTCCAAAGAACTTCCCTCTATTCAGTTCCTGAAGATTTGTCTCGACAATGTGAAACGGCAGCGGGCTACAAGATAACGCTTGACCGAGTAGAAGAACTCGAAGAAGTGTTTCGCCGCGAAAATGGAATAGTGGAATTTTAAGACACAGTTCTACTTAGCTTAGTACCCTTTAGGTGATTACTTTGGCCTTCCCCCTTAGTGCTTCAGTCCTGGGGGACTCGTGGAACTTAACCAAATTTTGGACAGATTCGTGGAAGGTATTTCCGCGGTCGATGCCAAGACCGAGCACACATCAGCCAATAGGCGTACAGGCGAGATGTACCTTCCTGGTGTAAAGACAATGAACGAACCGAAGTTTGTTGAAGAGTTTCTGGACTGGTGGCGACTCGAACACCCTTCGGACTTCTCACCAAGGGGAGCAAGCGACAGAGAAGTTAAATACCCAGGTATTCCCAGAGCAAAGTGCGACCTCATTTTCAGTTCCGAAGGATCTCCACTTGAAACTCCAGAGTGGTCTATTGAGGTCAAGCACGTTGCGTTGGTAGGAAATAACGGAAAGAACAATGACTTCGGCGTTGCGAAAATCCTGTCTCCCTACCTTAAAGACCGCTCTCTAATTCACGACATCGAACGTCTGCGTGACCATGGAATTGGAAAACGAAAGGCGGTTGTCGGGTACTCCTTTGAGTACAGTTACCAAAGTTGTTACGAGGCCGCGTTGAAGCACCCGTCACATCTCGATGTAGTAGAGAACATCAAAGAAGTTTGTAGGATGAACGACCCTAGTAACGGAAACTATCCGCTATTGCCGATGATTGAGTTCGCCAATGAAATTTTCAACCATAAGGGACTAGTTAAAGAACTTATAGTGAAAGACTTCAAGAACGCATGGCGACACCCAGCGGGTGGTAACGGAAAGTTCTTTGCTTGGGAACTCCAATAAATCGCAATTAGATTAAGAGATTACTTAGATTTCTCAATTAACCAACGGTTAGGAAGTTCTGTTGCGAAATATGAGCCAACAGATCTCCATTCTTCACAATTCACCTTATCCGCCTGACTATCCTTAAGCATCGTTGTGTAGAAAATTGAAACGATAAACAAAAGCCCCATCATCTCTTCGTCATTCTTGTCCATACCAAGGTTTTGGCATTCCATAGAAAGAGCTGAAAAGATATCCATCTGGTCACTATTTGTAATGGACATAGATTTGTTCCATTTGGAAAGAACTCTATTTAATGCCATGCCTTGTTGAAGATAGAGCATGTGGTCGGTTTCTTCTAACTTAAAGAGATTTATATCTTCTTTGCTCACTTCAACTTGAAATGGTGAGTAGGCAAGGGCTTCAAAAATTTCCTCGGAGATTAATCCATCTTTGAGAGCCTTAGCAACAATCGCGCTGAAAAGTTTTGAATATTTAGGAACATAAGGACCTGCTGGAGATTGCCTACCAACACTCAAAGCCTGAGCAATCGTCATAAAGACAGAAGAACGGAGAGCCCAAGCAGGTAGTGGTTCTTGCTTATTTCCAAATAGTCCCATAACTCATAAACCTTTCAATTGAAACATTAACTTAACTGTAAAGCAGATTGCCTATAAATCAAGGCCTTGTTACTACTGAACTAAGCGAAGCGGTGGAACTTCATTTTCTTTTGCGTACTTTACGTTTTCTGCTACTCGGTGATAGTCGCCGTGGTTTCCAAGAACGAAATCAGGGTTGGCAGGTGCTGAAAGTATCGCGTCAGTGAGTTTGCTCTTCCCCAGAAGATCTAAGTCGCGCAACACTTGCGCCTTTAAGACGTTGTACACAGCACCTACATTCACGCCGTTTCCAAGTTGCTTGTAAGTAAGCGAATCCCTTTGGTCGACAAAGTCATACCAGTCTGGAAGTCCTTGTAATCGTGCGCCTTCACGAATAGTAATTCGGCGCTTTTGCTTTGCGATAATCGATGTTTGAGTGATTGCGACCAACGCTGGTACGTAAGTAGGGCGTTTGGCACGAATTCCAGAAGGGCGGAAGTGTAAAACTGTTTCCCAAAGATTCTTTGCGTTCTGCGCTTGCCACTCAAGTTTTCTACGACTTGGCGGGAAATCTTCAAGGTTATTCCACTTCTTCAACCAAACATCGAGCACCTTCTTGTGCTTCGTATAGAACTCAGCATTCTTGTAAAGGAAGTTTTCTTTCCAAGCAGGCGTGCCATAAGGAATGCTCAACTTAGATGAGAGAATCCAATCGTCAGCCCAAATAGGGAATCCTGGTAACTTTTCACCTTTAAGTTCCACACGCATAAGCTCGACAAATTCATTCCAAGCTTCAAGCCATTTGATTTCAGTTCCATTGAGTGCGACATCCTTCTTCGAAGCAGCGGTCGTCAATTTCTCAAGCGGCAAGTGCTTGTCGAGTTTCCAATCCTGCGGATCCCAATTCATCATGACTGCCGAAAGGTCTGGGATGTCTGGATTCGGGTTCTTATCTTTCTTCCCCGCAGGTATGAGAGTTGCCGCGATAAACACACGTTCGCGAACTTGAGGACGACCGCCGAACTCTGGACGAATTAAATGCGGAGAAACAACCATTGGTTCTTTGCTAACGCGATAACCAAGTTGTCTAAGAGTTTGGATGATTACTTCCCACTCATGGATGTGACGTGGGCCTGCGATGTTGCGAACGTTTTCGAGTAAAACGAGAGAAGGCTTATGTACCTCAATGATGCGAGCGATGTTCCAAAATAGAGTTCCTCGAGTTTCTTCCATGCCCATTTGCTTTCCAGATTTACTAAAGGGCTGGCAAGGGAATCCACCTACGAGAACGTCATGAGGTGGGACATCCATAACATCCTCATTAGCTGCGAGGGTAATGTCACCGTCGGGCTTCAACCCCCAATTTCGCTGGTAGATACGAGCAGCATCTTTGTCGATTTCAGATGCGTACACGCACTCGCCACCCATCGCGCCAAGAGCGGCATGGAAGCCACCGATTCCAGCGAAGAGGTCTACGAACTTAAATCCCATGGCCGCACTCTAATTCCCGCTACCGACAAAGGCGGTAGATCTGACGCTGCGACACGGTAACGAAGCAGCAAAACCTCTAAGGGATAGAAGGAGTTTCTCCAGGGGAAGTGAGGCTAGTCCAGCGTAAATCTGACGAGATACATAAGCCGTAAGGGGCACGCCACCGATGGAAAAGCCTGAGGCGTTTTTCACAAAGTCAGCATCTGCGCGGTGAAGCTTTTCAACACCTAAGTTCTTAGCCACTAGTTCTGTGTCCACGCGATGGCGCCCGCTAGTAATAACTAACAGTGGATTGCCACTTGGAAGTTTAAAAACAATAGAGGAGGCAACTTGTCCTACTTCAATGCCTAGGGCATTGGCAGCATCGAGTGCTGTGCGAGCAGAGTCAGAGAGAATTGTTACTTCACCAGAACAACCCAGCTCTTTGAGCAGGGCAGTTACGCGGATAACTGAAGGGTTATTGAGAACTTCTTCCACTATCTATGCAACACGGCTTTCAAGCTTTAGCGCTGACATAAAGGCATCTACTACTTCTTGCTTGCTCCATGGCTTTGGAGCTTGTGTAATAAAGAAGTCTTTAAGTGCGATTTCAGCTAGTTCATCAATGTCGCCTTCTACAAAGCCAAGGGATGAAAGCACAGGGAATTGCAGCTCTGCCAGGATTTTTCTCACAGCGTTCACGCAGCGAGATCCATCCTTAGTGCCATCTTGTGGCACACCCATCGCATCTGCAACGCGCTCCATCTTTTGCGGAACAATCTTTGCTTCGCGGGTCAGTGTTTCAACTAGAACTAAACCAATTGTTAGACCGTGTGGAACATGCTTGAGGCCACCGATTGCCTGACCTAACGAGTGTTCTGCTGTGCAGTCAGAGATATTCATTGTGAGACCAGCCATCATGCTGCCGGATGCCATTCCAGCACGTGCAACTTTGTCATTGCCATCTTTAAAGGCTGCAACTAAGGCAGGAGTCATCATGCGCACTGCTTCATAACCAATGGCATCTCCAATAGGAGTTGAGCACTTAGCGATGATTCCTGCGATTGCTTGAGCAAGAGCATCTATACCTGTGTTGGCTGTCATTGAAGGAGGCATGGAATAAGTAAGCACTGGGTCAACTAGTGCAACTTGCGCGCGAAGGTTTCCATTTGCAATACCTGCTTTGCGACCAGCCTCTGGATCAGAGATAACAGAACCACCAGATACTTCAGAGCCTGTGCCAGCAGATGTTGGAAGAGCAACAAGTGGAAGTGTTGGTGCTGGATAGACAGGTGGCTTAGATTGGAATTCTCGGAAAGTGCAGTTGAGTTGGGCGCAAAGACGCGCAGCCTTGGCTGTGTCGATAACTGAACCGCCACCGAGTGCAACAACAACATCTGAACCTGCTGCCTTAAGTGCTGCGATTGAATCATCGACCATTTGAATTGTTGGCTCACCTGCAGGCTTTTCAAAGACTGTAACGGTGATTCCAGCAGCTGCCTTCATCTGATCAATGAGCTTTGCTGCTGCTGGATTAAACTTCTCAATATCTTTATCAACCATCAAAAAGACTTTGCTGGCACCAAGCTCTGCAACAACTGCTGGCAAAGTCTCTGCCACACCTTCTCCAAAGCGAACCTTGACTGGCAAGTGATTATTAAAGGCAGTGATGTTGTCCACGGAGTGCTCCTTGGTGAGTTGGTATGGGTTTGATTCTATATCGCAGAAGGCTTTTGAGAGTAGTGGGCCAAGATCATATGCAGCGCAATGCCTATGGCCATGCCCCAAATCAAATCAATTGCAACGGTGCTAACTGCAGTCACAATTAATGTGGCAGATTCTGCCTTAGTCGTGCGCAGTGATTCCATGATTGATGCCGGGTTAAGGATTCGATAGCTAGTTCCCAGCAATAAGCCGGCAATAACTGCAGTTGGAATTTGGCTGACAAGTGGGGCAGCAATGAGTGCAATAAAGAGAAGCACGAGTGCATGAAAAACAGAGGCCATCCGTGATGTGGCATGAGATCTCACATTCACACTTGTTCTAGCAATTGCACCGGTTGCTGGCATTCCACCAAAAAGTGAGGCGGCAAGTGTTGCAAGTCCCTGTCCAAAGAGTTCACGGTTAGGTTCAAAATGTTCCTTGCTATGGGCAAGACCATCGGCAACTCGGGCAGAGAGTAAAGATTCAACTGCTGCAAGGAGTGCAATCCACAGAGCCGGGATAAGCAGCGCCGTTAAATTATCAAAGATAGGTTTTTGATAGGTGCCAAGTGCGCGGGGGATATTTCCAATTGTTGCGACATCGATAGAAAAAGCTTTCACCAGCAGGGTAACTAAAAGCAGTGCGATAAAGCTGGCTGGAATATGTAGTTTCCATTTCAAACGATGAACTATGTGGGGCCAGGAGAACTTGATTATCAATGTAATAAGCACGATAAGAAGAGACGTGTAGTTAAGGCCGGCATCGATCGCATCTTTCAAGGTGTTCCAAGCAACGATGTAGCTTTTCTCTCCTTCTCCTTTTGCAATGCCAAGTGCAAGTGGAATCTGCTGCAAAGAGATAATGAATGCAATTCCAACTGTGAAACCTTCAACGACAGTCCATGGCACACGATTTATCACTGCGCCTAATTTAAATACAGCCATTGCAATAACCATCACGCCAGCCATGAGGCCAAGGGCTGGGATTGCACCCACTCCGTAGCTATGGATAACTGGAATCAAAATAACTGTCATGGCACCTGTTGGACCACTGACTTGATATTTCGAGCCACCAAAGATTGCAGCTAAAAAGCCAGCAATTATCGCTGTGGTTAAGCCAGCTGCAGCTGACATCCCTGATGTGATTCCAAAACCAATAGCAAGGGGCAGAGCCACAATGGCAACAGTTAAGCCAGCGATTAAATCAGTGAGTAGATCTTTGCGGTTGTTTGAGAACTCACTTCTTTTTGGCCAGAAGGAGAAGAACATAAGTGATTGTAAGCAGACTATTGGCTCATTGTCAGTTACCGTTATCACCTTATGAGCACTGATTTATTAGCCATTGCAACGCGTGCGCGCAAAGGTCTTTTGGCAACTTTTTTCTTTATGGGTGTTGTCTCTATGGCCTGGGTTGCTCGCATCCCTGAGATCCGAGATGCCAACGGGCTAAATAATGGGCAGTTGGGGTTGATCCTTATTTCCAGCACAGCAGGAGCAATCCTTGGCGCGCAGTTAGCTGGGCGATTAGTGCACTCCTATGGCACAAAAGCAGTTATTCGAGTTGCCATCATCATCATGCCAATTGGTTTGATCTTGATGGGCTTTTCAACTTCTCCGATTACTTTAATTTTTGGTCTCTTCATCATGGGCCTTGGGTATTCCAGTATGGATATTGCCTCTAACACTCAAGCTGTTGTGATTGAAAAGCTTTTGGGCTTTCGAGTGATGTCTTCATTTCATGCCTTGTGGTCATCAGGTGCCTTTGCAACAACGGTTTTAGGTGGATCAATTGCTAAGCATGTTTCACCTCGCGATAACTTAGTTGGAGTCGGCATCGTTTGCTTTTTCTTATTTATTCCAGCTGTGCGCATGCTCCTCTCTGCTGATTTAGATGAACACAGCGGTGGAGATGAAGAGACTGAAGCCAAGATTCCGTTATTTGGAAAATCAGTTCTTCCACTGTGGGGGATGGGTATTGGTCTACTGGGAGGCCTTATTGCAGAAGGTGCTGCCAGTGATTGGGGCGCTATCTTGCTACGCGATGACATGGGCTATGGCATAGGCGTTAACGCTTCAGCTTTTGCCGTCTTTTCACTAGCAATGATTACTGCCCGCTTTTTAGGCGATAGGGCACTTGATCACTTTGGGCCACGAAAGACAGTGCTCTACGGTGGTTATTTAGGTGGAATTGGCTTAGGTGCTGGTATTGCTATTGGTGTGCCACTCTCTGACACACAACCAGTTCTAGCTTTGATCATCGTCAATATTGGTTTTGCGTGTGCTGGACTAGGTATTGGTCCAATGTTTCCTGCCTATATTTTGGCAGCCTCTGAAGTTCCTGGAATGGCCTCATCAGTTGCCATTGCACGTGTGGGAGTAATTGGTATTGCTGGTTATTTCATTGGGCCATCTGTTACTGGCGCTCTTGCTCAAATAACTTCACTTCCTGTTGCAATGATGTATCCGGTGCTTATGTTGCTTCTGGCCGGGTATCAATCACACATCATCAAAAAATAAAGCCCCCGCAGATTTCTCCGCAGGGGCTTTACTGACTAACTTTTTATAGACTAAAGAATGCAGATGTAATGCTTGGACCAAAATCTGCACCAGAACCAACTAGTACGAAGATGATCAATGCTGCGCCAGCAAGAGATAGATCTTTGAAGAATCCGATTGATTCATTCTGCTTTGCAGTTGCATCAGTTTCTTTCCAGAATGCATGCATCATGAATGCTGCTGGGATTAAGAAGATGGCGATAAGTAGTGCGCCAAGATCTGCATAGACACCAAATGCGATGTAGAGGCCGCCAACAAGAATCATCAGACCTGAAATGATCACACTGAGCTTTGCAGCTGGGACCTTCTTGTATTGGGCATAGCCAGTCATTGCATCGAGCTTGGTGAGGTGGCTGATTCCTGATGTGATGAAGATGCCGGCAAACAAGATGCGAGCGATTACGAGTACTGCGTTCATGGAGCTCCTTAGATTGGTGAATACGAACAGGGGCAATAGTAGTTGAAGTTTCAACTACTCAGAGCCTCGACACGCCTGCGCGCTTGCTATTTGTCAGTCCCGGGGTCTATTTTTCGAACATCTGTTCGAATACTCAGAAAGGCTCCTCAGCCCATGATGCAGGTCAATCCCGCCCACGATGTCACCATCGATGGTGCGACAACGCCCATTGAATTTACATTCAAGGGTCGGCGCTTTCGTATCCATGCAGTCTTATCGCGCTGGTGTGAAGCAGGCGGTTGGTGGAATCGCATTAGCGATGGCAAATACAGACCTGATGATCAAGCACGTGCGCTGTGGCGCGTGGAGGCAGCACCTATTGGGGCGCTAACAACATTTGAATTAGAGCGCGATGAACTTAGCGGCCAATGGATTATCCGTAACGTATGAGTTTTATTCACCTCAACGTTGCCAGTGCTTACTCACTCAAATATGGCACAACACAACCAGCTGATTTAGTAGAGCGCGCTGCTGCCTTTGAGATGCCGGCGCTGGCGTTAACTGATCGTGATGGTTTAGCCGGTGCAATTCGCTTCGCGCAAAGCTGTGTTGATTTTGGTATCGCGCCAATTATTGGAGTCAATCTGGCAGTTGATATGGGAGGTAGTAATAATCGTCTGACTCTTTTGGCACATAGTGACGGGGGATGGCGCTCGCTATGTAGGTTGCTGACATCTCTTGCAATGACAAGTGATAGTCGCAATCCGGTTCTGACCCTTGATTTCCTGCAACGCTTTAGCCATTACAGCACTAACGTCTATGCCCTGCATGGACCGCACTCGCTAGTGGGCTCACTTATTACCGATAACCGTATTGATGCAGCTTTCAGCGCCTTTAACCAAACCCGTGATTTATTTGCAGATAATGCCATTGAATGTGTTTCACATCTTGTGGCGGGTAAAGGTCCGCGCTCCACATCCCATGCGGCAAAGTCGTTAATTTTTGCCCGTGATCACGATATTGACGCCATTGTTACCAACGCAGTTCGCATGCGCGATAGGGCCGATGGTCCTGTGGCAGATGTTTTAGATTGCGCTCGCCAGCTAGTGCCATTGCATCCGCGCCATATTGAGCGACAAAATGCTGAAGGCTTTTTAAAATCAAGTGATGACATGATTTCACTGGCCGGTGAAATTGCACGGGCTGCAGGGGAGCGAACACCGCGCCAGTTGCTAGCAACAACTCGTGCATGGGCAGAGCGCTCTTTGTTATCTCCTCAGCGAGATATTGGTTTAGGTGGTGCCCATCTACCTGAAGCCCATGTGGTGGGGGCAGATTCAGCCCATGAAATGCGCGTATTGCTGCGCACTCGCAGTGAAGCTGCAATTAACTGGCGCTATAGCGATAGCGCGATGATTAAAAAAGCTCGCACGCGCCTTGATGATGAACTATCAACAGTTGCAACCCTTGGCTTTGAATCATATTTCTTAACTGTTGCCGATATCTGTGACATGGCACGTGGTGCTGGTATTCGAGTTGCTGCACGGGGAAGTGGTGCCGGCTCCCTAATCTGTCACTTACTTGGAATCTCAGGTGTTGATCCACTACAACATGGTCTATTAATGGAGCGCTTTTGTTCACCACTGCGCAGAGCTTTGCCCGATATCGATATAGATGTTGAATCACATAGGCGACTTGAAATCTATGACATGGTTTTTAAACGCTATGGCAATACTGATTGGGATGTGCCGGGCAATCAATCTCGATGTGCAACTGTTGCCATGGTTGATACATACCGTGCCCGCCATGCAATACGAGATGCAGGAGCCGCCCTTGGCCTGCCAGGCATGGAGATTGATATGTTGGCAAAGTCGATGCCACATGTGAGAGCTCGCAATATCTCAAAAGCCCTTGAGAACTTACCTGAGCTGCGCTCTCTTAATATCTCTGCGCCATTAACTGCAATGACAATTGCGCTAGCTGAGCGCCTTGATGGTTTGCCACGGCATTTATCGATGCACCCATGTGCCATTGTTTTATCTGATGGCGGCTTACTTGATCGCACGCCACTTCTTTCCAATGCCAGCGGTTATCCCATGGTGGTCTTTGATAAAGATGATGTTGAAGCTATTGGTTTGTTAAAGCTCGATGTTTTGGGTGTGAGGATGCAGTCAGCTATTTCTTATGCCTTAACTGAGATAGAGCGCACGGAAGATGTCAGGGTGGATATCGATGCCGTGCCCTTAGATGATCCTGATACTTATGCACTAATCCAATCCACCAATACTTTAGGTTTGTTTCAAATTGAATCTCCGGGTCAGCGCGAACTTGTTGGAAAGTTAGAACCTAAAACATTTACTGATCTCATTATTGATATCTCACTCTTTCGACCAGGGCCAGTGAAATCAGACATGATTACGCCCTTTTTAAAGGCCCGTCATGGCTGGGCCAAAGCCCAAATCATTCACCCAGATCTCTATGAGATTTTGCGCGATACCGAAGGTGTTGTTGTCTTCCATGAACAAGTCATTGAAATCATTGCAACGATGACGGGGGTCTCACTAGCTAGCGCTGATGAAAAGCGGCGGGCGTTGGGGGATAGGGATGGACAACAAGAAGTCTGTGATTGGTTCTTTCCTGCAGCAACGGCCAAGGGTTATGAGCTGCCTATCGTTCATGAGATCTGGGAAGTTCTGCGCGCCTTTGCATCCTTTGGTTTTTGTAAAGCACATGCTGCAGCCTTTGCCCTGCCCACCTATCAATCAGCCTGGCTTAAAACTCATTACCCAGCAGCGTTTTTAGCTGGTGTGCTCACACATGATCCGGGGATGTATCCAAGGCGTTTAATCGTTGATGAAGTGCGACAGATGGGATTAAAGGTTGCACCCCTTGATATCAATGAATCTGATTCGGTGTATCGGGTGGAAGATAATGGCAGCGCAGTTCGTATTGCACTCTCCACCATTACAAAGATTAGCGACGGGGAAGTTGCATCGATTATTGCTGGACGGCCCTATATAGATTTAACTGATTTTGTGCGCCGCTCTGGATGCAGCGCCCCTGTTACAGAAAGTGCAATCTTGACCGGTGCCTTTGATCACTTGCATACCGATGTTAACCGCCGTGATTTGCTGCTGCATTTCTCTGATCTGCAAAAATCACCTAACGCTGGGGTGACCGGAGCGCAGATGAATTTAGCTTTTGCGCCTCCCACATTAATTAGCAGTGGCCTAACTGATATGAGTCCTGCTGAAATAGTTCAACATGAGATAGCGCGCTTAGGTATTGATATGTCTGAGCACCTAGTCAGTTTCTATAGCGATTTTCTTAACTCCATTGGCGCCGTGCGCTCCTGTGATTTACTGGCTCAGCGTTCGCGCTCTTCGGTATTAGTAGCTGGTATAAAAGTTGCGATGCAAACCCCGCCGGTGCGAAGTGGAAAGCGCGTCATCTTTGTAAGCCTTGATGATGGATATGGATGTAGTGATTCAACTTTCTTTACCGACACTCAAGCCGACTTTGCCAGCACCCTCTATTCCTCATCCCTGCTACTCATTCGTGGCATTACCCGGCGCACAGGGGCCCGCGGTATTTCACTTCGGGCAACGGGTGCATGGGATTTACGCGCGGCCTATGAATCTTGGCGCACAAAAGAAAGTACGCTGGCAATATGAGTGAAGAAAACGCCACCCAGGCCACCATTCTTCATGTTGATATGGATGCATTTTTTGCCTCCGTGGCAGAGCGCGATAACCCAGAGTTAAAAGGAAAGGCCGTCGTTATTGGCATGGGAGCACGCGGTGTTGTCTCTGCTGCAAACTATGAAGCGCGCAAATTTGGTATTCACTCAGCAATGCCAGTGGGGCGTGCTCGCCGATTAGCACCGCATGCAATCTTTCTACCTGTTGATATGGCCCGCTATCAAGAAGTATCAGAACATGTCATGGAGATCTTCCATAGTTTCACGCCGTGGGTTGAACCGATTTCCTTAGATGAAGCTTTTTTGGATGTGACCGGTTCACAAAAGCTACTTGGTACTGGCCGTGAAATCGCAGTTGCTATCCGTAAGAAAGTCGAGGAGCAAGAGGGCATTACCTGCTCAGTTGGAATCGCACCTTCTAAGTTCATTGCCAAGTTAGCATCAGCCAACTGCAAACCCAATGGAATGTTAGAGATAACTTCTGATCGCATTCTCACTTTTTTACATCCACTACCTATCCAAGCGATGTGGGGAGTGGGACCAAAGACGGCAGAAGTTCTAGAGCGATTAGGGCTTCGAACGATTGAAGATATTGCAAAGCTGCCACGGGCCACACTGATCAGAGCACTCGGTGAAGCAAACGGTGCATCTTTATATGAACTTGCATGGGGCCGTGATTACCGTGATGTGACACCTGAGGAACCAGATCGCAGTATCAGTGCAGCAGAGACATTTGCGCAAGATCTCGATAATCCAGAAGAGATATTGACTGAGTTTTTGAGATTAACTGAGAGGGCAACTGCCAGATTGCGAGATCGTGATTTATTTGCAAAGACAATAAGTATCAAAGTGCGCTTTGCTGATTTCTCAACGATTAATCGCAGTAAGACTTTGCCGCTTCCAATTGATAGCACCCATGATGTTTATGATGTAGTGAAGGGGCTCTATCAAGCACTTCGCATTGAGCGGGCCCGATTGCGCCTTGTGGGGGTCTCTCTGGAGAACTTAAGTGAGGGAGCACCACACCAGATGATGCTGGGCGAGCGCGAAGTTGGCTGGCGCCAAGCTGAAGGGGCTATAGATCAAGCCCGGGCACGCTTTGGTAAGGGTTCTGTGCGTCCAGCCCGGCTGATAAGTGCCAGTGAAGATGATGAGGATTAGTTTTTAAGTAGCCACAAAGCCCAGAGGTGTTCTATTGTTGGGCCATGGCCTTATCTGATCATGAGAAGCGAATGCTCCAGGAGATGGAAGCTGCGCTAATGACGGAGGATCCACGCCTTGTTTCAGCCCTATCGGGTGAGGCAAAGCCGATTGGCAAAAACCGCATCCTGCTAGCTCTTGGCCTGGTGGTACTTGGAATTCTGGTCCTCTTTACTGGTCTGATTTCAAAGACAACGCCTGTGGGAGTACTGGGCTTCATCATCGCTCTTAGCGGGGTAATCACAGCTATCTCATCTATCGGGCGTCCATCTATACCAAAGCGCAAGGGCTCATCTTCGATCAGCGCTCGCCTTGAGCAACGCTGGGATGAGCGCAATAACGGCTAAATAAGTATCACGTACTGACCAAGGGCTCTCGTGGGGGCCCTTTTTTCATGCCTAAAAACAGGTGGGGAGGGGTGGGGCGGATAAGGGTAAAAAGTGGCGAAAGGTGGTTGAAAAAGGAGGAAAGTGGAGTAAAGTGGGGAATTAAGCGCAGAAAGTAAGCGCAGCGAACCTGGGGAAGGGGGCGCTAAAAATGTTTCTTGGCACCCACGAGCCACGCCTTGATGACAAGGGTCGTTTAATTTTGCCCGCGAAATTTCGCGAAGAACTCTCTTCAGGTTTAGTAATTACTAAAGGACAAGAACGTTGTCTTTATGTTTTTCCATCAGCAGAGTTTTCAGTTATTACAGAGACGCTAAAACAAGCGCCAGTCACTGCAAAATCAGCTCGCGATTACATGCGTGTGATGTTTGCAGGTGCACACGATGAAATTCCTGATCGTCAAGGTCGCATAACAATTCCTCAAGGACTTCGCACATATGCAGGACTTGAAAAAGATTGCGTTGTTATTGGAGCAAATACTCGCGTTGAAATTTGGGATGCAACTTCTTGGAATGAATATCTAGCAGATCGCGAAAAGGGATTTGCTGATGTTTCAGAGGAGGTATTCCCAGGCCTGTTCTAACTCTCTCATTTGTGGCCACCGCCGACCCTTCGAAAATAACGGCGCCCCTTCCCCGGCGCCGATATAAAACAGATCCGTCGGCCGGCGGTGACCAGAGATGAGAGCACTGAAGTAGTTAGCAATAAATGTAAAAAAAGTACGTATGAGTTGAAAGGGGGAGAGAATGAATAACAACGTTGCACACGTTTCTGTGATGTTAGATCGTTGCGTTGATTTACTGACCTCAGCAATTCAGGCAAAGGCTCACCCTGTTGTTGTTGATGCAACCCTTGGCGCAGGTGGTCATACTGAAGCACTTCTTAGCAAGTTCCCTCACTTAACTGTTATCGGTATTGATCGTGATGCAGATTCTCTTGCTGGGGCAAAAAATCGTTTAGCTCCATTTGCCGATCGACTTCGCACATCCCATGCAACTTTTGATCAAATTGCAGATGTTGTTGCCTCCCACGGCTTTACAAAAATAGATGGTGCTCTCTTTGATTTAGGTGTTTCATCCATGCAGCTAGATCAAAGCGAGCGAGGCTTTTCTTACTCACACGATGCCCCACTAGATATGCGTATGGATCGCAGCCAATCACTAACTGCTGCCGAGATTGTTAACTCTTATGAGCCAGGCCAGTTAGTCAAGATTTTGCGCACCTACGGCGAAGAAAAGTTTGCAACCAGAGTGGTGGAGAGAATCGTTAAAGCCCGTGCGATTGCTCCGCTGAACTCAACCTCTCAGTTAGCTGATCTGATTAAAGAGGCGATTCCTGCAGCAACTCGTCGCACCGGTGGAAACCCTGCCAAGCGCACTTTCCAAGCTCTTCGTATTGAAACTAATGACGAACTCGGAGCGATTACTCGCGCTCTGCCTGCAGCTATGGGTCTGCTCGAAATTGGTGCTCGTTTAGTTGTGATGTCTTTTCAATCCCTTGAAGATCGCATTGTTAAAGAGTTATTCGTTGCATCAACAACCTCTGGCACACCTCGTGGTCTGCCATTTGATCTTCCTGAATTTGCTGCCAAGTTCTCATTAGTTGTTCGTGGCAGCGAAGTTGCAACAGAAGAAGAACTCACAGTTAATCCGCGCTCGGCATCTGTTCGTTTGCGTGCTATTGAAAGGGTGGCTGCATAATGGCAATGACGGCGTTTGCTCCAGCAATCACGCGCTCACGTGAAATCATCGCAACTAAGACTGCAGAAGTTGCACTCAAGCTAGTTCCAGATATTTCAGAGCAGACACAAGAAAATCGTAAGTATTTTGCCAAGTTTGTATCTGTCGTGGGCGTCCTTGCATTGATGTTCCTTCTCTTCATCAATACTTTGCTGGCACAAGATGCATTCACACTGAGCCATTTAAAGCTTGAGGCAAAGATGGTTAGTGATCAACGTGAAGCGGTCAATCGTCAGATTGATGCCATCGCAGCACCTGAGAACTTGGCAAAGGCAGCAACTGCCCTAGGTATGAAGCCATCTCAAACCCCAACGTTTCTCAACCTTAATCCACCAGTAAAACCAGCAGAGAGTGTGGACAATGGGTAATTTTTCATTAGCTCATAACCGAATTAGGGCGCTCATCTTTTTACTTGCATTAGCGATGTTCCTATTTGGTTTGCGCCTAGTTCAGGTGCAGGCAGTGCAAGCGGGGGATTACCGCATGCGTGCTGTGAATGAAATGGAAAACACTAAATCTCTTCCAGCTCCACGCGGTGATATCACCGATATTAATGGTGTGGCATTTGCCCGCAGCGTTGCTGCAACAAGCATTGTTGTTGATCAAACTCAGATTACAAACCCTGCCCGTGTTGCTAACTTCATCGCACCGATTCTTGATTTACCGGTCGCTCAAGTTCAAGCCAGCATCACCGGTAAGCGCAAATGGAACATGGTCTATCAAAATGCCAAGCCAGCGCTGTGGCAGAAACTGACTCAATCAATCTCAGAATTTAACTCGAAGTATCCAGCAATGAGTCCAGATCGAATTATTGGCTTCTTCCCAGAGCGTGGATACATCCGCGAATATCCATCAGGATCATTAATTGCCTCATTAGTTGGCTTTGTTAATCGTGATGGCAAAGGTGCAACTGGTCTTGAATCCAGTATGAATTCAACAATTTCAGGAATTGATGGCAAGTATTCATTTGCCAATGGTTATGGAGCAGAAATTCCTGGATCTCAATCAGAAATTATTCCGGCACAAACTGGCACAACTGTTCGCCTGACTGTGGATCGCGATATCCAGTGGGTGGCATCTCAAGCAATCTCTGATGCCGTGAAATCCTCACATGCAATTAGCGGAACTGTCATTGTGATGGATCCAAAAACTGGTGAAATCTTGGCCCATGCAACTGCGCCAACATTTGATCCCAATAACACCTCTAAAGTCGCACTTGTTGCCATGCGCAATCCTTCCGTTCAAGATGTCTATGAACCAGGTTCAACTGGCAAAGTAATGACTTTAGCCGCAGCTATTGAAGAGAAAAAAGTAACTCCAGAGACAGTAATTACAGTGCCGTATGCACTCAAGCGCTCAACCAAGGTTTTCCATGATCATGAAAGACATGCGACACAGTACTTAACAACTGCTGGTGTATTGGCTGTTTCAAGTAACACGGGATCAATTCAAATTGGTGAACTTTTATCCCACGATACTTTCTATGACTACCTCACTAAATTTGGTGTTGGTTCAAAAACTGGTTCAGGTTTGCCGGGAGAGTCCCGCGGAATCCTTCCAAAGGTTGCCGATTGGTCAGGAACTTCAGCGCCAACAATGGCATTTGGTCAGGGATATTCACTAACTGCCATGCAAGCTACAAGTATTTTTGCAACTATTGCCAACGACGGTGTTCGAGTCTCACCAACGGTTATTGCAGGAACACGTGATGCAAGTGGAAACTTCACACCTGCTCCAGGTCGCACTAGCCAGCGAGTAATTAGCGCAGAGACTGCAAAGGCGATGCGTTTGATGATGGAGAGCGTTGTTTCTGGAAATGGAACTGCCCCAAGTGCAGCAATTGCTGGGTATCGCGTGGCAGGTAAGACTGGTACAGCACAGCGCATTGATGACACTTGCGGTTGCTACCGCGGATACACCGCTTCATTTATTGGTTTTGCACCAGCAGATCACCCAGCATATGTAATCAGCGTAACTATTCAAGATCCAAAGGGTCTGCACTGGGGTGGTGCTCTAGGTGGGCCTGTCTTTAAGAAAGTGATGTCTTTTGTTTTACAGTCTCGCCACATTGCACCAACTGGAACAACATTTGATCCCATCCCGTTAAATAAGAAAGCGTTAGCTGCAAAGAAGGCCCAGGATGCAACGGCCAATAACTAATCACCAGAAAAAACTCTCTGCGCTATGCGCCATAGTTGGGGCCGAATCAACCTCTAAAGAGTTGGAAAGTATTGACCTGAGTGGAATTGCACAAGCAAGTGATTCAGTATTACCTGGAGATCTATTCATTGCCCTGCCTGGTGAAAAAGTTCATGGGGCGCAATTTGCTGCCGATGCTATTTCACGAGGTGCGGTTGCAGTTCTCACCGATGCCATCGGTGCTAAAGAGATAAAGGGCGTTCCTGTTCTGGTCTCCACAAATCCACGCAGAGCCGCCGGAATAGCAAGTGCGTGGTTTTACTCAGAACCAATGCGAGATCTCTATAGCGTTGGTGTTACGGGCACTAATGGCAAAACCACAGTAACTACCTTGCTTCACCAAATCATGACAGCTGCTGGTCGAGATAGTGGACTGATCGGAACCGTTGAAACTCGCATCGGCGTTGAGAGTATTGCCAGCAAGCGCACAACACCTGAAAGCTCTGATTTACAAGCTCTTTCTGCTGTGATGCGTGAGCGCCATATGCGCAATCTGATTATGGAAGTCTCCAGCCATGCAATTACTTTGGAGCGCATTCGTGGCAGCCACTTTGCTGTTGTTGGATTTACTAATCTTTCACAAGACCACTTAGATTTCCATAAAGATATGGAAGATTACTTTGCGGCAAAGGCAAAGCTTTTTACCTTTGAGTATGCAGATTTAGCAGTGATTAATCTTGATGATCCATATGGAAAGCGTCTGGCGGCACAAACTGAGCTACCAGTTGTCACTTTGTCTCGATTAGATACAAGCGCCACATGGCACTTCGCATCGATTACATCTGATTATGTTGGTGCTTCAGTCTCCATTCGCGGAAGCGGCGGAATTCTCATTGAAGGAAAGACTGTTTTGCATGGTGGGTTCAACTACGACAATCTATTAATGGCAGTTGCTATTGCAGTTGAAAGTGGAATTGATCCCATTGATATCGCTGCAATCTTGCCAACACTTACTGGGGCTGCTGGGCGATTAGAGGCCGTGCGCCTTGGACAAAACTTCACAGCACTAGTTGACTATGCGCACTCACCAGATGCCGTTAAGCGAGTGCTAGAAGCAGCAGCTGAGATCAGTGATGGAAAAGTAATTGCCGTTCTTGGTTGCGGGGGAGATAGAGATAAAACTAAGCGCCACTTGATGGGACAAGCACTAAATGAAGGCGCCGACATTGCTATTTACACTAGCGATAACCCACGTTCAGAGAAAGCCGAAGAGATTTTAGTTCAGATGGTTTTAGATATAGATGTGGTGCCACCAAGTGAAGTAATTGTTGATAGAGCCCAAGCCATTCGCACCGCGGTCAACCTGGCACAAGCTGGCGATGTTGTGATGGTTTTAGGTAAAGGTCATGAAAAGGGCCAAGAGATAAATGGAAAAGTACATGAATTTGATGATCGCATTGAATTAGCTAAAGCGATTGAAGATAAGAAATGATCACTTTAACAGCAGGAGAGATTGCGCTATTAGTAGGCGGAGAGCTGTTGTGCGATAGGGATTTACTTGTATCAAAAGCTCCGGTCTTTGATTCACGTTTAGCAACACCTGGGTGCTTCTTTTTAGCCCTTAAAGGTGAGAACGCTGACGGGCATGAGTTTGCAGCTGATGCTTATAGAAACGGTGCGATGTTCTCTCTTACATCAGAGCGAATTGATGGTCCATGCATTGTCGTCAAAGATGTTCTAGAGGCTCTATCTATTCTGGCAGCATTTGTTAGAAAGCGTTTAGACAAACTAGTGGTCATTGGTATTACAGGCTCTCAAGGAAAGACAAGTACGAAAGATCTCTTAACTCACATGTTAGGGGCTGTGGGTCCAACCGTTGCCCCTGCTGGATCATTTAACAATGATTTAGGTCTGCCTATCACTTTGCTGGAATGTGATGATCGCACGCGTTTTTGTATCCTTGAAATGGGTGCGCGACATATGGGTGATATTGCTCGTTTGTGTGAGATTGCAAAGCCAAACATTGGTGTTGTGCTAACAGTTGGCACTGCTCATATTGGTGAGTTTGGTTCTCGTGAGGTAATTGCACAGACTAAAGGTGAGCTCATTGCTTCACTTGATAAAGATGGAATTGCAATCCTTGGAACTTATGATGAGTTCACACCCAAGATGGCCTCCCTGCATCAAGGCCAAGTAATTCTCTTTGGAGAAAAAGCAGATATTCAAGTACGCGCTGCAGATATCGAAATGCGCGAAGGTCGACCACACTTTGATTTAGTAACACCTGCTGGAAGAGATGCTGTGGGAATGCGCGCAGTTGGAGCGCATCAGGTGGCAAATGCACTGGCAGTTGCTGCCGTGGGAACTGCGCTAGCACTGCCGTTGGAGTTGATTGCTAGTTCTTTATCTACAGCTGAAATATCTAGTAAATGGCGCATGGAACTCCATGAAAGTGCTGACCTACTCATTATTAATGATGCATATAACGCGAACCCAGAATCGATGAGTGCTGCAATGCGAGCACTTGTTCTCTTTGCCCAAGAGCGTGGCGGCTCTTCATGGGCTTTTGTTGGAAAGATGAATGAACTTGGCCAGACACAAGGGCCACAGAGCGCTGCAATTGGGGCCCTTGCGGTTGAATTAGGAATTGATCATCTAGTTGAAATCAATGCTCCTGAATACGGAGAACCAGTTGGTGCGATGGTGGTTCACCACCGTTCAAGCATTGAAGCAGCTCTTGATTTAGTTCAATACTTCGCACCGGGTGATGTGGTTCTAGTGAAAGCATCTCGTTCCCAAGGTTTTGAAGTTCTCGCAGAATCACTAGAACGTGCCTGGAAAGAAAAGACTGGAGCCGATTCATGAGACAGATCCTTATCGCAGGAGCTTTCGCTCTGGCCTTTGCCCTCTTTGGCACAAAGGTATTAATTCGAATCCTTGCTGCACGTGGCTACGGTCAAATTATTCGAGATGATGGACCATCAACACATAAAACAAAGCATGGAACGCCAACTATGGGCGGCATCATTTTTATCCTTGCAGCAATTTTCGGTTATCTCATGGCTCACCTTATTTCAGGCACACCTACAACGGCTTCGGCGCTGTTGGTTATTGGCTTGGTTGTTGGATTAGGTTTTGTTGGATTTTTGGATGATTGGCTCAAAGTCTCACGTCAAAACTCTCGCGGTTTAAAGGGTCGCTACAAACTTCTAGCTCAAGCATCACTTGCTGGTGTCTTTGGCTATGCAGGTCTGCAGTTTGCTGATCAATACAAACTCACTCCTATTTCGCAATATCTTTCAACGGTTAAAGAAACTTCACTCTACTTAGGCACTGGCCTAGTTATCGCCTTTGTAATCCTGATGGTGATGTCAGCAAGTAATGGTGTGAATTTAACTGATGGCCTTGATGGCTTAGCAACAGGTGCAACCATCATGACTTTCCTAGCCTTTGTTTTAATCGGCGTGTGGGAGTTTGGTCAAAGTTGTTCAATCGATGCGATCACAACAACTAACTGTTACCAAGTTCGAGACCCACTGGATCTAGCCGTACTGGCTGCAGCATTTGCTGGAGGTTGCACCGGTTTTCTTTGGTGGAACACAGCACCCGCCAAAATCATTATGGGCGACACCGGTTCACTAGCACTTGGAGCAGCAATTGCAGGCTTTGCAACAACACTTCGAGTGGAACTGCTTTTAATTCCTCTAGGTGGTCTATTCGTAATTGTCACAATGTCAGTTGTTATTCAAACTCTGTATTTCAAGATTAGTGGCGGCAAGCGAGTCTTTCGAATGGCGCCGCTTCATCATCACTTTGAGTTAAAAGGTTGGGCTGAGATAACTGTTGTCATTCGTTTCTGGATTATCGCTGGACTCAGTGTTGCAGGCGGTTTAGGTCTGTTTTATGCACAGTGGGTAGCTAAGTAATAACCATGCCACTCTCTTTTGATGGCCAGAGAATTCTTATTCTTGGCGCAGGTGTTACGGGAAATGCTGTTGCCCGATCACTGACTAAAAGAGGTGCGGTAGTAAGCATTGCCGATGAAAATCCAGCTGCTCAATCTGAGCACGTAGTAATTGAAGCTAAGAATGTAGTTATTAAGGACTTTGATTCAGTAGTCGTTTCACCAGGATGGCGACAAGATCACCCATTGGTGGTTGCTGCAATGGAGGCAGGTGTAACCCTGCTCAATGAAGTTGATTTGGCATGGCAGATAAAGAGTGAAATTGCACCTACTCAAAAGTGGCTGGCATTAACTGGCACAAATGGAAAGACCACCACGGTTGAAATGGTTGCGGCCATGTTAAAAAGCGGCGGTCTCAAAGCAACGGCTTGTGGCAATGTTGGTGAAACCGTCATTGAAGTTGTTGATCGCAGTGATGCATTTGAAGTTCTTGTCCTTGAACTATCCTCTTTTCAGCTTCACTGGTCTAAGCAGGCTCAATTTGTTGCCTGTGCAATTCTCAATATTGCCGATGATCACATTGATTGGCATGGAAGCTTTGATGCATACGCAAAAGCAAAACTGACAATCCTTGATCGTGCAACAACGGCAGTTTTGAATGCAAGTGATGGTGAAATCGTTAAGCGCTCAAGCCATTGGCAGGGCAGAAAAGTCTTTTATAGCTTAGATACTCCAGCTCCGGGGGAGATTGGATTAGTAGAAGAGTTACTGGTTGATCGTGCATTTGTTCAAGACCCACAAGAGGCATCGATGTTTGCTGAGCTAGCTGAAGTGCAACCAACAATTCCCCACAATGTTTCTAATACGTTGGCTGCAGCAGCACTTGCACGAACTGTTGGTGTTTCCCATCAAGATATTCGCAGCGCAATCAAGGCCTTTAGACCAGGGCGCCACCGGATTGAAACTGTGCATTCAGCTGATTCGATTAACTGGGTCGATGACTCCAAAGCTACAAACCCTCATGCAGCAACGGCATCGCTACTCTCGCATGAGTCAGTGATTTGGATTGCTGGAGGATTAGCTAAAGGTGCTGCGATGGATGAACTAGTTGAGCGCACAGCCAAGCGAATTAAAGCCGCCATTCTCATTGGCACCGATAGAGCCTTAATTGAAGCTGCACTTATTAAGTATTGCCCCAATGTCCCACGTGTTCTCATTGATGGAAATTCATCACAAGAGCTCATGGAAAAAGTTGTCAGCGCCGCCAAGGGCTTTGCTCAATCGGGGGATACCGTTCTTTTGGCACCGGCTTGCGCCTCAATGGATCAATTTGTCTCTTATGCCGATCGCGGCGATCGTTTCGCTGCTGCAGTGAAGAAAGGTGTGAGTAAATGAAAACACAGAAGAAGAGCACGCTTTTTTCACGCCCGATTAATCTCTATTACATGTTGGTAGGTAGCACGCTAGCTCTAAGTATTTTTGGTTTGATTATGGTTTTTTCTGCATCATCTATTTACTCCCTTGAAAACAAGGGTGCAACATGGGCAATTCTCTTTCGCCAGCTAATTTTTCTTGTCATCGCCATCCCTATGGCTTGGGCTCTGTCACGTTTCTCACTGGCTAGATGGAAATACTTTGCACGATTTGGTGTTCTAGCCTCAGTTGGCTTGCTCGCTATCGTGCAAGTACCTGGTGTGGGAAAAAGTGTGAACGGTAATCACAACTGGATCTCACTTGGTTTTGTAGATGTTCAGCCCAGTGAAATCGCCAAATTCCTAATGATTTTATGGGCCGGTTCAATTCTGGCTAAACGTGAGCGCGCAGGTGATATTCAAGCAAATGTGCTCAAACTGATTGCCCCAGCCTTCTTACTATGTATTTTGCTAGTGCTCTTGGGTAGTGACTTGGGAACTGCTTCAGTATTTGCATTTGTATTGGCTGGATTGTTATGGGTATCAGGAGTGCACCTAAAACTTTTTGCCACCATTTCAGCGGTCGGCTTTTTAGGAATCGCTGCGCTAATCATTTCTGCGCCATATCGCGTTGCTCGCTTTTCTGTTTTCTTAAATCCATTTGCCGAAGAACAATACAAATCCGTGGGTTGGCAACCTGCACACAGCCTCCTAGGCCTTGCCAGTGGTGGATTATTTGGTGTGGGACTGGGTGCTAGCCGCCAGAAGTGGGGAAATCTACCTGAGGCACACACTGACTTTATCTTCTCTGTCATTGGTGAAGAACTAGGACTTTTCGGAACTATTGCAACCTTGCTACTTCTCTCAACTCTTTTGTTTTCAATATTCAAAATTGCTCTTCGCACACAAGATCCCATGGTTCGCTATGTGTGTTCAGGCATTGGTTGCTGGATTGGAATTCAAACAGTTCTCAATATTGGCTCTGCAATAAGCGTTCTTCCGGTGGTGGGTGTAACTTTGCCATTACTTTCCTACGGAGGTTCGGCGTTGATTGCAACTTATATGGGAATCGCATTTGTTATAGGTGCTGCCCGTAGAGATCCAGCGATTTACCAAGAACTGCAAAAAACAGGATTGCCAAAATGGCTTCAATAGTCCTTGCTGGGGGTGGCACGGCTGGCCATATAGAACCAGCGTTGGCTGTGGCACGTGTGTGGAAAAGTAGCAATCCAAGTGATGCACTTACCTTTTTAGGAACTGCGCAAGGTTTAGAAAATACTTTAATTCCAGCTGCAGGATTTAGTGTTAACAATATTCCAAAGGTGAGAATCTCTAGAAAGCCTTCACCTTCTTGGTTAGGCATTCCCGTTGATTTAGTTGCATCTGTTAAAGCCTGTCATTCTCTCTTGAAGGATGCTGATTTACTTATTGGCTTTGGTGGTTATGTCAGCGCACCTGCCTATATCGCTGCTCGTATTCTTGGTGTGCCCACAATTATTCATGAGGCCAATGCAAAGCCTGGCTGGGCAAATCGATTAGGCGCCCTTTTCACTCCGTATCTAGCAGTTGCACATGGCGTTAACACTGGCATGTTTAGCGATGCATTAATTACTGGCTTACCTCTTCGAAGTGATGTTGCAGTTGCGCTCAAAGGCGCTGGAGCTGATTGGCACAAAGCCAGAGCAGAGGCAAAGCTTCGTTTGGGCTTTAGCCCTTCTGCGCCACTTGTATTTGTCATGGGTGGCTCACAAGGTTCGGTTGCAATAAACAAGGTGATCGAACAAAGCGTGTCTATGTTTTCAACTAAAGGTATTGCCGTGATGCATTCAGTGGGTCGCACAAATGTCTTGCCGCCTTCAACTGATCTTTATCGTCCAGTGGCATATGTGGACCAGATGGCAGATGCCTATTTAGCTGCAGATTTGATTATTGCGCGCAGTGGGGCGGTGACTTGTGCTGAATTTAGAGCCCTTGGCCGTTACGCTCTTTTTGTGCCACTGCCAATTGGAAACGGAGAACAGTTCCATAATGCACGTGGGTTAGTTGCAGATGGGCGAGCACAAGTAATTGATCAAAAAGAATTTACACCGGCTTATGTGCACTCACATATTGATGGTCTTCTTGCTTCCAGTGGCTGTGCACCCATTGAAGGTTCAACCCTTGATGCAGATGCCGCGCTAAAGATTGCAGCTTTGGGACAACATGCGCTGGAATCTCGATGACTAGACCAACGTTGCACTCTCTGATCGGAAAGCGCGTTCACTTTATTGGTATTGGTGGCGCAGGCATGAGTGGCTTGGCTCGCATTTCACTCTCTCATGGAATAACTGTTAGTGGTTCAGATGCTAAAGATTCTTCCGTCGTTAAAGCGTTGCAGGCCCTGGGTGCAACTATTTCAACGCAGCATGTGGCCGGTAATGTGGATGGGGCAGATTTAGTCGTTTACTCAACTGCGATTTCATCTTCTAACCCAGAACTCATGCGAGCTCAAGAGTTAAAACTTGCGACTCTCACACGCGCGGCAGCACTGTCAATATTGATGTCTGATTCAAAAAGTATTGCCGTAGCTGGCACGCATGGAAAGACGACAACTTCGTCCATGATGGCAGTTGCGCTACAAGCTTGTGGAGCCGACCCATCCTTTGCAATCGGTGGCACCATTACTGCATCTGGCTCTAATGCACATCGTGGAACAGGTGAAATCTTTGTCGCAGAAGCCGATGAATCTGATGGTTCATTTATTGAATACCACCCATATGCAGCGATAGTGACAAATGTTGAACACGATCACGTTGACTTCTTTGCAACCCCACAAGATGTGGCATCTGCCTTCAAAGATTTCGCGGCAACTATTAAGCCAGAAGGATTTCTAACATTTTGCGCAGATGATGAAGGCGCTAAAGCTTTAGCCGCAACGATTACTACGTGTGCTCTGCTTTCCTATGGAATCGGTGAAGAGTGCGATTTACGGTTAGATTCCATTGAGTTAGAGGCAATGGGCTCACGTGCTCGCGCAATTTGGCGGGGCAAAGTCGTTGGTTTTATTGAACTTCAAGTACCAGGCCATCACAACTTACTTAATGCCGCTGCAGTACTTGCAACAGGATTAAATCTTGGCTTTGCCGCCCCTGAATTACTCACGGGATTAGCTGTTTTTAGGGGCACAGGACGACGTTTTGAACTCAAAGGCACTGTTCATGGAATCAGAGTTATTGATGATTATGGGCATCACCCCACAGAGATTGATGTGACATTAAAGGCTGCACGTCGTTTTGCTGGTGATGGACGCTTAATTGTTATCTTCCAACCACATCGCTACTCACGAACTAAAGCTTTTTCTTCCCAATTCGCCAAAGTCCTAGATATGGCAGATCGCGCAATTGTTCTAGAGGTCTATGCCGCGAGTGAAAAGCCAATTGCTGGTGTCACATCTCGATTGATCACAGATGCCATGAGCCATGGGGAATACATTCCCAATTTTATTGAAGTGACAGATTCAGTTATTGATTCGGCAGAACCACAAGATGTGATCATCACGCTCGGCGCAGGAGATGTCAGCTCATTGGCGCCAATCATCGTTGACGGTCTGAGCCGTCGTTTCGGATAAATGAAAAACAAACGCCTCATAGCACTGGCTGCTGCAATAATTTTAGCTCTTACTTCATATGCTCTTGGTTGGTCCACTCTATTTACTGTCAGCTCTGTTGAGGTAAAAGGCACTGATCAATTCTTGCCGCAAAGTGTGAAAGTGGGAGAGAAGCTTGCACGTGTAGAACCTCGAGCAGTTGCAGCTACTTATGAAAAATTTGCCTTTGTAAAAGATGCACAAGTGAGTAGAAATTGGATTTCGGGCAAAGTGACGATTTCAATTACTTCACGAACTCCGGTTGCCATCTTTAATAATCAAGCGATAGATGATTCAGGAAAAGCTTTTGTGGTGAAGGGTCAGCTGCCAGCAGATTTGCCACAGATTCAGGCTGGAACAGTTGATATTGCGGTGACGGCTGTGGGGTTTATGACCTCATTGCCAGATGAGATTAGGTCGAACCTGAAAGTTCTCAAGGTTCGAAGCACCGGTGCCTATGTCATGGACGTTGATGTTCAGGGCCGGAAGGTGGAAGTTCGCTGGGGATTTGCAACTGATAATGAGTTAAAAGCAAAGGTTTATAAGGCTTTATTGGAACAACCAGAAAATGCAAAGTTAAAGAGGATGGATCTCTCTGCACCACATGCACCAATCGTTAAATAAAGTTTTTACACGACACAATAAATAAATCATGTCGGTGTTTGATTAAGAGCCTTGCGCACTTTACGTTCGCCTTATAGAAAACGTTGAATTATAAGGCTCAAGTAGAGGTTTATGGTTCCCAAGGAGGATACAAGTGGCTTCACCGCAGAATTATTTAGCAGTCATCAAAGTTGTTGGTATTGGTGGCGGTGGAGTAAATGCAATTAATCGCATGATTGATGTTGGACTCAAAGGCGTTGAGTTCATTGCTATTAACACAGATGCACAACATTTGTTAATGAGTGATGCAGATGTGAAATTAGATATTGGTAGAAAAACAACACGTGGTCTTGGCGCCGGTATGGATCCAGATAAGGGACGTGAAGCAGCACTTGATCACGCAGATGACATTGAAGAAATCTTGCGCGGTGCTGACATGGTTTTTGTTACAGCAGGTGAAGGTGGCGGAACTGGAACAGGTGCAGCACCAGTTGTTGCAAAGATTGCAAAAGACATTGGTGCATTAACTATTGGTGTTGTTACACGCCCATTCTCATTTGAAGCAAAACTTCGCTCAGCTCAAGCCGATGTTGGAATTGAAGCCCTCCGCGCAGAAGTTGATACTTTAATTGTTATTCCTAACGATCGTCTTCTAGCTATTTCAGATCGCACCATCACATTGGCTGATGCTTTTAAGAGTGCAGACCAAGTTCTACTCTCAGGTGTTCAAGGAATTACAGAGATCATTACTCAGCCAGGATTAATCAACCTTGACTTTGCAGATGTGAAAGCAGTTATGTCAGGAGCAGGTTCTGCGCTTATGGGAATCGGTTCTGCCAGAGGAGAAAATCGCGCACTGCGCGCAGCTGAGTTAGCTATCTCTTCACCTCTTCTTGAAGCATCTATAGATGGTGCAATGGGAGTCTTGCTCTCAGTTTCTGGTGGATCAGATCTTGGTTTGTTTGAAGTTAATGAGGCATGTGAGCTCGTTCAATCTGCAGTTCACCCAAATGCCAAGTTCATCTTTGGAACAACTATTGATGATGCTCTCGGTGATGAAGTTCGCATTACCGTTGTTGCTGCTGGCTTTGAAGGCGGAGAGCCTCGCAAGGTTGTGACTCCAGTTATTGATGCAGCCACATTGGGAGGCGTTGCTAATCCAATTCCTAGCAATGACCCAATCTCAGTTGCGCTGGATTTAGATGCTGAATCAACTCCACGTCGCCGAGTTACTTTTGAAGAACTCGTGTCCGAGGATGAGATCGACGTTCCAGACTTTATGAAGTAAGGGCAATTGCCTAGCGTTTTTACTACTAGGCGCAATGGCGCAAGCCTTGCGCCCTATGAGTCATTGAACCTGGCTCAACACGTTGGCGATAACGCTGAAACTGTTGCCCGCAATCGCGAACTTCTATCAAAGATGACAGGCCCTATTCAGTTCATGAATCAGGTTCATGGTGATGAAGTTGTTGAAGTGAAATCACTCATTGATGATCCAACATGTGATGCACTCATTACTACTGTGCCAGGAATTGCCTTAGCGGTAATGGTTGCTGACTGCATTCCGCTTCTACTCTCATCATCAACTGTTGTCGCAGCAGTGCATGTTGGCAGGCGTGGGTTGATGAATTCAATTGCACTTAAAGCAGTGGAAGCTATGAGAGCGCTGGGGGCAGAACAAATTCATGCCCAATTAGGAGCATCAATTTGTGGGCGGTGTTATGAAGTTCCACAAGAGTTAGCCGATGAAGTGGTTGCCAAGCATCCTTCGGCATCATCTCTGACTAATAACTTAACTCCGGCGCTAGATTTGCCCAGAGCCCTAATTGCAGATTTAGTAGCACATGGTGTTACCTATGAAGCTTCAACAATCTGTACTTTGGAAAATGATGAGTATTTCTCCTATCGTCGCCATAACATCACGGGAAGAAATGCAGGTGTGGTGTGGCTATAGATCGCAGAAGTGAGATTGCAGGCAACTTAGAGGCAGTCAGTGAGCAGATATCAAAGGCTGCCGAAAGCGCGGGCAGGTCAGTCAATGAGATAACACTTATTGCAGTGACCAAGACTTTTCCAGCAAGTGATGTTGAGATTTTGAAAGACCTCGGTGTGAGTAATTTTGGTGAAAATAGAGATGCAGATGCAGCGCCAAAGGCGGCTGCAATCTCGGGGACGTGGCATTTTCAAGGTCAGATACAAAGCAATAAGTTGAAATCAATTACTGCCTGGGCCAATGTGATTCATTCTTTGGATGAGCTTCGTCATTTTGAAGTAATTGAGAAAAACGCCCCGCATGCTTTGGATATTTTCTGTCAGGTTTCACTCGATGGTTCAGAGGGGCGCGGGGGAGTCAGTGAGCAAAAGCTCTATGAACTGGCCAAGGAGATTGAAAAATCGCCCACCCACAGACTTCAAGGTCTGATGGCAGTTGCCCCATTAGGTGTTGATCCAGCAACTGCGTTTTCAAAATTATCAGCGATACATAAGGCTTTTATGGCCGATTTTCCTAAGGCAAATAAACTATCTGCTGGCATGAGTGGGGACTTTAAAGAGGCTATTGCCCATGGTGCGACACATATTCGGATAGGTAGCCAAATCCTGGGTTCGCGCTAGGGCTACAGGTACCGTTTACCTATGGCTAATGCACTCAAGCGCGTCGCGAACTACTTAGGTTTGATGGACGACCCAGAATTCGATACACCAATTGCAACTTCAACTTCTGCAATACCGACATCAAGTGATGTGCGAATCAAACCGCGCTCACCACGTCCGGTCTCTTCAGTAGTGACACATTCTTCTGTAGAAGTTGCACCGCAATTAGATTTACCAGTCCTAGATCGCATCGTTACTTTGCACCCACGTTTTTATAACGAGGCCCGCACAATTGGCGAGCACTTTCGCCTAGGCAATCCAGTCATCATTAATTTGACTGATATGGATGAGTCAGAGCACAAGCGTTTAGTTGACTTTGCAAGTGGACTTGCATTTGGTTTGCACGGAACAATTGAGCGAGTGACAAAGAAGGTTTTCCTTCTGTCTCCAGCAAATGTTTCAATTGATGTTGAAGACAAATCAGCTGCAGCTCAAGCAAGTTTCTTTAACCAAAGCTGATCTAAGTGAGTATCGGAACGTTACTTGCTAACGTCCTGCAGTTATTTCTTTTTGCCTTACTTGCTCGCTTAATCCTTGACTATGTTCGTATGTTTGCGCGCAACTGGCGACCTAAAGGTATTGGTCTCCTACTCGTTGAACTTGTTTACAGCATCACCGATAAGCCAATGGCTTTTGTCGGACGCTACATTCCGCCACTTCGCCTTGGAGCAGTGAGCCTAGATTTATCTTTTATTGTGCTCTTTTTTGGAGTGCAATTACTTATGGGGTTAGTTCGCTCGCTTTAGTAAGTAAGACTGCAATTCCAAGTTCATTATCTTCAACTGCGAGTGTTGAATCTTGAACCATAGAAAGTGCTAGTACTTCATCCATAATATGAGCTTCATCGCTGGCAATGGCTGCAGCTATTTGGGCACTGGCATTGAATTTCACAGCAATGCGATCTGAGATTTCAAAGCCATCACTCTTTCTGCGCTCTTGAATAAAGCGAATCACTTCGCGCACGTGACCAGCAGCAATAAGTGCTGGAGTGAGCTCTAGATCAAGTGCCACGCTTTCACCCTCATGAGAGGCCACCATCCAGCCAGATTTTGGAACTTCTGTAATAACTAGATCGTCCAGAGCGATTTCCCAACTACCTAGCTGGGTTGTGCCAGAGGCACGCAAAGTTTTCACAAGGGCAGTTGCATCACTGGACGCGAGTGCTTTTGCAATCTCTTGGACTGCACCACCAAATTTTGCACCTAGTGATTTGAAGTTAGCTTTAATCGAGATATCTACTAAATCTCCATCAGCGCTAGCGATGTCTTGGAGATCAATGACGTTGAGCTCATCGGCAATCTGTTCACGCATTTGTTCAGGCAAAGATGCCCAACCACTTGCTGCAATCAGGGCACGGCCCAAAGGTTGACGAATCTTGATGCCAGATTCAGCGCGTGATGCACGACCAAGTTCTACGATGCGACGGGTGAGTGCAACTTGCTTTCCTAGTTCGCGATCAATGACAGCTGCATCTGCAACTGGGAAGTTAGAAAGGTGAACTGAAGCAACTGCAGAAGAATCGGCAGGTATTACTAACTCTTGCCAGACTTGTTCTGTAATAAAGGGAACCATAGGAGAGAGAAGTTGAGTCAGAGTTACTAGGCACTCGTGAAGAGTGGAAAGTGCGCTGACATCTCCATCCCAGAACCTGCGTCGTGAACGGCGCACATACCAGTTTGAAAGATCATCAATAAATCTTGCCAGTGCACGTCCTGCAACCTGTGAATCAAAATCACTGAGTGCGGCATCTACTTCCTCAATCAAGAGATTGAGTTCAGAGATAATCCAGCGATCCATGAGTGGTCGATCTGCAATCTTTGTTCGCTGACTTAAATCAAAGTTAGAAGCATTGGCATAAAGGGCGTGGAAAGAAACGGTGTTCCAGTAAGTGAGAAGAGTCTTTCGAACAACTTCATTGATTGCATCATGGCCAACACGACGCGCTGCCCAAGGTGAGCCTGCAGCCAACATGTACCAACGAACAGCATCTGCGCCATGTTGATCCATAAGGGCCATTGGCTCTAGGACGTTACCCACGTGCTTACTCATCTTGCGACCATCTTTATCCAAGATATGTCCAAGACAAAGGACCGTCTTATATGAAGATTTATCAAAGACCAAAGTGCCAATAGTCATGAGTGTGTAGAACCAGCCACGTGTTTGATCGATAGCTTCACAGATAAAGTCAGCAGGATAAGACTCTTTAAACTTTTCAATAGAGCCTTCCTTGTGCGGATATCCCCATTGGGCAAATGGCATTGCCCCAGAGTCATACCAACAATCGATAACTTCTGGCACGCGCACCATTGTGGAATCACAATCAGCACAAGCAAAAGTAATGTCATCAACAAATGGGCGGTGTGGATCAAGATTTGAGAGCTCTTGGCCAGCAAGTGCGCCTAACTCAGCGAGTGAATCAACGCAGATTTCATGCTTGTTTTCACAGCGCCAAATAGGAAGGGGAGTGCCCCAATAACGATTACGTGAAAGAGCCCAGTCAATGTTGTTATTGAGCCAATCACCGTATCGGCCTTCTTTAATAGTTTCTGGGTGCCAATCAGTTGCTGCGTTTTCACGCAGAAGAGCATCTTTAATTGACGTGGTGCGGATATACCAGGAAGGTTGTGCGTAATACATCAACGGTGTGTGACAGCGCCAGCAATGCGGATATGTGTGCTCGTATGGTTGGTGCTTATAGAGAACACCACGGGCCTTTAACTCTTTGACTAATAACTTGTCTGCCTCTTTAAAGAAGATTCCGCCAACAACGTCGACTTCCTTTAAGAAGTGTCCATCAGGTGCGATGGGATTAACAACCGGCAATCCATAAGCACGGCACACCGCTAAGTCATCAGCGCCAAATGCTGGAGATTGGTGAACGAGTCCAGTTCCATCTTCAGTTGTCACATACGTTGCAAGAACAACGTAGTGAGCATCTGGAATCTCTACGAAATCAAGAGGGCGCTTATATGTTGTGCGCTCTAGCTCTTTTCCAAGCATTTTCTTGAGAATCTTCTTCTCACCCTTAACACTTTCAAGCAGCGCTTCGGCAACGACTAGAACTTCACTGACTTCATCGACAGTAACTTCAACAGCCACATAATCCACTTCTGGATGCACTGCAATTGCAGTGTTTGAAACTAAGGTCCATGGCGTCGTAGTCCACACTAGGAAACTGGCATTGAGTGCAACCAGATCACCAGAAGTAATGGGAAAGCGAACATAGACCGAAGGATCTGTGACAGTTTCATAGCCCTGTGCTAATTCATGATCCGAGAGTCCAGTTCCACAGCGCGGACAATATGGTGCAACGCGATGATCTTGAACCAGTAATCCCTTTTTCCAGATCTCTTTGAGAGACCACCACACACTCTCCACATATTCAGGAGACATAGTCCAATACGCTTCATCGAAATCAACCCAGAAGCCCATGCGATGTGTCATGTCTGCAAATGCACCAACATGGCGTTGGACTGACTCACGGCACTTGTCATTAAAAGCTGCGATTCCATACTTTTCGATATCGCCTTTACCGGCAAAGCCCAGTTCTTTTTCAACAGCAATTTCAACTGGCAAACCATGACAATCCCAACCAGCTTTGCGGATTACATGTTTCCCCTTCATTGTGTGAAAGCGGGGGAATACATCTTTAAATACACGCGCTTCAATATGGTGGGCGCCTGGCATTCCATTTGCAGTTGGTGGACCTTCATAAAACATCCATGCAGGTGCACCTTCACGGGCCGCAAGTGTTTTTTCAAAAATCTCGTTTTCGCGCCAGAACTTTAAAATCTCGTGCTCGACGGCAGGCAGATCAACGGCTGCTGGGATTGCGCGAAACGACATAAAAAATCCTCCACGAGTAGGAAAGAACTCTGGAGGGACGTGACCTGCTGGCGCAGATCTCGCGGTACCACCCGCCTTGCGTGAAATTCACGCCACTTCACTTTTCTATCCGCGGCTAGTTCTAGATGGTTTGCACCATTTCTTCTAGCAAGCTCGTGAGGTGATGGCCCCGTCAATGCTCATTTGCGGTAGTGGCTCAATACTATCGCCTAGTTAAGCCAAAAAATGCCCGTGGCTAATTGGTAACAGCCCCTGAAGAGCATTAAGGTTCGCGACATGCCTAAGAAGCCGGTTAAGAAAGCAGCAGCCAAGAAGGCTCCTGCTAAAAAGGCTGCCGTAAAGAAGAAGGTAGCTAAAAAGGCTCCAGCGAAAAAAGCACCAGCCAAGAAAGCAGTGGCTAAGAAAGCCGTAGCTAAGAAGGCACCTGCTAAGAAGGCACCGGCTAAAAAAGCGGCAGTCAAGAGCATTCCAGTAAAAAAGGCACCAGGTAAGCCATTTCCATCAAAGACAACTCTGACTGTGGATGAAAAATCTCAAACAGTTTCAGTCTCAACAATTTCTGCGCCCGTTGCAGCCCCTGTTGTAGAAGAGCGCCGATTGGTAATGCCACCACCACCACGTCCAGCTAAGAGCGGTAAGAAAGTTGCACCACTTAAGCCAATCAAAGTGGCTCCAACGCCAATTGTTGTCAGTGAGAGTGAATCACCATGGACTGCAGCTGAACTAAAGAGCATTCGCACCGAGATTTCTAAAGAGTTAGCACGTCTTCGCGTTGAACTGGAAAAAGTTGAAGTAGAGATGGATTCTCTCATTCAAGAATCTGGTGAAGGCACCGGAGATGACCAGGCTGATGCTGGAACTAAAACTTTTGAACGCGAACATGAAATGTCGCTAGTGATCAATGCCCGTGACATGGTTTTGCAAACAGAGCGCGCCTTAGATCGAATTGACTCTAAGACTTATGGAAACTGCGAAGAATGCGGAAGTGCAATTGGTAAGGCCCGTTTACAAGTATTTCCTCGGGCCACTTTGTGCATGCTCTGCAAGCAGAAGGAAGAACGGCGCTAGCAGTGCGCGTGTGGCGCACACTTTTAGGTGTTGCCTGGCTTATCTGGCTTGCAGATTTTGCAACCAAAATCTGGGCAGTGGAGTATTTATCTCATCGCGGTCCAGTAAAAATCATTGGCTCGCTCTTTCAACTTAACTTCATTAGAAATTCTGGTGCTGCCTTTTCATTTGCTCCGGGTGCCACTCTTCTTCTCTCCTTCTTTGGAATTGCCGTATTGATTGCAATCACTTATTACGCACCTTTATTAACCTCCAAAGGTTGGGCGCTTGTTTTAGGCCTAGTAATGGGTGGAGTTTTGGGCAATATGACTGATCGCATTTTTAGAGAGCCAGGATTACTGCGTGGCCACGTTATCGATTGGATGCAACTGCCTCATTGGCCTATATTCAATATTGCAGACACGGCAATCGTGGTTGCTGCCTTTATTTCTGTGGTTTTAACTGCGCGCAACATTCCACCTATTAAAAAAGAAGAGTTGATATGAGCAATCGAGAACAACGCACACTCTCCGTGCCAGAAGGCGTTGCTGGGGAGCGAATCGATAGTGCTCTCACCCGTGTGCTTGGCTTATCGCGCACAGCAGTAGTTAAGTTGCTCGAAGATGGCGATATCACCACCTCTGGAAAAGCAATGGCTAAATCTGACCGCGTGAGCGCACACCAAGTAATTGATGTGTTGATGCCAGCTGCCATTAATCAAGACCCGATCCCGCTCACACCACTAGAAGGTCTTTCAATTGTTTATGACGATGACGCAATCGTTGTTATTGATAAGCCCGTGGGTTGTGCTGCCCACCCAAGTCCTGGATGGATGGGACCAACTGTTGTTGGCGCACTTATGGCTGCCGGTTATTCAATTTCAACAAGTGGTGCTGCAGAGCGACAGGGGATTGTTCATCGCCTCGATGTTGGTACTAGCGGGTTAATGATTGTTGCTAAGAGTGATCGCGCATTTACCGTATTAAAGGATGCTTTTAGAAATCGCACAGTGGACAAGATTTATCATGCACTTATTCAAGGTCATATGGATCCAACCACTGGAATCATTGATGCACCAATTGATCGACATCCAAAAGAAGATCATCGTTTCGCTGTAGTTGCAACAGGCAAAGACTCCATTACCCATTATGAAGTCATTGAGTTTTACCGCGGAGTCTCACTCGTTAAAGTTGAACTAGAAACCGGTCGCACACACCAAATCCGTGTCCACTTCTCTGCACTTAACCATCCACTTGTTGGCGACACTACTTATGGGGCAGATCCTGTCTTGGCTAAATCTCTAGAGATGAGACGACCATGGCTACACGCCAAGGAGCTCAACTTTGACCACCCAATCACTGGTGAACATCTGAGTTTTCAGGCTCCATATCCAGCCGATCTCACACGCTCATTGGCGTTGCTATCTGATGCCGTTCTGCCGTAAGCAATAATCTACGACCACCATGACTTCTGAGAATTTCGTACATCTGCACGTCCATACCGAGTATTCAATGCTCGATGGTGCAGCACGTGTTCCCGATCTAATGCAAGAAGTTGCCAGACAAGGCATGCCGGCAATTGCAATGACAGATCATGGAAATGTTTTTGGAGCTTATGAGTTTTATAAGCAAGCGAAAAAAGCTGGTGTTAAGCCAATTATTGGAATTGAAGCTTACGTCGCCCCTGAATCTCGCTTTGATAAAAAAAGAGTGCAATGGGCAAGCGGCGGTGAAGACGATGTTTCTGGTGGCGGTGCTTATACGCACATGACAATTTTGGCTGAGAACAATGTTGGCCTCGGCAATCTCTTTCGTCTTTCATCACTTGCATCTCTTGAGGGTTACTACTACAAGCCCCGCATGGATAGAGAACTTCTAGCTCAATATTCCAAGGGTTTAATTGCAACAACTGGTTGCCCAGGTGGAGAGATTCAAACTCGCTTGCGCATGGGCGCATATAAAGAGGCAGTCAAAGCAGCTAGTGATTACCGAGATATTTTTGGTGAAGGCAATTTCTTTTTAGAGGTTATGAATCATGGAATTGATATTGAAACTCGCGTCAAAGCTGACTTGCTCAAGCTTGGAAAAGAGTTAGGTCTTCCACTTCTTGCAACTAATGATCTGCACTACACATTACAGGCAGATTCTGGAGCACATGAGGCTCTGCTTTGCGTTCAATCTGGTTCTACATTGGCAGATCCCAAGAGATTTAAATTCGATAACGACTCTTTCTATGTAAAGACTCCGGCGCAGATGCGAGAGCTCTTTAAAGATATTCCAGAGAGTTGTGATAACACATTACTTATTGCCGAGCGCTGTGATGTGACTATGCGAGAAGGTGAAAACCTTCTTCCGCAATTTAGTGTCCCAGCTGGAGAAACTGAAGATTCATGGCTTAAAAAGGAAGCTGTTCGCGGCATGAAAGAGCGCTTAGGGGACAAGCTCACTCCTGCACATGAGTCTCGCCTTGATTATGAACTCGGCGTGATGGAGAAGATGGGTTTTCCTGGTTACTTCCTTGTTGTTGCCGACTTAGTTGGGCATGCAAAGAAAGTTGGTATTCGAGTTGGACCAGGTCGAGGATCAGCCCCAGGTTCACTGGTTGCTTATTCACTTGGTATTACTGGATTAGATCCACTAGAACACGGACTTTTGTTCGAGCGCTTTCTTAATCCAGAACGTATTTCTATGCCTGATATCGACTTGGACTTTGATGAGCGTCGTCGTAGCGAGATGATTCGTTATGCAACTAATAAATATGGTGAAGACCGCGTTGCTCAGATCATCACTTATGGAACCATCAAATCTAAGCAAGCGATTAAGGACTCAACACGCGTTCTAGGTTATCCATACGTCATTGGTGAGAAGTTAACCAAGGCTTTGCCGCCATCGGTTATGGGTAAAGATATTTCCCTTGGTGGAATCTTTGATTCTAAAGATGATCGCTACGGTGAAGCGGGGGAGTTCCGCTCACTGTATGAATCAGATCCAGATTCAAAGCGCGTTGTTGATACAGCACGTGGTCTTGAAGGGTTAAAGCGCCAGTGGGGTGTTCACGCAGCTGGAGTTATTCTCTCTCGCGAACCATTACTCGATGTTATTCCTATTCATCGCCGCGAAGCAGACGGCGCAATCATTACTCAGTTTGATATGGGTGCATGTGAATCTATTGGCTTACTCAAGATGGACTTCTTGGGCCTTCGAAACCTCTCTGTTTTAGATGATGCGCTGCTCAACATTAAAGAGAACCAAAACATTGATGTGGTGTTAGAGGATTTAAAGCTCGATGATAAAAAGACATATGAATTGCTCTCTCGCGGTGACACTCTGGGTGTGTTCCAGCTCGATGGTGGACCAATGCGTGCGTTGCTTAAATCCATGTCTCCGGATTCTTTCGAAGATATTTCGGCTGTCATCGCTCTCTATCGACCAGGGCCTATGGGTGAGAATGCACATAACAACTACGCTGATCGCAAAAACAAGCGAAAGCCAGTTGAACCTATTCACCAGGAGCTATCAGAACCATTACAAGAAATTCTTGGTGACACATATGGCCTGATTGTTTATCAGGAACAAGTTATGGCGATTGCCCAAAAGGTTGCCGGTTTCTCACTAGGACGTGCGGATCTTTTGCGTAAGGCGATGGGTAAGAAGAACAAAGATATTTTGGATAAGGAATACATTCCTTTTGAAGCAGGCATGAAGGCCAATGGTTTCTCAACTGCTGCTATCAAGCGCTTGTGGGACGTTCTTATTCCATTCTCTGATTACGCATTTAACCGAGCACACTCTGCCGGATATGGTGTTGTGTCATATTGGACGGCTTATCTAAAGACGAACTACCCAACTGAATACATGGCCGCGCTTTTAACTAGCGTTCGAGATGATAAAGATAAATCCGCCTTGTATTTGAGTGAGTGTCGCCGAATGGGAATCAACGTGTTGCCACCTGATGTTAATGAATCCAATGGTGAATACACCCCTCGTGGAAAAGATATTCGCTTTGGCCTTGCAGCCATTAGAAATGTTGGTGAAGGAGTTGTCGCATCCATTAAGGCAGCGCGTGAGAGTAAAGGTCGTTTCACATCCTTTGGTGATTTCTTAGCAAAGGTTGATGCCCAAGTGTGTAACAAAAAGACAATTGAATCTTTGATTAAGGCTGGAGCTTTTGGATCTCTTGGGGCCACACGTAAGGGCTTGATTGCAGTTCACTTGGAGGCAATTGATTCAGTCATTGAGAGCAAGCGCGCTGAGGCCATTGGCCAGTTTGATCTATTTGGCGGAGAAGCAATCACTGAAGTATCAGGATTAGATATTGAGATCCCAACAGGTGAGTGGGATAAGGCAATGTTGCTTAGCTATGAGCGCGAGATGCTGGGTCTCTATGTTTCCGATCATCCACTTTTAGGTGTTGAACACGTGCTTCGAGCGAACACAGATATGTCAATCAGTGAATTAGTTGACGAGGGTGCACAGCATGAATCTGTTGTCACTATCGGAGGCTTAATCACAAGTGTTACACGTAAAGTTTCAAGACAAGGTGCATCATGGGCCGTTGTGACAATCGAAGACCTCGAGGGATCTTTGGAAGTTCTCTTCTTCTCAAATACTTACAATCAATATTCAATGTCTCTGACTGAAGATCGAATTGTGACTGTTCGTGGTCGCGTTGATCGCCGTGAAGAGAATCTGCGCTTTACTGCTCTTGAAATGTCCATGCCAGATATTTCTGCAGGTCCAACTGGGCCATTGGTAATTTCAATTCCAATGTCTCAATGCACGCCACCAGTAGTTGATCGCATTAAGGAGATTTTGCGTTCACATCCAGGTAAGCGAGAAGTGCATCTTTCATTGAGTGAAAACGGAAGCAGTACGGTTATGAAGATTGATGCATCGGTCACAGCTTCTCCATCATTGAGCGCAGATCTCAAATCTATTCTTGGGCCTAACTGCCTGGTTTAAATTCAAGTCCGCCGTGTTGGGCTCAGCCGTTACAATTAGCATGTGATTCGCACCGTTGATCTTCGTGGCAAAGCCTTAAACAAGGCTGGATATAACGCCGAACTTCCGCGTGCTGCTTTAGATGTTGCCCAAGCTATGGCTCTGATTGAGCCAATTCTGCACCGTGTGAAAACCGGTGGAGAAAGCGAACTCATAAAATTGGCACAAGAATTCGATGGAGTGACACCAGCTTCAATACGTGTTCCACAGCAGGCTTTAGATTCAGCATTAGCTTCCCTAGATCCAGCAATTCGAGCAGCGCTAGAGCTTTCAATTGAACGAGTGAGAAAAGTTCATAATGATCAGGTAAGAGCAGATAAGACCACAAACGTTGTTGATGGTGGCACAGTTACTGAAAAGTGGATCCCAGTAGATCGCGTGGGTCTTTACGTTCCAGGTGGACGAGCGGTATATCCAAGCAGTGTTGTTATGAATGTCGTGCCTGCACAAATTGCAAAGGTTTCATCCATTGCTGTTGCTTCACCACCACAAAAAGAATTCGCAGGTCTGCCTCACCCAACTATTTTGGCAACGTGCGCGCTACTTGGTGTAACTGAGGTCTTTGCTGTTGGGGGAGCCCAGGCTGTTGCCATGTTTGCTTACGGCGTTGAAGGTTTGTGTGAGAAGAGTGATTTGGTTACAGGTCCAGGCAATATCTATGTGGCTGCTGCTAAACGCGCTTTGCGTGGTGTGATTGGAATTGATTCAGAAGCTGGTCCCACTGAAATTGCAATCCTGGCTGACTCTTCTGCTCGAGCAAGTGATGTTGCAGCAGATTTAATTAGCCAAGCTGAGCACGATGTAATAGCTGCAGCTATTTTGGTTACCGACTCAATTGATTTAGCCAACAGCGTGGAAGCCGAACTTAAAATTCAGGTAGGAAAGACTAAACACAAAGAACGAATCACAGCTGCCCTTTCAGGCGTTCAGTCAGCAATTGTCTTAGTTGATGACATGAAGCAGGGAATTGACGTTGTTAATGCTTATGCTGCAGAACATTTAGAAATTCAGACTAAGAACGCACGCGAAGATGCCGCGCAGATTAGAAACGCTGGAGCAGTCTTTATCGGACGTTTCTCACCAGTCTCACTTGGAGATTACTCAGCAGGCTCTAATCACGTCCTGCCTACAGGCGGATGTGCTTGTCACTCAAGTGGATTATCTGTTCAGACATTTCTGCGTGGTCTTCATTTCATTGAATATGGCGAAAAAGCATTCACTGATTTAGTTCCAACAGTTGTGACGTTAGCTAATTCAGAAGACTTACCAGCACATGGACAAGCAATGACGATTAGATTGGAAAATTCGTAAATGAATTGGCCAACGTGGTTGCCATTGCGCAAGGACTTGACTCCACTTACTCCTTATGGCGCACCGCAGGTTCCTGCCCAAGCTTCACTGAACAAGAATGAGAATCCCTATTCATCATCGCCTGCTCTGCAGAAAGCGATTGCTGATGCTGTGAGGGTTGCGGCTGCGAATTTGAATCGCTATCCCGATCGTGATGCCAATGAACTGCGAACTAAGTTGGCCGGCTATATCAATTCAACGGCTAAGGTAAATCTCACGATAGATAACATTTGGGCAGCTAATGGCAGTAATGAGATTATTCAATCAATTTTTCTAGCTTTTGGTCAGGGGAGTGCACTTGGCTTCACGCCTTCTTATTCAATGCACCCCTTGATTGCCAAAGTGTGTGGCACAAATTGGGTGGATGGAAAGCGAAATTCTGATTTCTCACTCAACGTCGAACTTGCTATTGAACAAATTGTGCAGGTTAGGCCAGTATTAACTTTTATCACAACGCCTAATAATCCAACAGGTGGATCTGTTTCAATTTCACAAATTAATTCACTTGCTGATGCTGTGGCAAAGGTTAATGGTCTACTGATTGTGGATGAGGCATACGCTGAGTTTTCAACTGAAGAATCTGCAGTAACGCTGATTGCGAAGAATCCTCATGTTGTTGTTATTCGGACCATGAGTAAAGCATTTGCATTTGCAGGAGCTCGAGTGGGATACATGGTCTGTGATAGTTCGGTAAAAGATGCCATGTTGCTTGTGAGATTGCCGTATCACTTAAGTGCATTGACTCAAGCTGCAGCATCGGTTGCACTTGATTTCAAAGATGAACTACTGGGATATGTCTCTGAGTTGATTAGGGCTCGGGAGGCAATGTCTGCCCAGCTACTCGCACTCGGACTTACGGTTGTCCCGAGCAGCGCCAACTTCATCTTGTTTACGGGATTTAGCACCGAAGCCCCTAAACTTTGGAGTGAACTACTGGGTAAAGGCGTCCTAATTCGAGATGTCGGACTACCAGGGTATTTGCGAGTAACTGTCGGCAATGAAGCCGAAAACACATTATTTATAACTGCATTAAAAGAACTCATCTAAAGAGAGGCCGCCATGAGAACTGCACGAGTCGAAAGAGCAACTAAAGAGTCACATGTTTTAGTTGAACTCAACCTAGATGGGCAAGGCGTTATCGATGTTTCTACCGGTGTGCCGTTTTTCGATCACATGATGTCTCAGCTCGGTAAGCACTCAGGCTTTGATCTCACGATTAAAACAAGCGGTGATGTTGAAGTTGATTCTCACCACAGTGTTGAAGACACATCATTGGCATTTGGCCAAGCCCTACGTGAAGCGTTGGGGGACAAGGCAGGCATTCGCCGCTTCGGTGATTCCATGGTTCCACTTGATGAAGTTTTAGTTCAAGCCGCAGTTGATCTCTCTGGCCGTCCATATTTGGTTCACCGCCAGCCAGAGATTGTTGAGCTCATTGGAACTTTTGATACAACACTTGGAAAACATATTTGGGAATCAATAGTTGCAGAAGCTCATATTGCCCTGCATATCCGTGTGCTTGAAGGTAGAAATGCACACCATGTTTTTGAAGCTCAGTTCAAAGCAGTTGCACGCGCACTGCGCGACGCAGTTTCACTCGATGGCAGAGTTGCAGGTATTCCTTCAACTAAAGGCTCTCTTTGATCGCAATTCTTGATTATGGTTCGGGCAACTTACGTTCGGCACAAAGAGCTTTTGCTACTTCTGGTGTCGATGTAGTTGTCACGGCTGATCGCGCTATTGCACTTGAAGCCGATGGTTTAGTGGTTCCAGGTGTTGGTGCCTTTGCCGCATGTATGCAGGGGTTGAAATCTGTTGATGGAGAAGCAATCATCCGCGAACGAATAGCCAAAGAAAGACCTGTATTAGGAATTTGTATTGGCATGCAAATACTTTTTCAAGAAGGTAGCGAGCATGCTGAAAATGCAAACCATCAAGGCGTTGGAGTTTGGGAGGGAGAAGTCTCACGTCTGAACGCTCCAATTCTTCCGCATATGGGTTGGAATAGTGTTGAAAGTGATCCGAACTCCACCTTGTTAAAAGGAGTTGCAGGTGAGTCATTCTATTTTGTTCACTCATATGCAGCCAAGAAAGCAGTTGGAAAAATGCAGGGATGGAGCTTTCATGGTGAAAAGTTTTTAGCAGTAGTTGAAGATAGTTATGTTGCTGCTACACAGTTTCATCCAGAAAAGTCTGGGGATGCAGGATTAGCTTTGATTAAGAATTGGGTGAAATCACTATGAGTTACTTGGAGCTTCTGCCTGCAGTTGATGTTAAAGATGGACGTGCTGTGCGCTTGGTGCAAGGTGAACTAGCCCAAGAAAGTGTGTATGGCGCACCACTTGAAGTTGCACTTGAATTTCAAGCAGCAGGGGCTGAGTGGTTACACCTTGTTGATTTAGATGCCGCTTTTGGCCGCGGAAGTAATGCCGAACTCTTGTCACAAGTTGTTGGCGCACTTGATATTAAGGTCGAACTCTCTGGCGGAATTAGAGATGATGAATCCTTGCGCAGAGCATTAGCAACTGGTTGCGCGCGAGTAAATCTTGGAACTGCAGCCCTAGAGGATCCTGAATGGACTGCTCGAGTCATTGGTGAATTCGGCGATCGCATCGCTGTTGGTCTTGATGTGCGCGGGCACGTGCTTGCTGCGCGTGGATGGACAAAAGAAGGTGGAGATCTTTTCGAAACACTTACACGATTAGATAAAGATGGTTGTGCTCGCTACGTGGTAACTGATGTGACAAAAGATGGAACTCTTGGTGGTCCAAATCTAGAACTACTCAAATCTGTCTGCGCAGCAACTACTAAACCAGTAGTTGCTAGTGGTGGAATCTCATCTTTAGCCGATATTCAAGCTTTGTGTGAGCTCAATTCAACAGGTGTTGAAGGTGCCATCGTTGGTAAAGCTTTATATGCCGGCGCATTTACTTTGCAAGAAGCGCTGAAAGTTACAGGACGATGACTCTTTCTGTTCGCATCATTCCTTGCTTAGATGTCACCAACGGGCGTGTGGTGAAGGGCGTTAATTTCACAAACCTTGTTGATGCAGGAGATCCAGTTGAGATGGCCGCCCTCTATGGAGCAGAAGGTGCTGATGAGTTAACTTTTCTAGATATCTCGGCAACTGTTGATGGACGAGAGACAACGTTAGATGTTGTCCGCCGCACAGCTGAACAAGTCTTTATTCCACTCACTGTCGGTGGGGGAATTAGAAATGTTTCTGATGTGGATCGCTTACTACGAGCCGGCGCAGACAAAGTTTCGATTAATACCGCAGCGATAGCCCGTCCGGAATTAATTGCAGAGATTGCAGATCGATTTGGTTCACAAGTCCTTGTTCTCTCTGTCGATGCTCGCCGTGCGCGAACTGAATCAGGTTTTGAAGTTACAACTCATGGTGGTCGAGAAGGAACAGATATCGATGCAGTTCAATGGATTGAAAAAGCTTGCGCATTAGGTGTTGGTGAGATTCTTTTGAACTCTATGGATGCCGATGGAACTCGTGCCGGTTATGACATTGGAATGATTACGGCGATGCGTTCAGTTTCAAAGGTGCCATTGATTGCTAGCGGTGGTGCTGGAACTTTGGCTGATTTTGCAGCAGCCCTAGATGCTGGAGCCGATGCACTTCTTGCTGCCAGCGTGTTCCACTTTGGAATACACCGCATAGGGGATGTGAAGTCTTACCTAGATTCACACAATTATCCCGTGCGCGCCGTGGCTACAAGGTAAGGCAGAATTACTCCATGAGCTCACTTGATCCAGCAGTTGCTGCGTTGCTTAAAGATGCAACAACGCTCATTGCTGCCGTGGTGCAAGACTCAACAACGAATGAAGTTTTAATGCTGGCCTATATGAACTCGCAATCTCTTGCGCTGACTCTTAGCACAGGAAAAGCAACGTATTGGTCACGCTCTCGAAATGAACTCTGGGTTAAAGGTGCAACCTCAGGACACGTGCAAAAAGTAATCTCTGTGGCATTGGATTGTGACGGAGATGCATTACTCATTCGCGTGGAGCAAACAGGTGTTGCTTGCCATACCGGTGAAAGAACCTGCTTCCACACCCCATTGGCATTGGGTGAGTAATAATGAATATTGAAGAATTTCGTGCCTATGCAAAGATTTCAAATGTAATTCCAGTTTCAAGACGTCTGCTTGCAGATGGGGAAACACCATTGGGTGTGTATAGAAAATTAGCTAAGAACGCCGCTAACACCTTTTTATTGGAATCTGCCGAGCATGGTGGAGCGTGGTCACGATATTCATTTATCGGTGTGCGAAGTGAAGCAACGTTGAGTGAAAAAGATGGAAAGGCTTACTGGCAGGGCACTGCGCCAGCTGGTGCACCAACTGGGATTGATCCACTTGAAGCACTACGTCTTTCTGCCGCACATTTGAAATCACCAACAATTGCAGGACTGCCTCCTTTAACTGGGGGACTAGTTGGCTTTATGGGTTATGACGTTGTGCGGAGGTTGGAAAAACTACCAAGCCTTTCTAAAAAGGATTTGCCACTTCCAGAGTTGAGTTTTATGTTGACAAGTGATTTGGCAGTTTTAGATCACAGTGATGGAACTATTACCTTAATTGCTAATGCAATTAACTGGGATGGAAGCGATGATCGAATTGATGAAGCTTTCAATGCTTGTAATGAGCGTTTAGATCGAATGCAAGCAGATTTGGCAGCACCCCTTGATGGTGAAATTGCTCAGATAGATTCACATGCTTCACCAACTTTTGATGCCAACATGAGCCCTGATGAGTTCAAGGCAAAGATTGCAATCGCAAAAGAGGAGATTTTGGCAGGAGAGGCTTTCCAGATTGTTCTCTCTCAACGTTTTTCAATGCCATGTTCTGCCGATGCAATCGATGTTTATCGCATGCTGCGCCTTAACAACCCAAGTCCATATATGTATTTGTTCCGATTCAATGAGGGAATCACAATTGTTGGTTCAAGTCCTGAAGCGTTGGTGAAAGTAAATGCGCGCGAAGTAATGATTCATCCGATTGCCGGAACGAGAAAGCGCTCATCATCTCCTGAGGAAGATCACCGCTTAGGTGAGGAACTTTTGGCAGATCCAAAAGAGCGAGCAGAGCATCTCATGTTGGTTGATTTAGGGCGAAATGATTTAGGGCGAGTATGTGCTCCAGGTACTGTGGAAGTTATTGATTTTATGCACATCGAGAGATATTCACATGTCATGCATATTGTTTCTACTGTTACTGGCAGATTAGGTGAGAAATCAACTCCTGTAGATGCACTCTTTGCAGTATTTCCTGCCGGAACATTATCTGGTGCACCAAAGCCTCGCGCGATGGAGATTATTGAAGAGCTCGAGCCAACTCGTCGCGGAGTTTATGGAGGCATTGTTGGTTATATAGATTTCACAGGAAACATCGACACATGTATCGCGATTAGAACAGCGCTCATTCATGATGGCGTTGCTTATGTGCAAGCTGGTGCAGGAATTGTTGCAGACTCTGATGCAGAGTCAGAAAATCAAGAATGCAGAAATAAGGCAGCGGCTGTATTGATGGCAGTTGATTCGGCCAATAGATTGCGAAAGAGCTAATGGAACAATCAATCGCTATCGGTCTCAGTATTCTTGTTGTTTACTCCTTAGTTCTACTCATTGGCAAGAAGTTCAAGCTTTCTTCACGCTATGAGAGAAAGCCTCGTGTGCTAAACACATGGAGTGCACTTGATGAAGGAATTGACCCAACTGTGCAGGATAAAAAATGAGTGTCCTAGATTCAATCGTTGAAGGTGTTCGTGAAGATTTAGCTGCTCGCAGAAAACCTTTAGCTCAATTACAAGAGGCAATGGATACAGCGGCCCCGGTTCGAGATCCACTCGAAACTTTATTGCGAAATGAACTCTCAGTGATTGCTGAAGTTAAGCGCTCTTCTCCTAGCAAAGGTGCATTAGCCACAATTGCAGATCCAGCAAGTTTGGCAGAACAGTATGAGCGCGCTGGAGCAAGCATTATCAGTGTTTTAACTGAAGCAAGGCGCTTTGGCGGTTCACTTGCAGACCTGGATGCTGTTCGCTCAAGAGTCAACATTCCTATCCTTCGCAAAGATTTCATGGTTGATGAGTATCAATTCTTCGAAGCGCGTGCTCATAGCGCCGATGTTGTACTTCTTATTGTTGCTGCATTGAGTAAATCACAACTAAACGACTTTCATCAATTGGCAGAAGGTTTAGGAATGCGAGCACTTGTTGAAGTGCACACACATGATGAGCTTGAGAGAGCACTAGAGATCTCACCACGTATTGTTGGTGTTAACTCCCGCAACTTAAAGAATCTAGATGTTGATGCGAGTGCATTTGCGCAGCTCTTGCCACTCGTTCCAAAAGATGTGGTGTGCGTTGCGGAGTCTGGAATTTCAAAGCGATCTGAAGTCGAATTCGCGCAAAATAATGGTGCTACAGCAATTTTGGTGGGAGAGGCTTTAGTGCGCTCTGCCGACCCAATGTTGGCGATGCGCGAACTTCTGGGCGAGGATAGGATTAGTTCATGACAATCCAAGCAAGTGATGTTCTTGGTCATTTTGGCCAATACGGTGGGCGCTTTGTGCCCGAAGCACTTATTGGAGCATTAGATGAGTTAGAGGCAGCACACAATGCTGCAAAAACAGATCCCGTTTTTCAGGCAGAGCTTGCCGAACTTCACCGCACTTACACCGGACGCCCCAGCATCATTACAGAAGCAAAGAGATTTGCAGAACATGCTGGCGGTGCACGTATTTTGCTCAAGCGCGAAGATCTCAACCACACTGGCAGCCACAAGATCAATAATGTTTTAGGTCAAGCCTTACTTACCAAGAAGATGGGTAAGAAACGCATCATCGCTGAAACTGGTGCCGGACAACACGGTGTTGCTTCAGCAACTGCTGCAGCGCTCATGGGACTTGAATGTGTTGTTTACATGGGCGAAGAAGACACACGCCGCCAAGCACTTAATGTTGCTCGAATGAAGTTGTTAGGGGCTGAAGTTGTTCCAGTAACTTCAGGCTCTCGCACTCTTAAAGATGCTATTAATGAAGCGATGCGCGACTGGGTAACAAATGTTGCAACCACGCACTACATGCTCGGCACCGTTGCTGGTCCTCATCCCTTTCCAACAATGGTGCGCGATTTCCATAAAATAATTGGTGAAGAAGCCCGTGAACAAGTTCTAGCCTTGACCGGAAAATTACCTGATGCTGTTCTTGCGTGTGTTGGGGGAGGATCTAATGCCATTGGAATTTTCCATGCGTTTATCCCGGATGCAGGAGTGCGTTTGATTGGTCTAGAAGCAGGAGGCGATGGAATTGAAACTGGTCGCCATGCCGCAACAATTAGCGGAGGGTCTGCGGGAGTTTTACACGGTACGCGTTCTTATGTCTTGCAAGATGAAAATGGGCAAACTATTGAGTCGCATTCAATTTCAGCTGGCTTAGATTATCCGGGTGTTGGTCCAGAGCACGCTTATCTACATGATGTGGGACGCGCTGAGTATCGTGCCGTCAATGATGATGCAGCAATGGCTGCGTTTTCACTACTTTGCCGAACTGAGGGAATTATCCCTGCAATTGAAACAGCCCATGCATTAGCTGGTGCACTTGTAATCGGAAATGAATTAGGCCCAGATGCAACACTACTTATTAACCTCTCAGGCCGTGGAGATAAAGATGTGCAAACTGCAGCAGATTACTTTGGTATTCCATTGTGAGTACTGCTTTAGATCTAGTTTTTGAGAAAACTCGTGCAGAAAATAGAGCAGCATTAATTGCATATATTCCAGCAGGATTTCCTTCAAAAGCAGGTTGTGAAAAAGCGATCAAAGCTTTAGCAGAAGCTGGAGTGGATGCAATAGAAATCGGCTATCCCTACAGCGATCCGGTTATGGATGGTCCGACTATTCAAGAGGCAGCAGAGATTTCACTTAAAGGTGGAACGAATGCTGCTGATGTTTTTTCTGCACTCAAGGTGGCTAGTGCTACGGGAGTTGCAGCGGTAGTGATGACGTATTGGAATCCCATCGAAAAATATGGTGTCAGTGAATTTGCACAATCCATTGCAGATAATGGAGGTTCTGGAGTAATCACTCCGGATCTCACAATTGAAGAATCTGGTCGCTGGTTAGAGGCTGTTGGTAAGTCTGGGATTAACCCGATTTATGTAGTTGCGCCAAGTACATCAGATGCTCGTTTGGCTCAAGTAACTTCTAAAACAGGTGGATTTGTCTATGCAGCATCTGTCATGGGTGTTACAGGAGCTAGAACTAATGTCTCAGTTGATGCAAGTGCACTTGTAGCTCGAGTAAAAAACACAACAGGACTTCCTGTCTCAGTTGGTTTAGGTGTTTCTACACGTGAACAGGCAAAACAAGTTGCAGCATATGCAGATGGTGTCATTGTTGGCTCTGCATTCATTAAACTACTTTTAAATGCTAAATCTGAGCAAGAGGGGCTAGATGCGATTTCAGCCCTTGCTAAAGAGTTAGCGCTAGGAGTGCGAGAGGGCCGATGAAAAACTTTAATGCGAAGTACCAACCCGTTATCACTTTGCTTTGCCGTCTACTTCTTGGCTCAGTTTTATTAGTGGCTGGAGCTTTGAAGGCCTTCAAACCAGATGAGTCAGCTGGCGCAGTTGCGGCTTATAAGATTTTGCCAACAAACCTTGCACATCTCATTGGCTATGCATTGCCATGGTTAGAGATCGCAATTGGAATCCTGCTAATAATTGGCTTGTCCACTCGTTTTGCTGCAATTGTTGGAACAGCCGTAATGATTATCTTTATCGCAGCAATTGTCTCTGTCTGGGCCCGTGGCATTCTCATTGACTGTGGATGTTTTGGTGGGGGAGGCGAAGTTGATCCAAGTAAAGCGTCTGAGGCACATAGGGCCTATCTCATGGAGATTCTGCGCGATTTAGGTTTGGCTTTGACCGGGGCTTATCTATACTTTTTCCCATACGGGCGTTTAAGCATTGAAAAACCACTTCAAAATATCGAGGAGCAGTAATGGCAAAGCAGGCGAAGGCAACTAAATCATCTGGCGGAGATAACTTCACACGGTGGTTAGTTATAGGAATGGTCACACTAGTTGTTGCAACTGGAGCCATTTTTAGCGTTGTCGGTCAGAAGAGCAAAGCCAATGAGTCATTTTCTATTTTGAAGGACTTCAAAGTAGGTCCAACCGTTGCATCTACAGTCGATGATGCAAATGGTGCTGGAATAACATTTAGCAATGGTGCTGCAAAGACCATTGATCTTTGGGAAGATCCACAGTGCCCGGTCTGTAATACCTTTGAACAGGCCAACGGTGAGTTTATTGATGATTTAGTGCGCACTAAAAAAGCTAACGTCGTTTATCACGTTGTTTCTTTCCTTGGTAACGAATCTGTTGCTGCAGCAAATGCTGCTTATTGCGCAGCAGATGAAGGTCGATATTTAGATTTTCATAAGGCTATGTATTTGGTGCAACCAGTACTTGAAAACTCTGGCTTCTATTCAACTGAGAACTTAATCAAAATTGGAAGCTATGCCGGTCTTACAACATCAACCTTTAGCGATTGCGTGACCAAGGGCTCAAAGCTAGATAAAGTACGAGCTGCTTATGAATCAATGACTAAGTACAAGGTTCAGGGAACTCCTACCGTGTTCTTCAACGGTAAGTTGTGGGAGCGCAAGAACAACGCCTTCCTACTCGAAGAGTTCACTGCAGCGTTCGAAGCTAGCTAAATCTTGTTTCGCTCAATTCCTTCACCAACAGTTTCAACTGTGGAGTTGGGCCCGTTTACCTTTCATCTTTACGCCTTATGCATAATTGCTGGTATTGCAATTGCAATTTGGTTAGGAGATAAACGCTTTCGCGCACATGCTCCTGACACTAAATCTGTAGTTTCAGAAGTTGCTATAACAGCCGTTCCTGCAGGAATTATTGGTGGACGCATCTATCACGTGATTACTTCACCTGATGCCTATTTTGGTTCTGGTGGAATTCCACTTGATGCACTCAAGATCTGGGAAGGTGGCTTGGGTATTTGGGGTGCAATCTCTCTTGGCGCCGTAGGTGCCTGGATGCGATATCGCCAATTAGCCAAGCGCATGGCGTTGCCAAATTTTGCTTACTTTTTGGATGCACTAGCTCCGGGGATTTTATTTGCGCAAGCAATTGGAAGATTTGGCAATTGGTTTAATATCGAGTTGTTTGGCAAGCCGTTGCAAGCACCGTGGGCATTAGAAGTTCCCGTGCAATATCGACCTTCCGGTTACTCAGCTTTTGAAACCTTTCACCCCACTTTTCTCTATGAATCATTGTGGTGTGTGCTACTAGCATTTGCCTTAATGAGAATTGGAAAGCGCCCTGCACCAGGGCAGATCTTTTCCCTCTATGTCATGGTGTATTCAATAGGCAGACTTGTGATTGAGTCCATACGTATTGATTCTGCTCACACTATTGCTGGACTGCGCCTGAATATTTGGGTCAGCGTGCTTGTTGCAATAGCGGCCGCAGTGACACTTCGCACACAATCACGCAAAGGGCAATAACTTTCAGGTAGGCTCATTTATATGGCACTAGAGGATGTATACCAGCGCAATCTTCACCACCGCACTCACCGTGCAGGTTGGTTGCGTGCAGCTGTTCTTGGTGCAAACGATGGTTTAGTTTCTACGGCATCACTCATGATTGGTGTTGCAGCAGCAGGAAAAACTGATTTCCTTGTTACTGCTGGCCTTGCTGGAATTTCAGCTGGTGCTATGTCGATGGCTGTTGGCGAATATGTATCCGTTCGTTCTCAAAACGATGTTGAAGAATCAGATCGATTGCTAGAAATTGAACATCTTGCTGCCGATCCAGAAGGTGAACTTTTAGAGTTACAACATATTTATATTGCACGTGGTCTATCACCTGAGCTTGCGTTAACGGTTGCACAAGAGATGCACAAAAAAGATCCACTTGCTGCGCACTTGCGTGATGAGTTGGGTCAACATCCACACACCAAAGCTCGTCCGGTTCAAGCAGCAGTTGCATCTGCTCTGAGTTTTACTGCAGGAGGATTCGTTCCATTCCTTGGTGCATTTGCACCAACACTTGGCGCTAAAGCCTGGAGCATTGTTGCCTTCACATTGGTGGGCTTAGTGATGACGGGCATTCTCAGCGCCAGAACCGCAGGCTCAAAGGTATTGGTTCCGACTCTTCGTGTGATTATCGGGGGAGCTCTCGGCATGCTCATCACCGCAGTAATTGGAAAGATTGCCCATCTCTCAGGGATTTAACCGCTGTAGAAATCTGCTCATTTGTTGATACTCTTTACCAGCATTACAGGGCCAAGGTTGTCCCACTTTTCATTTTCGACAACAGGAGCTCTGACGCCGTGGCTTTGCCTTCCAATTACCCGCACGCACAAGGTCTCTACGACCCTGCGCAAGAACATGATGCCTGCGGTGTGGCAATGGTGGCAACGCTTAACAAAGTAGCAACACATGAAATTGTTGAAAAGGCGCTCACTGCACTTCGTAATTTAGAACACCGAGGTGCATCTGGAGCTGAACCAGATAGCGGTGATGGTGCAGGAATTCTTATTCGAATTCCAGATAAGTTTTATCAAGAAGTAACCACATTTGATTTACCAGCAGCTGGCTCTTACGCATCCGGAATTGCTTTTGTTGAGCAGGGTGTCGATGTTAAAGCTGCGATTGAGAAGATTGCAGTAGAAGAAGGTTTAAAAGTCTTAGGTTGGCGCGAGCTGCCTATTAATTCGAGCTCATTGGGTAAGACTGCACTTTCTGTTATGCCTAACTTCCAGCAGATCTTTATTGCAGGTGTGAACGGGGAATCTGGATTAGTTCTAGATCGCATGGCTTTTTGTTTGCGCAAACGTTCAGAGCTTGGATTGAAAGTCTATTTCCCTTCACTTTCATCTCAAACAATTGTTTATAAGGGCATGCTTACAACTGGACAACTAGAAGAGTTTTTCCCAGATCTCTCTGATGAGCGCGTGGTTTCACCTCTTGCACTCGTCCACTCACGTTTTTCAACAAATACGTTTCCGTCTTGGCCTCTGGCACACCCTTACCGCTTCATTGCTCACAACGGTGAAATCAATACTGTTAAGGGAAACCGAAACTGGATGCGTGCACGAGAGTCCTTACTTGCAAGTGATCTCATTCCAGGTGATCTCAAGCGCTTATTTCCAATTGTCGAGATGTCAGGAAGTGATTCGGCCTCCTTTGATGAGGTTTTAGAACTTCTTTATTTGGGCGGTCGTTCCTTGCCACATGCAGTTTTGATGATGATTCCTGAAGCGTGGGAAAATCACGAAACAATGCCGCAAAATCGTCGAGATTTTTATGCATTCCATGCATCACTGATGGAGCCATGGGATGGACCTGCGTGCGTGACATTTACTGATGGACATCAAGTTGGCGCGGTGCTTGATCGCAATGGACTGCGTCCATCTCGTTTTTGGGTAACTAAAGATGGACTTGTTGTGCTTGCATCTGAAGTTGGAGTACTTGATATCCCGGCTGAAAACATTGCGCGAAAAGGTCGTTTGCAGCCAGGAAAGATGTTCTTGGTTGATATTGAAGCTGGGCGCATTATTGAAGATTCAGAAATCAAGGATCAGTTAGCTGATTCTGCTCCATACGGTGACTGGATCCATGCGGGAATGGTGAAGTTAAGCGATCTTCCTTCTCGCGAGCACATCATTTATCCGCACTCTTCAGTGCTTCGACGCCAACGTGCCTTTGGATATACCGAGGAAGAAGTTCGCATTCTTATTACGCCAATGGCAAAGAATGGTTTAGAAGCTCTCGGTTCAATGGGAACTGATACTCCTATCGCAGCGCTTTCAGATAAGCCACGCTTAATCTTTGATTACTTCTCTCAGCTCTTTGCGCAAGTTACAAACCCACCTTTAGATGCAATTCGCGAAGAGCTGGTGACAAGTCTTGGAACTTCTATGGGTCCAGAACACAATTTGTTGGATCCAGGTCCAAGTAGTTGCCGCCAGATTTCTCTAGCTTTCCCTGTGATTGATAATGATGAGCTAGCAAAAATTATTCACGTTAACGCAGATGGTGACTATCCAGGTTTAAGTGCTCATGTTATTCGCGGCTTGTTCTTCGTAGCAGATGGTGGAGATTCTCTGCGCGCACGATTAGAAGAAATTAAGGCCGAAGTTTCGCAAGCTATTGCAGATGGTGCACGAATCATTGTTCTCTCTGACCGTGATGCAGATGCTGAAGAAGCACCCATTCCATCTCTGCTATTAACTTCTGCGGTGCACCACCATTTAATTCGTGAAAAGACTAGAACTAAGGTCGGACTTGTTGTTGAAGCTGGAGATGTGCGAGAAGTTCACCACGTTGCACTTCTTATCGGTTATGGCGCTGCTGCAGTTAATCCTTACTTGGCTATGGAAACTGCAGAAGATTTAGTTCTACAGGGAGTAATCACAGGAATTACTCCTGAAAAGGCTGTTCGTAATTTAATTAAGTCTTTAGGTAAAGGTGTTCTCAAAGTCATGTCCAAGATGGGCATTAGCACCATCGCTTCATACACCGGAGCTCAAGTTTTTGAAGCAATTGGTTTGAGCCAAGAGTTAGTAGATGAGTATTTTGTTGGTACAATCTCTCGCCTTGGCGGAGTTAATCTAGATGTCATTGCCCAAGAAACAATTGCTCGCCACCACATTGCATACCCACCAGGGGGAGCAGTTCCTGGAACAAAGCGATTGCCTATTGGCGGGGAATATCAGTGGCGCCGTGAAGGTGAACCTCATCTATTTGATCCAGAGACAGTCTTTACATTGCAGCACTCCACTCGCAATAAGCGATATGACGTCTTTAAGCGCTATACCGATCGAGTCAATGATCAAAGTAAACGGTTAATGACTTTGCGTGGTCTCTTTGGTTTCAATGAGGGCGTTCGTCCTGCTATTTCTATTGATGAAGTAGAGCCTGCATCAGAAATCATTAAGCGTTTCTCAACTGGTGCAATGTCATACGGCTCTGTTTCGCAAGAGGTGCACGAGACTTTAGCAATTGCAATGAATCGCCTTGGCGGTAAGTCAAATACGGGTGAAGGTGGTGAAGATCCAGAGCGTTATATAAAGATGGCAAATGGAGATTCGAAGCGCTCTGCAATAAAGCAGGTTGCATCTGGTCGATTTGGTGTGACAAGTGATTATTTGGTTAACTCAGATGACATTCAAATTAAGATTGCACAAGGTGCAAAGCCAGGTGAAGGTGGACAGCTTCCAGGCAACAAGGTCTATCCATGGGTGGCAAAGGTTCGTTATTCAACTCCTGGTGTTGGTCTTATTTCACCACCTCCACACCACGATATTTACTCCATTGAAGACTTGGCGCAGTTAATCCATGATTTAAAGAATGCCAATAAGAACGCACGTGTTCACGTCAAGCTTGTAGCAGAAGTTGGCGTTGGAACTGTTGCGGCTGGAGTTAGCAAGGCTCACGCCGATGTCGTTCTTATCTCCGGCCATGATGGCGGAACTGGTGCATCACCACTTACATCACTTAAGCACGCAGGTGCTCCGTGGGAACTTGGATTAGCAGAAACTCAGCAGACTCTTCTTCTCAATAACCTACGCGATCGCATTGTTGTTCAAACAGATGGTCAGTTAAAGACTGGCCGCGATGTTGTTATCGCAGCGTTGCTTGGCGCTGAAGAGTTTGGCTTTGCTACCGCGCCGCTTGTTGTCTCTGGTTGCATCATGATGCGTGTGTGTCACTTGGATACATGCCCTGTTGGTGTTGCAACCCAGAACCCAGAACTGCGTAAGCGCTTCACCGGAAAGCCTGAATTTGTTGAGACTTTCTTTGAATATATCGCCGAAGAAGTCAGAGAGATTTTGGCCAGCCTTGGCTTCAAGACTTTACTTGAAGCAGTTGGCCATGTTGAGTATTTAGACACAAAGCGTGCAGTTGATCACTGGAAGGCAAGTGGACTTGATCTTTCGCCGCTTTTGACTCGCCCTGATGTCATTAGCCCGCTTCATAATACTTCTAAGCAAGATCATGGCCTAGATGCCGCTCTTGATAATCAATTGATTTCACTTTCACAGCCAGCGTTAACGAAAAAGGAATTAGTGCGCATTGATCTACCTGTTCGAAATGTGAATAGAACCGTTGGAACGATGTTAGGTGCTGAAATCACGCGCAATCATGGGGGAGCAGGGTTGCCCGATGACACTATCGATGTGACGTTGCATGGTTCTGCAGGACAATCACTCGGTGCATTTATTCCACGTGGTTTAACTATTCGCCTTTATGGTGATTCAAATGACTATGTTGGCAAGGGTATTTCTGGCGGTCGCATCATCCTTCGACCAGATGAGAAATCATCATTTAGTTCAAATGAAAACGTAATTGCCGGAAATGTCATTGGTTACGGTGCTACATCTGGTCAGATCATGATTCGCGGTGTTGTTGGTGAGCGCTTCTGTGTTAGAAACTCAGGTGCCAAGGCAATTGTTGAAGGCATTGGTGATCACGGCTGTGAATACATGACTGGGGGAACTGTAGTTGTTCTTGGACGTACTGGTCGTAACTTTGCAGCTGGTATGTCAGGTGGAAGAGCTTTTGTTCTAGATATTGACCCAGCAAATGTAAATGCAGATATGGTGGATATTCTGGCAGTTCCTGAAGATCTAAAAGAAGTCCTTCGTACTTTAGTTTCTGACTTTGCTCAAGAAACAGGGTCAATTGTTGCAAGTGAATTGGTAAAGGATTGGGAGAGTGCTATTAAGCGCATCTCACTTGTTATGCCACGCGATTACGCTCGTGTGCTTGATGCAATGGCCCGTGCAACACGTGAAGGTTTGCCTGTTGATGCTTTGGTGATGGAGGTTGCGGCAAATGGCTGATCCAAAAGGATTTATGACAACACCTCGTGAAACTCCAACACGTAGACCTGTAGATGTGCGCATTCAAGATTGGCACGAAGTTTATGAACCACAAAGCTTTGAACATCTGCAAAAGCAAGCGGGCCGTTGCATGGACTGCGGAATTCCTTTCTGTCATTCAGGGTGCCCACTCGGAAATCTCATTCCTGAGTGGAATGACTTGATTTGGCGCGGAGATAAGACAGAGGCGATTAATCGCTTACATGCAACTAATAACTTCCCTGAGTTCACTGGACGTTTGTGTCCAGCCCCATGTGAAACTGCATGCGTAGTTGGAATCAATCGTGATGCCGTGACGATTAAGCAAGTGGAACTTCGCACTATTGAAGAAGCTTTCGATGCCGGGGATGTGAAGCCATTAGCCCCAGATCGCATTTCAGGTAAAACTATTGCTGTTATTGGCTCCGGTCCTGCAGGTCTGGCTGCAGCCCAACAACTCACGCGCGCTGGTCATACAGTTGCTGTGTATGAGAGAGCCGACAAAATCGGTGGATTACTGCGTTATGGAATCCCTGAGTTTAAAATGGAAAAACACATTCTTGACCGTCGTTTAGCGCAGATGGAAAAAGAAGGAACACGTTTTCGTGCCGGGGTTGATGTTGGAGTTGAATTAACTGGCGCTGATCTTCGTAAAAAATACGACGCAATTGTTCTTGCAGTCGGTGCCACTAAATGGCGCGACTTACCAATTCCAGGCCGTGAATTCAAAGGCGTATACCAAGCGATGGAGTTTTTACCTTGGGGTAATAAGCAGGCCCTTGGTGAAGTAGAAGTTCCTGAGATCAATGTTGCAGGAAAACATGTGGTGATTCTTGGCGGTGGTGACACAGGTGCAGATTGCCTGGGAACATCTATTCGTCAAGGTGCTTCAAGTATTACTCAACTAGAAATTATGCCTCGCCCAAGTGATGAACGACCTGCTTCACAGCCTTGGCCGACATATCCAATGATTTATCGAGTATCAAGTGCGCATGAAGAAACTGATAACCGCATGTTCTCAGTGAGCACAGAAGAGTTCCTAGGTGATGCTGATGGCAATCTACGAGCTATTCGTATTGTTGAAACCAAGTTTGAAAATGGAAAGTTCGAACCAGTTCCTGGTACTGCCAAAGAGATTCCTGCAGATTTTGTATTCCTAGCAATGGGATTCACCGGACCTGAACAATCAGATCTCATTACACAGTTGGAAGTTAAGCTAGATGATCGTGGCAATATTGCACGCAATGCAGATTTTGAAACAAGCGAAGAAGGTATTTTCGTAGCAGGTGATGCAGGGCGCGGACAGTCACTGATTGTTTGGGCTATTGCAGAAGGTCGAAGTGCAGCAGCAGCCGTTGATAGATATCTCACTGGGGAGACTCAGCTTCCGTCACCGATTGAACCAACAACTCGTCAATTAATGGTTTAAGGTAGGCAAATGCGTAGAGCAAAGATCGTGTGCACGATGGGCCCTGCAGTCGAATCTGCTGAGAAGGTTAAAGAGCTCATTGATGCTGGCATGAATATGGCGCGCTTGAATCTCTCTCACGGTTCATATGAAGAACACCAAGCACGTCTTGATAGCGTTCGAGATGCCGCCAAAGCCGCGGGTCGCCCCGTTGCAATTCTTGTCGATCTGCAAGGACCAAAGATTCGCTTGGCTCTCTTTAAGGCAGGACCACATGATTTAGCACGTGGTGACATATTTACAATTACAGTTGATGAAGTTGAAGGTACAAAAGAACGCGTTGGAACAACGTATAAAGGTTTACCAGGAGATTGCAAAGCTGGAGATCGTATTCTTATCGATGATGGAAAAGTAACTGTTGAAGTTGTTGAAGTTAAGGGCAATGATGTTGTCACTAAAGTTATCGAACCTGGGGCAGTGAGCAATAACAAGGGAATTAACTTGCCAGGTGTTGCAGTCTCTGTTCCTGCCCTATCTGAAAAAGATATTGACGACCTTCGCTGGGGCTTGCGAGCAGGAGCTGATTTCATCGCTCTCTCATTTGTTAGAAGCGCAGAAGATATTAAGGATGTCCATAAAATCATGGATGAAGAAGGTATTCGAGTTCCAGTTATTGCAAAGATTGAAAAGCCACAAGCAGTTGAAAATTTAGTTGAAATTGTTGATGCCTTCGATGGCATCATGGTTGCACGAGGTGATCTTGGTGTGGAGCTACCTATTGAAGATGTGCCATTGGTGCAAAAACAATGTGTCGAATTAGCTCGCGATATGGCTAAGCCGGTAATTGTTGCAACTCAGATGCTTGATTCCATGATCACTAATTCGCGCCCCACTCGCGCTGAAGCAACAGATTGCGCAAACGCAGTTCTAGATGGCGCAGATGCGCTGATGCTCTCAGGTGAAACGAGTGTCGGTGACTTTGCAATTGAAGCTGTTCAGACAATGGCGCGCATTATTCAAAAGACTGAAGAGGGCGGCTTAGACCGAATTCGTCCAATAAAGACAGCTCCACGAACTAAAGGTGGAGCAATAACAAAGGCAGCAACCGAGGTCGGAGCAATCGTTGGGGCAAAGTATTTGGTGGCCTTTACACAAAGTGGAGATTCAGCACGACGTATGTCGCGATTGCGCTCACCAATTCCTATTCTTGCCATGACTCCAGAAGTTGGAACATATAACCGTCTCGCACTTTCTTGGGGTGTTGAATCAATGCTTACTCCAATTGTTGTCGCAACCGATGAAATGGTGAAGTTGGTTGACACAGTCCTAATTGATTCTGGTCGCGCTCAATTAGGTGATCAAGTGATGATTGTTGCCGGATCTCCTCCTGGAATTCCAGGTTCAACGAATGCGATGCGCGTTCACCGCGTGGGAGATGCTGTTGGTGGGGTAGCTGCGGCTTACCGCTAAGATTAAGCCCGTTCGGCAATTACTTAACGCCTCGGTACTCCAACGGTAGAGAGGGCAGTCTCAAACACTGCACAGTGTCGGTTCAAATCCGACTCGGGGCACATGACACAAAAGGTTCGCATCCTCGTTGCCGAAGATGAAGCGCTTATTCGCATGGACTTAGTTGAGATGTTGCAAGGTGCTGGATATGTGGTTGTAGCAGAGGCAACTAATGGCCAAGAGGCAATTGACTTAGCAAATGAACATAAACCAGATTTAGCAATTCTTGATGTGAAGATGCCTGTGCTAGATGGAATTTCTGCAGCAGAAAAAATTATTGATCTTGCACCTGTATTAATGTTGACAGCTTTCTCTCAGAAAGAATTAGTTGATAGAGCCCGTGATGCTGGAGTAATGGCATATGTAGTTAAACCATTCACAGTTGGAGATTTGATTCCTGCAATTGAAATCGCAATTAGTCGTCACACTCAGATGCGCTCACTTGCTGCAGAGGTTGCAGATTTACATGATCGATTAGAGACACGAAAGATTATTGATAGGGCAAAAGGTATTTTGATGAAGGCGCTTAATCTTTCAGAGCCCGAAGCATTTTCTTGGATTCAAAGAGCGGCCATGGACCGCCGATTAACGATGAAACAAGTTGCCGAAGCCGTCATTAGCCCAGAGGCTGTACCCGAGAGCTAGTAATCGTCCTCCTGCCTAAAACGTTACATAAATGCAACCAAAGCAGGGCTTTTCATGCTCAATCGGGCTTGTGAATAGGTCATCGATGCCATTACCCTAACCACCTCCCTGTCCCGGGACACAAGAACAGGAAAGGCACTAAATGAACAAGAAAATCAAGAGTTCACTTGCCGTTGTATCTGCTGCAGCCCTTGCCTTTGGCATTGCATCAGTACCAACAGCTAGTGCAGCTGCTAAGACTTACACAATCGGTTACCAAGGCCCACTTTCAGGTGGAGAAGCATCAACAGGTATCGATGAGCAAAACGCAGTTAAGTATGCAATCAAACTATTCGAAGCAAAGAACCCAGGTTTCAAGATCAAGCTCGTTTCAATCGATGACCAGGGAGATCCAGCAGTAGCTGGAACAGTTGCTCCAGGTGTTGCTTCAAACAAGAACGTTCTTGGCGTTGTAGGACCTGCTTACTCAGGTGCAACAATTGCTTCACTTCCATATTACAAGTCAGTAAACATGGCGTTGATCTCACCATCAGCAACACGCGTGTCACTAACTGACCCAACATCACCTGACTTTGGTGGACCAATTTTCCACCGCGTCGTAGGTAAAGATGACCTTCAGGGTCCAGCTTTGGCTAAGTACGCAACAGCAGGCGTTTCAGCTGCAAAGGTTTTCGTTTTCGATGACCAATCAGCATACGCAGTACCTCTTCGTGGCTTCGTTGAAGCTGGTTTGAAGAAGGTTTCTGGAGCAACACTTGTTGGCGGAGACTCAGTTCCAAACACAACAACAGACTTCAGCCCAACGATTGCAAAGATCAAGACATCTGGCGCAACTGTTGTTATCTACACTGGTTACTACAGCCAAGCTGCTGTATTCATCAAGCAGCTTCGTGACTCAGGTTCAAAGGTTGTATTTGCTGGTGGCGACGGAGTGTTCAACCAGGAGTTCCCAAAGCTTGCAGGAGCTGCAGCTGAAGGTTCAAAGGTTACTGGCGTTGGCGGACTTGCTGGCGTAGATGCAAAGATGGAAGCTGACTTCAAGAAGAAGATGGGCGTTTCATCTGGTGTTTACTCAGTTGAGTCATTCGATGCTGCAAACATCTTGCTAGCTGGAATCAAGGCTGGAAAGACAACACGTACAGCGATGCTTGCTTATGTAAATGCATATAGCGGTAAGAGCATCTCTGGAAACACAATTAAGTTCGATAAGAATGGCGACATTTCATACGGACTATTTGCTGGTTTCACAACTAAGAATGGTGTACTAGTTAACACAGGAATCATCAAGTAATTAACTAGGACAAACGCGTAACAAGATGGTGGGTGTTTTGGAAAACTCTTGAAAAAGAGACCGAAACACCCACCACTTGCGTAACTTCTACCTTTATACTCGCGCAGAGGCATTAGCGAAGGAGAACAATGTTTGCAGTATTAATTGATCAGTTCTGGTCGCTGACAATTGCAGGAATCGCCCTTGGATTTATCTATGTTTTGATCTCCCTCGGTTACACCATGGTTTATGGAGTGCTACGCATGATTAACTTTGCGAACTCTGAAATCTTTATGTGGGGAACATTTGGAACAGTAATTACTTCTCGCGATATTTTTCATTACACGCAAACTTCAGAACCAGCAAAAGGCGCAAAATTGGTCTTAGTTTTAGTTACTAGTTTGTTGATGTCAATGTTGGTTGCCGGTCTTACGGCAGTATTTGTTGAATTCGTTGCTTATCGTCGCCTTCGAATGAAGGGCACGAATCGTCTTGCAACTCTGATTTCTGCAATCGGTATCTCAATTGCTTTGCAAGAGATTATGCGTCTTCTAACCCATTCACGACCAGTAGGAGCACCACGCATTCTCGAAAAAATAATCTTAACTGAGGTATGGGGCGCAAACATTCGCCTCGACACAGTAATTACAATTATTGCAGCTGCTCTTATCTTCTTTATTCTTGAGCGCTTTATTAAGTTATCTCGAATGGGTAAAGCTATTCGCGCTGTATCAATGAATGAAGATGCAGCAAAACTCATGGGTGTAAACCTGAACCGTGTGATCACCACAACATTTCTTGTGGGTGGATTAGCAACAGGTGCAGCTGGCTTCTTCTACATCACTGTTTTTGAATACACTAAATTTAATATTGGCTTCACAATGGGTATGGCTGCATTTACCGCAGCAGTGCTGGGTGGAATTGGAAATATCAGAGGCGCTTTCTTCGGTGGGCTTAGTCTTGGACTTCTTGAGGTATATGCCTCCGCAGTGCTTGGCACTCAGTGGAAGGCTGTAACTGTTTTCATCGTCTTAGTTCTTGTTCTTCTCTTCAAGCCAAATGGTCTATTTGGCGAAGCCGTCCAGACAACGAGGGCATAAATCATGAAAATTAGAAATTACTGGAATCTTCGCGATTGGGGAGCTGGAGTGTGGGAGCGCGCTAATCGCCCACAGCGTGTTGCAATTGCGATTACCTCAATTATTCTCGTTGGGCTCCTCCCATTTGCTGGGGCTTCATTCTTAGCAACACCTATTGCCTCTTATGATGCAGTTTTGGTTTATCCAGTAGGTGTATTTGTTTTGATGGCACTTGGATTAAATATTGTGGTTGGTAAGTCAGGAATGCTTGATCTGGGTTACGTTGCATTCTTTGCAATTGGTGCTTACACAATGGCGTTGATGGGAACGCATACAGGGCTTAACACCTGGGAAATTATGCCTTTTGGTATTGGTTTTGCGATGTTAGCTGGTGTGCTTTTGGGTCTCCCAACACTTCGTTTGCGTGGTGACTACCTAGCTATCGTAACTCTTGGCTTCGGTGAAATTGTGCGTCTGGTTGTTCTTAACTCAACTTGGAGTAAAGGGCCAAATGGAATCGCAAATATTCCAATGCCTCCAGATATTGGGCCATTGAAGTTTAAGTTAGATGACCAGAAAGTATTTTTTTGGGTCGTAGTTATCATGATCTTGCTTACTATTTGGATGATTCGTCGACTTAGCGTTCGTCGTCCAGGGCGGGCATGGGAGGCAATTCGCCAAGATGAAGATGCTGCAGAACTTATGGGAGTTCCAACTCTTAAGTACAAGATTTGGTCATTTACATTAGGCGCAGCAGTTGGTGGCGCTGCAGGTGTTTTGTATGGTTCAAAGAACTTGTTCATCGCACCTGAAATGTTCACTCTTAACGTTTCAATTTTGATTCTTTCTTGCGTGGTATTTGGTGGAATTGGAAATATCTGGGGAGTCATTGTTGGTGCAACAATCCTTGGTTACCTTCCAGATCGCATCCGTTTTATCTCTGATGCACGTCTTTTGGTTTTTGGAACTGTCCTTGTAGTTGTAATGAACTTCCGCCCAGATGGATTGCTGCCACGTAAAAAACGTGAGAAAGCGATTGTTAAGAAGGGGGTAAATGCATAATGTCCGAGACACTTCTTTCACTTGAAAATGTCACTATGAAATTTGGTGGCGTAACAGCACTCGGCGAAGTTAACCTTGAAGTAAAAAAGGGTGAAATTCTAGCTTTGATAGGCCCTAACGGTGCTGGTAAGACAACGGTATTCAATGTTGTAACTGGTGTTTATACTCCAACAAGCGGCACGATTACATTTGCTGGAACTAGGATTAAAAAGCAAAAACGCTTTGAGATTACACAGATGGGTATCGCGCGTACTTTCCAAAATATTCGCTTATGGGGCGATATGACAACCCTAGAAAATGTTATTACAGCTACTGATGCTCACAAGAAGAGTGGCCTAGTTGGAGCATTGTTTGGCACTCCACGTGCTCGCCGTGAAGAGCGAGAAAACCGTGAGCGAGCACATGAAATCTTGAAATTCATTGGTATTGATGAATATTCGGATCGTCTTGCAAAGAATTTGCCTTACGGTGTACAGCGCCGGCTTGAAATTGCTCGTGCAATGGGAACTAACCCACAACTTCTTCTTCTGGATGAACCAGCTGCTGGTTTTAATCCGGCAGAAAAGGTTGAACTTGCAGCACTTATTAAGCGCATCCGCGATGCCGGTTACACCGTCCTTCTTATCGAACATGACATGTCGTTGATTATGGGAATCTCAGATCGCGTTGCAGTCCTTGATTTCGGTGTCAAAATCGCAGATGACCTACCAAGTAAAGTTCAAAATGATCCCAAGGTTATTGAGGCCTATTTAGGAGTGCCAGCTGATGCGTCTTGAAATTAAAGATCTCCACGTCCACTACGGCAAGATCGAGGCGATTAAGGGGATCTCAGTAGTTGTTAACGAAGGTGAAATCGTCACCTTAATCGGTGCTAACGGTGCTGGAAAGACAACAACACTTAAGACAATCTCAGGTCTTCGCAAAGTCTCATCTGGTGCAATCATCTTTGACGGTCAAGATATTTCAAATGTTGCCGCCCACGAGCGAGTCGACCTTGGTATCTCACAAGCTCCTGAGGGACGCGGAATCTTTCCTGGAATGACAGTTCTTGAGAATTTAGAGATGGGAAAGTTTCATCGCAAAAACCGCAAAGCTGAGATGGATGAGGATCTCGATAAGGTCTACACACTCTTTCCACGTTTGAAAGAACGCGTTTCACAAGCTGGCGGAACCCTCTCTGGTGGAGAGCAGCAGATGTTGGCTATTGGTCGCGCCCTGATGTCTCGTCCTAAGGTTCTACTTCTAGATGAGCCATCAATGGGACTTGCACCTCAAATGATTGCCAATATCTTCCGCATCATTACTGAGATCAATAAGCAGGGCGTGACAATCTTGCTCGTTGAGCAAAATGCACAGCAAGCACTCCAGCGAGCACATCGTGCTTATATTCTCGAAACAGGAAATGTGGTCAAAGAGGCTAAAGCTTCAGACTTACTCAATGATCCTGCAGTGCGCGAGGCATACCTGGGCACTGGAGCCCATTCTTAACCTAAAAGTTACGGCCACGCTCATCAATGAGTTGTGTCCTTTCCAGAGTTACCCCTACCCTTGAGCCTTCCCCATCCCGGGACAGCTATATCTAATGGAAGGCTCTACATGAATAAGAAGATCCAACGGTCCCTCGCCGTTGCTTCTGCAGCTACGCTGATTTTCGGCGTTTCAGCAGTTTCATCAGCAGGCGCTGCACAAAAGACAGTTTATTTAGCATTTCAGGCACCACTGACTGGTCCTAATGCGCTAACAGGTCAAGATGAACTTACAGGTGCGAAGTTTGCACTCTCTGAGTACAACGCAACAAACCCAACAGTAAAGGTTGAGCTTGTTCTTGCAGATGACCAAGGAGATCCAACTGTTGCAGGTTCACTTGCTCCAGGAATTGCCTCAAATAAGACAATCATTGGCTTGATTGGACCTGCATACTCAGGCGCAACTCAGGCATCACTTCCAGCTTACAAAGCTGGCGGACTTGCAATGATCTCAATGTCAGCTACTCGCGTGTCACTAACTGATAAGAAGGCACCAGTAAATGGTTTCCCAATTTTCAAGCGCGTTGTTGCTAATGACAAGTTCCAAGGTCCCGCACTAGTTCGCTATGCAACAAAGGGTGTTACATCTCCAAAGGTTTACCTTGTTGATGACATCAGTGCATACGGTGCAGGTCTTGCAGACTATGCAAAGAAGACAATCACTGCAGCAATGAGCGCTGGAAAAGATTCAGTTCCAGTTAACACAAGCGATTACACATCTGTGGTTGCAAAGGTTAAGGCTTCAGGCGCAAACGTAGTCATTTACTGCGGTTATGCTCCAGATGCAGCTAAGTTTGTTAAGGCGCTACGCGATGGTGGTTACACCGGCGTATTTGCATCAGGTGATGGCACACTTAAGGCTGACTTCCCAGTTAACGCTGGTAAGGCTGCAGCAGAAGGTGCACGTCTCACAGCAGCAGATGTTCCATTTGAAAACTTGGCAACAGCGGCTCAGATGGTTGCATACACAAAGCTAACTGGAATCAAGGTTCCAGGAACTTATGTAACTTCTACATATAACGCTACAAATATCTTCCTTACTTGCATCAAGCAGGGTTCAATTACACGTCCAGGTATTCAGAACTGCATTACCAACGGTACGTTTAAGGGAATTGCTGGAGACACAATCAAGTTCGACCGTTATGGTGACATCATCGGTGGAGCAGCAGTTGGTGCCTTCACAATTAAGGATGGAAAAATCGTCTATGGAGGCGTTGCTTAATCTAGAAAATCGTTGAACGATAGGTACAGCCGCTTCATCAATTTGAAGCGGCTGTACCTACAACTATGAAGTGGGACTAATGAATTTCTCTGTTTTAACTACTCAATTTTGGTCACTGTGCATCCAAGGCATAGCTCTTGGTTTTATCTATGTCTTGATTTCATTGGGATATACCATGGTTTATGGCGTGCTTCGCTTAATTAACTTCGCTAACTCAGAAGTTGTAATGGTGGGAACTTTTGCAACTGTCGTGGCTCAAGTAGCGATCTTGAAAAATCCTGCAACCTCGGATCCATTGCACGGCACACGTTTAGTCCTAACCCTATTTTTCGCCTTAGTTTTTTCCGCACTTGCGTGTGGACTTTTAGGTGTATTAGTCGAGCTGGTCGCCTACCGTCGCTTGCGTGCACTTGGCACAAACCGTTTGGCCTCACTTATTTCAGCGATCGCAGTTTCAATCGTTCTTTCCGAGGCAGTGCGTATTTATACGCACTCGGCACCAGTTACTTCACCACGGTTGTTAGAAAAATGGAGTTTTGGCGAAGTTGCCGGTGCTAATTTTCGCGTTGACACCGTGATGATCATTGTTTCCGGTGGAATCATCTTTTTTGCACTAGACCGATTCGTAAATAAATCTCGCCTAGGTAAGGCGATTCGAGCCGTATCAATGAGTGAAGAGAACTCGAAGTTGATGGGAATCAATCTCAATCGGGTGGTTTCACTTACATTCTTTATTGGTGGGTTAACAACCGGCGCCGCAGCTTTCTTTTACACAACTGTGTATGAAACAACTCAATTTAATGTGGGCTTTAATTTAGGGCTTGCAGCTTTTACTGCTGCAGTTCTTGGCGGCATCGGCAATCTTCGCGGTGCTTTCTACGGGGGACTATTCCTAGGAGTTCTTGAACAGTTCTCATCTGCAATTCTGGGTTCACAATGGAAATCGGTAACGGTTTTCTTAGTCTTAGTTCTTGTACTTCTCATTAAACCAAGTGGCATCTTCGGTGAAGCTGTCCAGCAAACGAGGACATGATGCTAAATATTCGCGATAAAGGTGCAGCAATTTGGGAGAAATGGAATCGTCCACAACGTGTGACTTTTGCTCTTGTCTTGATTTTCTTTGTGGCTTTACTGCCATATGCAGGTGAGTTCCCACTTACTAGTTTTCTAAACACACCAATCACTTCTTATCAGGCTACTTTGGTTTATCCAGTTGCAATGTTTGTCCTAATGGCACTTGGCTTAAATATTGTGGTTGGTAAGAGTGGGTTATTGGATTTAGGTTACGTTGCTTTCTTTGCAATCGGTGCTTACACGATGGGAATCCTGGGAACTACAACTGGACTTAATACGTGGGAGATCCTCCCAATTGGTATCGGTTTAGCAATGCTCTCGGGTTTGATCTTAGGTTTACCAGCACTTCGCCTTCGTGGTGACTACCTAGCTATCGTTACTTTGGGCTTTGGTGAGATTGTTCGAATTATTGCACTTAATCTCAAGCAAACAGGTGGACCTAATGGTGTTGTTGGTATTCCTAACCCTCCTGCGATATTCGGACAGAAGTTTTCACTCGATGACCACGCTGCCTATTTTTGGGTAATTTTTCTAATGATCATGCTTGTGATCTGGATGGTTCGCCGCTTTACAGTTCGCCGTCCAGGCCGTGCATGGGAAGCTATTCGCCAAGATGAGGATGTCGCAGCTCTCATGGGAGTCAATCTTCTTGTCTATAAACTGTGGTCGTTTAGCATCGGTGCAGCAATTGGTGGTGCAGCAGGTGTTATTTATGCTTCGAAAGTCATGTTTATTGCACCGGATATGTTCACTTTTAACGTCTCAGTATTGATCTTGGCTTGTGTAGTTTTCGGTGGAATGGGAAATATGTGGGGCGTTATTCTAGGCGCTTCAATTCTGGCTTATCTGCCCGAGCGCATTCGCTTTATAAGTAATTCACGTCAATTAGTTTTTGGCATGGTGCTATTAGTGATTATGAATGTTCGACCTGATGGATTACTGCCTCGCAAGAAACGCGAAAAGATTAAGCAGAAGGAGGCCAAGTAAGTGAGAGAAAAGATTCTTGAGCTAAAAGATTTAACAATGAAATTCGGTGGTGTGACTGCACTTGATTCAGTAAATCTTGACGTCTATAAGGGCGAAATTCTTGCTTTGATCGGCCCTAACGGTGCTGGTAAAACAACTGTCTTCAATGTGATTACCGGTGTTTATCAGGCAACTTCTGGAGACATTGTCTTTAATGGTGAAAGTATCTTGGGCCGTAAGCGACATAAGATTACAAAGATTGGACTAGCTCGCACATTCCAGAACGTTCGCCTCTGGGGTGAAATGACTGCTCTTGAAAATGTCATCACTGCAACTGATGTACATAAGCGTTCTGGACTCTTAGGTGCGCTACTTGGTTTACCCCGCATGCGTCGTGAAGAAAAAGCTGATCGTGCACGTGCACAAGAGTTATTAGATTTTATGGGAATAGGACACCGCTCAGATCAGATGGGAAAGAATCTTCCTTATGGTGATCAGCGCCGGCTTGAAATTGCTCGTGCAATGGGAACTAACCCACAACTTCTTCTTCTGGATGAACCAGCTGCTGGTTTTAATCCGGCAGAAAAGGTTGAACTTGCAGCACTTATTAAGCGCATCCGCGATGCCGGTTACACCGTCCTTCTTATCGAACATGACATGTCGTTGATTATGGGAATCTCAGATCGCGTTGCAGTCCTTGATTTCGGTGTCAAAATCGCAGATGACCTACCAAGTAAAGTTCAAAATGATCCCAAGGTTATTGAGGCCTATTTAGGAGTGCCAGCTGATGCGTCTTGAAATTAAAGATCTCCACGTCCACTACGGCAAGATCGAGGCGATTAAGGGGATCTCAGTAGTTGTTAACGAAGGTGAAATCGTCACCTTAATCGGTGCTAACGGTGCTGGAAAGACAACAACACTTAAGACAATCTCAGGTCTTCGCAAAGTCTCATCTGGTGCAATCATCTTTGACGGTCAAGATATTTCAAATGTTGCCGCCCACGAGCGAGTCGACCTTGGTATCTCACAAGCTCCTGAGGGACGCGGAATCTTTCCTGGAATGACAGTTCTTGAGAATTTAGAGATGGGAAAGTTTCATCGCAAAAACCGCAAAGCTGAGATGGATGAGGATCTCGATAAGGTCTACACACTCTTTCCACGTTTGAAAGAACGCGTTTCACAAGCTGGCGGAACCCTCTCTGGTGGAGAGCAGCAGATGTTGGCTATTGGTCGCGCCCTGATGTCTCGTCCTAAGGTTCTACTTCTAGATGAGCCATCAATGGGACTTGCACCTCAAATGATTGCCAATATCTTCCGCATCATTACTGAGATCAATAAGCAGGGCGTGACAATCTTGCTCGTTGAGCAAAATGCACAGCAAGCACTCCAGCGAGCACATCGTGCTTATATTCTCGAAACAGGAAATGTGGTCAAAGAGGCTAAAGCTTCAGACTTACTCAATGATCCTGCAGTGCGCGAGGCATACCTGGGCACTGGAGCCCATTCTTAACGATCTGCCAGGATTAAACAGGTAATACGCGCCGTACAAGTACGCTCGCCTGCTTCATTAGTAATAACGATTTCCCAACTGCATAAGGTCTTGCCCAAAGAGATTGCTGTTGCAACACCTGTAACTAATCCTGTTGTTGCAGATTTGTGATGGGTTGCATTGATGTCAACACCGACAATTTTGCGATTTGGCCCGGCATGCAAAGACGTTCCGATAGATCCAAGACTTTCCGCCAACACAACGTTTGCTCCACCATGCAATAGACCCATGGGTTGGGTATTTCCTTCAACAGGCATTGTGCCAACGAGGCGGCCTTGCTCGGCTTCAAGAATCTTGATGCCCATCTTTTGATCGAGTGCGCCGCTGCCACGTTCTTTATAAAATTTCAGAAACTCTTCGTTGACCATGAGAAGTATTCTAGTGCGCAACCTAAGATGTGCCCATGAGCAAACGCCTATTACTTATCGATGGGCACTCAATGGCGTATCGAGCTTTTTATGCCCTTCCTGCTGAGAATTTCACTACGCCATCTGGCCAGCACACTAATGCCATTTATGGCTTTGCCACCATGCTGCTATCGCTACTGACGAGCGAAAAACCTACCCACGTTGCTGTGGCCTTTGATGTTTCTCGAAAGACTTTTCGTTCCGAGATTTTTCCAGAGTATAAAGCCAACCGCGCTAAAACCCCGGATGAGTTCCGTTCACAGATGTCCTATCTACACGAGCTGGTAAACGCATTCGGTATTACTCAGTTTGAAGTTGAGGGATACGAAGCTGATGACATTCTGGCCACAATTACTAAACGTGCTGAAAAGGAAGGCGCAGAGGTATTCATATGCACTGGCGATCGTGACTCATTTCAGTTAGTAAATGATAAAACTACAGTTCTTTATCCAAAACGTGGCGTGAGTGATTTAGCTCGAATGACACCAGAGGCTGTGCAGGAAAAGTATGGAATGTCGCCTGCGCAGTATCCAGATTTCGCAGCACTTCGCGGAGACCCCAGTGATAACTTGCCATCGATTCCAGGTGTTGGTGAAAAGACAGCAGCCAAATGGGTTGTTGAATACGGATCACTCCAAGAACTTCTATCGAATGTAGATAAAGTGGGAGGCAAAGTAGGTCAAGCACTTCGCGATTCAATCGATAATGTCATTCGTAACCGAGAACTCACACAACTAGTTGCAGAAGTTCCATTGGATTTGAGCATTGATGCACTGGCATGGTCAGGTGTGGATGAAGCTTTGACCAATCCACTTTTTGATCGCCTTGAGTTCAAAACTCTTAAAGATCGAATGAAGCCGATACTTCTTAAAGGAACTGGTAAGTCTGTTGAACCAGAGTTTGCCCTCTTTGCCGATGAAATGAGTGAGGGAGTCTTAACCCCAACAGAGCTAGATGAAAAAATAGCTAAGCACAAAGGAGAGATTGCAATTGCATTCTCTTTGCAAGAAGAGAAATTGCATCGTTATGCCGTGGCTTTTTCGAATGAAGACACTTTCCTCGTTCATTCATCAGCAATGGGGGATTGGGCAACTGATGCATCTATTCCAAAGATTGCCCATGATGCCAAGTCACTAGCAAGAAGTAATGGATTAGATGGCGTTTCCTTTGATACATCGCTAGCGGCTTATCTTGTGAACCCTGGAGTAAGAGCTCAAGAGCTCAAAGACTTACAAGAGCGATGGGGAGATGGCAGTGCTATTAACTTTTCATCCCCGGAGCAGGAACTTCTAACTTCGGCTCGCGCACTCTTTACTCTGAAGGATTCTTTGACGCGAGAACTTAATGAGCGCGGCTTGTGGGATCTATTTAATGACATGGAACTACCTATTGCCGCTCTTCTAGCCAAGATGGAGTCACTTGGAATAGCTGTTGATAAAAAGGAGTTAGACAAGCTTGCTGCCTACTTTGAGGGTGAAGTGAGCAGAGAAACAAAAGCTGCCCATGATGCTGTTGGCCATGAATTCAATGTGGCATCACCTAAGCAGCTACAAGTTGTTCTATTTGATGAACTCAAACTACCTAGAACTAAAAAGATTAAGACTGGGTATACAACCGATGCTGAAAGTTTGGATTGGCTGCACCAGAAGAGCGGTCACCCAGTATTGACGTCTTTATTGCGTATTCGTGAGACAAAGAAGTTAGGAACAACTGTTGAGGGATTGATCGCAGAAATTGCTAAGGATGGTCGTATTCATACACACTTCCAACAGACAGTTGCATCTACCGGACGCTTATCGTCCACGGGTCCAAATCTGCAGAATATTCCAGTGCGCACAGAAGAAGGTCGCACGATTCGTAACTGTTTCATCGCCGGTAAAGGTTATGTTGGCCTGCTAACTGCTGATTACAGCCAGATCGAAATGCGCATCATGGCTCACTTATCCAATGATGAAAAACTCCTCAAAGCCTTTGAATCCGGTGAAGATCTACACGCAACTATTGCCGGCGAGATATTTGGCGTTAAAGCACATGATGTTGACCCTGAAATGCGCAGGCAGATTAAGGCAATGTCATATGGATTGGCTTATGGACTCTCGTCATATGGACTATCTGCTCAGTTAGATATTTCTCCTCCAGCGGCGCAAGATCTAATGGATAAGTACTTCGAGCGCTTTGGTGGAATTCGCGATTACTTGAAAGTGGTTGTCGAGGATGCACGCAAGGTCGGTTACACCGAAACAATCATGGGGCGCCGAAGGTATTTGCCAGATCTCATGCACGATAATCGCCAACGCCGTGAAGTGGCAGAGCGCATGGCACTTAACGCTCCTATCCAGGGATCAGCTGCCGACATCATTAAGCTGGCCATGCTCAAGGTTCAGGCTGGAATTGAAAAGGAGAAACTTTCTTCAAGGTTGTTATTGCAGATTCACGATGAATTAATTGTTGAAGTTGTTAAGGGTGAAGAAGAGAAGATAACTGCATTAGTGAAGCGGGAGATGGGTGCTGCTTATCCTCTGCGGGCTCCACTAGATGTTAGCGCTGGCTTGGGTCTTACTTGGCACGAAGCTGCGCACTAACTACTTAACTTCATTAGAAATATCCTTAATAGCTTGCAAATCTTCTTCTTCAGTTGGAACATCATTAGCTGCATGCAAACGCTTTTTTCCAAGTGTCAGAATAATTAAGCCACAGAAGAGCATTGTCGGTAGCAAGGCCAATCCAATTTGTGGAGAGTTATGCTCTGAAATCCAGCCACCAGTTGCTGCGCCAACTGCCATGAAAGATCCTTCAACACTCCAGATCCAACCAAGGGATGAAGTTTGTGAGCCCTGTGGTCGCACTGCCTCTAAAACTTCAAAGTAGAAGACTTGAACTGCTCCACCGATGAGGCCAATAAAAGTTCCAACCAGAGCCATAGTCCAATCCGGATAAGTAAAGGCGATTGGAATACAAGTAATAAACCAAACTAAGTAGGCATTACGCAGGGCGGAAAGTGGCGCTAACTTCTTAGAGACTAAACCTCCAAGGAGGCCGCCAATCACTGTGGCAACACCAAATGCTGCAAAGATCCAAGCAACTCGTTGTGCTACTCCCTCTTGTGTTGCATATGCTGGAACGGCAACATCAAAGACTCCCCAACCAAAGCCAATAAAACATCCCTCAAACATCAGTAGTTGAATTGCTCTATCTCTCCAAAGCTTCTGTTGGCCTTTGGCTTTCTTCTCTGGAACCCAATTGCGGGATACTGAAGTCAGGGCTAATGAGGTGCCACCGATCAGCATGAGTGCTGATGTCACAATTAACCCCGAAGCTGGATGTGCTGAAAGTGCTAAAGAAGTGATGACAACGGGACCAAATACAGAAGTTGTACTCATCATTGAAGAATCGAGAGCATAAGCAGTTCGTAGGAAATTTTCAGGAACTATGTCTTTCCACAAAGGTCTCACAGATAAATTAATTGGCGGAGCAGAGATACCCAATACAAAGGCCGTGATCAAGATTGACTCTTTGGTGTGCATTGAATTCAAAGCCAAAATCAAAGTTGCATAGCTAGGAACAAAAATACGCAGTGGCCATTTCTGACCCCATTTGTCCATCAATGAGCCACGAATTCCGGCAGTAAAGGAACCGGCCAATGAGTTCAGGCCAATCGCCAACCCAGCAACAGCAACCGATCTTGTTTCTTGTTCTGCCTTAAAAAAGATTCCTAAACCAATCATCGAATAAGCAAGACGAGCCGGAAATGCCGCTAATGCCAAAGTCACAACATGCGGAAAGGCTAGAAGCTCTTTATATCTTTTCATCGTTGTCCAAATCCTATCTGTGAGCATGATATTCACGCATGGATTTGCTCAAATAGACGCGTAAACCGTACCCTTACCCTCCAGCCGCGAAAGCGGGAACTACTACTCATCTATCCCTACGGAGCAACTTGACTACAGCACCAGTAATTGCAGTAAATGACATTGGATCAGCTGCCGACTTTCTAGCAGCAATCGAAGGCACAATCAGAAATTTTAATGACGGAGATCTAGTAACAGGAACAATCGTCCAGGTTGGACGCGAGGAAGTTCTTGTCGACATCGGATACAAAACTGAAGGTGTTATTCCTTCACGCGAGCTTTCAATTCGCCACGATGTAGATCCAAACTCACTCGTCAAGGTTGGCGAGACTATTGAAGCTCTTGTTCTTCAAAAAGAAGACAAAGAAGGTCGTTTGATTCTTTCTAAGAAGCGCGCACAGTACGAGCGTGCCTGGGGAGACATCGAAGGCAAGAAAGAGCGCGACGAAGTTGTTATTGGAACAGTTATTGAAGTTGTTAAGGGTGGACTTATCGTCGATATCGGACTACGTGGCTTCTTGCCAGCATCTCTTGTTGAAATGCGCCGTGTTCGCGATCTCACACCTTACATTGGTAAGCAGGTTGAAGCTCGAATCATCGAACTAGATAAGAACCGTAACAATGTTGTTCTTTCACGTCGCGCATTCCTAGAGCAGACACAATCTGAATCACGCACAACTTTCCTTAACCAGCTACAAAAGGGTCAAGTTCGAACAGGTGTTGTTTCTTCAATCGTTAACTTTGGTGCATTCGTTGACCTTGGTGGCGTAGACGGACTAGTTCACGTTTCAGAGCTTTCATGGAAGCACATCGATCACCCAGGCGAAGTTGTTGAAGTGGGCGATGAAGTAACTGTTGAAGTTCTTGAAGTTGATTTCGAGCGTGAGCGCGTCTCGCTTTCACTTAAGGCAACACAAGAAGATCCATGGCAGGCATTTGCTCGCACTCACACAATCAATCAGGTTGTTCCAGGTGTGGTTACAAAGCTTGTTCCATTCGGAGCATTCATTCGTGTTCACGAAGGCATTGAAGGCCTAGTTCACATTTCAGAGTTGGCAGAACGCCACGTAGAAATTCCTGAGCAGGTTGTTCAAGTTGATGATGAGCTATTCGTGAAGATCATCGATATTGACCTAGAGCGTCGTCGTATTTCACTTTCTCTCAAGCAAGCCAACGAAGGACATGAGATTGAGATCGAAGCATTTGATCCAACTCAATACGGAATGGCTGCTCGTTATGACGCTGAAGGAAACTTCATCTATCCAGAAGGTTTCGATTCTGATTCACAAGAGTGGAAGCCTGGCTATGAAACACAGCGCGAAGAATGGGAAAAGCAATACGCCCAAGCGCAAGAGCGTTTCATGGCACATAAGAAGCAAAAGGCAGAAGCTAAAGCTGCCGATGCTGCTGCAACTCCAGCCGAAGAAACTCCTGCTGCTGAGTAATAACAATTAAAGGAAAGGGACTCGACGTAATTGTCGGGTCCTTTTTCTTTTCTAATCGGGTTATCCTTATTCCATGCGCGTAATTGGTTTAACCGGTGGCATTGGCTGTGGGAAGTCACTTGCGGCCGAATACTTTGCTGACCTTGGCGCAATTGTTATCGATGCTGATCAGTTAGCGCGCGCGGCAATAGAGCGAGGTTCAACTGGTTTTGATGAAGTAGTGAGCACCTTTGGTGACTCCATATTAAAAGATGGAGATATAGATCGACGAGCCTTGGGGGAGTTAATATTTAAAGACCCCACACTAAAAGTGAAGTTAGAGGGAATTATTCATCCTTGGATTCGCCATCAGTTTGAAGAAGCCGTTGCCTCACTTAAAGCTGGCCAAACTCTTGTCTATGAAATACCACTTCTCTTTGAAACAGGAGGACAAGATCGATTCGACATAGTGATTTCCGTTGAATCATTGATGGAGAATCGAGTTTCACGGTTGCGAGCAAGGGGCTTGCACATCTCTGAAATTGAAGCACGTGTAGCTGCCCAGGCAACGAGAGAGCAGCGTGAATCAATAGCTGATTTCTTGATAGAAAATGATGGCAGTGAAGATGATTTACTGCGTAAAGTTGAAAATATCTGGGAAGAACTCGCGGATAAGGATGTTAAAAAGTAGGCTTAGCAAATGCGCCCGATATCTGAACTCCAACGAAGAGTCGAGCCCTTTCAGGTAATTAGTGATTATGTTCCGGCCGGTGATCAGCCTGAAGCTATTGAAGAGATTGCGCGTCGCCTTAATGCTGGTGAACAGGATGTGGTTCTACTTGGTGCCACCGGTACTGGAAAGTCAGCAACCACTGCGTGGTTGATTGAAAAGCTTCAGCGCCCAACTTTGGTCCTAGCTCCCAACAAAACTCTGGCTGCGCAGCTAGCAAATGAATTTAGAGAACTTCTACCCAATAACGCTGTTGAATACTTTGTCTCCTACTACGACTACTACCAACCAGAGGCATACGTACCACAGACAGATACCTTCATTGAGAAGGATTCAAGTGTTAATGATGAGGTTGAGCGCTTGCGCCACTCTGCAACGAACTCATTATTGACTCGACGAGATGTGATTGTGGTTGCAACCGTTTCTTGTATTTATGGTCTTGGAACGCCGCAAGAGTATGTGGATCGGATGATCAAACTGCGTGTGGGTGATGAGATTGAACGTAATGCGCTTTTGCGCAAATTCGTTGATGTGCAATACAAGCGCAACGATGTTGCCTTTGAACGGGGGACTTTCCGAGTGCGTGGAGACACCATCGAAATCATCCCTATGTATGAAGAGTTAGCAATTCGTATTGAGATGTTTGGTGATGAGATTGAAAAGATCACTACGTTGCATCCATTGACGGGTGAAATCATGCGTGATGAAACTGAGATGTATATATTCCCTGCCACTCACTACGCAGCTGGGCCTGAAACGATGAAGCGGGCAATCGGTGATATTCAAGATGAATTGCAAATCCAACTCAATCTCTTTGAAAAGCAAGGCAAACTTTTAGAGGCACAACGCCTTCGAATGAGAACCACATTTGATATTGAAATGATGGAGCAGATTGGTTTCTGTAGTGGAATTGAAAACTACTCACGGCATTTAGATGATCGTGCCGCGGGTTCTGCGCCTAATTGCTTGTTGGATTATTTCCCAGAGGATTTTCTTGTTGTTATCGATGAGAGCCACGTGACCGTTCCGCAGTTAGGTGCAATGTTTGAAGGCGATGCTTCACGCAAACGCACTTTGGTCGAACACGGCTTTAGATTGCCTAGTGCGCTAGATAACCGACCTTTGAAGTTTCCTGAATTTATTGAGCGCACAGGGCAAAAGCTTTATCTCTCTGCAACGCCAGGAAAGTACGAGATGGCAAAGGTGGATGGCGATGTGGTTGAGCAAGTAATTCGCCCAACTGGTTTAGTGGATCCACAGATTGTTATTAAACCTATTAAGGGTCAGATTGATGATTTGCTCAATGAAATCACTATTCGCGCCGAGAAGAATGAGCGTGTCCTTGTTACGACATTGACGAAAAAGATGAGTGAAGATCTGACTGATTACTTGCAAGAAAAGGGAGTGAGGGTTCGTTATCTGCACTCTGAAGTAGACACTCTGCGCCGTGTTGAACTTTTGCGCGAACTTCGAACCGGCGAATACGACGTCTTGATTGGTATTAACTTACTTCGCGAAGGTCTGGATCTTCCTGAAGTCTCCTTAGTTGCAATTCTGGATACCGATAAAGAAGGCTTCCTTCGATCTGCGACGTCCCTGATTCAGACCATTGGCCGTGCTGCTCGAAATGTTTCAGGTGAAGTGCATATGTATGCCGATAACATCACAGCCTCTATGGAGAAGGCAATTGATGAGACGAATCGACGTCGCGCCAAGCAAGTTGCATACAACCTTGAAAAGGGTGTTGATCCACAACCATTGCGTAAGAAGATTGCAGATATCACTGATCTGATTAATCGTGAATCTGAGGACACCGAAGAGCTCATGGCATCAAATAAACGGGCAAATCAAAAGAGCGCAGCAACTGCTGGCCTTTACGTGAAATCTCTAACCTCCTTGCCGCGCCAAGATTTAATGGCATTGATAGGCTCGCTCACTGATCAGATGCGCGCTGCTGCAGGAGACCTTCAATTTGAAGTCGCTGCACGTTTGCGCGATGAGATTAAGATTTTGAAGAAGGAACTACGTTCAATGGAAGAGGCTGGGGTTTAGTGACTATCGATAAACTTATTGTTCGCGGTGCTCGCGAGCATAACCTCAAGAATGTCTCCATTGAGCTGCCACGTAATGCACTCATTGTTTTTACGGGTCTATCTGGCTCAGGTAAATCATCTTTAGCTTTTGACACCATTTTCGCTGAAGGCCAGCGCCGCTATGTCGAATCTCTATCTGCTTATGCCCGTCAATTTTTAGGGCAGATGGATAAGCCTGATGTGGATTTTATTGAGGGACTTTCACCAGCAGTTTCAATTGACCAAAAATCAACGAACCGAAATCCACGCTCTACTGTTGGAACAATCACTGAAGTTTATGATTACTTACGTTTGCTCTTTGCACGTGCTGGTCGTCCACACTGTCCAACGTGCGGCAAAGCAGTAACGAGACAATCACCACAGCAGATTGTGGACCAAATTCTGACAATGCCAGCAACGACAAAGTTTCAAGTTTTAGCTCCCATTGTTCGCTCACGCAAAGGTGAGTTTGTGGATCTATTTGCTGATTTGATTACTCAGGGATTCTCGCGCGCTCGTGTGGATGGCGAAGTTATTCAACTCACCGATGTTCCAAAGTTAAAAAAACAGGAAAAGCACACCATTGAAGTAGTTGTCGATCGCTTGACTGCAAAAGAGGAGTCAAAGACGCGACTCACAGACTCTATTGAGACTGCGCTTCGTCTTGCATCTGGAATTGTTCTACTTGATTTTGTCGATGCAAAAGGGGCTGAGAAAGAGCGCACATATAGCGAGCACTTAGCGTGCCATGATTGCAACCTTTCCTTTGAGGAGTTAGAGCCACGTTCATTCTCATTTAACTCTCCATTTGGTGCATGCCCTGAGTGTTCTGGAATTGGAACCAAGTTAGAAGTCGATAATGATTTGATTATTCCTGATGACTCAATCTCGATTAATGAGGGTGCTATTGCGCCTTGGTCAGGTGGGCAATCATCTGACTACTTCCTTCGACTGCTTGAGGCGTTAGCAAAGGATGTTTCCTTCTCACTTGATACTCCATGGAAAAAGATCTCTGTGAAAGCGCGCGATGCCATCATTAATGGCTATGAGTATGAAATTAAGATGAAGTACAAGGGTCGCTACGGCACCAAGAACTACACAACTGGTTTTGAAGGAGTAGTTCCATTTATTCACCGCCGCCACAGTGAAACAGATAGTGATTACAGCCGTGATAAGTACGAGGCGTATATGCGCGAGACGCCATGTGATGTTTGTAAGGGTGCACGCCTAAAGCCTGAAGTATTAGCGGTCACCTTGGGTGATAAGAACATCAGTGAAATTACCGAGCTTTCCATTATGGAGTGCGCGGAGTTTCTCAAGGCGATCAAGCTCAATAAGCGTGAAGCTCAAATCGCTGAACGAGTCATGAAGGAAGTGCATGCACGACTTGGCTTCTTGCTCGATGTTGGTTTGGACTATTTATCTCTCGCTCGTCCAGCGGGAACACTATCTGGTGGTGAGGCACAGAGAATTCGCCTTGCTACACAGATTGGTAGTGGATTAGTTGGCGTGCTCTATGTTTTGGATGAGCCAAGTATTGGATTACACCAACGCGATAACCGTCGTCTCATTGATACATTGACTCGACTTCGCAATTTAGGCAACACACTTATTGTTGTTGAACACGATGAAGAGACGATTAGAACTGCAGACTGGGTTGTTGATATTGGTCCAGGTGCCGGTGAGCATGGTGGAAAAGTTGTTGTTTCAGGTAGCTATGACGATCTCATTGCCTCCAAGGAATCTATTACAGGTGCTTATCTCTCTGGCCGTAAATCAATTGCTATTCCGGCTAAGCGACGCAAAGTGGATCCAAAGCGCCAACTAGTTGTGAAAGGTGCAAAGGAGAACAACCTACAAAATATTGATGTTGAGGTTCCGCTAGGAGTCTTTGTTTCAGTTACGGGTGTGAGCGGTTCAGGCAAATCGACTCTGGTCAACGATATTTTGTATACAACTCTTGCCAATAAACTCAATGGAGCACGATTAGTTCCTGGACGACATCGCACAGTTACGGGAATTGATTTACTGGACAAGGTAGTTCACGTTGATCAATCACCTATTGGTCGCACACCTCGCTCTAATCCTGCAACCTATACGGGTGTGTTCGACAAGGTGCGAGCTTTATTTGCCGAAACTTCAGAGGCCAAAATTCGTGGCTATCAGCAGGGGCGCTTCTCATTTAACGTCAAAGGTGGACGCTGTGAGAACTGTTCAGGTGATGGCACGATCACTATTGAGATGAACTTCTTACCTGATGTGTATGTTCCGTGCGAGGTCTGTCATGGCGCCAGATATAACCGTGAAACTCTGGAAGTTCATTACAAGGGTAAAACTATTGCAGATGTTTTGGATATGCCGATAGAACAGGCAGCAGATTTCTTTGAATCTGTGCCAGCAATTGCCCGCTATTTAAAGACTCTCAATGACGTTGGTTTGGGATATGTGCGCTTAGGTCAATCAGCACCAACACTTTCCGGTGGTGAGGCTCAGCGCGTGAAGCTAGCTACAGAGTTACAACGTCGCTCAACAGGCCGCACGATCTATGTATTGGATGAACCAACGACTGGTCTGCACTTTGAAGATGTGAGCAAATTGCTCGGTGTTCTCAATCGCTTGGTTGATACAGGAAATACTGTTGTAGTTATCGAACATAACTTAGATGTCATTAAATCCTCCGACTGGGTAATTGATATGGGACCAGAAGGCGGATTCCGAGGGGGACTAGTAGTTGCCCAAGGAACTCCTGAAGATGTAGCCAAAGTAAAGGCCAGTTACACCGGACAGTTCTTGGGTGAAATTTTGGCTAGTAATCGCAAAGTAGCGACTAAGAAGTAATCGATATGGCAGATCCCCAGAGCTATCGGCCATCGGATATTCCTAAACTTCCTGGGGTCTATCGATTTTATGATGCAACGGATACGGTCATTTATGTTGGCAAGGCAATTAATCTAAAGAATCGCTTGAGTAATTACTTTCAGGGTAATTTGGCTGAGAAGACTTACCGCATGGTGCATCAAGCCGTGCGAGTTGATTGGACGATAGTTGATACAGAAGTTGAAGCTCTGCAGCTAGAGTTTTCATGGATTAAGCAATATACACCGCAATACAACGTGCAATTTAGAGATGATAAGTCTTACCCGTATCTTGCTATTACAAACAAAGAAGAGTTCCCAAGGGTATTTATCACTCGTAAATCTAAACGTCCTGGAATTTCATACTTTGGGCCCTTCACACATACCTGGGCACTGCGCAGTACCTTCGATGTTGTTCTAAAGACTTTTCCTATCCGCTCCTGTACGACAAGTAACTTTGAACGAGCTAAGCGAACTAAACGGCAATGTTTGCTCGGAGATATCGGCAAGTGTGCCGCACCTTGTGTTGAGTGGATTAGTAAAGAAGATCACAAAGCCCTCTCTGATCGCTTAGTAAATTTCATGTCCAATGGAAATACCGACATCGTTCCCACGCTGCGCGCCGAAATGGAGCTGGCATCTAGTCGAGAAGAGTTTGAGCGGGCTAGCAAGATTCGAGATTCTATTGATGCAATTGAGCGGGCGCAGGAGTCTGCAGAGGCAGCACTGCCGGAGAATTTAACGGCAGACATAGTTGCCATTCACCATGACGGAGCACATGCCGCTGGGTCGATATTTATTGTTAGAGGCGGCGCCATCAAGGGCTCACGTTCATGGATTGTGGATCAAAGCAAATCCCTAGAAGGCGATGATGAGATGGGTGCGCTTTTCTACTCGATCTATAGTCAGAGTGCACCGAGTGATATTCCTGCAGAGATTCTTATCAATGAACTTCCGCTAGATGCAACTGCTCTTGAGAGTTGGCTCAGTGGTTTGCGTGGTGCACCGGTTTCATTGAAGGTTCCACAGCGCGGGGAGAAGGTTGAGATTCTGGCAACTGTTAAACGAAATGCCCAGTACTCACTGATTCAGTTCTTAAGTAAGCGCGCCAATGACGCCGCAGTAAGTGGCAAGGCACTGCTTGAGATAGAAGAGGCACTGGATCTAAGCCGCACACCACTTCGCATTGAATGCTTTGATATTTCAAATATCTCGGGCACATCAGTGGTTGCGTCAATGGTGGTTTTCGAAGATGGATTAGCCAAAAAGAGTGAATACCGCAGATTCATCATCAATACTGATGAGGGCTTCGATGACACCAGGGCCATGCATCAAGTGATAACTCGTCGATTAAAGCGTTTGCTTGATGATAGATCTGTAGATGAGGCTGAAGTGGCAGAACTGGGTGGAAAGTTGAGCAAGTTCTCATATCCACCACAACTCATTGTTGTTGATGGTGGGCAGCCACAGGTAAATGCAGCAGCACGTGCTCTGGCTGAATTAGGTATTACAGATATCGCACTGTGTGGGTTGGCTAAGAGATTAGAAGAAGTGTGGGTTCCAGGTTCATCTGATCCACTGATTCTGCCTCGCTCAAGTGAAGGTCTTTATCTATTACAACGCATTCGTGATGAGGCACATAGATTTGCTATTACATTCCACCGCTCACGCAGATCCAAAGTCATGTTGGAATCAGTTCTAGATGAGATTCCACAACTTGGTCAGGCACGCAGAAAAGCCCTACTGGAGCGCTTCGGTTCAGTAGCTGCGATTCGTAAGGCAACGGTGGAAGATATCGCTGCAACTCCAGGCATCGGTAGCAAGATCGCAGCTGTAATTGGTGAGCAACTTGCGGCGATGAGCTCACAGCAAGTTAATACATCTACAGGTGAGATTGTGGAGAGTAAGTAATGAGTGCGGACTTCTTTGATTCTACGAGCGAGCAACAAATAGAATCTTTTAGCAAGAGCGCAAGAGAAATGCTAGCTGGCTATGGTCTCAATGATGTTGAAGTGAAGTGCATCAACTACGAATTCAATGCCACCTTTTCGGTAGTCACAGGCAGTGGTGATAAATACGCTTTGCGGATCAATGTGAATTCAACTCGCACTGTGGGCAATATTGCAGGTGAAATTGAGTTTGTTAACTTTGTATCCAGAATCCCGGGGATTAAAGTGGCAAGACCGGTTGCCAATAGCAAAGATAGTTACATTTCCTCCGTTGTTCATCCTGAATCTGGGCGCACGCTTCATGGAATTCTCTATACATGGCTTGAAGGTGAAGAGATTGGTGATGAACCAACTCATGAGCAATTGGTCAGACTTGGTGCTGCAATGGCACGGATGCATCAAAGCTCACGTGAGTTTAAGCTTTCTGAAAAAGCCCAGCTTCCAACCTTTAGTGATTGGTTGTGGGGGACTGAGGATTACTTGCTTAGTTCTAAGAGCTTGCTCACCAAGGAGCAATTCACCGCTATTAAATCGGCAATCGCCGTTATAGAAGCTGATACACAAGATCTATTTGCCGCCAATCCCACACAAGTCATTCACGGCGATATGCATGGCTGGAACTTGATGTGGCATGAAGGTGAGCTCTTCATCTTTGATTTTGATGATTGTGGCTACGGAATCCCACATCAAGATTTAGCGATAACTATGTATTACTTGGATACTCCCGAGCAGGAAGCGGCAGTATTGGAGGGGTATAGAACAGTCTGCGAGCTACCTAGCTATACCAAGGCTCAAATGAACTCCCTGCTACTACAGCGTCGACTGGTTCTACTGAACTATCTGTATGAGACTAAAAACCCTGAACACAAAGAGATGCTGCCGGCCTATTTGGAGAAGAGCATGGAGCGTGTGAATGGGTTCTTGACAGGTGTAAGAGGATAAAGCCATGACGAGCAATGAGACTTTAGTCCTGACGGGGATGTCTGGAGCCGGACGTTCAACGGTGGCGCATGCTCTTGAAGATTTAGGTTGGTATGTAGTTGATAACTTACCGCCAGCGTTACTGCCAGCTTTAGTTGGTAAGGGCACAGGTTCTCAAGGCAAAGAGTATGCAGTTGTGGTGGATGTCCGCGGAGGGCATTTCTTTGATGAGTTAACTGCAGCTTTAGCGGAGTTAAAGAAGAATGGTTCGGCATTTCGATTAGTTTTCTTAGATGCTACTGATCAAGCTTTAGTGCAACGCTTTGAATCCACTCGTAGACCACATCCATTACAAGGTGGCGATCGCATTATGGATGGAATAGCGCGCGAGCGGGCCAAACTCGAGGAAGTTCGTGCTGAGTGCGATATTGCAATTGATACGACAAATTTGAATGTGCACCAACTAGAAAAGAGAATTGGTGAGATTTTTGGTGGCGGAAAAATTCAAGGGATTCGCATCAATGTTCTCTCCTTTGGCTATAAGTATGGAATCCCAGTTGATTCAGATTTGGTTCTGGATTGTCGCTTTATTCCAAATCCACATTGGATACCTGAGCTTCGACCTTTAACCGGATTAACGAGGCAAGTAAGTGAAAAGGTTTTGGGTAGTGAAGGTGTGAGTAAGTTTGTCAAAGATTATGTTGCTCTCATTAATTCCATGGTTCCTGGATATATGCATGAAGGTAAAAAGTATGTGACTATCTCTGTTGGTTGCACGGGTGGAAAGCACCGAAGCGTTGCAGTTGCCGAAGAGATTGCACGCCAACTCAGTTCTAATGATCGCTCTGCCTATGCAACCCATCGTGACGTTGGGCGAGAATAGATAGTGCAAAAAGTAGTTGCACTTGGGGGAGGCCATGGCCTTGCCGCAACTTTGTCTGCCCTTCGCCAACTTACAAATGAAATAACTGCCGTAGTCACTGTTGCAGATAATGGTGGCTCTAGTGGTCGACTGCGAGAAGAGTTTCCAATTTTGCCTCCAGGTGATTTACGTATGGCCTTAGCTGCATTATGTGCAGATGATGAGTGGGGTCGCACATGGGCCAACATCATGCAACATCGCTTTGAAAGTGATGGACCGCTCAACGGCCATGCAATGGGCAATCTCTTGTTGGCATCGCTATGGAATGAGAATGAAGATCCAGTTATTGGTTTAGATCGCGTTGGTCAGTTACTAAAAGTTATTGGTCGAGTTCTTCCTATGGCTGAAACTGCATTAGATATTGAAGGAACTTTTAATACCTCAACGGGCAGAATCGTTGTGAGAGGACAAAAGGAAGTTGCCACAGCTAAGGGACGCATTGAATCTTTGCGCGTAATTCCGGAAAATCCGCAGGCGAGATTAGAGGCACTGACTGCTATTCGCGTTGCCGATTGGATAACCATGGGTCCAGGATCTTGGTTCTCTTCAGTCATGCCACACCTGATGGTTCCGATGCAGCAGGATGCGTTGCTTCGCACAAAAGCTAAAAAGATATTGATTCTCAATCTAGATGCCACTAATTCAACTACAGGAGAAGAGTTCGCAGGGTCCACACCGGAAGAACATCTAGAGTTTTTCCACTCATATGCCCCCGAATTAAAGATTGATTACTGCCTGGTGGATTCATCCGTAGTCCGAAATTCAGTCGCCCTCGATGAAGCTGCAGCAAAAATGGGCGGAAGAGTGATTGCAGCCGATATTCGTAAGGCACCAGGCAGTGTTCATCATGATGTTTCAAAATTAACTCTCCATTTGGGCCACATCATGGGTCCAAAACTGGTTGGATAACCCCATGGCAATGACAGCATCAGTTAAGGACGAACTCAGTCGCATTTCTGTGACTAAGCCATGCTGTCGCAAAGCCGAAGTTTCCTCACTTCTTCGCTTTGCTGGGGGATTACACATAGCTGCAGGCAAGATTTTGATTGAAGTTGAATTAGATACTTCTCAAAGTGCTCGCAGACTTCGCAAAGACATTGCAGATATTTATGGACATGGATCTGACTTGGCAGTGCTTTCATCGAGTGGATTGCGAAAAGGTTCACGCTATGTTGTTCGCGTGATCGAAGCAGGAGATGCCCTTGCTAGACAAACAGGTTTAGTAGATGCCAATGGTCGTCCAGTAAGAGGGCTACCGCCACAAGTTGTTTCAGCTGCCATCTGTGATTCAGAGGCTGCATGGCGCGGAGCATTTATTGCACATGGTTCACTAACTGAACCAGGGCGCTCTTCTTCACTGGAAATTACATGCCCTGGACCAGAGGCTGCATTGGCATTAGTTGGGGCCGCACGTCGTATGGGAATTGTTGCAAAGGCCAGAGAAGTTCGCGGTGTGGATCGTGTTGTTATTCGTGATGGCGATGCCATTGGAGTTTTGCTTACACGCCTTGGTGCACATGAATCTGTGCTTGCTTGGGAAGAGCGTCGCATGCGGCGTGAAGTTAGGGCAACAGCAAATCGTTTAGCTAATTTTGATGATGCAAATCTTCGTCGCTCTGCTCGGGCTGCAGTTGCAGCAGCAGCGCGCGTGCAGCGAGCGATGGAAATTCTTGGACCAACAATTCCTGATCACTTAAAAGAAGCCGGTGAGCTTCGCATTAATCATGGCCAAGCATCACTGGAAGAGTTGGGCTCACTTGCCACACCTCCGATGACTAAAGATGCAATTGCCGGTCGAATTCGCCGCCTTCTGGCAATGGCCGATAAACGCGCAGGAGAACTCGGTATTCCTGATACCGAGAGCGGGCTTTCGCCTGATTTGTTGAACTAAACACCTTTTCTACCCGCAAGTTAGGCCTATGGCCACTGATAGTATTTGCATCAAGACCCCAGCGTTGTGGCAGTCATACGAACCACCAACAGCTGGGCTTTTCTATTACTAGCCCCTTTAGTAGCAAGGACACGTACTGTGATTAATGTCGGAATTAATGGTTTTGGACGCATCGGACGTAACTTCTTTCGTGCATCTCTAACAAACCCAAATATCAATATTGTCGGAATCAATGACCTCACACCTAATGAGACTTTGGCGCACTTGCTCAAGTACGACTCAATCTTGGGTCGTTTGGGTCTAGAAGTTACATTCACAGATGATTCAATCACTGTTGGTGGCAAGACAATTAAGGTTTTCTCAGAGCGCGATCCTGCTAACTTGCCTTGGGCCTCAGTTAAAGCTGATGTAGTTGTTGAATCAACAGGTATTTTCACAAAGGCTGCTGATGCTCAAAAGCACATTAGCGCAGGTGCTAAGAAGGTAATCATCTCTGCGCCAGCAACTGATGAGGACATCACCATTGTTATGGGTGTTAACCATGAAAAATATGATGGTTCAAAGCACAACATCATTTCAAATGCATCATGTACAACTAACTGCCTGGCACCAATGGCTAAGGTTCTAAACGATAACTGGGGCATTGTTAAGGGCTTAATGACAACAATTCACGCCTATACAAATGACCAGGTCATCCTAGATTTCCCACACAAGGATCTACGTCGTGCTCGCGCAGCTGCAACTAACATGATTCCAACATCAACTGGTGCTGCAAAGGCGATCTCTTTGGTTCTTCCAGAGCTCAAGGGCAAGCTAGATGGATATGCAATGCGCGTGCCAGTTCCAACAGGTTCTGCAACAGATTTAACTGTGGAGCTTGCAAAGGAGGCAACAGCTGCAGAGATTAACGCTGCAATGAAGGCTGCTGCGCAAGGTGAACTCAAGGGATACCTGAGCTACACAGAAGATCCAATCGTTTCTTCAGATATCGTCACTGATCCATCTTCATGTATCTTCGATTCAGGTTTAACCAAGGTAATTGGTAACCAGGTCAAGATCGTTGGTTGGTATGACAATGAATGGGGTTATTCAAACCGTCTTGTGGACTTGATTTCACACGTTGGCAAAACTCTTTAATGTCAGATCTTGCACACTTTGATGTAGCGGGAAAGCGAGTTTTTCTACGCTGTGATCTCAATGTCCCATTAAAAGATGGTGTCATTAAAGATGATGGTCGTATTAAAGCCTCGCTTCCTACTATTCAAGCTTTGCTTGAAAAAGGTGCATCACTCATTATCGCTGCGCATTTGGGCCGTCCAAAGGGTGAAGCAAAACCTGAGCTCTCACTTGCTCCAGTAGCAAAACGATTAGGTGAGTTACTGGGCAAAGAAATCATTTTTCTAGGTGCAGTAGTTGGCGATGTTGTTTCAAACGCAGCTGCGGCGTTAAAGCCAGGGCAGATTCTGCTTCTTGAAAACATTCGCTTTAGTGGCGCAGAGACAAGTAAAGAAGAGTCAGAACGGGCAGAGTTTGCAGCAGAGTTAGCAAAGTTGGCCGATGCTTATGTTGGCGACGGCTTTGGCGCTGTGCACCGCAAGCACGCATCAGTTTTTGATCTACCAAAGCTTTTGCCTCATGTTGCTGGCACCTTAGTTGCAGCAGAGGTTGAGGTTCTAAAGAAACTCACACAAAATCCAGAGCGTCCATATGGAGTGGTTCTTGGTGGAGCAAAGGTTTCAGACAAGTTAGGTGTCATCGAAAACCTTCTAGGCAAGGTAGATGTTCTAGCTATAGGTGGAGGAATGGTTTTTACGTTCCTTAAAGCACAAGGCAAGGAAATCGGCACATCACTTGTTGAGAATGAGATGCTCGATGTTGTTAAAAGCCTCATTGAAAGTTCGAAGAAGAACGGCGTGAAATTGGTTCTTCCCACTGACATCGTTGTTGCACCTAGCTTTTCTGCCGATGCCACACCCACTCTTGTTTCAGCCGATGCAATTCCAGTCGATCAAATGGGATTAGATATTGGCCCTGAGTCGGCTAAAGCATTTGCCATTGAAATCGAAAAATGCAAGACAGTATTTTGGAATGGTCCAATGGGCGTATTTGAATTTGCAAACTTTGCTGCCGGTACGAAAACTGTTGCCACAGCTTTAACCAAGGTTTCAGGTATTTCAGTTGTTGGCGGGGGAGACTCAGCTGCCGCGGTGCGTGCTCTAGGCTTTGCAGACTCAGAGTTCGGTTATATTTCAACTGGCGGCGGAGCATCGTTAGAATATTTAGAGGGCAAGGAACTTCCTGGTCTTCAAGCACTTGGCTTATAAGGAGCACTCATGCGTAAACCATTGATGGCTGGAAACTGGAAGATGAACCTCAATCACCTTGAGGCGATTGCAGTTGCCCAGAAGTTGGTTTACTCACTCGATGACAAAGACTATGACGCAGTTGATGTTGCAATCATTCCTCCTTTCACAGATATTCGCTCGATTCAGACTTTGATTGATGGAGATCGCTTGCGCCTTACATATGGTGCGCAAGATCTTTCACCAGAGGCAAGCGGAGCTTTCACTGGAGATATCGCTGGCTCCATGTTGCACAAGCTTGGTTGCACATATGTTCTTATCGGCCACTCTGAGCGCCGTGCTATTCATGGTGAATCTGATGCATTAATTAATCGCAAGATCAAGGCTGCACTTGCTAATGAGATTATTCCAATCTTCTGTGTTGGAGAAGAGTTAGCGATTCGTGAATCGGGGGCTCACGTTAGCCATGTGATTCGCCAAGTTCGCGCAGGCCTTGAAGGATTTACTAAACCAGAGCTAAAGAAGATTGTTATTGCCTATGAGCCAGTGTGGGCAATTGGTACAGGCAAAGTTGCTACACCAGAAGATGCTCAAGAAGTTTGTGCGGCTATTCGCGAAGAAATTGAAAACATTGGATCAGCTGAGGTCGCATCCAATATGCGAATCCTTTATGGCGGTTCAGTAAAGTCTTCCAACGTCGCAGAAATCATGAAAAAGAGCGATGTGGATGGCGCCCTCATCGGGGGAGCCAGCCTAGATCCAGAGGAATTAGCCAAGATTGTGAAGTTCCACGCGCAAGCAGAGTAAGGCTGCGGCCGATTTTGCAGGTATCCTTACCCTCTACGAAACAAGGAGTTCGACAACGTGAAATTACCTCTATCAATCCTGCTCGTCATTACAAGCGTTCTAATGATTCTGCTCGTCCTTTTGCATAAGGGCAAGGGCAGCGGACTATCCGACCTTTTCGGTGGCGGTATCTCAACAAACTACGGTGGATCATCAGTAGTTGAGCGCAACCTAGATCGCATCACGATTGTTGTTGGTGGCCTTTGGTTCGCACTCGTTGTTGCCTTAAGTCTTGTTCTTAAGTAAAACCTTTCTTTCCATATTTAAAAAGGAGTAATACATGGCAAGTGCAATTCGTGGAAGCCGAGTCGGCGCCGGCCCAATGGGCGAGGCAGAACGCGGTGATTCGATTGCTCGCGCATATGTGTCATATTTTTGTGCAAACGGACATGAAGTTCGTCCATCATTTGCAGTTGAAGAAACTGTAGTTATTCCAGCTGAGTGGGATTGCCCAAAGTGTGGTTACCCAGCAGGACGAGATCGAAACAACCCACCAAGCCCAGTTAAGAATGAGCCATACAAGACTCACCTTGCCTACGTTAAGGAGCGTCGCACTGATGCTGAAGGCGAGAAGATTCTAGAAGAGGCTTTGCGCAAACTTCGTGGAGATGACGAAGACTAAATCTTTTTTACAGCATCAAGAAGTTGGTCTATACCCGCACTGCGATTTGTTAAATTGAATCGAAGGAGCGGGTATTTTCTTGAGGCAAGTGCTTTTCCATCACCCAATGCTTGAGCTGCAACTAAAGTCTTAAAACCAAAGATCTGTCCTGGGATTGCAATATCTGTTGATGGCGTTCCAGTGATTTGCAGGAATGAACCATTTTGTTGGCCACCTTTATGGAACTGACCGGTGGAGTGCAGAAAACGTGGACCCCAACCAAAGGTAACTGGCTTGCCGATTTTCTCTGAAAGTATGTATCTGATCTCTGAAATCTTTGCTTCATCTTTGCGATCTAGATAAGCCATGATCGCTACGTAACCATCCTTGTGGATGCCTTGAATGAATGTTGATAATGCGTGGGCAACATCAGCGCCATCTCCAAATATTTCAATTGCTCCATCGGTGTGGGGGGCAGTAAAGACGGGCAGTACACCGCCCCATTCCTTGAGTAATGCAGATGTCTGCTCTTTAGCTTCAGTGACATTAGGTTGATTAAATGGATCTATTTCAAGTGCTGCGCCAACCAGGGCGGTTACCCATTCCCAAATAATAAATTGCGCTGCAAGCTCTGCCTCAACGACTAGGTCGGCAGAACCGGCATATGCAATTGAAAATACATTGGCACTTGTTGCAGCTTTTTCAATAACCACGGGAAGGCGTCCGACTTGATTCTTACCCGTTGATTCGGCCACTAACTGTTCAGCCCAATCACTTAAGCCGGGCATCGCAGAACCATCATCGGTATAGGAAAGGTATTGACCTGCGTGATAGGCCAGAAGGTAGGCAATATCTACAACTAGCGTTGAATCTTTAAGGAATGCGCTTTTTGCATCACTTGCGCTGTCAAGGAGAACAGAGACATCCACGCCGATCAAAGCTGATGGAACTAAACCAAAGGCACTTAAAACACTAAAGCGTCCGCCAACATTTGGATCGGCGTTGATAACGGTGAAGCCAGCTGCGCGGCTTTGCTTATCGAGAGGTGAATCTGGATCAGTAACGATGACCATATGGTTTTGGGGTGTTAATCCTGCTTTTGTGAATGCATCTTCAAAGAGTGCGCGCTGTGAAGCAGTTTCAATAGTTGAACCAGATTTAGAACTTACGACAACAATGGTTTTTGCCAAATCAGCCTTGAGTGCATGGGCGACATAATCAGGATCAGTTGAGTCAAGAATGAAAAGTTTCCTCTTAAAACTCTGTGCGATCACTTCAGGGCCAAGTGATGATCCACCCATGCCACACAAAACCACGTTCGTCTTATCGCGATGCTTTGCATAAAGAGCATCCAGTGCAGGCAAGAGATCTCTAGAACTTTCCGGAAGATCTATCCAATTTAAGCGAGTGGAGGCTTCAGCTTGTGCAGCCTGACCCCAAATAGTTGAGTCCTTCTTAGCCAGACGTGCATGAACCTGAGTGAGCGCCACATAACGCACATCGCTGCGATCAATGTTTTTGATCGCATGTCCTGAAATCTTTATCATCCTTGTTGAGCTGCTTTCACGTTTGCAAGTAGATCATCCCAAGCTTGGGCGAACTTTTTGACACCATCAACTTCAAGATCAGTCGTCACCGTATCTAGTGAGATGTTGAGAGCTGATAAACCTTTGAGGACTTCAACTGCAGCGCCGTAGTTAGAAGTAATCGTGTTATTGCGAACTTTTCCATGATCAATAACGGCATCTAATGTTGATTGAGGCATGGTGTTGACAGTATCTGGTGCAATGAGTTCAACAACGTAGCGAGTGTCATCATAGGCAGGGTCTTTCACGCCAGTTGATGCCCACAAAGGACGTTGCTTGTGTGCACCTCTTGCACTTTGTGCTTGCCATCTAGGGGAGGAGAACTTTTCTTCAAAGAGTTGGTAAGCGAGATGGGCATTAGCAATCGCTGCTTTTCCAAGGAGGGAGGTTGCAGCTTCGGAGCCATCTTTTTTAAGTAGTGAGTCGATAGATGAATCGATTCGGCTAATGAAAAAAGATGCTACTGAGTGAACATGTGCTGGATTAGTCGCAGCTTCAATTCCTGAGATGTAGGCATCGATTACTGCGCCGTAGCGCTTAACTGAGAAAATCAAAGTAACGTTTACGCTGATGCCAGCGGCGATGAGTGCGGTGATTGCTGGAAGGCCCTCAATGGTTGCTGGAACTTTGATCATCAAGTTAGGTCGATCAATTATTGACCAGAGCTCTTTGCCTTGGGCGATTGTGGCTTGGGTATCGTGGGCAAGACGAGGATCAACTTCAATACTTACTCGTCCATCTACGCCCTTAGTTGATGAGTAGATATCTTTGAAAAGATCACAGGCTGCTCGCACATCATCAGTAGTTAGTTTCTTAACAACATCATCGACTGAAGCGTTTTTCATGGCCGCTATATCGGCGGCATACTCATCTGCACCAGCAATTGCTGCGCCAAAGATTGAAGGATTGGTTGTAACACCTACTACGCCAGATTTTGCAATACGCGATGGAAGAGAATGGGCATCGGTGCCTGAAATCTTCGCTCTGGATAAATCATCGAGCCAGATTGAGGTTCCACCCTTGGCTACATCTGCAACAGACACTTATAGAGCCGCCTTAATCTTGGTAACGATCGCTTCAACAGAGAAACCAAATTCCTTGAATAAACGCTTAGCATCAGCTGAAGCTCCGTAGTGCTCTAGTGAAATTGCAATACCACTATCACCAATTAACTGGTGCCAGCCTTGGGCGATTCCCACTTCAATACTCACCTTCAACTTAATTGAGGGTGGAAGTACCTGGTCCTTATAGCTTTGATCTTGTTCGCTAAACCATTCAAGACATGGAGCACTTACTACGCGAACTGCAATTCCTTCACTGGCAAGCGCGCTCTGCACATCAATAGCTAGTGAGACTTCAGAACCAGTAGCAATAAGGATTGCTTGTGGATTCTGTGCATCTTTGAGAATGTAGGCACCCTTAGCCGTCCCAGATGCTGGTTCACAATCTGTGCGATCTAAGACAGTAAGATTTTGACGAGAGAGCAGAATTCCAGCAGCGCGACCACGAGTCAGAATCTTCTTCCAACTCTCAGCGACCTCATTGGCATCACCAGGGCGAACAACATCTAAGCCTGGGATAGCACGCAAAGCTGCGAAATGTTCGATTGGTTGGTGCGTAGGTCCATCTTCACCAACACCGATTGAGTCATGAGTCCAAACAAAAGTGGAAGGAATATTCATCAGAGCAGCAAGACGAACAGCTGGGCGCATGTAGTCGCTAAAGACTGCAAAGGTGCCACCAAATGAGCGAGTTAGCCCATGAAGAGCAATGCCGTTGAGGATTGATCCCATTGCATGTTCGCGAATTCCAAAGTGAATGATTCGACCGTAAGGATGAGCGCCTTTAATGGCACTGGATGAAGGTAGGAATGAGCCACCACTATCAATGCTGGTGTTATTGGATCCAGCTAAATCTGAAGAACCGCCCCAGAATTCCGGCAAGTGTTTAGCGATTGCATTAATGACTTGACCAGATGCTGCGCGAGTTGCAACATCTTTTCCGGGAGCAAAAGTTGGGATCTCTGAATCCCAGCCAGCCGGCAACGCCTTAGCGCGCAAGCGCTCCAATAGCTTTGCTTGCTCTGGGTTACTGGTTTGCCATGTTGCAAACTGTGCATCCCACGCTTTGCGAACTTTTGCGGCGCGATCTTTTACTAAGCGAGCATGTGCCAATACATCTGCTGGCATTGCAAACTTTTCCTCTGGATTTAGGCCAAGAGCTACTTTAGTTGCGGCAATTTCTTCATCACCAAGTGCTGAACCATGTGAGCCTGCAGTTCCTTGCGCCTTTGGTGCCGGCCATGCGATCACAGATTTCATGCGAATCAACGATGGCTTAGTTGTTTCTTTTTTAGCTGCAACCATTGCAGCATCAAGGGCGGCGATATCAACGTTGCCGTTAGAAGCAGCAGCAACATCAATGACATGCCAACCGTAAGCGCGATATCTGGCAGAGACATCTTCGGTAAATGCGTTGTGTGTGTCGCCTTCAATGGAAATTCGATTGTCATCATAAATTACATTTAATGCACCAAGCTCTTGTGTTCCAGCAAGAGAAGATGCTTCGGCGCTGACACCTTCTTGTAGATCTCCATCAGAACAAATCACCCAGATGCTGTGATCAAAGACAGAACTACCTGCAGGTGCCTGTGGATCTAATAATCCACGCTCATAGCGCGCAGCCATAGCCATACCCACTGCTGTTGCAACACCTTGGCCAAGGGGACCAGTTGTCATTTCTACGCCGGCAGTGTGACCAAACTCAGGATGTCCTGGAGTAAGTGAGCCCCACGTGCGAAACTCTTGAAGATCTTTCATTTCAAGGCCATAACCACTTAAGAAAAGTTGTGTGTAGAGAGTTAGTGATGAGTGTCCACAAGAGAGAATGAAACGATCTCGACCAACCCACTGAGGATCAGATGGATCATGAATGAGATGGCGTTGAAAGAGCGTGTAAGCAACTGGGGCTAATGACATTGCCGTGCCTGGGTGACCATTGCCGACTTTTTGAACTGCATCAGCTGCTAAGGCACGAGCATGGGCAACTACCAGATCATCCATCTCTGACCAATTAGACATTGAACTCATTGAGCCATTTCCTTTGCGCTAAATTGAACTGATAGCCAGATTCGCCACGCGCCAATCCAAACTAAAGTTGTACCTAACAAATGCAGTCCTACCAAAAGTTCAGGTACACCTAGGTGATATTGAATATAGCCGAGTGCGCCCTGAGCAAGTGAGATTACAAAAAATAGACGAATGCGGTGCTTAGTCAGCGCAGATAAGTCTTTTCTCATATAGAAAGCGATTGTTAAAAGCATCAGAATAATTACAGACACGGAGTGCATTCTTGCGGTGTCTTGAATTCTTATATCAAGTCTGGGTGCATCGATATCTCCCGCATGGGGACCAGAGGCAGTAACGATTGTTCCTAAAATAATTACAATTGTTGACCAAGTTACATGAGCCTTTGAATAGTTACTTAAACCCGCCTGCACACCAGCCTTGACTGCTGGCTCACTGCGTCGCGAGTGAAGTGAAGTGGCTGCAGCAATCAATATTGTTGAAAGCAAAAAGTGGCTAGCTACCGATAGTGGATTCAGATTTGTTAGTACGGTGATACCACCAAGAACACCTTGACCAAATATTCCTAAAAATTGCCCAGCTGCGAGAACGCGTAAATCTTTTCTTCCCGCACGAAATACTGCGATCAATGTCGCAAGTGCAAAAATGACTAGAACAAATGTGAGTAAGCGGTTGCCGAACTCAATCCACGAGTGGAACGTTCCCTCGATTTGGTTTTCAACTGGTAGATATGAACCTGGCGTGCACTCGGGCCACGTAGGACAGCCCAGGCCCGATCCAGTTAGGCGCACTGCGCCTCCGGTTACGACGATGGCAGCTTGGGAAACTAAAAGGGCCAGAGTCAGAGGTTTTAAGGCTCGGGCCGCGCGCGTGGATGCCATGGCCCAACCCTATGGCTAGTCGGTGCTCAGGCGGGCCGAGTGGCCGAAGGTGTCGAATTACGACACAATACTGTTGTGAAAATGAGCGGCCAAACAAGCCCAGTTCCAGGTGATGATCTTCGCACCCGGGACTTAGTGGCGCGTTCCATATTAGAAAACGGCCCCTCAACGGCTGCCGTTCTAGGTCAGCGCTTAGGTCTAACCCCTGCTGGAATTCGCCGCCATCTTGATTTACTTGTTGCAGATGGAGTTTTACAAGCACGTGAACCACATTCTGCGATCAACCGCGGTAGAGGTCGGCCTTCAAAAGTTTTTGTCATGAGCGATAAGGGCCGTGAACAATTCGAACATTCTTATGACGACTTAGCGGTAGCTGCATTGAAGTTTATGTCTGCCCAATCAGGAGAACACTTAGTTTCCAATTTTGCTCAGTCTCGCGCAGATGACATTGAGCGAAAGGCGACAGTAGCTCTTTCTAAGAAAAGCAATAAAACTGAAGCTCTTGCACAATTTCTCACTGAGCAGGGCTACGCCGCAAGTATTGCAAAGAAGCCAATGGGTGAAGAACTATGTCAACACCATTGTCCAATTGCCCACGTTGCATCTGAATTTCCCCAGTTATGTGAAGCAGAAACTGAAGCACTCTCACGTTTACTAGGTACTCACGTTCAGCGTTTAGCAACAATTGCACATGGTGATGGAGTGTGCACAACTTTTATACCCACAACAACAGCTACAACAAAGCGAAAGGTACGTGCATGACAATCGCACATCCAGAACTCGAAGGTATCGGCAACTACGAATACGGTTGGTCGGATAAGAGCGATGTAGGCACAAATGCTAAGCGCGGCCTGAATGAAGATGTCGTGCGCGATATCTCGTCAAAGAAATCAGAGCCACAGTGGATGCTGGACCTTCGCTTAAAGGGCCTTGCACTTTTTGAGAAAAAGCCAATGCCAAACTGGGGTTCTGACCTTTCTGGAATTTTCTTCGACACAATCAAATACTTCGTGCGCTCTACAGAAAAACAGGCCGCAACGTGGGAAGACCTACCTGATGAAATTAAGAACACTTACGATCGTCTAGGTATCCCAGAAGCTGAAAAGCAACGCTTAGTTTCAGGTGTTGCTGCCCAATATGAGTCAGAGGTTGTTTATCACTCAATCCGTGAGGATCTAGAGAAGCAAGGCGTTATTTTCCTTGATACAGATAGCGCGCTCAAGCAGCATCCAGAGCTGTTTAAAGAGTACTTCGGAACTGTTATCCCAGTGGGCGATAACAAGTTCGCAGCTCTTAATACATCTGTGTGGTCTGGCGGTTCATTTATCTATGTTCCAAAGGGTGTTCACGTGGATATTCCTTTGCAGGCATATTTCCGCATTAACACTGAGAACATGGGGCAGTTCGAGCGCACATTAATCATTGCTGATGAAGATTCATACATTCACTATGTTGAAGGCTGTACAGCCCCTATCTATAAGTCAGATTCACTTCACTCAGCTGTAGTTGAGATCATTGTGAAAAAGGGTGCGCGCGTTCGCTACACCACAATTCAAAACTGGTCTAACAACGTTTATAACTTGGTTACCAAGCGCGCAACATGTGCTGAGGGTGCAACCATGGAATGGGTTGATGGAAACATTGGTTCGAAGGTAACGATGAAGTACCCAGCAATCTTTTTGATGGGTCCACACGCAAAGGGCGAGACGTTATCTCTTGCCTTTGCTGGAGAAGGTCAACACCAAGATTCTGGTGCCAAGATGGTTCACGCTGCGCCATACACATCATCATCTGTTATCTCTAAATCTGTTGCACGAAATGGTGGACGTACTTCATATCGCGGACTTGTCCAAGTTCAAGAGGGAGCTCACCACTCTAAGAGCACAGTTAAATGTGATGCACTTCTAGTTGACACAATATCTCGCTCTGACACATATCCATATGTTGATATCCGAGAAGATGATGTTTCAATGGGTCACGAAGCAACTGTTTCAAAGATCTCTGATGATCAGCTCTTCTACTTGATGTCTCGTGGATTAACTGAAGATGAAGCCATGGCAATGATTGTCCGTGGATTCATTGAGCCAATTGCACGTGAGCTACCTATGGAATATGCCTTAGAGCTCAATCGCCTCATTGAACTTCAAATGGAAGGTGCTGTTGGTTAATGTCTGTTTTAACTACTAATTACTTAACCCCAACGGGACGCGAAGAGGCTTGGCGTTTTACACCGATAAAGCGCTTGCACGGTTTACATGATGGCTCAGCCATTGTTGGAGACCGTAACTCCCTTGTGACCAAGGCGGGATTACCTCAAGGTGCCAGCTTCACTCGTGAATCTTTGGCACCTCTTGCTGTGAGCGATGATGTCATCATCGAGCGCATCCGTGGAGAAGTCTCTGATGTTGCACATCTTTCGATTGATGCAAATGCTGAAATCAAAGAACCAATATTTCTGACTCGCTCAGCTGGCGCCCTTGATTCAGCTGAACTTTCCAGAGTGCGTATTTCACTAGGTACTCATGCTGTCGCAACAGTAATCGTTGAAAACATTGGCGATACATTGCTGGCAGAAGATCTAGAGATTTCATTGGCTGCTGGCTCATCGCTGACTTTTGTAACCCTTCAGGAGTTTGATTCAAAGAGTGTCTACACGGCTCGCCACCACGCAGTGGTTGATAAGGATGCAACATTCAAATCAATCACTGTAACTGTTGGGGGAGATGTAGTTCGCATCCTTCCAACTGTTGAATTCACAGCACCTGGTGCATCAGCAGAACTTCTTGGAGTGTATTTCGCAACTACCGGACAGTTCTTTGAGCACCGTATGCACGTTGATCACGCTGTGCCAAATGCTAAATCTAGAGTGAACTTTAAGGGCGCACTTGCTGGCAGAGATGCTCACACAGTGTGGATCGGTGATGTTTTAATTCGCGCAGTTGCCGAAGGTACTGACACTTATGAGCTCAATAGAAATCTCTTGCTGACAGATGGAGCACGCGCTGATTCTGTTCCCAACCTTGAGATTGAAACTGGTGAAATCGTTGGCGCCGGACACGCAAGTACTACAGGCCGCTTTGATGATGAGCAGTTGTTCTACTTGATGTCACGTGGAATCACATTAGAAAATGCCCGTCGCCTTGTTGTTCGTGGTTTCTTCAATGAAATCATCACAGAGATTGGCAACGAAGAAGTGCAAGAGCGCCTCATGGAGCGCATAGATGGCGAACTTGAAAGAGCTGGTGCATAAATGGCCGACTTAACATTGGATCAATTAGAGGTCGGCAAGCCGGTCAAGATTGAAAAAGATGGCAGGACCATCTGTGTTGCCCGAGTGGGCGATGAAGTCTTTGCAGTTGATGACACCTGCTCTCACTCAGAGGCTTCGCTATCAGAGGGTGAAGTTACAGATTTCAAAATTGAATGCTGGCTACATGGTGCTGAATTCGATTTGAGAACTGGTGAGGCGTTGACCTTGCCGGCGAACATAAGCCTTGAAACATATGCAGTAAAAATCGACGGAAATTCCGTCACGGTTGAGATTTAGTACACGAGTAGAAGAGAGAAAATAATGAGCGTTCTAGAAATCCGCGGACTACAAGTCTCAGTCGATACTGAAAACGGTAGCGTCGAAATTCTCAAAGGTGTTGACCTAACAATCAAGTCAGGTGAGACGCACGCAATCATGGGTCCTAATGGATCTGGTAAATCAACTCTTGCTTACTCAATCGCAGGTCACCCTAAGTACACAATCACAGGTGGCTCTGTTACCTTGGATGGCGCAGATGTTTTGGATATGACTGTTGATGAGCGTGCTAAAGCTGGCTTATTCCTAGCCATGCAGTACCCAGTAGAAGTTCCAGGCGTTTCAGTTTCTAACTTCCTTCGCACAGCAGCAACTGCCCTTCGTGGTGAAGCTCCAAAGCTTCGCACATGGGTCGCCGAAGTTAAGGGTGCAATGGAAGCGTTGAACATGGATCCATCATTTGCTACACGCAATGTTAATGAGGGATTTTCTGGCGGCGAAAAGAAGCGCCATGAAATTATGCAGCTTGAGCTACTTAAGCCAAAGATGGCCATTCTTGATGAGACTGATTCAGGGTTAGATGTTGATGCCCTTCGTATTGTTTCTGAAGGTGTTAACCGAGCAAAAGCTAATAATGATCTCGGGGTATTGCTTATCACTCACTACACGCGTATTTTGAAGTACATCAAGCCTGACTTTGTTCACGTTTTTGCTAACGGCAAAATCGTTGAAGAGGGTGGACCAGATCTAGCAGACAAACTAGAGGCCAACGGCTACGCAGATTACGTGAGTAAGTAAGGATCTAATGAGTTTTTCTGTCGCGGAAGTACGTAAAGATTTTCCAATCTTTGAACGTACTATTCGCGATGGTAAAAGGCTTGTCTATTTAGATAGCGGGGCAACGGCGCAAAAGCCGTGGGTTGTCATTAATGCAGAGAGTGATTTCTATTCAAAGCACAACGCTGCCGTTCATCGTGGAGCTCATCAGCTAGCTGAAGAAGCTACCGATGCCTATGAGGGTGCCCGCGAAATAGTGGCTAAGTTTATTGGTGGACAAGAAAGTGAAGTTATCTTCACAAAAAGTGCCACCGAGTCAATCAACTTGGTTGCCTATGCAATGGGAAATGCTCTGTCTGGAAATCGTTTCGCCTTAAGTGCATCTGACTCCATCGTTGTTACTGAAATGGAACACCACGCTAACCTGATACCTTGGCAGCAATTAGCTGCTCGCACCGGTGCGCAGCTTAAGTGGTTTAATGTCACGCAGGATTCAAGATTGGATCTTTCAAATATTGATCAGGTTATTACTGCTAATACCAAAGTTGTTGCAGTTACGCACCAATCAAATGTTTTGGGAACGATTAATCCACTGGAAGCAATCGTTAAGCGAGCCCATGAAGTTGGTGCAGTAGTTGTTCTAGATGCTTGCCAGTCCGTTCCACATATGAGTGTGAATGTTGTTGAACTAGATGTGGATTTTTTGGCTTTTTCGGGACACAAAGCAGTTGGCCCAACTGGTGTGGGAGTTCTGTGGGGTAAAGCTGAACTTCTAGATGAGCTTCCACCCTTTCTTACCGGTGGATCAATGATTGAAAATGTAACAATGACGACTGCAACATGGGCTCCGGTTCCACAAAAATTTGAAGCCGGCGTGCCAAACATGGCACAGGCCGTTGGTCTTGGCGCTGCATGCAAATATCTATCAGAGCTAGGAATGGACGCCGTTCGCGAACATGAGATTGCCCTTACTGGATATGCATTAGAGAAGATGTCGTCAATAGATGGAATTAGAATTGTTGGCCCATTAGAAAATGTTGCTCGGGGTGCGACAGTTTCCTTCACACTTGCAGAAATTCACCCGCACGATATTGGTCAATACGTTGATAGTCAGGGTGTTGCTGTGCGCACAGGACACCACTGTGCTTGGCCTTTAGCTCGGGCCATGAATGTTCCAGCCACTACACGTGCCTCGTTCTATCTCTACAATGATGAGCGTGATGTCGATGCTCTAGTAGAAGCCTTATTAGGTGCTCAAAAATACTTTGGGAGATTTTAGTGGAACTAGATTCGCTGTATCAGGAAGTGATTCTTGATCACTACAAGCACCCACAACATAAAGGACTCAATCCTGTTTACACGGCCCAGGTGAGCCATGTGAATACAAGTTGTGGTGATGAAATCACTTTGAATCTTAATGTTGAAAACAATGTCATCACTTCAATCACATGGGACGGTCAAGGCTGTTCAATCTCACAGGCCAGTGTCTCAATGCTCAGTGACTTAGTTACCGACAAAACTTTGGAACAAGCCGATGCGATTGTTAAATCTTTTTCAGAGTTAATGGCAAGCAAAGGCACAGCAGCTGGAGATCCAGAAGTTCTTGAGGATGCAGTGGTATTTGCCGGCGTTTCAAAGTTTCCAGGTCGTGTAAAGTGCGCACTGCTTGGTTGGATGGCCTTTAAAGATGCAGCGATTCAGTCACAGGGAGAGAGCAAATGACAACGAGTGTTGAAGATGTAACAGAGGCAATGAAGGACGTTGTCGACCCCGAATTGGGAATTAACGTTGTCGACTTAGGACTCATTTATGACGTTATGGTCGATGAAGCAAATATCGCAATTTTAAATATGACGCTGACTTCAGCTGCATGCCCTCTTCAAGATGTCATTGAGGATCAGACGCGTTCAGCGTTAGCGGGCATGACAACAGATGTGAAGATTAACTGGGTTTGGATGCCACCTTGGGGCCCAGACAAGATTTCTGATGATGGAAGAGATCAGCTTCGCGCTCTCGGTTTTACTGTCTGAGGTATAACTCAATAAGGTAGTCACATGTCAATGCATGCGGCTTGGATGACCCACAGATCAATGACTGCAGACCCATCGGTCAAGCAGCAAAAACTCAAAGCCGGCACAGTAAAGCGAATCTTTACATTTGCAAAACCATATCGCCTCAGCATCTGGATCTTCCTTTTTACAGTTGTCGTGGACGCTGCCTTAATCGTGGCTACGCCATTACTTTTGCGCCAACTCATTGATAAGGGTGTTATTCCAAAAGATGGTGCGTTGGTAACACGCTTAGCCATACTTGTTGGATTACTTGCTATCGCTGATGCAGCAATGAGCATGCTGGGACGCTATTTCTCCTCTCGAATCGGTGAAGGTCTAATTTATGATCTTCGATCATTAGTCTTTGGCCATGTTCAAAGACAATCCATCGCTTTCTTTACTCGCACACAAACAGGTGCGCTTATTTCTAGAATCAATTCGGATGTAATGGGGGCCCAGCAGGCATTTACGGCAACTTTGTCAGGCCTTGTCAGCAATGTTGTGAGTTTGGTTTTAGTGGGTGTGACCATGATGATTTTGTCTTGGCAGATTACGATTTTTTCACTTTTGCTTTTGCCAGTATTTCTGATCCCAACCAAATGGGTTGGCCGCAAACTTCAAGAATTAACACGAGATTCCTTCAATACCAATGCTGAGATGTCGAGCACGATGACTGAGCGATTCAATGTTTCTGGCGCAATGCTTGTTGCTCTCTATGGTGAGCCTTCTAGAGAGCGGGAATACTTCAGGTCTAGAGCGCGCAAGGTCGCCGATATTGGGATAAAGATGGCAATGCTCAACCGTCTTTTCTTTATTGCACTTACTAGCGTTGCAGCAATCGCTACAGCTTTTGCTTACGGTATTGGTGGGCATTTAGCAATTAATGGGGGAGTAACTGTTGGAACTTTGCTAGCGATTACCGCTCTGCTAGCAAGACTCTATGGTCCACTCACTGCGCTATCGAATGTGCGCATTGATGTGATGACATCACTTGTCTCATTTGAACGAGTATTTGAAGTATTAGATCTAGAACCTATGGTTAAGAATCGCGAGAATGCCATTGAGTTGAAACCAACTCATCCAAAGATTGAGTTCAAAGATGTTAGTTTTTCTTATCCGCGTGCAGAAGAGATTTCACTTGCATCCCTTGAATCAGCTGCAAAGCCCGAGACGATTCAAAGTGGGGAAGTACTTCGGGGCCTTTCATTTACTGCAGCACCTGGAACGTTAACTGCATTAGTTGGTCCATCTGGTGCCGGTAAAACTACAATCAGTGCACTGTTGCCGCGTCTCTATGATGTGACAACGGGCTCTATTGAAATTGATGGACATGACATTCGTGATCTGACTCTAGAGTCTTTACGCGGTGCAATAGGTGTTGTGATGCAAGATGCGCATCTATTTCACGAAACAATTGCAGAGAATTTGCGATATGCCAAAAACGATGCAACTGAAGATGAAATGCGCGTTGCATGTGAGTCAGCGCAGATTTGGGAGTTGATTAAGTCGCTACCAAACGGGCTAGACACAATGGTGGGAGAGCGTGGACACCGTTTATCTGGTGGAGAGAAGCAACGTTTGGCTATTGCTCGCTTACTTCTGAAATCTCCTTCAGTCGTCATTCTTGATGAGGCGACGGCGCATTTAGATTCAGAGAATGAGGCCCTAGTTCAGGCTGCTTTACAGAGCGCTTTGAAGGGTCGCACGAGCATTGTTATTGCCCACCGTTTGAGCACGGTGCGAGATGCTGATCAAATTCTTGTTCTTGAAAAGGGTCAGATAGTTGAGCGTGGTCAGCATGATGAACTTGTGGCACGCGGCGGTCTATATGCAGACCTCTATAACCGTCAGGACTTAACGGGTGCGGCGAATTAATATTCGCCCATAAATAACTAAGCCAGCAAAGAAGAGCCACTGCAAGGCATACGCCATGTGAGGGCCATCGCTGAGTTCTGGAAGTTGAGCAGATACTGCTGGTGTGAGTGAGCTTTCAGATCCACCTAAGAGATCGATGTAGTAATCCTCGGTATTGAGTTGGGATTGCGCATCGAGTTTAGAAATAAGGCCGCTTCCATCAGCTGGAAGTGCAAAAAAGGATCCTCGGGGAAGTGAAGAATCTAAACGCAACCGACCAGTGATCGAAACTTGATTTGCTGGAGGGGGAGTAATTGTCGGTGCGATTGTGGCATTAGCTCCCGCTTTTACCCAACCTCGATCTACCCAGAATTTTTCATTATTTTGGGTTGTAAACAAAGTGAGAACTTCAAAGCCATACACGCCCTCGCTATAGCGATTGCGCAGAAGTATTTGCTTAGTTGAGTCAAAAACGCCTTGAGTCGTGACACTCTGCCACTCAGCTGCAAGCGGTGAATCCTTGACTGCGTCTAGAGAAGTTGGCGCAAGTGCAATATGTTTTTCAATCATCGCATTGCGTGCATGCCTATCTACCCCACGGTGATATTGCCATTGGGCTGCAATCAGGCAGAGAGCAATTAGGGCGAGTGCAATAAATGATTTAAGAACAGCATATGGTTCGCGAGCTTTTTCCATGATTAATCGAGAGATAAAGGTTTCTCTTCAATAATCTGATTATTACGCGAAATAGTTTCTCTTCCGGCATTTGCGATGACCACGGCAAAATATGGCAGACCAACGGCTCCGGCGAGTGCGATCCAACGATAGGGACTAGGCAAAACAACGGTTAAGACAAAGCAAGCAGTTCGAACCATCATGGAAATGAAATACCTTTTTTGGCGAGCGGATTGATCGCGGGTCAGGGCTAAGGGCGCATCAGTAATCGCGAAAACTTTCTTCTTCTTAGCCATGTATGAAGAGTAGTGCTAGGCGCACGGATGCGCTTCTTTTGAATACCTAGCGGTAACCAGTAAGTTTTGGCTATGAGTTCAGTGGCCTTGGTAACAGGTGGAAATCGTGGGATCGGTTTAGCAGTTGCGCACTCACTTGCAGCCGCAGGCCATGATGTCGTTGTTACATACCGAAGTGGAAGCGCGCCAACTGGCTTTAAGTCCGTGATCATGGATGTGACCAGTACAGAGAGTGTCGATAAAGCTTTCGATGAGATTGAAGCCCAGTGGGGAATTCCAGAGATCATTGTTGCTAATGCAGGAATCACCAAAGATGGTCTTGTGATGCGCATGAGTGATGAGGATTTTGAATCAGTTATTGATGCAAATTTGACTGGGGCATTTCGCGTGGCACGTAGGGCAACCAAGGGTCTTTTGAAATTGAAAAAGGGTCGTTTGATTTTTGTTGGCTCAGTCGTTGGAGCATTGGGCTCTGCAGGACAAGTGAACTACTCATCTTCCAAATCTGGCCTTGTCGGTATGGCTAGATCATTTGCTCGTGAAATTGGCAGTCGTGGCATCACAGCAAATGTTGTTGCGCCAGGCTTTGTTGAAACAGATATGACTTCGACTTTGGATGAAAAACGCAGAAATGAAATCGCTGGATCTATTCCTCTAGGCCGTTTCTGCTCTGCGCAAGAGATTGCCGATGTTGTTACTTTTATCGCTTCACCGCAAGCTAGCTATATCTCTGGAGCGTTGATTCCAGTAGATGGCGGATTAGGAATGGGTCACTGATATGGGATTACTAGATGACAAGAAGATTCTTGTTACGGGAGTACTTACAGATAGTTCCATTGCTTTTCATATTGCCCGTCTTGCACAAGAACAGGGTGCACAAGTTGTTCTCTCTTCCTACGGTCGCGTTCTCTCATTAACAACACGCATTGCAGGACGCTTGCCACAACCGGCGGCCATCATTGAACTCGATGTTACAAATGAGGCAGATCTAGCCGCTCTTGAATCACGAGTGCGTGCGCATTTTCCAGATGGTCTAGATGGTGTTGTTCACTCAATTGGATTTGCTCCAGAGGCAGCCCTTGGTGGCAATTTCCTCAATACTTCTTGGGAAGATGTTTCAACTGCCATGCATGTCTCTGCCTATTCGCTGAAATCTTTGACGATGGCTGCAAAACCGCTCTTTACTGGCGGTGGATCAGTTGTGGGCCTTGATTTTGATGCAACTGTTGCTTGGCCAAAATATGACTGGATGGGTGTTGCAAAAGCTGCGTTGGAATCAACATCTCGTTATTTGGCGCGAGATTTAGGTGCTGAAAATATTCGAGTGAATTTAGTTGCCGCAGGTCCTATTCGCACAATGGCTGCAAAATCTATTCCAGGCTTTGATGAGTTTGAAAAAGTATGGAATGAGCGAGCTCCACTGGCATGGGATGTCACAGATCCAGTGCCTGCTGCTAAGGCCGTTGTTGCTCTGCTATCAGATTGGTTTCCTAAGACCACTGCTGAAATCATCCATGTTGATGGTGGCGTCCATGCCATGGGTGCCTAAGCGCACTTTGGGCCTCAATTTCACCTTTTAGCCCACAGCCGGTAATCTTTGCCCCAGACCAGTGGCCTAATAATCACTGCAAGAGGAGTTACCGCTCCCACCTTCTTCGCCACTAGTGCGAGCTGGTTTGTCGGATGAGAGATTAACTTCTCTTTTTCCTTGCGGTTTTCTCATGCAGCGCTGTTAGACCAAAGCGTTAAACGAAGCCGAAGGAGCACAAATCACAACTGACCCGCGCATTAATGATCGAATTCGCACACCCGAAATTCGTCTTATCGGTTACACCGGTGAGCAAGTTGGAGTTGTCGATATCGATACAGCGTTAAAGATGGCTGATGAAGTTGGTCTCGACCTAGTCGAAATCGCACCAGAAGCCAATCCACCCGTTTGCAAGATCATGGACTTCGGAAAATATAAGTACGAAGTTGCACAGAAGGCACGGGAAGCGCGACAGAACCAGACCCACATTGTGGTGAAGGAAGTGCGTTTAACACCAAAGATCGAAACTCATGATTACGTGACAAAGCGCAATCAGGTTGAGAAATTTCTCAAGGGTGGCGACAAGGTGAAGGTGACGATGAAGTTCCGCGGCCGCGAACAAACGCGACCTGAGATGGGCTACAAGCTATTGCAACGTCTTGCAGAAGATGTCGCAGAGTTTGCCTTTGTTGAGTTCGCCCCTAAACAAGAGGGACGAAATATGACAATGGTGTTAGGCCCAACAAAGAAGAAGACAGAAGCAGTAGCTGAAGCAAAAGCAGCGCGTAAGGCAAAGGCCGATGCCGCAGCAGAGACAACGGATGGAGCGTAAGAAATGCCAAAGATGAAAACACATAGTGGTGCGAAGAAGACTTTCCGCATCACAGGTACTGGAAAGGTTATGCACGAGCGTGCTGGAAAGCGCCACTTACTCGAGCACAAATCTTCACGAGTCACCCGCCGTCTCTCAACTGAGAAGTCAGCAAAGCCAACCGTAACGATGACTGCCAAGCGCATGCTTGGCTTGAAGTAAGGAAGTGTGAATTAAATGAGAGTAAAACGCGGAGTTCACGCTGCTAAGAAGCGTCGCACAACTTTAGAACGTGCCAGTGGTTATCGCGGACAACGTTCCCGTCTTTTCACAAAGGCGAAGGAACAAGTTACGCACTCAATGGTTTATGCATTCAACGACCGTAAAGACAAGAAGGGTGATTTCCGTCGCCTATGGATTCAGCGCATTAACGCTGGATGCCGCGAGCATGGTCTTACATACAACCGCTTCATCCAAGGCCTTAAGGCTGCTGGAGTGGAAGTAGATCGTCGTGTTCTTTCAGATCTAGCAACAAATGATCCAGCTACTTTCAAGACACTTGTTGATGTTGCTCGCAAGAGCCTTGTATCTGCTTAATAGATCCCAATGATTGAGAGCCTTAACTCGCCACATATCGCGCGAGTTAAGGCTCTAATTGGTTCTAGGGGCACAAAAGAACGTAAATCTTCAGGCCATTTTGTTGCAGAGGGATTGCAATGTGCTCGTGAAGCAATGGTGGCAATAACCGGTCCACGTATTGAAACTTTATATGTAACACCAAGTGGGCGAATCAAAGTAGAACAGATTTCTGATTTATCAGCGTTTAATGTCATTGAAGTAAGTGATGACGTCATGAAGGCGATGTCAGAAACCATTACGCCTCAAGGAATTCTGGCCGTGTGTTCTATTCCAAATAATTCTCTAGACTCAATAACTCTCAATGGCAAACGTAAATTTGTTTATCTCTCAGAGATTCAGGATCCAGGTAATGCTGGAACCATCATTCGCTCGGCTGATGCTTTTGGAATAGATGCTGTTATTACATCTCCAGGAAGTGTGGATCTTTACTCACCGAAAGTTGTCCGTAGTACTGCAGGTTCGCTCTGGCACACACCTGTATTTGAAAACATAGAGCTATCTACAGTTCTCGCTTTGGGTGTTCAAGCCTTCACTCTGGCTGCAGAAGGTCAAGAATCACTCAAGGACCTGAAGATCACTAAGGATTGTGTAGCAATATTTGGTAATGAGGCCAGGGGATTAGCAACTGCCCAAGGCATATCTTCTATTGAGCAAGTCAAAATATCGATGCCCGGTAATGCCGAAAGCCTGAATCTTTCAGCGGCGGCAACCATTGTTATGTATCACCTAGCAAATATCCCATCTTCCTAAACTCTCACAGGATAGAGTTCGCTCTATGCGCCAAGAAGATGTCTCACAATGGGTTAAAGATGCCCAAGCAGCCTTTGGCGCCGCTACAGATTTAGATTCGCTTAAAGCTGCTCGCTTAGCCCACGCTGGAGACAAGGCACCTATCTCTCTTGCTTCACGAGGACTTGGATCCTTGTCGCCAGATGAAAAAGCTAGCTTTGGCAAAATTATTGGGGATGCGAAGGCCGCAATTGCACAAGCACTTGCTACGGCAACAGAAAAACTTGAAGCGGAGCGCGATAAGAAAGTTTTGCTGGAAGAAGTTGTCGATATTACTTTGCCCGTTAATCGCAGACACCGTGGTGGTTTACATCCGATTTCGATTATTAAAAATGAAGTCTCAGATTTCTTTATTGAGCAGGGTTATGCAGTTGCCGAAGGACCAGAGCTTGAATCAGGGTGGTTGAACTTTGATGCGCTCAACATTCCTGCAGATCATCCAGCTCGCACAATGCAGGATACATTCTTTGTTGAGCCAGTTGAATCTGGAATGGTCCTGCGAACTCACACATCACCTGTTCAAATTCGCACGATGCTGACTCAGACTCCACCTATTTATGTCATTTGTCCTGGGCGAACATTTAGAGCAGATGAGTTGGATGCAACGCATAGTCCAGTTTTTCATCAGGTTGAAGGCTTAGTTGTTGATGAGGGCATCACGATGGCCCACCTCAAAGGAACGCTGGATAACTTTGCCCGTCATATGTTTGGTCCTGATGTGACAACTCGGCTTCGCCCATCATTTTTCCCATTCACTGAACCAAGTGCTGAGGTCGACATATTCTTTAACAATCGCTGGATTGAATGGGGCGGTTGTGGAATGGTCAATCCAAAGGTTCTGCAAAGTTGCGGGATAGATACCGATGTCTACAGTGGCTTTGCTTTTGGTATGGGATTAGAGCGAACCTTGATGGTGAGACATGGCATTACAGATATGCATGACATTGTTGAAGGAGATCTGCGCTTTACGCGCCAGTTCGGAGTGGGACTCTAGTGCGCGCACCTCTATCGTGGATTAAAGAGTTTGTAGACATCCCTGCAAAAGTAAGTGCAGATGAGATCTCTGATGGCCTTATTCGAGTTGGCTTTGAAGTTGAAGAAATCATCTACCAAGGCGCTGATTTAACTGGCCCACTTAAGTTTGCAAAGGTTCTCTCAATTGAAGAGTTAACTGAACATAAGAAACCGATTCGCTATGTGGGTCTTGATTGTGGCGAAAAAGAAACGCGCTACGTCATTTGCGGAGCTACTAATTTTGCAGTGGGGGACATGATTGTTGCAGCTCTTCCAGGAGCTGTGTTGCCTGGCAATTTTGCAATTAGTGCCCGTGAGACTTATGGCAAAACTTCTAATGGAATGATCTGCTCTGCTCGCGAACTAGGCATTAGTGATGAGCATGCTGGCATCATGGTTTTCTCAGAAGACGATGCAAAGATTGGTGCCGATGCAATCAAAGGCTTGCAGATTAACGATGTGATCTTTGATGTGGCAGTTAATCCAGATCGCGGCTATGCATTGAGCATTCGAGGAATAGCACGTGAGGTTGCTGGCTCACTTGGACTTACGTTTACAGATCCAGTCGATGCGCTGCGTTCACTAAAGTTCTCAGAAACCGGCAAAGGTGTGAGTGCAAAGATTGAGGATAAATCTTCAGCCTCTGTTTTCTATCTCCGAACAATGTCTAATTTTGATCCAAAGGCCACAACGCCCCTATGGATGCGCAGACGAATTGAAAAGATGGGAATGCGCTCTATTTCACTTGTTGTAGATGTTACTAACTACGTCATGTTAGAACTTGGCCAACCATTGCACGCTTTCGATAAATCAAAAATCAAAGGTGGGCTCACAGTTAAACGCGCTGGCAAGGCACAAAAATTTGTTACCTTGGATGGGCAAGAGCGCACATTAGATCCAGATGATTTGATGGTGTGTGATGATGATCAACCGTTGGCATTAGCTGGAACTATGGGTGGGCTTTCATCGGAGATCACTCAAACTACGACTGAGATTGCTTTGGAAGCTGTTCGATTTGATCCCGTGTGTATTGCTAAGAATTCACGCAGACACAAACTCTCATCAGAGGCATCAAGGCGTTTAGAACGAAGCGTTGATCCTTCATTGGCCGAGTTCGCATCTGCCAGATTCGTTCAACTACTCACCGAACACAGCTCAGCGGTTCATGTGGCAACTGTTGTGGCAGGCGAGCCGATTTACCCGGCAGTTGTGAAGATTGACCCCACATACATATCTAGGATTCTGGGCTTTGAGGTTTCAAATGCTGATGTAGCCCGCATCCTTCGCCTTATTGGCTGCGATGTGGATGAGAAGAGTTGGACCGTTGATCCACCATCATGGCGCGCAGATTTAGTTGGTGTTGCAGATTTTGCTGAAGAAGTAGCGCGCATGATCGGTTACGACAAAATTCCTTCTATCTTGCCACCACGACCTCTACACGCATCACTAACCCCAACTCAAAAGCGTCGCAGAGCCGTTGCGACAATGCTTGCAAGTCGTGGTTTAGCCGAAGTTCAAACTTTCCCATTCACAAACCAAGAAACTATTGATGCGATGGGCTTTGTTGGCGAACGTGCTTCAACCTATGCAATTGCTAACCCAATGTCGGAAGAGTTTCCATTGATGCGAGTGCATCTAGTTCCGGGGTTGATTGAGGTTGCACAGCGCAATATCAGCCGCGGGGCGAAAGATTTTGCAATCTTTGAAATGGGATCCATTTTCCGAAGTGCTCAGAAATTAGTACCTGCAATTTCACCTGACTTGTCCAAGCGACCAAGTGAAAAAGTAATTGAAGAGATTTTTGCTTCCGTTCCTCCACAGGCTTATCACGTGGCTGGTTTGCTCGTAGGAAAAGTTGAGAATGAGAATTGGCAAGGAAAAGCTCGCGCATATACCTGGCACGATGCAATTGAATATGCCCAAGATATTTTGGCGCTGTGTAATCTGGAGTGGAGTATCAAGCACTCTGATTTTGCACCGTGGCATCCTGGTCGATGCGCAGAATTAATCGTTGATGGAAAAGCTGTGGCACATGCCGGAGAGCTTCACCCACGAATTATTGCTAAATATGGATTACCTGAGCGAAGTGTGGCATTTGCTGTTGGATTAAGCGCGCTTCCAGATTCTTCCCTCGTACGCCCAACACGTGTTGGAACTATGCCTGCAGCGTTGCAAGATGTGGCCTTAATTGTTGATGTGAAGGTGACGGCAGCTGAAGTTCAAGCGGCGTTAACCGAGGGTGCTGGAGATTTACTTGAATCTATTTCTCTCTTTGATCGCTACGACAAGATTGGCGATGGCAAGATCTCTCTAGCTTTCACTCTGGTCTTTAGAGCACCTGATCGCACGTTAACTGGCGATGAGGTTTCAGCCATGCGTGAGGCAGCTACTGCGGTGGCGGCCAAGAAGTGTGGGGCAGTAGTCCGCACCGCATAAATATGCAGGTGTTTGCATAAATATCAACTAGAAGATATCCTAGGGCCATGAAAACAGCGGTCATCGGTGCAAGTGGCTATGCCGGGGGAGAACTCCTTCGTTTGCTAGCAGTACATCCCCATTTTCAAGTTACGGCCATTAGCGCCCATTCAAATGCTGGCGAGCTAGTCACATCCGTCCATCCGCACCTAACAACTCACAGCGGTGAAAAGTTTTTGGCTGTTTCAGAGATTGATTTTTCAGATATCGAACTAGTTTTCATCGCCCTGCCACATGGTGAGTCAGCCTCACTTATTGCAAAGTTTCCAGCTGCTACAAAAATTGTTGATCTTGGTGCAGATTACAGATTAGAAGATGCTTCTGCGTGGGAGAAATACTATGGGGGAGTCCATGCCGGAGCTTGGGTATATGGGTTACCTGAACTTAGCGCGGGACAACGTCAAGCCATCGCTAAGGAAAGCAAAGTCGCCAATCCTGGTTGCTATGCAACCGCCATTACTTTAGGAATTGCACCTGCAGTTAATCATGTTGATGTTAGCGATGTTGTTGTTGTCGCAGCATCAGGAACAACTGGGGCAGGTAGAAGCGCCAAGATTAATCTGATTGCAAGTGAAGTGATGGGCTCTTTGACCTCATATAAGTTCGGCGGAGTTCATCAACACACACCAGAGATTGAGCAGGCTGTGTCAGCTATTGCAAAAAAGCCGGTGAAGATCTCTTTCACACCAATTCTTGCACCAATGCCCCGTGGCATTCTGGCAACAATTACTGCCAAGTTGAACAAGCCAATGAATTCAAAAGAAGCACACGAACTTTTTGCAAAGCATTACGCAGGAGAATACTTCGTGGATGTGTTGCCTATTGGTCAGATGCCTAAGACAGGTTCTGTTACTGGATCCAATAAGGTTCAAATCCAGGTTGCTGTTGATGAACACACTGACCGTTTAGTCATCAGTGTTGCCTTGGATAATTTAGGAAAAGGCGCAGCAAGTCAGGCAATACAAAATGCAAACATCATTACCGGTTTTCATGAAGGTTCTGGTCTATCAACTGATGGCTTAGGCGCATGAAACTACCTCAAGGCTTTGTGGGAGCTGCATGTGCTGCAGGCTTAAAAAGCACAGGTGCACTTGATTTAACGCTTATTGAAAACAAAGGGCCGTCCTTTTTCGGCACAGCGGTTTTCACATCAAACAAAGTAGTTGCAGCACCGGTCATTTGGAGCAAGCAAGTAGTTAAAGATCAGATCGTTAGAGCAGTAGTGCTCAACTCCGGCGGGGCCAATGCTTGCACTGGACCTCAAGGATTTGCTGACACTCATGCAACTGCCGAGTTAGTAGGGGAGTTACTAGAAGTTTCATCGGGTGAAGTGGTTGTTTGTTCCACTGGCCTCATTGGTGAATTACTACCAATGGCAAAGATTGAAAGTGGCATTAAATCTATTGCATCAGTTCTTAAGTCTGAGTCACTTCAGGAGTGCGCACAAGCCATCATGACAACGGATTCAGTGCCAAAGATTGCACAAGCCAGCCTAGGCAAAGTTGAAGTAGCAGGTATTGCCAAGGGTGCCGGAATGTTAGCTCCGGCTTTAGCAACAATGCTTTCGGTTGTTATGACGGATGGGCTTGTCAGTTCAAATGCGGCCAAGATATTTGCACAAGTAACGGATCGAACTTATAACCGAATTGATTCAGATGGTTGTACATCAACTAATGACACAGTGCTCTTTATGGCATCAGGTGCCTCAGGACAGACACTCTCTGATTCAGAATTAGAGGAACTGTTAATGAAAGTTTGCGGTTCACTTGCGGCACAACTCATAGAAGATGCTGAGGGCTCTACCAAGTCAGTTGCGATTACAGTCAACAGTGCAGTGAGTGAAAAGGATGCTGTTGAAGTAGGCAGAGCATGTGCTCGCAACAACTTACTCAAGGCAGCAATCTTTGGTGGAGATCCAAACTGGGGCAGAGTGTTAGCTGCCGTTGGCACAGCAGATGCCCATATGGATCCGCTAACCATTGATGTCGCGCTTAATGGTGTTCAAGTTTGTTCTAACAGCGCACCGGATGCCGATAAGAACGACGTAGATTTCAGTAATCGGTTGGTAGAAATAGTCATAGATCTAAAGGTTGGCAATGCAAGTGCAACTGTGATGACTAATGATCTCTCACATGACTATGTTCATGAGAACTCGGCGTATTCAACATGATCGTCGTTAAATTCGGTGGCCATGCCATGAAGGATGAAGACGGGGCATTTGCTCAGGCAATTGCGGCTGCTCAAGCAACAGGGGAATACGTTGTTGTTGTGCACGGCGGCGGACCTCAAATCGATGCGGCGTTGAAAACTAAAGGAATTGAGAGTTCATTCATTGGTGGCTTTCGCTACACGACTCCCGAGATTTTTGAAGTTGTTGAGACAGTCCTAGCTAATGAAGTCGGCCCAAAGGTTGCACAAACTCTTGTTAAAGGTGGAATTAAGGCGCAAGCCCTATCTGGTCGCACACTGCCAACTCTGATCGCGAGAAGGAAAACTAGATTGGTAGATGGAAGTAATGCCGATCTAGGGCGAGTGGGCGATGTTGTCAGGGTCGATGTTTCGGCGCTAAACGAATTAGTCCGTAAAGGAATAGTTCCAGTCGTTGCACCCATTAGTAGTGATGAAGCCGGCTCTGGTGGATTGAATGTGAACGCTGATTTAGCTGCTGCAGCTATTGCTGGAGCGTTAGATGCTTCTGCACTCATCGTTATGACTGATGTTGCTGGGATTTATCGTAGTTGGCCAGATACTTCATCTTTGATTGAATCTATTTCATCGGATGAGCTTAATTCTATAAAGGCAGGGTTTGCCGAAGGTATGGCACCTAAAGTTCAAGCTGCACTGGACGCAGTTGCAAGTGGTGCCAAAGCGGTAAGAATTATTGATGGCACGGATCCAAATAGCTTTGCGGATGCATTGCTGAGTAAAGGTGGAACATTGGTGATCGCATGAAAAACACAGATCTCATAAAGCAGTGGAAGAGCACAACACAGAATAATTATGGTGTGCCATCCATAGCTCTTGTAAAGGGCAAAGGAATCGTCGTCACTGATGCTGATGGAAAACAGTACTTAGACTTTTTAGGTGGAATTGCAACGAGTGTATTGGGTCATGCGCATCCAGCAATTGTGAAGGCGGTTAGCAAGCAGATTGCACAGTTAAGTCATGTGAGCAATTTCTATGCCCATCCCAACGCCCTAGCGTTAGCGGCAAAGTTAGTTGAAATGAGCGGTGATAAGAGTGCCCGTGTTTTCTTTTGCCAATCTGGCGCTGAAGCTAATGAGGCGGCGCTAAAGCTTTCTCGTCGCACAGGACGTAGTCGGATTATTGCTGCGCAAGGTGCTTTCCACGGAAGAACTATGGGTGCACTTTCACTGACAGGCCAACCTGCAAAGCGCGAACCATTTTTGCCTCTGGTTAAAGGTGTTAAGCATGTTGCATTTGGTGACATCGAAGCGATGCGCCGTGCAATATCAAGAAAGACTGCAATGGTGATTCTGGAGCCAATCATGGGAGAAGCCGGAGTGATCATTCCATCAGTTGATTATTTGGCACAGGTGAGAACACTCTGCGATAGATATGGTGTGTTGTTAGTAATTGATGCTGTGCAAACAGGCATGGGTCGCACAGGTGATTGGTTTGGATATGAGTACTCAGGGATAAAGCCTGATGTGATTACGTTGGCTAAAGGATTAGGTGGTGGGTTGCCATTAGGGGCGATGATCGCACTCGGAAAAGCAGCATCACTTTTTAAGGCCGGAGATCACGGCACAACTTTTGGCGGCAATCCCGTAACTACAGCGGCAGGTCTTGCAGCCATCGCAGTCATTGAAAAAGAGAAACTTATTGAAAAGACTGTTCTTCATCATGAATATCTTTTAACAGAGTTAGCGATGGTCAAAGGTGTGAAGGAAGTGCGCGGAGCTGGTTTGCTGATTGGAATTGAGTTGGATACACCTACTGCAAAAGAGTTTGCGGCCAAGATGGCAAAGGCTGGGGTTTTAGTTAATGCGGCCAATGAATCAACTATTCGAATTGCACCTGCTCTCATTGTTACTCAGGCGCAGCTCGTGAAATTCGTTTCCATCTTTAGAAAGGTGATCAGTGATGGCAAGTAATGCAACGAATGTTTCTGCGCGCAGAGCTAAGGCTATTGCACTGATTCAATCTGGAGTTATTCATTCCCAGTCTGATTTAGTTGTGGCACTCAAGAAGAGTGGATATCGAGTTACTCAGGCAACTGCTAGTAGAGATCTCGAAGAAATTGGCGCGGTTCGTGCTCGTGGTCGAGATGGTGAATCTGTCTACCAAATTAGAGAGTCCTCTGATGACGCTCTCTCTCGTATCAATCCTGTCCCATCAAAGTTGATTCTCTCCGTTGATCACAGCGCCAACTTGGCCGTGATTCACACACCACCAGGAGCTGCTCAGTTCGTTGCAAGTTCACTTGACCACGCCAATCTCACAGGTGTTATTGGCACGATTGCAGGCGACGACACGATTATCCTTGTGTCCAAGAAAGCAACAGGTGGAGCGCAATTAGCGAAAGAATTACTCGCTTACGCAGCAACTAAGAATGGGAGAAAGTAAATGGCGCTCTGGGGTGCACGCTTTAGTGATGGCCCAGCTGATGCTGTCTTTGCACTCTCTCGCAGTGCTCACTTTGACTGGCGTTTAGCTCCTTATGACATTCGCTCATCCCTAGCTCACTTATCTGTTATGGAATCCAGCAAGTTGGTAGCAAAGGAAGATGCGGCAGCTATTCGCGGTGCTCTCAAAGAATTAGCAGTTGAGGTATCAAAGGGCTCATTTGTGGCGCAAGCAGATGATGAAGATGTTCATAGCGCTTTGGAGCGTGGGCTAACTGCCAAGCTGGGCGCAGTTGGGGGAGCACTTCGTGCTGGGCGCTCTCGCAATGATCAAGTCACAACTGATCTACGTCTCTTTGCCATCGATCACATGTTGGAAGTTGCCTCATTAATAACTGCGCTGAATAGTGCAATTTTGAACAAGGCCAGTGAGTATGTCAACGATAGTGCTCCAGGGTTTACTCATATTCAACATGCACAGCCCGTTTCATTTGGACATGAATTAGCTAAGCACGCACATGCTTTTGCAAGAGATTTGGATCGCATTAACGACTGGTTAAAGCGCACATCAGTGAGCTCTCTTGGGGCTGGTGCACTTGCCGGTTCTTCACTTCCACTAGATCCAGCACACACTGCAAAAGAGCTTGGTTTTGACTCTAGTTTTGCTAACAGTATTGATGCCGTTAGTGATCGTGATTATGTTGCCGAAGCATTATTCATCTGCGCAACAATTGGTCTGCACTTATCTCGCATCGGTGAAGAGTGGACGTTGTGGGCTTCAACTGAGTTTGCTTGGGCAAAAGTGGCCGATGAATACTCAACGGGTTCATCGATTATGCCTCAGAAGAAAAATCCAGACATGGCAGAACTTGCACGAGGCAAATCTGGTCGACTGATTGGCAATCTGGTTTCGGTCATGACAATGCTTAAGGGATTGCCCTTTGCCTATAACCGCGATCTGCAAGAAGATAAAGAACCGTTCTTTGACAGTATCGATACATTGCTCCTAACGTTGCCCGCAGTAACTGGCATGGTTGCCACTACCGATTTTGATCGCAAAAAAATGGCGCTGGCAGCACCAACTGGCTTCTCTCTTGCTACAGAAATTGCAGATTATTTGGTTCGAAAGAATGTTCCTTTTGCTACTGCGCATGAATCTGCTGGAAAATGTGTTGCGTTGTGTGAAAAGGGTTCACGTCAATTGCATGAACTTAGCGATGATGAGTTTAAATCTATCCATCCATCTCTAGATGGGGGAGTTAGAGACGTGCTAAACGTGGCCGGAGCATTGAGTTCACGAACAACTGCCGGAGGAACTGCGCCGGCGTTAGTGGCTGAGCAAATTAAGAGCGCGCTTAAAGAAAATGCGACGCAATCTAAGAAAATAGCCGACAAAGCGAAGGCCTTTTCAGAGATGATGAGTTCATGAACCTTCTAGAAGATCTACGCTGGCGCGGGCTATTAGCCCAGTCCACTGATGAGGCGGCTCTGCTTGAATCATTGAAAAAACCCATCACTTTGTATGTGGGCTTTGATCCAACTGCGCCATCACTACATGTGGGCAATCTCGTAGTTCTTCTTGTTCTACGCCGTTTTCAATTAGCTGGTCACACTCCTATTGCCCTAGTGGGCGGTGCTACAGGATTAGTGGGAGATCCCAGCGGTAAGAATGAAGAGCGCACACTCAACAGCACTGAAATCGTTGAGGGCTGGGTCAATCGTATTCGCACACAGGTTTCAGCCTTCCTGGATTTTAGTGAAGCTAAAAATAAGGCCATTGTTGTTAACAATCTTGATTGGACTTCACCCTTGAGTGCCATTGAGTTTTTGCGCGATATTGGCAAGCACTTTAGTGTCAACCAGATGCTTTCTAAAGATTCAGTCTCGGCCAGATTAGAAGCTGGTGGAATTTCATACACAGAGTTTTCTTATCAAGTTTTGCAGTCCTATGACTTCTTAGAACTCTACCGCCGTAATAACTGCACATTGCAATTAGGCGGCTCAGATCAATGGGGCAACATTGTTGCTGGCTTAGATTTGATTCGCCGCGTTGAGCAGGGAAGTGGTCATGCACTCACTGTGCCACTGTTGACCAAAGCCGATGGAACTAAGTTTGGTAAAACAGCTGGGGGATCAGTCTGGCTAGATCCTGCGATGACTTCTCCTTATGCCTTCTTCCAATATTGGTTAAACACTGATGATAAAGATGTCATCAACTTCCTTAAGGTCTTTTCTTTCAAATCTCATGAGGAAATTACGGCTCTTGAAAATGCACATAAGGAAAATCCTGGTTTGCGTGAAGCCCATCGCGCCCTTGCCCGTGAATTAACTGCACTCGTGCACTCACAAGCAACAACTGATCGAGTAGAAGCAGCCGCAAAGGCGTTATTTGGTCAGGGAGATCTCACAGAACTTGATGAAGAAACATTGGCAGGTGCACTGGCAGAACTACCTCGCACGACTGTGTCGAAAAATGATGCGATTCCAACCTGGGTGGATCTCTTAGCAGCAACTGGTGTTGTTGACTCAAAATCAGCAGCGCGCCGTATTGTTAAAGAAGGTGGCGCATATCTCAATAATGAAAAGATCTTCGGAGAAGATTTTGCACCTCAAAAATCTGACTTTTTATGCGGTAAATATGCGGTTTTGCGAAAAGGCAAGCGAGACTTAGCCGCTGTGGAGCTGATCTAAAAATCGACCTTTTTGGCCTAAAACGCTAGCGGGCCAACGTTTTTTGATGCATCAGAAGTGGTCGAAAAGCTCCGAAAACCCCGATTTGACCCCCCTGGGCCTGGGGGTTATAGTTTCCCTCTTGCTGTGAAACGGACGATTGAGGCCGAACAGCATTGATTCCCAGATCTAGAGCTTCATTGAGCGCGGTTTGACCGTGCCTGCGTGTATGCACTAGGTTTGGCGGTCTGCCCTGAAAAACAGGAGAAATCCTGGGACTCAGTGCGCATCCGTACCTTGAGAACTCAACAGCGTGCTAATAAGTCAATGCCAATATGTGGCTCTATTTGTCATGCTTTTAGTAGCAAGAAACCAGTGTTTTACACTGCTTTGATAGATATCCACGGCAAATAAATACTTCAATGAGGTATGACCGTTAAAAGTTATACCCGTTGATTTCCTTTGGTAATAAGACAAAATAAACGTTAGTTTGTTTGTCTGTACGCCAGATAAAACTTTCTATGGAGAGTTTGATCCTGGCTCAGGACGAACGCTGGCGGCGTGCTTTACACATGCAAGTCGAGCGATGAGATCCCTTCGGGGAAGGATTAGCGGCGAACGGGTGAGGAACACGTGAGGAATCTGCCTTCAACACTGGGATAACTCCGGGAAACCGGGGCTAATACCGGATACGAGACCTGCAGGCATCTGCGGGTCTGGAAAGTTTTTCGGTTGAAGATGACCTCGCGGCCTATCAGCTTGTTGGTGAGGTAATGGCTCACCAAGGCGACGACGGGTAGCCGGCCTGAGAGGGCGACCGGCCACACTGGGACTGAGACACGGCCCAGACTCCTACGGGAGGCAGCAGTGGGGAATATTGGGCAATGGAGGGAACTCTGACCCAGCGACGCCGCGTGCGGGATGAAGGCCTTCGGGTTGTAAACCGCTTTCAGCAAGGAAGAAGCGAAAGTGACGGTACTTGCAGAAGAAGCACCGGCTAACTATGTGCCAGCAGCCGCGGTAATACATAGGGTGCAAGCGTTGTCCGGAATTATTGGGCGTAAAGAGCTCGTAGGTGGTTCGTCACGTCGGATGTGAAAATCTGGGGCTTAACCCCAGACCTGCATTCGATACGGGCGAGCTAGAGTGTGGTAGGGGAGACTGGAATTCCTGGTGTAGCGGTGGAATGCGCAGATATCAGGAGGAACACCAATGGCGAAGGCAGGTCTCTGGGCCATTACTGACACTGAGGAGCGAAAGCGTGGGGAGCGAACAGGATTAGATACCCTGGTAGTCCACGCCGTAAACGGTGGGCACTAGTTGTGGGAACCTTCCACGGTTTCTGCGACGCAGCTAACGCATTAAGTGCCCCGCCTGGGGAGTACGATCGCAAGATTAAAACTCAAAGGAATTGACGGGGCCCCGCACAAGCAGCGGAGCATGCGGCTTAATTCGACGCAACGCGAAGAACCTTACCAAGGCTTGACATATACAGGAATATGGCAGAAATGTCATAGCCGCAAGGTCTGTATACAGGTGGTGCATGGTTGTCGTCAGCTCGTGTCGTGAGATGTTGGGTTAAGTCCCGCAACGAGCGCAACCCTCGTTCTGTGTTGCCAGCATTTAGTTGGGGACTCACAGGAGACTGCCGGGGTTAACTCGGAGGAAGGTGGGGATGACGTCAAATCATCATGCCCCTTATGTCTTGGGCTGCACGCATGCTACAATGGCTGGTACAAACGGCTGCGATACCGCAAGGTGGAGCGAATCCGATAAAGCCAGTCTCAGTTCGGATTGGGGTCTGCAACTCGACCCCATGAAGTCGGAGTTGCTAGTAATCGTAGATCAGCAACGCTACGGTGAATACGTTCCCGGGGCTTGTACACACCGCCCGTCACGTCACGAAAGTCGGTAACACCCGAAGTCAGTGGCCCAACCGTAAGGGGGGAGCTGCCGAAGGTGGGATCGGTGATTGGGACGAAGTCGTAACAAGGTAGCCGTACCGGAAGGTGCGGCTGGATCACCTCCTTTCTAAGGAGCAATCACATGCGCTGGACAAAGGTTTCAGCAATAAGCAGGTGAGCTCATAAGTGGAGCATTGACTTAGGTTTTTATATTTTTCATCCATTAGTACAGCTCTTCGGAGAGTGGAAACTTGGCTCTGTTTAAGAAATCAACTCGGCACGTTGTTGGGTCCTGAGGGGACGGCTGAAAAGGCCAAACCTCTGGACTTAATAAGGCGAAGAAACCATTCGATTTATCGAAAAGGTCTTCAAGGCTTTATTGAGTACCGCCCGTATTTTGAGAACTACACAGTGGACGCGAGCATCTTTGTGGTCAAATTATTAAGCGCACATGGCGGATGCCTTGGCATCAGAAGCCGATGAAGGACGTAGTAGGCTGCGATAAGCCTCGGGGAGCTGTCAAACGAGCTTTGATCCGAGGATTTCCGAATGGGGAAACCCAGCCAGAGTAATGTCTGGTTATTTCTGCCTGAATATATAGGGCAGATAAAGGGAACGTGGGGAAGTGAAACATCTCAGTACCCACAGGAAGAGAAAACAACCGTGATTCCGTTAGTAGTGGCGAGCGAACGCGGAAGAGGCCAAACCAATACTGTGCCAAGCCGGCAGGCGTTGCAGTATCGGGGTTGTGGGACCAGTTAGAACTGACTGCCGTTAGTTCAAAGAGTAAAAAATTAATTGCGTAAGTGAATGGCGTGGGAAAGCCAGGCACAGAGGGTGAGACCCCCGTAGCTGAAACGTGATTAACTCTTTATTGGTATCCCAAGTAATACCGGACTCGAGGAATCCGGTATGAATCTGGCGGGACCACCCGCTAAGCCTAAATACTCTCTGATGACCGATAGCGGACTAGTACCGTGAGGGAAAGGTGAAAAGAACCCCGTAAGGGGAGTGAAATAGAATCTGAAACCGTGTGCGTACAAGCCGTTGGAGCGACGTAAGTTGTGACAGCGTGCCTTTTGAAGAATGAGTCTACGAGTTAGTGTCGTGTGGCAAGGTTAACCCGTCGAGGGGAAGCCGTAGCGAAAGCGAGTCTGAATAGGGCGTCAGAGTCGCACGATCTAGACCCGAAGCGAGGTGATCTACGCATGGTCAGGTTGAAGCGCGGGTAAGACCGCGTGGAGGACCGAACCCACTAATGTTGAAAAATTAGGGGATGAACTGTGTGTAGGGGTGAAAGGCCAATCAAACTTCGTGATAGCTGGTTCTCTCCGAAATGCATTTAGGTGCAGCGTCACGTGTTTCTTACCGGAGGTAGAGCTACTGGATGGTCGAGGGGGCCTACAAGCTTACCAACATCAGCCAAACTCCGAATGCCGGTAAGTGAGAGCGTGGCAGTGAGACTGTGGGGGATAAGCTTCATAGTCGAGAGGGAAACAACCCAGAATAGCAACTAAGGTCCCAAAGCCTGTGCTAAGTGGAAAAGGATGTGGAGTCGCATAGACAACCAGGATGTTGGCTTAGAAGCAGCCACCATTAAAAGAGTGCGTAATAGCTCACTGGTCAAGTGATTCCGCGCCGACAATGTAACGGGGCTCAAGCACAGCACCGAAGTTCTATCATTCACACATTATCCCGGTCGCAAGATCCAGGAGTGTGGATGGGTAGGAGAGCGTTGTGTAGCTGGTGAAGCGGCGGGGGAACCCAGCCGTGGAAGCTACACAAGTGAGAATGTAGACATGAGTAGCGAGAGAAGTGTGAGAAACATTTCCGCCGAAAGACCAAGGGTTCCTGGGCCAGGCTAATCCGCCCAGGGTAAGTCGGGACCTAAGGCGAGGCCGTCAGGCGTAGTCGATGGACAACTGGTTGATATTCCAGTACCCGCTTTAATTCGCCCATAACGAATCCACTAATGCTAAGAGTCTGAATCCTGTTCGGCGTAAGCCGCGTGGGTGGATGGCTCGAACCGGTGTGGTAGTAGTTAAGCAATGGTGTGACACAGGAAGGCAGTCCAACCCGGGCGATGGTTGTCCCGGGGTAAGGTGGTAGGGAGTGATGTAGGTAAATCCGCATCACACATATCCTGAGAGCTGATGCCGAGCCGTAAGGCGAAGTGGATGATCCTATGCTGTCAAGAAAAGCATCTAGCGAGAATTATTGCGGCCCGTACCCGAAACCGACACAGGTGGTCAGGTAGAGAATACCAAGGCGATCGAGAGAATCATGGATAAGGAACTCGGCAAAATGCCCCCGTAACTTCGGGAGAAGGGGGGCCCTTCGACGTGTAGGAATTTACTTCCGAAGCGTTGGAAGGCCGCAGAGACCAGGCTCAAGCGACTGTTTACCAAAAACACAGGTCCGTGCGAAGTAGCAATACGATGTATACGGACTGACGCCTGCCCGGTGCTGGAAGGTTAAGGGGACTGGTTAGCCGCAAGGCGAAGCTGAGAACTTAAGCCCCAGTAAACGGCGGTGGTAACTATAACCATCCTAAGGTAGCGAAATTCCTTGTCGGGTAAGTTCCGACCTGCACGAATGGCGTAACGACTTGAGCGCTGTCTCATCCGTGAACTCGGCGAAATTGCATTACGAGTAAAGATGCTCGTTACGCGCAGAAAGACGGAAAGACCCCGGGACCTTTACTATATCTTGATATTGGTGTTCGGAACGGTTTGTGTAGCATAGGTGGGAGACTTTGAAGCGGGCACGCCAGTGTTTGTGGAGTCATCGTTGAAATACCACTCTGATCGTTTTGAACTTCTAACCTCGGTCCGTAATCCGGATCAGGGACAGTGTCTGGTGGGTAGTTTGACTGGGGCGGTCGCCTCCTAAAAAGTAACGGAGGCGCTCAAAGGTTCCCTCAACCTGGTTGGTAATCAGGTGTCGAGTGTAAGTGCACAAGGGAGCTTAACTGTGAGACAGACATGTCGAGCAGGTGCGAAAGCAGGAACTAGTGATCCGGCGGTGGCTTGTGGAAGCGCCGTCGCTCAACGGATAAAAGGTACCCCGGGGATAACAGGCTGATCTTGCCCAAGAGTCCATATCGACGGCAAGGTTTGGCACCTCGATGTCGGCTCGTCTCATCCTGGGGCTGGAGTAGGTCCCAAGGGTTGGGCTGTTCGCCCATTAAAGAGGCACGCGAGCTGGGTTCAGAACGTCGTGAGACAGTTCGGTCCCTATCTTCTGTGCGCGCAGGAAACTTGAGAAGGCCTAACCCTAGTACGAGAGGACCGGGTTGGACGAACCTCTGGTGTGTCGGTTGTTCCGCCAGGAGCACCGCCGATTAGCTACGTTCGGAAGGGATAACCGCTGAAAGCATCTAAGCGGGAAGCTCGCTTCAAGATTAGGTTTCCCACCGGTTTACCGGGTAAGGCCCCCAGCTAGACGACTGGGTTGATAGGCCGGAAGTGGAAGAGTCGCAAGACTTGGAGCTGACCGGTACTAATAGGCCGAGGATTTAACTACAAAGTTGCTACGCGTCCACTGTGTGGCTCTCGAGATACGGTCTCGAGATCCACGATCAAATGAAAAGGCTTTGACCCCTTTTCATTTTAGACCGAAAACTCAATAGCGTTTCGGCGACCATAGCGAGAGGGAAACACCCGGTCCCATTCCGAACCCGGAAGTTAAGCCTCTCAGCGTCGATGGTACTGCAAGGGTGACCTTGTGGGAGAGTAGAACGTCGCCGGACTTCTTTTATAAAAAGGGGCGCTTTAACGAGCGCCCCTTTTTTATTTCTCTATCATTTCTTTTGATAAACAAAGATTGGAGTATGACAATGGAAGATAGAAACAAACGTCCATCACGTCCTGCTTCATCGCGCCCATCAGGGCCAAATAATGCACGCCGGCGTGAAGATTTGCCTGCTCGCGGCGGATCTTCTAATCGCGCCGGAGCTCCGCGCCAAACTCGTGATGGATCAGATCCACGCGGTGCGCGTCCGGCACCTATTGATCGCGAACAATCACGTCTTCGTCCACGAATTTTTGAACCAGATATTCCAGATGAGATTACTGGTGAAGAGTTAGACAAGTCATTGCGTGCAGAACTGCTATCTCTTTCTGCTGAAAATGCAAAAGTTGTTGCTAGACATTTAGCGTGTGTGAATTTGTATGCAGAAGATGACCCACAACGTGCTCATAAGCATGGTGTAGCAGCTGCCCACCACGCAGGTCGTTTAGCTGTTGTCCGTGAATCTGCTGGCTATGCCGCATATCGCGCAGGCCATTATGAAATTGCGTTAAAAGAACTACGTGCATCGCATCGAATCTCTGGTGATGTCTCCATGTGGCCGGTAATGGCTGATTGTGAGCGAGGTCTTGGAAACCCTCTAAAAGCATTGAATTTGGCTGGTTCTGAAGAGGTCAAGCGATTGGCTAAACCTGAAGAGATTGAAATGCGAATTGTTGCATCAGGTGCTCGCCGCGATCTTGGTGAATTTGATGCAGCCGTTGTCACACTTACATGCAAAGAGCTCAAAAATGAGCAAGAGGAGTGGGCAGTGCGATTGCGCTATGCCTATGCCGATGCTCTAGAGGCTGCCGGGCGCAAAGAAGAGTCACAAGAGTGGTTTGCTAAGTGTGCAGAGATCGACACCGAAGAGGTAACCGATGCTGCAGAACGCTGCTTGTAATTAGTTACCCACAGCAAAACTTTTAGGCTTCAACTTTTTGTCGCACCCTCTGGTAATCATCATCCTTTCCGATTAAGCGAAGAGATGAGTTGAATTATGAGTGAGAAAAAGGGCAAGAAGAAGAACGTGGTAATTGAAGTAGAGGAAGAGGATTTCTCCCTTAATGATCTTCTTTTGCGAGGTCGTATTTCTGCTGCGGCAGTTGAGAAAGAACTACCGTCGGGGGATAGGCTCGTTGAGTTTCGCCTCATTGTTTCTAGAGAGCGACGCGATGGTGTTGACACCTTAGATATAGGTGCTTGGAGCGCTAAATCCCGGCGAATTGCGCTGACTTTAAAGCCCGATGAATGGGTTGAAGTATCAGGTGCAGTACATAGGCGTTTTTGGACTGGTGCTGGTGGACTTGCAAGCCGTTGGCAGGTTGAAGCCGTTAAGATTTCTCGAATTTAGATAGGCTTGCGGGTATGGCCAATGACATTTTTTCAACACTTCGCACCTACCTCAGCAAAGTAACTGATGGGGATAAGAACGCATCAGAAGTAGCCTCCACGGTCAATCAATGGCTGCGTGAAGGTGGCGAGGCGTTGAAAATCAAAATTGAAGATGAAGTTGAACGCTCCGTTTCTAAAATGGGTTTTGTTAAACGCGGAGAATTCGAAGCTCTTAAAGAGGAAGTTGCGCGTCTGAAAATGAACAAGCCGATCAAGAAGGCTGCGCCAGTCAAGAAAACTGTGAAAAAAGCTGCGACTAAGAAAGCGAGCAAAAAATGACAACTAACTCTGAACATACACAAGGTGAGAATTTAGTAGAAGAAGTTCGTAGCGAATTAGTCGAAATCGATTCTATGAATGTCAATGATCATGGTGATCGCTATGAGCAGTTGCATCAGAAATTATCTACTGCTCTTTCTTCCATTGATGGGTTGTAAGTAGGTCACGTGAAGATTCGCCTTGATGCAGAGTTAGTGCGCCGGGAGTTAGCCCGCTCGCGCGAGCATGCATCGGATCTAATTGAGGCACGTTCAGTTTTAGTAAATGGAATCCCAGCCTCAAAACCTGCAACTATGGTCGATGCAGAAACGTCGATAAAACTTCACGGTAAGCGAGATGATTTTGTTTCTCGTGGTGGCCATAAATTGGCTGGGGCACTTGATGCCTTCACTGGCGTTGTTGTCGAGGGAAAACGCTGCCTAGATGCCGGAGCTTCAACTGGTGGATTTACTGATGTTTTATTGCGCAGGGGAGCCGATCGTGTTGTGGCAGTTGATGTTGGCTACGGGCAATTGGCATGGGAGCTGCGCCAAGATCCTCGCGTAACAGTTCATGATCGCACCAATATTCGTCATTTAACAGGTGAAGTAATTGGGGATCCGATTGATTTAGTTGTTGCAGATCTCTCCTTCATTTCATTGACTCTGGTTCTGCCTGCTTTAGCTGCAGTTTCAAAGCCGGATGCCGATTTTGTCGTGATGGTCAAACCTCAGTTTGAAGTCGGACGCGAAAAGTTGGGAGCTGGCGGGGTTGTGCGCGATCCTGCTCTTAGAAAAGCTGCCGTAATCGAAGTGGCAGATTCTGCTTATGATGTCGGTCTTGGAACCTTAGGTATTGCTGCTAGTCCACTGCCAGGACCTGCTGGAAATGTTGAATATTTCTTGTGGCTACGTCGAGGAGCCCCAGAGATTAACCATGAAGCGTTAGATCAAGCGATAGCGATTGGACCGCAGTAAATGAGTGAGCGTAATTTATTACTTGTCTGCAATCCTTCGCGCAAGGAAGCAGTAGATGCTGCCACAGCCCTTGCAAAAGATTTTACTGCTGGAGGTTTTTCACTCTACACAATCTCTGATGTTGAAATTGCTGGAGTAATTAAGTGTGATGTTGTATCCATGCCAGCCCTAGAAGTCGCCGTTGTGCTGGGCGGAGATGGCACAATGTTGCGAGCTGCAGAAGTCACGCGCGAGCAGCAAATTCCATTGCTGGGCGTGAACTTGGGCCATGTTGGATTTTTAGCAGAAGTTGAAAAACCACCACTATCTGCAATTGTTTCGGCAATAACAAAGCGTGAGTATGTCTTGGATTCACGAATGGTGCTGCAGTATGCCGTTAAGAGAGACGGCAAAACTGTTTCACAAGGTTGGGCGCTTAATGAAGTAACGGTTGAGCGCGAGCGTTCAACGATGGTTGAGCTTTTCCTTGAAATTGATGGACGTCCTATTTCTCGCTGGGGCTGTGACGGTTTGATCTGCTCCACACCAACTGGCTCAACTGCCTATGCTTTTTCTGCCGGGGGTCCAGTTGTGTGGCCAGAGGTAGATGCGCTTGTCGTTCTGCCAATCTCGGCGCATGCTTTGTTCTCACGTCCACTTGTTATTTCTCCTCAGTCTGAAATTGTTGTGAAAGTAGAATCCAAAGAAGCAGCCTTATCTGCGGATTCACTACGCAAGTTTGATTTACTCGCTGGTGATCGCGTGATTATTACTAAGGATTCCCACGTTGTTAAGTTGGCGCATTTGACTAACACTTTATTTAGTGATCGATTAGTGGCTAAATTCAAACTTCCCGTTGAGGGCTGGCGCGGTGAGTGATCGCACATTTCTAGAAGAAATATCTATTCGCTCTATCGGAGTTATTGAGCACTCCACCCTTGAAATATCCCCGGGTTTAACTGTTCTAACTGGTGAAACCGGTGCAGGAAAGACAATGATTTTGACGGCGCTCAATCTCATTTTGGGTGGAAAGAGTGATAGTTCACTCGTGCGCAAAGGCAGTGAGAGATTAGTTGCCAGTGGCAGCTTTAGCGTTCCTAAGTCTTTGCAGGATTCTTTTGAAGAAAACGGTTTGCAAGTTGAGGATGGACAGTTAATTCTTACAAGAACTGTTAATGCAGACGGAAAAAGCAAAGCAACGAGCAATGCGATTTCTGTGCCATCCGGTGCCTTAGCTGCGGCAAGTGAGAACTTAGTGGAAGTGCACGCACAAGCAGCTAACTTGAACATGACCAAGGCTGCCAAGCAAAGAGATTTACTGGATCGCTTTGGTGGCAAAGAGTTACATAGCTCTTTAGTGAATTATCAAAACGAGTTAGCTAACTATCACGAGCTCAAGTCCCGCATCGCTGCCATGAAGAAAAGTATTGATTCAAGGGATGCACAGTTAAGTGAAATGCGTGAGTTCGCAGCCGTGATGGGCAAGTTAAAATTAGAGCGTGGTGAGCTACAAGAGATCACTACCGAGATAGGCCGATTATCTAGCGTTGAAGATTTGCGATTGGCTGCCCAAAGCGCCTCATCAGTTATTGAAGAAGAAGAGTCAGGTTCGCTGACAACCCTTGGAATTACGAGGAAATCTTTGGATTCGGTTCGCGCCAAAGATCCACAAATTGAAGAGCTCTATCAAAGGGTGAGTGAAGCGTTTTTCTTAGTAGATGATGCAAAGGGTGTTCTCGCTTCATATATAGCAAATTTAGAGGCCGATCCTGCTCGCTTAGATTATTTGAACGCTAGAAAAGCTGAGATTAACGCACTGATTAAGAAATATGGCGGTTCACAATCTGGCGATGATGAACTTATTGCACTTATCGAGCGCTTTGAGAGTTCAAAAAATGCCATAGCAGATCTTGAAGGTGGAGATGAGCGGTTAAAGGAGTTAGAAACCGAGCTTGTTGGAATCAAAAAGAAACTTGTAGCAGCCGCAAAATTACTCACAAGCATTCGAAGCGAAAATGCGGCAAAGTTATCAAAGGAAGTTACTAAGGAAATTCAGCAGTTATCTATGCCTCACACTTCTTTCCATTGTCAGGTGCAGAGTGCTGACTACAACGCACTTAAGGAGTCCGACTTCACAGCCCTTGGTTGTGATGAGATTGCAATGCTGATTCAAGGGCACAAAGACGGACCACTCGTTCCACTTGCAAAAGGTGCAAGTGGTGGTGAAATGTCTCGAGTGATGTTGGCGCTTGAAGTAGTACTTGCTGCAACGCATCCAGTTGGCACATATGTTTTTGATGAAGTAGATGCTGGAGTCGGCGGTAAAGCAGCCATTGAAGTGGGTCGACGATTGCATGCACTTTCTCAACATGCACAAGTCATTGTCGTGACTCACCTGCCTCAAGTTGCAGCCTGGGCTGATTCACATTTTGTCGTCACAAAGAACTCTGATGGTTCTGTTACTGAAAGCAATGTGCGAAAAGTCGTCAAAGATGATCGTGTTGAGGAGATTGCCCGCATGTTGGCTGGAATGGAGAGCTCGACAAGCGCGCGTGAACACGCCACCGAACTCCTAGAACTGCCATTGTTGAAGCGATAGGCAAACCGATGATAGGTTGGTCTCCCATGGGCCGACCTCATGTGACTAAACACTTATTTGTAACTGGCGGAGTCGCCTCTTCACTCGGCAAAGGACTCACCGCCTCATCCCTTGGCAGGTTATTAGTTGCCCGTGGTATCCGCGTAACGATGCAAAAGCTAGATCCCTATCTCAATGTTGATCCCGGCACGATGAATCCATTCCAACACGGTGAAGTTTTCGTTACCGATGATGGTGCTGAGACAGATTTAGATATCGGTCACTACGAAAGATTCCTTGATACCAATTTGCACGGGTCTGCAAACGTGACTACTGGACAGGTGTATTCACGAGTCATAGCTCGTGAGCGTCGTGGTGAGTATTTAGGTGAAACTGTTCAAGTTATTCCACACATCACCAATGAGATCAAAGAGCGCATTCGCGCTATGGCTGCCCCTGACATTGATTTAGTAATCACTGAAGTGGGTGGAACTGTTGGAGATATTGAATCTCAACCATTCCTTGAATCTATTCGACAGATTCGCCAAGAAGTTGGCCGCGATAATGTTTTCTATTTACACATCTCCCTTGTTCCATACATCGGTCCATCAGGAGAGTTAAAGACAAAGCCAACCCAGCACTCAGTTGCTGCCCTTCGCAGTATCGGTATTGCACCCGATGCGATTGTGCTTCGCTCTGATCGTGAGATTCCACTGGGAGTCAAGAAGAAGATTTCATTGATGTGTGACGTTGATTTAGAAGCAGTAGTTGCTGCGATGGATGCACCGTCAATCTATGACATTCCTAAGGTGTTGCACTCTGAAGGCTTAGATTCCTATGTTGTGAAGCGCCTTGATTTAGGCGGTCATGAAGTTGTGTGGGGGGAGTGGGATGCTCTCTTGCAGAAAGTTCATCACCCTAAGCATCATGTGCGGGTCGGCCTTGTTGGAAAATACATCGATCTTCCTGATGCTTACCTTTCAGTTTCAGAAGCGTTACGTGCTGGCGGCTTTGCAAATGAGGCAAAGATTGAGATTGTTTGGATTCCAAGTGATGAGTGCGAAAGTGCAGAAGGTGCCAAGAAGCACCTGAGTGGATTAGATGCCATTGTTGTTCCTGGCGGTTTTGGAATTCGTGGAATCGAAGGCAAGGTCGGCGCACTTAAATTTGCTCGCGAAAACAAGATTCCAACTTTGGGTCTGTGTTTAGGATTGCAATGCATGGTCATTGAAGCAGCGAGAAACTTAGCTGGAATGAAAGATGCAATTTCAGCAGAGTTTTCAGATTCGGGAACTCCAGTAATTGCAACTATGGATGATCAAAAGCATGTGGTTGCAGGAGAAGGTGACATGGGTGGCACGATGCGTCTAGGTCTCTATAAAGCAGATCTGCTCAAAGGCTCAGTTGTTGCAGATACTTACGGTTCACTTGAAATATCAGAGCGACATCGTCATCGATATGAAGTCAACAATCTCTATCGAGATCAGATTTCAAAGGCTGGTTTAGTTTTCTCAGGCATGTTTGCCGAGCGCGACTTGGTGGAGTTTGTGGAACTGCCTCGAGAGGTGCATCCTTACTACGTAGGAACACAGGCTCACCCGGAGCTACGTTCACGTCCAACTAAGCCACACCCACTCTTTGTTGGATTGATTAAAGCGGCGGTAGCAGCGAAAGGTAAGTAAATGATTGTTGGAGTACCTAAAGAGATAAAGGTCCACGAATCACGAGTAGCAATCACGCCCGAAGGAGTATCAGAGTTTGTAGCAGCCGGCCATCAGGTAGTCATTGAAACTGGCGCAGGACTCGGCTCTGCAATCACCGATCAGGATTTCACTTCCGTTGGAGCAACTATTGCTGCCAAAGCTAGTGATGTGTGGGAAAAAGCAGAGCTGTTGCTCAAAGTGAAAGAACCAATCGAAAGTGAATATTCACTGCTACGTAAAGACCAGGTTTTGTTTACATATTTACATTTAGCAGCTTCTAAAGCATGCACGGACGCACTCGTTGCTAGCAAAACAACTGCTATTGCCTATGAGACTGTTGAAGTTAACGGACAGTTGCCATTACTTGCTCCGATGAGTGAAGTTGCCGGACGCCTTGCCACACAAGTTGGCGCAACTGCTCTGCAAAAGCCCCACGGTGGTCGTGGAGTTTTGCTCGGGGGAGTTCCAGGTGTAGCCCCCGGCAAAGTGCTGGTGATTGGTGGCGGTGTAGCAGGACTTAACGCTGCAGTAATTGCAGTGGGAATGGGCGCTGATGTAACAATCATTGATCGCTCTGTCACACGTCTTCAATACATAGACACAATTTATGGCGGACGGATTAAGACTTTGACCTCATCCAAACATGCAGTTGAGCGGGAAGCCAAGCAAGCAGATCTAGTTATTGGCGCAGTGTTGGTTCATGGAGCAAAAGCGCCAAAGTTGGTCTCAAATGCTTTAGTGGCACAGATGAAATCAGGTTCGGTTCTAGTAGATATCGCTATTGATCAAGGTGGATGTTTTGAAGATTCCCGTCCAACAACCCATGCCGAGCCAACCTATCAAGTGCACAACTCTGTTTTTTACTGCGTTGCAAATATGCCAGGTGCTGTTCCAGTTGCCAGCACATATGCGCTCACAAATGCGACTTTGCCGTATGCATTATCGATTGCAAATCTTGGTTGGGAAAAAGCATGCAAAAAAGATTCCAACTTAGCTAAGGGTCTAAATGTTCATGATGGGAAGATTTACTATCAAGCCGTAGCCAAGGCACATGGATATGACAGCGTTGAACTTTGATTTAGTCTCTACTTCTTTTCTAAATCATTTAACAATTGAACGTGGTTTATCTGTTCACACAATCGCTGCTTATCGCAGGGATTTGATTAAGTTTGAAAACTTCCTAAACGGGAAAGCATTAGGGGATGTGGACCCACAAATCATTGCAGATTTTGAAGTTTCACTTAAAACTGACCAAGCATCACCTGCCAGCATTAGTCGAATCAATTCAACACTTCGTTCTTTTTTCAAACATGCTATGAGTGAGTTTGGGATAGCCAATCCTACTTTTGAAATGCTGCCGAGTCAGTCAAAGCGCAGGCTTCCTAAAGCACTAACTGTTGAACAGATTATGTCGTTGATAAATGCCGCCTATAGAGAAAGTGAACCAATCACTCTTCGAGATCAAGCAATGATCGAACTGCTCTATAGCAGCGGTGCCCGTGTCTCTGAATTAGTGGGAATCAATATTGCCGACATTTCCACTGCACAAAGTGCTGATGGTGAAATTACGACTTTAAAGCTGCGCGGGAAAGGTTCTAAGGAGCGAATAGTTCCACTTGGCTCCTTTGCAACGAAGGCGATTACTGATTACTTAGTTCGCATACGTCCAATGCTTGCAGTTAAGAATTCAAAAACTAATACCGCTCTTTTTCTTAACTCCAGGGGAGCCCGATTAACTCGACAATCTGCTTGGAACATGGTGATTAGAGCAGCAAAAGATGCAGGAATTGAGGCGCATGTTTCGCCCCATGTCTTTAGACATTCCTATGCAACACATCTGTTAGATGGTGGAGCAGATATTCGCGTTGTTCAAGAACTACTAGGGCATGCATCAGTAACAACAACGCAGATATATACGCTTATAACTATCGATAAAGTACGAGAAAGTTACTCGCTAGCTCATCCGCGCGCACGTGGTTAGTAGTTCTTACAGTCCGCGTAAACGGCGGGCAAGAATACTTTGATCACCTTTAGCTTCAAGATCAGCGATGATGACAGCGATTGATTCGCGAACAATACGACCGCGATCAACTGCAAGTCCAAGATCACCACGAAGCTGTAGTCGTGCTTGATCTAGTTCAAAGAGTTCATCAGGTGAGAGATAGACAGTGATTTTTTCATCATGTCGCTCACGGCCTGATGGAGAGCGATCAACTGTTGTGACACGACGTCGTGCGATTGTGCGAACACCCTTTTTACTAGATGGTGCCTTTGGTGTTGCAATAGCTGGTGGCACAAGTGGTGCAGGTGTTTCACTTTGTGCTGGAACAGCGCTTAGCGCTGGGGCAGTGGAACGAAATAGTTCATCAGCACCTGGAAGATTTGCTCTGCGTGTCATCGTGCGCCTCCTCGGGCAATAAGTTCTCTAGCTAGTCGGCGATATGAAGCTGCGCCGCCTGAGCTGGTTGCATATGTGGTGATTGGTTCGCCAACAACAGTTGTTTCAGGGAAACGAATTGTCTTGGCAATAATTGTTTCAAATACATCTTGTGGGAACTGCTCAAGAATGCGCTCTAATACTTGGCGATTGTGTGAAGTCTTCTTGTCATACATCGTTGCCAAAATACCAATGAGCTTAAGATTAGGATTAAGGAAGTTCTTCACCTTGTCCAAGTTACCTTTAAGTTCAATGAAGCCGTGGAGTGCGAAATATTCACATTGCAAAGGAACAATTACTTCATCAGCTGCAACAAGTGCGTTGATTGTTAACTGACCCATTGTTGGCTGGCAGTCGATCAAAATTACGTCGTAGTAATCACGCAGTGAACCAAGAGCGCGCTTGAGATATTGCTGTCCACCAATTTCAGCGCCCAGTGTTGTTTCAGCTGTTCCAAGGTCGCGGTTTGCCGGCAAGAAATCAAGGCCTGGCACGGCAGATTTAAGAACGATGGAATCCACATTGGCTGTTGGAGTCATCAGTGCGTAATAAACAGTTTGTTCTAACGGAAGCGAGTGGGCGTTAACACCCAAGCCAAGTGAGAGACCACCTTGAGGATCAAAGTCCACAAGCAAAACTCGACGACCCATCTCGGCAAGGGAAGCACCAAGATTGATTGTTGTAGTTGTCTTGCCGACTCCACCTTTTTGGTTGAAGATCGCGACAACTTTTGCATTTCCATGTTCGGTGATCGGAGGTGGTGTGGGGATATTTGTCGCGCTTTTACCCAGAAGAGTTGCAGTAGTGGCTACATCTTCTTGCTTTGTCGATTTAGCGTTCAAGCGTCAAACCTCTTTTCCGTGAAGTGAGCGCGAGCCTACGCGCTACCCAGAACTGGAGCAACTGTGAAGTAGGGTGACGCCATGGATTTATCACTGGAGGAATCAAAGGATGTGAACGCCGTCGCCGGCGCCTTCTCCGTCCACCTCGATAACTTTGATGGTCCTTTCGACCTGCTCCTACAGCTTATTTCTCGCCACAAAATGGATATCACTGAGATATCTCTGAGCCTTGTGACCGATGAATTCATAGCCTTTATTAGGGCCTTGGAGGCCTCAGGAGAGGGTTGGCGCTTGGATCAGGCCACCGAATTCCTAGTCGTGGCTGCAACCTTGTTAGATTTGAAAGCGGCGAGATTATTGCCAAGTGGTGAAGTCGATGATGAGGAAGATCTAGCCCTTCTTGAGGCTCGAGATATTCTCTTCGCACGTCTGCTGCAGTACCGAGCCTTCAAAGAGATTGCAGCGACCTTTAGCGAGCGCATCACAACGGCCGATAAGTTCTTCCCACGCGTTGTGGCTCTGGACCCAACCCTGAGCGCGCTTTTACCTGAAGTCCTCATTGGTGTCGGGCCACAGCGTTTTGCAGCTATAGCCGAGCGAGTATTAACTCCTAAGGTTTCACCGGTTGTCAGTGTGGAGCATCTGCATCTACCGCTGGTCAGTGTTGCTGAAGAGTCTCGACTTGTAGTTGAGGCTTTGCGCAGATCTAAGTCGATGAGCTTTAGAAACCTCGTCTCTGATGCTGAAAACACCCTTGTAATTGTTGCCCGATTCCTCGCCTTGCTCGATCTTTATCGACAGGGTGTTTTGCGCTTTGACCAGGTCATGGCTCTAGGAGAGCTGCAAATCTCGTGGACTGGATCTGAGTCCGGGGAAGTAGAAGTCACAGATGAATTTGATATCCCCGTAGTTTTAGAAGATGACGAGCCGACAGAAGGTAGTACCAATGTCTAATGTAGAAGTTGAGCGTTCAATCGAAGCGATCCTGATGGTCGTCGATGAACCTGTTTCAGAGATCATTTTGGCTCAGGTCTTGGAGAGGACTGTCGAGGAAGTCGAAGCAGCATTAGCCCACCTGGTCACCACCTATGACGACCGTGGATTTTCCTTGCGCAAAATCAACGGGGGATGGCGCTTTTATAGCAACCCTGATTACCACACAGCCGTTGAAAAGTTCGTCCTGGATGGGCAGCAAAATCGATTGACCCAAGCCGCCCTTGAGACGCTTTCAGTGATTGCCTATCGCCAGCCAGTCTCACGCGCCCGTGTTTCAGCCATCCGTGGCGTGAATGTGGAAGCGGTTATGAAGACTTTGATCACCAGAGGTCTGGTGGAGGAGTCGGGGATTGAGCACGAGAGCGGTGCCATCCTTTATAAGACGACGAGCTATTTCCTGGAGCGTCTGGGACTCAATTCTCTTGAAGATCTGCCAGCTCTAGCTCCATACCTGCCAAATCTGGATGGGCTAGATGAAATCCTTGATTCGCTAACTGACTAACTGCCGCGCTATCCTTCACCCCTGACTGTCGGGAGGATAGCCATGGGCCAGATGCGCCTTAATAAGATAATTGCTGATGCGGGTATTACAAGCCGCCGTGGTGCAGATGAACTCATTGAATCTGGCCGAGTCTCAGTCGATGGAATCACTATTCGCGAGATGGGGTCGAAATTTGACCCTGATTTAGTTCAAGTCATGGTAGATGGTGAGACAATTACAAGTTCTGTGTCTAAGTCTTATTTAGTACTTCATAAACCTAAAGGCGTTTTGTCAACCATGTATGACCCAGATGGTCGTCCATCCTTAAGTGACTTCATTGACCTGCGAAAAGAACGACTTTTTCACGTAGGGCGATTGGATAAGGACTCCGAAGGATTGATCCTTTTGACCAATGATGGGGACCTCACATTCCGTGCCACCCACCCATCTTTTGGCTTGGAGAAGACATACATCATCGAACATGAGGGAAAACTGCCTACGGGAATCGATAAAATTTTGCTCAAAGGCATCGAATTAGAGGATGGAATGGGTCGGGTTTTGACCTATAAAGAGCTCTCTCCAACCTGGCTGGAAGTCTCGATTCACGAGGGTCGCTACCACATTATTCGCCGCCTAATGGAGGCAGTCGATGTTCAAGTGCTTCGATTGATCCGCACTAACTTCGGGCCGATCTCATTGGGAGACACCCCAGAAGGACGCTGGAGAAACCTCAATGAGGGGGAATTAACAAATCTACGTAACGTTTTAAGGCTTTAACGGCTTTACTATAAATCGATAATAGCCTAAATACAGTTAAATCTATATATCGATAAAATAAAAAGTAAATATATATTTATCGATTTTTCAGATGCTCACGTAAGGCTCTGGATAACGATAAATCGATATTCAATATTCTTAGAGTACGCAGAAAGAAGAAGGGATTCGTTGAAGCTAATATCGTAAAAAGGTTTTATCGATAAATACTTAAACAATCTTAGAAGCATTCAAAATCAAGCGAAAAAGTGACCGAGAAAGGTACCCTTATCCCATGTCGATCAGAGCTATACGTGGCGCCACTCAAGTGAGCGCAAATACCCCAGAGGCAATAGCCACAGGGGTTAAAGAGCTGATCCAGGCGATTTTGGATGCCAACACTCTGACACCGAGTGATGTTGTCTCGGTCTTTTTCACATCGACCCCCGATTTGACGGCCTCCTTTCCGGCAGCGGCATGTCGCGAGATCGGCTTTGCCTCAGTGCCACTTATTGGCTCAGTAGAAGTCGATGTACCAGGGGCCTTAGCAATGGTCATCCGTGCGATGCTCCACGTTGAGAGCGGCAAGAGCCATGAAGAGATTTCTCATATCTATCTACACGGGGCAGTAGCCCTGCGCCGAGATATAGCTCAGTAATGGTGCGCACGGTTCGAATTGTGGGGGCTGGCCTGATTGGCACTTCCATCGGATTGGCTCTTTCAGCCAAAAATATCGCGGTTGAGATGATCGACGTAGATAGCCGTAGTCAGGCTTTGGCACGGGATTTAACAGGTGCTACTTCTGTTTCTGACCCAGAGCTGATTATCCTGGCAACACCGCTTAGAGCCCTTTCCCAGGTCATAAACGAGCAATATGAGCTAAACCCAAACTCGACGTTTATGGATGTGTGCAGTGTAAAAGTTGAACCTCTAGGAAAGGTTAAGGCATCAGCCCTGCCTTTGAGGCAATTTGTTGGCACCCATCCAATGGCCGGCCGTGAAGTCGGGGGAGCAGAGTCAGCTCGCGCCGATCTCTTTCTCTCCAGAAGTTGGATCATCACTCCGGATGCTCAAAGTGATCCCGAAGCCGTAGCCAAGGTCAAATGGCTTATTGAACTGCTCGGGGCAACCTGCGTGGAATTAGATGCGATTTCTCATGATGCAGCGGTGGCCAGAGTTTCCCATCTGCCACAGATCACAGCCACACTTTTGGCTGGGTCATTGCATGGTGTAGCCCCTGAATGGCTAGACCTTGCTGGAGCCGGACTCCGAGACACCACACGCATCGCGGCATCGGATGAGAATTTATGGAAAGAAATCATTAGTTCAAATTCTCAAGAGATAAAGACGTTGCTTACAAATTTACATAATGAGTTAGGCGCAATCATCGAAGCAGTTGGTGATCAAGAGAAGATTGCTGCCTTTATGCGTAAAGGTCGTGATGGACGAAATTTGATTCCGGGTAAACATGGTGGAAAAGCACGTGAATACACTTACCTTCCAATCGTTATCGATGACAAACCAGGTCAATTGGGAGCAATTTTTAATGAATGCGCTGCGATGTCAGTAAACGTTGAGGATTTAGCAATTGAACACTCTCCAGGACAACTCAATGCATTAATCACTTTGGCGCTTTCTGCAGATGATGCAGTTAAGTTATCAAATCATCTCTCATCAATCGGGTGGAACGTTCATCCGGTTCGTAAATAGAAGTAGGCTCATCACATGGGCATAGTCGTAGCAATTGATGGCCCGAGTGGCGCAGGTAAATCCAGTACATCTAAAGCAATCGCAATTCGCGCTGGGTGGAATTATTTAGACACCGGTGCGCTCTATCGCGCTGTTACTTGGGTTGCATTAGAAAATAACTGCATCGAAGCAGAAGCAATTTTGAAAGCGCTAAAGAGTGCACCAATCAGATTTGTCTCTGATCCCAATTCACCGGATGTATTTGCAGGTGACACACAAATTACTCATGCAATTCGTGGAACATCAGTAACAGAAAATGTGAGTCGCATTAGTGCAATGCCACAGATTCGTGAAGAACTCCTTGCAATTCAACGCAAGATAATTTCTCAGGCACCACGTGGAATTGTTGTTGAGGGGCGCGATATAGGAACGGTAGTAGTTCCTGACGCAGCCTTAAAGATATATCTAACAGCTGATTTAGATGCCCGAGCATATCGCCGCGAGAATGAAACCGAAGATAAATCTGTGGATGTGAAGAGCTCACTTGAAAACCGCGATTCCATTGATTCAACGCGCACTGTCTCACCTCTTGCTATGGCATTTGATGCAGTTGAGGTTGATTCAACGAATCTGGATCTTGATGAGACTGTAGAGCGAATTTGGGAACTTCTTCGTCAACGCTCACTCCTTGGACTTCCGATTGTTGCCATATTGGGCCGACCTAACGTTGGTAAATCAACTCTAATTAATCGTTTCTTAGGACGCAGAGAAGCAATCGTTGAAGACACACCAGGTGTTACACGCGATCGTGTTCAGTATGAGTGCGAGTGGGGTGGACGTCGATTCATCATTATGGACACAGGCGGTTGGGAAGCAAAACCTGACGGCATCTCTGTGCAAGTAAGCGCCGGTGCCGAAATTGCGATGCAAGAAGCTGACGTACTAGCTTTTGTTGTTGATGCACAAGTTGGTGCATTAGGTGAAGATGACATTTTGGTTCAGCATTTGCGCAAATCAAAGAAGCCCTTGATTTTAATCGGTAACAAAGTTGATGGAGAGCGCGAAGAATCAGAAGCTCATGGTTTATGGTCTTTAGGTCTTGGTGAACCGTATTTTGTTTCAGCACTACATGGCCGTGGCTCTGGAGATTTACTTGACCACATCGTTGCTGAGCTTCCTGAAGTCGGGGGAGCGCAAATACAAGATGGTTATCGCAAAGTCGCGCTCATTGGTCGACCAAATGTTGGTAAGTCATCACTGCTAAATGCTCTAGCTGGAGAGAACAGGTCCATCGTTGATGATGTTGCAGGAACAACCAGAGATCCAGTTGATGAGTTAATTGAATTTGGTGGGTCGATCTGGAGATTTATCGACACCGCAGGATTAAAAAAGCGCGCCAACCAGGCATCAGGTACTGATTACTACGCATCCCTTCGCACACAAACAGCCCTTGAGCGCTGTGAAGTGGCAGTCGTAGTCCTGGATGCTTCAGAGCCAATTACAGAACAGGATTTGCGAGTCATCACCATGGTGGAAGAGGCTGGAAAAGCCATGGTTATCGTGATGAATAAGTGGGACTTAGTTGATGAGGACCGCCGGGATCAGTTGGATCGCGAAATTGATCGCCATCTGGACCAAGTCGAGTGGGCCCAACGAGTAAACGTGGCTGCCAAAACTGGCTGGCACCGAGATCGTCTGGCTCCTGCCCTTCGCACGGCACTTGATAGTTGGGAAAAGCGAGTTCCAACAGCCAAACTCAACTCATTCCTCGGAGCTCTCATTGGTGCAACTCCGCCTCCAGTTCGTGGCGGCAAGCAGCCCAAGGTGTACTACGCCACCCAGGCTGGAATCGCTCCTCCTAAATTTGTCGTCTTTTCTAACGGCTGGATTGAGGCCTCATATCGCCGCTTTATTGAACGCAGATTGCGTGAAGAGTTCTCCTTTCCTGGCACTCCCGTGCAAGTAGCGATCAGGGTTAAAGAGCGAGAGTAAGCAATGAATTCATCCCTGCTCTCCATTCCAAATGCTCTTACATTTCTGCGCTTTCTAGGTATTCCGCTTTTTGTTTATCTGACTCTTTTTATTGAGGCAGATGGATGGGCGATAGTGGTTTTAGCAATCGGGGGAGCTACCGATTACTTTGATGGCAAGTTAGCAAGAGCGTGGAATCAAACTTCTCGCTTTGGAGAGTTAGCCGACCCTGCCATTGATCGCCTCTACATTTTGACGATTCTGATTGTGTTCTTGGTCCGCGACATTGTTCCGGCTTGGATTATCGTTTTACTCATTACCCGTGATCTTGCACTTGGCCTGATTACTGTTGTGATTAAAGCCAAAGGTCACGCCCCTTTCACGGTTACCTATTTGGGCAAGGCAGCAACGTTTAACCTTATGTATGCCTTCCCTTTTTTGCTCTTAGCCAAAAGTGATACACCTCTCGGCACGATTGCTTTTGTTCTGGGGTGGAGTTTTGCCATCTGGGGGATTGCCCTCTACATTGCTACAGGTATAAGTTATGGGCGCGAAGGTTTTTCGCAGATAAGAGGATCACGTGTCATCAATTCCTGAAGGTTTGCAGTACACCAAAGAGCATGAGTGGGTAAGTTCATCTGGAAATCTTTACACAATGGGAATCACAGACTTTGCGCAAGGTGCACTCGGTGACATCGTCTACGTGCAGTTACCTAAAGTTGGAGAAACACTGACTGCGGGCAAAGTGTGCGGTGAAATCGAATCCACAAAATCAGTATCTGAGATTTTCGCAGCCGTGAGCGGTGTCGTAAGTGAAATTAACGGGGCACTGTCCCAAACCCCAGAGCTTGTTAATAGTGATCCTTATGGAGCTGGCTGGTTGGTCAAGGTTGAGGTCTCAGCAGCTCCTTCGGATCTGCTAGATGCTGCGGGTTACGGCCAAATTACGGCTTGACCAAAGCCTCTCACCCCTTTAGTGTCAGCCTCAGGTTGACGGTGAAGGAGGAGAGAAAAGTGAAGGCAGAACAAACGCCCAGCGAACTCACCACCACTTTGCACCTAGGTCTGCGCACAGCCAGTGATTCCCCAGTTGGAGCCCTTGATGAGTTTCTAGCCACTGTCTCAGCACCAGATCGAAGCATTATCGAAGAAATTGCACAATCAGCAGAAAAAGCAATGGTGATTATTAATCGAGGATCAAATCTTGGTTCTAGATTCTTGATCACCGCCCAAGGCGCAAGCATTGGTCGCTCATCTGCCAGTGATGTTTTCCTAGATGATGTAACAGTTTCAAGATCTCACGCACAGATTGAAAGTTCCCCTTCGGGTTTTTCTCTCAAAGATAGTGGGTCTTTAAATGGCACCTATGTCAACAACGTTTCAGTAACAGAACAAGTTTTACATTCCGGAGATCAGATTCAAATCGGCAAGTTTCATCTGCTCTTTGTTTCTGGCAGAAAATAATTAGGGGAGAATTACGATGGCAGTTCCAGCTCGCGCATATCTGAGCATTGGTGAAGTTCTCAACAGACTTCGCCCAGATTTCACAGATATAACAATCTCAAAGATTCGCTTCCTGGAATCTGAAGGTTTGATTGAGCCGCAGCGAACACCATCGGGTTACCGCAAGTTCACAACTTCTGATCTAGAGCGTCTGCGCTATGTCTTACTAGCTCAGCGCGATCAGTACTTACCTCTTAAAGTAATCAAAGATAATTTAGATGCCATCGATCGTGGACTAGTTCCAGCTGCTACTGGTTCAGTTCCAGCACCGCGCCCAACTCTTGGCCTTGCAACAATTGATGGCGAGATGGCACCGAGCACCTTTGGTGAAGTATCAGAGATGCGTTTGTCTCGTAATGAGCTTTTGAAGAACTCAGGATTAAAGGAAGAACAGCTGGTTGAATTAGAGGCCTATGGCCTTATAACAATTCGCGGTCGTCACTACGACGGGGATGCCTTAGCAATCGCCAAAGCCGTCACTGAGATGTCAGGTTTTGGAATCGAAGCGCGCCATTTGCGATCATTTAAATCGGCAGCAGATCGTGAGATTGGTTTGATTGAACAAGTCATCACACCTCTGACTCGCCAAAAGGGAGCCGATTCAAAGGCTCGAGCTGAAGAAGTTCAAAAGGAAATTGCTTCTCTATCTATTCGTCTGCACGCAGCACTTGTTCGCGGCGGGCTTCATCGCCTTCGTTCATAACCGATGATGATTTCTATGGAGGTCATCGGCGTTCGAGTCGAGATGCCTTCCAATCAGCCAATCGTTCTTCTCAAAGAGATCGATGGTTCACGCTTTCTGCCCATCTGGGTGGGCGCAGTTGAAGCCACTGCAATCGCCTTTGCCCAGCAGGGGGTCCAACCACCAAGGCCGCTGACGCATGATTTAACCCAAAACATTGTCGAAGAGCTAGAAGCCACATTGACTGCGGTGCATGTGACCCACATTGATGAAGGTGTTTTTTATGCCAACCTCATCGTTAGGGATAGCTCTGACACTACCCACACCATTTCTGCCCGGCCTTCAGATGCCATTGCTCTAGCCCTGCGGGCAGCAGCTAACATCTTGGCCAGCTCTGAACTACTCGATGAAATAGGAATTGAGATTCCGGCCGAGGCCGCGCCAGGGGATGAGAACCAGGAAGTGGAGCGCTTTAGAGAGTTCTTAGATCAGATCAACCCAGAGGATTTTGCGGGGTAGAGGGCCAAACCCTCAATCTCTAGTAGAGGTTACGACCGTGTCGGTCATTGAAGGTGGGGCCTTGCTGCCCTAGATTTACATCACTCCCCAAGAGAAACGAGTTTCCCCGTGACTTCCCAGGAACTAGAAATTGGCTACCGTGGCGCTACTGCATGTTCTGCCGCCGGTATTACATATCGCCAGCTAGATTATTGGGCACGAACAGGATTAGTAGAGCCAAGTATTAGAACTGCAAGTGGCTCTGGAACTCAACGCCTGTATGGGTTTAGAGACATTCTTGTATTAAAAATTGTTAAGCGCCTTTTAGATGCTGGCGTTTCACTTCAAAACATTCGCACAGCCGTTGATCACCTGCGCAGCAGGGGAGTGACAGAGCTTGAGAGCATGACGCTGATGAGCGATGGTGCATCTATCTATGAATGTGCAAGTCCTGATGAAATCATTGACTTACTAGCGGGTGGCCAAGGTGTTTTTGGTATCGCAGTCGGAAAAGTCTGGCATGAGGTTGAGGGTTCACTCTCACTTTTGCAGGGTGAAGTCAGTGGTCAAAGCGTGGGTGTTGAATCTAACGATGAACTTTCCCTTCGTCGCAAGAGCAAAGGCGCTTAAAAGGTCATATTCTTAACTCATTCGGGCCGCTAATGGCCTGCTTGTATGGGTAGGGGATGTTTGTCCATGGTTGATTACGACGCATTTTCACGTCGCCACATTGGTCCATCAGAGGATCAAGCACAAACAATGTTGATGGAACTTGGTTATTCCTCAATGGCAGATTTTATTGCTGATGTCGTTCCTGAAAACATTGCAATCACCCAACGTTTAAGTCAGACACTTCCAACGGCCCTGAACGAAGTAGATGCAATTGCAGAACTGCGTGCGTTAGCCAATAAGAATGATGTTTATCGAAATGCGATAGGTACTGGGTATTACGGAACTATTACTCCACCAGTTATTTTGCGAAATGTTTTAGAAAACCCAGCGTGGTATACCGCTTACACACCATATCAACCAGAGATTTCACAAGGGCGTTTAGAGGCGCTGTTTGCATTTCAAACTGCAGTTTGTGATCTAACCGCTCTCTCAATTGCTAATGCATCTATGTTAGATGAAGGCACAGCTGCAGCTGAGGCTATGACCTTAGCCCGCCGCGTTTATAAGGGCAGCGACGATGCGCTCTTTCTCATCGATATCAATGTTCATCCTCAAACAATTGCAGTTGTTCAAACACGTGCAAAACCACAAGGCATCACTGTTGAAGTAGTTGATCTTTCCAAGACTCCTACAAACGGTGAAGTATTTGGTGTGCTAGTTCAATATCCAAACACACGTGGTGAAATTATTGATTACAGCGATCTTGCAACTTGGGTTCATTCAAAAGAAGGTTTGCTAATTGCAGCAACTGATTTACTCGCACTCACACTCATAAAGGCACCAGGGGAGTGGGGCGCAGATATTGCAGTTGGCTCAGCCCAGCGCTTTGGAGTTCCTATGGGCTTTGGCGGACCACACGCTGGTTTCATGTCAGTGCGTGAAGGTTTGGAGCGATCACTACCAGGTCGTTTGATTGGACAGAGTGTTGATTCACATGGAAATCCAGCGTTTCGTTTAGCTTTGCAAACTCGTGAGCAACATATCCGCCGTGATAAAGCTACAAGCAATATTTGTACGGCTCAAGTTTTATTAGCTGTCATGAGTGCTTTCTATGCGATGTGGCATGGTCCAGCAGGTTTGAAGACTATTGCCTCACGAATAAATCGACAGACACAAGAATTGGCGAATTCGGTTACTGCATCTGGTCATACTGTCGTGCATTCTCACTATTTTGATACCTTGGTCATCAAAGTCAAAGATGCGGCAGATCTACATAAAAAGGCTGATGCTAAAAAGATCAACTTAAAGAAAATTGATGGAACTCATGTTGGAGTTTCGCTAGATGAAACCACCGACGCCACAATGCTTAGCGATCTTTGCGAGATTTTTGGTGGTGGGGCAGTAGGGGTTGCCGGAAAATCTATTCCAGATTCAGATGTGCGCTCTTCGACCTATCTGCGTCATCCAATCTTTAACACTATGCGCTCTGAAACTTCGATGCTGCGCTATTTGCGCACACTCTCTGATCGTGATTTAGCCTTAGATCGCACCATGATTCCATTGGGTTCTTGCACAATGAAGCTCAATGCAACCACTGAGATGGAAGCTGTGACATGGCCTGAATTCTCTTCACTTCACCCATTTGCACCTGCCAAGCAGAACGCAGGATCGCGTGAACTCATGGCCCAACTCTCGGATTGGTTAGTCAAAATAACTGGTTACGACGCAGTTTCATTGCAACCAAATGCCGGTAGCCAAGGGGAGTTCGCAGGTCTTCTAGCTATTCGCAATTATCACGATTCACGTGGTGATCAGGGCCGCACTATTTGTTTGATTCCAAGCTCTGCCCATGGAACCAATGCCGCAAGTGCGGTTATGGCTGGAATGCAGGTAGTTGTTGTTGAATGCGATGCACATGGAAACGTCAGTATTGATGATTTGAAGGCAAAAATTGCCGAACATGCACAAACTTTGGCCGCAATCATGGTTACTTACCCATCTACCCATGGTGTTTTCGAATCAGCTATTACGCAATTGTGTGGTCTCGTTCATGATGCAGGCGGTCAAGTGTATGTTGATGGAGCGAACTTGAATGCCTTGGTTGGTTTAGCTCAACCTGGAAAATTTGGCGCAGATGTTTCGCACTTGAATCTGCATAAAACTTTTTGTATCCCACATGGTGGCGGGGGACCAGGTGTTGGACCAGTTATTTGCCGTTCACATTTAGCACCATTTTTACCAAATCATCCATTAGATGAATTAGCAGGACCTGCAACTGGCCCTGGACCTATTAGCGCTGCGCCATTTGGCTCTGCAAGCATCTTACCGATTTCTTGGGCCTACATTCGCATGATGGGTGGGGAAGGGTTAACTCTTGCAACATCCATTGCTATTTTGTCTGCTAACTACATGGCTGCAAAGTTGAACCCAATGTTTCCTGTTCTCTATACCGGTGAAAATGGTCGTGTTGCACATGAATGTATTTTGGATCTCAGAGAGATAACCAAAGTAAGTGGAGTAACAGTCGATGACATCGCAAAGCGGTTGATGGATTATGGATTCCACGCGCCAACAATGAGTTTTCCTGTTGCAGGAACGCTGATGATTGAGCCAACTGAAAGTGAAGACATTGCTGAGATTGACCGCTTTATCGCCGCAATGACAGCCATTCACGCAGAAATCCAAGAGATCATGGATGGCAAGATTTCGGTGGAGGAGTCAGCATTGCGCCATGCTCCACACACCATTGAATCTGTTGTGGCAGCTAATTGGGACCGTTCTTACTCACGTGAAGTGGGCGGACTACCATCAGTGCGAAATGGCCTTGTGAGCGGTGAAATCATCGGAATGCAGGGCAAGTACTGGCCGACGGTAGGGCGTATCGATGGCGCACACGGGGATAGGAACCTGATTTGCTCCTGCCCGCCTATATCTGAATTTGCTTAACTTTACATAATGTAACTTATCGGCGATATACATACGCTCGACAGGCAACCAAGAGCAGCCAGATCAGCGTCATTACTAAGGCCCAATCCCCATATCTATCCCTTGGTGATGTGCTGCTTGTTAGCCCAACCGAGGCATAAAGATGCTGCGCAGTTCCCATGTCACTCTTTTGTAGAACTTTTCCGTTGTAATCAATGACAGCTGAATATCCAGTTGTTGAAACAGATAAAACGTTTCTTGAATGTTCTATAGCTCTAATACGAGTTATTTGAAGTTGCTGGGCACTTTGCGCAGAATTCCCAAATGTTGCACTGTTAGTTTGAACAGCCAAAAGATTTGATGTTTTTGCTGCATCTTCAAGGATGCGATCATCTAGTAACTCATAGCAGATTACCGGCGCAATTTTGGCCTTGTTGATAGTGAAAATTGTCGACTCATTTCCGGGTGAGAAATCACGCACGTCATTAACTAAAGGCGAGATCTTTGATGCTAGAGATCGTATTGGGATGTATTCACCAAATGGCGTTAGGTGTTGTTTCACATAGACATATTGCTGCTCTTTTGTCCACAATATTGATGTGTTCAAAATCTGTTCACCTTTACCAACAATTGCTCCAACAATTATCGGTTGTTCATAGCCATTGAGTGTCTCAAAGACATCTGGGTTACGAAACGGATCCACATCCACTGAATTCTCTGGCCAAAGAATAAAGTCGACATTCCTATTTTCCTTTAAAGCTTTCTCAGTCTCCTTAACGTGATTATAGAAAACTTGCTTTGCTCTGGAATTAAAATCTAAACCCAATAGCGGCACATTACCTTGTATTAGTAATGCGTTCACTGTTTGATTTGTTGCAAAATTGAGTGGAATGAAAATTAAAAGCAATGGTAATACAACAAGAATTTTGAATTGTTTTTGAGTGAGCGCATAGAGAAACAGGGCTATAAGTACTGTGATTGCAGAAAGTGCAACCGCTCCCCCATGAGCTGCTATCTTGGCATAAGGGGCATCAGCTTGTGAGTAGGCGATTCTGGCCCAACCAAAGCCTTCAAATGGAAATCTGTTGCGGATCTCTTCTAAGACAATGAAAATCAGCGGAAAGAATGATATTCCGAGGCGTTGAACTGCAACCAAGGGCAGATAAAACAAAGTTAAACCCACTGCAAGAATAGTCCACGGTAATGAACCCACATAAATACTGGTCCAATGCAGCAGGATGAGATTAAACGTCAAAGCAAAAGTTAAAACACTGAGGTATTTTCGCTCACTTCTGGAGAGTGCAAACATTTGCAGAGCAAGTGCGATTGGTGCAACCCACCACAAGGCCACTGGTTCAAAAGCTAGGCTGAGAAGTAGTCCGCTGAGCGCGGATAAAAACAGATTTACCAACCTAGTGCACTGATCAAACGATCAACGCTGGCACCTAATCCATAGCGTTCCTTGAATTGGTAAATCTCTGAGAGGTCTTTAGGTGCTCTAGGCATCGAAAGATCAACTTGCGGAAGCGGTGCATTGCGAGCAACTTGGACAACCGTTGGGGCAATTTTGAGGTAATCAGCACCAGCAATAATTTTCTTAGCCAGTGCTGGAGGTAGTGAATCGTGGGCAGCATGGGCTCCTGCCAAAGCTTGCTCAACATTTGCAAAATTGTTAGCGATTAATGCTGCGCCCTTTTCGCCTATGCCTTTTACTCCAGGTAATCCATCGGAGGGGTCACCACGAAACATGGCAAATAATGCATAGCGATCTCCTGGTATCGCATATTTTTTAGCAATATATGCATAATCAACCAAATCGTGTTGAGAAATACCTTTTGCTAAATAGACCACTTTGATGTCACGTTTATCATCGACCATCTGGAAAAGATCTCTATCTCCAGTAACAATGCGGATGGGTCCCTTTTCGGTCTCTGCATAGGTAGCCATCACATCATCAGCCTCATAGTCATCAACACCCACTACTGGGATTCCAAAGAGATCCAATAAATCCAGAAGAATAGGAATCTGCGGAGTAAGAGTTTCAGGCTCTTCTTCCTCATCCCCCTCCTCTTCTAAACGATTAGCTTTGTAGTCAGGAAAAAGTTCCACGCGCCATGAAGGTCGCCAATCACCATCTAGACAGGCAACCAAGCGATTCGGTTTATAGACCGACAGTAAACGTGCAGTCATGTCTATATATCCACGTATCGCATTAACGGGAGTTCCGTCAGGTGCCGTTAACGTGTCCGGCATTCCGTAGTAAGCGCGATACCAAAGTGATGCGCTATCTAGAAGCATTAATGTCATAGATCTCCCATAAGGAATGCAACTACTCCCCTGTCGATGCGCTTAACTGCATCCTTGCATACTGGACGAAGCTTTTCACTTGCCGCAGCAATCTGATTCAGCAAATCCGAGAGTTGTTTAGTACTTCGAACAAAATCTCCAACCGACATATCTGTGCCTTTAAGAACGTTTTGCAAAGAGTTTCCATTTGCCCAGCGATATGAAACCCAGCAGAAACCAGCATCAGGTTGTCGCTGAGTTTTGACTCCGTACTCAGTTTCAAGTTCTTCTAGTTCTGCCCAGATCGAAATGACATCGGCAAGGGCACTGGAGACCCGAGGGCTTGGCATCTTTGGTGCGACATTGTCGGCATTACGAGACTCAAAGATCATTGTTGAAACCACCGAGAGAAGTTCAGGGGCGTTGAGCTCATCCAAAATCCCACGGCGAATAGCTTCAGTTAACAGGAGATCTGATTCTGCATAAATTTTCGTAAGTATTTTGCCCTGTGTTGTTGGTTTTTCTCCCTCGATATAGCCAAGATGCGTCAAAACCTGGCAAATCTGATCAAAAGTTTTTGCAATCACATGGGTGCGACTTTGCACGCGGGTTCGAAGACCTTCGTTTTCACGGTTAAGTCGTCCGGCTTTTTCTGCAAAACGCGAATGATCCTCGCGTTGGGCGCAAGCATGGCAACTATGGTTTCGTAGTCCTTTTCGCAAATCACTGAGATCACCTTCTAACCTAGCTCTTTGTCGATTATCAAAAGTTTTCTTATGATCACGCTTTGAAAGAAGTGTTTCAACCTCTTTGATTTCACGGCGAATACCTGCGTATTCCAAAAAATCTCCTAGATGACAAACTGCTTGAGAAAGCAGTTCTTCAATCGCAGCTTCATTCTTTGCAATCTGTCGAGATAGACCGACTACAGCGCGATCTGCTTGAAACTGTGCAAATGATGACTCTAGAGATCGACGTGCTCGTTCTCGACCAAATCTAGCGATGAGATTAATTGACATGTTATATGTTGGTGCAAATGATGAACGCAGTGGATACGTACGAGTTGAAGCCAACCCCGCAGCTGATGCTGAATCAACCGTCGGAGACCACTGAATAACCGCGTTTCCTTCGATATCGATTCCTCGTCGCCCCGCACGTCCAGTTAATTGTGTGTACTCCCCCGGAGTAATGGGAACATGAGATTCCCCGTTGTATTTGATCAATTTTTCCAGAACCACAGTTCTAGCCGGCATGTTAATCCCTAACGCAAGAGTTTCAGTAGCAAAGACAGCTTTGATCAAACCTTTTTGGAAAAGCTCTTCAACGGCAGATTTAAAACTGGGAAGAAGTCCTGCATGGTGTGCGGCTATGCCGCGCTCTAATGCGCTCAACCATTCATCAAAGCCAAGCACTTCTAAATCTTCTTCAGCAATATTTTGTGTGTATTTAAGCGCCGTTGCGCGAATCTCTTCACGTTCGGCCGTAGATGTAAGTCGTAATCCCGCATGCAGACACTGCTTAACTGCAGCATCGCAACCAATTCTTGAGAAGATGAAGGTAATGGCCGGCAGCAAGTTTTGATGGGCCAATTTTTCAATGATGTCGGCTCTAGAGAGTCGGTCTTGCGCTTCATTGAATTTGCCTCGACGGTGTCGACTTATGGCAGCTTTGCGGACTGCTTCGCGCTCTCGTTGAAGGATTTCGGGATTGATCTGTCCAGGCTTATCGAAAAGATCCAAAAGTCGATTACCAATAAGCACATGCTGATAAAGCGGGATAGGTCGAATTTCACTCACGATAACTTGAGTATTGCCTCGAACCTCACCCAGCCATTCACCGAACTCTTCTGCGTTGGAAACAGTTGCTGAAAGTGAAATCACCTGCACACTCTCCATTAAATGGATGAGAACTTCTTCCCAAACTGCGCCTCGAAACTTATCGGCCAAGTAGTGCACTTCATCCATGACTACATAACCCAGGTTGGTCAATGTATTAGAGCCTGAATAAAGCATGTTACGAAGAACTTCTGTGGTCATTACAAGAACATCTGCTTCGCCATTGATGCTTGTGTCTCCAGTAAGGAGTCCGACCCGATCTTCACCAAACATTGCAACAAACTCAGAATACTTCTGATTTGAAAGTGCCTTTATCGGTGTGGTGTAGAAACACTTTTTGCCTAATTTGAGTGCTAAGTGGGCGGCAAACTCACCAACGACGGTTTTTCCAGCACCCGTTGGAGCTGCAACTAATACACCGCTCCCCTCTTCAACTGCATGGCACGCCGCAACTTGAAAGGGATCGAATTCGAAATCAAAGCTCTGGACAAAGGCCGTTGTCTCCTTGTATTGATTGCGAACTTTGGCTGCAGCGAATTTCTCTGCCGGAGTGGTCATGGCATCCACGTCATTAATGCCTTGGGTACACACGTGGCATTAATAGGGAGCTGACCAATTCGTTCCCCATCTGCATATGCAACTGCATCAGCGCTGATGCTCACATTTTTGCTGCGCACAATCTCAACGGCAGGATGCGTAACGTGGCTTCCTTTAAAGACTCTAGGAAAGACTTTTATGAACTCCAGTTTCGAAATTGGATGCAGAACCATGACATCGAAATAGCCATCTGTGAGATCAGCTTCTGGGCAAACCAGCATTCCGCCACCGTATGAGCGTCCATTAGAGACAGCGATGAGCATGGCTTGAGTGGAAATAGTGCGATCATCCAGAACTATTTCATAATGACGCGGTGCAAAGCGAGGCAGCTCAATTGCTATGGCTACGTTGTATTTGCTTGGACCTTTGGGCCACGACATCGTATTTGCCTTCTCGTTAACAATTGAATCAAATCCAGTTGAGAGAATCGCACCGAACCATTCACCATCTACTAGCCCAAGATCGACTGATTGTGGCTTCGTGTTTAAAACAGAATCAAGGATGACATCCACATGATCGAGTGACCAACCAAGAGTGCGTACGAAATCATTTCCTGTGCCGGCAGGTATGAGCGCCAGTGGCACCTGTGCCGGAGTAGTTTTCTGCAAAACTAAATGAAAAAGTCCATCACCACCAACAGCAATCACACCATCGCAATCTGGATTTCGATCCAGGAATCGCTGCAATAAATCTGCCTGATCAATTCCATTTCGCCCGATAATGATTTCGTAGCTAATTCCATGGCTATTGAGATAACCGGCAACATGAGTGCCAACAGTGGCGCCTTTTCCTTGACCAGAAACCGGATTGATTATTAAGGCCCACATACACAAATCCCCTATTCGCTTATGGGAGATGGTGCATCGATCGCGGTGGATTCGATTTCTATTTTTCCCGCGCGCTTATCACGGCGTTTATCAACAAGTAGGGCTATTCCCCCGGCAGCGAAATAAAGCATGACCAGTGGCACAGCCAGTAGAGCCATTGTTAGTGGATCTGCCGTTGGCGTGAAGGCAGCAGTGAAGAGAACAATGCAGAAAACCCATATTCTCCATGGGCGAAGAATCGTTTCACCGCGTAAGAAGCCGATGAGATTAAACGTGATCAAGAAAATAGGCAGTTCAAATGCCAAACCAAACAGGAGAATGATTCGCATGACGAAATCAAGATAGTCATCAAATCGAACCAAGTTAGACAAAGCGTTTGGAGTGAAACCAAAAAGAACCTTAATTGCAACAGGCAGGATGAGATATCCCAGAGTTGCGCCAGCTGCAAAGAATGGTGTTGCAGATACTAAGAAGAGAACTGAGTTGCGCTTCTCTTTGCGGTGCAGACCAGGTGCGATGAAAGCCCACAACTGATAGAGCCAAAAGGGTGCCGCGACGATGACACCTGATAAGAGTGCAACTTTGATTTGCAAATTCAGGGGCCCGAGAACTCCACTAATGTAGAGAGCGCCGCAATTAGTATCACCATTGCGCTGGGCCTCGGCCAAATCGCAAACTGGCAAAGCAAGTGTTGTAATAATCGAGTTATAGAAGTACCAACCCAAGCCAGATGCTAAGAGAATCGCGACAGATGCGCGAACTACTCTCTTACGAAGTTCTCGTAAATGATCTAGTAATGGCATCCGTGCGTCTTGAGAAGACGCCATCAGAATTTACTTGTCTGTAGGGGTTTCGCCGTCAGCCTTCTTTTCTTCGGCTGTCATTTCCTTCATTTCGCTCTTGAATATGCGCATTGAGCGTCCAAGTGAGCGAGCTGAATCAGGAAGACGCTTTGCGCCAAAGAGAACAAGAACAACGATCAGAAGAATCAAAATATGGCTAGGTTCACGTAAGAACATGGCAAACTCCCTGCAGTTAGAAGTACTTAAGCGGCAAGGCTACCCCAGAGCCCTGAAAATTGGCTAGGCGGGTTAGTGAGCCGGATAACGATCGAGTATCAGTTGGGCCTTTTTGGCTATTTCCAGGGCCAAATCGCCAGGTTCAAGGAGAACTGCGCTACCCGATGAGGCAAAAACGCTCCTAATGATCCATTGGCGAGAAAAAGATTGAATCTGCACTTTCTCATTGACAGGTGCATTATCTAACCCAAATCTTTCCTTCATTAATCTTGCTCTCGAGTTAATAGAGATGTGCGATGCGAACTCTGCATTCTCACTAGAAGCCTCTCTGGATATCACCTTCTGGGTGTTACTTGAAACCTTGAGAGATTGAATTCGTTCTAAGCGAAATACTCTAAACGCGCATGCGCTATGGCAATAGGCAAAGAGGTATTCAACCCCATCCTCTGTGCGCAGTTCTAGTGGCGTGATCTCGCGCTCAGTAAAACTATCGCTATAGAGTGAATGATAAGAAATTTCTAAATTAACCTGCTTGTGCAAACTCTGTTCTATCTGGGCCCTGAGCGCACTTGATACGGGATCTGCGGCACGAAAAGTGGCGTTCATACCCACTTTTTCACTTAATCGTTGCGAGAGAGTTTGAACCTTAGAGGCTATATCTTCGTTGTTCGGTAGTGATTCACGAACTAAATCTAGGCCCAGTAAAAGCGAGATGATTTCTTCGCTGCTCAATGTGCGCGGAGATTTGAGTGTTGGTGCATTTCGAATTGTGACAAATCCAGATTCAAAAGACAGATCCATTAATTCAAGAGCTGTATACCCGGGCAGTCCACACATCCATAGAGTTGTTAAATCAGCACTCATCTGTGATGTTGTCACATCGAATGCCTTTGCGAGATCTGCAATAGCAATCCCTTGATTAGCACTTATGTAGGGAACCAGAGCCAACAAACGTTCTGTGTGGATAATTGGTGCAGGTTTTGCCTTAGCCATGATTGACCACCATTGAGCTCAAAATCTTCACCACTGACTCACGCAACTCTGATGGTTCTATAACTACCACGTCATCCAAATGCCATAGGAGTGAATCTATGAATGTGGAATCATCGCCATATTGGATAGTTATTTGATCCCACTCCCCCTTCTCAACAACTGAGAGCGCTTTCTTGCGCAAAGCGAAAGCTTTACCTTTTCGTATATCTATCGTTGCCAATTTCGCGGAAATACCCTCATCAAGATGTGAGAAGAGATCAAAACCAGCTGGTATTTCAAATGAATCGCTTTTATTTCCCACAACTATTTCGCCCTCGACTCGATCTAAACGAAAATTGCGAATGGCCCCTTTATCAAGATCCATTCCGGCGAAATACCAAAAGCCATCACGCGAGGCCAAGGCATAAGGGTTCAGTGTGCGCTTTTGGTTCTCTAAATCTTGTCCTATATAGGTAAAAGTAATTGCTGATCTTGTTGTGATCGCTTCGACCACAGTTACTAGTTCATTACTAGCACTAACCATTCTGGGAGCTAACATGGGAATGGCATCAATGTCTGAATCAATACCAATTGATTTCAATTTGAGCAGAGCTGAGTGCGCGATGGCGTTGAGGGCTTGACCGTTCCACGCGTTTGCAGCAAGAGACAAAAGCGCAATATCTGCACCAGATATCTCACCCAGATCTAGTGCGTAACTCTCTGGCTTAATGCGATATCCCGCTTCATCATTGAAAATAGGATCAAAACCACCGACTTCAATTTCAATTCCTAGAGAGCGCAGATCATCCTTGTCACGTTCAAACATGCGCTCTTTTGCTTCATCGCTACCTTCATAACCTTCGATGCTGCGAAAAATTTCACTCTTTGTTAGATAACGTCTAGTGGCAAGAAGTGCGATAGTCAAATTAACTAAGCGTTCACTCTTCCGCGACACCGTATGCACCTTTTGATGGTCTGCGACGGCGAGCTAGTACTTCCACTCCTGGCGCCATGCGACGGCTTTGAATGAGAAATCCTGTGTGTCCGATCATTCTCTGTTGCGGGCGAACGGCTAAACCTTCATGGTGCCAACCACGAACCAAAGTTTCACTACTTTCAGGTTCAGTAAATCGACCATCTTCCTTTATTGCTTCTGCTGTGGCCGATAACTGCGTGGTTGTGGCCACATAGGACATGAAAACTCCGCCTGGTCGAAGAGCTCTAGCGGCAATATCTACGCATTCCCACGGTGCAAGCATGTCCAAAATAACTCGATCAAATTCACTATCAAAGTTCTGGTCCTGCAAATCCCCAACATCTAACTTCCAATTAGTGGGTGCGCCCTCAAAATAGGCATCAACATTTGAACGAGCATTGTCGGCAAAATCTGAGCGGCGCTCTACTGAATGCACGTATCCCTTTTCACCCGCTGCGCGCAATAAAGAAATTGTTAACGCACCGCTGCCAACACCTGCTTCAAGTACTCGCGCACCTGGATAGATATCGGCCAGACCAACAATCATTGCCGCATCTTTTGGATAAACAATCGTTGCACCGCGAGGCATTGTTAATACATAGTCAGCTAGCAAAGGCTTAAAGGCTGTGAATTTCAAACCAGCCGTGGTGCTCACTACTGAACCTTCGGGCATTCCGATCAAGTCATCGTGTGTAATCCAACCCTTATGGGTGTGCCATTCTTTGCCCGGAACTATCGTGAAGCTATAGAGCTTGCCTTTGGGGTCGGTGAGTTGAATGCGATCACCCGCAGCAAAGAAACCTTGATTCGACACGGGAGCATCTTAGGTCAAATAAGTGCAGCAAGTGCGGGTATGTTGCCGTATGTGAGTAACCAGCCATTGCGCCTATCCCCGAGTCGGGTAAGTGAGTTTGAGAACTGCCCTCAACTCTATAAATACCGCGTAATAGATCAACTCCCACAACCTCCCTCATTAGATGCAGAGCGCGGAACTTTAGTTCACACTATTTTGCACGATCTTTTTGAGAACGCTCCGAGTGATAGAACACCACAGAGTGCTATCGAACTTCTTCCATCGCGTTGGCAGGCACAAATGGCCGAGAAACCTGAACTCATGGAAATGGTTACTAACGAAAAGGAGTGGTTTGATCGAGCAGAATCTTTGCTTCGCACTTACTTCACGTTAGAAGATCCTCAAAGCTTTGAGGCTACCCATCGTGAACTTCATCTAGAGAATGATTTTTCTGACGATATCTATCTGCACGGATATGTGGATCGTCTAGATGTTGCACCAACAGGTGAAGTCCGAATCGTTGACTACAAGACCGGTAAGGCGCCTAAACCTGGGTGGGAGGAGAAAGCTCTTTTCCAACTGCGCGTATATGCACTTCTGTATTTCAAGACACACAATGTTCTCCCCCGCCTTCTCCAACTCATTTACTTGGGTGATGGAAAACTCGTCAAAAGCACTCCAACGTTGACCGACCTTGCTGCCACAGAGAAAACGTTAAAGCGAGTAGCAAGTGACATCTTTGCCTCAATTGAAAAGGATTACTGGCCACCAAAACCGAGTCGCCTATGTGATTGGTGCTATTTCAAAACTATCTGTCCGGCACAAACGAGCTAAATGGCCGTTGAGAAATCTGCATGAAGTTTCTGCAGCATTTCGAAGTTCAACTGTTCCAGGGACTTAATCACTCTAACTCTCGCTGACTCATCAACTTTTACTAGGTGAGGCACCGCAATCAACCAAGCACCACTACTAGTTGCTGCGCCCACACCTGTAAGAGAATCTTCAAAAACTAAACATTGCGAAATCTGACTAGCCGTTAATTCTGCAGCTTTGAGATAAGCATCTGGATAGGGTTTGGTTCGTTGCACATCATCACTGGAAATAGTGAAAGGAAAGAGATCTGCGCCAACATTGTCTAAAACTGCATCAACGATAATTCTTGGACTGGCAGATACCAACCCAGTCTTTACTCCATTTGCTTGGAGTTCTTTCACTAATTCAAAGGCTCCAGGCATAAAGGGTGTGTGAGAGCGCATCTTTTCGGCCTGTACTCTGACAAGAGTTTGAGTGAAATATTCAGGGCTCTTCGCCTGATTGCACTTGTCGTGCATGTATTGACCGACTCTAGAGAGCGGACCACCCAAGCAAGCAACCTGATCTGCTGAAGTCCACTGATATCCGTATCCTGCGGTTATTTCAGTCTCGGATTTGAGCCATTCAGGTTCAGAATCAACCAATAAGCCATCCATATCGAAGAAGACAGCATCAAAAAAACTTTTCACCCGTCTCCTTTGAGATTTCCATCTAGCAGAACTCCGCAAGATTACCCTAAGGTTTAACCCTATGGAGATACATCACATCCCAGCTCTTCGAAATCCAATAATGGTAATGGCCTTTTCTGGATGGAATGATGCAGGTGAAGCAGCAACTGGCGCCGTTGAGCATCTTCTTTCTGCGTGGCAAAATGAACCTAACGATGTTGTGCCAGAACTGATCGCAGATATTGAATCTGAAGAGTTCTATGACTTTCAAGTAAATCGACCACATATTTTTGTCGATGATTCGCAGATTCGAAATATCACCTGGCCCACAACAGAGATATTCGGGGTTGCATTACCCCACTTTGACCGAGATTTAGTAATAGTAAAGGGAACTGAACCATCGATGCGTTGGAAGAGTTTTACTCGAGAGCTCTTGGACCTAGCCGATGATCTTGAAGTCTCTCTCATCATCACTATGGGCTCTATGTTGGCTGATGTTCCGCACTCACGTCCTATTGCAGTCAGTGGAAGTAGCGCCCACCCAGAATTAGCAACGCGTTTAGGAGTTGAAGTTTCAAGTTATGAGGGACCGACTGGGATTCTAGGAATTATTAGTGATGGCTGTATGCGTCGCGGCATTGATGCAGTCTCGTTATGGGCAGCCATTCCACACTATGCATCTAGTTCACCTTCTCCCAAAGCCACATTGTCTCTGGTTAACTCTCTAGAGGATTTTCTTGAAATTACGATTCCTCCAGCAGATTTGGCAGAGGCTGCTGATGAGTGGGAGAAGGATGTTTCTGAGATGGCCAAAGAAGATAGCGATGTGGCTGAATATGTAAAAGCACTTGAGGATTCAAAGGATGCTGCTGAACTACCTGATGTTTCTGGAGATTCGATTGCTAAAGAATTTGAAAGATATTTGCGACGCAGAACAAAGGATTAAAGGGCTAGCCCTAACAGAGCATCTAAAACGGTAGAAAGCTCTTGTGCGTCTCCCCCGGTACCTGCGTCTAAAGTTTGGCAGGCCCACTGATCAAGTGCAGCCAGAGCAGATGGAGTATCTAGATCATCACTTAACGCAGTAACAATTTGCTCAATCACAGATTCTGTTGGTGCCACTACTCCTGAAGCAAGCGCTTTACGGATTTGATTAACTCGCTGTGTTGCTTGTAGCAGCAACTCATCAGTCCACATTCGATCTAATCTGTAGTGCTGTGACATAAGTGCAAAGCGAATCACCATTGGGTCCGTGCCGGCCTGAATAAGTTTAGAAACGAAGACCAAATTGCCTTTACTCTTACTCATCTTTTCGCCATCTAAACCAATCATTGCAGCATGAACATATGTTGCTGCAAGATCCTTACCGGTCAGCACGTGTGCTTGAGATGCGCACATTTCATGATGCGGGAAAATCAGATCACTTCCACCGCCTTGAATATCAATACAAGTCTTATCTGAATCCAATGGCTCTAAATACTTAAGTGCTATTGCGGTGCACTCGATGTGCCAACCTGGCCTGCCAACTCCATGTATAGAAGACCAACCTGGTTCGTTTTCACGTTTTGCCATCCACACCAAGCAATCAAGTGGATCAATTTTCCCAACTAGCGTTGGATTGCCACCACGCTGGGAAAAGATTTCCTTCATGCTCTCTTTGTCCAGAAGTGACAGGGACCCAAAATCTGGAGATGAATAGTTCTTGAAAAACAGATCCTGGTCAATGGAATAGATAGTTCCTTTAGATTGAAGGGCACTAACAGCCTCACTCACTAGATCTATGGCCTCAACTGCACCGATGTAATGGGCTGGTGGTATCACTCGCAAATCGACCATGTCGCCTCTAAAAAGATCGATTTGAGATAGAGCTAACTCTTCCCAATTCAGATTATCTCTAGTTGCTCGTTCAAGGAGTGGATCATCAATGTCTGTAATATTTTGAACATAGAGAACGTGTGAACCTGTGGCTCTTAAATAGCGGTTGATAAGATCAAATGTTAGGTAAGTTGCAGCATGTCCAAGATGCGTAGCGTCATATGGGGTAATTCCACAGACATACATTCGATAGGTCTCTTTTTGGCCAACTAACTCCTTTGTCAGTGATTTGGAGTTAGTGAGCGATAGCTGTGGAAATTTGATTGAACGCTTCAGTGCAGGAACTGCAACCGAGGACCAAGATCTCATGGGTAGATTCTAGTAACTTTGTCGTTAGAACGCAGGCCATGGAATAGATGGCCACTCAGGGTTTGGCAAAGGCATAACACCGCTTTCTAGCAATCGCATCACTCGAGCGCCCATCGCCTCAATTTCGGCAGTTGTAAGGTGAGCAGATAAGTCTAATTCTTTACCTAACGCATCCTTTAGTGAATGTAACGATTTGCACTCCGCTTCACTTAATTCATCTCCAGCCCACTGCCAAAGAACTGTTCGGAGTTTGTCCTCTTCATGAAATGTGACACCATGATCACAGCCATAGAGATGACCTTTTCCATCAGGTAATAGATGACCAATTTTGCGATCTGTGTTGTTGATGATTGCATCAAAGAATGCCATCGAGCGAAGTTGTGGAAGATCTTGGGAAAAATAGTTGGCAAGATCAATGGATTCATCGATATCAATCCATTCTTGAACCATACCGATTCCATAAGGTCCTTCGCGCAAAATCGTGAGCGGCACCAAATCTAAGCCAAGAAAGTCACTTACTAGAAAAGCTGCATATTCACGATCAGCTAAAGTCCCATCAGGAAAATCCCATAGTGGGCGCTCTCCAGCAACAGGTTTATAGATGCAGGCTATTTCTATTGACTCATAGTTAACTGTTGCAAACAATGTTGCATTAGATGCATCAACTAATCGCCCCGTCACAGACATTTCGCCTAATGTCAGAATCGAACGGTTATCTCCTGTAGCCATTAGCCCTAGGACACAAGTGACCACGTGGATCAATCGGAATAGCGCAGAAAGGACAAGGAACGCGTCCTGCATTTACAACTGTATTTGTTCTAGTAATGAAGGCTTTAGCTTGTCCTAAAGAGATATTTAAAGAAACTTCAGGCAGCTCATCTTCATCTTCAACTTCCTTAATCGAAAATAGTTCTACACATACCTTCTTAGAATCATCATCCCAAGCAATGGAGATTGCCCCGATAACGAAATCCTTATCAACTGGTGACTCCAACGGGGCCTCATCGCGCTCAACACGATCAGCAACTAACGTCATATCTTCCCTAGCCACCTGCTTACACAGAATTTCCAACCTTTGTGACAATGTTGAAGCTTGAGATTTTTCCAGAGAGGCACTCACTAATGCTGTTCCCGAGCGCACCTGCAGGTAGAACTCGCGCTCCCCTGGCTCACCGATGGTTCCGCAGATGAAGCGATCAACGTTTTCAAACTCAAAACTCATTTTCCTGAACCACCACCGAGTAGGTTCCCTGTTCGCTTTGGCCCAGTTAAGAGTTCGGTGAGCTGTGATCGTGTGTCGTTGAGCAACGTTAGTCGCGCCGTACCGTGTGAGTAATCCAAGATGGTTACAGATGCTGGGTCAATAACAATGCGCTGGAAATCATCGAGATGCATTCCCAGTGCGTTGGCCACGATGGCTTTGATGACATCACCATGGCTAACAAGAACTGCTGCACCTTTGCGCTTTGAATCTAAGGATTCATGAACCGCTTGCATCGCCCGTTGTTGCATGTGTGCCAAGCCTTCACCTTGCGGAAAATACATCGCTGAAGGATTACCTTGGACGGTCTTCCACAATGTGTGACGAGAGAGAACCGAAAGTTTCTTTCCGCTCCAGCTACCGTAATCAACTTCAGTGAGGTTTTCATCTGTGATCAAGAGTTTTTGACTAGTAGGTGGCAGAGCCGCTAACCAGGGCGAAATAGTTTCATGGCATCTTTGCATAGGGCTGATTCGCATTTGCGCGATAGGGAAAACGCCTAGCCTTGTTGCTAGTTCTTGCGATTGCTTAACTCCCTTTTCAGAAAGTGAAATATTGGGCAGGCGACCAGATAGGACACCTCGGGCATTTGCCTGAGAATGGGCATGTCTAACCAAAACTATCTGCATATCGCAAAGGCTATCGCAGGTTTTACTCTCATGACTTGCTAGGGTCACTCCATGCAAATGCGTAAAGCTGGAAATAGTGGGCTCATGCTCTCGCGTTTAGCGCTGGGAACGATGACATGGGGTCGCGATACCGATGAACATGAGGCAGCAGATCAATGCCGCGCATTTATTGATGCTGGCGGAAATTTCATTGATACAGCTGCCACTTATGGTGATGGCGATAGTGAACGCGTGATCGGTGGACTTATCGGCACTTTGTTCCAACGCGATGAAGTTGTAATTGCTACAAAAGCAGGACTGACCTTTCCTGATGGAGTACGGACTGTAGATAACTCCCGCCACGCACTTATCGCTGAATTGGATCGTTCGTTAGCAAGACTAGGAACTGATTTTGTGGACGTATGGCAAATCCATACATGGGATCCATTCTCACCAATTGATGACACATTATCTGCCCTCGATTATGCATATAGCTCAGGCCGTGCACGCTACGTTGGCATCTCAAATTTCACCGGCTGGCAACTAGCTCAAGCTGCTACGAAACAGATTAGCAATTCTGCAAAAGCGCCCATCACTACTATTCAAAGTGAATACTCATTGTTAAATCGCGATGTTGAAATAGAAATATTGGACAGCGCACAAGCCTGCGGCGTCGGTTTCCTAGCCTGGGCACCATTGGGTCGCGGTGTTCTGACTGGAAAATATCGCAATGGAATTCCAAGTGACTCCCGAGGTGCTGCCCCACATTTCGCAAAAGATATTGCACTCTATTTGAATGCCAGAAGCAGCAGCATTGTTGAATCCGTATGCGTTGCTGCCAGCGGTTTGGGTTATTCTCCCCTTGAAATCGCTTTAGCGTGGGTCAGAGATGCACCAGGAGTTACCAGCACAATTATCGGAGCTAGAACTGGTGCGCAACTACGTGGTGTCTTGAAAAGTGAAGAGATTTCACTTCCAGCTATCGTTCGCAGCGCCCTAGATGATGTGAGCGCTTAAGCGTGCTCTAGGAAATCCTTTAGCACTCGCACTCCAAAGGTAAGACCTTCTACCGGAACACGTTCATCTACTCCGTGAAATAGGGCCATGAAATCAAAGTCTGCATCAAGTTTTAGTGGAGAGAATCCATAACCAATAATGCCTAGCTCGGCTAAGGCCTTGTTATCTGTTCCACCGCTCATCACATATGGGACTGGCACAGCTTCTGGATCTTCAACCATGATTGCCGCACACATCGCATCAACTAAGTCGCCTTCAAAAGGAACTTCAAGGGCTTTATCTGTAGTGATGGTTTCGATTGTGATGTCTGGTCCAATGAGAGATTTGATTGTGTCATTGAGTTCATCTTCAAAACCTGGAATGAAGCGGCCATCAACTACTGCGCTAGCTGAACCTGGAATAACATTGGCTTTATAGCCAGCCTCCAGCATCGTTGGGTTAGCTGTGTTTTGTAAAGTTGCGCCAACCATACGCGCTGCAAAACCTAGTTCACTGAGTAATGGAGTGAGATCTTTTTCGTTGTATTCCTTGCCAGTTTCAGATGCTACTTTCTTGAAAAACGCTTTAACTGTTTGGCTATAACGCTGTGGCCATTGATGATTACCGATCTTTGCAACAGCTTCACTTAAACGTGTGAGCGCATTTTCATTGTTCGTTACTGATCCATGACCAGCGCGCCCATGAGCTGTGAGCTTTATCCAGTGAATGCCCTTTTCAGCTGTTTCAATCAAGTACAAACGTTTTCCACCAGAGACAGTTACTGAGAATCCACCAACTTCTGAAACGGCTTCGGTGCATCCAGCAAAAACTTCAGGATGTTTATCAACCATCCAGTGGGAACCATAGATGCTGCCCGCCTCTTCATCAGCAAAGAAAGCTAAAACAATGTCGCGCTGTGGTTTGTAACCAGTTCTTGCCCAATCGCGAACAGTTGCCAAGATCATTGCATCCATATTCTTCATATCTACTGCCCCGCGACCCCAAATCATTCCATCGCGTATTTCTCCGCTGAAAGGATCGACTGACCAATCAGCTGCATTGGCTGGAACTACATCAATGTGACCGTGTAGAACTAAACCAGGACGAGAAGAATCTGTTCCCTTAATGCGAGCAATAACATTGCAACGACCAGGAGCAGATTCATACATTGTCGCTTGGATTCCAACTTCGGTGAGAAGTTTCATCACATGTTCAGCTACTGCCTTTTCATCACCTTTTCCATCTCCATAATTGACTGAAGGAATCCTGATCAATTCCTGGCAAATACGGATGGCTTCGTTTTCAAGTTCGGTGCGTGATGTTGTAGTCATTTAGCCATTCTCTCACCCAATTGCTATCCTTTCCCAGCACTTAGTCCGGGTGGCGGAATTGGCAGACGCGCTAGCTTGAGGTGTTAGTTCCCGTAAGGGATTAGGGGTTCAAGTCCCCTCTCGGACACATTCGTTAGGATGAGCACATGAAGATCGATGAGGCAGTCTCGCTCATCAGAGCAATCCCTGATTATCCAAAACCAGGAATCCTCTTTCAAGACATCACCCCCCTTCTTGCCAATGGTGAAGCCTTCACTGCTGTTACTGAACACTTTGCCACATTTGCAAAACCGTCAACTTCTATTGCAGGCATTGAAGCACGCGGATTTATCTTCGCCTCAGCTCTAGCTAATGCGATGCACACTGGATTCGTACCAATTCGTAAAGCCGGCAAACTCCCCCACGCTGTTTTTTCACAAAGCTATGGCCTTGAATATGGAACTGATGTTTTGGAAATCCATGTTGATGCAATCCCTTTTGCCGGTAATGTTCTATTGATCGATGATGTGTTGGCAACCGGCGGCACGTTAGATGCTGCAATCCAACTAGTGAATCGAGCCGGCGGAACTGTTTATCAAATTCTGGCACTACTAGAGATTCAAGCACTTGAGGGTCGAGCGCGATTGGCTGATAAGTATCCACAGATCCCAGTTCACTCACTGGTAGTTTCCTAACTGTGCGCATAACCCAGATTCAAGGTCTGCGTGCACTTGCCGCAATATTGGTAACCGTCTTTCATGCACGTCTTGTACCTGGCGGTTTTATCGGCGTTGATATTTTCTACGTAATCTCGGGTTATCTCATCACAGGCCTCATTCTTCGAGAGATAGATAAGACCGGCACGTTAGACCTCAGGAGTTTCTACCAACGACGCATAAAGCGCCTCTTGCCAACTTCTGTATTCGTGCTCTTTATGACAGCAATAATGGCGTGGATTCTCTTTCCTCCGATCACGCGGGATGCTCTTGGAAGAGATCTCTTTGCAGCCGCTGCCTATATCTCAAACTATCTTTTTGCCTGGTGGCAAAATGACTATCAGAATTTGAATGCAACTCCCTCACCATTTATTCATTACTGGTCTCTAGCAGTTGAAGAACAGTTCTATCTCGTCTGGCCTATCTTCATACTCTTTCTAGCTCGATATGGAAAGAAAGTGGTACTTGCGGCAATAGCAGCAACAACTCTGCTTTCACTTCTCTTCTCCATCTACCTCACCCAAGTTGCACCCATCTGGGCTTTCTACTCATTACCAACGAGAGCTTGGGAGTTAGGCTTTGGTGCACTCCTTCTGTTCTTGCCGGAAACCAACAAGAAGATTCGAATTCTGCCGTGGCTTGGTTTTCTTGGAATTGTATTTGCATCACTTAATTTCAATGAGAACACCGCATTTCCCGAAAAAAATGCTCTAGTTCCGGTGCTAGCTACCTTTGTTTTGATTGCTTCAATCAACTACTGGCCTCCGCTATTTAACGATTTAGCTAATTCACGATTGAGCCAGTGGTTAGGTGCGATCTCCTATCCCCTCTACCTGTGGCATTGGCCAGCATTAGTTCTGCCCAGCAGCGCTCTAGGGCGACCTCTGCGCTTCTATGAACGATTCTTGTGTATTGCTTTAACTATTGTTCTAGCGCACTACACCAGCAAATATATAGAAGAGCCGTTGCGCCATAAAAACCTGGCTCCCAGAACAATTTACAGAGGAGCTGTAATCACAACGGCAGCCTCATTACTAGCTAGCGGGGTTATTGCATTGAGTGCCTCTTCACTCATCACAACAAAAGGTGAAGTTTCCTATCAATTTGATTTAGTTCAAGTGATGGAGAAACCTGGAGTCTATGGTGATAACTGCCATGTGAACTATGGTGAGACTAAGTCAGGATTCTGCACATATGGCAATGAAAACTCTTCCACAACAATTGTTTTGTATGGAGATTCGCACGCCGCACAATGGTTCCCAACCTTAGAAAAGTTGGCTAATGAACGCGGTTTCAAACTTATTTCTCTCACAAAATCTGCCTGTCCAGCAGTTGATGCAAAGCGCCCAGATCAAGGCGCGTTTAAAATGGTGCACTGCACCAAATGGCGCGAGAATTCCATCAAGAGAATTGCCCAGATAAAGCCACTAGCCGTCATTACAAGTAGTTTTCAATACTTCACCCCTGCTAATAACAAGATCAGTCGGGCTCAGTGGTGGAGAGATGGACAGAGGAAACTACTTAAAGACCTTAAAGGTTCAACAGATCACTTAATCTATATCAGTGATACTCCAAGACCCATTCGAGATATTCCTAACTGTTTAGCCTCACGAGACTCACGCGTATGCGACTCCACAGAAAAATCTCCAGTCTCAATCATTTCTGGGTTCGATGTAATAAACCCCACTCCCTGGTTATGTTCCTCCTATTGCCCAGCAATCGTTGATGGGACAGTTGCCTATCGCGATGCATCTCACATTTCGGTTGATATGGCTTTGAAACTTTTGCCCAAACTTGAGGCAGCCCTTATTGCTAAGGGGCTCTTTTCCTGACTCTATGGCAAGATGCCTTCCATGGCTGAGCTGACGTACTACTGCGGAACCATGGATAGCGGAAAATCCACCCTGGCCTTGCAGACTGCGCACAATCATCAGAGTCGCGGGCGATCTGGTTTGATTTTTACGAACAAAGACCGTGCCGGCAGTGGTGTTATCTCATCTCGTCTAGGTCTATCCTCACCTGCAATTGAAGTGATTCCAACTTTAGATATTCATAAGTTTGTTGTTGATGCACTATCTGCAGGAGATCGTATCGATTACATCATCTGCGATGAAGCCCAATTTTACGAGCCAGTTCAAATCGAACAGCTAGCACGCATTGTTGATGGTCTTGGAATTGATGTTTATGCTTTTGGGATTTTGAGTGACTTTCGCACCATGCTCTTTCCAGGATCAGCGCGTTTGGTGGAACTTGCAGATCGTGTCAACACATTGCAGGTTGAAGCGTTGTGTTGGTGTGGCTCGCGCGCAACCCACAATGCCAGAACAATTGGCGGCGTGATGGTTGTTGAGGGCGAACAAGTTGTTGTTGGAGATGTTTCGCCAGGCAGTGAAGTTGGATACGAAGTCTTGTGTCGCCGGCACCATATGCGCCAAGTTACAGCGCGCGCATCTCGCGCAGGTCATGTATCTTCACAACCTCTACCGTTTAATCAATAAATCATTCAAGGAGTCAGCATGAAAGCAGGCGGTCTAGCAGCATTAACCCCTAAAGCAGCTCTCACATCATTTGAATTTGAACGTCGTGAGTTGGGTGCCCATGATGTTGCTCTAGATATCGCCTATGCAGGTATCTGTCACTCAGATATTCACCAAGTGCGAGAAGAATGGGGTCCTGCGATTTTCCCTATGGTGCCAGGCCATGAGATTGCCGGAACTGTAAGCGCGGTTGGTAGCGCAGTTACCAAGTTCAAAGTCGGTGATCCAATTGGAGTGGGTGTCTTTATTGACTCATGTCGCACATGCGCCAGCTGTTTAGCTGGATTGCAACAGTACTGTGAAGAAGGAATGACCGGTACTTACAACACTATGGAGCGTGACGGGAAAACTGTTGCACTAGGTGGATATTCAAACGTATTTGTCATCAATGAGGATTACGCAGTTCACATCCCTGCAAATCTCTCATTAGATGGCGTTGCACCACTACTTTGTGCGGGAATCACTCTCTATTCTCCACTTCGCAAATGGAACGCAGGACCGGGTAGCAAAGTAGCTGTGATGGGACTTGGCGGTCTTGGACACATGGGCGTTAAGTTTGCTGTTGCAATGGGCGCCGAAGTAACTGTCCTCTCTCACTCCCCGTCAAAGAAAGCTGATGCATTAGCTATGGGAGCACAACACTTTGTTGACACGAGTGTTCCAGGTGCACTCAAGCCTCTGACTAAAACATTCGATCTCGTTCTCAACACAGTCAGTGCATATCTAGACATCAATGAATACTTAGATCTTCTCAAATTGGATGCAACCCTGGTTGTCATTGGTCTGCCAGGAAAGCCCTACGAGGTCAGTGCAGGAGCTTTACTCAATGGTCGCCGAAGAATTGCAGGCTCAATGATTGGTGGAATTCCAGAGATGCAGGAGATGTTGGATTTCTGCGGTAAGCATTCGATTCTTAGCGATATAGAAGTTATTGACGCTTCATATGCAAATACTGCATATGAGCGCACTATTGCTAGCGATGTGAAGTACCGCTTCGTTATTGACGCATCTACCTTCTAAATAAAAGAGTGCACCAGCATTGCAAGTAATGGTGCAACAGCCAAGGCAGGCAACAAGTTGCCAATGGCCACTTGCTTAATGTTCAGAAGGCGCAAACCAATACCAACAAGAAGTACGCCGCCAACAATTGTCATCGCATCAACTTGATAACCCTCAAGTATTTCTCCAAGTACTAAGCCGATCGCCGTCCAGAAACCTTGGTACAAAGCCACGGGAATTGCAGCCACCGCAACTCCCCATCCAAGGGATGAAGCAAACGCCATCGCCGCAAAGAAGTCGAGTGTGCTCTTTAGTAAGAGTTGATCTATTCCATGAGACATTCCATCACTGATGCTTCCAAGAATTGCAAGAGGGCCGATTGCAAAAAGCAGCGAGGCTGTGACAAATCCCTCGACGAATGGACTCTCTTGTGAAGCCTTGAACTTTTTGCGCAGATTCTCACCTAAATGATCTAGGCGATCTTCTAATCCCAGTGCAGATCCAATGAGCCCACCAAAGATGAGTGATCCTAAAACAACAAGCAAGGGCCAGCCTGTTGGAAGTGATTCAACATAGCGCGATGACCACATGGGGATGAGCGCCGATGCTGCGCCTAAGAGAGTCGCTAGACCAAGAACATCTGTGAGCAACGTTCTTGTCTTAACACTCAGGCGATGTCCTACAAATATTCCAAGACCTGCTCCGCCGATGATTGCTATGACATTGATGAGCGTGCCGATACCAGGAAACATTGTTGAAGAATAGCCTGATGCAGCTAGACCAGTTGCACTAGACTCCCCCAATGTCATCGAACGCATTTATGGAGTTTCTTCGCCCGCACCGCACAGTTCCAGTTACTCCATGGACAGCCAAATCAAAGTGGGATCTGGGATTTATTCGGGTAGTCATTCTTTGGTTTGGTCTTTTCATTTTCGGCCTTGGTGACGCCTTTGTTATTCAAAGCAATATTGGCAACGGGCCATGGTCAGTCTTAGCTCAAGGGATTTCAAAGAATTTAGATATCACGATGGGCTGGTCAACTTTTGGAATAAGTGCACTTGTGCTTCTGGGTTGGATCCCCCTTCGTGAGATACCAGGATTTGGAACAATTTCCAACATTGTCATCATCGCTTTGGCTATTGAGCTCGGCGTTACTTACATTCCATTGCAAGAGAACTATTTCGTTGGAATTCTTTACACCCTCCTTGGTATCGGGATGGTTGGGGCAGCATCTGCTATCTACATCACTTGTGGCCTTGGACCTGGACCCAGAGATGGTCTGATGACCGGTATTCACTTCAAAACTGGTATTCGAGTCGGTCGAGTCAGATTGGCTATTGAAAGTACGGTATTTGGGCTCGGCTGGCTGCTGGGAGGCACAGTTGGGCTCGGAACACTCCTGTTTGCAGGCTTAATCGGTCAATCTATTGCCGTTGCCCTAGGTGTCGTTTCCAGAGTTACGAGCAAGTAACTACTACCCTCAAAGTATTCCTCCGGCGTGCGTTGGCCGTTTACTTCGCACGGGGTCGCAAACACCCCCGTTAACAAAATTAGAAAGGCGTTACTCATGCTGGATTCGTATTTCAAAATCTCAGAACGTGGCTCATCGATAGCCCAGGAGGTTCGAGGCGGACTCGTAACTTTCTTCACGATGGCCTACATCGTTGCTCTTAACCCAATCATCTTGGCCTACTCACCAGATAAAAATGGTCAGTTCCTCTTTGGCGGAGCGGCACCTGCACCTGCAATGGTTGCAGCCACAACAGCACTTGTTGCTGGTGTGCTGACAATTCTTATGGGATCTATTGCCAACTATCCATTAGCTCTTGCTACAGGTCTTGGTCTCAACACTTTCGTAGCTGTTGGTATCGCATCGAAGATGACATGGGCTGCAGCTATGGGTCTTGTTGTTCTTGAAGGTTTAATTATCTTGGTATTGGTTCTCACCGGTTTCCGCGTAGCTGTCTTCAAAGCAGTTCCACCACAAATCAAGATTGCCATTTCAGTCGGTATCGGCCTTTTCATCGCTCTTATTGGTCTAGTTGATGCAGGTTTCGTTCGCCGTACAGCAAGTGGACCGGTTCCAGTAGGTCTAGGCGTTAACGGAAACCTCGTTGGCTGGCCAACAGTCGTATTCGTTTTCGGAACACTCTTAATCATCGGACTTATGGTTCGTAAAGTTAAGGGTGCAATCCTGATCGGTATTACAGGAGCCACTGTGTTAGCTGTAATCCTGCAGAAGATGTACAACATTGCACCAGGATTTACTGCGGGAAATCCACCAACTATCGTTGACGGTGGCTGGGGACTTAACATTCCTTCCGTACCTAAAGAGATTGTTGCTGTGCCAGAGTTTGATTTCACTGGTCAATTTGACCTATTAGGCGCATTTAGCCTCGATAACGTGTCCTTAGTCGCAGCAATCCTGCTTCTGTTTACTCTCTTGCTCTCTGATTTCTTCGACACAGTTGGAACAGTGACAGCAATCGGACATGAAGCTGGTCTTGCAGACAAAGATGGCAATGTCGATAACATCCAAAAGATTCTTTTGGTTGACTCAATTGCAGCTGCCGCGGGTGGCGCAGCAGGTATTTCATCAAATACTAGTTACATCGAATCTGCAGCTGGTGTGGGTGAGGGCGCACGTACTGGCCTTGCCTCCGTCGTGACTGGAATTGCATTCCTGCTCACCACGTTCTTGGCTCCTCTTGTAGCAATCATCCCTTACGAGGCTGCAACTCCTGCTCTGATCGTCGTAGGTTTCCTTATGATGTCTCAGATCAAGAACATTGATTGGGATGATTTGGGTATTGGTATCCCAGCATTCTTAACAATTATCTTGATGCCATTTACTTACAACATCTCTGTAGGTATCGGAGCTGGATTCGTAACTCACGTAGTTATCCGTGTAGTCCAGGGTCGCGGCAAGGAAATACATCCATTGCTACTTCTCGTATCAGGACTATTCATGGTTTATTTCCTATCCTCTCCTATCAATGCTTGGATCGGATAAGACTTTATTTAGAAAGGCCCCTGGGAAACCAGGGGCCTTTTTATTACCAGGAAATAGTTGGTAATCCTTTTTGCATTAACTTCTCATTAGCTTGAGAAAAAGGTTTAGAACCAAAGAAACCTCTATAGGCCGATAACGGACTTGGATGAGGTGAAAAAATGGAGAGCTCAGGATCAAAATATTGAGCTAAGTGTTGTGCCTTTGATCCCCAAAATATTCCAACGGCTCCAGATTCTCCAACAACCTTTGCACTTGCTGCAGTGAACTCTTGCCAGCCATAGTTTTCATGAGCTAAAGATTGTGTTGGACGGGTCGTTAGTATCTGATTGAGAAGAAAAACCCCTTGATCAACCCAACGTTGAAGATTTCCATTGCTAGCAGGCTTGACGCCACAATCACTCTCCAACTCTTTGAAAATGTTTCGCAAAGAGGCTGGCAGAGGTTGTGTAGTAGATGTGACAGAAAAGGCTAGACCGTGAGCATAACCAGGCGTCGGATATGGATCTTGTCCGAAAATAGCAACCTTTATTTTGCTGGGTGGTATTTGGTATGCAGCCAATATGTTCTCATACGCCGGTGCGACATCATTTCTGTCAATGAGTGAGTCGAGTTTTGCAACTAAAGGCTGATAATCCGCTAATACTTCTTGCCATTTCGGGTGAAGCTGATCAAAAATGGCCATGGTTTATTGATATGAACGTGCGAAAAATCGCCCTGCGTCTTGAGTCACTGAAATTTTCTCATTAAAGATCGCCGAGATATGTTCTGAGGTTATTACTGCTTCTACTGGGCCAGAGACTGCAATCTGACCATCTTTTAGGAGTAGTGCGTGCGTAGTTCCCATAGGAATCTCTTCAATATGGTGTGTTACCAATATCGTAGCCGGCGCAGTTGGATCTGCGGCAAAGTTAGCAAAGCGACGAAGGAGATCTTCTCGCCCTCCCACATCTAATCCCCCTGCAGGTTCATCTAACAGTAGAAGTTCGGGGTCTGCCATGAGCGCCCTTGCAATCTGCGTGCGCTTCTTTTCACCTTCACTGAGCGATCCATATAGTCGATCACCTAGCTCACGAACTCCGAAGGTTGTTAGCAATGCAATTGCGCGAGACTCATCCCATAAATCATAATCTTCATTCCATCTACCCAAAATCGCATATGCAGCGGTCAAAACGACATCTTTAACCTTTTCATCACCTGGAATATCTTCAGCAATTGGTGCACCGCAAATTCCGATGCGAGTACGAAGTTCAAAGAGATCTACGCGTCCCATTTGCTTACCTAAAACACTAACTGTTCCATGTGTTGGGAAAATCTTTGTGGCCAGTATCTGCAACAGAGTTGATTTACCAGCGCCATTAGGGCCAAGAATGACCCAACGCTCCCCTTGTGCAATTTGAAAATTCAAAGGACCTAAAATGATCTTTTCACCACGACGCACAGAGACATCGCTCAGTTCGAGTACTGGTGAAGTGGTCATAGAGCAAGAAGATACTGGTTAGAGCGCTTCAATTGCCTAATTAATGGCGATAAAGCGATGTGATTTTAAGATAATCTTGGCCTCATCATGAGTACTAGCGCAGATTCAGAGCAATACACAGGTCTTATCCTTCTTAGTGGTGTCGACAAGCCCGGTATAACGGCATCCTTGTTCGAGGTCCTCTCTGCCTTTGCCATAACCATTCTAGATATTGAACAAGTAGTCATCAAAGATCGCTTGATATTGACTGCCCTAATCGCTTTGAATCCAGCCCACGAGGAAGCGATCGCTGCTGACTTAGAAAGCTGTGCAACAACTTTGGAAGTAGATATCGCAACACTGTTTTCATATGAAGCAAAATCGGCCACCTCAACAAAGGCTGGCCTTGTCCACGTGGTGATTTTGTCAACGAAAATGAATCCCAAAGCGATCTCAGAGCTATCAACTGGAATGCGTGAAAGCGGTGCAAATATTGAACGTATTACCCGCTTAGCTTCAACGCCTGTTACAGCCATTGAGTTTGTTCTCTCCGGTGCAAACCAAGAGGAGCTGAGTCAAATACTCTCGCCTATAGCCGCTAGCAATGGTGTTGACATCGCAGTACAACCAGGTGGATTGCAACGCCATGCTCGCAAACTAGTTCAATTAGATGTTGATTCCACACTCATTCAACAGGAGGTTATCGAACTACTAGCAGCAAAGGCCGGAGTTGGTAGTGAAGTAATATCTATCACTGACCAGGCTATGCGTGGAGAAATAGATTTTGAGCAATCTCTACGGGCTCGAGTCGCCTTGCTTAAAGGTTTGCCAGTAAGTGCAATCTCTGAAGTCCAAGAACAAATCCTTCTTACTCCAGGTGCTAAAACGCTAGTCTCTACTCTTCACACACTCGGTCACACTGTCGCAGTGGTCTCGGGCGGCTTTATTGAAGTTATTGCACCGTTACTCAAGGAATTGGATATCAAGTTCTTTAAAGCTAACACTTTGGGTATTGAAAATGGTCTCCTCACCGGAGAGGTAGTTGGGCCCGTTATTGATCGTGCTGCGAAAGCTGCCGCCTTGAAAGAATTTGCTGCTGCGCAATCTATTTCGATGGATCAAACGATAGCTATCGGCGATGGTGCAAATGATTTAGACATGATTGCTGCTGCAGGGTTAGGTATTGCTTTTAATGCCAAGCCTGCGGTTAAGGCAGCGGCAGATAGTTCACTCTCACAACCGTATTTAGATTCAGTTCTCTACTTGCTAGGAATTTCAGTCGAAGAGATAGAGTCAGCAAAGAACTAGAGACGACAGGCGTGAATGTCGGTTACTAGGATGCCACGCGCCCCAATCGCCCATAGCTGATCCATAACATCATTAGTTTCTTTGCGCTTGACCATCGCTCGAACAGCCACCCACTCAGCATTTTGCAAAGGTGAAATCGTTGGAGACTCTAAACCAGGCGTAATTGCGCACGCCTTTTCAACGAGAGTTTTTGGGATGTCATAGTCCAGCAGAACATACATTCGTGCTGTTACAACACCTTGAAGACGGCGAATGAGAATCTCTAACTCCGCAGGGATTTCTACATCCTTTCTGCTTATGACAACTGCTTCACTCGTAAGTATCGGGTCTCCGAAAATCTTTAGGCCAGCCTGGCGAAGAGTGTTGCCTGTACTAACAACATCGGCTATTAAATCTGCAACACCTAATCTGACGCTGCTCTCAACTGCGCCATCTAAACGCACAACATCTGCCTTGATATTTAACTGCGACAGGTGGTGGCCAACTAAGCCGGGATAAGCCGTTGCAACGCGCTTTCCAGCGATATCGGCAATCTTCCATTCGCGATCAGCTGGCCCGGCAAATCTAAATGTTGATGCTCCAAAATTTAGGGACAAAAGTTCTTTGGCACTAGCTGCTGAATCGATCAACAAATCACGACCGGTGATTCCAGCTTCTAACTCCCCCGAGCCTACATATATTGCGATATCTCGCGGACGAAGGTAGTAAAACTCCACATTGCTATCGTTATCAATTAACACTAAATCGCGGCTATCAGTGCGCTGGCGGTATCCAGCTTCTTTCAAGATGGCAATTGACTCTTCTGCAAGTGAGCCTTTATTGGGAACGGCTATGCGCAACATGTGTACTCGATTCAACTATAGGTAGGTATAGACGTCTTCAAGAGACAGACCGCGGGCCAACATCAATGTCTGCACGTGATAAATCAACTGACTAATTTCTTCCGCCAAAGCTTCATTGCTCTCATGTTCTGCAGCCAACCAAACTTCGCCAGCCTCTTCCAAAACTTTCTTACCGATTGTATGGACTCCAGCATCAAGTGCTGCCACAGTTGATGAGCCTTCAGGGCGATCTAAAGCTTTTTCACTTAACTCAGCCCATAGAGATTCGAAAGTCTTCATGAGACTAGTTTACTAGACAGAGACGACGAGCCGTTTCCAATTTAGGCTGGCTCTGCTTCTAAAGGCCTTTAGCCAGATTGCGAAGAGCAAGAACCATCGCAGCTGGATCATCTGATTTGAAGACCGCACTTCCAGCTACAAAAGTGTCAGCCCCTGCATCTACTGCGATTTCAATGGTTTCTAGTGAGATGCCACCGTCTACTTGCAACCAAATAGGACGATCTCCAATGAGTGCGCGCGTCGCACGAACTTTATCCATCATGTCAGACATGAATTTTTGTCCACCAAAACCGGGTTCCACTGTCATAATCAAGAACATATCTACCAGATCACTAAATTGTTCGTAGTCGTCAATTGCAGTGTTTGGCTTGATTGCCAATCCAGAGCGAGCACCCTCACTTCGTATCGCACGTAGGGTCTGTCCAATATTCTCACTGGCCTCGGCATGGATAGTCACACTTGCACAACCTATTTGGGCATAAAGCGGTGCGATTTCATCAACGTGGGCAACCATAAGATGGGCATCAACGCCAATAGGGCAGGCTTGAATAATCTGACTGGCGCTCTCGAAATCAAAAGTGAAGTTGGGCACAAAAACATTGTCCATAACATCTAAATGAATCAAATCAGAGACATCGGCAATCTTGGCAATCTCCTGGCCTAAGTGATCAAAATCGGCATTGAGAATGCTTGGTGTTATTCGAATCTCACGGTTCATAACGCTAGCCTAACTCTCACTGGACTACTTTTTTCGAAATAGCGCGAGAAACATTGCATCCGTGCCGTGCTTATGAGTCCATAAAGACATCGCTTTCCCACGAGTTGCTTCCTTGAGGTTCTCGGGTAGAAAAGCATCTATATCCAACTGTTCTAGTTCAGGGTGCTTCTTTAAAATATCTAGCACCTGAACAGTAGTTTCAGCCAAGTGCGGAGAACATGTGGCATAGCCCAAAATTCCATCGGAGTTCAATACTGATAGAGCACCTTCAAGCAACTCTCGCTGAAGCGCGGTCAATTCTCGAAGATCAGCTAACGTTCTGCGCCATCGCACCTCTGGTCTGCGACGAAGAGCCCCCAGACCCGTGCATGGAGCATCCACAATTACTGCATCAAAACTCTTACCGTGCTGTGCAATGTCGCGACCATCTCCACACCACACTGTTGCGCCATGTACAACTTTCTTCACCAAATCTGCCCGAGGTGCCGAAAATTCATTGGCAGTAAAATCGATAGCGCGCTCTTTAGCAATACTTGAAAGAAGTGCGGCTTTACCTCCCGGACCAGCGCATACGTCCAACCAAGCTTTTCCACCAGCAGCTGCCGCAAATACTGTTGCCACTAACTGGGAACCTTCATCTTGCACGCCAGCCAGGCGATGTTTAATCACATCTAAATTGCCTGGATTGCCCTTCAAGCGTGCACCCAATTGTGAATAAATCGTTGGCTGTCCCCCGAGTGCAACTAACTCTGCTTGCGTTGAATAACCAGGCCAAGAGACCAATGTAGGAAGTGCTGGAATGTTGTTGGTGGCAAGCTCTGCTTCCACTGCCTGCCAATCCTTCAATAAATCAAAGTAGGCGGAAATAATCCATTGTGGATGCGAATATTGAATCGATAGTTTCTCAACTACATCACTTATGTGCTCAAGGGGTGCAAACCATTCCTCATAACTCTTTCGTGTAACCGAGCGAAGAAGGGCGTTCACGAAACTAGCTTTGGATTCTCCTAGACGCTTACGAGCCACTTCAACGGTAGCTGATACGGCTGCGTGATCAGGTATGCGCAGTTCATTGATCTGATGTACTCCCAACCGGGCAATATCAACGATGCCTGCATCTACTTCTGCCCACGGTCTATCTGAGATCTGAGCAAGAATCCAGTCGTGCTTTCCCTGCATGCGCAGGGTTCCATACACCAGTTCAGTAACAAGGTTTCTATCTCGATCTTCTAACGTTGATGCATTAAGAGCTGCAGGGAGCAAAAGATTTGAATAACCCTCATTGCGATTCACTTCTGTGATCAGATCAAATGCCAGTAGGCGAACCGCATCTGGTTTAGGAGCTTTGAATGTGTTACGTCTAGCCTCAACCACAGCGTTCTGCGTTCTCAAAGCGAGCTCCGCGCGACCAATCTAACGCTGACATCTCTTTCTTACCTGCTGGAGTAACTCTTTCTACAATGATTCCATTATCTAGAGTTCCAATCAAGCAATCATTGCCAACAACCCGCAACTCTCCTGGCTGCAAATCGTTATGCCCCTCGGAAACTCTTGCTTGAGAGATTTTCAACGGTAGTCCACGAAATTTTGTCCATGCCTGAGGTTGTGGGTAGAAAGCCCGAATCTTATTAACTAAAGAGTGAGCTGATGTGCTCCAATCCAATTCGGCTTCATCACGAGATATCTTCGCAGCAAGACTTGCTACACCGTTTTGTGCAGTAGGAATGACTCCCTTTTCAATTGCTACAAGCGCTTCTTTGACTGCATCAACTCCAACATGTGAGAGTTTTTCTAGTAGTTCAAAGCTGCGCATCGTGGCTTGAATTGGCGTTGTTATAGACGTATAGATAGGACCCGTGTCCATTCCAGGATCAAGTGCAAACACCGTCACTCCACTTTGAACCTCACCAGCTTCAATGGCCCTTTGTACTGGCGCTGCACCTCGGTATTTGGGCAACAAGGAAAAATGTAGATTGATGCAACCAAATGTTGGTATCGAGAGCGTTGTCGCTGGAAGAATTCGCCCATAACCAATTGTGATGAGCAGATCAACATCGGAAATAGCTGCATCTATTTCAGCGATAGCCGTTGGTGTAGTCAGCTCCATTGAATTGGCCTTAGCCCATTCACTCACTGGAGATGCGTGTAGTTCCTGTCCACGTCCTGACGGCCTGTCAGGTTGGCTTATCACTCGAACTAAATCGTGTTCACTTGTGAGCAACCAATTGAGAGTTGGCAAGGCAACTTCGGGCGTAGCGGCTACCGCTAAACGCATTAAGTATTCCGTCCGAAAACAGAGTGCGGTGAAGTTTTAATTGTTGGGGTATTACCCGCTTCACTTTGCGAATTGAACCAATCTGACTCGCGAATTTCTCGCATTGCGAGTTTGCGATCTTCTGGAGATAAACGATCTATGAAAAGAATTCCATCAAGATGATCAGTCTCATGTTGCAATGCGCGTGCTAGAAACTCAGTACCTTCAATGACGATGGGCTCTCCAAACATATTGAAGCCTCTTGCAACAGCGTTCATTGCTCGCTTGGCGTCATAACGAAGCTCGGGAAATGAAAGACATCCCTCTTCTCCATCTTGAATTTCTTCACCTAAAGTCAGTGTTGGATTTATTAAATGACCCAAGACGTCATCAACGTGCCAGGTAAAGACTCGTAGAGGGACACCAATTTGAGGTGCTGCAAGGCCTGCTCCAGGAGCCTCCAGCATTGTGTCAGTGAGGTCTGCAACCAACTTTCGCAGTTCTTTATCAAAGTCGACTACAGGCGATGCCGGGGTTAACAACACCGGATCACCGAACAAACGAATCTCTTGAATCGACATAGCCTAAGTCTATCAAAAATACTAAAGTGAATATGGATCAATTCGAAGGCTGGAATCACTCTTCTTAGCGATACTTCTGCGTCGCATTAACTCATGTAGAAAGGCAGTTAAAGACGTCCTGGAATCCGATGAGGAAAGAACCACAACTTTGCTTGATTCACTATCAATCTTCGTTGGACCCAAAACCCGCGTATCACTTGCTAAACGCGCATCTGAAATCGCTCGATTAATGCCGGCTACTAATGGACTTGCTTGGGATGTTGGAAGAATCATTACTGCGCTGTTAACAGTTGGTGGGAAAGATATTTCAGCGCGCTGAGCTAATTCTCTCTTCAAGATTGCTGAAGGATTCCACCGGATCAAACTGGAGACTATTGGATGAGAATCATCTATTGCTAGAAGAACTACTCCCCCTCTTTTTACCGATCCTGCAACTTCAAAAAAGAGTTCATTTGCTCGCTCATTTGCTCGTAAATCATCGTGACTAAAGTAGGAAAGACCTTCTAGAACTACAACGGCGCTATATCCACCAACTACTTGCGGTATTGCTCCAGGTGTCGCCAGAACAATGCACGGTTTGGCCTCAACGCGATCCTTTATGACATCGCCAAAGGATAGAACAATGGGAGTATTTGGAAAAGCACGAGCAATTTCTTCTTGTGCTCTTTCAATTCCTCGAGAGACAACAAACTTCTTATCTCGTGCGCAAAAACTACATTTCCACTGCTTACTCAAGGCTCCGCAAATACGGCATGCGGGATCTGCATTCTTACTGGTCAGATGCAGTCGACCACCACATGAACAGAGAGCAACATTTTTGCAGTGAGCACACAGAATTCCATTTGCATAACCCTTACGAGGCAACACAAACAGGACTGGTCCCTGTGAGATATTAGAACGTATGTCGGTGAAGATTCGCCCAGGCAAGAGAGAGGCATCAACGGGAGTGAAAGCTTTAACCGAAACCTTTGAATTTGAATTGAAATAGGCGATTCTCTTTGAATCAATCATTGCAGCAACATCGAGGGAAGGAACATATCCACACAAAATTACTCGGGCAGAATCTATAGATTTACGCATGATGGCTACGTCACGTGCATTCCATGCCGGTGAGCGCACTTCATATAGATCCGGTGAGCTTTCCTTGAAAACAATAACTGTTGCTCCTGATGCAAGCGGTGAAAAGATGGCGCTTCTTGAACCTATAACTATTTGATTCCTCTCTTGCATAGCTTCCAAGAAATTTGCATATCTATCATTTCGTGAGAGAGCACTGTCGATACGTAGATACGGTTGTGAGGATCGCTCTAATTGCGCACAAATCGCGACGATATCTCGCTCATCCGGAGCAACGATTAAGACCGATCCCTTTCGAATCGATTCAAGGGCAATCGATGTAACTTGCTCATGTGCCGAGAGATGGGGCTCAAAGGCTCTAAAACAAATATCGGATTGACTGTGGCTCTTGGCCACCCTTGAACTACTAGGTTGAAATGTCTTATCAACTGCGGCAACTCTAGGTGGAATCGCACTTCTTATTACATCCCAAGGATTTGTTGCCCACCTTTGGGCACATTGCGCAATTAGTTCAAGAGATTTTGCTGTGGCGACTGGGTGAATTGAGAGTACTTTTGTGATTGTTTTTAACCCATGTGTTACTTGTGGCGCACCGACTCGTTCAATAACCAGACCTTCAACTTCACGGTTTCCAAATGGAACTTGTACGCGGACCCCAGTTAAGACTAGATGTGTTAATTTCTCAGGAACTTCATAGTCATAAGGTGCATCTAAATGAAAAACCCCTGTATCAACATAGACACGTGCATACGGCAAATCGGTTGCAACAGGGCCAGAGAGCGACGGTGCAACCTGCGATTTGAGCTTAAAAAGCCGTGGCGTTGCCACAGTGATTATTTAATTGCGTTTTGCAGCTCTGAAACGCGATTAGTGCGTTCCCAAGCAAACTCTGGAAGTTCACGACCGAAGTGACCATAGGCACTGGTAAGTGAATAGATAGGTCGCAATAGATCTAAGTCACGGATAATCGCAGCAGGGCGAAGATCAAATACCGTCGTGACCGCGTTTTGAATCTTTGCTACTGGAACTGTTTCTGTCCCAAAAGTTTCGACAAACACGCCCACTGGCTGTGCTTTACCAATTGCGTAGGCAACCTGTACTTCACATCGTCGAGCTAATCCTGCTGCAACAACATTCTTGGCAACCCAACGCATTGCATATGCCGCAGAGCGATCCACCTTTGATGGATCTTTTCCACTAAATGCGCCTCCGCCGTGACGAGCCATTCCACCGTATGTATCAACAATAATTTTGCGCCCAGTTAAACCAGCATCTCCCATAGGACCACCAATTACGAAGCGACCTGTTGGGTTAATCAAAGTACGCAAATCTTTGCGAGGTAGATCAATCGTCGAAAGAATTGGGTCAATAACATGCTCAATAACTTCAGGAGTGAGCTTCTTTGCCACATCTACTTCTTCAGCGTGCTGGCTTGAGATAACGACGGTATTGAGCGCAACTGCTCTATCTCCGTCATATTCAATGGTTACTTGAGTCTTTCCGTCGGGGCGAAGATATGGAAGTAATCCAGATTTGCGAACCTTTGTTAACTGCTGCGCAAGTGCATGGGCCAACCAAATCGGAAGTGGCATTAACTCTTTTGTGTCATCGCAGGCGTAACCAAACATCAAACCTTGATCTCCAGCACCTTGTAGGTCTAGAGGATCAACTTGTGACCCAACGCGATGCTCATAGGCATCATCTACGCCTTGTGCAATGTCTTGAGACTGCTGACCAATCGAAATTGAAACACCGCAGCTATTTCCATCAAATCCCTTTTCAGATGAGTCATAGCCAATGTTTAAAACTGTGTCGCGAACAATGCCCATGACATCGGCATAACCATCAGTAGTAACTTCTCCAGCGACGTGGACCTGTCCGGTAGTGATGAGTGTTTCAACTGCTACGCGGGATTTCTTGTCTTGCGCGAGTAAAGAGTCCAAAACAGCATCAGAGATTGCATCGGCAATCTTGTCTGGGTGGCCTTCGGTTACTGATTCTGAAGTAAATAGACGTTGTGACATTGTCTTATCCTAACTGTTCGCGGGCGTAATCAAGAAGATGATGGGCAAGCGTGTCTTTAGATTGTCGTGCAATAGGGACTAAATCCCCATTTCGAAGCACAATAGTACCTTCAGTTTCATCCTCTCCAAAAATGGCTCCTCCGGTGACATCATTCACATAAATGAGGTCCAAACCTTTGGAAACGAGTTTGGATTGTGCAGATGCAATGAGTTCGCTTGTTTGGGCCGCAAATCCAACCATCACTTGATTTGTCTTCTTTGCCGACAAGGTAGCCAAGAGATCGGGGTTAACTTGTAGATCTATAGAGGTGAAATCACTCTTTTCAATCTTCTCAACTGAACTCTGTTTTGGTCTTGCATCTGCAATCGCGGCACTCATCACCAAAATATCTGCATCAGGGAAGCTCTTCTCTAACTCAGTAAGCATCTGCTGGGCGCTTTCAACATGCGTAGTGAGCACACCTTCGCAATCAGCCATCTCTACATTTGCCGCAATCAGGTGAACAGTTGCCCCGCGTGCAGCTGCAGCTTTAGCAATGGCCACACCTTGCTTTCCAGATGATCTATTTCCGATGAATCGAACTGGGTCGATAGCTTCTCGAGTTCCTCCAGCGGTTACCAACACCTTCTTACCTAGAAGATCGCGTTTGATCCCATTCATGGCAAAGAATTCATCGATAATTCTTTGTGTGTGAGGAAAGCGTCCTTGACCAGAATCTGAACCAGTCAGTCGACCAACTTCAGGCTCCATCACTACGAAACCACGCGCTCTAAGTGTTGCTACATTGTTAACTGTTGCAGGATCGAGCCACATGGATGGATGCATAGCAGGAACAACTAATTTTGGAACTCCACTTGCTAAGACTAGGTTGGTAAGCAAATCATCGGCTCTACCCATGGCCAAACGCGCAATCAGATCTGCAGTTGCTGGGGCGATAATGAAGAAATCAGCCAACTTGGCGAGTGAAATGTGGCGAACTTGATCAACGTCTTCCCACACTTGTGTTGTAACAGGGCGACCGGAAAGCGCCTGCCAGGTTGCAGCACCAACAAAATTGAGCGAATTAGGAGTAGGGACAACAGTGACCAAAAAACCATTGTCTTGGAGACGTCGCAATAAATCGGCTGATTTATATGCTGCAATTCCACCACCGATACCGAGAATAACCTCGCGGTTAGTGGCGCTCATAAAGTTAGTACTTAAGCTGTTGGTTCTAGATTTTCAATCGTGAGCAAGCCTTCATTAATCTCGCGAAGTGCGATTGATAATGGCTTCTCATGAACGTGTGTTTCAACTAGTGGTCCGACATATTCAAGAAGACCTTCGCCTAGTTGTGAGTAATAGGCATTAATCTGACGAGCGCGCTTAGCTGCATACAAAACTAAACTGTATTTAGAACCGCTCTTATCTAGAAGTTCATCGATAGGTGGATTTGTAATGCCATCCATGTTTATACCCCGCTCAGATCTAGTGTTCTGTGAGAATCCGTTTGCGGACTCAAGAGGCCAATGCTACCAGTTGGGCAACCACTCGCTCGACGGCATCATTTACGATGACATGGTCGAAAAATGAGGCTGCCGCAAGCTCTTCTTGGGCTAACTGCAACCTATGAGCCCTTCTCTCGGGATCATCAGTTCCGCGCCCTTCAAGACGTGCTACCAACTCTTCCCATGAAGGAGGTTCTAAGAAGACGAGTATTGCTTGCGGTAGATGAGCTTTGACTTGCTTTGCACCATCTATTTCGATCTCTAGCAAAACATTTTCACCCCGCAAGAGCGCATCCTGTACTTCAACACTAGGTGTTCCATAGCGATTTCCGGCAAACTCTGCCCATTCCAAAAATTCATCTTCTTTTATTCTGCGATCAAACTCGTCGTTAGTGATGAAAAAGTAGTCAATTCCATTGAGTTCATTGTTTCTTGGTTGTCTAGTAGTTGCAGAAACACTGACCCAGAAATCGCCTGATTTTCGAAGCAGCGCTGCAATTGTGCTCTTGCCTACTCCCCCTGGACCTGAGAGAACTATGAGTTTTCCAGGACGCACTGCATGTGTATTTTTCATAAATTCGTTGCGCAGTTCCTTAATTTGATGGCGTCCAAGTCCGGCAATTCTACGCGTTGGTGAGATGTTTAATCGCTCCATAAGGCTTTGTGCACGAACTTTTCCAACACCCGAAAGCGCCTCTAACAGTTCTCTCACGCGCATTTTTGCCACAGCATCATCTGTATGTGCAATCTCCAACACTGTGTCAATCGTGTAATCACCAGATTTGATTTTTGACTTTACCTCGGCCCGCCGCTTTCTAGATGCTGCAGCCTTAGCTAATGCCTCAGCACGCTGCTGCGGCGTAAGTACTGGAGGTGCTCCCATGCGCTAACCCTAACTGCATGTGAAGTTAATTGAGAATCTGTTCTGCCAGCTCAATGGCTCGCTCACGCATGGCTTGGGCTCCATTAGCAAAACTTTGGGTGATTGGGCGGCCAATGACAACGAGATTTGCGCCTCGATCGATAGCTTCGCGCGGCGTCATGGTTCGTGCTTGATCATCACCGCTCGAAGAATCTGTCGGCCTAACTCCAGGTGTGATAATCGTTATCTCCTCACCGACATTTTGACGAATAGCAAGAATTTCAAGTGGTGAACACACAATTGCTCGCGCACCACCAGCCACGGCTATCTTTGCCAAGCCAACTGCTGAATCAAGGGCGTGGGACTTAAACCCTATCTCGGTAACATCTTTTTCTGACAAAGAAGTCAAAATCGTGACACCTGTGATGTGAGTAGAAGGCATTGCATCTGCAGCTGCCTGAACCATTGCACTTCCGCCCGATGCGTGCACTGTTAGGAACTTGGGCCGCAAAGTTGAAACAGCTCTAGCAGCCCCTGCAACAGTGTGTGGAATATCGTGGAGCTTTAAATCTAAGAAAATATCAGTGTTGCAACTATCAGCTATTGCCCTTATTCCATCATTTCCAAATGTCGTATAGAACTCCAAGCCTAACTTAACTACCGATATCACCCCATTAGTGGCGCTTACCCAAGCTTTAGCGATCTCTAAATCATTTGTGTCGACCGCTAAAACAATGGGGGCTGGCTTGTTCATTACCTACTCACTTTCCGGTCTATGTGCATAACCAATTGCTTGGCGTAGGGATGTGAAACCCTTTGCTACCAATAAATCTTTGAGTTCATTTTGAATAGACTTAATGGCAGTTGGATTGCCAAAGCTTGCAGTTCCAATGGACACACCACTAGCACCAGCAGCAATCATCTCTAAGGCATCCCTCCCACTAGATATTCCACCCATACCAAGAATAGGAACCTGTGGCATTTCAGCATGAACTTGATAAACAGCTCTCACTGCAATTGGCTTGATAGCTGGACCTGATAAACCGCCAGTTTTTCCACCAAGGTGTGGTCGCAAAGTGTCCAGGTTTATCACCATTCCTAACACCGTATTGATGAGAGCCAAACCATCGGCACCAGCTTCAACCACACCTTTGGCAATAGAGACTAGATCTGTAACATCTGGTGAAAGTTTGGCAATGATCGGTAGTTCTCCACCGATAGTTCTGCGCACACCATCGATGACTCGTCTTGAGGCTTCGGGATCACAAGCAAAAACTAACCCTCTATTTTCAACGTTAGGGCAGGAAATATTAACTTCAATGGCGCTAATGCCAGAAACCGAGCGCAATTTACGTGCCAGAGTTGAATACTCTTCAACGGTTTCTCCAGCAATAGAAATGATGATGCGCGCTTTTTGTTCAACTAAAAACGGAACATCTTTGGCTAAAAATGCATCAATGCCTGGGCCCTGTAAACCGATGGAATTGAGCATTCCACTTGGTGTTTCAGCCATACGAGGAGTTGCTCGGCCATTGCGAGCCTTGAGCATCACTGACTTTGTTACAACACCTCCCATTGTTTTGATATCAAAAAACTGCGATAACTCGCGTCCTGAACTAGCACAACCACTTGCGGTGAAAGTTGGAGCAGGAAACCACGCATTTCCTAAAGTAGTCGAAAAATCTAATGCGGTCATAGCGCCTTACCAACTTTGTCCCATTGAACAAATGATCCATCCATAACAGGACCGTCGATACATGAGCGAAGCATCGAGATGTTTCCCTCAGAATCTGCAACAGGTAAAACACACGTCATGCATATTCCAATGCCGCACGCCATGGATTCCTCTACTGCGCATTGATGTACTACATCTGTTCCTCGTGTTATCTCATCAATAGCTGAAAGCATCGCCATTGGTCCGCAAGAGTAAATAACTGCAATATTGAGATCTTGTATCAATCCAGCAATAGGTTCAGTGACACGTCCGGTCTGACCCATGGAGCCATCTTCTGTGTAGATACGAAGGGAATTAACGGCGCGCTTGCCTTCCATGGGTGCATAAATCTTTGAAGCTGTACTTGCACCAAGCAACATGTCCACGCGACAGCCCTTAGCGTTGAGTACCTCAGCTAAACCGAAAAGTGGAGCTGATCCATAACCGCCGCCAACAAGTAGAACTTGGACTGGTTCTGTTGGAATTCCGAAAGCAGTTCCAAGTGGAACAACGATATCTAGAATCGCGCCTTCGACTTGAGCGCATAACCATTTACTGCCTTGTCCATGTGGCGCGACAATGAGCTCCATTGTTCCGCCAGAGACTGAGTTAGCCGATACTCGAGATATCGCAAAAGCTCTGCGCAATACCATTCGCGAATTCTCTCCACCAACATTTATCGCCACAAAGTTTCCAGGCCGACAACTTTGAGCCAGATCTCCAATGTTTATGATGAGCTGGTGATACTGACCCACGCGCTTGTTGCTCACAATATTTGCGCGAATCTGCGCCGCATTCTTATTGATGCCGGCCATTTAGCCCAACCACTTCTGAAGAGACTTAATGGACAAGCTATTACTTTGTAAGAATCGAATACCTTCAACTGCTGCACTAAAGCCTGCAGTTGTTGTAATGATCGGGATTGAACGCTGAACCGATGCTGTGCGAATAGCCCAACCATCTTGACGTGTTCCCCTACCAACTGGAGTGTTAATTACTAGGTCTATATCTCCAGAGTTAATGATTTCGACAATGGTTCTCTCCCCCATTGGCCCAGTACCCTCAGAGTTCTTTCGCACAGTCACGCACGTTACGCCATGCTTATTTAAAAAGCCGGCAGTTCCCTCCGTGGCTAGGATTCTAAAACCACATTCTTGCAAACCAAGCGCTGCTTGGATTCCAGATTCCTTGTCCTTATCAGCCAAGGAGATAAAGACTGTGCCGGATTTAGGAAGTGGACCAAAGGCAGCAATCTGGCTCTTGGCATAACTCTCACCGAAAGTTGGAGAAATACCCATCACTTCTCCCGTTGATCTCATCTCCGGTCCAAGTACGGCATCAACGCCGCGCCCATCACTTCTGCGGAATCTGTTCCACGGTAGAACGGCTTCCTTAACTGAAATTCCCTTTGCAACTCCATCTCCACTAGCCGGAAGTAGTAATTCGTTGCGCAGCTCGGCAATTGTTGAACCGACTGCAATCCTGGCTGCTGCTTTTGCAAGTGGAACTCCGGTTGCTTTACTAACGAATGGAACCGTTCTAGATGCTCGAGGATTGGCTTCTAGTACATACAAAACGTTCTCAGCTATTGCGAATTGAATATTGATTAATCCGCGAACATCAACACCACGTGCAATCTTTTCAGTGGCTTGGCGAATTTCAGTGAGTTGGGCTGGTGTAACAGTCATTGATGGCAGAACGCAGGCGCTATCACCGCTGTGAATACCTGCTTCTTCGATGTGCTCCATCACCCCGCCCAGAAATAATTCGTGGCCATCAAAGAGGGCATCAACATCGATTTCAATGGCGCTATCTAAGAATCGATCTACAAGAACTGGGTGATCTGGCGTTATGTCGGTGGCCCGTGTGATGAATCCACCAAGTGCGGCATCGTCATAGACAATCTCCATACCGCGTCCACCCAAGACGAATGATGGGCGAACCAGTACTGGATAACCAATTCTTTGAGCGATTGTGATCGCCTCTAACTGCGATGCTGCCATTCCAAACTCTGGGGCGGTTAAGCCCTGCTCGTTGAGAATATTTCCAAATGCTCCACGTTCTTCAGCTAAATTAATTGCATCTGGCGAAGTTCCTAGAATCGTGATGCCGGCAGCTTTCAAACCAGCAGCAAGACCTAGAGGAGTTTGTCCTCCCAACTGCGTGATTACGCCAAGGACTGGACCAGCAAGTGATTCTGCGTGCACGACTTCTATAACATCTTCAAGCGTTAAGGGCTCGAAATAAAGACGATTACTTGTGTCGTAGTCAGTCGAGACTGTCTCGGGATTGCAGTTGACCATGATTGTTTCATAGCCAGCCTCGCGCAAGACAAAGGATGCGTGAACACACGAGTAATCAAATTCAATTCCCTGACCGATTCGATTGGGACCACTTCCCAAAATGATTACGGCCGGACTCGTGCGAGGCTTAACTTCACTCTCTTCCTCATAGGATGAGTAGTGATACGGCGTGAAAGCTTCAAACTCTGCTGCGCATGTGTCGACAGTCTTATAGACAGGGCGAATCCCTAAATGATGACGCTCGCGACGAATGTCCTCTTCTTGCAGTCCGCGCAAGGCTGCGATCTGATTATCTGAAAAACCATTTCCCTTTGCTTCGCGCAACTTCTCAGCCGTTAGTTCGCCCAGTTGTGTGAGAGCAAAGGCCTGTTCATTAATAATTTGAATCTGTCGCAGATACCACGGGTCGATCTTGGTTGCAGCGAAGACTTCCTCTATGGATGCACCGGCCCACATCGCCTTCTGTACCTGCTGGAGTCGATATTCGGTAGGAACTTTCATTGAAACTAAGAGATTTGCCTTTTCTTGTTCACTTATCTGTGGCCAACTAAAAATGGCCTCCTTGCGCTCCAATGAGCGCAGAGCCTTCATGAGCGCTTCCGAGAAAGAGCGTCCAATAGCCATTGCTTCACCAACGCTCTTCATCGTTGTTGTTAAACGCGGATCAGCATCGGCAAATTTTTCGAAGGCAAAACGTGGCACCTTCACAACTACGTAGTCAAGCGTTGGCTCAAATGAGGCTGGGGTTGTTTTAGTGATGTCGTTCTGAATCTCATCAAGGGTGTAACCGATTGCTAGCTTTGTTGCAATCTTTGCGATTGGAAAACCAGTGGCCTTTGATGCCAAAGCACTAGATCGTGAAACTCTTGGGTTCATCTCGATAACAATGATTCGACCATTATCTGGATTGACTGCAAATTGAATATTGCATCCACCGGTTGCCACGCCTACTTCACGAATGATGTCAATTGATAGGTCTCGCAGCTTTTGATACTCAACATCAGTCAAAGTCATTGCCGGGGCAACGGTGATCGAATCTCCGGTGTGAGTACCCATAGGGTCAAGATTTTCAATAGTACAAACAATGACCACGTTATCCTTGTGATCACGCATAACTTCAAGCTCATATTCTTTCCAGCCTAAGATCGATTCCTCTAGAAGAACCTCAGAAGTTGGGCTGTGACGCAATCCTGCTCCGGCAATTTGATTTAATTCCTCTTCATTAAATGCTATTCCAGAACCAAGACCGCCCATGGTGAAAGATGGACGTACAACCACTGGATAGTTCAGGTCAACAACTGCTGCGAAAATCTCTTCCATGGTGTGACAAATAACGGACTTAGCTGACTCTCCCCCGACTTTTTCGACAATTCCTCTGAACAATTCACGGTTTTCACCACGTTGAATTGCAGGAACATCAGCACCAATAAGTTTCACACCATATTTTGCCAATATTCCTTTTTCAAAGAGCCCAATCGCAGCATTAAGTGCAGTTTGACCACCTAAAGTTGCTAAAACTGCATCCGGCTTTTCAAGTGCAATAATCTTTTCAATGATTTCGGAAGTGATTGGCTCGATATAGGTAGCATCTGCAAACTCAGGATCGGTCATGATTGTCGCTGGGTTTGAGTTAACCAAAATAACGCGAATGCCTTCAGCGCGAAGCACACGACAAGCTTGTGTTCCTGAATAATCGAACTCACATGCTTGGCCAATAACAATTGGACCACTTCCAATTACAAGAACGCTTTTGATCGAAGGATCTAGAGGCATTAGGACTTCACCTTCTTTCCCATCAAATCAATGAAGCGATCAAAGAGATAGGCAGCATCATGAGGACCTGCCGCAGCCTCTGGGTGATACTGAACCGAAAAAGCAGCACCTTCTAGTAATTGCAAACCTTCAACAACTCCATCGTTAAGACACACATGCGTTACCTCACCAGGTCCATAAACAGTTGTGAACTGGGTATCGGTAGGCGCTTTGAGAGCGAATCCGTGATTATGCGCTGTGATTTCAACCTTCTGAGTGTTCTTATCAATAACTGGCTGATTGATACCGCGGTGACCAAACTGCAACTTATAAGTTTCAAAGCCAAGAGCGCGACCAAGAATTTGATGGCCGAAACAAATACCAAAGATTGGAATATGCGCAGCTAAAACTTCTCTCACAAGTTCAATTGTCGCGGTCATGGTTGACGGATCTCCGGGGCCATTGGATAAGAAAACGCCATCAGGATGAATTGACTGAATCTGTTCAAAAGTTGAATCGTGTGGCATCACGTGAACTTCAACTCCGCGCTCTGCCAGCATTCTTGGTGTTGCCGCCTTAATGCCTAAATCGAGCGCTGCTACTACATACTTCTTCTTACCTACCGCTGGCACGACATAGGTCTTTGGTGTTGAGACATCTTTGACGAGGTAAGCACCAGCCATTTGAGGTGACTTACGCACTTCAACAACCATTTCTTCTCGTGTTAGTTCAAGGTTGGAAAATATGCCAACGCGCATCGCTCCACGATCACGTAGATGACGAGTAATTGCACGTGTGTCAACTCCCTGAATTCCAACTACATTCTGTGAAATCAATTCAGCTTCTAAATCACTTTCAGAGCGCCAATTAGAAGTCAATGTTGATGGATTACGTACAACAAAACCGGCAACCCAAATCTTTGATGACTCATTATCTTGAGTATTCATACCGGTGTTACCAATATGCGGAGCAGTCATCACAACTACTTGCTTGTGATATGAAGGATCAGTCAGAGTCTCTTGATATCCCGTCATACCGGTTTGAAATACAGCTTCACCAAAAGTGCGCCCTGTAGCACCCCATGAGCGACCTTCGAAAATTCGACCGTCATCTAGAACAAGATATGCATGAGACATCACTGCACCGCCTTGTCTATAACTTTAGAATCAATCATTGTTGCCTGACCACCGAAGAATGTATGCGTAACCAATCCTGGCAATTCATAGCCATGGTATGGAGTATTACGACTCTTTGAGAGAACCAAATCGCGATCTACGACCCAACTCTTGGTTGGATTAATCACAGTTATATGTGCCGGCCCACCCACTGCGAGTTCTTGACCGTGATTTGAGTATCGACCGATAACTGCCGGAGCCATAGACATGCGCTGGGCTACACCCGCCCAATCTAAAAGTCCGCTCTCAACCATAGTTTTTGTGACAATCGAGAGTGCGGTCTCTAAACCGATCATTCCAAATGATGCCTCAGCCCATTCACAATCCTTAGTTTCACTTGTGTGAGGTGCATGATCTGTTGCAACAATATCGATGGTTCCATCAGCTAAAGCCTCACGTAGAGCCATCACATCGTGTTCTGTGCGAAGTGGTGGGTTTACTTTAAAAACTGGATCATACGAACTCGCTAGGTCATCAGTTAATAGAAGATGATGCGGTGTAACTTCAGCCGTAACTTGTATTCCTCTGGCCTTTGCCCAGCGAATAATCTCCACTCCCCCAGCAGTTGTAACATGACAGATGTGTAAGCGTGATTGAACATGATCTGCAAGCAAAACATCTCTGGCAATAATTGCCTCTTCAGCAATTGCAGGCCAACCCTTTAAGCCCAACTTTGAACTAACAATTCCTTCATTCATCTGTGAACCAACCGTTAAGCGGGGTTCTTGGGCATGCTGGGCGATAACACCGTCAAATTTCTTGATGTACTCCAAAGCTCTGCGCATTACTAGAGGATCAAAGACACAGTTTCCATCATCACTGAAAACGCGAACTTTGGCTACTGAATCAGCCATCGCACCTATTTCAGATAGTTGCTCTCCTTTGAGCCCCTGTGTAACAGCTCCTATGGGAAATACATCTACTAACCCTGCTTCCTGTCCTAAGCGATAAACCTGCTCGACTACACCGGCCGTATCTGCAACAGGTGAAGTGTTAGCCATTGCAGAGAGTGCTGTGAAACCACCCTTTGCACCCGCTCTGCTAGCACTTGCGACAGTTTCACTATCTTCGCGTCCTGGTTCACGCAAGTGAGTGTGGAGATCTACTAAGCCTGGCAATACTACGCTGCCCTTGAGGTCTATAAGTGTTGCGCTTTCATCTGAAATTGACTTAGACATAGCCTCAATTCGACCGTTACTAATTAAGAGATCGGCCGTCTGCGTTCCTAAAACTTTGCCACCTTTGAGTAGAAAACGTTGCGTAGTCATTAGTTGCTCCCTACTTCTAAAGGCCCGCCAGCAAGTAGGACATACAAGATAGCCATGCGCACGTTTACTCCATTAGTTACTTGTTCAACGATTACTGATCGCGCGCTATCTGCAACATCTGCTGCGATTTCTAAACCACGATTCATAGGACCTGGATGCATCACAATGGCGTGTTGTGCCATTGCAGACATTCTCTCGGAATTGAGTCCGAAGTAGCGCGAATATTCGCGTGAATTAGGAAAGAAGAGATCACTCATTCGCTCTTGTTGAACACGCAACATCATAATCGCATCGACGTTAGGAATGACTGCGTCAAAATCGTATGAGATTGTTGCTGGCCAGCTTTCAACACCAACCGGTAACAAGGTTGGTGGGGCAACTAGAACGACATCGGCGCCGAGCATTGATAGAAGCAAAACATTTGAGCGCGCAACACGAGAGTGCAGCACATCCCCCACGATTGCTATTCGCAAACCCTTCAAATCACTTGCTCCCTTACCAAGATGTTTACGAATTGTGAAAGCATCAAGAAGTGCTTGGCTCGGATGCTCATGCGTTCCATCGCCTGCGTTAATCACACTTCCTGACATCCATTCAAGATCTGCCAGACGTTGGGCTGCACCAGATGCTGAGTGACGAATGACAACTGCATCAGCGCCCATGGCTTGCAAAGTTTGAGCTGTGTCTTTAAGGGATTCGCCTTTACTAACACTGGAACCCTTAGCCGAGAAATTAATAACATCGGCAGACAGGCGCTTAGCAGCTGCCTCGAAGGAAATTCTTGTTCGTGTGGAGTCCTCGGCAAAGAGATTGACGATTGTTCGCCCACGCAATGTTGGTAGCTTTTTGACTTGCCCATCATTGATGCGCGCTAACTCTGTTGCTGTATCAAGGATTCCGATTGCATCAGATGCACTGAGATCGTTAATTGAAAGGAGGTGGCGCATCAGTTGGCCTCTCCTTCGATTACGACTTCATCGACACCATCTATTTCAGTCAATGAAACCTTGACCGATTGCTTTTCTGATGTCGGTAAATTCTTTCCAACAAAATCTGCCCGTATGGGTAATTGGCGATGGCCTCTATCGACAAGCACTGCCAATTGCACAGTGCGTGGACGCCCTACTTCTCCGAGAGCATCTAAGGCAGCACGTATGGTGCGCCCTGAATACAAGACATCATCAATCAAGATGACATCTCGTCCTTGAATACCGATTGGAGGGATCGATGTAGGCATGATTGCCCGAGGAGCACGAAGGCGCAGATCATCTCTGTATAAAGTGATATCTAAAGTTCCGTGGGCTATTTCTTTGCCTTCAATAGAACTCATAATCGCTGCAATACGTGCAGCTAGATGGGCACCACGAGTTGGAATGCCTAGAACGGTGATGTCTGAAGAGCCATGATTTTTTTCTAAGATCTCATGGGAAATGCGGGTCAACGCACGTGAAATATCCTGTGCGGACAGGGCTACGCTCATGTAAATCTCCTTCCCCACCTCGCAGGATGGGTCGTTAAAGGATGCGTGGCAGACTATATCAGCAACCCGTAGAACCTGTGGATAGCTAAAAATGGGTGTGGCATCACATCCCTAGCCTTACCCCATGACTAAAGAAATAGAAGAAATCGCCGCACGCCTTCGCTCACTACGTTTGTCCCGAAACCTCACTCTGGCCGAAGTGGAAATCAAAAGCCATAAGCGCCTACGGGCTGTGGCGTTAGGCTCCTATGAACGAGGTGATAGATCCTTAAGTGTTTCAAAAGCAATTGAACTCTCAGAGTTCTATGAAGTTCCATTGTCTTATCTCTTGACTGGGCTTTCACCCACCCAAAGTGTTGAAAAAGAGATTGTGATTGATTTGCGCAGAATAAAGGCTCTCTCCATCGTCGAGGAAAAAACCACACCAACTCAACAGATACTTTCTTCTTTTCTTTTGGGAATTATCAAAGAACGGCAGGATTTCAATGGGGAGATACTGTCCTTGCGCAAAAGTGATGTTGAATTTCTGACAATCACCATAGGTTGCACTTCTGTCGAATTTGCGATGTATCTAGCACAGAACAAACTGCTTTTTGAAACTAAAGAGACAAGTTCTCTTTAAGTGATGAAATTCGACCTAAAACACCATGGATAAAACCTGAAGATTCATCAGTTGAGAGCTCCTTAGCCAACGACAATGCCTCATCAATGGCAACGCTGTCAGGAATATCTGAGGCCCATAAAATCTCATAGATAGCTAAGCGCAAGATATTGCGATCAACATTTGGAAGACGATCCATATCCCAGCCTTGGGAATAGGTAGTAATAAGTTCGTCAATCTTTCGAGTATTCTCACTCACGCCAGTAATAAGAGAGCGTGTGTATTCGCGTATAGGCCTGGCATCAGGTCCCTCTTCAACAATGTCTCTAAGGTTAAGAGTCTCCAAAGCATTAGTCCCCCGAATATCGGCTTCGAAGAGCAGGTCTAAAGCTTGCTTTCTTGCTTTACTTCGAGCAGACACTAGTTAGCGCGGCCCTGGTATGAACCATCACGTGTATCAACCATGACAATCTCATCTTGCTTGATAAAGAGTGGAACTTGAATCTCAATGCCTGTTTCAACTGTTGCTGGCTTTGTTCCACCAGAAGAGCGATCGCCCTGAATACCTGGCTCTGTATATGTAATACGCAAAGGCACTGAAGCTGCTAGTTCAATATAAAGCGGATTACCTTCGTTGACTGCAACAACTGCGTCAGTATTTTCCAACATGTAGTTGGCCATATCTCCAACAACAGCAGCTGAGATTGTCATCTGATCGTAAGTCTTGCTATCCATGAACACGAAGTCATCGCCTTCTTTGTATAAATACTGCATGTCGCGCTTTTCTAAAATAGCGATATCAATCTTCACACCTGAGTTAAATGTTCGGTCAATAACTTTTCCAGTAAGGACTGACTTAAGCTTTGTACGAACGAAAGCTGGACCCTTACCTGGCTTAACGTGTTGAAACTCAACAACTGTCCACAGCTGGCTTTCAATTTCAAGAGTAATTCCATTTTTTAGATCAGCTGTAGTTGCCACGGTTCAAGCTCCACTCATATCTGTAGGTGATTAATTACGGTCATTGATTGTCAATGACAAGGGGTTAAGGATACCCGTATTTTCCGGGCGATTTTTCAACTTAGCCAAGCAAGGATTTAAGGGCGTTAATCGCTAAAACATAGGAATTCGGACCAAATCCTGCGATTGTCCCAGTTGCTACACCAGAGATAACTGAGGTGTGACGAAACTCTTCACGAGCCAACGGATTAGATAAATGAACCTCAATAAGTGGCGCTTTCAAAAGTTCTGCTGCATCGCGTATTGCATATGAATAATGAGTAAATGCTGCCGGATTAATGATCACTGGAAGCTTTGCGTCTGCGGCTTCATGTAACCAGCCGATAATTGTCGCCTCGTCATTGCTCTGCCGAACATCAGCCTGCATTCCCGCAGAGGTAGCTGTTGTCTCAATCAAGGATTTCAACTCACCGTAGTTGAGATCACCATAAATTGAAGAATCGCGAATATCTAAACGGGCCAGATTAGGGCCATTTATTACCATGATCTTCATGAGCTAATTCTCTCATAGGCCAACGCAAGTTCGCTTTCATTTACATCCTCGATGCGCAAGGTCGCACCTATTGCACTGAGCCCAACAAATCGAAGTTGATGACCACGTGATTTCTTATCTAATGCAAGAAGTGGATATAGGTGTTGCCACGCTTGCCCTGGATAAGTTGTCGGCAAGCCAAGTCTGTCGAGAATCTGCTTATGCATCTGGACGCTCTTTAAATCTAGCAATCCTTTGACCTCGGCGAGATTGGCTGCAAAAACTAAGCCAATAGCAACAGCCTCACCATGTCGCAAAGAGTATTTGCTATGGATTTCAATGGCATGTCCCAGAGTGTGACCGTAATTCAAGACTTCTCTTCCGAAGGTTTCCTTGAAATCACTTCCTACAACGTGGGCTTTCACTGCAACAGATCGAGTAATGAGATCTTGAACTAGAACAGAATCTGCACGGATGTCCGCCAAATTCTTGCCTGACACCAAATCTAGAATTTGCGTATCAACAATGAATCCACACTTAACTACCTCAGCCAACCCTGCTGCAAAATCCCTATCACCTAATGTAGTTAACCAACTCGTGTCTATGAGAACCCTTTTCGGAGAGTGAAATGCTCCAATGAGGTTTTTACCGTAATCGCTGTTAATGCCAGTTTTTCCGCCAATAGCAGCATCAACCATTCCGGCGACCGTAGTTGGGATAGCAATCCAATCAATACCGCGTAACCATGATGCAGCGGCAAAACCAGCTAAATCGGTGATTGTTCCGCCACCGATTCCCACAACAGCATCAGATCGCGTAAATCCTGCAGCGCCTAGCCAGTTCCACAATGATTGCAGGGACTGCGATGTTTTTGCGCCTTCTCCATCGGAGACTTCAAAGTAATGAATTTCTGTGTTGTCTGGCTTAAATTCCTTTATCTGATCGCGCATCGCAGATGAATAGACAAGGGCCACACGAGTGTAAGAATCGAGTGAGTGTTTGAGAGTGGCTTGCCAATCGCATCCAATAACTACTTCATACTCATGCTCGGCGTGAACGTGAATGGTGCGCGTCATAATTTACCCGCAATCTCGTTCACAACTTCTTCCACAGACATAGCATCAACTTTAATGACATAGTTGGCCAAAGATTCATAGATAGGTCGTCGTGTCTCTGCGAGTGATTGCCACTGTGCCCGCGGATTTGAGAGTAAGAGAGGTCTGTCACGATTGAAACCAACTCGTGGAGCCGCTACTGCTAAGGAAACATCCAGAAAGAAAATTGGAGAAGTACAATTCTTCAGAAGTTCTTGAGCTCTGGGCGCAATTGGTGCTCCGCCGCCGAGTGATAGAACGCAATCACTTTCTTGCAATGACTGAGCAAGAGCTTCGAACTCCAAATCTCGAAAGAATTCCTCGCCCTTGTCCACAAAAATATCCGAAATTTTGTGACCGTATGAGGATTCGATAGCTACGTCGGTATCAATGAAATTAATTGATAATTTGCTGGCTAGGGCTGCTCCCACAGTTGACTTACCGCAACCTGGAGGTCCAATTAATACAAGACGTGGCATCTTTATGAAAAGTTCAGGTTCTGCATGTAGCTAGTGAAATTTCGGCGAGTTTCGGTTACTGAATCACCACCGAATTTTTCTAGAACTGCTTCGGCTAGAACTAATGCCACCATGGCTTCTGCTACTACACCAGCAGCAGGAACTGCGCACACATCAGAGCGCTGGTTAATCGCCTTAGCGCTCTCACCTGTTGCAACATCAATTGTGTCCAAGGCTTTAGGAACTGTTGAGATTGGCTTCATGGCTGCGCGAACACGAAGGACTTCACCATTAGACATGCCGCCTTCTGTCCCTCCTGCGCGATCAGTGCGACGAACAATCTTTCCTTCCCCATTCTTTTCAATCTCATCATGTGCAACAGAGCCGCGACGCGTTGCGGTTTCAAAACCATCGCCAACTTCAACACCCTTAATCGCCTGAATACCCATCAAAGCACCTGCTAATCGCGCATCAAGTCTGCGATCCCAGTGAACGTGTGAACCTAATCCTGGTGGCATATTAAAAGCTAATACTTCAACCACTCCGCCTAATGTGTCTCCATCCGCGTGAGCTGTTTCAATCTCTTTAATCATTAGCGCGCTGGTTGCTTCATCAGCACAACGAACTGGATCCATATCAATTCTTGCCATGTCAATAGAATCAGGAAGGGGGCAATCTTCACCGACGCGTGCTTTTCCAATAGATAAAACATGCGACAAAATTGTTATTCCAACGCTTTGTTCTAAGAAAGCACGAGCGACCGCGCCAAGTGCAACTCGGGCTGCTGTCTCACGCGCGCTAGCACGCTCCAAAATTGGCCGTGCATCATCTAAATCATATTTTTGCATCCCAACTAGATCTGCATGTCCAGGACGTGGTCTAGTCAAAAGGGCATTACGCGCTAAATCTTTGATCTCATCTTCAGGCACTGGATCGGCCGACATTACCTTTTCCCATTTAGGCCACTCTGAGTTACCCACTTGAATTGCAATTGGACCACCTTGGGAGAGTCCTAATCGAATTCCACCAAGAATCGTGACCTTGTCAGCTTCAAAATTTTGTCGTGCTCCGCGACCATAACCAAGACGCCTGCGCTCTAAATGACGATCAATATCTGCCGTCGTAATTTCTACCGAGGCGGGGATTCCCTCGATGATCGCACTGAGTGCTTGACCATGAGACTCACCTGCAGTTAACCAACGCATGTGCCTATTCTTGCAGAAGTTAGCTCTGACTCGTTGCCAAATAAAGGGTTGTTCCAACAAATATCGCAGGAGCCATAGCTATTGATCGAGGAATCACCTTGGAATAGAGCCATATGAGCACAATTTGAATCACGGCACACATGAATATTGCCAGCAGCAGAAATTCGAACTCTGCAAATGTGGAAAGTCGCAACATCAGAACAATTAGGCCCAACAACTTGCAATCCCCCATGCCTACGCCGAGAGCAGCCATGAGCAATAGAATAATGAGAACCGACATCACAAAAAACGTATCTGGAACACCCCGAACAACCACAAAACCCGCGATTAAGTAGGCATAGAGCGTTAGATATATGTTGGGAATTTTTCGGCAGGAAATGTCTGCGATTGATATCGGTAATGCAAAGAGGAGATACAGCACTTCTAAAGCGTAGAACTATTCGGAAACTGCCAAGGCGGCATGTGGATTATTTAAGGGCGGCTAGTCCGACTTCGCGAAGTTTTGTATACATGAGCGCAGAATCAAAGGTTTCACCAGAAAAAATGGCAATCTGTGCCAACGCTTGGTGAATCAGAAGATCCAAGCCATCGATAACTTTTCCTCCACGTGATGCCCACATCGCTGATGCTGGCGTGGGCCATGGTTTATACAACGCTTCAAAATATGGAGCTGAGGTCTTTGCTGGTAACTCTATTGAATCAGTGACTCCAGCAGGTGCTGTGCTAATCACCAAATCAGCATCAGCTAGAACACTTAAGTCATCCCAATTTAGAAAACTCAACTCTGATTCAATTACCGCATCAGACATCGCCTGCACTCGTGCAAGAGAACGATTGATAACCGTGATCTGTGTCTCTGAACTATCACATGCAGCTGCAGCGGCGCGGGCAGTTGCACCGGCTCCCAGAATTACAATATGACCTTTGATTTCAACCTTGTGCATATCCAGGGCATTTTTAAATCCAATAACATCTGTCGAGGTGGCATACCACTCTCCCGCTTTTCTATACAAAGTGTTAGCGCTATTGATTCGAAGAGCTAAATCATCAACATGCTTTGCATATGAAATTACTTCCTCTTTAAGCGGCATTGTCAGTGAAAAACCAGTCCACGATGCATCTCTCTCATCCATAAATTTGGCTAAGGAGTGTGCTTCTACTTCTATCGCTTCATAGCTTGCGCTCAAACCGATTTGGGCATAGGCCGTGTTATGCAGCAATGGACTTAAAGAGTGCGAAATGGGTGATCCCAAGACAGCGGCCTTAATCATTTAAATGCCCCTGCCTTTCTATTTTTCTCATAGAGCGCTTTCCATGTTAGGAACTCATCATTTGACCTAGTGAAGCGAGTATCACCGGGTGCAACTGTAATAAAGAATAGCCAATCCCCGACGGCTGGTTTTAACGCGGCGGCTATAGCCAGCGCTCCCGGATTTCCTATGGGTGAAGGTGGTAATCCATATTTTCTATAGGTGTTGTACGGAGATTTGATTAGAGTCGAATTCGTGCTTAGGAAGATCTGCCCGCGCACTTTCTTCACATAATGCACCGTTGAATCCAGTTGCAAAGGCATGGAAATATCCAGGCGATTTCTAATAACCCGAGAGACTTTGTCGAAATCTTTTGTGTCACCTTCTGCTTGAACCAAGGAGGCTATGATCAACAGTTGCGCTGGAGTCAGTTTTCCTTTGGCAGATAAGAGTTGTTGACCAGTCTCTTCATGTGAAAAACGATCAATCATCGCCTGCACAGCATCTAAAGCTGTTGTTCCTGCGGGGAAGGAATATTGTGCTGGAAATAATAAGCCTTCGGCATTTGTGAAACCTTTGGGCAAAACTACATTTCTAAATGCTTCATCTATTTCACTCTTTGTAAACCCATATTTGAGCATTGACTCAACTACTTCACTTTTCCAACCGCCCTCAAAAATCTTGATCAAGTTTGGTATGCGCGTTGGATCGAGAAGTTGTTCTAAAGCTTGACGAGCAGAAATCTTGGTGTTTAACTCATGCGCTCCAGGTGCAACCTTGGCTGAGCGTGGATCAGCAACTGCTGCTCTAAAGTATGCAAGCGCCGACTTGGTAACTTCTTTTTCAAAGAGTATTTGTCCCACTTGTGAACCTGTCGCACCAGCTGGGATTTCTACAATCACTTTCGGTGAACTCTGGCTTATGGGTGCAGTTGGATAATCAGGTGCTGACGAGACATTTGATCGAACTGTGTGTATAGATAGTGTAAGAATTCCTACAAAGGCAAAGGCGGCAACTACTCGCACCAAAGGGTGACTAAAAACCTTCATCCTTTTTGTTTTTCAATCTCAATTGCAAAATTCAAGATAGCCACCGCTGCTGCTTGATCAATGGTGGCTCGTGCCTCCTTGCTATTTACACCTGAATCTCGCATATTGCGCGCAGCTGTGACGGTACTTAAGCGCTCATCAATGAGTGTGACTGGGCAAGTTGTCATCTCTTGCACCATTTGAGCAAAGTTTGTCGCCTTGATGGCTGACTCACTTTCACGCCCATCCATATGAGCCGGTTTACCAACATAGATATGAATAGGTTCATATTCAGTGAAGATGTTCAGGATCTGCTCTTTAAGTTTTACATCGCTAGCTTTAAGTGTTGAGACTGGCGTGGACAAAATCCCATCTGGATCGCATACTGCAACACCAATTCGCACATCGCCATAATCGAAAGCGATTCGGCGACCTCTTTGCATAGAGTGATTATCCAACGAGAGCGTGTGAAATCGCGGCTAATGCATCAACTGATTTAGCTGCATCAGTTCCTCCGCCTTGTGCAAAATCATCTTTGCCTCCGCCACCACCGCCTAAAACCGTGGATCCAATCTTTACTAAGGCTCCGGCTTTGACTCCTGCTGCACGTGCAGCATCACTTGCAGCCACAACAAGTACAGGCTTGGAGTCATTGACGCTAATGAGCGCGACAACACTATTGGCTGCCTTCGAGCGAAGTTCAAGGGCAATCTTGCGTAGATCATCACCCGAGATGCCATCACCTAAAAGTGAAGTAATTACTGTTGTTCCGTTTACTACCTTTGCACTCTTAGCAATTTCACTAACTTGAGAGAGCGCGTGCGCTGAGCGAAGAACAGATAACTCTTTTTCAATCTCTTTCATTGAATTGATGAGTCCGTTAATGCGCTCTGGAAGTTCCTCGATGCGAGCACCCTTGATAATTTCAGTAAGAGAGTTAAGCAAGATGTGTTCGCGAGCTAAAAACCTATACGCATCAACACCCACTAGAGCCTCTACGCGTCGAACACCGGCACCAATGGAAGATTCACTTAAAAGTTTGACGACACCAAGTTGACCAGAACGAGAGACGTGAGTTCCACCGCACAGCTCACGTGCCCAATCTCCAACGCTAACAACTCGAACTTGATCTCCATACTTCTCGCCAAAGAGAGCCATAGCTCCAAGTTTCTTGGCCGCATCTTGCGACATCACTTCAGCACTCACCTCAAGGTTATCTAGAAGCAAAGTGTTAACACGTGATTCAACATCATTGAGTACTGATGCAGGCACTGCCCCAGTTGCAGGGAAATCAAAGCGGAATCTTCCAGGTGAGTTCTCTGAACCGGCTTGTGTGGCAGTTTCACCTAGCAACTCACGAAAAGCTTTATGCACCATATGTGTTGCAGTGTGTGCACGAGATATAGCATGACGTCGCTCTACATCAATGGCAGCTTGTGCTTGGGCGCCACTTTCAAGTGAGCCAGATAAAACGCGACCACGGTGAACAAAAACACCTGGCACCGGAGTTTGTACATCATCAATTTCAACCACTGCGCCATTGGCCAAAGTAATAGTGCCACCGTCAGCTAACTGTCCACCACCTTCAGCATAGAAAGGTGTGCGATCCAAAACTATTTCAACATCTTCATCTGCTCCGGCAGAACCAACTAGATTTCCATCCACTAGAACCGCTGTAATCTTTGCTTCACTTGTTACATGTGAATACCCAACAAACTCTGATTTACCGTTCTTATCTACTACTTGGCGATAGACGGACAGATCTGTATGACCACTCTTTTTCGCCTTTGAATCAGCTTTAGCGCGATCCTTTTGCTCCTTCATCAGACGGCGGAAACCATCTTCATCAACTTCTAAACCTTCTTCACGTGCCATCTCAAGGGTTAAATCAAATGGAAAACCATATGTGTCATGGAGCTTGAAGGCATCTTCACCAGGTAAAACTGCACTCTTGCTCTTTTTAAGGGCTGCACTTGCAACATCAAAAATCTGTGTGCCACTCTTTAGCGTTTGCAAGAAGCTCTCTTCTTCAGAGACGCTTACTGAAAGAATTCGCTTTGAATCACTTACCAACTCTGGATACTGAGGACCCATTGCGCCAATAGCTGCAACTGTTAGTTCAGACATGATTGGATCCATTGAACCAAGCAGGCGCATGTTACGAATTGTGCGGCGCATCATGCGGCGTAGAACGTAACCACGGCCTTCATTTCCAGGTGTGACACCATCTCCGATAAGCATTGCTGAAGTTCGAGCATGGTCGGCAATAATGCGAAGCGAGACATCAGATTTCTCGGATGAACCGTACTTAACTCCCGTTAACTCAGATGCCTTAGTCAAAATCTGCATCGTTGTATCAATTTCATAAATGTTTTCAACACCCTGCAACAGTGCTGCCATGCGCTCTAGACCTAAACCAGTATCAATACTCTTTGCAGGTAGTTCGCCAAGAATCGGGTAATCATTTTTGCCAGATCCAACCCCGCGCTCATTTTGCATGAACACCAGATTCCACACTTCCATATAACGATTCTCATCTGCAATTGGTCCACCTTCAGCCCCATATGCAGGACCACGGTCATAATAAATCTCAGAACACGGCCCGCATGGTCCAGGAACACCCATTGACCAGAAGTTATCTTCCATATCTCGTCGTTGAATGCGCTCTTTTGGAACACCCATCTTGGTATGCCAAATATCTGCAGCTTCATCATCATCTAAATAAACAGTGACCCATAAACGATCTTCAGGAAAACCATAGCCGCCATCCTTGATCGGACGGGTGAGTAATTCCCAAGCAAGTGCAATCGCACCTTCTTTGAAGTAATCACCGAAAGAGAAATTTCCACACATCTGGAAAAATGATGCATGGCGTGTTGTTTTGCCGACTTCATCAATATCAAGAGTACGAACACACTTTTGCACTGATGTTGCACGCCTATAAGGAGGGGTAATTTCTCCTAGAAAGTAAGGTTTGAACGGAACCATTCCGGCGTTAACAAGCAAGAGGTTGGGATCATCGGCAATTAAAGATGCTGACGGAACAACGGTGTGAGTTAAACCTTGACGGTTATCTGATTCAAAGAAGCGCAGCCAGCGCGAACGGATCTCGGCGGATTCCACTTGTGAGGATCACTCAGCCTTCTTCTTAGATCGAGATTTCTTCATCGATGCTGCAGAAAGCAGAGCCCCAGCAACCTTAACGGCTGAGCCATTTTTACTCATGAAAGATGTTGTGGCTTCATTTACCTTGTCAGAAAGATCTTCAGCATTTTTAGTTATGCGATTAATGCTCTTGAGTGGCCCATTCACTAAAGTCACTGTGGTGTGAACTTCATCGATGAGCGGTGCAGTCTCATCAGTGATTGCCTTGAGAGAAGCTTTTGCCTCATCGATCAAACGACCAAGACGAATAATCACATAAGCGACTGCAATGGCGATAACCATCAGTGCACAACTTGCGATTATTGTTGCAATTCCACCTGGACCCATGTTGTTAGCCTACCTGAGGTGCTGCTTTAGGAGCGCCATCAATACCGCTCTCCTTGCGTTGCGCCGGAGTAATAGGAGTTGGAGCACCAGTTAATGGGTCTCCACCGCTTGCAGTCTTAGGAAATGCAATAACTTCACGGATTGAATCAGAACCGGTAAGCAGAGCACAAACGCGATCAAGACCTAGAGCAATTCCACCATGTGGTGGTGGACCGTAGTTGAAAGCTTCCAAAAGGAAGCCGAACTTGCTCTGTGCTTCTTCATCACTTAATCCAATAACACTGAAAACTTCCTTTTGAATTTGGCGATCATGAATACGAATCGATCCACCGCCAAGTTCTGTGCCATTTAAAACAATGTCATAAGCATAGGCAAGGGCTGAGGCTGGATCTTTGGCAAATGTCTTTGCAAACTCTGGCTTAGGCCCAGTGAATGGATGGTGAACTGCAGTCCAACCACCGTTATCTGTTGGTTCAAACATTGGCGCATCAACAACCCATAAGAACTCCCACTTATCTGCAGGAATCAAATTGCAACGCTTACCGATTTCTAAACGAACTGCACCCAATAAACTCAATGAAGCCATGCGCTCACCTGCTGCAAAGAAAATTGCATCTCCAGCTTTTGCACCGGCTGCTGCAGCGATTCCTGCAGCTTCTGATTCAGAAAGGTTCTTCGCTACAGGTCCACCTAAAGTTCCATCTTCATTGACCAAGATGTATGCAAGACCCTTAGCACCGCGTGCCTTAGCCCAGTCTTGCCATGCATCTAGTTCTCGACGAGGTGATGCTGCCCCCCCAGGCATAACAACGCTTCCAACATATGGTGCTTGGAAAACTCTGAAAGTTGTTTGGGCAAAATATTGAGTCTGTTCGGTTAATTCATAACCAAATCGTAGATCTGGTTTATCTGAACCGTAACGAGTCATTGCATCGGCATATGTCATGCGCTGCAATGGAAGTGGGATAGTGTAACCAACGGCCTCTTTCCAAATCTTTGAAACAATCTTTTCAGCAACAGCCAAAATATCCTCTTGATCAATAAAGGACATTTCAATATCTAGCTGTGTAAATTCTGGTTGACGATCTGCGCGGAAATCTTCATCGCGAAAGCATCGTGCTATTTGGTAATACTTTTCCATTCCAGCGACCATCAACAGCTGCTTAAAAAGCTGTGGTGATTGTGGCAAGGCATACCAACTACCTGGCTGCAAACGCACCGGAACTAAGAAGTCACGAGCACCTTCTGGCGTAGAACGGGTTAAATACGGAGTTTCTATCTCAAGAAAAGCTTCATCTTCCATGACTCGACGAATAACTGAAGTCACCTTTGATCGTAAACGAAGATTTGATGCTGGTTTTTCACGGCGCAAATCTAGGTAGCGATACTTCAAGCGAACTTCTTCGCTGATATCTGCGTCATTGCCAGAATCAACTGGAAAGGGCAGCGGTGCAGACTCACTTAAGACAACAACGGTGTCGCCCATAATTTCAATTTCACCTGTTGGAATGTTTGTATTCTCATTTCCAGCAGGTCGTACTAAAACTTCACCTGTAATCATTAGGCACCACTCAGCGCGAAGTGAACCTGCCATCTTTTCATCACGAATAACTACCTGAACAGATCCGGATGCATCGCGTAGATCAATAAAGGCAACTCCACCATGATCGCGGCGGCGTGAGACCCATCCTGCCAACGTAACTGTGGTTCCAGCATCGGATTTGCGCAATGAGCCTGCGTCATGAGTTCTTAACATATGTGCGTTCTACATCCCTATAACTAAATTGCGCTGATTAATGAGTCAATCTTAACCGATGAAGCGGCACCGGTTTTCATCTCTTTTAGCTCCACCGTTGCGCTAGAAATCTCTGAATCCCCCAAAACGATGACATAGCGCGCACCGCTCTTGTCCGCACCTTTCATAGCCCCCTTGAGCGCTCGATCTCCAAAAGCAATTTCAATACTCTTTCCGGCAGCGCGCAGTTGATGAGCAATTTTCATCGCCATCTCTTTTGCCGCATCCCCCAGTGGGATGATGAATAAATCTGAGACAAAGGCGTTCTCGTTAATTACCCCTTCTGCCTCTGCTGCCAACAGAGCTCTATCAACACCTAAACCAAAACCAATTCCAGATAATGATTGCCCGCCAAGTTCGGCCATGAGTCCGTCATAGCGGCCTCCCCCACCGATTCCAGACTGTGCACCAAGAAGTTCGTGCACGAATTCAAATGTAGTCCCGGTGTAATAATCCAATCCACGAACCATGCGAGGGTTGAGTGTGTAAGTGATACCTAAGACTTCAAGATACTTCTTCACTTGTTCGAAGTGAGCACGTGAACTCTGACTCAAGTAATCAACAAGTAATGGTGCTTTAGCCATAGCTTCTTTGATTTCAGGGCGCTTATCATCAAAAAGACGTAGTGGATTAAGTGCTGCGCGCGCAGCAGTTGCCTCATCTAATTTCATCCCTGCAATAAATTTCACTAAATCAACACGGTGGGCAGCGCGAGAATCAGCATCACCTAAACTCGTTATCTCTAAACGGTATTTACTCAAACCAATTGCTTTAAATCCCGCATCAGCTATTGCGATTACTTCAGCATCTATTGCAGGGTCATCCAAACCAATTGCTTCAATACCCACTTGGTAGAACTGGCGATAACGACCAGCTTGTGGGCGCTCAGCCCGAAAGAATTGACCTGAGTACCAAAGTTTTGCTGGCAGTTGACCACGATCTAGACCATGTTCGATAACTGCGCGCATTACTCCGGCAGTTCCTTCAGGCCGCAATGTGATCGAGCGATCTCCGCGATCTAGGAACGTATACATTTCCTTTGAAACAACATCAGTTGATTCACCGACACCACGTGTGAAAAGTTCAGTATCCTCAAAAACTGGAAGTTCAATGAGTTGATAACCAGCTGTGCGCGCAGGCTCAATAAGAGATTCGCGTACAAACTCAAAGGCTGCAGAGCGCGGTGGAACATATTCACTCACACCTTTGGGAGCTTGAATCTTTTGTCCAGCCATTAGTAGCGACCCTTCAGGGCAGTTAAATATGGATTGCTCTTTTTCTCCACCGCCATGGTGGTTTCGGCATAGTGTCCAGGCAGCACCCGTAAATGATCTGGCAACGGCATAATTTTCTTTCGCAAAGTAGTCTCCATAGCTTCAGCTGATCCACCGGGTGTATCTGTGCGACCTATCGAACCAGCAAAGAGAACATCGCCGCTGACTAATAATTCATCATCAACTACAAAGACAAGTGAACCGGCTGTGTGGCCAGGTGCGTGGATGGCTTTGAATTTCATGCCCACAAGCTCCACAACTTCTTCATTACGCAATTCTCTTACATCGACAGGTTCGACAAAGTCCATAGCCGATAATGTCGCTGCAAATTCTGGTCCATGAATACGTTCGGGATGAGCTAAGGCATAGCGATCCAGCGAGTGAATGTAGGCAGGGATTGAATAACCATCGGCAATCGGTTGAATAGAGAAGGTGTGGTCGAGATGTCCATGGGTAGCAATGATTGCAACAGGCTTAAGGGAGTGTTTTTTGAGAATTTCATCCAACATCAATGAAACATCAGGCATGCCAGGATCTATAACAACGCACTCACTTCCAGCCTTGGGTGCAATAACCCAGCAGTTAGTGGCATACATGGGGGCTGCAAAAGAGTCGACCAGCACCGATTTCACCCCTCCACCCACGCTTGAAAATAGGAGCGATTGACGCTCACACACCTATACAGGGTACCTTTTACCTCCGCACGATTCACGCTCATCCAAGGTGCGCCTTGAGTGAGCACGCACACTGATAGCGACGTTCTAGATCAGAACAACGCGCTGAAAGGGAACACACCATGAGCGAATTCAATCCAACACCACAAGCAAGTGCAGCATCAGCACTCATCGGAGACCCTTCAGCCTTTGGCCGAGTGGGCGAAGATGGAACAGTATTCGTTCGCACCTCCTCCGGTGAAAAAGCAGTTGGTTCATATCCTGGTAAAACTGCAGAAGAAGCTCTGGCTTACTTCGTTCGAAAGTTTGAACTCCTTGCAGCAGAAGTTGCACTCCTTGCAGCCCGTATCAAAAGTGGCGCACTGGTTCCATCAGATGCATATGCAGCAGTCAAAAAATTGCGTGAACAAGTAAAAGAGTTAAATGGTGTTGGCGATCTGGATGCGCTTTCAGCATCAGTGGAACAAATCGAACCACTTATCGAAGGTCATCGCGAGGCATACGAGGCAAAGAAGGCGGCAGAGACTGCAGCCAAAGCCGCTCGCCGCGAACAAATCCTTGTTGAAAAAGAAAAGATTGTTGCAGAGGCTGAAAGCCTTGCTCTATCTGAGAGTTGGAAAGTTACTGGGGATCGTCTCAAGGTTCTCCTTGATGAATGGAAATCAGCTCCCCGCTTAGATAAGAAGGCAGATGCAGATCTCTGGAAGCGTTTTTCATCCTCTCGCAACAAATTTGATAAGCGTCGTCGCACGCACTTTGCAGCCCTTGAATCAGTCCAAAAGGTTGTAGTAGATGCAAAGAAGGCAATCATTGAAGAAGCAGAAAAGCTAGCAAGCTCAACAGAATGGGTCCCAACTGCTAAGCGATTCAAGGTACTCATGGATGCTTGGAAAGCCGCTGGACGTGGAAAACCAAGTGATGATGCAAAGATGTGGGCCAGATTTAAGGCCGCACAGGATCAATTCTTTAGCGCTAAAAACGCTGATCTAGAAAAACGCGACACAACAATGGCCGCGAACCTAATTAAGCGCGAAGAACTTGTTGTGCAGATTGAGGCTCTGCTACCTATTACTAACTTGGATCAAGCCAAGAAGTCACTTCGTGAACTGTTGAATTCATGGAGCAAAATTGGCATGACTCACCGCGATAAGCGCGCATCCCTGGATGCCAGAGTCCACGCAGTCGAGAGCGTTATCAAGGAAGCTGAAGCAGAAATCTGGCGCAAGACAGATCCTGCTGCAAAGGCACGCGCTGCCGAAGTTGTGAAGCAACTTACTGACTCAATTGAGAGTTATGAAAAGATCGCTGCTAAATCAGAGGCTGCTGGAAATGCTAAAAAGGCATCTGAAGCTCGCGAATCTGCCGCAGCTCGTAAGGTGTGGTTGGCTGAAGCAGAAAAGGGCTTAGCTGAATTTAGTTAATTGTTGGTAGTGCGATAAACGTCGTACACACCTTCAATATGTCTAACCGCTGCAATCACTGCATCTAGATGGGTTGCATCTGCCATTTCAAATGTGAATCGAGAGATCGCTGTGCGATCCTTTGATGTACTCACTGAGGCACTGAGGATATTGACATGTTGATCAGAGAGTGTGCGTGTCACATCGGCCAGTAATGATTCACGGTCTAGAGCCTCGACTTGAATATTGACCAAGAAAACACTGGCTGCGCCTAAGCGCCAAGAGACATTGACAATGCGATCGTTTTGGTTTTGAACCAAATCTCCAGCGTTGACACAGTCATTTCTGTGAATCGAAACGCCGCTCCCCTTAGTTATGAAACCAATAATTACATCTCCAGGAACTGGTGTGCAGCAGCGCGCCAACTTCACCAACACATCATCGGCACCTTCAACATCAATTGCATTACTTGAACGTCTTGTTGTTGGAGCACGGGAAGGGAAAGCATCCATTGTGGGTTCAGGATGTGAGTCTTCAACACCCATGGACACAACCAACTTGTCGATAATGGATGCAGCAGAGACATGTCCATCCCCCACCGCTGAGTACAAAGCATCAATATCGGGATAGCGCAGCTCATGGGCTAACTCCAGTAATGAATGACCGGCGAAAATCTTCTGAAGAGGCAAACCAGCTTTTCGCATTTGTCGTGCAATTGATTCACGACCAGCATCAATTGCTTCTTCGCGGCGCTCTTTGCTAAACCAGGCCTTTATCTTTGATCGTGCGCGTGGACTTTTTACAAAATTGAGCCAATCTCTACTTGGACCTGCATGTTCACCCTTATTAGTGACAATCTCAACTACATCCCCATTGTTTAATCGTGACTCAAGCGGGACAAGGCGCCCGTTTACCTTTGCACCTGCACAGCGAATACCCACATCTGTGTGAACAGAGAACGCAAAGTCAACCGGAGTTGAACCACCTGGAAGAGCAACAACACTTCCCTTAGGTGTGAAAACAAAAACCTCGGGTGAACCTAAATCAAAGCGCAAAGCTTCTAGAAACTCTGATGGATCTTCGGTTTCTTTTTGCCACTCATGCAGTTGGCGAAGCCAGAGCATTTCAGGAGATGACTCATTGTTCTCATGGCCCTGCTTATATTTCCAGTGCGCGGCGATACCAAATTCAGCACGTGAGTGCATGTCAAATGTTCTAATTTGAATTTCAATTGCTTTACCCGTTGGTCCAATTACGGTCGTGTGGAGTGATTGATACAAATTGAACTTTGGCATGGCGATGTAATCCTTGAAGCGACCTGGCACTGGACTCCATCTGGCGTGGATTGCGCCAAGAACACCGTAACAATCACGAACATCCTCAACTAAAACTCGAATACCAACTAAGTCGTAAATATCGTTGAAATCACGTCCACGCACAACCATCTTTTGATAAACCGAGAAGAAATGCTTTTGGCGTCCTGTAACAGTTGCCTTGATTCCATCTGCAGCTAAATCTTGTGTAACAATCTCAATAACATCGTGGGTCAATTTGTCGCGAGAAGGTGAGCGCTCAGCAACGAGGCGAGAAATCTCTTCAAACTTCTTTGGCTCTAATACCTCGAAAGAGAGATCCTCTAACTCCCACTTGATGGCGTTCATACCGAGGCGGTGCGCAAGAGGTGCGTAGATATCCAACGTCTCGCGGGCTTTGCGCTGGGCACTTTCAGCTGAAACATATTTCCACGTACGTGCATTGTGAAGGCGATCAGCAAGCTTTATAACTAACACTCGAATATCTCGAGACATCGCAACGACCATTTTGCGCACCGTCTCAGCTTCAGCGGTTGGACCATATGTGAGTTTGTCGAGCTTTGTAACACCATCGACTAGTCCAGCAATTTCATCCCCGAAATCATGTCGAAGCTCTTTCAGGGAATAGGCAGTGTCTTCAACTGTGTCATGTAAAAGGGCGGCAATGATTGCTTCCGAAGTTAAACCCAGATCAGCCAAAATATTGGCAACTGCAACTGGATGCGTTATATATGCATCGCCAGATTTGCGCAGCTGTCCATCGTGCGCTTTTTCGGCAACAACAAAAGCACGTTCAACATCCTCGAAATTATTCGTTGCATGGTGCTCTTTGAGCGCACTTATAACCGGTGCAATCAAAGTATCCATTTAGGTACCGCTATTTGCGATGTTTACGTTTTGGTTGGTTACGAGGTCCGCGGCGCTCATCTGAATGGGCAGGTGCAGGCGTTTCCACACCAGCTGGTACACCGCGACCATTAACACGCTTAGCAAGCGCTTGCATCGCAGGCTCTTTCTCACGCAACTGCGCCAGAACAGGAGGTGCAATAAAGATTGAAGAGTAGGTACCAACTGCTAAACCAATGAACAAAGCGAGTGATAGATCCTTCAAAGTACCGGCACCAAGTAATCCAGCACCAACAAAGAGAATTGACCCAACTGGTAGAAGTGCGATCAATGAAGTGTTCATTGATCGAATAAGAGTTTGGTTAACTGCCAAGTTAGTTGCCTGTGAGTAAGTACTCTTTGAGCTAGAAGTAATTGTGCGAGTGTTTTCACGAATCTTATCGAATACAACCACTGTGTCATAGAGCGAATAACCCAAAATGGTTAAGAACCCGATAACCGTAGCTGGCGTAACATCAAATCCAACAAGTGCATAAATACCAACGGTGATGAAAACGTCATGGACTACTGCAGCAATAGCTGCGATGGCCATCTTCGGTTCAAATGCCATTGCAAGATAGAGCATTACGCAGATTAAGAAGCCAAAGAGACCGTATAGAGCCTTACGAGTAATTTCCTTACCCCAAGAAGGTCCAACAATCTGTGTGTCAATGGATTCAACTGCGACAGAGAACTTGGCAGCAAGCGCGTCTTGGACTGCGTTGTTCTGCACAGTATTGAGAGCTCCAGTTTGCACTCGAATCTTATCGCTACCAATTGTCTGAACAATTGCTTCGCCGGGAACTCCAGTCGCAGTAACTGCAGAGCGAGCATCTTCAATAGATGCACCGGCTTTAGTTACCGTGAAAGAAGAACCACCCTTGAACTCAATTCCAAGGTGTAATCCTTGAATGCTAAGTGCACCGATTGACAGCAAAACAAAAACGGCAGAAACGGCATACCAGCGACGGCGTCGACCAATGATTTCAATGGACGTCTCACCACGATAGAGACGGCCTCCTAGACCTGAAAGCTTTGACATTTCTTATGCCTCCCCTGTTACTGGCAGTGTTCCAGTGCTCTTGGCTGATAGTCCTGACAAAGGATGACCTGATGCAAAGAAATTATTCTTCGCAAGGATTGTGACGATTGGCTTTGTAAAGACAAAGACAACAATTAAGTCAACAAGTGTTGTTAGACCAAGAGTAAATGCAAATCCTCGAACGCCACCTACTGCAAAGAAATACAGCAAGACGGCTGCGATGATTGAAACGAAGTCAGCAACCAGAATAGTTCTACGTGCTCTGCTCCAGCCTGTTTCAACTGCAGTTCTAAGTGATCGTCCTTCTCTAATTTCATCTCGAATACGCTCGAAGTAAATAATGAATGAGTCGGCAGTAACACCAATTGCGACAATGGCCCCTGCTATTCCTGCAAGGGTTAATGTGAATCCAATCCACTTACCAAGGAGTAAGAACATGAGATAAACAAGAGAACCTGCAACTGCTAGCGAACCAACAGTTACGAGACCAAGACCTCGGTAATAAAGAAGCGAGTAAAGAAGAACAAGGCCTAAACCAAGTCCTCCTGCTAGAAGTCCAGCGCTGAGTTGATCAGCACCCAGAGTTGGAGAAACTTGCTGAACTTCACCCCGATCAAATGCGAGTGGCAGTGCGCCATACTTGAGGACGTTAGCTAAATCTTGTGCTTCTAGTTGGGTGAAGCTTCCAGTAATTTGCGCACTTCCAGAGGGAATTGCTTCGTTAATTCTTGGTGCTGACACAACCAAACCATCAAGCACAATTGCCACTTGATTGAGCGGTGTAATTAAGGAAGTAACACGTGAAGTGATAGCGCCAAATGCCTTTGTTCCTTCTCCATTAAAAGTAAGGTTTACATACCAAGCACTACCGCTTTGGGCATCAAGGCCTGCAGATGCCTTTGAAATCTGTCGACCTAAAACTTCTGCTGGTCCCAAAATATATTTTGTTAATCCTGCGCGATCACACGAAATGATTGTATCCGTTGGTGAATCTGCACCGGAGCCTTGAAGGTTTTCAGGTTTTGTACAATCGAGAGCAGCAAATTTCTTATTTATTTCTGCACTTATTCCTTCAACTGGAGACTCTGTCGCACTCGTAGAGCCTGCAGCTACTGAGGCTGAACCTGAAGATATAGATGTTGAACCAGCAGACGCGGCCCCTGGTTCAGATATAGCTAGCACTTGGCGGAATCTAAGTTCTGCAGTTTGTCCGACTAACTCAACCACGCGACGACCCGTATCTCCAGGAACAGAGATAACAATCTGGCGATTAGTGCCACTTCCCTGCGCAGCTACTTCAGACTCGGCAACACCGAGAGAGTTAACGCGTTGGCGAATAATGGAAACTGCTTGGTCGATTGCCTCGTTAGTAACTTTTCCATCTTCACCCGCTGCGATACGCGGTTGAAGAGTGACTGAAGTTCCACCTCGAAGATCAAGACCTAGACGTACTGCTGTTGCGCTTTGAACAAAAACAAGACCGGTAAGTGCGATGAGCACTAGAGCCAGGATTGCCAATGAACGCGCTGGGCGGGCAGTCGTCTTTACTGGTTTAGTAGTTGTAGACATAGGTGCAGAGTCTAGGCGTCAGGTGCGGGTGTGTCGAAAAGCGAGGCGAATTGAGCGGGTGGTGTTCGTCCTATGTGAGCAAAACCAGCAGCTGTTGCAACTCTTCCTCGGGACGTTCTGGCCATGAGGCCATTTCGAACTAAGAATGGCTCAGCAACAGATTCAACTGTTTCTACCTCTTCACCGACCGCAATTGCCAGCGTTGATAGACCCACTGGCCCGCCGTTAAAGCGCTCAACCAATGCCACCAATACCCCTCGATCGAGTCGATCCAAGCCCATCTCGTCTACTTCATACATTTCAAGTGCGGCCTTTGCATCAGCTAATGCAATGGAAGGGCTGGCTTTAACTTGAGCATAGTCGCGCACACGACGTAGCAAACGATTAGCGATACGTGGTGTGCCGCGAGATCTGCCTGAGATTTCAGTTATCGCATCGGTATGAATGTCTATCTCGAGCAATGCAGCACTTCTTAAAATTACTTGTGCCAACTCTTTATCATCATAGAAATCTAGGTGCGCGGTGAAACCAAAACGATCGCGAAGTGGTCCAGGCAATAGACCTGCTCGTGTTGTTGCACCCACTAGTGTGAAATGTGGAAGTTGCAATGGAATAGCAGTTGCTCCTGGGCCTTTGCCAACTACAACATCGACTCTAAAGTCCTCCATCGCTAGATAGAGAAGCTCTTCAGCAGGTCTTGGCAAGCGGTGAATTTCATCTAAGAAAAGAATCTCTCCTTCAACTAAAGAAGAGAGAATTGCAGCTAAATCACCGGCATGTGTAATTGCAGGTCCGCTGGTTATGCGAATAGGTGCCTGCATCTCACTTGCCAAAATCAATGCCAACGTTGTTTTTCCTAATCCCGGTGGACCAGAAAGCAAGATGTGATCTGCTGGTGTATTTCGATGGCGAGCAGCAGTTAACAAAACATCTATCTGTTCGCGCACACGGTGTTGTCCAATGAAATCTTTGAGTGTTTTGGGACGAAGGGCTTGTTCTAGGGCCGATTCCTCTCCCTTAATGTTTGAGCCCACTAAGCGCTCTTGATTATCAGCCACGTGAACTCTTTCCACTTGCTAGCGCTAACTTCAATAGCTCACTTAACTCCATGATGGCCGGATCTTGATCATTGCCATGTAAATCATTAACCACATAACTAATTGCAGAATCTGACTCCTTGGGAGAAAAACCAAGAGATACCAATGCGCTCAGTAGCTGTTCACGCCAAGCTGGTTGATGTCCTTTATATGTTGCGCCAGAGGATAGATCGCTCAGCTTGCCCTTCAATTCCAAAATCATGCGCTGTGCACCCTTTTTACCAATACCTGGAACGCGCTCAATTGCAGAAGTGTCTTCTTGAGAAATCGCGCGAGCTAAATCTTCAGGGGTTAATGCGCCCATGATTGATAGAGCCACTTTTGGTCCCACTCCAGAAACCGTTTGAACAAGTTCAAAAAGATTGCGAACCTCTTCAGTTAGAAAGCCAAACAAAGTCAGTGAATCTTCACGCACTACAAGGGATGTGTAGAGAGTGGATTGAGAACCAAGAGTTAATCCGGTACTTGTTGGTGGATTAATCAAAATACTCAAGCCCACTCCCCCGACTTCAATAACTAATTTGTCCAGTGAAAGTGAGCGGATAGTTCCAGTAACTGTTGAAATCATTTAGCCACGCAGTTTTCTAAGACGTGACTTTTCAGCCTCTACTGCTTGATTGATTCTGGCAGTTGATCCACCTCGCCAAATATTACAAATAGCTAGTGCGAGTGCATCGGTTGCATCTACTGGCTTTGGAATTGAATCTAAGTTGAGAATCTTTTGGACCATCTGCGCCACTTGTGCTTTATTGGCACGACCTGATCCCGATACTGCCGCCTTTACTTCACTGGGTGTGTGCATCATGACGGGAATTCCAGCTTTAGCTGCAATGAGTAATGCAATTCCGGCGGCTTGTCCTGTGCCCATAACTGTTCTTACGTTGTGCTGGGCAAAGACTCGCTCCACTGCAATCACATCTGGATTCCAGAGGGCAATCCATTCATTTAAACCTTTATCAATTTCAAGGAGGCGATTTTCAAGTGCCATGTCCGCTGGTGTCATAACAACGCCCACTCCAACCATCTTGAGTGGAGATCCAGGGCTTCCTTCGACAATTCCAATACCGCAGCGCGTTAGACCAGGATCAATTCCTAGTACGCGCATTCTGGCCACCATTTCCTCTAACGAAGTTCAAGGTTTCTAGCCTAGGCCTTACCTGTGACGAACTTATTCCAGGCTCGCCATAACCTCATCTGAAACATCAAAATTGCTATAGACGTTTTGTACATCATCGAGCTCTTCAATGGCATCAATGAGTTCAAATACCTTTTTAGCCCCATCAGCATCTAGTGGAATCGACATTGATGGCAGGAATGAAGAATCAGCTGATTCATAGTCAATTCCAGCGCTTTGCAACGCAGTTCGAACTTGCACCAAATCAACTGGTTCACACACCACTTCAAAAGATTCGCCTAAATCATTTACTTCTTCAGCACCTGCATCCAGCACTGCTTCTAAGACTCGATCCTCAGTTAATCCATCAACTTTATTAACGATGATGACACCCTTGCGATTGAAAAGGTATGAGACTGAACCAAGATCTGCCATTGATCCACCGTTGCGTGTGACTGCAACTTTGATTTCAGAAGCTGAACGATTGCGGTTATCAGAGAGACACTCAATCATGATTGCCACACCACTCGGGCCATAGCCCTCATACATAATTGTTATCCAGTCTTTTGCTCCTGCTTCAAGACCAGCACCTCGCTTGATTGCGCGATCGATGTTATCTGCTGGCATAGAAGATTTCTTAGCCTTAGTAACTGCATCAAATAGCGTTGGGTTGCCTTCCATGTCAGCGCCGCCATTGCGTGCTGCAACTTCAATTGCACGAATCTGCTTTGCAAAAACCTTTGCACGACGACTATCGATAATCGCCTTCTTATGCTTGGTCGTCGCCCACTTGGAATGGCCGGACATGGCTTACACCTTCAATCTCATTAACGCTGATTATGAAACTTACTTTACCTTCTCTAATGCAGGCTTTGCCACTTCCTCAATAAAGTAGCGGTGAATTCGATGATCTGCCGTTAATTCTGGGTGAAAAGATGTGGCAAGAAGAGTCGCAGAGCGCACAGCCACTGGGTGTGAATCCATAGAGGCTAGAACCGTGATGCCTGCCCCCACTTTCTCCACCCAAGGAGCGCGGATAAATACCGCCTTAATCAAGTCACTGGATCCGTCGTCAAATGAAATATCTGTTTCAAATGAATCTACTTGGCGACCAAAAGCGTTGCGGCGAACAGTGATATCTAATCCACCAAAGGTTTTTTGTCCTTGCTTTGCATCCAATATTTGATCTGCCAACAAAATCATTCCCGCACAGGATCCATAAACGGGCATGCCAGCAGCTATTCGTTTCTTAATTGGTTCAAATATGCCAAAGATTTCAGAGAGTTGAGCGATAGTGGTTGATTCTCCCCCGGGCAAAACAAGGGCATCGACTTCTGCTAACTCAGATTCTCTGCGCACTTCAATGGGATCTATCCCGCAAGCAATCAATGCACTCACATGCTCGCGAACATCACCCTGGAGTGAGAGAACTCCGACCTTCATCAGCGAAGTGAATTACCAGCCGCGATCGGCAAGGCGGTGCGGAGCTGGAAGATCTGCAACGTTAATACCAACCATTGCTTCTCCGAGACCACGAGATGCATCGGCAACAACCTTGGCATCTTGCCAAAATGTAGTTGCCTTCACACATGCAGCTGCGCGCTGTGCTGGATTTCCAGATTTGAAAATACCTGAGCCAATAAATACGCCATCTGCGCCCATTGCCATCATTAGCGCAGCATCGGCAGGAGTTGCGATTCCGCCAGCGGTAAAGAGGACAACTGGAAGCTTGCCACTTTGAGCAACTTCTTTAACTAATTCATATGGAGCTTGGAGTTCTTTAGCTGCAACATAGAGCTCATCTTCGCGCATTGAAGAAAGACGACGAATTTCTCCGCCAATCTTGCGCATGTGTTGCATGGCATTTGAAACATCGCCTGTGCCAGCTTCACCCTTAGAACGAATCATTGCTGCGCCTTCATTAATGCGGCGAAGAGCCTCACCTAGATTTGTAGCACCACACACGAATGGAACTGTGAAGTCCCACTTATCGATGTGGTTTTCATAATCTGCAGGTGTGAGAACTTCTGACTCATCGATGTAATCCACACCCAGAGATTGCAAAACTTTAGCTTCAACAAAGTGGCCAATACGTGCTTTAGCCATAACAGGGATTGAGACAGATGCTTGAATCTTTTCGATCATGTCAGGATCAGACATACGAGCTACTCCGCCTTGCGCACGGATATCTGCAGGAACGCGCTCTAGCGCCATAACTGCAACTGCGCCTGCATCTTCGGCAATCTTTGCCTGCTCAGCGTTAACGACATCCATGATGACGCCACCTTTGAGCATCTCTGCCATGCCGCGCTTAACTCGTCCTGTGCCTTTTACTTCTGACATTTACTCTTTACTCACCTTCGCCTGTGTAGGGGAACATCCTACTTTGTCTTTGTCGCCTTCGCGCTCGCAGATAAATAGGTGAAATCAGGCTCCTTATCGGTCAGGGCAACCCAAATCTGACCAGGGGCAAACTTTATTTCGCTGCCATCCTTTAAAGTCCACGTAGTACCCGCAGCTTCAGATGCACGATTCCATAGGGCCGCATAGCTTTTGCCATCACGCAAAACATATCCTCGTCCACTTCCAACGGTTTGTGAAAACGGTGTGACTCCTCCAACTTTGTCTTTGTATTCAGAGTCAGTGATAGAAACCATTTGAATCACCAATGTGGTTGGTCCTAGAACTATTCCAGATTCTGCCAGATTGCTTTTTGAGTTATGTGAGAGCAACCAACGAGATTCAGTCTCTGACCACAAGGCGCTATATCTAGCAGCAGGCCAATGCATGATCACAGATTGAGTTGGTTTGCCACCTTCGGGTGCATCACCAAAGCTCCAACCAACATTATTTGCTGAAGTGATTTGGTAATTCTTCTCTACAACCTTGGCCATCAATAAATCTGCCCGTAAAACCATCGCAACAGGTGGTACACGATTGGGATCAGTGGTGTAGATAGAAGGAGATTGTGCTTGTGCTCCGAGATTTTGTAAATTAGCTGCATCTATTACTGGAAGTAATTTCCTTTGCGCACCGCTATATGCAAATGCAACGCGACCATATTGACTTAAAATATCTATGTCAGAAATTCGAGCACTACGCACTGGTCCCACGCGCTCTGGAATAACAGATGAGAAGATTGCTGCAAGACGAGTTAGGCCACCTTCAACTTGTTCGATGTAAACAACATCTGCATCTTCCAAACCAATTTGTGGATGGGCAGCATTCGTATCATCAATTTTGACTGCCAGAACCGGACCATTAATTCCTTCACGACCACTCAGAACATTACGCTCTACAGCTTTCGGCAATGAATCCGAAATTGCTGAACACCCTGTGAGCAACGCAGTCAGAGTAAGTGCAAGACAAAGGCGCTTACAGAACATCTGATTCAAACTCATATGTAACAGGAAGTGGCGCGGTGCCAGCTAATCTAAAGGTCTTCACGACAAACTTCTTGCGCACCATCTGTGTTGATGAAACGGCATCTGTGTGAATTGAGATTGCCACACGGATTTTGGTTGTTAAGGCAGATAGCTCTTGCAAAAGAGCTTGTTCTGAATCTGAGGCATGAGGCGAACCATCAGAGATAAGCAGGCCCAAGGCTCCAGATAGACCACTCTCGGCCATTGATCTATTTTTAACATCTGCATCGCGCGCTTGGTATGCAGCCCCAGTTAATAACATCGAAGATGCTGGATCAGCTAAATCACTATGGGCAATCTCAAGGGCAATGGCTGCTCTCTTTTGTAGCAAAACATCAAGGTTTGCCCAGCTGGTTTCAACTCTATGGTGCAAACGATCAAGGCGTGTTGCTGAAAAAGATAGATACCAAAGACCAACTAAGAGTAGGAATCCAAGTGCAAGAAGGCTCTTCATTTCTTTTCCTCATCTCTTGAGAGGAATCGGCCCCAAGCCCGACCATCAGAGCTAAGAGAAACTCCTTGGCCTCCGACAATTGCCATTTCATAGATTGAAAAAATCTGCTCTGCAACCACATCCCAATCAAATATTTGAGCATGTGCCTTACCGGCAATAGATAAGTGTTTGCGCTTGTTTCCATCTCGCAGTAGATCAATTATAACTTTTGCTAAATCAGTAGAGTTTTCTGATTCAAAGAGAGCCCCAAACTCTCCCCCACCCAGTAGTGAATCAAAAGCTGGAATATCACTTGCCACAACACATGCACCACCTGCCAGGGCTTCAGCCAAGATGATTCCAAAGGATTCACCGCCAGTATTGGGTGCAACATAGAGTGAAACCGAAGACATGAAATCAGCTTTTTCTTGTTCGGAGATTTTTCCTAGAAATTCGAAACGATCGAGTAGTTGTGGATCCATCTCTTTCTCAAACTCCTTGGGATCTCCAGGACCTGCAACAAAAACTTTCACATCAGGTGCAAAGCGAGCGATGATAGGCAGAGCATCTACAAGTACTTGCAGACCCTTGCGTGGTTCCTCAAAGCGGCCTATGAAACCAATAGTGTTCCCAGCCCATTTCTGCTGGAAATTTCCAGCTGAATAGCGCTTGGCATAAATTCCATTAGGAACAACAATCGCATCCGTTTCAAGGTGATCGGTAAGAGTTAAGCGCGCAGCCTCTGACACTGCGATACGTGCCGATAGTTTTTCAATTGCAGGTTCAAGAATTGGCCCAATCGCAAAAATAACTTTCTGTCGCTTGGCTGCGGCATGAAAAGTTCCAACCATGGGACCTTCTGCCGCCCAACACGCTAGAAGTGAGATTGATGGAATTGCTGGCTCATGTAAATGCAATAGATCAAACTCTCCGCTTCCAATCCATTGGCGCACTCGGGCATATGCAATAGGACCAAATAGAACTCGCGCTACTGCGCCGTTGTAAGGAATAGAAATTGGTTTGCCGGCACTGACTACATAATCAGGTAATTGATCTTCATCGATAGCTGGCGCTAAAACCGAAACCGTGTGTCCAGCGGCAATTAGAAACTCAGCTAGATCGCGAACATGGTTTTGCACGCCACCCGGTGTGTCCCAACCATAAGGGCAAACAATTCCAATTTTGAGTTTCTTGGTAAGCATTAGTCACGATCCTTGAAATCGCCATCAATCCAAATGCGTTGCATCATGTGCCAATCCTGTGGGTACTTGGCGATGCCTTCTGCAAACAGATCTGCACTCTTTTGAACAAGTGCTGCAACCTGCTCTGTTTCACTTGCCTTAGTTGGCAGTTCAATTCGAGTGAAATCGATATGAATTCCAGTGGGCGTGTATGAAACGTATGCACTAATTAACGGTGCTCCGGTGCGAATGGCAAGTAAGGCAGGACCTGCCGGCATCCTGGCTGGGCCGCCAAAGAAAGTAACATTAATTCCAGATCGAGAAAGATCACGATCAGCGGCAAGTGCAATTACGCAGCCACTTCTAATTCTTTGCATCAGCGTGGGAATCACGCGACCATCTAGAGGCAGAGATTCCATTCCAAAATCTGAGCGGTACTGCATGAACTTTTTGAACAATTTCTCCGGCTTTAAATGTTCAGCAACCGTGACAATCTTGGCTCCTCGGGCACAAAAATATGCAGCAGCGTGATCATAATTTCCGCAGTGCGGCAAAGTAACGATTGCGCCCTTACCCGCAGCAACTGCGTCCATCAAAATACTTTCATCATTAAATGTGACCGTGCCAAGAATTCGTTCTTTGGACCAGTCAGGAAATCTAAATGTGTCACACCAATATCTAAGTGCTGAGTGCATTCCCGAATAGACAAGCAGATCTAGATCCAGGGCCGTGATGTTGGGTTGCGTACGGGCAAGATTGGATCGCAACCTGGCAACGCTCTTTCCATTTCGCTTCACTAAATAGTCGGCCACAGCATTTGCTCTGGCATAGACAAAATTCTCAGGTAACCAACGCAGAATTCGCCAGGCAGCAAAATATCCCCAAGCACTTAAAGTTTGGATCATTGCTTAAATGCCTTGCGAACAATCAACATACGTTGCCCAACTGTTACTGCTCCCAACACTGCAAGTAGCCACATTCCACCGGCCAAGACATAGGGAACTCCTAGACCATCAAGTGCAATTGCAGACATTGCCATGATTAAGCGCTCGGTGCGCTCTGCTATTCCCCCACTGCATTCAACGCCATAACTCTCAGCTTTGGCACGAATGTATGGAACGAGCATTCCTGTTACTAAAGTTGCGATTACGACAAAACTTAACTGGTCATGGTTGTTGATTAGGTAAATGCTCACACCAAGAAGAATCGCAGAATCAGTTAAGCGATCAATGGTGGAATCTAGAAAGCTGCCCCACTTACTTGCACCAGATTTAGAGATTCGAGCCATGGTGCCATCAAAGAGATCACTCAGGGCAAAAAAGGCAATAACTGCGGTGCCGAGAAAGAAATCTCCTCGAGGATAGAAAAATAGCGCTGATGCAATTACTCCCACAGCTCCCACCCATGTGACTGCATTGGGAGTTATCCCAATGCGCAGGGCGAATGCGGCTACGGGTGTTATTAATCTCGTAACCGCTGGTTTTAATGAGCGACTTAGCATCACTGCACATCGTAGGCTGACCCAGTGCAGAATCCCACATCGCCTCTCAATCTCTGCGTCTTTGGCCACCCTTCAGCCAACCCTGGCGAAGTTGCTTCGGCGCTAGGGGCCGCAGTTGGAACTCAAGCCAACGGTGATATTTCCTGCGCACTCTTTGCCGTCAATCCCAATACCGGAATCGACCAAGCAACTATTGATCAGTGGCAAACCTTTGATGAATTCCTAACACCTCGAATGATTGTTGTTACGCAATTAGATGGAAACAACGCAGACTTTGATGATGCGGTCATGTTGGCTAATCGTGTCTTTGATCAGATTGCCACGCCTTACTTAGTTCTCCACGATGATGATGGATCACCCAGAGCTCTTATCTCACTCTCGGATATGGTCATCACAGATTATTCGACAACTCCCCCAACACTTAATGCTTGCGAGCCAGAACATGAAACTTTGGTTCAAGAGTTTCGAGATGAGTATTTAGAGCTGGTCACATCAATGGGTGAAGGTGCTTTTGCTGCCGGTGTTCTTTTCCCAGCGATTCCACTTGTGATTGAAAAGGGAATTGGCCTTGATGTTATAAAGAAATATCTCGCTGAACTCAATTAGTTCTACCAAGCTGCAGCAATCTCTTCTCTGGTCAAAGTAAGCAACTGCGGCAACACCTTTGTTTTTCCAATAATTGGCATGAAGTTTGCATCACCACTCCAGCGCGGAACTATGTGCTGATGAATATGTTCTGCCACCCCCGCACCTGAAATAGCACCCTGATTCATTCCTAAGTTAAAGCCTGCAGGGGATGAAACTTTTCGAATTGTTTTCATCGCATGAGCCGTAAGGGATGAAATCTCGTTGCGCTCTTCTTCGCTTAAGTCAGTCAAATCTGCAACGTGTCTATTAGCGCAGACCAACAAGTGTCCTGGGTTATATGGATACAAATTCATCACGACATAGGCCGTTGTCCCCCTATGAACAATGAGGCCTTCTTCATCAGTTAGTTTGGGAATTCGGCAGAAGGGACATTCAACTTCATTACCCTCTAATGGGCGGTTTTCACCACGTAAATAATCAAGACGATGAGGCGCCCATAACCGTTGCCAACCATCAGGCATTCCTGCGCCATCAATATGCATTATTAAACCTGAGTGCGCTCTGCTACTACTTTTTGAATTTGGGCAATTGCATCCTTGATAGGAATTCCGTTTTTCTGTTCGCCATTGCGATAGCGGAATGAGACAGCACCGGCTGCCATATCTTCCTCACCAGCAATAACCATAAATGGCACCTTTTGCATCTGTGCATTGCGAACCTTCTTCTGCATGCGATCATCAGATGCATCTAGCTCTGCGCGAATGCCAGCCTTCTTCATCTGCGCAATGACATCAGCTAAATAATCTGCAAAAGCTTCAGCAACTGGAATGCCAACCACTTGTACTGGTGCAAGCCATGGTGGGAAAGCACCTGAGTAATGCTCTGTGAGAACACCAAAGAATCTTTCAATGGAACCAAAGAGTGCGCGGTGAATCATTACTGGACGTTGGCGCGATCCATCGGCAGCTGAATATTCAAGTTCAAAGCGTTGTGGAAGTTGAAAGTCCACTTGAATCGTGGACATCTGCCAAGTGCGACCGATGGCATCTTTTGCTTGCACGGAAATCTTCGGTCCATAGAACGCAGCGCCGCCCTCATCTAGAACTAATTCTAGTTTTTGAGCAACTGCTGCTTTGCGCAAAGTCTCAGTTGCCTCTTCCCAATCAGCATCTGCGCCAACGAATTTTTCTGGGTTCTTTGTTGAGAGTTCGAGATAGAAATCATTGAGACCGTAATCGCGCAAAAGGTTAAGTACGAAGGTTAGAAGTGAATCTAACTCATCTGCCATCTGCTCTTTTGTGCAATAGATATGTGCATCATCTTGAGTAAAGCCACGGGCACGAGTGATGCCGTGCAAAACGCCAGATTTTTCATAGCGATAGACAGTTCCAAATTCAAAGAGTCGAAGTGGAAGCTCACGATATGAGCGCTGACGGGCTTGGAAAATAAGGTTGTGGAACGGGCAATTCATTGGCTTCATGTAGTACTGCTGGCCAGGCTTTTTAATAGTTCCATCAGCATGGAGCTCTTCATCCATGATCATCGGTGGATACATTCCCTCTGAGTACCAATCCAAGTGGCCTGATTTTTCAAATAAGGCAGCCTTGGTTAAGTGCGGTGAATAAACAAACTCATAATCTTCTTCTTCATGGCGCTTGCGTGAGTAATCTTCCATCGCCCGGCGAATGATTCCGCCTTTGGGATGAAAGACCGCTAAACCAGAACCGATCTCTTCAGGAAAAGAAAACAGATCAAGTTCAGTTCCAAGGCGGCGGTGATCGCGCTTTTCAGCCTCTGCAAGTAGTTCTAAGTGAGCGTTCAGTTCATCTTGTGATGGCCACGCTGTGCCATAGATGCGCTGGAGCATGGGATTCTTTTCAGATCCGCGCCAATACGCCGCAGCACTTCGCATTAACTTAAATGCAGGAATGTGTTTTGTGGATGGAAGGTGAGGACCTCTACAAAGATCTCCCCACACCGGATTTCCATCTCTACCTAAATTGTCATAAATGGTGAGCTCTGCTCCACCAACTTCAACACTTGCCTCTTCTCCAGCTGGCCCCTTTATGCCAATGAGTTCGCACTTATATGGCTCATGTGAGAGTTCAGCTAGCGCCTCTTTTTCTGTAACAACACGACGGCGAAAGCGCTGGCCATCTTTAACAATCTTGCGCATAACGCTTTCAATCTTGGTTAAATCATCTGGATTAAAAGGAGTCTTTGGATCAAAGTCGTAATAGAAACCATCTTTGATCGGTGGTCCAATTCCAAGCTTTGTATCAGCGAAAACTTCTTGCACCGCTTGTGCCATAACGTGGGCAGTTGAGTGGCGAAGAACAAAGAGACCATCAGGAGAATTGATTAAGACAGATTCAACGACATCGCCTTCTTGAAGATCAGTCCACAAATCTTTGAGCACGCCGTTAATGCGGCAAACGACTACCTCTTTATTATCTGCAAAGAGGTGGGTTGGGCGTTGATCTGCCTCTATGGAGCGAGCAGTGCCATCAACGGTTACCTGAATCATGTGGCTAGCCTACCGAATACTTATGTGCCAACGCCTTTATTTCTTCTCCGAAGGCGTGTGAAAGATGCAAAGGCCGTGAATCAATCGATGAAATCGCATGCGATAAACGCAAACTACTAATAAAGAAGGCAGAGCTGATTTCCACTAGCCGATCTACTGGGATGCTCTCAATAGCAACTAGCTCATTTTCAATCAGAATCTGACGAATAATTCCAGGTAAAACAACATCAGTAGTTGGCGGTGTTACCCATCGCCCATCGATGTGGACAATCAAATTGGTAACTGATCCCTCACAGATATTTCCGTCAGGGTTTATAACAATGGCATCATCAAAGCCAGCAAGGCGGGCTTGCTCAAGAATCTCTAAACGGTTGGCATATGGAAATCTTTTGTGGACTTCACCACTCACTGCTTCGGGATGCATGCGCACATCAGCGCTCTTCTCTTGTTCCTTATGTGGCATATGAACAGCCAACCAATTACCGTGGTTATCGAAAGAAATCCGCAGCATCCCTAAACCCTGTGGAACTGAGGCAAACAAATCAGTCACACCTTGTGAAATCTGATCAGAGCTTGGCATCGAAATCCCAACAGCTAATGCGCTGTGCTGTGCCCTGGCAATGTGGCGAGATAAAGAGAATGGCTTGTTCCCAACACTTTTGATCGTTTCGAATATTCCTTCGCCTTCTAGCCACCCTGAACTATTTGCTGGCACATTGTTAATACTTTTCAGTTCACCGTTGAAAATCACTCTCATAACTCACCACCAGCAAGTGAGACTAGACGTCTTGCCTTAAGTTGAGTTTCTTCCCATTCATCATTTGCAACACTGGCCCACGTGATTCCAGCACCCGTACCAAATCGCAACTTGTCATCTTTATAGAAGATTCGGATTGCAACTGATAGTTCACACTTATCCCCCTGCACCCAACCCAGCGCACCGCAATACGGCCCGCGCTTTCCTTCATTATCTTTAATGACAGAGACGGCAGAAGATTTTGGAGCACCACTAATTGATCCTGGTGGACTCAAGCGAGTGAAGATCTCTGCCCAAGTAATCCCATCTTTGAGCTCGCCTTCAATATCTGACACCAAATGAACTAAGCCAGGATGAGCTTCAGTTGAAAGCAAACGCGGGACAGTCACACTTCCGCTCTTACAAATCTGCCCTAAATCATTTCGCATCAAATCAACAATCATCACGTTTTCGGCTTTGTCCTTCACGCCAAAATCGACTGTGCCAACTGGTGCTGTGCCCTTGATGGGCGACGTGCGAATTCGTCCCCCATCGCGTTTGAGGAAAAGTTCAGGTGATGCAGAAGCAATGTTGATTCCAGGTGCTTCTAAATAAGAAGCCCAGGGCGCAGGATTGCCTTCTAGAATCTTTGAAAACAGACCGCGCAGATTTTCGACATCAATATCGATAGAGATTTCCCTGCACGCATTAACTTGATAGACCCAGCCTTGTGCAATGTGCTCTTGCACTTTCTTTACATATGCAACGTATTGACTTTCATTTAAACTACTTGACCACTGGCCATCTATTTTCTGCCATGGTGATATTGGAAAACTTGCTTCAATGACATGATCAAATTTGAAAGCTTGAAATGCGCCTTCAAAAGTAGTTGAGACAGCCCAGAATCCCCCGTCGGCTAACGATGATGGATCATTTGAAACCTGCGACAGGCCAGTTGCCAACCGCCCATTCATCCAGAAAACAGGCGCATTCTTCGATGAACTCACAAGGTAACGGTAGTCATTGAATTCCCACTTTGGCGCTATGGCCTCACCTACGATAGATTTGCCCTCCTCGCGGACGTAGCGCAGTTGGTAGCGCGGAACCTTGCCAAGGTTCAGGTCGCCGGTTCGAACCCGGTCGTCCGCTCTCAAAACTGATCGCCGTTCACGTAAAAAATGAACGGCGTTCGTTTTTGGTCGGATGGCCGAGAGGCGAGGCAAGGGACTGCAAATCCCTCTACACGGGTTCAAATCCCGTTCCGACCTCAAGTAGCAAAACAAGTAAAAGGAAGAGTTAATGGACCAAGACGTCAGACCGTGGGGTCGCTATGAAATCTTGTCTGAAAGTTCAGATCACAAAGTAAAGAGAATTGTTGTTGATGCTGGTGCCCGCTTTTCTTATCAACGCCATCAACATCGTGCTGAACATTGGTTTATCGTCAGCGGTAATGCAAAAGTGACTCACGAGGGCCTTGAATTTGAAATGTCAGCAGGAGATTCAATTGATATCGCCCAAGGCGAGCTTCATCGTTTAGCAAATATCGGCAGTGAGCCTGTTGTTTTCATTGAGGTTCAAAGCGGTTCATACTTTGGTGAAGATGATATTGAGCGTATTGAGGATGACTACAACCGCTAATAACTACATATTTTCGTGAGGTATGATTTCTCACTCAAGCAAGGATCGTTGGCTCAGCGGTAGAGCACCACATTGACATTGTGGGGGTCACTGGTTCGATCCCAGTACGGTCCACTTCAGTAAGTTCATCTAGACGCATAGAAAACTATCGGAGCGCCTTGAATGTCAGCCGATACAATTTGACACATGAGCGCCTCAACAAAAAAGCCTATTGCCCGTGTGGTCAATACCGTTGAGCGTGCCGTGGGACGGCGTGATCTGGTGTTGGCGCGCAAAGGTGTTCGCGATTCTGTTGTTTCACTTGCAGGGTTATTGGGCTGTCCAGTAACCAATGAAGACGGCCGTGAGATTGGCCGCTTAGTTGATGTTGTAGTTAAACACGGACAAGATGCTTATCCACCAGTATCAGGATTAATCGTAAAGGTAGGTCTGCGTCGATCCTTTATTGATGGAGCGCGTATTGCAAAGCTAGAGCGCCATCAAATCAAGCTCTCTTCCACAACTATCAACTTGACTGACTACAAGCGCCGCAGTGATGAGTCATTACTAGATGCCGATGTGCTTGATCACCAAATTGTGGATGTGAACGGGCTACGGGTTGTGCGCTCATCAGATTTATATCTTGCGCCTTTGGATAAAGAAATCCGAGTAGTCGGCGTGGATATTTCTTTTGTTACCTTCCTTCGCCGCATCTTTCCTGGCGCACTTGGTCGCCGTGCAACACCTCAACACGTTCTGGACTGGGCAACGGTGGCATCACTTGCTGATACTTCTGGCGTTGTGAAAACTTCTGGTTCTAAAACCGCCCTGTCGCAGCTTCGCCCTGCCGACTTAGCTGACTTAATTGAAGATTTAGCTGGCCGCGAACAAAGTGCACTCATTGAAATGTTGGATCCAGAGTTAGCAGCTGATGCGCTAGAAGAAATGGAAGATGAAGAATTGCAGGGTCTGCTTCGAGGTTTGAGCGAAGGACGAGCTGCCGAACTCTTAAGCCGCATGGAACCAGATGAATCTGCTGAAGTTTTGCGTGATTTAGATGATGAGCACCGTGAAGATATTTTGAAAGCCATGGACTCCAAAATGGCTAAACAGTTGCGCCAGCTTATTGCTTTTGATGAAACTCTTGCCGGTGGAATCATGACCACTCACATGGTCTTTGCCCAAGAAAATGACACTTGCGGTGAAGCCCTAGCTCGCCTGGTGGAAAACCGTGATCGTGATATCTCCGACGGCGTTGTTATCGTTGATAGCAAAGGCAAGTTAGTTGACCATATCCAAATTATTGAGTTGGTTGCAGCTAAATCCACGGCCCTTTTGAGCACTTTGATCGGTCCCCCTTATCCAACATCTGTGCAAATAGATTCACCTTTGGATGAAGTAATTGAAGAGTTTTCTAATAACCGCGGTGCATCCATCGTTGTCATTGATGAAAAAGGAAAGCCTGTAGGTCGCATTTTGGCTGATGACTTGGTGGATGCACTTAAACCAGAAGAGCAGCATGGATTATCTAAGGGAACGGGTGCGCTCTCATGACAACAACGCGCAAGATCCGCTTAGCTGCACTTCTATCAGTGATGGGCCCTGGAATTATTGCTGGGCTTTCAGATGATGATCCGGCCGGCATCACCACCTACTCTCAATTGGGAGCAAAGTTTGGTTACCAAATGTTGTGGGTACTGGTGCTCTCTACGATTGCATTAGTGATCTTTCAGGATTTAGGTGCCCGTATTGGTGTTGTTACGCGCCAAGGTCTCATTGGTTTGGTTCGCCAAAAATATGGAGCACGTTCAGGAACTCTCAGTGCCAGTGCTTTGATTATCGCAAACTTTGGAACTCTGACTGCCGAGTTCGCGGGTATTGCAGTTGCTGGTGAGCTATTTGGTATTTCGCGCTTTGTCACAGTTCCAGCCGGAGCTCTGGTGGTTTCCTTCTTGGTGTTGCGTGGCTCATTTGCCAATGTTGAAAAAGTTTTCTTCGCACTCTCTGCAGTTTTTATCTCATACATTGTTGCAGGCTTCATGGCACATCCCGATTGGGGTCAAGCTGCCCGGGGCGTCTTTGTTCCATCTATGCCCTTCACACATGATGCTATTTATCTAGCTACTGCAACCCTCGGAACAACTCTTGCCCCATGGGGATTAGCTTTCATTCAAAGTTATGCAGTTGATAAACGCTTAACTCGCGATGACTTAAAGCTTTTGCGCATCGATGTGTGGACTGGATCTTTGCTAACAGGAATCATTGGTTTCTTCGTAGTTATTACCTGTGCTGCGACGTTAAACAAAGAAGGACTAACGAGCATCACTGATGCTTCCCAAGCTGCTCGAGCTCTTGAGCCTTTAGCCGGCACTATGGCTAAAGCGCTTTTTGCTATTGGTTTAGTAGGAGCGGCATTACTTGCAGCCTCCATCTTGCCCTTATCGACTGCTTATTCAGTCGGTGATCTAACTGGTCAACCAGCAGCTTTAGATGATGGCCCAAAAGAGGCGCCGTTGTTTTATGCAACTTTTGGAGTGATGACCGTTTTTGCTGCAGGACTAATTCTTATACCTGGCCTACCCCTAATCAAAGTTCTTGTTTTCACTCAGATTCTTAATGCAATCTTGCTTTTGCCTTTATTGATATTTATGTATGGAATATCTAAAGACGAGCGTCTTATGGGTGAGTTTGCCTCTAGTAAGCGCATGCGTGGTGTTTATGGCTTGATTATTTCTATGGTCTCTATCTGTGTTATTGCACTGCTGTGGTTCTCGATTAATCCCTAAATGATTAGAGCCGCAACCTCCAGCGATATCGCTGCAATAACTGCTATCTATAACGATGTTATTGCAACTACCAATGCCATCTATCGCGAAGACCAAGTGGATGTATCTGAGCGCATGGCATGGTTTGAGGATAAGAGCTCACATGCGTACCCGGTTATCGTTGCTGAGCAAGATGGGGTTGTAGTCGGTTATGGAGTCTTTGGTTCTTTTCGCTTTGGTGAAGGCTATAACCACACTGTTGAGCACAGCGTCCACGTTGCCTCATCACATCGCGGCCAGGGAATTGGTAAAGAGATTCTCGAGCATTTAATAGCTTCAGCGCGTGAGCAACAGCGAAAAGTAATGATTGCAGCTATTGATTCCACCAATATTGCATCCATTAATCTCCACGCTGCTTATGGTTTTAAAGAAAGTGCACGAATGCCGCATGTGGCACAAAAACACGGACAGCTGCTCGATCTAGTTTTAATGCAGTTGGAGTTATAAAACTATTTATGTAGATCTGCGATAACAATGCGCTTCATATTGCGCATTTGCGCCCAGGCATAGGCCGATACTTCAGGATCTGGGCTATTGAGATAGTCACCCATTTGTTGAGGACTAACTTGCCAGCTCACACCAAATGCATCAACGCACCATCCACATTGACCTTCTTGCCCATCTTTTGTGATTGCATCCCACAAACGATCTGATTCTTCTTGCCCATCGCAGGAAATTGACAGTGAAATTGAGGGATTAAATATTGGACCACCTGGCCAGCCCATACCTACAAATTGATGGCCATAGATTGTGTATTCAGCCGTCATCAGCTTGCCATCAGCCTCTGGCCGTCCAGAGCTTTGTAGGACGAATTGATCTCCAAAAGTTTGACTGTAAAAATCCAACGCTTCTTCTAGGTTGTTGTTAAACCATAGAAATGTTCGAAGTTGAGTTGGTTTGCTCATCTACTTTGTGAGCCCTTCAATGAAAGTGAGTGAGTTCTGGAAAATCAACTCCTGGTCATAATCAAGCGTTGCAACGTGGTAACTATTGACCAATTCAATGCGAGTCTTATGGGCAGAACCTAGGCCGGCCATGATGATTTCTGTGTTTGAAACTGGCAATGTGTGGTCTTCTACTGAGTGAAAAAGTTGAACGGGAACAGTTATTGTGCTCAAATTCTTTCGCGTAATCTTTAACATTTTTAGTAATTCTGCGATTCCACGAGTGGGTAGTGCGTCATAGCCATGTTCTGTTATTCCAGGGCGCTTGATGTCATTTCCAACGCTGGAGCGAAGCTTCTGGAAATGTGAAATTAGGTAGGCCAATTGGTGCGGCAAGAACGCCACGTGAATCATTGGGTTAACTAAAATCAAACCTGCGAGTCGATCATTATTTGATTGCGCAATATTGAGCGTAGTTCCCCCACCCATAGATAAGCCTGCGACAAATACTTGGTCACAGCTCTTAAAGAGTTCATCTAACTCTGCTTGCACTTTTGCAGGCCACTCTTGCCACTTAACTTTATTGAGATCTTCTGGCTTAGTTCCATGACCCGGAAGTAATGGGACTCGAACGGTGTAGCCCTTGGAATGCAGGAACTCTCCCCATGGACGCATCGATGGTGGGGCACCTGTGAATCCATGAACGAGCAAGACTCCAACACGAGCATTTTTGCCTGAGCCTTGCGCCGACCAATCTTGCATCCAACCTGGGGGTGCTGTTTCAACTGCCATGGTCATCACAATACGGGCGCTGTCAATGACGGTCCAATCACTTACTATCTCCACCATGCATCTGTCCGAGGCCACCTTTGTTGTTGTGGATTTAGAGACCTCCGGAGCAGCACCTTCCACGGGAGCGGGCATCACTGAAATCGGTGCAGTTAAAGTGCGCGGCGGTGTAGTGATTGGTGAGTTTGAAACTTTTGTAAACCCGGGAGTTGAAATTTCGGCTTTCATTACTCAGCTCACCGGAATTACAGATCAGATGTTGGCCAATGCACCAACCATTGGCCAAGTATTTCCTTCATTCATAGAGTTCTTAGGGCCAGAGACGGAGAATGTTTTAGTTGCCCACAACGCACCTTTTGATGTGGGATTCCTAAAGGCGGCAGCTGCGCATTTGGATTACCCATGGCCTAATCATCATGTGGCTGACACGGCAAGGTTAGCTAGATATGTATTAACTAAAGATGATGTGATCAACTGCAAATTAGCCACTTTGGCCCAATTCTTTGGAGCCAGTACTTCTCCCACACACCGCGCCTTAGATGATGCTCGCGCAACTGTAGATGTATTGCATGGCATCATCGAACGCCTTGGTGGCTTTGGAATTACGACTTTGCCTCAGTTTAAAAAAGTTAAGAAGCGGCTAGTTTCTGGCTAAGTGCTGCCCACGCTGCAAGAAGCTTTGTTGCAGCGCCACTATCTATTGCGTTAGCAGCTCTGGCAACACCTTTTTCAATTCGATCGTGAAGGCTTAACTCCATCTCACCCTCATAGGCTGCGATGGCAGCAGCAGCATTTAGGACAACAGCATCGCGTGGTGCGCCTTTTTCACCAGCAAAAATTGCGTTAGTGATTCTCGCATTTTCACTCGCATCTCCCCCGGCAAGTGCTGATATCGGCGCTCTAGCAATTCCAAAATCAAGAGGATCTAGTAGGTCACTTGATATTTGACCATTGCCTAAAGTTAAAACAGATGTAGTGGTTGCAAGTGTTATTTCATCGAGCCCGTCATCTCCGCGAAAAACAAAGCCATCGACGCCTTTATCGGCTAGCACCTGGGCCATGACTAAATGCATTCGATCATTGGCCACACCAATTGCTGCAGCCTTGGGCTTAGCTGGATTGGCTAAAGGCCCCAAGATATTGAAAACAGTTGGCACGCCTAACTCTTTGCGCGCAGGTGCTGCAAAGCGCATTGCTGGGTGAAAAACTGGGGCAAAACAAAAACCAATACCAAGTTGAGCAAAGGTAGTTTCCACTCCTTTTCCATCCAGCGTTACTGCAACACCCAAGGCTTCAAGTAGGTCTGCAGCACCTGATTTAGATGAAGCTGCACGGTTACCGTGCTTCACAACTTTTGCTCCTGCAGCTGCAGCGATAATCGCCGCCGTTGTTGAGATGTTGATTGTGTGGGCACCATCGCCACCGGTTCCAACCGTATCGACTGCGCGCTCCTTAATGGAAATGGGCCCTGAATGCTCATACATCTGAGCGACCAATGCACCAACTTCTTCTGACGTCTCGCCTTTGGTTTTGAGAGCAAGTAAAAACTTCTTAATTAACTCTGTATCTGCATGACCTTCTAAAATCTGCTTCATGCACCACTGCACATCGGGTGGTTCTAAATCCAGACCACTTTCAAGAATTGAGAAATAGCGATCCCACAACTCTTTCGACATTTTTAAACTACGGCAGGGGCTGTGCCACGGAGAAGTTCTGCAGCACTCTTAGCAAGAGTAAATGGATCAATAGGGTGAACAATTGATGCTTCCGCTAGAGACCATGCAGCCAGCCATGCATCTTCTTTTCGCCCAGTTATCACTAGAACCGGCGGGCAGTTGAAAACTTCATCTTTGAGTTGTCGGGCAACTCCTAGCCCACCTTCTGGAACTGCCTCACCATCGAGGATGAATAAATCAATCTTTGAGTTGTTATCGACATAAGAGCGAAGGGCCGCAGCCGTTGCAAACTCGTGAATCTGGTGCTCGCCGACATCGCTGGCAGTCCTGCTGCCCAAGGCGTCAATAACTGCCGCTCTCACAGTTGAGTCATCTGCATAAACCAGAATCTGCTTCTTTGCCATGGCCTAAGTCTAGGCTCCCTGAAAGGGTGTGCGAGGTGATTTTTACTCCCAAATTTCTGTGGGCTGTTTCACTCCAGAACAGGGCGAATAGTCAGGCCATAACGGCTCTCCCGTAAGACGCAGGCGTAGTTTTCGGGAATAATCATCCCCATGTCGAGTACATCCGTAGCTGCCCATCACAAGATCACCCGCCCCAACGCTGTTGCTGTGGGGACAATCGTGTGGCTCTCAAGTGAGTTGATGTTCTTTGCCGCACTCTTTGCTATTTATTTCACTACTCGCGCAGTGCAGGGTCCAACTATTTGGACTGAGTCAAGCCACATTCTTAACATTCCATTTGCAGCACTGAATACAACTGTTCTTGTCCTCTCATCTGTGACATGTCAGTTCGGAGTTTTTGCTGCAGAGCGATTCCAGAACCACCGCACTGGTTCAATCTTTCAACTCAACAAATGGGGAATGCGTGAATGGTTTGCGCTCACATTCCTGATGGGATCTTTCTTTATTGGTGGTCAGATTTATGAGTATGCCGCTCTTGTTTCAGAAGGTTTAACGCTTTCATCAACTGCATACGGTTCAATTTTCTTCGTCGCAACCGGCTTCCACGGATTGCACGTAACTGGCGGACTTCTTGCCTTTCTTATTGTTCTCATTCGTGTTTCAAAGGCACGCCGCTTCACTCACCAGCAAGCCACAACAGCAATTGTCGTTTCGTACTACTGGCACTTCGTTGATGTCGTATGGATTGCTCTCTTCTCAGCGATTTACCTAATTAAGTAAGGGAGCACAAAAACTTCGTGAAGCGTTTATCTCGTTACCGCAGACATAAAGCCGCTGGCCCATTGCTTCTTATCTTTGCTCTCCTAGCAATCGGAACAACATTTTCTGTTGCAAGTGCAACTGTTAAGGAATCTCAAAGCGTTTCCGCGCGTTCTGCATCTATTGATGAAGGTAAGCAGATTTTCCTCAAAGGATGTTCTTCCTGCCATGGACTCAATGCTGAAGGTGGCGCTATCGCCCCATCATTAATTGGTGTTGGCGCAGCATCTGTTGATTTCCAAGTTGGAACTGGCCGTATGCCAATGGCAGATATGAGCACTCAGGCTGCACGTAAAGCACCTGTTTATAACGAAGAAGAAACTGCAGCCCTTGCTGCATATGTTGCTTCATTGGCTCCTGGTCCTTCTATTCCAGAAGAATCAGCCCTTAATTATGAGCGCGATGGAAACTCTGCCCAAGGCGGAGAACTCTTTAGAAATAACTGCGCGATGTGTCACAACTTCGCTGGTCAAGGTGGAGCTCTTACGCAAGGTAAGTACGCACCAACTCTTATGGGAGTTGAGCCAAAACATATTTATGAAGCGATGATTACTGGTCCTCAATCAATGCCAGTGTTTAGTGATAAAACAATTACACCTGCTGAAAAACTCTCTCTTATTAAGTGGATCAAGGCAGCTGAGGCTGAACCAAATCTTGGCGGTGCAACAATGGGTCGCATTGGGCCCGTTACTGAAGGTCTTTTGGCATGGGTTTTAGGTATTGGACTGCTGATTGGTATTGCAGTCTGGCTAACTACGAGAGCAAGGTAGGCGAACGATGTCTAATGAATTAACTCCTACTGATAACTCAACTCCTCCACAACATGCACCGCGTGCTACGGATGTAAACCCAGTTTCTGAAAAGCGCGCTGAGCAGCAAATTGCAATCCTCTTTGCTCTCTCTGGTATTGGTTCACTGCTTCTGATTTATTCATATATCTATGTGGCAGATGATGTATTCATCTTCATTCCAATTATGGGTGATCAAAATGCTCAGCAACTGGGTATCGGTCTAGGTATGGCGATGTCGCTGTTCTTTATTGGTATTGCAGCCATCCACTGGGCAAAGACTTTGATGCCGGATAAAGAAATTGTTAATCACCGCCATGAATTTCGCTCAAGTGATGAAGATCGTGCTGAGTTAGTTCAGACTGTTAAAGAAGGTGTGGCTGGAGTTGCACTAGGGCGCCGTAAGTTAATTAAGCGCTCCCTCGGTGCTGCCCTTGGTCTCTTTGCTCTTCCACCCGTATTGCTTCTTCGCGATCTTGGTCCACTACCTGGAAAGCAATTGGAGCAGACGAATTGGAAGACAGGAACTCGCCTACTCACTGATCCTGGTAATCGTCCTATCTTGGCTTCAGACCTTGAGGTTGGCGCTGTTGTTCAAGTATTACCTGCAGTTGATCACCCCGAAGAGCGACCACTCAGTGATATCGCAAAGGATCCAGTTCTTCTTATTCGCCTGCGTCCAGAAGATTTCCAACTCACACCTGAGAAATTTGCGATGACTCATGAAGGGATCATCGCATTTTCAAAGATTTGTTCACATATGGGATGTGCAGTTGCACTCTATGAACAACAAACAAAGCACTTGTTGTGTCCATGTCACCAATCCACCTTTGATGTGACACGTGGCGCCAAGGTCATCTTTGGACCAGCAGCTAGACCACTTCCTCAACTTGATATCACTGTCGATTCTGAAGGATATTTAGTAGCACGTGCACCATTTAATGAAGCAGTCGGACCTAGTTTCTGGGAGCGTAACTCACAATGACATCTACTGAAAAAAGAATCGGTAATGCCGCTAGCTTTGTTGACGAAAGACTTGGCGCAGCGCGTTGGGTAAAGAAGTCACTTAATAAGGTCTTCCCTGATCACTGGTCATTCATGCTCGGTGAAGTGTGTATGTACTCATTTATTATTTTGCTTCTTTCAGGAACATTCTTAACCTTCTGGTTTGATCCATCACAAAGAGATGTCATCTATGAAGGTGTCTATGAGCCACTCAAGGGCTTAAAGATGTCTGCGGCCTATGCCTCAACTTTGGATATCTCTTTTGAGGTTCGCGGCGGTCTCTTAATGCGACAGATTCACCACTGGGCAGCAAACATTTTTATGGCTGCAATCGTTGCTCACCTTTTGCGTGTGTTCTTTACCGGAGCATTTAGAAAGCCACGTGAATTCAACTGGATCCTAGGTATTCTGCTTTTGACTCTTGGTCTTGTTGAAGGACTTCTTGGTTACTCACTTCCTGATGACTTGCTATCAGGCACTGGACTTCGAATCACTTCAGCGATTATTCAAGCTATTCCAGTCGTTGGAACGTACATTTCATTCTTCTTATTCGGTGGGGCCTTTCCTGGTGTTGGATTTATCCCTCGAATCTTTACGCTACATATTCTGATCATTCCTGGAATCTTCCTAGCCGTGATCACCATTCACGTTATGTTGGTCTGGTATCAGAAGCACACACAGTTCCCAGGTGTTGGTCGCACAGAAAATAACGTTGTTGGACATCCAATTTTGCCGGTCTATATGGCTAAAGCTGGTGGATTCTTCTTCGTTGTCTTTGGAATCATTGCTTTCATCTCAGCAGTTGCATCCATTAACCCAATTTGGCTCTATGGACCGTATACACCGGGACAGATCTCTGCAGGTTCCCAACCTGACTGGTACATGGGTTGGCTCGACGGTCTTGTTCGCATGGCTCCCCCATTAGAAACTCACGCATTTGGTCACACCATCTCGTGGAATATTCTCATTCCAGCGGTAATCGTTCCTGGAATTATCTTCACAGGTATGGCTCTGTATCCATTTATTGAAAGTTGGATAACAGGAGATAAGCGTGAGCACCACTTACTAGATCGACCACGCAATGTACCAAACCGCACAGCACTTGGCGTTATGTCCATTACTTTCGTAATGATTTCACTCATCAACGGTGGAAATGACATTCTCGCCACGAATTTTGATCTATCGATTAACCAAATCATGTGGTTCTCTCGAATAGGTATCTTTATTCTTCCGCCTTTGTCTTTCATCATTACAAAGCGTCTGTGCTTGTCCCTACAACGTGCAGACCGCGAACTTCTCCTACATGGAGCAGAAACCGGTCGCCTACTTCGCTTGCCACATGGTGAATTTGTTGAAGTTCATGCACCTATCTCGCCAGAGAAGGCTTACCTGTTGCAATCTCACGAACAGCTTGTTGCACTGGAGATTGAGGATGTTGATGGCCGTGGTGTTCGCAGACCAGGTGCTCTCAAGAACAAATTGCAGCGCCGCCTAAGCAAGGCTCATGCAGTATCTGTTCCTAAGGTAACTGAGCAAGAGTTAAAGGAAATTGAAAACCACTAACTCGCTTTACGTATTACAAGCCAAACACCCAGGGCGGTGATTCCTATTCCAAGGAAGCCTTGGGTGTTTACTTTTTCTCCAAATAAAACATAAGCCTCAAGGGCAGTTGCTGGTGGCACCAGATAGAACAGTGATGAAACCGATGCAGCGCTGCCGTTGTTGAGTAGGCGTAGCAATAGCAGCACCGCTCCCACTGAGAGGGCAAGAATTAACCAGATCATGGCGGCGGCAAACTTTGGTGTGAAATCGATGTGCGTTCCACCGCTCACAACAGCTGCAATGGCCAGAAAAGCCCCAGCAGCTAAATATTGATAAGCCGTCCCAGCAACCATGGAAATAGTTGCTCCAAACTTCTTTTGCATCAAAGTCGCTGTGGTGCTTCCGAACAATGCAACAAAGACTGCCGCGATTCCAACTGTGGAGACTGAACTATCAAAAGTTGGGCCTAGAACTAGCACCACACCACTTAAACCTGTGACTAACCCTGCAAACTGACTCCAACGAAGTCTCTCCCCTAGAACTTTTACTGCAAGGATTGAAACAAAGACTGGTTGCAAACTTGTAATCACTGCAGCAACTCCAGCTGAGAGACCTTGAGAGATCGCAAAGAAGACTCCCCCAAGATAGAGGGCGTGCAAGAACAATCCAATGAGTGAAGATTTTCCAATCTCACCTCTAGACAGTGCGATTTGTGTGCCCATGAGACGTGCTGCAATAAAGAGAATGCCTGCAGCAATAAAGATTCGAAGGCTTAGAAATATAAAAGGGTCTGCATAAGGAAGGCCGTACTTAGCTCCTACAAAGCCTGTGCTCCACAAGAAAACAAAAAGATAGGGAGCTAAACGTGCAGATTTCAACCTTCACACAACGCTTTAAGTTGCACCAAACTCTTAGCCATAAACTTTGGATTTCTAGCCACAGCCCCAGTCTTCTTGAGCCACCATCTAGAGAAGGCTGGAAGAGAACTGCCATCAAATATCTCGGTAACTTGAGTTGTTGAATTACCCAAATCGTGGAGCTCGTATGACCAGGTCCACTTCATGAGATGGCACCAGGTTATTTTCTTATTTTCTTCAAAAGCCACAACTGTATTTGTTATGCGATATGGCACTTTGATTTTCATGGCCATTCCAAATTTAGCCCCAACATAGAGACGCTCTGGACCTGAAATACTTTTTTCAATCGTGCCTGAGCCATCAAAGGATGCGTGAGCGCGAGGGTTAGCTAATAGATTAAAGATCTGTGATGCTGGTGCGTTAATTACTATGCGAGCTGCAGCCGTATTTGGATAATCAACATCAAGAATCTCTGCCCGTACGTGTGACATTAGTGTGCTGAAACAGCAATCGGTTTCTCGTACTCAGTCACCATTCCGATGATGGAGATAACAAGAGCGCCCAATGAGATAACAGTGAGCCACCAGCCAATGATCAACGAGAGCGTCAACGCACACATACTCAGTGCAACTGGCAATGGCCACCATGAATGAGGGCTATAGAAACCAAGTTCGCCAGCACCATCAGAGATTAATGCGGTGAGATTATCTTCAGGAAGAATCTGGCCGATGCGACGCTGTGTGAACCACACATAAAAGCCAACCATTCCAGCAAGTGCTGCTGCAAGAAGCATGCCGCCAATTCCTACTGGCTCACCACCAACCTGCCAGTAAATAACTGTCATCAAGACATAGAACAGTGCAAGACCGATAAATAACTGCCAAGAAACCTTCATAGTTAATTAGTGCCCTTCAGTCTTAATGTGTGGGTAGTGCAGATCAAATGCTGGTCGCTCTGAAGAAATGCGAGGCATAGTCAAGAAGTTATGGCGAGGTGGTGGACATGTAGTTGCCCATTCAAGTGATGCTCCGTAACCCCAAGGATCATCAACACCAACTAATGGAGCCTTGCGTGTAATCCAGATGTTGACCATAAATGGAATCATTGAGAACGCTAATAAGAATGAACCAATTGTTGAAACCTCATTCATAAATGTGAAGCCATCAGTTGGTAGGTAGTCGGCATAGCGACGAGGGAAGCCCTTGATGCCTAGCCAGTGTTGGATAAGGAAAGTTAAGTGGAAACCGAAGAAAGTTGTCCAGAAGTGAATCTTTCCAAGACGCTCGTTAAGCATGCGACCTGTCATCTTTGGCCACCAGAAATAGAAGCCAGCAAACATTGCAAAGACCACAGTTCCAAATAGAACGTAGTGGAAGTGAGCCACAACGAAGTAGCTAGCAGATACTGCAAAATCTAGAGGAGGTGAAGCCAAAATAATTCCAGTTAATCCACCGAAAAGGAAGGTAACTAGGAAGCCCATAACCCACAACATTGGTGTTTCAAAAGTAACGTGGCCTCGCCACATTGTTCCAATCCAATTGAAGAACTTCACGCCAGTTGGAACACCAATTAAAAATGTCATGAATGAGAAGAAAGGCAAAAGTACTTGCCCTGTTGCAAACATGTGGTGAGCCCATACTGAAACAGAGAGCGCTGCAATCGCGATAGTTGCTGCAATTAAACCTTTGTAACCAAAAATTGGCTTGCGGCTAAAGACTGGCAAGATCTCTGTAGCGATTCCAAAGAATGGAAGCGCCAAGATATACACCTCTGGGTGTCCAAAGAACCAGAACAAGTGCTGGAACAACATCGCTCCACCATTGGCTGGATCAAAAAGATGTGTGCCATAGATTCGATCTGCTTCAAGGCCCAGCAGTGCTGCAGCTAGTGGAGGGAAGGCAAGAAGAACAAGGATTGAAGTCAGCAATACGTTCCAAGAAAAGATCGACATACGAAACATCGTCATACCAGGTGCACGCATTGTGAAAATAGTTGTAATGAAGTTAACGCCACCAAGAATTGTTCCGATACCGCTCACTGCTAGGCCTAGTAACCAAAGGTCTGCGCCAATTCCCGGTGAATACGTTGCATTTGAAAGGGGGACATAAACAGTCCAACCAAATGATGCTGCTCCCCCAGGTGATAGGAATCCGGCAAATGCCATGATGCCACCGAAGAGGTAGAGCCAATAAGAGAGCATGTTCAAACGAGGGAAGGCCACGTCAGCCGCGCCAATTTGTAGCGGCATGATGACGTTTGCAAAGCCAACGAATAGCGGAGTTGCAAACATAAGCAACATAATCGTTCCGTGCATTGTGAATATCTGGTTGTACTGCTCAGCGCTCAAGAACTGCATTCCTGGACGGGCTAGCTCTGAACGAAGCAGGAGCGCCAGAATTCCACCAATTAAAAACCATGAGAAAGATGTAATCAGGTAGAGATAACCAATTGTCTTGTGGTCAGTTGATGTTACCCACTTTACGAATGCTCTACCTTTTTTCGCTGGAAGCGGTGGCATGCCAGAAATAGTTGGACGTTCTGCATACGTTGTCATGCGCCACTCCCCTTAAAGGTTTCAAGATAAGCCTGGTATTGCGCTGGTGTTACTACGCGAACAGTGAAAAGCATCTGCGAGTGGTTTCGTCCACACAAAATATTGCAACGTCCTGGAAAATCGCCCAGCTTGTTAGCAGTAAATTCTAAATGGTTAGTCACACCTGGGAGATTTTGCATTTGAATCATGAAGGCAGGAATCCAAAAACCGTGAACAACATCATTTGAAGTGATTGTGTAGCGCACTCGCTCGCCCAATGGAACGTAGAGGACAGGTGCTTGTGCAGGCGTTCCCGTGACTAGCGCATCAGGACCAGCTTCTGGATAACCAAATTGCCATGACCACTGAATACCTTCGACTGTGATCTCATGCTTATAGGTATCAGTTTTTGCAGATATAACTGTTTCCTTCTTGGCTGTGAAGTAGAAAAGAACTGCAACGATGATGAAAGGAATGATTGTGTAAAGGATTTCAATAGGAATGTTGTACTGAGTCTGTTTAGGAAACTCTGGGCTATCTTTTTTAAGGCGATGGAAAAATGCTGGCCATAAAATTAAAATTAGCGTGAAGACTCCGACCACACCGGCCGCTATCCATGCGCCTTGCCATAGTGATAGCGACTGATCATTAACACTTGAAAGTCCCTCTTCAAAGCCAAGACCTGAAACTTTTGAACAACCTGTCAGAAGTAGAGCTGGGCTCAGAACGAGCAGCCCACGAGCAAACTTAAGCGTTGATGACGACATAGGGCTAAGGATAGAGCGCAAAGCACGCTTGCGTGGCATCGGCTTAAGGGGCCACCCTCGTGGTTCGTGTCACAGGTTTTTAGATGCTAAAAATTTAGATGCGGCGCTATTTCAGCAGCCGCTTCTGCTCCATAAGCAGCTTGAAAGCGGGCCACAAACTCAGTGCTAGTGAAGCGATATTCCTGTGTTCCCATGGTCTCAATGACATAGGTGGCAATGAGAGAACCCAACTGGGCACATCTCTCATGGCTCAAACCCCAAGCAAGGCCGGCGATGAAGCCTGATCTAAATGAATCTCCCACACCTGTTGGATCTGTCTTTGATTTCTCTTGTGGCACTCCTACTTGCACGAACTCCCCGGCAGCACTTTCGACTATGGCACCTTTTGAACCCAAGGTCACCACACGGATTTTCACGTGCTCCAAAATCTCACGATCACTCCAGCCCGTTTTTTGCATGGCCAGAGCTAGTTCATATTCATTGAGGAAGAGATAGGAAGCGCCATCAATGAGGAGTTTGATCTCCTCCCCTGACATACGCGCCATTTGCTGAGAAGGATCAGCGGCAAATGGGATGCCGTCCTTGCGGCACACCTCTGAGTGATGCAACATCGCTTGGGGATCATCAGGAGAAATCACGACCATATCGAAGCGTCCAGTTTTTTCCATGATGGGAGCCAATTCAATATTGCGAGCTTCACTCATTGCACCTGGGAAAAAGGATGCAATCTGATTGAGATCATCATCTGTTGTCACCATAAAGTGGGCGGTATACAAAGTGGTTGAAACAAGTGCGTGAGATGTGTCCACACCGTGTCGTGAAAGCCAAGCTTCATAATCTGCCCAGTCTTTGCCGACAGCTGCAATGAGTACTGGATTGAGGCCAAGAACGCCCATGCCATAACAGATATTTGCTGCACATCCGCCGCGGCGAACATCCAAACTATCTACTAAAAATGAGAGGGAGACTTTTTCTAAAGAACCGGCAACAAATGAGTCAGTGAACTTTCCAGAGAAAGTCATTAAATGATCTAGACCAACTGATCCCGCTACGCCAATTTTCATGTAGCGATACTAGGGGTTTTAAGTGGCCTATTAGTTAAATGAATCGCCACATGCGCAAGAACCTTGCGCATTTGGGTTATCAATTGTGAAGCCCTGCTTCTCGATTGTGTCAACAAAATCAACAGTTGCACCCATCAAGTAAGGATCACTCATCTTGTCTACGATTACCTTAACTGAACCAAATTCGCGGACGATGTCGCCTTCTTGATTGCGATCATCAAAGTAGAGTTGATAACGAAGACCAGAGCATCCACCAGGTTGAACAGCAACACGAAGATTTAAATCATCGCGGCCTTCTTGTGCCAAAAGTGCAGCTACCTTTGCAGCAGCAACATCGGTTAGGGCAATACCTGTGGTTGTAACTTCTGTAGTCATTTTCTCTCCTTGTTTGGGATAAGCCTACCTTTCCCTCACCCCTCACGCGAGTTGTGACGTACCGTCAATATTTGTGGTTTAGCCCCACCCTTCTATAGTTCTCCCTATGACTACTGAATCAACTGGCAAAGGCCGCCCAACCCCAAAGCGCAAAGATGCACAGGCAAAGGTGAAGGTTTCATCCCTGTCCCCTGTTGTAACAAAAGAGCAAAAGCGTGCCCAGAAGCTAGCCTCCAGACAGGATCGTGTTAGCTCACGCGCTGCCTATCTGCGTGGTGAAGAAAGCGCACTACCACTACGAGATAGGGGGCCAGAGCGCCGCTTTGTTCGCAACTATGTTGATGCCCGTCGTTCAATCGGTGAATATTTCCTACCTATTATTTTCGTAGTTCTCGTTCTGACTTTGATTCAAATCCCTGCAGTCCAATTTGGAGCAATCGCTTTGATGTATGCAGTTCTACTTGTTGCCGTAGTTGATGGAATTTTCTTGGGCCGCAAAATTAAGCGCGCAATCAATGGGAAATATCCGGCCTCTAGTACTAAGGGATTAGCTATGTATGCATGGCTACGCTCAACGCAAATGCGCCGTCTTCGTGCGCCCCACCCACAAACCAAAGTGGGCGACGTAGTTAATTAAGCTCTTGGATTTGGGCTGATGTTTTGAGCTGGGTCCTTTTCAGGAAGATTTCCCAACGCATTATCAATTGCCTTCATCGTCTCTGCATCTAACTTCACACCAGTGGCCTTCACGTTTTCCTTAACTTGAGATGGCTTAGTTGCACCAACGATGGCACTCGAAACATTTGGATTTTGCAATACCCAAGCAACAGAGAGTTGAGACATAGTCAGGCCAGCTTGATCTGCAATTGGCTTAAGCTTTTGAACGGCAGTTAAGACATCATCTTTCATCCACTTAGAAATCATTCCGGCGCCGCCCTTTTTATCGGTAGCACGTGAGCCGGCAGGTGGCTTCTTTCCTGGTAGATACTTGCCAGTTAAGACTCCTTGAGCCATTGGTGACCAAACAATTTGGCCAATGCCTTCCTTTTGTGACAGCGGAACTACTTCGGCTTCAATTACACGCCACAGCGCTGAGTACTGAGGCTGGCTTGAAACAAAACGGTTATAGCCTTTTGCATCTTGAATTTTAAGAGCTGACGCAATTTGCTGCGCGGTCCATTCTGAAAATCCAATGTAGTGAACTTTGCCAGCACGAATCAAGTCATCAAAGGCACTGAGTGATTCTTCCAATGGAGTCTCAAAATCAAAGCGGTGCATTTGATAGAGATCAATGTGATCTGTTTGCAGGCGCTTGAGTGATGCGTTACAAGATTCAATGATGTGCTTGCGGGAAAGACCACGATCGTTTTTGCCTGGACCTGTTGGCCAGTAGACCTTGGTGAAAAGCTCATATGACTCACGACGAATTCCCTTGAGCGCTTTACCCAGCACTTTCTCGGCTCTAGTTCCTGCATAAACATCGGCAGTATCAAAAGTAGTGATTCCACAATCAAGTGCGGTCTTCACACATTTGATTGCAGCATCGGCTTCAACTTGTGAGCCGTGAGTGATCCAGTTTCCGTAAGAAATCTCGGATACATACATTCCAGTACTGCCAAGGCGGCGATATTCCATGCTCAGAACTCTACGACCAAGCGCGCCCTGTTGCCAATCGGTTAGCGATGTGGTTGCCTACGCACACAACTTAATACGCCCTTCATTAGGGGAAGTTCGGTGAAATTCCGACACTGACCCGCAACCGTAAAGTCGGATTACCTAATGATTGGTTTTAGACAAACACCCGCCGAGGTTTGCGGGGTGTGGTCCACATGTCTTCGAGATTTTTATGTATCTCTTATTCGCGCGGCACTACTCCCTGTGAGACTCTTTCACAATCGAGAGGCCCCACAGCAATGAAGTTCAAAGCATTACTTATTTCACTACTCATTCTTTCGACATCAGTTTTATTCATCCCTCAATCACAGGCTGCAAGTAAAGGCTGGCGTTACTGGGGCTATTTCCAAGCAGCCCCTGGTGCCACAAAGTGGACGGCGGCAATGACTGGACCAACAGTTGATATTGCAGATGGCGCAGTTGAAGGATGGTCATTTGTCTTTAGTAGCGATGATGTCCCTTCACTTTCGCCCAAATTAAAGCCTGACTTTGCCAAGATTTGCGCAGGGGTCAAGAGCGATAAAGACACTAAGCGAATCGGCCTAGTTATTGAATTTGGCTCCAAGTCTTGGGCACCTAAAGGTGAATCACCAAGAAAGACAATCACTACATGTGTTCGCACAGCCAAAACTTCACAGGGCATTGATGTTTTAGGACAAGTCACAAAGATCCGTGCTGCATCATCTGGCTTAATCTGCGGTCTAGATGGCTATCCAGCCAAAGAATGCGGCGTTGAAATTCCAACACCTAAGTCTTTGATTAAGACTAAGTAATTTCTTAATGAAAAAACTTTCATTTCACCCACTGACGTGGTGGATTTTCTCTGCGGCCGTTGCTTTTGCAATTGCCCGTGTGAACTCCCCAGTCTTTGCCATTGCGGCAGTGGGCGTTATGTCAGTGATTGTTTTTACACAACGAGATGACGCCCCCTGGGGACGATCTTTTAACGCTACATTGAAGCTATCTGTCTGGATCATTGCGATTAGAGCAATTATTGGCGTGCTCATTGGAGTTCCGATTCCAGGGACAACACTCTTCACAATTCCTACAGTGCCTCTACCCAGTTGGATGCCAGGTATTCGTATCGGCGGAACGGTGACTTTAGAGCGATTAAGTTCATCAATCTCTGAAGGAGTCATCATCTGCGCAATTCTTGTGGTTTTCGGTGCGGCTGCTTCACTGACGAGTCCACACAGGTTGTTGCGCGTGCTACCGGTATATGTCTATGAATTTGGAATTAGCGTTGTTATTGCCACTTCTGTACTCCCACAATTGGTTTCAGCGCTCTCTCGTATTCGCATGGCACAGCGTTTGCGTGGTCAACAAACCCATGGGGTCAAAGCTTTCAAGCGCATTGCACTTCCCCTACTTGAGGAATCACTTGCTAGATCTTTAGATTTAGCAGCGGCCATGGATGCACGTGGCTATGGAATCAATAAAAAGAGATCAAAGTATCGCCCGATTAAATGGGCACGAGTTGATGCAGCAGTTGTGTTAGCTGGCTTAGCGGTTGTGGGTCTTTCATGATTAAGTTTTCTAACGTTTCACTTATTTACCCAAATTCCACAACAACAGTTATTGAAGACCTGAATCTAGAAATTGCTGAAGGCGAATTAGTTCTAGTTATTGGACCAACGGGTTCAGGTAAATCATCCTTACTACGTCTCATAAATGGGCTTGTCCCCCACCACACTGGCGGCATCTTGGCTGGAAGTATTGAAGTAGATGGAATCTCTACGGCCCAAGTAAAGCCTGGCGGGCTAGCTCATTTGATTGGCATCGTCGGACAAAACCCCATCAATGGATTTGTGGCAGATACGGTGGAGGAAGAGCTTGTCTTTGGAATGGAAGCACTCAATCTTTCTAATGAAACTATGCGAAAGCGTGTGGAAGAAGTTCTGGATTTAATGTCATTAGCTGCCCTTCGAAACCGCACTATCACAACTCTGAGCGGCGGAGAACAACAACGAGTTGCTATCGCAAGTGCCCTAGTTGCCCATCCAAAAGTTCTAGTTCTAGATGAGCCAACTAGTGCTCTCGACCCTATTGCTGCAGAAGAAGTTCTTTCCATCCTTCACCGCCTAGTCCACGATTTAAGTCTTACGGTTGTTATCGCCGAACATAAATTAGAGCGCGTTATTCAATTTGCTGATCGCATAGTTCACATCAATGGTGCAGGTACTGCCGTTGTTGGTACCCCTGAAGAAATCCTAATGAACTCCCCTATCGCTCCTCCTATTGTTGAGTTGGCTAGAACTCTCGGGTTAAAAGAGATTGGTGTGTCTGTGCGCGAATTGCGTCGAATGACACAGGAGTTTAGAGACTCACATGAAGTTAGGAAACCAGATGCACAAGCGAGTTCTACTAAGCCCTGCGTATCAATAAAAGATTTGACTATTTCCTACAACGGCAAGAGTGCAGTTAACTCTCTATCAGCAACTATCTATGAAAATGAAATCGTTGCAATTATGGGACGCAACGGTGCTGGTAAAAGCTCACTACTTCGCGCCATTGCAGGAGTTAGTGATAATGCAGCGGGTCAAGTAATCGTGAACGGTATTGATTCGCAGAAATTGCACAGTAAGCAAAGGCGAGAGAACGTTGGCTATATTCCACAAGAGCCAAGTGATCTGCTCTATGGGCAAAGCGTTGCTCAAGAGTGCAACCAAGCAGATAATGACAATCAAGTGGAAAGTGGAACTACCTTCACACTTCTTTCGCAACTTGTCCCTGGAATCTCTGCCCATACCCATCCCCGCGATCTCTCTGAAGGACAGCGTTTAGGCCTTGCTCTGAGTGTGGTTCTATCGGCTAATCCGCGCCTTCTTATTCTGGATGAGCCAACACGTGGATTGGATTACCAAGCCAAACGGGTATTGACCAAGATGCTTATCGATTTCGCTCGTGTCTTTAATCGCAGCGTCATCATCGCTACACACGACGTTGAATTGGTAGCTGAATTAGCTACTCGAACAATCTTTGTTGCAGATGGTGACATCGTTGCAGATGGACCAACCATTGAAGTTCTCCTGTCTTCTCCAGCTTTTGCTCCTCAAGTATCAAAGATTATGGCGCCGCAACCATGGTTGACGGTGGCCGATGTGGTTCGAGCTATTGAGGCAGACAAATAATGCGCACTAATGATGTGGTGAGATTTTCTCCACTTGGCACAGCAGTACTGGCGTTAGCCTCTTTGATTTCTGCTGCTGGATTTCTCTGGCCATTTTTCTATAACGGGCAATCACTACCGCGCACACAACTCTTCTTCTGGGCAGCCCTTACAGTTGCATTCATTTTAGTAATCATTCAAATCTCCAACTCCGCACTTGATGCAAAATCAGTTGCCCTCCTGGGTGTTTTATCTGCACTCATTGCAGCTCTTCGCCCATTGGGCGCAGGTGCTGTTGGAATTGAACCTATGTGGTTTATTTTGATTCTGAGCGCTCGTGTTTTTGGTCCCTCTTTTGGTTTCATTTTGGGACTCACATCCATGTTCGTTTCAGCCCTGCTTACCGGTGGTGTTGGGCCATGGCTGGGTTATCAAGTATTTGCCGCGGCGTGGATTGGTATGGCTGCGGGAATGTTGCCAGGTAAGAAGCTAAGAGGATGGAAAGAAATCTCGATGCTCATTTTCTTTGGAGTCATCGCGGCAGAGCTATTTGGAATTTTGATGGACCTACAGTTTTGGCCTTGGGCGCTTGGTGCTAACACGCAATTGTCTTACCTCGCCAATGGGGCAATAAGTGAAAATCTCTCTCGTTTCTTTATGTTCCACTTTGCAACTGCCATGGCGTGGGATATCCCACGCGCAGTCTTTACGAGCATTCTTTTAGCGCTTTCAGGCACATCGGTTTTGTCGGCGCTTCGTAGAACTAAGACCCGTGCTGCCTTTTTGCAGCCAATTGAATTTATCGAACGTGTGAAGGCATAAAGGGAAGTTTTACAACTTCCACCATTGAATCTCTGCCACGCACATCGATGATTAATTGGTCACCGATTTTCACAGATGAATCAAGTAGGGCAATTCCGATTCCAACTTTTAAGGATGGTGAAAAAGTTCCGCTCGTGACTTCACCTAGCGCATCTCCCTCCTTTGTTTTCACACTCATTCCACCGCGGGGAATCCCACGATCTAGTGATTTAAGGGCAACGCTTCGACGCTTTGCACCTTGGGCCTTCTGAGATTTCAAAACACTCGAACCTAAAAATTCTGCCTTATCCCAACCGATAGCCCACGTCGCACTTGCTTCGACTGGTGTTATCTCGAGTGAGAGTTCATGGCCGTGGAGTGGATAGCCCATCTCGGTGCGTAAAGTGTCACGTGCTCCAAGACCGCAGACCAAACCGCCCACAGGTTCTATAGCTGCAACTATTGCATCCCAAACTTTGGAAGCATCTGCAGTCTTTGGTAGAAGTTCATAACCGAGTTCACCTGTGTATCCGGTGCGACAGAGAATTACTTCTGCTCCCCCGATGCTCACATTTTCAAAGGCCATGTAATCAATGGCGGTATTAACCCCAAGTGATTGCATTACTGCTGGTGCCAACGGTCCCTGCACGGCAATTACTGCATATTCAGAATGTAGATTTGTAACAGTGATTCCTGCCGGCACATGGGCTTGCAACGTTGCAACAACATCGGTGGTATTTGATGCATTGGGAACTAAAAAGAAATCTTCGTCGCTATTTCGATAGGCAATGAGATCATCAATAACTCCACCTTCCTCATTACACAACAATGTGTACTGAGCAGAGCCATTTTCGATGCGACCTAAGTCATTGGTAAACATTGAATTGAGAAACTCCAGAGCACCTTTTCCGACCACGCTAGCTTTGCCTAAATGTGAAACATCGAAAATTCCTACTTTTTCTCGGACTGCGCCATGCTCAGCCAGCACTCCAGCCCCTGGATACTCGATGGGCATCAGCCAACCGCCAAAATCAGCCATCTTGGCGTTACGGGCGAGGTGCTTATCGTGCAAAGGTGAATGCTTCATAGTGTGAAACATATCAATACATCTATTACGCTGGCACCTATGACAACACTCAAAATCTCAGATGGCCTCGTTAAAGATGATCTCCTTGTTGTGGGTTTGGTGAGCACCAACACAAAAGGTGGCATTGCCATTGAATCAGGTGATTTGGCCCTTGATTCAAAATCTCTTCTAGCCTCACTACTTGAGATGGGTGCAACTGGAAAGGCAGATGAAGTAACAAAGATGCCTGGTGGTCCAGCACGGCTGATGGTCTTCACAGGTCTTGGTCCTAAATCTTCTACTTACTCCCATGAAGTTTTGCGCAGGGCCGCTGGCAGTGCCGCCAGAGCACTTGTCGGAAATTCCGGAGCAACTTTTGCCCTACCAACTCGCGATCTTGCAGGAGTCAATGCAGTGGCAGAAGGCGCCGCGCTCGGTGCTTATGTTTTTAACGATTTCCGTGGCTCCTCTAAGGAGAGCCATAAGAGTGCGTTGAAGTCAGCGACGATATTCTCAAAGCTAGCGGACAAGAGTGAAGCTAAAGAGATTACAAATCGTGCATCGATTATTGCTAAGTACACACATCTTGTGCGCGATCTGATCAACACACCTCCTAGCCACTTAACTCCTGACTCATTTACTAAGAAACTTGCTGCAAGCTTTAAAGCAGCCGGTGGTCAAAAGGCTGGATTAAAGATAACTATTTGGGATGAGAAGCAACTTAAATCTCAAGGCTTTGGCGGCATCATTGGCGTTGGACAAGGATCTGCCAATCCCCCACGCCTCCTTCATATCTCGTACACACCTAAAGCTAAAAATGTGAAGCGCTTTGCATTTGTTGGCAAGGGAATAACTTTTGATACAGGCGGTCTCAATCTAAAAGCAGGCCTTGGCATGGAAGCAATGAAGTGCGACATGAGCGGTGCGGCAGCGGTCTGTGCTGCAACGTTGGCTATTGCAGAACTTGCTCTACCTGTTGCTATTGAATGTTGGGCGCCTCTTGCTGAAAACATGCCAAGTGATACAGCCACCCGTCCAAGTGATGTCATCACCATCTTCGGTGGAAAAACTGTTGAAGTTCTCAACCCTGATGCAGAAGGTCGATTAGTCCTTGCCGATGCCATGATGAAAGCTCAATCAAGTAAGAACAAACTCGATGGAATGATTGACGTGGCTACTTTAACTGGAGCCCAGGTTGTTGCCCTTGGTACTCGCACGGGTGCGGTTATGACAAATAACCAAAGCTTTAGTGATTCATTTATTGCCATCGCAAAAGAAACTGGCGAGCAGTTCTGGCCAATGCCTTTGCCCGTTGAGCTTCGTGCTTCACTGGATTCTCCAGTTGCAGATATAGCCAACCGAGGAGATGCCAGCGGCGGCATGATGGTAGCTGGCCTATTTTTGAAAGAGTTCGTAAGTGATGATCTTCCTTGGTTACACCTTGATATTGCAGGTCCTGCCTTTAATGAGGGTAAGCCCCATGGATATACGCCAGTCGGTGGTACCGGTGTGAGCATGCGCTCACTCGTGAGATTGGTCGAACAGGCGTAGGTACGGCAAGATAGAGCCCTGAGCACGAGTAAAAAGGGGTGGCTGAGTGTCGCAATTTGATCTAGTGATTCTGGGTGGCGGAAGCGGTGGCTATGCCTGCGCTCTGCGAAGTGCACAACTTGGCCTCTCAGTCGCACTCATCGAAGCCGACAAAGTTGGTGGAACCTGTCTTCACAAGGGCTGTATCCCAACGAAAGCTCTCTTGCACTCAGCTGAAATCGCAGATGGCGCCCGCGAAGGATCTAAGTTCGGCGTTAAGTCCACTTTTAATGGCATTGATATGGACGGCGTTAATTCATATAAGGACGGTGTGATCTCTCGTCTACATAAAGGATTACAAGGTTTAGTTAAATCAAGAAATATCACATACATCGAAGGTCATGGAAAGTTAGTTTCCAAAGACACGGTCGAGGTAAACGGCCAGCGCTACACCGGCAAAAACATCATTCTTGCAACTGGCTCATATGCGCGCACTTTGCCTGGACTTGAAATTGATGGCAAGCAGATCATTACATCTGATCACGGAACAAAGATGGATTATGTTCCAAAATCTGTCATCGTCCTTGGAGGCGGAGTCATTGGTTGTGAGTTTGCATCTGTTTGGAAATCTTTTGGTTCAGAAGTAACAATTATTGAAGGTCTGCCTCACCTCATTGCACTTGAAGATGAGAGCTCCAGCAAGCAGCTAGAGCGCGCCTTCCGCAAACGTGGAATTAACTTTGAACTTGGCGTGAAGTTTAAATCTGCTAACAAGAGCAAAAAGGGTGTAACAATTACATTAGAAGATGGCAAAGAGTTCACTGCTGACGTATTAATGGTTTCAGTTGGTCGTGGTCCAGTTTCTGCAAACCTTGGCTATGAAGAGCAGGGAATCAGCATGGATCGTGGTTATGTTCTAGTTGATAATAAGTGCCGTACTAACGTGCCGGGCATTTGGGCTGTGGGAGATCTAATCCCAACGCTGCAATTAGCTCACGTTGGTTTTGCCGAAGGCATGTTGGTAGCTGAAGAGATTGCAGGTTTAAATCCTCGCCCAATTAACTACGATGGAATTCCACGTGTTACTTACTCAGATCCTGAAGTCGCATCCGTTGGTTTAACAACTGCCGAGGCTAAAAAGCGTGGTCATGATGTTGTCGAGCTTAGTTATGACTTAGCTGGAAACGGCAAAGCACAGATTCTGGGAACTGCCGGTTCAATCAAACTTGTGGGTGAAAAAGAGGGCCCAATTCTTGGAGTGCACATGGTCGGTGCACGTGTCGGCGAACTTTTGGCTGAAGCAGAGTTAATCTTTAACTGGGAAGCACGTGCAACCGATGTTGCATCCCTGATCCATGCACACCCAACACTGTCTGAGGCTATGGGCGAAGCTCATATGGCTCTTGCAGGCAAACCGCTTCACGCACACGGATAACCAAGGAGAGAAAATAATGACATTTTCCGTAACGATGCCAGCACTTGGTGAAAGTGTTAGCGAAGGAACAGTTACACGTTGGTTAAAGTCCGAAGGCGACCATGTCAATGTTGATGAACCACTTCTAGAAGTATCAACTGACAAAGTAGATACCGAGATTCCTTCACCAGTTGCTGGAACTCTTACAAAAATTGTTGTTCAAATTGATCAGACTGTTCCAGTAGGTGCAGAGTTAGCAATCATCGCAGATGGCGCTGCTGCGCCTGCTCCATCTGCGCCAGTTGCCGCTGCTCCTGCAGCACCTGTAACTCCACCGCCAGCAGCCCCAGTTGCTGTCGCTCCTGCACCAGTTGCACCTGTAGTTGCAGCACCTGCTGCATCAACAGCCGGCACAGTAATCACAATGCCTGCATTGGGTGAGAGTGTGAGTGAAGGAACTGTTACACGTTGGCTAAAAAATATTGGTGACTCTGTTGCCGTTGATGAAGCATTACTAGAAGTTTCTACTGACAAAGTTGATACAGAAATCCCATCACCAGTTGCAGGAACTTTATTGGCAATTGATGTTGCTGTGGATTCAACAGTTCCAGTTGGAGCGCGTTTAGGTTTAATTGGAACAAGTGGAGCTGCACCAGTTGCCGCACCTGTGATCCCAGCACCTGCTCCAGTAGTTGCAGCACCAGTTGTTGCAGCACCTGTTGCACCTGTTGTTGCAGCACCTGCGCCAGTTGCGCCAGCAGCACCTATTGCACAACCAACTGATGCCTATGTAACTCCCCTAGTTCGAAAGCTTGCCAATGAACTTGGTGTCAATCTTGCAAATGTTAAGGGAACTGGAATTGGCGGACGCATTCGCCGTGAAGATGTTGAGTCACTAGCAAAGCCGGCAGCTCCTACATATTCAGCACCTGCAGCAGTAGTTTCAGCACCTTCATCTGCTGCTAAAGCAGCACCAGTTGCAGTCTCTCCACTTCGTGGAACGACTGTGACTATGTCTCGACTTCGCAAAGTTATTGCAGCCCGAATGGTTGAATCACTTCAGGTAAGTGCCCAACTCACTACCGTGGTTGAAGTTGATGTGACCAAGATTTCTCGTCTGCGCGATAAGGCGAAGGCATCATTTGAAGCCCGTGAAGGCGTCAAGCTTTCATTCCTGCCATTTTTTGCAGTTGCAGTGTGTGAAGCTCTCAAGCAACACCCAGTTCTTAACTCATCCGTTGAAGGCGATCAGATTACTTATCACGGCGCTGAGCACCTTGGCATTGCCGTTGATACAGAGCGTGGACTTCTTGTTCCTGTTATTGCTAACGCCGGTGATCTAAACATGGGCGGCATTGCACGAAAGATTTCAGATCTAGCTGCCCGCACACGTGATAACAAAGTAACTCCAGATGAATTGGGCGGTGGAACTTTCACACTAACAAACACTGGTAGCCGCGGAGCACTCTTTGACACACCAATCATTAATCAACCACAGGTTGCAATCCTTGGCTTAGGCGCTGTTGTTAAGCGTCCAATGGTTGTGCGCGGTGAAGATGGCGGAGAAACTATTGCCATCCGTTCCATGGTTTATCTGGGTCTTTCATATGATCACCGTGTTGTTGATGGCGCAGATGCCGCTAGATTCTTAGTGACATTAAAAGAGCGTCTAGAAGGCGGCGCTTTCGAATCTGATTTGGGACTCTAAGAAGTAATGCGCGTTCCTCAAAGAATCGCAATTAGCGGCTCATCTGGCCTAATTGGTACAGCACTTGTTGGTCATTTAAAAAGTGAAGGTCACACAGTTCAGCGCTTAGTGCGCCGCGCTCCAGTTGCAGCCGATGAAGTCCAGTGGGATCCACAAACAGGTTTTGTTGATCTAACTGCACTTGCAGGCGTGGATGCAATCATTCACTTAGCTGGTGTAGGCGTTGGCGATAAGCGTTGGACTAAGAAATATAAGTCAGAGATTTTGAATTCTCGACTACTTGGAACTACGACAATTGCCAAAGCAGTTGCAGAACTAAAACCACAAGTTTTTATCTCAGCAAGTGCCATTGGTTGGTACGGAGAGAGTGGAAACCGCGCAGTAGTTGAAACTGATCGCGTCGGAGATGATTTTCTTGCAGCAGTATGCCGCGAATGGGAAGGTGCAGCAGATTTAGCCGCAGATGTTCGCACTGTGAAGATTCGAACAGGATTAGTTCTTGATCCAACAGGTGGGGCGCTTGGAAAGATGTTGCCCCTATTTCGCCTAGGTTTTGGTGGAAAGCTTGGTTCGGGTAAGCAGTGGTGGTCTTGGATTACCTTGCATGATCAAATCCGCGCAATCGTTTTTGCATTAGAAAATCCGATTTCAGGTGCAGTGAACGTGACTTCTCCTAATCCAGTGACTAATCAAGAATTCACATCAGCCCTTGCTCGAGCTTTACATCGTCCGGCACTCTTTCCAGCACCAGCAATTGCGCTAAAGATTGCACTGGGCGGATTTTCCTCTGAAGTTTTGGGTTCTAAAAAGGTTATTCCACACGTGTTACAAGACGCTGGATTTACGTGGGACTACCCGCACATCACCGAAGCGCTTAACCAACTAGTTCAGGATTAATTGCGCAGCCAGGCTGCCGCTAAACAAGGCGCCTTGCTGTGATGGAACTGTGCGGTGATCTCCTGCAACATAGAGATGCTCTGAAATCTTGGTTGGTTGTGTGAGTCCTTTTCCAACCTCATGTAAGGGCAACGCTGAAGGAATCTCATATTTTGCTATCAACTGCCAATCGCGGGTTTCAACGCCCCACATGGTTGAAAGATGGCGGCGAACCTCAGAATCGGTTGTCCCAAGTTCAGTTGTACTTGAAATCAGATTCATGCCAACAGGAGCATAGGCTTTAGAAATATCAGAAATAACGAGTGAGTTAAATACCGGTCCACGTGCTTGTCCATCAATGAGCAAACGCCCAGTCCCCGAAGGGTTCTGGTCAGTTGCGTGATACCACGTCACACATCCTTGCATTCGGCATACTTGAGGCAGTTCTAATAACTGAGTAGCAGTTGTTGCATCCGTTGCAATCAAAATATCTCGCGCGCTTAATTCGCCAGCAGATGTCTGAACGGTGTTTCCGAGGATTCGCTCTGCCCGCACATTGAGTTGCAGGTCTGTAAGACGCGATGCAAGTGCTTGTGAGAGTTGGCCAACACCAAATTTAGGAATACCTGGTGATCCAGTGACAAATGAGCGAATAACTATTTGCCCGTAGTGCGCATCAACTTTGTCTGGATCCGACAGGAACACACCTTGCAGAAAAGGACGGAGCACTCGCTCATATGTTGTTCCACATCCAGCATTTCGCAGCGCATGGCCAAGTGATTGCTCACCTTTAATCTTAGAAAAAATGAATCGCACGAAATTTACTTTCTCACTCATAGAACCAGTCCCGCGATGCAGCGCAGAAAATGGTGCTTTGCGTGGATCACCTAGTGCAATTCGCTCGGTGCCCAGACTGACTTCAATTACACGCGGAGCCGGTATGAAATCAATCTCGCCAATTACATCAAGTTCAATCAGGGCTGGGTACTTGGAGTTAATGAGTTGAAAACCTCGATCACAGATGTATCCATCAATATGATCACTTGCTACACGCCCGCCAGCTCGATCACTTGCCTCGATAACAGTTACAGAACGCCCAGCAGCTTGAAGTTGAATAGCAGCGTTAAGTCCAGCTAAACCAGCCCCAACAATGAGGACGTCACTACTTTTAGACATGCAGGGCGTTATTTCGCGCCTGGTCAATTATTTGGGCAACTAGTAGCGCATCATCATTTGAAATTGGCCACGGGTTATTGCCTTCAATTGCACCAGCTACCAAAGTATAGAAAGTGGCGTAGTTTCCATCTTCGCCCACAATCTCTTCTACTTGATCACCACGATGAATGAAAGTTTTTGATTTTGTAGAAACATCCCATTTCCCGCCCATAGGCACTTTTCCACTCTTAAGTAGATTCTCTTGGGGATCTAAATCATTAATGACTAGTGCACCGGCACTACCTAGGATACGAATGCGCGGTCCAGGTGCACCTACTACTGCGCTAGCAGAGAGAATTGAAAGAACCCCAGAATCATGTCTTAGAACTAACACGGCATCATCATCGGCTGCGCCTCGAATCGTGCGCACAGTGGAAGTGACTAACTCGGCTTTGCCAAACCAATCAATGGCAGTTGAAATCAGATGCGGTTGTAAATCTAATAACTGTCCCCCACCATCGGCAGCGCTCATGTTCTCGCGCCAAGAGCTCTTATTGAGCTCAGGACGAAAGCGCTCGAACCTGGAGTCCATGCGATGAATAGTTCCAAGTACTCCAGAGGCCAAAATTTTCTTAATTGTTAGCGCATCGCTATCCCAGCGACGATTAAAGAAAGTTGAAACCGGAACTCCAGCCCGTTCTCCTGCAGAGATAATCTCAGCAGTTTCAGCAAATGTTCGACCCATTGGTTTATCTACAACAACAGGGATACCGGCATTAATAGCAGCGTAAGCATGTTCGGCGTGAGCAAGATTTGCAGAAGCTATAACTACTAGATCTAGCTTGTGCGCAACTAACTCTTCAATCGTTGCAACTACATTTACGTGAGGAAAATCTTCGAGTGCATGCCCAGCACGTTCGGCATTGCTAGTTTGAATCGCTACAACTTCATAACCACATCCCTTGAGTAAAGGTGCGTGGAAATAACGCCCAGCTAATCCATATCCAGCAATGCCTACGCGCATTAGTTCTCTATATCTTCATGTTGGAGTTTTGAAGGCCACCAGATCTTTGGACCAATCTCATGCACCATCGCTGGTACCAAGATTGAGCGGACAATGATGGTGTCTAGGAGAACACCGAAGGCAACGGCAAAACCAAGCTCTGCCAGAGGAACCAGTGGCAGCAGGCCAAGAACAGCAAAAGTTGCCGCCAGAACGACTCCGGCTGATGTAATAACTGAACCAGTTACTGTCACACCCTTAATAATTCCAGCACGTGTACCAATCTTGGCGCTCTCCTCGCGTACTCGTGTCATCAAGAAGATGTTGTAGTCAATTCCCAATGCCACCAGGAAGATGAAGGCAAAGAGTGGGAAGGAGTTATCCCCGCCTGCAAAACCGAACACGTGGTTAAAGACAAGTGCACAAACACCCAAAGTTGCAAAGTATGAAAGCAACACAGTTCCAAGTAGAACTAAGGCGCTCAAAATACTGCGAAGCAGCAAGCCGAGGATGATTGTAATAACCAACAGAATAATCGGAATGATTGTTTTGTTGTCACGATTATTTGCTGCACGGACATCGTGGTAAACCGCGCTTGTTCCACCGACTAGTGATGTTGCATCCGCGCTCTTAGCAAGTTCGCGAATCTTAGGGATGTCATTTGATGCTTCCACGCTATCTGGGGCTTTATCTAGCGTCACATTCAAAATCGCTTTGTTATTGACGACCTTCATTACCTTAGTCATGGGATCAACAAAAGGAACTATTTCTGTAACACCTGGCGCGCTTTTAACAGCTGCTGTGACAGCATCGATTTTATCGGCTGAAACAACAATCTGAGTTGGATCACCCTCTCCCCCTGGGAAGTGAGTGACTAGAAGCTTTTGTCCAACTACAGATTCTGGATTGCCAGTGAAAGTATCAACTGTTCCAATTCCATCAGCTTTAAGCGTTGTTGATGCAAAAGCCAAAAGTAATAGCACTGCACCAGTAACAACCCAAGCCTTGCGAGGATTGCGTCCGATTCCATTTGCAAGCTTTGACCAAGGACCACTCATCACATGGTCATCACCATCAAAGTGTGGGCGGCGTGGCCAGAAAATCCAGCGGCCAAAGAGCAAAAGAAGTGCTGGTAACAAAGTCAAAATTGTGATCATCGCGCAAACAATTCCGATTGCGCCAATAGGACCAAGACCGGCAGTATTTGTAAGCTGGCTGAAGAGCAAAACAAGCAATGAGATAGAAACTGTTGATCCTGAAGCCAGAATTGGTTCCCACACTCCCTTGTAGGCACTCTTCATCGCATCGAAGCGGCTTTCATGCAGGTGCAGTTCTTCACGATAACGAGCGATAAGGAGAAGTGCATAGTCAGTGGCAGCACCGATCACCAAAACCGAGAGAATGCCTTGCGATTGTCCGTCAACATCGATGATGTTGTTCTTTGCAAGTAGATAAACAATGCCGCCTGCAGTTGAGAGTGCAAACATGGAAGACAAGAGCGGAATAATCCACAAAATTGGTGAGCGATAAACGAAAATCAAGATGATTGCAACAACTCCAAGAGTTGTTAACAGCAATGTTGAATCTAAAGTACCGAACGCACTGAATAGATCACCGAGTAATCCGCCAGGACCTGTGACATATGGTGCTAGACCGTTGGCTTCTGCAATGGGCTTGATATCGGCGCGAAGGGCTGCGATAAGTTCGGGTAGAACTGGCTTATCGTTGGGAAGAATTTTGGAGAGTGAATTTCCATCGAGTGGAATATTTGCCAAGATCGCTTTTCCATCTTGGGATGGAAAGACAGTAATTTGCTGACCAGGAGCTAAGAAGTCAGAGATCTTTGCGCTAGTTCCATCAAGAGTTAAAGCACCAATCTTTGAGATGTGTGCATTAATTGCAGCAAAGGTCTCTGGGGTTGATGAGCCTTCAAATAAAATCAAGGTAGGAAAGTTAAAAGTCTTCTCATCAGAGAATGTCGCAATAACATCAGCGGCCTTGGTAGCTTCAGCTCCCTTTGGTAAGAAAGATGAGTTGTTATTTTCCTGAACTGAAGTGAGCTTGCCAAATAGAGGACCCATAACTCCTGTGATGCCGAACCAAACAATTACTACTAAGAGGGAAATGGCAAAAGGTTTGCGGGTTTTTTGAATTGTCTGCGTAGACATGATGAAGGCGGCCTTTCCTATAGGTCTCATTTGGCTTGAATTGGTAAGGAGGCAAGCCTACCTTTAGGCTAGCGATGTGCCCGTCGTAACCCCTCCTAGCCAAAGTGCGATTGCCCTCACCCGCCATGGCCTGATTGATTATGAAAAGGCCTGGCAAGTTCAACGCACAATTCACTTTGAAGTTGCTGAGGGAACTCGCCCTAACACTTTGTTATTGCTTGAACACCCATCTGTTTACACAGCAGGTCGTAGAACTTTGGATTCAGAAAAACCTCAGGATGGAACACCTGTCATTGAAGTTGATCGCGGCGGAAAAATTACATGGCACGGTCCAGGACAACTTGTTGGATATCCAATTGTAAAACTTTCTCAACCACATGAACTTGTTGGCTTTGTCCGAGAAATTGAACGTGGACTGATAAATGTCTGTGAAGATTTAGGTATTAAAGCGACATGTGTTTCAGGACGATCTGGCGTTTGGGTAATTGACGAAAAGGGCGATCGCAAAATAGCTGCAATTGGAATTCGTGTGAGCAAGGGCGTGACCATGCATGGCTTTGCCCTCAATGTCTGCCCAGATTTAAGCGCCTTCAATCAAATCATTCCCTGTGGAATTGCAGATGCTGATGTCACATCTATTTCAAAAGAGCTTGGCCGTAACATAAGCATTGAAGAAGTTTCTCCCTTGGTTGAAAGACATATATTCGAATCTTTAAAGAAGGTGTGCGCATGACACTTGCCCCAGAAGGTCGCAAACTAATCCGCATTGAAGCACGCAATGCTGCTGTGCCTATTGAGCGAAAACCTGAATGGATTAAGACCAAGGCGCATATGGGCCCTGAGTACACACGTCTGCAAAGCTTGGTTAAATCAGAAGGCCTTCACACAGTCTGTCAAGAAGCAGCGTGTCCAAACATCTTTGAATGTTGGGAAGACAAAGAAGCAACATTTTTGATCGGTGGCGACAAGTGCACACGCCGTTGCGACTTTTGCAATATTGATACAGGCAAACCAGATGCACTAGATCGTGAAGAGCCCCGTAAGGTTGCAGAATCTGTTAAAGCTATGGGACTTAAGTACGCAACAATCACTGGCGTTACACGTGATGATCTACCTGATGAAGGCGCTTGGCTCTATGCCGAAACTATTCGAATGGTCCATGAGCTAAATCCAGGTACTGGCGTTGAAATGTTGGCCCCTGATTTTCACGCAAAGGCTGAGCTGCTCAATGAAATCTTTGAAACTCGCCCTGAAGTCTTTGCCCACAATTTAGAAACGGTTCCTCGAATCTTCAAAAGAATCCGTCCAGCATTTACTTATGAAAAGTCTTTGACTGTTATCTCGATGGCACGAGATTTTGGCTTAGTTACTAAATCAAATCTTATTCTTGGTTTGGGTGAGACTCGCGAGGAAGTTACTCAAGCACTCGTGGATTTACATGATGCAGGGTGTGACTTAATCACCATTACTCAGTATCTACGTCCAACAAATCGCCATCACCCCGTTGAGCGTTGGGTTAAACCCGAAGAGTTCGTTGAGCTTTCAAAAGAGGCAACTGATATTGGATTCCTTGGAGTCATGAGTGGACCACTTGTCCGTTCTAGCTATCGCGCGGGTCGCCTCTATAAGCAGGCAACGGATGCGAAGGCAGCTCGTGGCTGATCTCGTCTATCCCCCAGTTATCGTAGTTATAAAGACTCTATGGAAATATCTTGGCCTTAAGTTTGATTTCAGTGGAGAAGAAAACATTCCACGAAAAGATGGTGCAATTCTTGCCATTAATCATGTGAGTTATTTGGATTTTGCAATCACAGGAACTGCCGCCCTTCCAACAGGCCGCTTGGTTCGATTCATGGCTAAGAAGGAAATCTTCGATCACAAATTGGCTGGACCATTGATGCGCGGAATGCATCACATCAATGTTGATCGCAGCAACGGATCTGCATCATTTGTTGCAGCTTTGCGCGCACTTAAATCTGGTGAAATTATCGGCATCTTTCCTGAAGGAACAACTTCCACCTCTTTTGAGATTAAAGAACTGAAATCTGGAGCGGTCAGGTTGGCGATGGGTGCAGGTGTGCCAATTATTCCGACGATAATTTGGGGTAGCCAGAGAATTTGGACTAAGGGCATTAAGCGAAACCTCAAGCGCAACAATTTCCCTGTAACCGTGGTGTTTGGTGAGCCGATTTTTTATGAGCGTGGCGCAGATGTTGAGCAATCAGAGTTACATCTGCGTGAGACTTTGCTTTCTATGTTGTATCAGGTGCAAGAAAACTACCCTGATAGCCATGTGGGCCAACGTTGGGCTCCGGCCCGCCTTGGTGGAACTGCCCCTGCCCCACTAAACTAACGCCATGTTTAAGAGAAAAGCTAAAGAAAAGAAAATCAAGACTCCACGCTTTCAGACTTTCCGTGATGCCTACGCCGTCACCAAGCAGGTAAAACCTTGGATTGGCATTGCACTTGTTGCAATCTTCCTTATAACACTTGGAATCGGAATTAGTATCGGTATCGCAGTTGATCATCCAGTCTATGTTGGCTTTATTTTCACTCCACTTTCTTTTCTAACAACTCTTCTTTTCTTTACTCGAGTTGCCGGCCGCGCAGCATATTCATCCATTGAAGGTCAGATGGGCGCTGGTGCAAGCGTATTGATGGCTATTCGTAAGGGTTGGACAACAACTCCAGCTGTGGCTGTCTCACGTAACCAAGACATGGTCCATCGCAGTGTTGGCCGCGCCGGAATTGTTCTTACCGGCGAGGGTTCACCCAACACTCTTCGCCAACTATTACAAGATGAGCACAAAAAGACTGAACGCTTTGCTCCTGGAGTTCCAGTGATTGAAGTAATTGTTGGCGATGGTGAAGGACAAGTTTCCCTTCGTAAACTACAAAAGCATTTGCAGAAGCAACCTAAGAAGTTAACTGCCCATCAAATGCGTGAAGTTCGTGCTCGCCTAAAGGCAGTTGGCGGTTTATCTATGCCAATTCCAAAGGGTCCGATGCCAACCCGCGCTCCAAAGATTCGCTAATACCAAACTTTTAAGGCGTTGGAAGTTTAATTCTCTCCCCATCGTGTAGTTGTTGATCAGGCATACCCTTTAATACATGCACTTTGGCTTGCCCAACCACTAGCCAGTCATTCTCACCTGAACGTTTCACAATTGCTGTCAGTTCATCAACGCCTATTAAAATAGAGTTATCCGGCACATGCAGTAACACCTTTGCAGCACTCTCTGGAATCCACTTAAAGAACTTATTGAAGTGGGGTATTACACGAACCTCTGGAAGCAGATTCAGTCCTGCGGTTGGAGTTTTCTTGAGTAAACGAAAGTTAGGAATATGTGCGCTTAAAACCATAGCTCCAGCGCTGCATCCTGCAAGGGATGCTCCAGTTTTCCAATTCTCAATAATTGCAGACCAAAGCGGGGTATCAATCAAAACTTCAGCTAAATGATGTGGGTCTCCTCCAGACATGTACATCAGAGCGCTATTTGCTACTTGATCAACATACTTTTGATTGAAAGCATCTTCACGTGTGTAGATCGGAAGATAAGTTTCTTGCACACCAATAGCTTGTGCTTGCCTAAGACCTAACTCTTTCCAATACGACAAACGATCTGCGCTCTCGCGGCTAGCTGCAGTCGGAATTTGAAGGTATCTGGCTTCTTTGCCGTTCTTAACACCGTCTTGAACAAGTGATTTCTCAAACTCGGCCATGGCAGGTAGATATTCACCTGAACCAACAAGTGCCAGTGAGCCATTCATTTGATAAGTGTAAGCGGAGTTAACTTAATTGATTAAGAAAAGTTCTAACCTCTTGTAAGCACCGATCCGCTTAAGCGCTCATGGATTCCGCGACCATTTTCATCAAAAGTGACTGCAGTAACAACTAAAACTAAAAGTATGGTTCGAATCAGAGCCTGGCGAATAGAAATCGCCGCCCCATCCTCAAATCGAACTACTTTCATTCCAAAAAGACGGTGACCCAGAGTTGCTCCCTGAAGGGCGATGAGAATCCAGACTTCGAAAAAGAACAGGGTTAGGACATAGAGAGAACTATTAGGGCTCATCTTGTTTACTCCCCCACTGAGCCCAGCCACGATGGCATAACAGGCCAACCAATCAAGGGCCAGGGCGGCCATGCGGCGTCCATAGGTCGTTCGGCTGAATGCGTAGCTCATGGGCCCAAGCCTAGCGCCCTTTAAATTCTTAACATGGATGTAACAGGGCAGTTAGGCCATTTTGCCTTTTGCGACTTATTCTTGGGCCACAAAGCAGAGGGCTCAAAGTCGAGAAAATCTGCGCTGATACACCTTTTATGTATCCATGTGAATTGGGAGAAGCATGTTTAAGAACTCTGCAGAAATTTTTGCATATATCAAGAAGGAAGACGTAAAGCTCGTTGACGTTCGCTTTACTGATCTTCCAGGAATCCAGCACCACTTCAACGTTCCTGTTGAATCATTTGATGAGGCCGTCTTTACAGATGGTCTGATGTTTGATGGTTCATCAATTCGCGGATTCCAGTCAATCCATGAATCAGATATGAAACTGTTACCAGTTCCAGAATCTGCATACCTTGACCCATACCGCAAAGAGAAGACTCTGATCATCATCTTCTCTGTTCACAACCCAGTTGATAACTCTGCTTATAGTCGCGACCCACGTGGTGTGGTTGCAAAGGCAGTTGACTTCATGCGTGCACAAGGAATTGCTGACACAGCGTTCTTTGCACCAGAAGCAGAATTTTATGTTTTCGATCGCGTTCGCTTTAAGACTGATATCAACACTGCTTATCATGAGATTGATTCATATGAAGGTGCTTGGAATACAGGAATTAAGGAAGATGCTGATGGAACTCCAAACCGCGGATATCGCACTCGCGTTAAGGGTGGATATTTCCCAGTTTCTCCAACAGATCAATTTGCTGATCTTCGCGATGAGATGGTTATGCAACTTGGAAAAGTTGGCCTTCTAGTTGAGCGCTCACACCACGAAGTTGGTACAGCGGGTCAGATGGAAATTAACTACCGCTTCACAGATATTTTGACTGCAGGTGATGATGTGATGAAGTTTAAGTACGTCATCCGTAATACTGCGTGGCAGGGCGGCAAGACTGCAACATTTATGCCAAAGCCACTCTTTGGTGATAACGGTTCAGGTATGCACGTTCACCAATCACTATGGAAAGATGGCAAGCCATTGTTCTTCGGTGATGGATACGGCGATCTTTCAGACATGGCCCGTCACTATGTCGGTGGTCTTCTCAAGCACGCACCGTCATTGCTGGCATTTACTAACCCAACTGTTAACTCATATCGCCGCTTAGTCCCAGGTTATGAAGCACCAGTAAACCTTGTTTACTCAGCTCGTAACCGCTCTGCTTGTATCCGTATCCCAATTACAGGATCCAATCCGAAGGCAAAGCGCATTGAGTTCCGTTGCCCAGATCCATCATCAAATCCATATCTAGCATTTGCTGCGATGTTGATGGCCGGCCTTGATGGAATCATCAATAAGATCGAACCACCTGCCCCAGTAGATAAAGACTTGTATGAGTTAACTGGCGCAGAAGCGGCAGCTATTCCACAAGTTCCAGGATCACTTGATGAAGTACTCAACAACCTAGAGCGCGATCATGAGTTCTTGCTCAAGGGTGGAGTATTTACTAAGGATCTCATCGAGACATGGATCGAATTCAAGCGCAAGCAAGAAGTTGATTATGTTCGTTTGCGTCCGCATCCAGCTGAGTTCGAGCTGTATTTCGACATCTAAAAACCGCTTTAAGACAAAGCCCGCACCGATTGGTGCGGGCTTTGTTGTATCCAGACATAGTAGATTTCTACCATGTTCCTAGATGCCTTAATCGCAATCTTCTTCTTTCTAGTTGGTCTAGAGATAAAGAACGGCATTAAGGATTTTAAAACTGCCCTTGTTCCAATCGTTGCCGCTTTAGGTGGAATGCTTGTTCCTGCCGCAATCTATGTGCTCATCAATCCTGGCTCTCATGTGTGGGCAGCTTCCATGCCAACAGATATAGCCCTTGCTTTAGGTGTGCTCTCCCTATTAGGCAAGCGAGTTAACCCACATGTTCGCTTATTCCTCTTAACACTTGCAATTGCTGATGACTTATTTTCCCTCATTGTTCTTGCCATCTTCTACGGTGATGATTTAGAGCCGATTAAAGCCCTCACTACTTTAGTTGCGGCCACACTCGGATTCCTACTGCCGCTGCGCACTCATGCACTCCATAAAGTAATCAAAGTTTTAACACCAGTGTCAACCTATTTCATCGTGCCCGTTATTGTGATTGTTAATGTTCCCCTTGATATCAATATCAGCGCCTTCACTTCACAAACAACCATCGCCATCATCATCGCCAGGTCTATTGGAAAGATCATCGGAATAACTCTCTTTGCCTGGTTAGCTTTGCGCTTTGGTGGTCATGCAAATATTGGCATTAAGGAGATCACTGGCATTGCTACTTTGGCCGGCATGGGGTTAACAGTTGCTTTAGTAATTGCCGATATCGCTGCACGCTCTGAGGTGGAGTTAGATCAAGTGCGTTTAGGGTTATTTATTTCAGCGATTATCTCTGGGCTAGCTGGATACATCTGGCTTAGAAGGACTCCTGCTCAGCTATAGATTTTCTCGATAGAAGAATGTGTCCTATGAAACCAATGAGCAGAGCCGCAATGACTCCAACATTTGCATAAGCCCAAGCTCCATTTTTGCCACCAATCAGAAAGAGTAAATAGCCCTGCCACGATAACCAGGAAGCGAAAGTATTTGTGACCAATCCCCAACCAATTACTGAACCAATCGCCATTAATGCAAGTGATTTTTTGTTCCACGCACCGTATCGACCCACTGGGTTATATAGATCTACCTCTGAGTAAGGATTCTTTCGCATGATCACATCAGCCACAAAAATTGCTGACCACACTGCAACTGGCACACCTAAGGTAATAAGAAAGCCTTGAAATGGTGCAAAGAAATTATCAGCAAACCAAACAATATAGATGGTTCCAGCCAACATGATGAGGGCATCAATTGAGGCAGCGATATGGCGCTTGACCGGTAAACCGATAGAAACAAGGGTTAATCCAGAAGAATAAAGATCAAGAATTGCACCACCCACCAAACCAAGCACTGCAACTAGTGCAAATGGAATCAGATACCAAGTTGGAAGCAAAGTAGTGAGGGCCCCAATTGGATCCATAGCAATTGCATCACTTAACTCCTTACTACTTCCAGCCAAAGCTGACCCATAGATAACTAAAACAATTGGAACCAAGGATGCACCTAATACTGTCCACCCAACAACGGCCTTGCTGGAAACTGTTCGAGGCAAATAGCGAGAATAATCAGCTGCAGAATTCACCCACCCTAAACCAATACCAGTAATGCCAAAGATTAAGGCACCGATAAAACCTTGTGATGTTCCATCTTTGATCGCACTTACCGCTTGCCAATTAACGCTATCGAAAGTCAGCGCAATATAAACAATGGTCATAACAACAGTGACAAGGGTTAACCACTTTTGAATCCTCATTATTGTTGAGAATCCAAGTACTCCCCCAACAACAGTGAGTGAGACCGCAATAACAAAACCAATAACAAGAGAAAGGTCATGATTGATGTTGCCCAGGCGAGCAAATACGGTGCCGGTAGCAAGAGTTGCTAGTGAAACTAGAACAGTCTCCCAGCCGACAAAGATCAAGTAAGAGAGAGCTCCCGGGACAATATTTCCTTTTACGCCAAAGGTTGCTCTAGATAAAATCATTGTTGGAGCATTTGATTTTTTGCCAGCTAGAGAGCTAAAACCAACAACCAGAAAAGATAGAACTGTTCCAATAATGGCGGCCACAGTTGCCTGCCTAAATGAGATTCCAAAACCTAAGAAGAATGCACCGTAAGAGAGAGCTAGGAGTGAAACATTAGCTCCGCACCATGGCCAAAAGAGGGATCTAGCTGAACCTTTACGCTCTGACTCTTGAATCAGGTTGGGACCGTTGAGTTCTAATTCAAAAATTGGCATTACGAAAGTCTACTTCTTGATGCGCCTAACTACAGCAAAAACAATGCCGATGATGAGCAGTATTCCAACCCCATTAACAAGTAGGTTGCTTCCACTTTCTTCAGAGATTCCTGCTTCTGCCTCAGCGGCTTCTTCATCTTGAGCACTAGTAAGTGTTGGATTTTCACCTACTGTGAAACTGTAATCGCCCTCAACTGGGTGACCATCTTCTGACACTATTCGATAGTGCACTGAAACTAACCCAGTGATGTCAGTGAGCTGAAGTCTTGTTGAAATCTTGTTTGCCTCAACAACTGATGTTGGAGATGAAATTACTTGACCCTGGTTGTCAGTAACTGTAATCAAATTGACTACGGCATTACCTATTGTTTGCAGCTTTCCATCAAATTCTATTGAAACTTCAGCAGGTGCTGTGAGCACTTTTGAATCTGCAGCCGGAGTTGCTTGGACCATTTCTCCGTGAGCAAAAGCCGCTGTAGGAAAGACTAAAAGAGAGGCAATTGCAAGTACAAGAATTTTCTTAATCATTGAGCCATCTTAGTCAAGAAAGAAGTCGAGAAGGAAATCCTTTGTTCCTGGAGTCACAGAGTACTTTTCCAGATCTGTAATTCCTTCAGTTGCGAGGACTTCATCATCTACAAAGAAATTACCTGTGCACTCTGTTGCTTTGCGATTAAAGATCGCATATGCAGCATCCGCCAAGATCTCAGGTGTGCGTCCAGCGCTTGCATCGATTCCTGGAATCATCTGAAGAGCAGCAGTATCGATAACAGTTCGTGGCCACAAGGCATTTACCGCAATACCATCACGCTTGAACTCTTCAGCCATTCCCAATACACACATACTCATGCCGTATTTGGCCATTGTGTAAGCAACGTGGTTTTTAAACCACACAGGCTTCATTGATAGCGGTGGTGACAAGTTTAAAATATGAGGATTACGACCATCGGCAGCTGATTTGCGAAGATGTGGCAAAGCAGCCTGAGAAGTTAGAAAAGTACCGCGCACGTTCACATCAAACATCAGATCAAATCGCTTAGCCGGTGTTGCATCTGTGCGAGTCAAATTAATAGCACTGGCATTATTGACCAGAATATCAATTCCACCAAAGGCCTCTGCTGCTTGATTAACTGCGGCCTCAATCTGGAGTTCATCTCGAAGATCGCATTGAATAGCAAGGGCTTTTCCACCTGCGGCTTCAATTTCAGCTGCTGCTGTGTGAATAGTTCCAGGAAGTTTTGGATTAGGGTCTGAGGTTTTTGCCGCAATAGCAACAGATGCACCATCGGCCGCGGCGCGAAGTGCAATTGCTAATCCAATACCGCGAGATCCTCCCGTTATGAATATGCGCTTTCCTGCAAGTGTCATGATTTCCCCTTCTTAGCCATAAACTTCATAAACGCTTCCATCGCTTCATCTGATTGCAAAGCCATCGCAAAGATTTCAAACTCTGCCTTCATTACTGCCGCCACTGATTCGTGGTTGCGAGCCTTGAGCAAAGCTTTAGTATTGATAATCGCTTGGGGTGGTTGCTCGGCGATGTGCTGGGCAATCTTTGTTGCACCGGCCAATGCATCTGAGTCAATTTCGGCGATCAGAGCCATTTCAAGTGCTGCATCTGCGCCGAAGGATTCACCAGTAAAGAAAATCTTGGCAGCTCTTTGATATCCCACTAGTGCAGGAAAGAGGAAACTTGAACCAGCTTCAGGCACCAAACCTAAAGATGCAAAGGGCATAGAGAAGTTGGCAGAAGGAGATGCAACTACAACATCGCAATGCAAAAGCATCGTTGTGCCAACCCCAACTGCATTGCCTTTAACTGCAGCAATGAGTGGTTTAGGAAAGTTAAGTAACGCTGCTAAGAATTGGGCAACCTCTGATGAATCACTTGTGGGTGGATTATCCATAAAATCGGCGATGTCATTTCCTGCTGTGAAATGATCACCTTCACTTGTGAGGATCACTGCGCGAATACCAAAGTCCCCCGCTGCATCATTGAGACCTTTAGCTAAGCCGGCATACATCGCCCGCGTCAGGGCGTTCATCTTTGCGGGCCTATTGAAGGACAGAGTCAGGATTGAGCCTGACTGTGTGGCCAAAATTTCACTCATTGGCCCATCTTAGGGGTGATATTCCGATGAACAAAGGAGGACAATAGAGACACCGCGGAGAGGTGGCTTTTAAATGGCACGAGACATAACTATTGCAACACGAGAACTATCGCCTTTTGAGCAGTTAGTCCTTAATCTTTTGTGTGAGGGTAAATCTAACTCGGCTATCGCCAATGAAACTGCACATACTGAAAAAGTTATTGAAAATACTGTCAGCCGTAGTGCTCAAGTATTTGGAATTAAATCTGATAGTGAAACAAATTTGCGTGTTTTACTGGCCCTAGCGTTTAGAGCCCATTATGGAGATAAAGCTTTTGATGATTTAAATGTGCCTTGTGCTCATCTGGAAGTTGGACCCGATGGCAAGGCGATGTGCAACCGTCACATTGATTAATAGCTGTCTGCTCAATCACATGTACTGAGGGCTACCCCTCCCCAACTCTGTTTTCATTTTCATCGAGTGGTGACCCTCGCACTTTTTAACTTCCACGCATAGACACAAGAGTTAACTATGTAATGCATCAATACATACGGTGCCTAAAAGGGAGAGTACATAATGAAACGTAGAACTTTTGACAAGCTAGTTTCCTTAGTTGGCTTGGGCTTAGCAGCACTACTTTTAATCTTCGCCGGTCTTCTTAACTTCGGTGCAGCATTTGCTAATGATTCAGTGCAAACACAGTTAGCAAATCAAAATATCGCCTTCCCAGAAGAGGGCGGCCTACCAAGTGAGACTGCAGATCAACTGAAAAAATGGGCTGGTAAGCAAGTAACTACTGGAGAGATGGCTCGTGATTATTCAGATTTATTTATTTTGGAGCACATGAACTCTGCAGCCAATGCAGTGTTAGGAAAGCCAGCTACATATTCTGAGGTCTCAGCTGCCTACATGAGCGCTCAACGAGATGGTGTAACAACACCTGAACAACTACAAAAGATTGCTGACTTGAAAGAGACTTTGTTCCAAGGAAACACATTGCGCGGAATGCTTCTTGAAGCATTTGCTTTTGGAACTATGGGTGTCATTGCAGGGTATGCAGCTATTGCCGCTCTAGCCGGTGGAGTTTTATTCCTCTTGCTAGGTATCGCCGGGTTAATGCACATTCGTCGCACTCCTGAGGATGCGACGATTTAACCCTCAACTCTCCGTGAGGGGTTAGAAAAGGCCCCCTGGTTAATACCGGGGGGCCTTTTCGTTCCTACTTCTTTTTTTTTTAGCGCTCAATCTTTCCATTGATGAAATCTTCAGTTTTCACATGTGCCTGCTCATCTGTGTATTGAGTAGGAGGTGTCTTCATGAAGTAGCTAGACGGTGAAAGCAGGGCTCCACCAATCTTGCGATCAAGGCCGATCTTGGCGCAACGTAGTGCATCGATGATCACACCAGCAGAGTTAGGTGAATCCCATACTTCCAACTTGTATTCCAAGTTAAGAGGAACATCGCCAAAAGCGCGGCCTTCGAGGCGAACGTAGGCCCACTTGCGATCATCTAGCCATGGAATGTAGTCAGAAGGTCCGATGTGGACATTCTTCTCACCCAAGTCATGCTCTAACTGTGATGTTACAGAGTTAGTCTTTGAAATCTTCTTGGATTCAAGGCGATCACGCTCGAGCATGTTCTTGAAATCCATATTTCCACCAACGTTTAATTGGTAGGTGCGATCGAGGTGAACACCGCGATCTTGGAACAACTTAGCCATGATGCGGTGAGTAATTGTTGCTCCCACCTGGCTCTTGATGTCATCTCCCACGATTGGAAGACCTGCATCAGCAAACTTCTTTTCCCATACTGGATCTGATGCAATGAAGACTGGAAGTGCGTTAACGAAAGCACATCCAGCATCAATTGCGCACTGTGCATAGTACTTAGCAGCAATTTCTGATCCCACTGGTAAGTAGCAGATCAATACATCTACTTGTTCTTCCTTTAATACTGCAACGACGTCCACAGCTGGGGCATCGGATTCTTTGATTGTTTCGCGGTAGTACTTTCCAAGACCATCATTTGTTACACCGCGTAGAACTGGAACACCAGTCTTTGCTACGTCAGTGAACTTGATGGTGTTGTTCTCGCTGGCCCAAATGGCATCAGCTAGATCTAGACCGACCTTCTTTGCATCAACGTCAAAGGCTGCAACGAACTTCACGTTCGAAATGTGATACGCCCCAACTGTTGCATGCATAAGACCTGGGATCTCTTGATCAAGGGCAGCGTCCTTGTAATAGGTAACGCCTTGAACTAAAGAGTTAGCACAGTTTCCTACGCCAACGATTGCAACACGGATGTCGCCTTTACCGGTTGTTATGTTCACTCTATTTCCTCTCGGTTTTGATCATTTTTTCCAGCCAAGCAATCTCTCGATCAGCTGAGTCCAGTGAGTGACGTCGCCACTCCTCTAGATATTTATCGATTCCAATCGGTGACTTCTCGAGTTCACCGCGCAGAATCTCTGCTTTCTCCTTAAGGCGACGATGGCGTCCCTCAAGAATTCTTACTCTGTTCTTTGAAGATGTTGGGGAAAAAAATGCAAAGCGGATTTCAAATCCTTCGTCTTCCCAAGTTTCAGGACTAACGGTCTCTGTCAGGCTCTCAAAGCGAGCTTGACCTTTATCTGTAATGTCATAAACGATCCGCGAGCGCCGAGATGGAGAATCCACCACGCTCTCTTCAATAAGGCCCGCTTCCAACATTCTGCGAAGCTGTGGGTAGAGAACTGAAAATGAGAGTGCGCGAAATGGTCCAAAGATGGTGCCCATGCGCTTTCGAAGTTCGTATCCATGTAGCGGGGTCTGGGATAAAAGGCCAAGGAGAGCGAACTCAAGTGATTCACTGCGTGAGCGCATCGCTTACTCCCTCCCACCTATCGGTCTATGTATCTATTCGATATATCCAGACGTAATCTATTGGGATAGGTCGGCAGGCGCAACTTCCAACACGCTCACGCTCACGCTCACATTTCAACCCCGCTCAGGGTGTGGCGTACGCCTGAGTACCCAGGGCCTCGGTTCTACCCTTTTAACTAGTGCCAGCTACCTCTTGTGGCTGGCTACTCAGGAGATCTGAAAGGACGTCAGCAATGTCGCTACTCTCATGGAAACTTCATGGAAACGGTAAGACCCTGTCCCCGGGCGCAGTTGTTTCAACAGATGAACGCCTCACATGGCCCCGCACAATCGGTGTGGGTTTACAACACATCGCCGCAATGTTTGGTGCCACCTTCCTCGTTCCAATCATTACTGGATTTCCCCCAACAACCACACTCTTCTTCTCAGGAATTGGCACTCTGCTATTTCTGGCTCTTACGCAAAACAAAGTTCCTAGCTATCTAGGTTCATCTTTTGCCTTTCTAGCACCCATCGCTGCAGCTAAAGCTGGCGGTGGAATGTCAACAGCCCTCGGAGGCGTAGTAGTCACAGGTCTGATCTTGGCTGCAGTTGGTCTGATCGTTCGCCAAGCCGGTATCGGTTGGATTAACTGGTTACTGCCTCCGGTAGTAACTGGAACCATCGTTATGGTCATTGGTTTGAACTTAGCCGGTGCTGCAAAAAATAACTTTGTAGCTGGCCCAATAGTCGGTGTAATTACTTTGGCATCGATTGCTTTGATTTCAGCTGCATCTCGCGGCTTCCTTAACCGCATCAGCATCTTTGCTGGTCTAGTTATTGGTTACCTCGTTGCATACATCCAAGGTGATGTTAAGACTGATGGAATCAGTGCAGCTAAGTGGGTAGCAATGCCTTCATTTACAACTCCAACATTTGATGGCAAGGCGATCGTCTTGTTCCTTCCTGTTGTGCTCGTATTGATTGCTGAAAACGTTGGACACGTTAAGGCAGTTGCAGCAATGACTGGCAAGAACCTTGATGATCAAATGGGCACAGCCCTTATGGCAGATGGTCTTGCAACCACTTTGGCTGGTGCCGGTGGTGGTTCAGGAACAACTACTTATGCTGAAAACATCGGTGTTATGGCCGCTACTCGCGTCTACTCAACTGCTGCATATTGGATCGCAGGTTTAGGTGCAGTCGGACTATCTCTTTCTCCTAAGTTTGGCGCAGTTCTAAGTGCCACACCTGTTGGGGCACTGGGTGGAGTTGGCGTTGCTTTATTCGGAATGATTGGCGTCCTTGGCGCTCGCATCTGGATTGAAGGCAAAGTTGATTTCTCTAACTCAACTAACTTGATCATCGCAGCATCTGCACTCATTATCGGTATCGCAGATATGTCATGGACTCGTGGAGATTACACATTCAACGGAATCATCAACGCAACATTGGTGGCTGTTGTTGGATATCGCATCATGAGCTCAATTGCTTCGGCAAGAGGTAATAACTAATATCTGACCTATGATAATTCCTTCGCGGTTAGCTGAATACATCGTTGCCGCGATGATAATTATCTTGGCGCCTGGCCCGAGCGTTTTATTCGTAATCGCTCGGGCCATCGCCTGGGGTCGCAAAGTTGCAGTCTTCACCGTTGCAGGCAATGTCTCCGGTTCTTTTGTTTTATCAGTTTTTGTGGCCCTTGGTCTTGGTCCTATCTTGCAGAGATCAGATCTTGCATACACCGCAGTTCAATGGGGCGGTGGTCTCTATTTAATCTATTTGGGCATTGATGCCATTAAGCAACGCAAAGCACATGCAGCCGATATGACCAATCAAGGAGATAGCTCTCCTACCTCACTTCGTTCTATGCGAGATGGTTTTTGGGTTGGGGCCCTTAATCCCAAAGCAATAGTTTTCTATGCAGCAGTTCTTCCTCAATTCATTGATCGCGAGAAAGGGCAGATCACTTCACAGTTGATTTTGCTCGGGGCAATCTTTTCAGCCCTGGCCTTCATCTCTGATGGAACGTGGGGATTACTAGCTGGCACGGCCCGCGCTTGGCTTGCTAATGACTCCAGCCGCTTGGAAAAACTACGCGCAACTGGAGGAAGCATCATGATCCTTCTAGGTCTTTCGGTTTTGTTCTTCGCAATTGTCAGTGGCTAGAGACAGAATAGGCATATGAAAAAACCTATAAAGCCAGCTCGCGAGAACATATCCCCTTCAGATTTAACTTTTGGTCTATCAACATGCAAACGCTGTTTATGGGTTAAGTATTGGTACAAAGTTAGCGCTCCTATGACCATGCCACTTGTTGGCACATTGTCCTCACTTCAAGAGGAGTACTTTCAACGCGCAGATATGCCAACCATTGATCCCTCACTTCGCCCAGGAACTGTTACTAAATGGGGCGAATTCGTTAAGAGCAAGCCTATTCAAATCAATGGTCAGGACACACGCTGGCGCATTTTAGGAAAATATGACCTTGTATCAACTAATGTTGATGGAACTGTGGGACTAATCGATTGCAAAGTCTCTGATTCAGAGCGCGATAGCGGGGCTTTTTACTCTCCTCAGTTAGAGGCATATGCCTTTGCATTAGAAAATCCAGCTGCAGGAAAGGCCGTTGAAGTTGCATCCATGGGCTTGCTTGTGTGGAAACCAACGCACACCGTTGGTGATAATCCTGATAACAGTGGCTTTGGTGTTTACCAAAAGTACGTAGCAGTTGAACGTGACCATGATAATTTCATGCGGGTAATTTCTGATTTCATTCAAGTTCTAGAAGGTGAAATTCCAGATGCTGGTCCAACCTGCACCACTTGCCAATTCTTAACTACAAGAAATGGTTTGGATCTTCTTTAGTCTTCCTCGCCGGCTACGTTAATATCATCAGGCTTTGATTTTTTAGGTGCATATGTATCAACATATTCCTGGCCCGACATCGCTTGAATAACGTTCATAATTTGATCAGTCACATCGCGCAGATAGAGCAGATCTGTGGAGTCACCATCAAAATACATTGGCTTTCCAAATTGCATTCCCACGCGGTGAAGATTAGGAATGACTTTTCCTGTGGGCTGAATTTTGTCCGTATTAGACATTGCCACAGGAATGACTGGTGCCCCAGATTCAATTGCTAGGCGGGCAATTCCTGTGCGACCTTTATAGAGGCGACCATCGGGTGAGCGGGTTCCTTCTGGATAAATTCCTAGGCAATCGCCTTCTGCCAAAACTTTCAATCCAGTAATCAGGGCAGCTTCACTTCGACGTCCGCCTGAGCGATCCACTGGGACTTGGCCAAGTGCAATGAAAGTTAGCTTCTTTAACAATCCCTTAGCTCCAGGAGATGTGAAGTACTCGCTCTTTGCCAAGAAGGTAACTTTTCGTGGAACCACTAAAGGCATAAAGATGGAATCGCTGAAGGATAAATGGTTGGAGGCGATGATGACCGGACCTTTTGCCGGAACATTTCGAAGCCCCTTTACTTTGGGACGAAAGCCTGCCATTAGAAAGGGCGTCAGGAATGCACGCAAAGTTCCGTATGGCAGGTTGTTGAGCACGGGGCTAATTTAGTCGCTATTGCCAGATATGACACTATCTGAGGGTGAACAATCCCCGTCCAGGCCCTGATGAGTTCGATGAAGAGGAACTTATTCGTAGCGAATTTGATTCCATCGTCTCTGGCCTGTCCCTGGATGAATCTGCACCCACAACCTATCTAGATGAACTAGATGCGATTGAGGATTCACATCGATTCATTCCACCCAATCCCCCACAACAATCACCACGTGCAATGTGGCGCGCGATTAAGCGCGCAGTCAATCGCTGGTTTCATCGTGGTTACCACGAGGATGATGGAGCAATGCTATGAGTCAATTTAAATGGGGAATTATCGGAACTGGAGGAATTGCTCGTGTCTTTGCAACAGATATTGCACTCCTAGGTGATCATGTCGTGGCTGCAGTTGGATCTAGAAGTTTAGAAAAAGCTGAAGGTTTTGTGAAAAGTATTCCGGGTGCAAAAGCCTATGGAAGCTATGAGGATTTACTCAACGATCCAAATATTGATGCCATTTATGTTGCAACCCCGCACCCTTCCCATAAAGAGAATGCAATTGCAGCCCTTAATGCAGGTAAGCCGGTTCTGTGTGAGAAACCATTTGCGGTAAATGCTGCTGAGGCAAAAGAAATGGTGGCAGCGGCTAAGGCAAATAATGTGGCATTGATGGAAGCGATGTGGGCACGGTTTTTACCTCACTATGCAAAGATTCGCGAAATCGTTGCAAGTGGAGTTTTGGGACAGATCACAACTATTCACGCCGATCATGGCCAACGCTTAGCCGATCAAAACATCCCACGTCTTGTGGAGCCTTCACTTGCTGGAGGTGCTCTACTTGATCTTGCAATCTATCCAATTTCATTTGCACATATGATTTTAGGAGTTCCACAATCAATCACATCCACTGCTGTTCTTACCGACAAAGGTGTTGATGCACAAAGTTCAATGATTTTTGATTACTCCAATGGTGCGCAGGCTATTTTGAACACAACAATGGTTGTGCAGACGCCTTGCACTGCAGTGATTGCAGGTCTGAATGGCTATTTAGAAGTAGACAGAACCTTCTATAACCCAACATCTATGCGCCTTACACTCTTTGATGGAACGGTCACTGAGTATCCATCTGATTACATAGGCCATGGATTGCGCGAACAGGCAGTTGAATTTGCCCGTGTGGTTAAAAGCGGGGCCAAAGAATCACCGATTCTCACGTGGGCAGACACCATTGCGATTATGGAGATTATGGATACCGTGCGCTCTCACATTGGGTTGAAATACCCATTTGAGAATTAACTTCTAGCTAAGTCAGCAACTCCTACAAGTCCGGCTTCATTGCCCAACTGCGCCGCAATTATCTGCGGATAAGGATGTTTGCCAGCAAATGGCATATTGCGCTCTAGTGATTCACGTGTTGGTTTCAATAAAATCTCACCAGCATCAATGACTCCCCCACCGATAACAACACAGGCTGGATCTAGTAGAACAGCAAGTGATGCAATACCGGCGCCTAACCACTGACCAGTTGTGTTGAAAGCAGCCAGAGCCACGGGATCACCATCTCGGGCAGCTTCGGTAATTGCCTGACCTGTCAGTCCTGCAACAGTTCCATCGCCACGTGAGAGCAGATTACGAGCAACTTCTGGACTAGCGTTTATTGCTTCTCTGGCATGTCGAAGCAATGCATTTCCTGATGCATATTGTTCAAAACAACCACGAGCACCACAGCCACAGATATGCCCTTCTGGAACAACGCGCATGTGTCCAAACTCAGCTGCAATTCCAAAAGCACCTCGGTAGAGAGCACCATTAACAACAATGCCTCCACCAATTCCAGTTCCCACCGTAAGCATCATCATGTGATCTTGATTTTTGCCTGCACCAAACTTTGCTTCACCCCATGCCGCAGCATTGGCATCATTTTCAATAACAACAGGAAGTCCGATGAGTGTTGTCAGTTGGTTATCTAGATCAACACCATTCCAGTCAGCAATGTTGGGAGTGGCCAGCATGGTTTTTCGATTGGAGGAAACAAAGCCTGCAGCAGAAACTCCTACTGATGCAACTGAATGTTGTTCGAGTAATTCTTTGGCAACATCAGCAATGGTCTGTGTTAGCGCACTTCCACCTTGTCGAGGTGTGTCTTTTCTAGCAGTTGTAAGAACTTTTCCAGCTTCATCAACAACGCCGCCCAGAACTTTTGTTCCGCCAACATCGATACCAATTGTTAATGACATGAGTGTGTGATTAAGCTTCTAGCGCAGCTTTAAGTTGTGCAAGTGCTTGATCAATTGTCGTCTTCTCTGCCTTCGTACGCATCATTGCTGGAATTGGCATTGAAAGAGAAACACCTAGCTCATATGTAACTTGGGTAGTGTCTTCATCAATTGCCTTAATGGAGTAAGAACCATCCATTCCAGTAAGAAGATCTGCATCATCGAGTGAGAATGAAAGTTTGGCAGGAGCATTGCTCCAGTCGTAATCTAAAATCACGCGATCTTTCATCATGCCGGCATCAATTGTCATCTTTACCTTGGTGGCACGTCCCTGGTCATCACTTTCAACGACCTCGCTGGACTTAATCGCACTCGACCAGGTTGGATATTGGTCAAGGGCAAAAAGGGCTGCCTGGACATCGGCTACTGGGGCATCGATCGTAATTGTTGAACTGCTCAAATCGCTCATGGGTCAAGGTTACCCTCTTCCGTATTTCATATTTCTCACGCTAGCGTTAGCCCCATGAATGAAGTCACAACTCCCGCCCTTGTCCCTTCAGCTACTGCTGGCAATCTGACAAATCTGATTGCTGAACGCGCTTGGTTTGAGCCAGAGCGCATCACGATGTCGCGCCCACTCGGCGATGGATGGCAAAGTGTCACTGCCCGTGAAGTTGATGAGGAAGTCCGAGCAACTGCCAAGGGATTAATCGCTGCAGGTATTGGAATTGGTGATCGTGTGGCAATCATGGCCCGCACCCGTTATGAGTGGACCATTTTAGATTTTGCTATTTGGTATGCCGGAGCGGTTGTAGTTCCAATCTATGACACATCATCTGCAGAGCAGATTGATTGGATTCTCAATGACTCTGCAACCGTTGGAATCATTGTTGAAACTCCAGCGCTACGTGAATTAGTTCAAACTGTTATTCCTGCACACACTCAGCATGTCTGGGTGATGACTGAGGATGTTCTTACAGTTCTTCGAAATGCCGGTGCTCAAGTATCAGATGATGAAATTGAACGTCGTCGCGCTGCACTTGGACCAGATACTTTGGCAACACTTATTTACACATCAGGTACTACTGGAAAACCTAAGGGTGTTTCACTCACTCATGGCAACTTCCTAGCAGAGTGCGGAAATGTTGTGCAGGGTGCAAGTGATTTATTCCTAAAGCCAGGTGGATCAACTTTGCTCTTCTTGCCTGTTGCTCACGTCTTTGGTCGCATGGTTCAAATTGGTGCAATCAACTCAGGACTACACCTTGCCCATTGCAGTGATCCTGTCGGACGCCTTCCATTTGATTTAGCTTCATTTAAGCCGACTTTCGTTTTAGCTGTTCCACGTATTTTCGAAAAGATTTATAACGGAGCTGAAGCTCGCGCAGAAGCTGCAGGTAAGGGAAAGATATTTAGAAAAGCTGCAGAAGTAGCGATTGCTTATTCAGAGGCCATGGATAAGAAGCGGATATCTCCACTTCTTACACTTAAGCACGGTCTCTTTGACAAGTTGGTGTACTCAAAGATTCGCGCCGGAATGGGTGGATGCGTTGAAGCTGCAATCTCTGGTGGTGCTCCACTAGGTGTGCGTTTGGGCCATTTCTATCGCGGTGCTGGCGTAACTATTTTAGAAGGCTACGGTTTAACTGAAACAACTGCTGGCGCAACTTTGAACTTAACTGGTGCACATCGTGTTGGTTCTGTTGGACGTCCAATTCCTGGAACTTCAATCAAGATTGCTGAAGATGGTGAAGTTCTTATCCGTGGCGCAATTGTTATGCGCGGATACTGGCAAAACGATGCTGCAAACGCTGAAGTATTTGATTCTGAAGGATGGTTTAAGTCTGGCGACTTGGGCAAGCTCGATGATGAAGGTTTCCTCTATATCGTTGGGCGCAAGAAGGAACTTATCGTTACTGCTGGCGGAAAGAACGTTGCTCCAGCGGTTCTAGAAGATCGTCTACGTGCTCACCCACTTGTGAGCCAGTGCATGGTGGTTGGCGATAATCAACCATTCATCGCAGCACTTGTAACAATTGATCAGGATGCACTGAAGGGCTGGGTTACAAACCATAAGAAGGAAGGTGCTTCTATGGCCGATCTTGCAAATGACCCTGATCTCATCGCTGTTGTTCAAACCGCAGTGGATGATGCCAACAAGGCTGTGAGTAAAGCGGAATCAATCCGTAAGTTCACTATTTTGACAACAGATTTCACAATCGCTGGTGGACACTTAACTCAAAAGCTTTCTGTTAAACGACACGTCGTTGCGAAGGAATTCGCAAAGGAGATTGAACAACTCTTCACAAAGTAATTATGTGAGCCTCACGCAGCGGGTAAAACTCGCACAAGAGCTCCACGATGGCATAGCCCAAGATCTCGTGGGGTTGGGCTATGGGTTAGATTCCTTGTTGTTTCAAGAAACCGATGAGATCAAACGTGCAGGATTGCGTTCTGCGCGCTTTGATATCAATACGCTCATCGAGAAAGTGCGCAGCGAAATATTTGAACTTCGTGCTGATACGCATGAGCCAGATCCTCTTGGATCTCAACCTGAATTGACCCATGAGCTCAATAAAGTTTTTGAAGAGATTATTCACAATGTAACTGAGCATTCACAGGCAACTCGACTCACTATCACTGTGATCGATAATGGAATTGGCGGGGCGCACCCGATTGAGAACCATCATGGTTTGCAAGGAATCTCAGAGCGTATTAGCGCTCTGGGTGGTCACATAGATCTACATTCTGATTTCACCGGCACCGCCATCGAAATCTCTTTGGACTTACTTACTCCATGAGCAGATTACTCATAGTTGATGATCATGCCCTGGTGCGTGAAGGGTTAAAGCGTGCCCTCTCACATGAAGGTTTCAGTGACATTACGGAGGCTTCTTCTGTTCTTCAGGCGCGGGCTTCTATCGCAGCACTACGACCTGATGTCGTAACAATCGATATAAACCTGCCAGATGGCAGTGGCTTTGAATTAGTGAGTTGGATAAGAAACCTTTCCCAAGAAATTGGGATTGTAGTTTTAACCCTTAACGATCAAGAGAATTACATTCGCGCTGCCATGAAGGCTGGTGCAAGTGCTTTCGTTTCTAAATCTGAACCTATTCCTGCTCTGGTGGCTGCGATTCAACACAGTCTGGCCGCTCCACTGAGCTTTAGTGCTGCGGGTTTGGAGAAAGTTTTCAAACACACTCATAACTCATTGACTGCACGCGAATTTGACCTTCTTGCTCAGTTAGAACGCGGGCAAACTACTGCGCAAATCTCTAAGAGTTTATTCATAAGTCCAGCCACAGTTAAAACGCATTTAGCGTCAATCTATAGAAAGTTAGAAGTTACTAATAGAACCGCAGCAGTTCATGCCATGCATGAGCAAGGATTACCTGGCAAGTAGTTCAGAAAACTTACTAGCCCAAATCTGCCAGCGCCATTCCTTTTCAATCCAAGCGCGACCTGCACTACCCATTTCCCGGCGTAGATTTTCATCATTTAAAAGTTGTATCGCTCTATGTGCGATTTGGCTTGTGTTAGTTCCATCAACAACAAAGCCTGTTACACCTTCTAGAACTGCATCAGGTGCTCCCCCAGATTCACCAGCAATAACTGGTAAACCACAAGAACTTGCTTCAAGATAAACAATGCCCAAACCTTCCACTTCTAAGCCACCAAACCTGGATCGAGATGGCATTGCAAAGATATCTCCCACGCAGATATATTCCGGAAGATCTTTGTATTGGATACGTCCAATGAAACTCACATTTTCTTGCAGGCTATGTTGAGTCACTAACTTTTCCAAGTGGTCTCTATAGGGACCTTGGCCAACAAGTAATAGGTGAGCATTTGGAACTTGTTTGAGTATTTGTGGCATGGACTCGATGAGAAAATCCTGCCCTTTTCGATGCACAAGGCGGCCCACGCTAACAATTACTTTCTCCTCACTGAGCCCTAAAGATTGGCGCAATGCGGTTGCATCTACAGAAGTAAAATGATCAACATCTATGCCAGGTGCAATCTTTTGCATTGCTGCTGCACTCTTGGCTGTTAGTGCTTTTGATATTGCCGAACGAGTGAAATCGCCAAGATAAGTCAAGGAATCAGTCGTGGTTCCGATTCGCCTCAGAATTAAGTTGAATGGAAAAACCTTTGCCCACCAGACTTCATGTCCATGGGTCAGTGCAACTATGCGTTGTGCACCGGCCTTGCGCAAAGTTGATGACATCCATCCCAAAGGCGCAGCTGCGCCAAATGCTACGGTTTTGATTGCGCGCTGGCTCACGATTTTTGCAACCGCTCGGTTTACCCGTGGTGATGGAAGCAAGATTTTTGAACGATCTCGTATAACTTCCACACCATAATCGTGCAGCCATGCAGCGTCGTAGTTGCGTGTTTGCTCTTGCGCAGAGGTATAAACAATGATGCTGGACTTTGGCAGACGTTCAATTAAACCAATGATGAAGGTTTCTATACCTCCGGCCCGTGGACCGAAATCATTAGTTACAAATAGAGTTTTATCAGAAACGGCGAGCTCCCACTAGAGGTTTTCTTCCAAGGGATCCGCTCGTTGTAATTTTCACACGAGAACCTGATCGCGGTGCATGCACCATTTTCCCTCCACCGATATACATTCCAACGTGTGAAACTGGACGACCAAAAAATAGTAGATCTCCAGGCTTAAGTGCCTTCGTAGATACTTTCTTTCCCATTCGAGACTGGGCTGCAGAAGAGTGTGGAAGTGAAACTCCAGCGGCTTGGTAGGCGCGCATTGTTAATCCAGAACAGTCCCAAGTGACTAACCCTGCCGAACCAAACACATAGCGATCACCAATTTGCTTGAGTGCATACTTGATTGCAATACCCGCACGGCCCGAAATTCCAGTTAGGGCTCGGGCTGCGGCCTGTGAATCGGCTTGATCAGCATCTTCTTGTTCTGCCGCTAACTTTGCTAATCGCTCTCGCTCGGCTTTAGTTAACTTTGAGAGCAAGGCTTCAGCTTGTGCCAGCTTTTCTTGTGCCATTGCTGATTGGGCCTTAAATTTCTTTTCAGCTGCAACCACTAAAGCTAATTTGTCATTCACCGTCAAAGTAGTTGCACTTAATCTCTGCTGAGCTGCTTCATACTTTCGAAGCTGGGCAGATTTACGTCTACTTATTGCATCCAAAGCACCGGCTGAGGACAAATAAAGAGTGGGGTCTGAAGAAAAGAGAAGTTCAAGTGATTGACCTAATCCCCCGGCCTTGTATTGCTCGATTGCGATAGTACCTAAAGATTTTTGAAGCGCAGAAAGAGTTTCACCTTGGACAGCTGCTTTTGCTTTAATGCCATTGAGTGTGCGAGTCAGAGCAATCAATTTAACTTTTGCTTCCTGAGCACCTTCGGCTGCTGTAGTCGCTTCCTCTTCAAGGAATCTCACCTTTGCCTGAACTTCGGCCAATGATGGCGCGGCGTGAGCAGGGGCCAGCAATCCAACTGCAAGGGCTATAGCCACAGCAGCGTGAGGAAGAATGCGCCGATACATGGTTTAAGGCTAACGAGGTTTATTGCGACATCTCAACTTATGAGCGTGATTTACGCCTGAGAATTGCCTCGGAATCTGCGATAGTTGGACAAATGAGCACAGTTGCATCGCTGGTTGTCGGGCGAGATGGATCCACATCAAAAGAAAATAGCTCTAATGGAGTTTCATCAGATGCCGATCGTAAAGCCTTTTTAACTAGGCGCCGAAAGGTCGATTGCATATTAATTGGTGGAAATACTGCACGTCATGAACCATACAAACAAAGTCCAGTTCCCTTAGTAATTCTTTCACGATCGAGCATTAATCCCGTTGTTGGTAATGATTTATCACATCTTTGGAATATGTCGCCTGCAGAAGCTTTAGCCAAGGCTAAATCAGTATTTGGCGAAAGAGTTTTAGTAGAGGCAGGAACCTCAATAATTTTTGAACTCATTGATCAAGGTTTGATTGATCAACTAGAACTCAGTGTTACTCCAGTTACCGGAGGCGATCACCCAATTGATTGGCAAGCTCTACTCAATAGATTTGCTCACCACACACATAATCACATTGATGGCACTGATTTTTACGTTGCTCACAACTAAAAGGCAGAAATAAGGGCTACTCCAGTAACAGCTAATGCAATTCCGATGTATTGGACTTTTTGTAACCGCTCATGCAAAAACCTAAATGCCAACAACGCTGTTGCGATAGGAAAGAGAGAGCCCAAGACCATCGCGATTGAAACCAGTCCTTTAGTACACGCAACACCCAGTAAAACATTAGCCAGGAAGTCTGCGATTCCAATAAAAATCAGTGATGGATATTCCTTTTTTGAAAACCCGCCCAAAGTGCGAAACTTAAGTGCCAGAGCAATAGTTACAAAGAAAGTTGCCCCACGCATTGACACCATTGTCATTAGCGCACTTGATTGGGCCCCAATCGACATAGAAGTTAATGCGGTACCAAATCCAAAGGCTGCACCTAGCGCAAGAAGCAAAGGCTTTATAGGTAGACCTTGTGAAAGCTCTGGCCCACTGGCACAAAAAACTCCTACCAATGCCAACACAACTCCAATAGAAGTTATAACTGAAAGTTTGTCACCATTAAGTAGTGCATACGTCAGGGGAACAATTGCTCCCATGGAACTTATTGGCGATACGACACCCATTCGCCCAGTTGATAAACCGGCATAAAGACAGAACAAACCAAAATAACCTAACAATCCTGCAAATATTCCGGGGACTAAATATCCATTCGATCCCAGAGCAGTGGCATGCCAAGCGCCAGAAACAAGCATTAAAGCAATTCCGAAAACTAAACCAAGAACTTGAGAAAAACCAAGTACGGCTAGAGGTGCATGCTTTTTACTTAATCGGCCACCTTCAAAATCTGAAGTGCCCCACAACATGCTTGAAAGAATTGCAAGTAGCGAGGCCATATGAGCAAGGATACCGCCCTGCCTCCCATGAAAAGCACTTCTAACTGTTTATTCTTAACCAGTGGATGCCAGAGGGTTTGAAGATTTAGTAAACTCCTTACGTACTTTTACGCCACGCGCTGAAATAGTTTTAGAAGAAGTTCCAGCCCCTCAAAAACTAGCTACATACTCTTTCGCATTCTCAGCCGATGTTAGTAACGGCTTGCTAGGCGATGACGAAGATGAAATTGCTTCAGGTCGCTTTGTCTTATTACATGAGCCTGGCGGACAAGACACCTGGGAAGGTGAATTTCGTTGTGTAACTTTCGTCCGTGCAGATGTTGACCCGGTTATGCAACAAGATCCTCTACTACCAGAAGTCGGTTGGAGCTGGTTTCTTGAAGCGCTAGAAAGTGAAGAATGTGCACTTGCTGCACCAAGTGGAACCGTTACTCGTGTATCAAGTGCCTCTTTCGGAAAACTATCTCCACGAAATGATGAATCAGAAATTGAGATTCGTGCTTCTTGGACACCTGCAATTACAGATCCGATTGAAATTATGAAACACATCGCTGGATGGTGTCGCTTAATCACTGATGTCGCTGGTCTTGAACCGATTCCAGATGGCGTATCAACTATTTCATCTGCCAGACGTCGTTAAGCCAGCACATGTCTGAGGAGATAACTGCAACACCACTGCTTACCCCCGCCGGTGGTACGCCCGCAGTAATCGACAGTGAGACATCATTTAAATCTGCTTTAGAACAATTGGCCCAAGGCAGTGGTCCCTTTGCTGTTGATGCCGAACGAGCCTCAGGATTTCGTTACAGCGCACGTGCATATTTAATTCAGATTAAGCGCACCAATGGTGGATTACATTTGATTGACCCCATTGCTTTTGGCCCAGGTCACCCACTGATGCTTGAACTCAATGATCTTCTCAACACTGATGAAGTAATTCTGCATGCCAGCACCCAAGATTTGCCCTGTCTTCGGGAATTAGGAATAAACCCAAAGCGCTTATTTGATACTGAGTTAGGGGGGCGTATCGCAGGTCTGCCTCGTGTTGGACTTGGCCCGCTTTTGGAATCACTGATGGGTGTTTCACTTGCTAAAGAACACAGTGCTGCAGACTGGTCTGTGCGACCACTACCCCAAGATTGGCTGACATATGCAGCCCTCGATGTTGAACTACTTGTTGAACTGCGCGATAAAGTTGAAGCGCTATTAGTTGATGCGAAAAAAGATACATGGGCTCATGAAGAGTTTGCTTCAATTCTTTTAGCGCCACCACCACCACCTCGCGTAGATCCGTGGAGAAGAACTTCCGGAATGCACAAAATTAAGCGAAGAGATCAGTTAGCAATTATTCGTGAGCTTTGGGTTACACGCGATGAGATTGCAAAGTCGCAAGATATTGCTGGCGGAAAGTTACTCAACGACTCTGCAATAGTTGAGATTGCACTTAATCCTGTTACAACGAAAAAAGAGTTTGAAAAGGTGCTACGCCCTCTTGGACTTCGAGCGCGTTGGTTAGAAAATTTAAAGGCCTGGCTAGATGCGGTGGCACGAGCAACTGCCCTAGAAGAAAAAGACTGGCCCGCACTTCGCACCAATGCAGATACTTTGCCGCCCATTAAGTTGTGGAGAGATAAGTTTCCAGAAAAATATGCACCGCTATCACATGCACGAGCTCGTATTGAAATCATTGCTCAAGAAAACAATATTCCCGTGGAGAACTTGATTACTCCAGAAATTGTTCGTCGCATTTGTTGGGCTCCCCCAACACCATCAACAACCCAATCCTCTCCCCACATTGTCAGTGAGCATTTACTCTCACTTGGTGCCAGACAATGGCAGGTGGATCTAGTCGGCCAGGCCATCACGATGGCTTTGCTAGAAAAAGAGGCGCTTCCCACGCCTGAGCCTGTGCCAGAAACCACACCCGAGGAAGCCTGATTTACGCAACATAAGAGTTGCGTAAATACCCCCTACCCCCTAGATTTTCTCTCATGTTGAGCACATTTATCATCGCCCTTCGCGAAGGCCTTGAAGCTGCCCTGATCATCGGCATCTTGGTTGCCTACATTCTAAAAACTGACCGCAAGACGCTTTTAGCCCCATTGTGGAGCGGAGTAGCTGCAGCCATCGTTGGAAGCATTGGCCTTGGTTTAGTTCTTTCTAAAACATCTGAAGAGTTAACAGCGCGTGCTGAAAAACTCTTTGTAGGAACAACTTCTTTTCTAGCTGTAGCACTTGTCACCTGGATGGTTTTTTGGATGAAGCGAACTGCTCGCTCTTTAAAGGCCGACCTGCATGGCAAAGTAGATTCAGCTTTGCGCACAGGGCCTCTAGCCCTTGCTGGGGCAGCGTTTTTCGCTGTTATTCGTGAAGGATTAGAGACTGCTCTATTTGTTTATACAAACTTTAAAACAGTTGCAGACACTCGTAGTTCTGCATTGGGATTGATCCTTGGTTTTGCAGTTGCAATCTCTCTGGGTTATATGATTTTCAAGTCAGCCATCAAACTCGATTTAAGTAAATTCTTCCGCTACACCGGTGTTGCATTAGTAGTTGTTGCAGCCGGAGTTCTTTCCTACGGAGTTCATGAATTTCAAGAGCTTGGGTGGCTTCCTGGTGCAGAGTCCTATGCCTGGGATGTTTCAAGCCTGATTCCTAAGGACTCTTTGCTTGGCGCAACACTGGGCGGCCTTGTGGGCTTTGATAACACAACATCATGGCTACAACTAGGCATCTGGGCGATCTATCTCACCACTGTCATTGGTGCTTATCTCTCAAAGCCTCGCACGCCTGCGCTCACTCCAGCCTAAGCGCTGTCGTAATTCCTTACTGGCGGGTAACATAACCGCTATATCCACCCCTAGTAAAGGATCACTATGTCTCGCTCAGTTGTCTTAGTCGATGCCGTTCGCACACCTTTTGGAAAAGCAGGAGGGATGTATGCAGGTACTCGCGCCGATGATTTGATGGTGCGCGCAATTCGTGGACTCTTAGATAGAAATCCAAAAGTTGACCACAGCGCAATTGATGATGTGGCTATTGCTGCTGCAACACAAACTGGTGATCAAGGCATGAACATTGGCCGAAGTGCCACGCTCCTAGCGGGATTACCAAACACTGTTCCTGGCTATTCAATTGATCGCTGGTGCGCTGGTGCATTAACTGCAGTAACAACAATTGCAGGTGCAATAGCTTTTGGTTCAAACGATATTGCTATTGCAGGCGGCGTTGAACATATGGGAAATCATCCAATGGGTGAATTGATGGATCCTAATCCTCGCTACTTAGCTGAGAAGCTAGTTGAACAAGATGCCCTTGCAATGGGTGCAACGGCTGAAAGATTGCATGATCGCTTTCCAACTATTACAAAAGAGCGCGCAGATAAGTATGCGCTTAACTCACAAATCAAAACAACCAAGGCTTATGAAGCTGGTTTGATTCAGCGCGACCTTATTCCAACAGCTGCACGTAGTGCAGAGTTAGGTTGGACAATTGCAACAGTCGATGAGGCGCCTCGTCCAACAACTACGATGGAAGGACTAGCTGGCTTAAAGACTCCCTTTCGCCCAGCAGGTCGTGTTACTGCCGGAAACTCATCTGGATTAAATGATGGAGCAACTGCGGCGCTTCTTGCTAGTGAAGACACAGCCAAAGCCCTTGGGTTAGGAATTAAAGCTCGATTAGTAACGTATGCATTTGCTGGCGTAGAGCCAGAAGTAATGGGATTCGGACCAGTTCCTTCAACGATTAAAGCGCTTGCGCAAGCAGGATTGAGCATTGAAGACATTGGACTTTTTGAAATTAATGAAGCTTTCGCCGTACAGGTCTTAGCTTTTCTTGAACACTTTGGAATTGCCGATGATGACGCCCGTGTTAATCCATTCGGTGGAGCTATTGCAGTAGGACATCCACTTGCATCATCTGGTGTGCGCTTGATGCTCAATCTAGCTAGATCTTTTGAAACTCATCCAGAGGTGCGATATGGCTTAACAACTATGTGTATCGGTCTTGGTATGGGTGGTTCTGTTATTTGGGAAAACCCACACTTTAATGGTCAGGTGAAATAAATGAGCGTAGATATCAAACTTCCAGAAGGTGCACCTGAAGAGGTAGTCACTCAAGCCCTAGTGCGACAAGTTGATTTGAGCGCGTTCGGCGCCAAAGGCGTCTTAGCTCTGATCACTTTAGATAACTCACTTGATCACAATCGCCCCAATACTTTTGGCCCACAGTCACTACTCGCATTAGATGCAGCTATTACTGCAGCTACTGCCCTTAATCCGGCAGCAATTGCACTGACTGGTAAGCCCTTTATTTTTGCAGCAGGTGCTGATTTATCAGCCCTCTCATTTATTACTAGCCGAGAACAATCACTGGGTATAGGTAAGTTGGGCCACGACGTCTTTCGCCGCTTAGGTGAATCAAAGATTCCAACATTTGCTTTCATCAACGGTTTGGCACTTGGTGGCGGTCTAGAAGTTGGACTTCACTGCCACTACCGCACACTTGCTTCCACAGCATTTACTGCTCTGCCTGAAGTATTTCTTGGATTAGTTCCGGGTTGGGGCGGTGCAACTATTTTGCCTAAGTTAATTGGGCCTGAGCGCGCAGTTCAAGTAATCATGTTAAATGCTCTCAATAACAACACCATGATGAAAGCTAAAGATGCTTTTAAATTGGGAGTTGTTGATGCGGTGTTTGAGCCATCTGATTTCCTAGAGCGCTCCATTGCTTTTGCGGCACATGTTCTCAACGGGACAACTAAAGTCGAGCGTAAGGACTACAGCCAAGATCCAGCTTGGGAAAGCGCTCTTGCAACTGGAAGAGCCGCAGCACTTAAGAAGTACGGCGGCGCTGAAATAGCCTCACCAATGAAGGCCCTTGAACTTATTAGTGCAGCCAAAAGCAACACACTAGGTGCTGGCTTTGATGCTGAAGATTTAGCTCTAGCTGATTTAACAATGAGTGATCCGCTGCGTGCATCTCTCTATGCATTCAATGTCATTCAAAAGAAGCGTAAAAAAGTAGAAGGTGCGCCAAAGCCAGCTCTTGCTCGCAAGGTGGGCAAAGTGGGAGTTGTTGGCGCAGGACTCATGGCTTCACAACTAGCACTTCTCCTTCTACGTAATCTCAAGTGCCCAATTGTTATGACAGATATTGATCAAGCGCGCGCCGACAAAGGTGTGGCTTGGGTTAAAAATGAGTTAGCGAAATTAGTTGAGAAGAAGCGCATGAGCGCTGAATCTGCAGCTCGCTTGTCTCTACTTATTTCTGGATCTTCAGATCAAAACACATTTGCAGGATGCGACTTCATTATTGAAGCCATCTTTGAAGAACTATCTCTCAAGCAGGAGCTTTTCAAGAAGCTTGAAACAATTGTTTCACCAGAGTGTGTTTTGGCCACGAATACATCTTCACTTTCAGTTGAACGCATGAGTGAAGGACTTAAAAATCCTGAAAGAGTTGTTGGTTTCCACTTCTTTAACCCAGTAGCTGTCATGCCTTTGCTTGAAGTTGCACGGACAAGTAAGACTGATGATGCAACCACAGCAACTGCTATCGCTGTTGGCAAAGAGCTCAAGAAGACCATGATCATCTGCAAAGATGCGCCTGGCTTTGTTGTTAACCGCTTGTTAACTCGCTTCATGGGCGAAATCACCGACGCTGTCGATGAAGGCACTTCACCAGAGGTGGCAGATAACGCTATGCGCTCCATTGGTTTCCCAATGTCACCATTCCAACTTCTAGATCTAGTGGGACCTGGAGTTGCATTACACGTGTCTGAAACTTTGCATGCAAACCTTGGTGATCGCTACCGAATCTCACCAACAATGGCAGCAATGGTTAAAGAAGGCGTTAGAAACTTCTATGTTAAAAACGAAGATGGAAGTTATGGCGCAAACCCTGCAGCACTAGCCCTTATTCATAAAGGTGATACACCTTCAACTGCTGAGCAGGTTCGCAGCCGTGCCTTGACAGCCCTTGCCGTTGAAGCTCGAATGATGCTCGATGAAGGTGTTGTTTCAACTGCTGCGGAGATTGATCTCTGCATGTTGATGGGTGCTGGATGGCCAATGCACTTAGGTGGCATCTTGCCGTACTTGGATCGTGAAGGTATTAGCGAGGCTGCTTGCGGTCAGCGTTTTCATCCGAAGGGAATTGCATCTCTTCCTTAAGAGTGCTGCTCCACTCAACTACGCTGCGTGAAATGTTTTGAGCTGTAATACCGATATCGCTCAAAATCTCACCACGTTTAGAGTGCTCAATAAACTCAAGTGGAACGCCAATGGAATGAAGTGGGATTAATACTCCTGCATCTCTAAACATTTCAGAGATAGAGCTTCCAATACCTGCATGTCTAATTCCATCTTCTAGAACAACAACACTCTTATAGCGCTCTGCCATACGAACTAATGACTCTGGCAATGGCTTGACCCAACGTGGATCAATGACAGTTACACCAACACCTTCACGATAAGCAGACGAGGCAGCTTCAACTGCAATTGCAGCCATTGCACCAACGCTAATCATCAAAACATCAGCACTCTCGCCGCGATAGAGAACGTCTATGCCATCTCGTCGCTCGAATGCAGGAATATCTTCTTGCACAGTACCTTTTGGAAAGCGCACCATAGAAGGAGCGTCGTTAATTGCAACGGCTTCTCGCAATAGTTCTTTTAGACGAGCACCATCTCTAGGGGCTGCAACATGCATTGTTGGAACAATTCCAGTTAATGCCAAGTCCCAAATACCGTGATGTGATGGACCATCATCACCTGTCACACCAGAGCGATCTAGAACAAATGTAACCCCAGCCTTATGCAGAGCAACATCTAAGAGCATTTGATCAAAAGCGCGATTAAGGAAGGTTGAATACACCGCAACTACTGGATGAAGTCCCGTGAACGCTAAACCCGCAGCACTAGTTACTGCATGTTGTTCTGCAATTCCAACATCAATTGTGCGCTCAGGATAGGCGGCTTGGAATTGATCCAGACCAGTTGGGCCCAGCATTGCAGCAGTAATTGCCACAATATCGGAGCGGGTATTGCCAATCTCTACTAACTCTTGTGCAAAGACTTTCGTCCACGATGTTCCACTCTTTGCTAGCGGCTCCCCTGATTCAGGATCAATCACGCCAACTGCATGGAACTTCTCAGCTTCATCGGCAACTGCTGGCTTATGGCCCTTACCTTTTTCAGTAATGGCATGAACCAAGATTGGCGCCCCATACTCTTTGGCTTGTTGTAGAGCTCTTTCCATTGCAGCAATATCGTGACCATCGATTGGGCCTAAATACTTAAGCCCTAAATCCTCAAACATGCCTTGCGGTGCAACAATGTCTTTAATTCCCTTTTTCATTCCATGCAGAGTCTCATAAATTGGCATTCCAACAACTGGAGTCTTATGGAGAACTTCTTTGCCCCAATCCAGGAACTTCTCATATCCACTTGTGACGCGAAGAGTTGAAAGATAGGTAGCGACTCCACCAATTGTCGGTGAATAAGAACGCTCGTTGTCATTCACAACAATTACTAGGTTTCTCTTTTGCTCAGGGGCAATATTGTTTAATGCCTCCCACGACATTCCACCGGTGAGTGCACCATCGCCAACCACAACAACTACATGTCGATCCTTAGCACCTTGCAATGAGAAACCTCTGGAAATCCCATCGCCCCAAGAAAGCGCCGTTGATGCATGAGAATTCTCAATGACATCGTGTTCACTTTCTCTGCGATTTGGATAACCAGAGATGCCTCCGCGTTGGCGCAAAGTATCAAAAGCATCGCCGCGACCAGTGAGCATCTTGTGAACGTAGGATTGATGTCCTGTATCAAAGACGATGACATCCTTTGGTGATTCAAAAACTCTGTGAATTGCAACTGTTAGTTCAACAACGCCTAAGTTTGGGCCTAAGTGGCCACCAGTCTTTGAGACTTTTTCGATGAGCAGCGCCCGGATCTCTGCACTGAGCTCAATGAGATCGGCCTGAGAGAGGGAAGCCAAATCGGCTGGGGAGTTAATCTGGCTCAACATGGAGTTAAGTTTAGATGCTTATGCGTTTAAGAGCGAGCGAAGAACGTATTGCATGATTCCACCGTGGCGGTAGTAGTCAGCTTCTCCTGGTGTATCTATGCGCACAGTTGCAACAAATCTCTTACTTCCAGCAGTAACTGTGAGCTCCTTAGGAACTCCCCCGGTATTGAGTGCTGTGATGCCGCTGATTGAGAATTCTTCCTCGCCCGTAAGGCCAAGAGACTGAGCGTTTTCACCATTTTTAAATTGAAGAGGCAAGACACCCATTCCAATTAAATTGGATCGGTGAATTCGCTCAAAACTTTCAGCAATTACTGCGCGCACTCCAAGTAGTGCAGTTCCCTTAGCAGCCCAGTCACGTGAAGAACCAGAGCCGTACTCTTTTCCAGCCACAATAACTAATGGTGTTCCAGCGCTTTGATAAGCAACTGATGCATCATAAATTGTTGATTGCTTTCCATCAGTTGCGAAGTTGCGAGTGAAACCACCTTCAACACCATCTAGCAGCAAATTCTTGAGGCGAATGTTTGCAAAAGTTCCACGAATCATTACTTCGTGATTTCCTCGGCGTGAACCGTATGAATTGAAATCTTTGCGTTCAATTCCGTGCTCAGCTAAGTACTTACCTGCTGGTGAATCAGCTTTAATATTTCCTGCAGGTGAAATGTGATCTGTTGTCACAGAATCACCCAGAACTGCCAAGACGCGCGCGCCAGCGATATCTACAACCGGAGTTGGGGTTTTTGACATTCCATCAAAGTACGGAGGCTTTCTCACATAGGTAGATTTAGCGTCCCACTCAAATACTTTTCCTACAGGTGTAGCCAATGACTTCCAACGGTGGTCCCCGTCAAAGACTGAGGCATAATCCTTTGTAAACATGGCAGATGAAATTGAAGAATCAATAACAGTTTGAATTTCAGCTGGTGTTGGCCAGATATCTGCCAAGTAGACATCTTTTCCGTTTTGATCTTGCCCTAGAGAATCCTTCTCGAAGTCATGATCCATAGTTCCAGCGATTGCATAGGCCACAACCAATGGTGGTGAGGCCAAATAGTTCATCTTCACATCAGGACTAATGCGGCCCTCAAAATTTCGGTTTCCAGATAGAACTGCCGTTACAGCTAAATCCGATTCATTAACAGCCTTGCTGATTTCAATAGGCAATGGGCCTGAGTTACCAATACAGGTTACACAACCGTAACCAACTAAGTGGAAGCCCAACGCTTGCATGTATTTAGTGAGATCAGCTCTGTCATAGTAATCAGTTACTACTTTTGAGCCTGGAGCAAGAGTTGTTTTGACCCACGGCTTTGATTTCAAACCTTTTTCAACGGCCTTTTTCGCTAGCAGAGCTGCACCAATCATTACTGATGGATTTGATGTATTTGTACACGATGTGATGGATGCAATTACTACATCTCCATTTTTCACACGTGTAGAACCAGCCTTAACTTCCTCTTTATAAGTTTTATCTGAGAAGTACGTAGGCAAAATCTTTTCAAAGGCCAGCTTTGAATCACTTAATGAAATGCGATCTTGTGGACGCTTAGGACCTGCAATAGATGGCACCACGGTGGAGAGATCTAACTCAACCTGCTCAGAAAAACGTGGCTCAACAGAGGGGTCATGCCAAAGACCTTGCTTCTTTGCATACTGCTCAACCAAAGCAACTTGGTCATCACTTCGACCAGTCAGGCGCAAGTAACGAAGAGCTTCTTCATCGATAGGAAATATTGCACATGTTGATCCGTATTCAGGGCTCATGTTTCCAATAGTTGTGCGGTTAGCCATTGGGACAGAAACAACCCCCGGGCCATAGAACTCAACAAATTTTCCAACTACTCCGTGCTTGCGCAAGATTTCAGTAATGGTCAAGGCCATATCTGTTGCAGTTGTTCCAAGAGGAAGTTGACCGGTTAATTTAAATCCGACAACGCGTGGAATAAGCATGGAAACTGGTTGACCAAGGAGCGCTGCTTCTGCCTCAATTCCGCCAACTCCCCACCCAAGAACTCCTAAGCCGTTAACCATCGTTGTGTGCGAGTCTGTTCCCACCACGGTGTCTGGATACGCACGTAATACGCCACCAACTGTGCGAGTCATGACTACGCGAGCGAGGTATTCAATATTTACTTGGTGGACAATTCCAGTTCCAGGTGGCACAACCTTGAACTCATCAAAGGCGGTTTGGCCCCAACGCAAAAAGCGATAACGCTCTTGGTTGCGCTCATATTCAATATCAGTATTTTGCTCGAAAGAATCTTTAGTACCAAAAACATCTGCAATTACTGAGTGATCAATTACTAATTCAGACGGCGCTAATGGGTTAACTTTTGATGGATCCCCACCCAAATCAACGATTGCCTCGCGCATTGTTGCCAGATCCACAATGCAAGGAACGCCAGTGAAGTCCTGCATCACTACGCGCGCAGGCGTGAACTGAATTTCAGTATCTGGCTCAGATGCCGGATTCCAATTAGCTAATGCTTTGATGTGATCAGCGGTGATATTTGCGCCATCTTCTGTACGAAGAAGATTCTCTAAAAGAACTTTAAGTGAGAACGGAAGGCTAGATGCGCCTTCGATACCGGAGATGTCGAAAATCTCGTAACTCTTGCCCGCAACTTCTAGATTCTTCTTTGCGTTGAAAGAGTTCTTACTCATCATCTCCCCTAATAAATCTTCGCGTTCTTGAGCGTCAAGATACCTTAGCGGGCTCAAAGCGCGCAACACATTCGATGTGATGTGTCATTGGAAAGAGATCAAAAGCTCTCAATTTTACGAGTGAATATCCTCGTTCAAAAAAGTAACCAGTATCACGCGCTAATGCCGCTGGATCACAAGCCACATAGACAATTGTTCGTGGCTTGAGTCTGGCAATTTCGCTGACCACAGTTTTTCCAGCACCATCGCGGGGTGGGTCTAGAACTACAACATCTGCCGAGTTAATTCTTGGAAGGTGTGTGGCCACATCTCCAGTTATAACTTTAATATTTGTATTCTCAGCAAAATTTCTAGCAGCATCAGAAGTTGCACTCTTGCTCCCTTCAATGAGTTCAATTCTTCCCTCTGAACCAACGGAGTCGATCAACGCGGCGGCAAATAGACCAACCCCACCATAAAGATCTAAGACATGATCGGCGTTTTTAACTCCAGCAAATTCGCGGACAACTTCGCTTAACAAATTTGGAGCCTTTACATGGCCTTGCCAGAAAGAGTTGTTACTAACCTCTAAAGTTTTATCCAATACCGTTTCATGCAAAATTGCCGGGCCTTCGCTCAGACGAGACTTAGTTTCTCCGCGAGTAGGCATCAGTGAAATAGAGCGCTCATCGTTATTTGAAGCAGCAATCTCAACGCGCATATCCCCTTTCCATGTTCGCGCAGCTAATTCAGAAAACCCAATGTCCTTAGCGGCAACTAAACAATTTGAAACTGGAATCACCGTGTGACTTCTGGATCCAATAAAGCCAAGGCGTCCATTTTTATCGGTTGTAGAAGTGATTCGAGAGCGCCATCCAAGTTCTGGCCCAACGTTTTCTACTTCAACGGCAATTTCCATTTTCGCAATGCGTGCAAATTGTTCAGTGATGACATCAGCTTTTAAGATGCGCTGGCGCTCGATAGTAATGTGTTGGAAATCGCAGCCTCCGCACCCGTTGCGGTTTGAATATTCACATGGTGCAACAACGCGGTCGTTGGAAGCTTCCAAGACTTCAACAACATCGCCGCGGTTGAAAGAACTTCCAACCGAAGTAATTTGGATTCGGCACTTTTCGCCAGGAATCGCATGGCGCACGAAAATGACGCAGCCTTCGTGTCGGGCAATAAAGTGGCCGCCATGGGCAACCTTTTCTATTGTTACCTCGATAACTTCGCCGACCACAAGGGTTCTTTTCATAGTTGGTGCCACGGAACTAACCTTATGGGTGTAAGTTAATACATATGCACGTAGTCATCATGGGATGCGGTCGAGTCGGCTCTTCACTAGCCACTGATCTTGAAGCCGCTGGCCACACCGTTGCTGTCATTGACCAAGCACGTGAGGCTTTTCGTCGCTTAGGTCCAAACTTCAAGGGCAAGACAGTCACAGGCGTTGGCTTTGACCGAGATGTTCTGCGTGAAGCTGGAATTCAAGATGCCGATGCTTTTGCTGCTGTCAGTAATGGTGACAATTCAAATATTTTGGCTGCACGTGTTGCTCGTGAAACTTATGGCGTTCAAAATGTTGTTGCTCGTATTTATGATCCTGGCCGCGCTGAAATTTACCAGCGCTTAGGAATTCCAACGGTTGCAACAGTTCTTTGGGCAACAGATCAGATTTTACGTAGGCTGCTTCCAGAAGGTTCACGTTCAGAATGGCGCGATGCCAGCGGAACCGTGCAGCTTTGTGAAATGCACCCACACAATGATTGGTATGGTCGCCAGATCCTTCTTATCGATGAGCTCACTCCAGCACGTGTTGCATTTATTACGCGCCTTGGTGTTGGCCTTATTCCAGACCAACACACTGTTTTGCAGCAAGGCGATCTCATCCATGTAATGGTGGGCGATGAAGACATTGCCAAGACTGAAGAAATTCTTGCCAATACACCAGATGGAGAGCGTCAATGAGAGTTGCAATCGCTGGTGCAGGAAATGTGGGTCGTGCCATCGCGCGCGAACTTCTAGATAATGGACATCAAGTTTTACTGATTGATAAAGATCCCAAAGCCCTAAAACTTGAGAGCGTCCCAGATGCTGAATGGTTGATGGCAGATGCTTGTGAGATCACATCTTTAGATAATGCCCACCTCAATACATGCCAAGTTTTAGTTGCTGCCACAGGTGATGACAAAGCTAATTTGGTGACATCGCTACTGGGCAAGACTGAATATGGTGTGCCACGTGTTGTTGCACGAATTAACCACCCAAAGAATGAATGGCTCTTTGACTCTTCTTGGGGCGTGGACGTAGCGGTATCAACTCCTCGCATCATTGCAGCCCTTGTTGAAGAAGCGGTAAGTGTTGGTGATGTTGTTTGCTTATTCTCATTCAAAAAGGGTCAAGCAAATCTTGTGGAGTTAACTCTTCCTGATGGATCATCATGCATTGGTAAAACGGTAGAAGAAATTGAACTTCCAGAAGATGCAGCCCTCGCCGCGATTGTTCGTGATGGCCGTGTTATCACAGCTAAAGCACATGATGTTTTTGCTGCTGGAGATGAGCTTTTGTTTGTCGCTTCCTCAGATGCCGAAGCCCGCATCAAATCCTGCTTTATAACTAGCTAGATTTAATCACAGGTGGAGCGGTTTTAATCACAAGCCAACTCCCGTAGGCAGCAGCAAAAAATAATGGATAACCCATCGCAAGATTGACTGTGCCTAACAAGTTCACATTTCCACTTCGATAAATTGGATATTGAACCGCAATGCGGGAAAAGAACATAGCTACCCAGATCCAACTAGCGCGCGTGTAAACCTTTTTACGCTCCGGATTTTTGCGCCATTCAAAATTTTCACCTAGTAATGGGCCTAGAACAATTCCCAATAATGGCCATCCCACCAAATTTGCAATCAAATACGCGCTGCCATATGCAAGATTTGTTAGCAATTTCGGAATATAAAAGTCAGAAGCATTGCCGGAGCGATTGGCAAAGTAAGCACAAATCAAAACACCCAAAATACCTGAGATTGAGTGCTGAATCGTGTCCTTTTTTGCCAAACGGACAATTGCTAAACAGATTGAGAGACTTAAAGCTGCGACGATTGCTTCACGCAGATTGTTTCTAAGATTAAAAGTAACTAGGAAAACTACGGCAGGAAGACCCGAGTCAATGAGACCCTTTTTTCCACCAAGAGCTTTTATTACTGTCTCTTTGTCTTGATTATGTTCGCTCATGCCACACCCGTTGAACCAAAACCATCACTGCCTCGACCAGAGCCAGGCAGTTCCTCTACTTCAATAAACTCGGCTCTTTCGACTTGTTGAATGACTAATTGGGCAATGCGATCGCCTTTCTTAAAGGAAACTGAATCTTTGGGATCATGATTAATTAAAATACACGCGATTTCACCGCGATAACCCGCATCAACTGTGCCGGGTGTGTTGACTAATGTGACTCCATGTTTAATTGCTAAACCTGATCGAGGGTGCACTAAAGCCACATAGCCATCAGGTAGTGCAATTGATATGCCAGTTGGAATGAGAGAGCGCTCCCCTGGGGCCAATGTAAAATCTTTTGTAGTTACTAGATCAGCTCCAGCATCGCCACCTTTTGCATAGTGCGGAAGTGGAACCGATGGATCCAAGCGCTTGATTAAAACTTTTAGTTGGCTCATTTAAGGATTAATCTCAAAATCTGGATCAACGAAGGCAAGGATTTCAGGACTTTTAGAAATGTGATCTAAGTACTCTTTAGGTGCATTATTGAGAAAGTGGTCCATCGGAACTATTACAAAGAGCGCAGCTGCCCTCACAGCAAGAGGCCCATCAGGAGTGTTCAATCGTCCTTCGGCAGATGAATACACCTTGCGATTTACTTGACCAGTTATTTTGGCAGTGATGTGCAGAGTGGAACCCATTGGAACAGGCTTTAAGAAATCTGTTTCTAGGCGTGCAGTAACTGCAGGTGCACGGAGTAACCACATTAATTTTCCAAGAGCTTCATCAAAGGCAAGAGAGAGTAAACCTCCGTGAGCTAAACCAGGTGCACCTTGGTGATTTTCTGTAACAGTAAATTGCGCAGTAATGTCGGCACCTTCACCTGCATATGCAACAAGATGTAAGCCAGTTGGATGTAGTTCACCGCAACCGAAGCAGTGACCAAAATGTGAAGGAATCTTTGAGCCAACTGGCGGAGCTTTCGGATGTCGCTCTGGAATGATGGCACCCTGCGGTGGCACTGTTGAAGCGATACGGCTCATGAAGCAAAGACTATCCGATAGCGTATGACCTATGCGATACCGCGAAGTGATCCGTATGCCACTCTGGCTACTCGCACTCATTTACTTCTTTTTTCTCTCATTTGTTCTCTCAGTGTGGGCAGCCTTAGGAAACTCAGCTGCGCTCATCACCTTTCTAGTTCTCAGCGTCCTGTTGGTTTTAATCGCGTTCGGTACGCGCTTGATTATTCACGTGAACGAGTCTGAACTCATGGTGGGCCGAGCTCACATTGAATTGAGATATGTAGGTGAAGTCACAGAATTAGATAGCGCAGCTATGAAAGCCATTAGATCTCGAGATGCAAACCCCATAGCTTTCTTAGCAATCAGGTTCTGGACATCAACTGGTGTGAAAGTTGAAATCATTGATAAACGAGATGAAACGCCTTATTGGTTAATTACTAGTAATAAGGCGAATCAACTGGCTAAAGCTTTAAGAGCTAATTAATTACACTCTTTACAAACAGCTTTGGCGCCTTCGCCTTTTGCAAGCTGGGTGATGTGATGCACAAGGAAACAGCGTGAACATGTGAATTCATCAACTTGCTTTGGTACTACTCGAACTGCCAATTCTTCACCTGATAAATCTGCACCAGGTAGCTCTAGACTTTCAGCAGCTTCTGCTTCATCAACATCGATCTGGCCGGATTGAGCATCGACACGTTTAGCTTTTAATTCTTCTAACGACTCTTCATGTAGTTCTTCATCGGTTTTTCTGGGTGTGTCGTAATCTGTTGCCATTGCTCTCACCTCGATTCCATACTTGACTAGTTCCTGCGGGCGCATCATGGCGCACATCAGCCTTTACTGTTGCTATAACGCTCGGCGTGTCGGGGTTATTCCCCCCTCACCTGCACCTTTTCTATCGCCGCAGCCAGTGTTTCATCCACTCGGGCGTGAATAGCAGTTCCAGCCTCTACATACACCTCAGAAAAGATTTCTCCCCGTTCATGAATCTCATGAACCAAGTCTCCTCGCTCATATGGAATCACTGCATTGATTTCAACGGAGGGCCTTGGCAATGAACGTTCAATTGCATACACAAGACCCTCAATGCCAAAGCCAGTTCTCACTGAAAATGCGTAGCTGTTTGGTTCTTTCCGCAAAATTTCCATGACAACTTCAGGATTTGCAACATCTACTTTGTTAATCGCAATGATTTCAGGGATATCTCCCCCACCAATTTCTGCAATTACTTCGCGAACTGCTCGAATCTGTTCAAATGGATCTGGGTGAGATCCATCGACAACATGCACGATGACATCAGAGCCAGAGACCTCTTCTAATGTTGATTTGAAAGCATCGATGAGTTGGTGAGGCAGATGGCGAACGAATCCCACCGTGTCGCTTAATGTGTAAACACGACCATCGCTGGTTTGAGATTTACGAACTGTTGGATCCAGTGTGGCAAAGAGTGCATTCTCGACCAGAACACCTGCATCGGTGAGTCGATTAAGTAGTGAGGATTTACCAGCATTGGTATATCCGGCAATTGCAACAGAAGGAATATTAAAGCGTTTGCGCTCTTGTCGCTTTGTATCACGAGAAACTTTCATCTCAGCAATCTCTTTGCGCAGCTTTGCCATCTTGTCACGGATTTTGCGTCGATCTGTTTCAATCTTTGTTTCACCTGGACCACGTCCACCAATACCGGCACCACCCGCTGCACGTCCACCTGCCTGGCGCGAAAGGGAATCACCCCAACCACGAAGTCGTGGCAATAGATATGCAATTTGTGCCAGCTCAACTTGCGCCTTACCTTCTTTACTCTTTGCGTGCTGAGCGAAAATATCTAGAATCAAAGCAGTTCGATCTACAACCTTCACCTTGATTTTCTCTTCTAACTGTCGAAGCTGTGAAGGTGAGAGTTCACCATCACAAATCACGGTGTCAGCACCAGTTGCAACAACAATTTGCTTAAGCTCTGCAACTTTTCCAGATCCAATATAAGTCGCAGGATCTGGTTTATCGCGACGTTGAATAATTCCTTCCATTACTTCTGAGCCTGCAGTTTCAGCCAGGGCTTTGAGTTCGGCTAAAGAATTCTCAGCCATCTCTGATGTGCCCTCGGTCCACACACCTACTAAAACAACTTTTTCAAGTTGTAACTCACGATTTTCAACCTCAGTAATATCTTGAAGTTGCGTTGAAAAACCTTTTACGCGTCTTAATGAATGACGCTCTGAAAGTTCCTGAGTTGGATCTACTAACTCATCCTCATCGCTGGCATCGTATTCAGCGGCAACTCGAGCGCTTTCAGCGAGTAGAGCTTCAAACTCATCATCAAAGTCTTTATCAGGCAAGTAAAAACTCCGAGATATCCACATCTTTCACCAGAACTGCAGGACCAATTAGTGTTGCATTGGAATGTCCATCAATAGAAACTTCTAGACGTCCTCCTGGTGGATTAATCACCCAATGCGCAGGAAGTCGTTCTTTTGTGTGGAGAGATGCAGCAAGAGCAACAGCACATGTTCCCGTTCCACAAGAGCGTGTTTCACCGCTGCCTCTTTCAAAAACGCGCATTGTTACTTCGTGGTCTCCTGTTATCTGAACGAATTCAACATTGACACCTTCAGGATATGTGTCTTTAGGTCTAACAATAGGAGCCTCATCTAAGGCGCCCACTTGATTAATGTCGTCAACGAATACAACTGCATGCGGATTGCCAACATTAATGTTGTAGCCATTCCAAATATGTCCGTTATTTGCTGCGGTAATTGCGATCTCTTCATCAGTAACTTTTCCCATGTTCACTGAGATATCCCCTGACATCGGAACACGCAAATGCTTAATTCCATCACGCGTATTGATTCCAAAAATACCTTCAGGCACATGGCCACGTTCCACTAAATACCTGGCCATCACTCTAATTCCGTTGCCACACATCTCAGCTAGTGAACCATCGGCATTGCGATAATCCATAAACCACTTCTCATCGCGTTTAATTATTCGTATTAATCCATCTGCACCAATTCCAGTTTGGCGATTGCAAATGGCAGCGGTTTGGGCAGTAGTAATTGAGTGTTCATCTTGAGGGTCGAAAACGAGTACAAAATCATTCTCGGTGCCATGTCCATACGTTGCAATCATTGCCATCAGTTTATCTTCTCTAGATGTTGCAACACTGTTTCTAGACGTGGCTGAGCTTGTGATATCCATTTGATTCGATCATCGCGCGAAAACCAAGTCTCTTGACGGCGGGCGTACTGGCGCGTGGCCCGCTTTGTGTCTTCTTTTGCTTCTTCTTCACTCAATAGCCCATTCTTAAAAGCAATAAGCTGTGAATAACCCAAAGCTAACTGTGCTGTGCGACCTGAAGTAATTCCATTCTTGAGCAACTGCTCTACTTCCTCCACAAAACCTAACTCCCACATTCGATCAACACGCGCACTAATCTGCTCACTTAAGTGATCCCGGTCCATCACTAATCCGAACTGGACTGCATTGGGATAGCGGGTGCTGGCCTCACGTGGCAGATTGGCCGTAAAAGGTTTACCAGTAATTGCAATAACTTCTAGTGCACGTATGACACGGCGAGAATTAGCGCGATCAATGGCAATGGCAGCTGCTGGATCAAGTTTTTCTAAGCGCTCAAACAGAGCATTCAAACCAATAGTTGCTAATTCAAGTTCCAAAGATGCCCGCACCACTGGGTCTGTATCTGGAAAGTTCAGATCATCAAGAATCGCCTTTATATAGAGTCCAGTTCCACCAACAACGATGACATCTTTGCCCCGGCTATGAATCTCACTGACTGCATTGCGGGCTTGTTCTTGATACCAAGCAACTGTTGAATCTTGTGTAACTTCCAAGACATCGAGCATATGGTGGGCAATTCCTGCTCGCTCACTTACAGGAAGTTTTGCAGTACCAATATCCATACCTTTATAAATCTGCATTGAGTCAGCATTGATAATTTCAGCGCCTAAGTGTTGAGCCAGTGAGATTGCTAATTCGCTCTTGCCAGTTGCAGTTGCACCACAAATAACTATCAACTTCATGCTTTTAACGTCGGCATTCCTAGTAATGTCGCTGAGCTCTTCTTCTCTGCAATACGGGCTGCGTGGGCATCTCCTCCACGTGTTGCTCTAACTTTGCCCGGAGTACCAATTAAGTAGTGTGCCGAAGCTTGCGTAATTGATACCTCAACCTCATCACCTGGGCGTGCTTCGATGCTGTTTGAGAAATGTACTAATCTGAAATCTTCGCTGCGCCCAGTCATGCGCGCCTGTGCTTCATCTCTGCGGCCTTCGTAGTCCCCCACTAATACTTTGAATTCTTTGCCCACTGCTTCTTGATTAACAGAAAGTGAAATAGCTTGTTGATGATTGTGTAAACGCGTATAGCGCTCACCAACTACTTCTGGCGAAATTTGATCTGGCATTGATGCAGCTGGCGTTCCAGGACGCTTTGAATACTGATAGGTGTATGCCGCCGCAAATCGCGCCTCTGAACAAAGATCCATTGTGGCTTGGAAATCACTTTCGGTCTCACCCGGGAAACCGACGATGATGTCAGTTGTAATTGCTGCATGTGGCATTGCCGTGCGAACTCGTTCAATAATTCCTAAATACCTATCTGTTCTATAAGAGCGACGCATCGCCTGCAATATTGAATTAGATCCTGACTGAAGCGGCATATGAAGATGAGGCATGACGTTGGCAGTTGTTGCCATAGCTTCAATTACATCATCAGTGAAATCACGTGGGTGCGGAGACATGAAACGCACTCGCTCTAATCCATCGATTGTGCCGCATTCCTTTAGAAGATTTGCGAATGCACTTCTATCTCCAAAATCCACCCCATAGGCATTCACATTTTGGCCCAGCAATGTAATTTCAATAACGCCTTGATCAACTAAGGCTCGAACTTCATTCAAAATCTCTTTAGCACTACGGTCTTTTTCAATACCACGCAGAGTTGGAACAATACAAAAAGTGCAGGTGTTATTACACCCAACCGAGACTGATACCCACGATGAGAAAGCTGATAAGCGTCGTGCGGGAAGAGTTGATGGGAAATGTTCCAGAGATTCTAGGATCTCTATTTGAGACTCTTCTTCGATTCGAGCGCGCTCAAGTAAGACTGGAAGTGAACCAACATTGTGAGTACCAAAGACCACATCGACATATGGAGCCTTCTTCAAAATTGTTGCCTGATCTTTTTGGGCCAAGCATCCCCCCACTGCAATCTGCATTTGTGGGTTTGCTTTTTTGATTGGCGCTAAGAAAGACAGGTTCCCATACAATTTATTGTCTGCATTTTCGCGCACTGCACAAGTATTGAAAACAACAATGTCTGCTTGTGACCCAGGCTCAACAGGTATAAATCCTGCTTCATCGAGTAATCCGGCGATGCGTTCAGAGTCATGCACGTTCATCTGGCAGCCATAAGTTTCAACTGCATAGGTGCGACTCATGCACCTATCGTAATGGGGGAAATTAGAGGTTGATTACGTCAATCTCAAAAGTTGAACGGTTCACGATGGCGGCATGGTGATTTTCTAAGGTGTGCCAGCCTGGTTGGTTCCACCCACTAGAAGCAAAGAGAACCCCATCGGGATTTTTCTTGTATTTGATGACGTAATAATCATCAGGTGCCCATTCTGGTTTCTTGTCAGAATTGTGCTCGCTACCAACAACAAAGCTCTCTTTATTCATCAACATAAAATTCAAAGAAGTTGTCTTGCCATGTTCTTTGATAATCGCAAGAGTTGTCTTGATTCCATCGGACAAACCTAGTTTTTCGATTTGTGTCATCATCAGATAGAAATAGCGCTCACTATCGGTATCACCAACGATTAATTTCTTGAATTTTTCATCAATAAAGTCGGCGAAAGAATCTGGAGGAAAAATAGATCCGTTATGGATAAATGAGTAATCTCCATAAACAAATGGATGCGTATTGTTCTCACTAATAGATAAGCCTTTAGTCGCCCAGCGCAAGTGTAGAAGTGCGCCATCGGCGCTGTTATCAGTAATAATCTTTTGAAAAGTTGCACTCTCAGCGGCAGCCTCTACTTTTTTCTCTAGCACCGCATGTGCATGCTGTCTATCATTTGTTGAGATTCCCCAGCCATCACAGTGGACTGATGACAGGGCGATGAATTCTTCGAAATCTTTGCCCACTTGTGCGGGAAATGAGGATTCTGCCTGCGACACGTAGCCCATTAGACGGCACATTTTTGAGAAAACCCCTTCCTTTTCGGTCACACTGTGGAGTAGAAAGATTACCCCAAATGGCTCAAGGAGGAGAACATCTTGGCACTTACAGACGAACAACGCTTAAATGAACTCGGTTATAAGCAAGAACTTAACCGAACATGGAGTTCATTCTCGAACTTCGCGATCTCATTCTCAATCATTTCAATTCTCGCAGGTTGTTTCACAACATTTGCGCAGGCTTGGAATAATGGTGGTCCGGTTGCAATTTCAATCGGCTGGCCACTCATCTCACTTTTCATTTTGGTCATCGGCTTTTGTATGTCAGAACTTGCTTCTGCATATCCAACATCAGGTGGTATCTACTGGTGGTCATCAAAGCTAGGTGGAGCTAAAGCTGGTTTCTACACTGGTTGGCTCAATCTGATTGGTCTAGTTTCTGTAACAGCATCTGTGGGTTACGGAGTGACTGGATTTATCAATAACCTCATTGGTTTGTATTCACCGTCCTATGCGACAAGCTTTATGGGTGGAGATTACATCAAACAGCAGTTCGTACTTTTCCTTGTTGTGATTGCTTTCGCTACGTTAGTAAATGTTTACAGTGGTCCCCTACTAGCCATGTTTAATAACATTTCAGTTTGGTGGCACGTATTTGGCGCCGCACTCATCGTTGGAATTCTGATTTTTGGCACTGATAAGCATCAATCACTCAACTGGATGTTCACTACACAAGTGAATAACTCAGGCTTTGGTGATAACACCTACTGGTATTTTGTCCTACCACTTGGGTTCTTGCTCACTCAGTACACAATTACTGGTTTTGATGCCTCTGCGCACCTTTCAGAGGAAACACACAGTGCACACCTCGCAGCAGCTAAGGGCATCTGGAAGTCAATCGCGTACTCAGCAATTGGTGGATACATCCTATTGATGGCATTTCTCTATGTTGCAACTAATACTGATTACATCAATTCATTTGATCCAGCTGTAAACCCTTACGGCGGCGGTTCAATCATTGCGTTGCTATATAGCGCACTCGGTGGAGGCGCATCATTTAAGTTGATTATGCTCATTACCACCGTCGGTCAAATCTTCTGTGTTACAGCTTGCTTAACTTCATGTTCACGCATGATGTTCGCATTCTCACGCGATGGTGCTGTACCCGGAGGAAATCTTTGGAAGAAAGTTAACAAGCATCATGTTCCTCAGAATGCAGTGCTTGCATCTGCCGTAGCAGGAATTGTGATGACTCTTCCAGCGCTTTGGAAATCACCAACTGGTGCTCCAACTGCTTTCTATGCCGTTGTATCTGTTTGTGTAATTTCTCTTTACTTAGCATTCCTAATTCCAATCTACCTACGTCTAAAAGCTGGCGATAGGTTCAAGGTTGGCGAATGGAACCTAGGATCTAAGTACAAGTGGATGTGCACGGTTGCAGTTGCCGAAATTGCAATTATTTCGGTCTACTTCGTACTTCCATTCTCACCAGCTGGAACTCCAGGAAATGCAGATTTCACTTGGACTGCAGTTAACTACGCGCCAATCATCACAGGTGGCGCGCTAGTTATTCTCACAATCTGGTGGAACCTATCTGCTAAGAAGTGGTACACAGGACCACGAACTAACCTATAAAAGAGTTATAACTCTCATAAATCCCCCCGCACACAAAGTGCGGGGGGATTTTTTAACCCTAGATTTTAGTGGCGTAAATCGTTAGGCTATCGGGCATGACATCAATGACGATTGCTGACTTAACAGCCAAGATCAAGAGCGGTGAAGTAGATACCGTCGTAGTAGCAATGACCGATATGCAAGGGCGCTTAACAGGCAAGCGCATCCATGGAACTTTCTTCTTAGATGAGGTGCTCAAGCACGGTACTGAAGGTTGCAACTATCTTCTTGCAGTCGATGTCGATATGAATACTGTTGATGGATATGAGATGTCCTCATGGGAGCGCGGTTACAGCGACTTTGCATTGGTTCCAGATATGGACACATTGCGCATGATTGATTGGCAAGAGGGCGCAGCACTTGTGTTAGCCGACGTGCAATGGCTAGATCACACAGATGTTGTCGCCTCTCCTCGCCAGATCTTGCGCAAGCAAGTCAAAGCTCTCAAGGATGCTGGCATGGAAGCAATGTGTGGCACTGAGCTTGAGTTCGTCGTCTACAAGGACACATATGAAGAGGCATGGAACAAGGGCTATAAGAATCTAATTCCTGTAAATCAATACAACGTCGATTATTCGATTTTAGGTGGATCACGCATTGAGCCGCTTTTGCGCAGAATCCGTTTGTCTATGGCAAAAGCTGGAATGACTGTTGAGTCTGTTAAGGGTGAATGTAACTTTGGCCAGCATGAAATTGCCTTTAAGTACTCTGATGCCCTTTCAAATTGCGATAACCACGTTATTTACAAGAACGGTGCTAAAGAGATTGCCGCACAAGATGGCTATGCACTTACATTTATGGCCAAGCCAAATGAAAAAGAAGGTAACTCTTCACACATTCACCTTTCATTCCGTGGGCTAGATGGTTCCATGGTTATGGCTGATGATTCAGATAAAGAGCAGGGCTTAAGTGATCTTGGGCGTCAGTTCATTGCGGGACAAATTGCGCATATGCGCGAGATGTCTTTGCTCTTTGCTCCCAATATCAACTCTTATAAGCGCTATGTGCCAGGCTCATTTGCCCCAACAGCTATCCGCTGGGGCCGAGATAACCGCACATGCGCCCTTCGCTTAGTTGGAAAGGGTGCAAGTCTTCGCCTTGAAAACCGTGTTGCAGGTGGAGATGTAAATCCATATTTAGCTGTTTCTGGAATCATCGCTGCAGGCCTTGATGGAATTAAGAACAAGATGGTTTTAGAACCAGCTTTCACAGGAAATGCTTACGCCTCAGATTCACAGCGTGTTCCTTCATCAATGAATGAATCACTTGCACTGTGGGAGGGCTCTGCTTGGGTTAAGGAAACTTTTGGCGCTGAGGTTCAAGCTCACTATGCAAACATGGCCAAGATTGAAATTGCAGCTTATGGCAAAGCAATCACCGATTGGGAATTAGTCCGCAACTTCGAAAGGTTCTAAATAACCGTGTCCACTTCATATGATGTAATCAACCCTGCCACCGAACAGATTGTTAAGAATGTTCCTCATTTAGATTTGGAACAAACTGATGCAATCATTGCAAAGGCAGCTAAAGCTTTTGAAACGTGGAAGAACGTCACCCCTGGTGAGCGCGCCCGTTTGCTTCGTGCTTTCTCACAAGTGGTAACCGATCACCGTGAAGAATTGGCGCAGTTAGAAATCACTAACGCTGGCCACACACGAGGCAATGCACTCTGGGAAGCAGACAATGTTGCAAATACATTGATGTATTACTCAGCAGCCCCAGAGCGCTTATTCGGTAAGCAAATTCCGGTTCCAGGTGGAGTAGATATAACTTTTAAAGAGCCTTTAGGCGTTGTTGGAATTATCGTTCCTTGGAACTTTCCTATGCCAATTGCTGGTTGGGGCTTTGCTCCAGCGCTAGCTGCTGGAAATACGGTCGTTCTAAAACCTGCTGAATACACACCGCTAACAGCTATTCGCCTTGGCGAACTTGCATTGCTTGCCGGAATTCCTGAAGGTGTTCTCAACATTCTGCCCGGCAAAGGCAGCGTTGTTGGTAATCGCTTTGTTACACATCCACTAGTTCGAAAAGTTGGCTTCACAGGCTCAACTGAAGTTGGTAAGCAGATCATGGCTGGATGCGCCGATCAGGTGAAGCGCGTGACTCTTGAGCTGGGTGGCAAGAGTGCCAACATCATCTTTGCTGATGCAGATATTGAAAAAGCGGCTGCTGGAGCACCTGGCGCAGTCTTTGATAATGCTGGCCAAGATTGCTGTGCTCGTTCACGAATTCTTGTGCAAAAGTCGGCATTCGATAAGTTCATGGAGCACTTCGAAGTTGCGGTTAAGAAGTTCCGCTGCGAAGATCCAAATCTTGCTACTGCTGAAATGGGACCACTGATTTCTAAAAAGCAGTTTGATGTCGTTGAGTCTTATCTCGATGAAAAAATCGCTTTCCAAGGTTCAGCACCGTCGGGGCCTGGATATTGGATGCCACCCACTGTTTTGCTTCCTAAGAATGCTCAAGCTAAGTCATGGCGGGAAGAGATCTTCGGCCCTGTTGTCTCGGTTTTAACTTTTGAAGATGAAGCTGAAGGCATCAAAATGGCAAACGACAGTGACTATGGATTATCTGGTTCTATCTGGACGCGCGATGTTGGAAGAGCGCTTCGTGTTTCTCGTGCTATTGAATCAGGCGCACTATCTGTGAATTCAAATTCTTCAGTACGTTTCTGGACGCCATTCGGTGGATTCAAGCAATCAGGTCTTGGACGCGGTTTAGGCCCAGATGCAGTTGATTCTTACACAGAGTTAAAGAACGTATTTATCTCTAACGATTAACTAGATTGTGCGGATTGGCGCGGTTGCGATGCGATCAAGAAATTGATCAACTAAATCGTAACCGCGCTGATTGCTTTCGGCCTCTAATTTTCTAGTCTCTGCGCGCAGCTGATCCACAACCACTCCCTCAGACTCAACTTCGGCGCATCCACCATCCATTGCAAGCCACATATCTAAAACTTCAGAATCAATCTCTGGATGAAACTGCAGGCCTAATGTGCGACCGAAGTGATATGCCTGGGGACATAGTTCAGTTCGGGCAATCTCTGTCGCTCCAGGTGGAACAGTGAATCGATCCCAGTGATATTGAAACCAAGGTCCCTTAGGGATAAAACTTTCATCATCGCTATCTACTTCATACCAACCGAGTTCTGCATATGGTGAGCGTGAAACAGTTCCACCTAACACACGAGACATGAGCTGTCCCCCAAAGCAAATGCCTAACACTGGGATTCCAGCGTTATGTACTTCGCGCATTTTTGCTACTTGAGGAATTAACCAGTTACCAATTGCGCCATCATCGTAGGCTGCATAGGGGGCACCCATAACTACTACAACATCAAATGAGAGTAAGTCCGGCCATTCTGGAGTGACATTAGGTGCTTTTGCATGTTCTTCATCAACGATTATAAATCGAGAAATTTCATAGCCGCGCTTTTCAAACTGCTTCCAGATTGGACCGCCGGCAGAGACGTGGTCATGCTCAATGAAGAGGACGCGTTTAGACATGCGGGCAATACTACTTAATGATTCGCAGTGGTTCTTGTCCACGTGCAATTAAACGCTCAAAATGCAGTTCGCGTTTTTCATTAAAGCGGTTGGATTCTGTGGTGGCCTTGGCCAAAAATGCCGCAAGTTCTTCACGAGCAGCTAGGCCATCACCGCTCAGGTCCGTGCGATCAAAGACGTTCCAAGCACGAAGGACCGGTGCAACTACCTCTTCTAAATGCTGCTGCATGTCATAAATTCCAGCTAGCGCAATCTGAACGGCTTTTCGGCCAAAGCCTGGCATGTTCGCGCCCGGCATATCAAAATTCGTTACAACATCGGCAATAGCGCGCATGGAAGCATTCGGTTCCATATCAAGGGCTGCACCTAGAGTGTTGCGATAGAAAAGCATGTGTAAGTTTTCATCCAAAGAAACACGTTGCATCATTGATTCTGCAATTGGGTCATCTGAAATCTTGCCAGTGTTACGGTGTGAGATACGTGTGGCTAATTCTTGGAAAGAAACATAGGCGATGGTGTGCAGCATGTCATTTTCATAAGGAGTCTGATAGCCCAATGACATATGTGCCATACGCAGATCTTCAAGCTCATATGGATCAACACCACGCGTTGCCATTAAATAATCTCTGATAACAATGCTGTGACGTGCCTCTTCTGCCGTCCAACGTTCAATCCACGTTCCCCAAGCACCATCACGGCCCATTGAGAGCGCAATTTCAGTGTGGTAGCTCGGCAAGTTATCTTCAGTTAATAAATTAAGAATTAAAGAATCTTGGGCAACAGGGGTCAGACGTGAATCTTTTGCTTCCCATGCATCACCGTTGAGAGGCCCAGCAAAATCGCGACCTTCAGACCATGGGACATACTCATGGGGATACCAATTTTTTTGTACCTTCAAATGCCGATCAAGTTCGACAGCAACAACAGGTTCTAGGTCTCGAATAAGTCGAGCTTGAATCGCCTTGCTGTCATAAGTCATAGGCGCAACGCTACGGTAGTTCTTGGGTTACTGACGAGTTATAAATTCTCTTTCGCACGCTCAATCGCTTGTGCTGCTCGCCACTTTGCGATTTCTCCGTGATTTCCACTCAACAAAATCTCTGGAACTGCGATATCACGCCAATTCTGAGGCTTTGTGAAGTTGGGATATTCAAGATATCCCTCTTCATTATGTGACTCTTCAGCAAGTGATTCAGGATTTCCAAGGACACCTGGAATTAATCGAGTAATAGCTTCAATCATCACAAGGGATGCAACTTCTCCCCCACCTAAAACATAATCTCCAATTGATACTTCATGAACACGATGATTCTTTGAAAGATAATACTGGCGTACTCGATCATCAATACCTTCATAGCGACCACAAGCAAAAACTAGGTGTGATGCCTTGGAAAACTTCACTGCCATTGGCTGATCAAAGCGCTTTCCTGCAGGAGTTAAAATGATTAAATCTGTTTGCGCACCCATCAATGGATCAAGGGCTTGTCCCCACACTTCAGGCATCATGACCATTCCAGCGCCTCCACCGTAAGGTGTGTCATCAACCTGGTTATGAACATTTGTAGCAAAGCTGCGCAGATCGTGAATACCGAATTCTACGATTCCACTCTCTCGTGCTTTGCCTAAAAGAGAGAGTTTGAGCGGTGCGAAATATTCAGGAAATATCGTGACAGCATCAATTTTCATTTAACTTCCCCTGACATATCAGGTGGAATGACAACAACTCTACGAGCAGCAATATCAACAACCGGAACTAGTTCATGAACAAATGGAATCAGCATTTCGCCAGTTTCGGTCTTAATCGCTAACAAGTCTTGTCCTGGAAGATTAACTACATCGCTCACTTCACCGATAATTTGTCCAGATTCAAGTTCAGCCGAACATCCAACGAGCTGGAGCACGTGATAATCATCTTCATCAATACCTGGCTCATTGATATCCACATCGCAATAAATCAGAGTGTTGCGTAGCTTTTCAATTCCATTGCGATCAGTGATGCCGCTAAAACCCAGCAATAAAATGCCGTTATGGACTCGGCCAGAGGTAATTGTTAACTCACCGTGGGCATCTGTTTGAACTTTGTTACCAATGGCAAAACGACGATCAGGTTCATCAGTTCGAACCTCAATCGTCGCTTCTCCAAGAATTCCGTGGGCGCGACCGATGCGCCCCACGAGTAAACGCATTGTTAGCGTGCTTCGTCGGTCTCGATGAGATCGACGCGAACAGTACGTCCTGCAATTGCACTTACGACCGTGCGAAGTGCCTTTGCAGTGCGACCATTACGACCAATAACTTTGCCGATATCTTCAGGGTTCACTCGAACCTCAAGAGTTGTTCCACGACGATGATTCTTTTCTGCAACAACTACATCATCGGGATTATCGACGATTCCCTTTACTAAATGCTCTAGGGCTTCATCCATCATTGTTATTCGGCAGCCGCTTCTTCAGTTGGAGTTTCAACAACAGCTTCAGCAACAGTTTCAACAACTGCCTCTGCTGGTGCTTCAACAACTTCCTCAACTACAGCTTCAGCAACTTGTGCCTCAACCACTGCTTCTTCAACAACTGGGTTTGCCTTTGCAGCTAACTTCTCTTGTGCCTTCTTCTTAAGAGTAGTTGCGCCTTCTTTTGGTTCATCCATTGCCTGCTTCATAGCTGCTTCGTAAGCAACATGCTTGCCGACCTTTGGAGCTGCAACACGAAGTGTGCCTTCAGTTCCAGGAAGACCCTTAAATTTTTGCCAATCTCCAGTGACCTTCAGAAGAGCCTCTACAGCCTCTGATGGTTGTGCACCAACACCGAGCCAGTACAGAGCACGCTCTGAGTTGATCTCAATAAGTGATGGTTCTTGTCCTGGAACATAACGACCAATTTCTTCAATTGAAAGACCGTTACGTGCCTTGCGTGAGTCTGTAACAACTACGCGGAAAAATGGTGTGCGGATTTTACCCATGCGCATTAAACGAATTTTTGTAGCCAAGTGAGGTTGTGCTCCTGTTTATGTGTGTCATAAAAATCAATCGCAGCGGGGTGCGCAATCAATTACATACAACTATCGGTCGTGGATGTTGAACGGGGGTAGAGGGCCCCATCAACAGGTGCCCAATTCTGCCATCTAAGGGTGGCAAAGGTGAAATCGAGCTTTATTGCCCCTCTTCCAGGGCTCGTTTGGCTGGGTTACCTGATTTTGACTTCTTCTTGGGCGCAGCGCTCTTGATAGCTGCCTTAGGCATTGCAGGAAGACCCATACCTGCCATGCCCTGCGGCATGCCGCCATTTCGCACCTGCTTCATCATCTTTTGGGCAGCAGAAAAGCGATCGACCAAGTTATTCACATCAGAGACTTTTCGACCAGAGCCCAGTGCGATGCGCGCACGTCGTGAGCCATTGAGAACTTTAGGATCGCGTCGCTCCGTTGGAGTCATTGATTGCACAATTGCTTTAGTTCGAACTATTTCACCTTCATCAAAGTTTTCAATCTGTTTCTTCATCGCCCCAGCACCTGGCAACATGCCTAATAACTTAGACATTGATCCCATCTTGGACATGGCCTGTAACTGCTCCAAGAAATCTTCTAAAGTGAAATCTTCACCGCTGGCAAACTTAGCCTCCAGTTTTGCAGATGTATCACCATCAAAAGCCTTTTTAGCTTGCTCAGCAAGAGTTGCAACATCGCCCATTCCGAGAATGCGAGATGCCATTCGGTCAGGATAGAAAATATCGAAATCACTGAGCTTTTCGCCAGTAGATGCAAACATAATTGGGCGCTTGGTAATGGAAGCAATTGAAAGGGCCGCACCACCGCGAGCATCACCATCGAGTTTGGTTAATACGACTCCGTCAAAGCCAACGCCATCTAAGAATGCTTGCGATGTCCTGACGGCATCTTGACCAATCATTGCATCAACTACAAAGAGAATCTCATCTGGATTAACGGCATCTCGGATATCTGCGGCCTGCTTCATTAACTCTTCATCAATACCCAAACGACCTGCGGTATCAACAATGACCATGTTATAGAGCTTTGATTTAGCAAATTCGATACCGCTCTTTGCAACCTTTACTGGATCTCCAACACCATTTCCTGGTTCTGGTGCAAAGACTGGAACACCAATGCTTTCACCAACAACTTGCAGTTGGGTAACAGCGTTAGGACGTTGTAAGTCAGAGGCAATGAGAAGAGGTGTATTTCCTTGCTCAGCGTAAAACTTGGCAAGCTTTCCGGCCAATGTAGTTTTACCGGCACCTTGCAAACCAGCCAACATAATCACTGTTGGAGGATTCTTTGCAAAACGGACTCTGCGAGCCTCTCCTCCAAGAATTTCAATAAGAGAGGCGTTAACGATTTCAAATATTGCTTGACCCTGATTAGTTCCAGATTGCATTGTTGGAAGAGCGGCTAAAGATTTCTCACGTACTTGCTCCACAAAGCTTTCCACGACAGATAGCGCAACATCAGATTCCAGCAATGCCTGGCGAATCTCAGCACAGGTTGCATCGATATCAGCGCTACTTATCTTGCCGCGTGAGCGAAGCGATGAAAAAGCGCTGCTAAATCTAGAGGTCAGTGACTCAAACATAAGGCGCTAAGACTACTTGAGCAGTTGCAATAATCGCGAAGCTACCTCGTTAGCCCGCTCATCACTTAGCGGGCCTCCCGTAAGTTCTGTCACATATAAAGTATCAATTGCTTCAGCGCCAAGGGTTGTAACAATGGCAGATCTAATGTCGACCTTAGATTGTGTAATTCCAGCACCGATTCTAAAGAGCAATCCTGGCCTATCGTGACTTCTCACTTCAATGATTGTCGCCTCAGTTGCCCCATCATTGAAAAACTCAACAATTGGATCTGGCACAGGAATTGATGGAATTGATGCATATGCCTGTGCTCTAGCAATTAACCTATCTTCAATATGAGATGCATCATTAAATGCTTTTTCGATTTCATTTCTTATGTTTTGGGCAGTAACGGCCGGCGCATGAGGTTCTGGTGTGACAATCCATTTCATAACAGCTGAGGTACCGTGAGTCTTAGTTCTAGCAGACCGGACATCTAGACGGGAAGTGTTAATTACTCCAGCTACTAAAGAAAGCAAACCTGGTTTATCTGGTGAAATGATTTCTATTGAATAACCATTTTCGCGTTGTTCAAGATTAACTTGTAATGCTCCGCTCTCAGCTACCTTCAACTGTTCTGGAGTGATCTCAGGTTGGGCAGCAATAGTGCTAGATCCCGACATTGCTTTCTTAACTCGCTTTACAAGATCCGAAACTAAAGTGGCCTTCCAATCACTCCATCCAGCACTTCCCGTAGCTTCACCATCGGCGATGCTAAGTGCATGCAATAGTTCTAACGTTGTTAAATCTGGTATGACAGCAACAATGGATTGAATAGTTGCGGGATCATCAAGATCACGCCTTGTTGCTGTGGCAGATAAGAGCAAGTGGTGTTTAACCAGAATCTTAATTACTTCCACATCCTCAGGTGGGAAGCCAATTCTTTGAGCCAAAGGTTCAATTAAACGCTCTCCCCTAATGGAATGATCCTCAACATCACCCTTACCAATGTCATGGAAAAGTGCGGCAAAGAGAAGCAAATCAGGTCGGTGAACTTTTCGGGTTAGAGCAGCAGCATGAACGGCAGTTTCAACCATGTGTCTATCCACGGTATGGCGGTGTAGTGCATTTCTTTGTGGCAAAGAGCGCAATGCTCTCCATTCTGGTATCCAATAGAAAATTATCTCTTCTTGATCAAGGGCCTCAAAGATTGAAACCATTGATTCACCTGCCCCAATAAGTGAAATCAGATGTTCGCGAGCCTCTCGTGGCCAAGGATTAGGGAGTAACCCTTTACCTTCCTTTAGTGCTGCAGATAAAAGCGAGTAAGAATCTAGGGAGATAGGAAGTCCTAATTGAGCTGCGGTTGCTGCTGCACGAAGTCCTAACATGGGATCGTCCTGTAAATCTGTCGAAGGACTAATCACAATTTCTTTTTGCGAAACGTTAATGTTCTTAGCGACACTGTCTGTTCGTGGTTTACGAAGAAATCGCCCTAAGCCATCCCTATTTCTTTGCCCCAATTGGTGCCACGTGAATTCAAGTAAATAGTCAACCGATCTGGCTGCTTGTGCCACATCGCTCATTAAGGCATCTGCGTTGATGTAATCAAGCTCGCGTGCCACCGCATCTTGTTCCTGAAAAAGTAATCTGTCTTTGTTTCGTCCACTCGTTTGATGCAAAGTTTCACGAACGTCATTGAGCTTTGATTCAGCCCAACTAATGCGTTCAAGTGGAACTTTAGTTGCACCCGATAAAGAAATAGCTCGAAGGGCGTTAATGTCTCGCAACCCACCGCGAGCTTCTTTCACATCGGGTTCAAGTAGATAAGCCAACTCTCCAGCACGCTCATGACGCTCTTCTAAAGATTGTTTAAGTTCAGATAAACGGTCGCGTGCATGTTTGCGCCATGCTTCCAAGCTCTCAGTTTGCACCACTGCAACTAAATCGGCATCCCCTGCAACAAGGCGAATATCTAGTAGACCAAGTGCTACCTTTAAATCTGATTCAGCAGCATCACGTGTCTCTGTGCGCGTGCGAACGGAGTGATCCACACTCATGTTGTCCCACAGTGGATAAAGAAGGTTATTTACGAATTCACTTAATGCGCTTTGTGAAAATTGTCCTTGATGCAAAATTATGATGTCTAGATCAGAGCCTGGAGAAAGTTCTCCCCGACCATAACCACCAACGGCAGCTATTGCTAAACCTTTAGCGCTCTTTCCAGTTTTTCCTAGAGCGTCATTAAAAAGCGAGAGAAGGAAGCGATCGCTCTCGTTCGATCGCTCCCTTCGCTCACGTGTGCTCATATGAGTATCTTAGATTGCGTCTGGCCCACGTTCTCCAGTGCGTACGCGTATTACTTGATCAACTGGGGTGGTCCAAACCTTTCCATCACCAATGGATCCAGTTGATGCTGCTTTTACGATCACATCCACAACTGCGGCTGCATCTGCATCATCTGCTAACACCTCTAGGCGAACCTTAGGAACTAGGTCAACGGTGTATTCAGCTCCGCGATAGACCTCGGTATGTCCCTTTTGACGTCCAAAGCCACTGGCTTCAGAAACTGTCATTCCAGTAACACCATGTGCCTGCAAGGCATTCTTAACATCTTCTAACTTAAATGGCTTCAGGATTGCTGTAATTAACTTCATTAGAAAGAACCCCCTCGTGAAGAGCTAGACATTTCATAAGCAGTCTCGGCATGTTCAGACAAGTCGACACCTTCTACTTCAGCATCCTTTGCGATGCGAAACCCAATTGTCTTTTCAATGATGAATCCAAGCACCAAAGTGACCAGGAATGAATACAGGGCAACCATTCCAACTCCAAGGGCTTGTTTCGTGAGGAGAGCACTACCGCCACCATAGAACAGACCATCTAGACCAACGCTGTTCACTACGTGTGTACCGAATAGACCAATTGCTAGAGATCCCCAGATTCCACCAACAAGGTGAACGCCGACGACATCGAGTGAATCATCAAAGCCAAACTTGTACTTCAACCCGACTGCAAGCGCGCAGAAAATACCGGCAAAGAGACCGATAACTACCGCAGCCCATGGTGCAACGAAGGCACAAGCAGGTGTGATTGCAACTAAGCCCGCCACTGCGCCAGATGCAGCACCTAGTGAAGTCGGGTGGCCGTTGCGAATTTTTTCAACTAGCAACCAACCGATAAGTGCTCCAGCTGTTGCAACTTGAGTATTAAGGAATGCAAGACCTGCAATTCCATTTGCAGCTAAAGCAGAACCCGCATTAAATCCAAACCATCCGAACCAGAGTAAGCCTGATCCAAGTAGAACTAATGGCAAAGAGTGTGGACGCATTGCTTCTTTGCGCCATCCAACGCGCTTACCAAGAACTATTGCAAGTGCTAAACCTGCAGCTCCCGCATTGATATGCACCGCAGTTCCGCCAGCAAAGTCTTCAAGACCTTTACTAGCTAGGAAACCAGTTCCAGTGACCGTATCGCCGACTTTATTACCAAATGCAAATACCCAATGTGCAACTGGGAAGTAAACAATGGTTGACCAAATTGCTACGAAGATTGCCCAAGCAGTGAACTTAGTACGATCTGCAATGGCACCTGAAATAAGTGCCGGTGTAATAATTGCAAACATCAATTGAAATGCTGCAAAAACCAATACTGGAATTGGATAGACCCCACCATTATTGGTGAACTCATTAACCATTCCGCCTAGGCCCGATAATGAAAGATTTCCATACCAAGGCGAATCAGCTTTGTAACCAAATGCTAATTCGAAACCATAAATAACCCACAAAATGCTAACAATGCCTATAGTTATAAACGACATCATCATCATATTAAGTACGCTCTTAGTGCGAACCATTCCGCCATAGAAAAAGGCAAGGCCAGGTGTCATAAGAAGAACGAGAGCGGTGCTTGCTAACATCCAGGCGGTATCACCTGAGTTCAACACGATATCTGTCATATTTTCATCTGCTTTCGAGATTGTTGAATGAAATTTCTCGCCTTTGAGATGGGCATACCTTCTCTAGACCCGGTTACGGCAGATGATGTGAACTATTGCGGGGGCGTGACAAATTCGCTCCTGTGTTACGACTAAGTTACGAAAGAAGCCCTTGGATGTAGCTATCGGCCTCAAATTGGGCAAAGTCTGCTTCGGACTCCCCCGTGCCAATCCATTTGATCGGGATATCGAGTTCCTTCTCAATAGCCAGCGCAACTCCACCTCGGGCGCTTCCATCTATCTTGGTCAAGATAATCCCAGTGACATTAACTGCCTCGGTAAATATCTTTGCTTGCTGCAAACCATTTTGACCAGTAGTTGAATCAATTACTAACAAGACTTCATTAATTGCGAAGACTTTCTCAACTACACGCTTAACTTTTTCAAGCTCTGCCATTAAATCATTTTTATTATGTAAACGCCCTGCGGTATCAATAATGAGGAAATCAGCTTTACTCTCTTGAGCCTTCTTAGCAGCATCAAATGCAACCGATGCTGGATCACCATTAGCTTTACCCGAAACTACCTCAACACCAATTCTCATCCCCCACGTTTGCAACTGCTCAACGGCTGCTGCGCGGAAAGTATCCCCGGCTGCCATCACAACATTCTTACCGCTCTTTTTTAGATTTGCAGCAAGCTTTGCAACGCTTGTGGTTTTTCCAGTCCCATTAACACCAACAACCATAATCACCGTTGTCTCTTGTCCCAAGAGTGCACCGCGATTTTTAGTTGATAGATGTGTTGAAAGAATTTGAGAAAGTGCCTCTTGAGCATTCTCGCTCTTAACTTTACGGGCTTGTTCTAAGAACTCTTTAGTAAGTGATGGACCCAAATCAGAGAGTAGTAACTCTTCTTCTAACTCTTTCCAGTCTGCAGGTGCAAAATCATTAGTACCTTTGATTTTGGCAATGAATTTGCTAAATAAACCCATGAGAAAGCTTTACTTAACTTGCGTCAGATTCGCGCAAACGTTGAGAAATAACTTCAGTTACTCCATCACCACGCATAGTCACGCCATAGAGTGCATCAGCAATCTCCATTGTGCGCTTTTGGTGAGTAATGATGATGAGCTGTGAACTTGCACGAAGCTCTTCCAAAATCACAAGCAAGCGTCCTAAGTTCACATCATCCAGGGCCGCTTCAACTTCATCGAGCACATAGAAGGGGCTTGGACGCGCTTTAAAGATTGCAACCAACATAGCAACTGCTGTTAATGACTTCTCTCCACCAGAGAGCAGAGACAATCTCTTAATACGCTTTCCTGGTGGTCGAGCTTCCACATCAACACCACTTGTCAGTGGATTATCTGGATCAGTCAAAATCAGACGACCATCACCCCCTGGGAACAGGCGTGAGAAAATATCTTCAAAATGTGTCGCTGTTGATTCAAAGGCTTCCATGAAGATTGACTGCACACGATCATCAACTTCTTTGATGATGTCTAGTAAATCCTTCTTCGTGTTCTTCAAATCTTCTAACTGCTCAGCCAAGAACTTCAAGCGCTCTTCTAGTGAAGAGAACTCTTCTAGCGCCAAAGGATTAATCTTGCCGAGCAATGTCAGAGAGCGCTCAGCTGAAGCCAAACGCTTTTCCTGTTGATCTCGGCGATATGGAATGAGCTCGGTTGTGACAATCTCCCCAGCTTCATTTTCAAAGAATGTTGGAACATCTTTATCTGGGCCATATTCAGCAACTAGAACCTGAGTGTCAATACCAAACTCTTCCATCGTCCTATTTTCAAGAGTCTCAATACGCATGCGTTGTTCAGCACGTGCAATCTCATCTTTGTGAACGCTAGAAGTGAGTTGTTCAAGTTCGGCAGTTAATTCACGGCCACGTGTGCGAACAGTGAGAGTTTCACCATCTCTAGCAGTGCGTGATTCCTCTAAACGAGCACGCTCTGTTGCAGCTTTAGCAATAGAGCGCTCAATATGAATGAGAACTTCGTAAGCAGATTCAGCAATGGCTTGAGATATAACTGCTGCACGCGCACGAGCACCACGACGCACGATTGCCCGCTCAGATGCTTCACGTTCATTGCGTGCCGAATCCTCTAGGGCCTTAGCGCGTGCTGCAACTGAATCCACGCGCTCTTCGATTGTTCTAACGGCTAGTCGTGCCTCAACTTCGGTAGTACGAGCAAGTGAGACAGCATTGCGTAAGTTTTCAGTGAACGTGTGATCAGGCTCTGCAACTGCGCCTTGTTGGTGTAACTGGTTCTGTGCAATAACTAGTTCACCCTCATCACGGCTCTTGGCTGAACTTGCTTCTTGGATTGAAGTATTGAGGCGCTCTACTTCTGCTAAAGCCGACTTCATATTCTGTCCAGAAACAGCTAGCTGTTCAGTAATGGATGCAATTCGAGCATCTGATTCATTGAGCTTTGAGAGTGCAACATCAAATGAGCTCTGGCGATCGGCCACCTCGGTAGTTGCGGTGGCGATTTCAAACTTTAAGCGATCGCAGGTATGTGTAATTTCAGTGAGCTTAATTTCAAAGCTTTCAATGAGAGCTTTAATCTCAATAAGTGAAGACGAAGATTTAGAGCCACCGCGTGCTCTGGCCTTTGTGATTACATCGCCATCGCGAGTAACAACGGTTACTGATGGATGAGAACGAAGAATTGCTTCAGCATCACGAGCATTTTCTGCCACAACTGTGGAGGCCAAAAGCGATGAAATGAGATCAGCAATTGAATGTGAACGAATATGGGATGCGAGTGCGTTTAATCCCGATGGAATATTTGAATCTCCGCTATTGCCCGCCTCATATACCAAGACATCAGCCTGGCCTAAGTTTTGATCGCGAAGAGTTGTTAGCGCTGTGACAGCTGAGGATAAATCTTGCACCACGATGGCATCGGCTAATGATCCAAGAGCTGCAGCTGCAGCGGACTCCCAACCGTTATCAATTTCAATCAGGGAGGCAATGGAGCCCAAGATATGAACCCCGCGCGAATCGCGCATGAGCGCAGATGCCCCATCGCGGTTTTGTGAGGTCAGCTTCATTGCTTCTAACTTAGATTCAACGGCATTTCGCTCACGATCGGCAGCACGCTCAGAATCAACCAAACCATTTAATTTAGACTTTGAAGCATCGAGAGCTGATTTAGCAGTTTCAAAAGCTGAATCAAGCCCTAGTTCTCCAGAATCTGCGCTAGCAATTTCAAGTTCAAAGGATGCGTATTCACGTGATGCACTATCTGCGCGGTGCTGGGCATCATCACGAGCTTTAGTAAGGCGTGCGATTTCTTCAGCAATTGCTTCAAGGCGAGCCTGGAGTGATTTGATGTGGCCCTCTTGGCGCGCAGTGCCTTCGCGGGCATCGGCAATAGCGCGCATTGCTGCAGCGATTTTGTCCTCATCCATCTTTAGCGCTTGCTCGGCATTTGCAAGTGCAGTAGTTGCTGCAGCTAGCGCCGTACGAGAATCATTAATGTTGTTTCTTAATGCATTTTCTTCACTGCGTAAAACTTGTGCTTCTTTTTCTAGCGCTTCTGGGTCACGACCAGATGAACGGGCTTCTTCTGCCTCTTCATTAAGAAAACGTGAGCGCTCTTGGGCAAGGCTTTGCGTTCCACGGAATTTTTCGCGCAAAGAATTTAATTGGTAATAAGTCTCTTGTGCTTGAACAAGTAATGGTGTTTCAACTGCCGACTGTGCATCCAATGCTTCTTCACGAGATCGAATAGTTTCAAGTTCTCTATCAACCTCGGCTCTCTTTTGACGCAGAGCAGTTTCATCGGCCACCTCTGCATCTAATGTGCGAGACATCGAAATAAAATCATCTGCAAACAAACGCAGCTTTGCATCGCGCAGATCGGCCTGAATGGTTGCCGCCTTTTTGGCAACTTCTGCTTGCTTACCCAGTGGGCGAAGTTGGCGACGAAGTTCAACGGTTAAATCTTGAACACGTGCCATGTTGGCTTGCATTGAATCAAGTTTGCGCAGCGCTTTTTCTTTGCGCTTACGGTGCTTGAGAACACCAGCAGCTTCTTCAATAAATCCACGTCGCTCTTCTGGCGTTGCCATCAAAATTGCATCGAGTTGGCCTTGACCAACAATGACGTGCATTTCGCGGCCAATACCTGAGTCACTGAGAAGTTCTTGAATATCGAGCAAACGTGAAGCTTCACCGTTAATTTGATATTCAGATTGACCATTACGGAAAAGAATGCGAGAAATAGTTACCTCGGTGTAGTCGATAGGCAACGCGCCATCGGTGTTATCAATTGTTAAAGAAACTTCTGCGCGTCCAAGTGGCGCACGTCCGCTAGTTCCAGCGAAAATAACATCTTCCATCTTGCCGCCGCGAAGGGACTTTGCGCCCTGTTCACCCATAACCCAAGTCAGAGCATCAACAACGTTACTTTTACCCGAACCGTTGGGACCAACCACGCACGTAATACCTGGCTCAAGACGCAGCGTTGTGCTGGAGGCAAAGGACTTAAAGCCCTTGAGGGTCATGCTCTTGAGATACACGCGGTTAACCTATCGCGCCGCGTGCTTGTTTTCGGCGATATTACTGCTCGGGCAGCTCAGTTTTTAGAGTTTCATATGCAATACGGGCAGCTACTTGCTCAGCTTCTCGCTTGCTCTTTCCGGTTCCCACCGCCACAGCGTTTCCAGCAACCATTGCCGTAGCCGTGAAATCTTTATCGTGATCTGGACCCTGTTCAGTAACAACGTATTCAGGCGCACCTTTTCCAAGGCTGGCTGCTAACTCTTGAAGGGCTGTCTTGCCATCTAGGCCAGCACCACGTGCAACGGCTGAATCCATAGTTGATGCAATTAATCTGCGCACAATTTCAGTGCATTTCTCAAAGCCACATTGGAGATAAATAGCACCAATTAAGGCTTCTAGAGCATCGGCAAGTAGTGAGTTTTTATCACGCCCATTAGTAACTTCTTCACCTTTTCCAAGGCGAATATATTGACCAAGTTCTAATGTGCGCGCGATATCTGCGAGCGCACGCATGTTAACCACACCTGAGCGCAACGGTGATAACCGTGATTCATCTAAATCGGGATAACGTTTATAGAGTTCTTCGGTAACAATTAAACCGAGAACCGAATCTCCTAGAAATTCAAGTCGCTCATTTGTTTCTTTGCTCGCAGATTCATAAGCAAATGAGCGATGTGTAAAAGCTAACTCCAGAAGTGAGGGTTCAAGTTCAACCCCCAACGCTTCATTGAGCATAGAACTAACGATCAAACCTCTAGAACTTGACGGCGGTTATAAGTACCGCATGTTGGACATGCTGTGTGTTGAAGCTTTGGAGATTGGCATTGTCCGCATGTTGCTAAAGAGGCAGCAGTTGTCTTCCACTGGCTACGGCGTGAGCGCGTCTTTGAACGCGACATTTTTCGCTTTGGTACTGGCACGGTTCGAACCTCTTCTTATCTATTTCTAAAAGCAGCGGTGGCTGCAAGGGGTAAGTATCCCCCAAAAGCCCTAATTCTTGAAATCGGCCCTTACTCCAGATCCAGACCGTTCAAGGAGGCCCAGCGGGCATCGATAACCTCATGAGCGTGATCTGCTGGCAGCTCGGCCCACTTACCACCGCACTCAGGACATAGCCCTGGGCAATCATCACTGCAGAGCGGATTGATAGGAAGATCGAGAACGATGGCATCTCGGATAGGTGGCTCTAGATCCATGATGTCGCCATCCATCATCAGTTCATCATCTTCGCCTAAATCATCCTCATCATCGTTTCTTTTCTTCTTCTTTGGTCGCTCTAACTTCTGGGCGTAGTAGTAAAGCTCTTGCACTTTGCGTTCAATTTCTATTTCGATTGGATCTAAGCAGCGCGTGCACTCACCTTTAGCGATGGCGAAGATATCGGCAGTGAGCAATATGCCCTCTGTGACTGATTCCAGGCGGGCATCTACTTCGATTATTTCCCCAGCAGGCACTGAGATTAACTCGACCCCTAGTTTTTCTAGAAGTTCGATGTCGAGTTCATACTCCTTCATCTCCCCTGCACGGCGTGCAAGTTCATGGGTATTGAACTTAAAAGGCTCCGGTAAGCGTGCCATAGGAGTTAGTCGGCATCTGAGAGTTGTGAAAGGACATCTTTATCATTTGCACCGGCTAAGCGCTCCCGCCCACGTGCAACTGCATCTTGAGTCTTATTCAAAATTACTTCTAGCGTGGCCAAACGACCATCAATGTATTCCTCAACTTCTTGCTTCTCTTGATCACCCAATGTGCGGGCTTCATCCAAAATCTTTCGGGCTTCATCACGGGCCATTTGAACGATTGAGGTCTGTTCAACCATTCTTGCCACATCTTCTCTGGCCATAGCAATCATCTGCTCAGCACTTACTCGGCCTTCTTCAATAATTGCATCTCGTGCTGCAAGAAGTTTTTGCGCTGATTCAAGATCACTAGGAAGTGCTTCGCGCGCTTCATCAAGGAGCTCAAGCATTTCACCGCGGTGAACAACACAGCTTGCAGAAAGTGGAACACCACGAGCTTCTTCAACCATGGTGATTGCAGATGTTAACTTTTCAACTGAATCCATTTTACTTCCCGCCTACTCGAAGTTTGAGCGCTGCATTTATCGATGCTGGCACCATCGTGGAAACATCTCCCCCATAGTGGGCGAGTTCCTTAACTAATGATGACGATAAGAATGAGTGTGTAGGTGAAGTTGCCATGAACATGGTTTCAACCCCTGAGCCTTGAAGATTTACTTGGGCCATTTGAAGTTCGTAATCAAAATCGCTCACTGCGCGCAATCCCTTGACGATGGCTTGAATCGAATTGCTCTTGCAGTAATCAACGAGCAAACCCGACCATGAATCAACGCTCACATTAGACAGGTGAGACGTAGTCTCACGAATCATCTCAATTCGCTCAGCAACTGAAAATAGAGAGGATTTTGTGCGATTCTCAAGCACAGCTATCACGACATGATCAAAGTGAGCACTTGCACGAGCAATGATGTCGAGATGACCAAATGTGATTGGATCAAAGGATCCAGGACAAACCGCGCGTCTCATGGTCTAAACGCTAGCAAGAGATGGGTCAGTTATCCATTCTCAGGCGTGTAATTGCCATAAAAAATCGTGGCCTGCCCGTAGTTGCGTTCACGCACTGCGCTAAAGCCTTCTGGCCATGAAAAATTGGAACGTTTCGCCGTGCGCTCAACTGCAATTAATGCATCATCTTTGAGGAAAGCACCAGCACGCAATTTAGTTAATACATCTTCAACTTCTGTGTCAGAAAAATCATACGGTGGATCCACATAAACAATGTGGTATTTCTCTTTTGGTGGATCGCTAACAAATCTTTGAGCAGACATTGAATAGAGATGAAACTTTCCTGCAGGCTTATTTTTATTGACCAGCTCATAGTTGTTCTCAATTGTCTTTTGCGCCTCAGGATCTTTTTCAACGATATGAACAAGAGTTGCACCGCGTGAGAGGGCTTCAAGTGCAATTGCACCAGAGCCTCCAAATAAATCTAGAACGTGGAGCCCTAAAAAATCACCGAACTCTGAAAGAAGGGAAGAGAACAAACCTTCACGGGCGCGATCAGAGGTTGGTCGTGTAGCACCGGCAACTGTGCCCAGAGTGCGACCTTTAGCTACCCCTGCAATGATTCTCAACGCATCAACCCTTATCTAAATAATCCACGGCCATATCATTAGCCATAGCGTTTAATTCTTTCTTAAGCGCAGGATAACTTGTTAAATCCAAAGATGTCGCAATCAAATCCTGAGCAGCAGTTCTTGCCTTTTCGATTAACTCTTCATCGCGCAAAACCCGAAGTAGGCGCAGATGTGACTGAGTTCCAGATTGAGATGCACCTAAAACATCTCCTTCTCGTCGCTGTTCTAGATCAATACGGGAGAGTTCAAATCCATCAACAGTTCCAGCCACGGCATCTAAGCGTTCGCGCGCTGGAGTTTCGGCAATGGCATTTGTTACTAGTAAACACAGCCCCGGTGAAGTTCCACGTCCCACGCGACCGCGCAGCTGGTGAAGTTGTGAAACTCCAAAGCGATCTGCATCCATAATCACCATAATCGTTGCATTTGCAACATCCACACCCACTTCAATAACTGTGGTCGAAACCAATACATCTATCTCACCGGCAGCAAAGGCTTTCATGGTGCTTTCCTTTTCTTCACTACTAAGGCGCCCATGCAGCATTGCAACGCGCAATCCTGCTAAATCTCCCCCATGTAGGCGAGGTGCAAGCTCTTCAACTGATGCAATATCACTTGATTCTGTGCCAAAGAGGAAATCAATATCAGCGTTCTCATCACTGCCGGCAGCAATACGTGGTGCAACAACATATGCCTGATGTCCTTGCCCAACTTCTTCACGGATGCGCGCCCAAGCACGTTCTAAATACGTTGGCTTCTCCATGACAGGGATGACATGCGTTGTGATGGGCTGGCGACCAAGTGGAAGCTCGCGCAAAGTTGAAACATCTAAATCACCAAAGACTGTCATCGCAACTGTTCGTGGAATTGGTGTTGCTGTCATGACAAGTAGATGTGGGGGCTTTTGTGCCTTCTCCTTGAGAGCATCACGCTGTTCAACACCAAAGCGGTGCTGTTCATCAACCACGATAAGACCTAGATCTTTGAATTCAACTTTCTCTCCCAGCAGTGCATGGGTGCCAATAACTATTCCAGCATCACCAGATGCAGCTAGCGCAAGTGCTGCTTTGCGTGCTGCAGCGTTTTGGGAACCAGTAATGAGAGTTACTTGCGTTGCACCTTCGTGCGATCCCAGAGTTCCACCTTGTGCCAGCGGACCTAAGAGTTTTTCTATTGTTCGCAAATGCTGAGCGGCAAGAACTTCAGTTGGTGCAAGCAGTGCTGCTTGTCCCCCGCTATCAACAACGGCTAACATTGCCCGCAGTGCGACAATCGTTTTACCTGAACCAACTTCACCTTGTAATAATCGATGCATCGGATGGTCTTGGGCTAAATCAGCTTCAATTTCAGCGCACACAGCCTTTTGTCCACCAGTTAGTTGGAAAGGCAATGAAGAATCAAAGCTATCTAGAATTCCACCTTTGATTGCTTTGCGAGATGCAGTATTGAGCTTTCTTAACTCATTACGGCGCAAGACCAGAAGTGATTGAAGCAAGAAAGCTTCATCAAAAGTTAAACGCTCACGGGCACTTTCTGCTGAATCAAGATCAGCTGGGCGGTGAAGTTGGACTAATCCTTGATGCAACGTGGGATAACCAAAACTGTTTCTAATGTGCTCTGGAAGGAAATCTTCCACTTCATCGAGTGAATCAATGGCCATCTCAACACATTTAGAAATCTTCCACGATGGCATCTTCGCACTGGCTGGATAAACGGGCAGATACTTTCCTGCAAAAGAACTTGCTGCGGCATCAACATCATTGCCGTCAGGAATCATCTCGTAATCAGGATGGGCTAACTGCTTCTTGCCGTTAAATACTCCTACTTTGCCGGCAAATAAACCTTGACGTCCAGCCTTTAACTCTTTCTCTCGCCAGGCTTGATTAAAGAAAGTCAGTGAGAGTTTGTCGGTGCCATCGGTGACTACTACTTCAAAGATGCTTCCCTTGCGCCCGCGCAGCGGCCTATTTGTTGAACTGAGGACTTCGGCCAAAATAGTTACTTCATCACTTTCAACTAACTCAGAAATATCTGAGAGCTCTCCTCGCACTAAATACCTGCGCGGATAGTGGCGCATCAAATCGCCAACGGTTTTTATCCCAAAAGTATCGGTGAGAACTTTGGCAGTGCGATCTCCAATAACTGCGGAGAGTTTGCTTTCAAGATCTGCCATGGAGGCATTCTCTCGTATGAGTTGGATGGGTGCGAAGTTAACGCGCCATAGTCAGAGTTTTATCGCAATCTCTCCAGCCAGAGTGCGTAATGACGATTGCAATCTTGTGATCCAGCCACTTGGAGATAGAGATCTCTAATCTGCGGGCTAGATCGGCATCTAGATGCTCGGTCGGTTCATCCAAGATGAAAACCTCGGCATCGGCGAGCAGTACTCGTGCAATTGCTAAGCGTTTTGCTTCACCACCGGAGATTACGCGTCCGAAATCACCAATAACTGTGTCTAATCCAAATTCGAATTCGCGCAACAAAGCATCCAGTTCTACGCACTTAAGTGTTGCAATGATTTGCTCGTCAGTGACATCTTGGTTAGCTATTTTCATATTCTCGCGAAGAGAAGTGTTAAAGATGTGTGAGCGCTGAACTGTTCCAACTATCCGGCCACCGGTGCCACTAAAGCTGCACAGTTCTTGATTGTTAATTTGTAGTGACCCACTATAAGGAAGTAGTGAGAGCAAGCCCATCGCCAGAGTTGACTTGCCGCTTCCGCTACGACCTCGGATGACAAGTAGTTCGCCTCGCTTAATTTCAAAATCAACAGGGCGCATAAAGTCATCTTCCCAAGCAACTTTAACTGCTTTTGCACTTACTGAAAAAATCTCTTCACTTAACTGAGAGCCATGTTGCACGTCATCTGTTTGCTGCATTAACTGATCAACCGAATGTTGAGATTTCAATAACTTGCCCGCAGTAAATAAATTTGGATACCAAGCGGTAATTGCCTCAAAGAGTACAAGCGGTAAAAAGATCAGCATGCTTACCTGTACAGGTGGTATCCCCTGAGTTTTAGCCAATGAATACGCCAACCATGACAGTCCAACAACCGATCCAGCAATAAGCAGATTTGTCAGCGTGGAAAATCCAAAGACACTCTTTAGGAGATCCTCCTCTTTGGCACGTATCTTCTTTTCCTCAGTCTTTGAAGCAGATAAGTTCTCATCTAAGTATCCGTAAATCGCCGCCTCAGCCAAACCTTGGACGCTGGATTGAATCAGTTCTGTGTAGGAGTTCTCGCAACTTTCGATAGCTCGGGCAATACTCTCGCTCTTGTTCTTAATTAGTTTTGGAATAATAAATAAAAGCATTGCACTTGCTGGGAGTGTGATTTGTAGACTTTGTGGATGCACCCAAAGACCCAGCAATGCTCCTGTGAAAAGTGAAATTACCGCTGAAGCATGTGGAAGTTTGATGCGTAGCTGATATTCCTGAGCGCGTTCAACATCATCAACAATCGTTTTCACCGCAGTGCCTGAGCTAAACCTACGAGAAGCTGAAATTGAACTAGAAGCAATCTTTGAATAAATCCCAACACGCAGCTGGGTAAGACGCGCAAATACAACTTTGTGACTTACAAGCCGCTCGGTGTATCGGGCAGCTGATCGAAATATTCCAAAAAAGCGGACCATGACAATGGCAACACTTAAAGTCAGGATAGGTGGGTGCGAAGCAGCCATAGTGATTAGCCAAGCACTAGAAACAGTAAGTCCTATTCCCCCAATGAAAGCAAAAGCGCCAAGGCAATATGCGATGAGCATCATGTGAGAGGCCCTCGCACAAAAGTTGATTTCGTATCTGTTTCAACGAGCAATGAAAGATCGTGTGAAATGCAAATAACAATTGCTCCACTTGCGGCATATGCCCGAAGTACCGAAAGAACTTGATCACTACTTTCTTGATCCAAATCAGCAGTTGGTTCATCTGCAACTATTAATCGAGGTTTGGCTGCTAAAGCACGTGCAACCGCAATCTTTCTTATTTGTCCGCCAGATGCGGCAGAGCCCCCTTCAGTCGCACTTGCTAGGACAGAATCTAGTCCTCGAGGTAAATCTGCAATTGAAAGACCACAACTTGCAAGTAAGGCCACTATGTCGCCATCTTTGAGAGAAGCATCAACTACATTAAATTGTTTGCGCACAGTTCCAGATGCAAGTGCAGGGTTCTGTGGAATCCAGCCAACGACTTTGAACCATGAATCTCGGAGAGTAGGGGCCAGTTCAATACCATCGGCAACAACGTGGGCTTTATTGCTCATGCCTAATAAATTCATCGCAAAGCTTGTCTTTCCAATTCCAGATTCGCCGACTATGAAATGAAAATCCCCAGAGCTCAGTTGGTTGGGTGCAATCGTGGAGTTAATTCGCCCAGGGATATTAAGGTTCCATTGCTGCCATGAAATAGCGTCAAGAGCAGAAAAATCATGCTGAACTTGCTCTACTTTTTTCTCTGCCATATTTTTCATGGAGCTCAGTTCAGCTAAGGCTTGTGTGCCATCTGCTGAGGCATGAAAGAGTGAAGCGGCGTTTCGAAGTGGGAAGTAAACCTCTGGTGCCAAAATCAAAACTGCCAACGCATGTCCAAAAGAGATTTGATTATCTACTAGACGAATTCCAACTGAAACCGCAATTAAGGCAACTGAAATAGTTGCACATAATTCAAGTGCTAAGGCAGATAAAAAAGAAATCCTCAGAACTTTCATTGTTTCATCTGTGTAGCGATCCCCCATCTGCTTTATTCGAAGGCTCTGGGTGCTGTGTCGACCAAATATTTTCAGCGTCACAAATCCACGTAATGAGTCTTCAAAGTATTGCGAAAGTGAACCTAGAGTCTGCCATTTCTTTGCCACTGAATCAGCTGTATATCTACCAATGAGGGCACCGAAAATTGGAATTAAGGGCAGGGTCACAATTGCAATAAAGCCTGATAATGGATCCAAAATTAATATAGTTGTTATGACAATTACAGGTGTGATGGAGGCAAAAAACATCTGTGGCACAAAGCGCCCTAGATAGATATCTAAAGAATTCAGACCCTTAACCAATAAGACACTGATATGTGAGGCTGAGACATTTGAATAGGCATCTAATGAACCTGTTACTTCACTACGCAGCTCCTGCTTAATACGCACTGCTTGCCGACTGCACCAAAATTCAAAGCTGGATTGGAAAATCGCTCGAAAACCCCATGCACAAGCTAGATAAATCAAAAGGGTAGGGGCAGAGCCTTCACCATTGATGATGTCAGTAATAAGTGAACTTAATATCAGTGCACTAACAACTATTGCTGCAGACCAAAGCAACGCGGCAGCAATAGCCACAAACAGAACTCTGCGGCTACCGCCCCTCGAGAGCAATAGCCGCAGATCGGAAGATTTCACTTATGCAGAATATGACTTACTGCATCGAGTGAGCCATGTTCTGGGTTCATAATCTGAGATGCACTCACGCGCTTTCTAAATACCCAATACGTCCAGCCCTGATAAATCAGGACTAGTGGAGTCATAACCACTGCAACCACCGTCATCACCTTGAGTGTGTAATCGGTGCTGGAGGCATTTGTGATTGTGAGATCAAATTGTGAGCCGAGTGAACTTGGCATCACACGTGGATATAGAGCATAGAAGAGCGTTGAAACAAACACAGCGATAGTTCCAGCTGAGAATATAAATGCCCAACCTTCACGTCCCATGAGGTTGGCCGCCATTCCTGCTACCCATAAGAGTGCAACAATGACGGACAGGGTTAACACGCGTGCATTAATCTCTGGCAACATCAGATTTGTCCAGGCTAAGAATCCAACTGCAGCAACTGCTGCAACTAGACCTGAAATCTTCGCTATCCCTTGGGCACGAACTCGGATTTCTCCCGCTGTCTTGAGTGAGAGAAACACTGCGCCATGGGTGAGGAAGACCGTAAGAGTCACAATGCCGCCCAAAAGTGCATATGGGTTAAGCAAATTGAAGAATCCACCTGTGTACTCGAGTGAGCCACTGGCAGCTTTTTCAATTGGAACTCCACGAACGATATTTGCAAAGGCAACGCCCCATAGAAGTGCTGGAATTGCGCTACCAATAAAAATGGCCACATCCCAACGCTGACGCCATTGAGCCTTGCCATACTTACTGCGATATTCAAAAGCCACACCGCGAATAATGAGTGAAACCAAAATCAGAAATAGCGGTAGGTAAAAACCGCTAAACAATGTTGCATACCACTCAGGGAAAGCCGCGAAAGTTGCTCCACCTGCGACGAGTAACCAAACCTCATTACCGTCCCAAACTGGTCCAAGAGTTGTTAGAACCGCTCTGCGATCAGCTTCATTTTTCGATACTGCTCGAACCAGCATTCCAACACCAAAGTCAAAGCCTTCAAGAATGAAGTATCCGACCCATAAAACTGCGATTAACAAAAACCATACTGTTTGAAATGTCATCTCCATACCCCTTTCTTAATAGGCCATCACTAGTTGTTTGTCTTCACTTCCACCAAGTTGTGGATCTGCATAATCAAGCTCTTCTGCTGGACCCATTTTGATTACTCGCAAAGTAAGTCCGACCTCAATAAATGCAAGAACTCCATACAAGAGTGTGAAGACAATCATTGTGAATAAAACAGCTCCTGCTGAAACAACTGCACTAACTCCATCTGCAGTTTTGATAAGTCCAAATACTGCCCATGGTTGACGTGCTGTTTCAGTAAAGATCCAACCAAATGAATTTGCAGCTAGTGGAATAAATGGAAGTGAAACCATCGCTGGATAGAACCACTTACCCTTAGGAGTTGCGCCTTTACGCATCTGCCATAAGCCAAGAAGTGCAAAGAAAATTCCGATAAAGCCAAATCCCATCATTAATCTAAATGACCAATAGGCAAGCGGAATATTCGGTGTGTAGTTACCAGCACCATATTGCTTGTCATAGGCGGCTTCTAAATCATTAACGCCCTCTACGACTCCGTTGAAATTACCTGTAGACATGAAGGATAGAACTGAAGGCAAACCGATCTGGAATACAGATTTTGAGCCATCCAAAGTTCCTAGGGTAAATAATGAGAATGGAGCATTCGCAGTTGAGTCATAAAGAGCCTCAGCTGCAGCCATTTTCATAGGTTGTTGATCAGTCATCACTCGAGCTGTTAAGTCTCCTGAAATGCCAACGAGAATAAAACTAACCACCATGGTGATTGCACCAAGTTTGAAAGTGCCTCGAGACATTTGAAGATCTTTACCTTTGATAATTAAGAACGCGGAAATACCGGCAACAAATGCCCCTGCAGTAAATGCTGCAGAAGGAATTGTGTGGAAGAAGGTTGCCAACGCAGTTTTTTGTGTAAGAACTTCAATTATGTTTGTTAATTCTGCACGATTCTTGGCTGCGTTATATGTGTAGGCAACTGGATGTTGCATCCAAGAGTTTGCTGCCAAAATGAAATATGCAGAAAGTAAGGTGCCTGCTGCTGCGAGCCAGATTGTTGCAAGGTGCAATTTCTTAGACAGGCGATCCCATCCAAAAATCCAAAGACCTAGGAATGTTGATTCCATAAAGAATGCTAAAAGTCCTTCCATTGCAAGTGGTGCACCAAAGATGTCACCCACAAAGCGACTATAAGAAGACCAGTTCATTCCAAATTGGAACTCTTGAACTATTCCTGTCACGACCCCAATTGCAAAGTTAATGAGAAATAACTTGCCAAAAAATTTAGTGGCGCGCAGATATTGCAGCTTGCCAGTGCGATACCAAGCAGTCTGTAGGCCTGCGACCATGAAGCCCATACCTATAGTGATTGGCACGAATAAGAAGTGATAAACCGTTGTAATAGCGAATTGCCATCTAGCTAGATCTAAGGAGTTCATGAAACCCTTTTCCCCGATTCTGAACCGCTTGTGCCGGCTCACAGGTAATCCTCCGCTTGAAAAGTTGTGGGCACATTAAAGAAACCATGGGCTAGCCCTCATGTTGCCTAACTCACGCCCAGGCTCAGTCCACGCTCAGCGCTAATTGGCTTCCTCCCCCGCCTACGAGGTACCCTTACGCTCTGTTCCCACTGGAACGACATACAGAGAAGTTAAAAGGAGTACCGCTGTGGCATCAACATGCGATATCTGTGGCAAAGGGCCCAGCTTTGGCAATAACGTTTCACACTCTCAGGTAAAGACACGTCGCCGTTGGAATCCAAATATCCAGCGCATCCGTACCTTGGTAAACGGAAACACAAAGCGTCAAAACGTCTGTACTTCTTGCCTTAAGGCTGGAAAAGTTACACGCTAACTAAATTTTCTTAACTGAAATGGCGCCAGGTATCTGGCGCTTTTTTCATTTCTAAACCAAGTACCCCGCTACCTTCTTTAACCACTCCCACGCACAAGCCAGGTAAATCTTTGCCTGTAGCAAGGAAAACATGATCTTCTCCCCCAGCAAAAATCCATTGCCAGACATCTACGCCACTAGCTTCTGCTAACTCAGACAGTTGTGCGAATTCTTCACTTGTCTTAAATCTTTGAGCATCAAAAACCAACTGCACGCCAGATGCTTGAGCTAACTGCTCGGCTTGAATCACTAGCGCATCACTCACATCACACATTGCATGAGCACCTTTATGCGCAAAGGCAACTGCCATTGCATAATCAAGAGTTGGAGAACAGAACTCTTCCACCGCATAGCTCTCTAAATCACTTAACTCACTTTTCTCAATACAGGAAAGCCCAGCTGCAGACCATCCCGGCAGTGAAGAAACATAGATTGAATCTCCTACTTGTGCACCAGATCGCGTAACTGCCATTTCGACTTCACCGAGTGCGGTCATTGAAATTACTTTCACAGCTCCCCTGGCTAAATCCCCACCAACTACGACTGCCCCACAAGAACTGGCCTCATGTTTTATTCCTTGCGCCAGTTCAGAAATCCACTCCATCGACTCTTCGCCGGTCAATGTAACCGCGGCGACTAGATAAGTAGGCGTGGCACCCATGGCATATACATCTGCCAGGTTTGCAGCCGTAATCTTTCGGCCAATTTCAAAAGCACCTGACCACTGGCATTTAAAGTGCGTTCCCTCAACTGCCATATCGGTTGTAATCACCGTGTGTTTGCCTGTAGCAACAACTGCAGCATCATCGCCAATTCCAACCTGAACGCCACGGTGGTTTGTGCCAAAAACTGAAGCAAGCGCATCGATAATCTGGGCTTCATTCAAGGTCATAGAGATAAGAGTAATCGACTAGCCATCTGCCACATCTCTGAAGTAGCCTTTACCCACCAACGAAAGGAAACTCTTATGTCAGTACAGGCCTACATTTTGATTCAAACCGAGGTCGGCAAAGCGGGATCCGTAGCAAAAGCTGTTTCAGCTATCGCTGGTGTCACTCTGGCCGAAGGCGTCACCGGTCCTTACGATGTCATCATGCGTGCAGAAGCACCCAGCATGGAAGATTTCGGTCGTTTGATTCTCTCTAAGGTCCAAGGTGTTGCAGGCATTACTCGCACACTGACCTGCCCAGTTACTTACCAATAAAAATCTTTCTCATATGAGCACGCTTTATACAAACGCGCGCTTTTGGTCTTCTGGCAAAGAAATCTTTCATGACTTGCTCGTCAAAGATTCACTCATCCTTGCCGTAGGTGAAGAAGTTAAGAATTTCACTGCTGAGAAAACAATAGATTTAGATGATGCCTTTGTCATCCCAGCATTTCTAGATGGCCATGCCCATCCAATTTTTGCAGGTCGCGAGGCTGCTGGCCCAAAAATTAATGGCATCACTAGCATTGAAGAAATCAAAACCCAAGTGAAAGCTTTTGCAGATGCAAACCCTTCCATAACATGGATTATTGGCGGTGCTTATGAAGCTGCAATCATTGAAGGTGGAGATTTTGATGCAAAGTGGCTTGATGAAGTAGTAAGTGATCGCCCAGTTGTCTTACACGCCGTTGATCACCACACCATCTGGGTTAATTCCAAAGCACTTGAATTAGCTGGGATCACTAGTGCAACGAAGGATCCCCAAGGTGGCACTATCGCCCGTAATTTAGATGGCAGTGCAAAAGGAACCTTGCGCGAGCCATCTGCTATGGCCTTAGTTCTAGATCACGCTCCTGCCAACACCCTTGAAAGTGATATTGCTGCAATCAAGTATGCCTGCAAGGAATACAGAAAAGTCGGTGTTATTGCAGCAATTGATTCTTGGTGTGAGAAAGATATGGCGCGGGCATATATCGCTGCTGCACAATCCAATGAGTTAACAATTGCTTTCAATCTCTCGCTACTTGCTACTCCCGCCACGTGGTCTGGCGACATTGATGATTTCAATGAAATTCGCCAACAGTGTCTAGAACTAGATAATCCATCACACCTACAAGCCAATAGCATCAAGTTTCTACTCGATGGCGCCTTATCTGCAGGAACTGCGCATTTAATGCAGCCATATGTGGATGATCCAACCTCACATGGAATTGCCATTTGGAGCGATGAAGAACTTCTCAATGCCCTTGTTGCATACGATGCGTTGCAATACCAAGTTCATTTACATGCCATTGGAGATGCTGCTGTGAAGCAGGCATTAGATGCGCTAGAAGCCATGCAAAGCATCAATCCCACATGGGATCGGCGCCCAGTAATTGTTCATGCTCAATTAATTCGCGATGAAGATCTACCCCGCTTTGCTCGACTTGGAGTTATTGCAAATATTCAACCGCTCTGGTGCTACTTAGATCCCATGAACAAAGAACTCATAGCACCGCGAATTGGTAATGCGCGAAACAACCAGCAGTACCGTCTTCGCTCAATGCTAAAAGCAGGTGCCATGATCGCTTTTGGTAGTGATTGGCCAGTAACAAGTCATGTGCCAATGCAAGCAATAGATGTTCCAGTTACTCGTTCAAACCCTGCCGATGGTGTTACCCAAGCTTGGGTAATTGAGGAAGCGCTCACAATGGATGAATCGCTCACCTTCTATACAAAAAACGCTGCTTATCAACTCTTTCGTGAAAATGAGTTTGGAACACTAGAGGTTGGCATGAGAGCGGCGTTCCTAATTATGGATTCAGATCCTGCTCAAAACCTCGCAGCAAAGATTGTTGAACTAATTTCCTAAAACTCCATTTGTGCGAAGCAAAGCCGTTTCAATCAAAGCTGTAATAACACTCGTGTAGTCAACCCCACTTGCAGCCCACAGCTTTGGATACATAGATGTTCCCGTGAAGCCTGGCATCGTGTTTATTTCATTAATAATGATTTCGCCCTTATCGGTATAGAAGAAATCACATCGAGCAAGTCCGCTACACCCCAGCGCCTTAAATGCCTGCACAGCTTTTTCGCGAATTTCCTCAGCAGCTTTTGCTGGAATATCAGCAGGAATTTTTACAGTCGTTGCTCCATCTAAGTACTTGGCTTCAAAGTCATAAAACTCAAACTTGCTATCAATAACAATCTCACCAACTACTGATGCTTTTGCCACACCTTGAGATTCAAGTACTGCGCACTCAATCTCGCGGCCTGCCACTGCCTGCTCGATCATCACTTTGTGGTCATAGAGAAATGCATCTTTGAGCGCAGTGTTGAGCGCATCTACTGATTTAACTTTGTGTGTGCCACGACTTGAGCCACCTCTAGCTGGCTTAACAAAGACTGGATATGCCAAATCATCAATTGATACTTGCTTGTCTTTGCTCGTTACAACAATTCCATCAGCGACCTTCATGCCAGCTGCAGCAAAAATTGGCTTGGCAAAAGACTTATCCATCGCTACTGCTGATGCTAAAACTCCGCTGCCAACATAAGCAAGGTTGGCGATTTCAAGCAGCCCTTGAATTGTTCCGTCTTCTCCATAAGGCCCATGCAGCACTGGAAACACAACATCAATCTTTAGGGCTTTACCTGCAGCCGAAAAACCATGAACATCAGCCACAACTGCCGGTGCAGCTTCATCAACAGTCGGAAGCTTTCCATTCACGATTTCTAGCGGATAGTCATTAGGCAACAAAACCCAATTGCCCGCTTTTGTGATTCCAATAAGGATTGCGTTGTATTTACTCGAATCTAAACCTTTAAGAACTCCCCCGGCAGAAACGCAGGAGATCTCATGTTCACTGCTGATTCCACCGCAAATTACGGCGACATTTAATTTACTCATCGGATGAAGTTTTCGGCTCTAGTTGTAATTTCCATGAGGCGATCCAGAGCATCAGATGGTGAAATCGTGCCGGCAACAACATCGGCCACCGCTTCAATAACTGGCACTTCAACTCCTACTCGGTGAGCAATCTCAAGAACTGCATTGGAGGAGGCTACCCCCTCCACGGTCTTTGCCACATGTTCACGCGCAGTTGCCATTGAACCTGAGCGCCCCAGCACTTCGCCAAAGGTGCGATTGCGAGATAGCGGTGAACCGCAACTTGCCACCAGATCGCCCATTCCCGCTAATCCGGCAGCACTGAGCGGATCTGCCCCATGGGCAGCACACAGCCGCGCAACTTCATTTAAACCTCTAGTAATAAGCATGGCCTGTGTGTTTTCGCCAAATCCCATTCCAATTGAAATTCCAACGGCAAGTGCAATAACAGATTTGATAGCACCTGCTAATTCGCAACCCAACACATCGGTCGATGTGTAAACGCGGTAGTAGGGCGTTGCAAATAGTTTTTGCACTTTCTCAGCTAAGAGCATTGTTGGTGCTGCCGCAACTGCCCCCGCAGGCTGACGCAGAATTAACTCATTAGCAAGATTCGGACCTGTAATAAGTGAAAAGTTTTCAGTCTGCGTCTGTTCCTGAAGAACTTGTGTCATGCGAGAAAGAGTGCTGACTTCAATGCCTTTAAGGGTGCTGACATAGGTCGCATCAGGCTGGACTAGCTTTGTCCAACTCTTGAGGTTTTCTCTCAAAGTTTGGGCTGGTACGGCCAAAATATAGATATTCGAATATCCAAAAGCCTGACTTAAATCTGTTGTGGCTTGAATCCCCAGTGGCAAGATATTGGAATCTAAATACTTTGAATTTGTGTGCTGAGAGTTAATTTCATTAACAACGCTTTCATTGCGTCCCCACATCAGAACATGATTACCTGCATCAGATAAAACCTGGGCCATCGTGCTGCCCCAAGCACCAGTACCAAGGACGGTTACTTTGCTCATCGCTTCTTTTTAAAGTTTCCTGTTCGAGGCAAATCAGAGTTGTGTGGATCAAAGATGTCAACTGGGCGTTTCTCACCGCGCAGCTCTTCTAGTAGATCAGTTATTGCCCTCATTACAAATGCTGTGGCTTCAGTCAGTGCAGCTGGGTCGCTTTCTTTGCCATACCAGGGCGATAAATCTAAAGGCTTTCCCGCCAATATCTTGATGGGGGTGCGAGGAAATAGCTTTACTTTCTTTTCATAGGTGGGCATCACAATCTGTGAACCCCACTGAGCAATTGGAATAACTGGGGAATGGGTCATAATCGCAAGACGAGCAAGACCAGTCTTAGCAACCATTGGCCAACCGTTGGGATCGCGGGTAAGTGTGCCTTCTGGATAAACTCCTAAACAGTGGCCAGATTCCAAAAGCTTCAACGCATGCTCAAGGGCTTTAGCAGCATCTTTTCCTTCTCTAGCAACTGGAACTTGACCAGCAGCTAGCAAGATTTTTCCAATCACTGGAACTTTAAAGACGCCTTCTTTGCCGATATAGCGAGGTGCACGGCCGCTTCTAAAAAGAAAATGTGTAAAGAACAAGACATCTAAATATGAAACGTGGTTGCTGGCAACAATCACGCGACCAGTCTGGGGAATATTTTCTGCCCCGCGCCAATTTTTTTTGCCTACAAGATTTAAAATAGGAATGGCAATCTTTGTGCAGATCTTAAAAGTAAGATTTGTTCCAAGGGGCTTTCCTTGAGGCGGTGCGTAAGAAACCTTGTATTCCGCCATGTGGGTAATACTAACGAATTGGCATAAGAAAACGGGGCCGGCGTGAGCCGACCCCGTTAACTAATAACTAAGCGAATTACTTCTTCTTAGCCTTCTTTGCTGGCTTGCGCTTTGCAGGAGCCTTCTTGGCAACCTTCTTCTTAGCTGCAACCTTCTTCTTAGCTGCTGGCTTCTTCTTAGCAGCCTTCTTTGCAACTGGCTTTGCCTTAGCAACTGGCTTTGGTTCTGGCTTTGGAGCAGGTCCTAGCTTGCGCTCACCTGAGATGACATCCTTCAAACCCTTTGCAGGCAAGAAGCGAGCCTTCTTTGAAGCCTTGATCTTGATTGTTTCGCCAGTGAATGGGTTACGTCCCATGCGAGCCTTGCGATCAACCTTCTTGAACTTACCGAAATCGTTGATCATTACGTCTTCACCCTTTGAAAGGTTGCGAACGATAGTGTCAAAAACGATATCTACAGCGTGTGCTGCTTCCTTCTTGCTGTCGTTGAAATGTGGTGCCAACGCCGCAATGAATTGGGCCTTATTCATTGAAATCCCCTTATTACGCGTAAATGTTAAGCAATTGCTTAACGTGTTCATAAACTTACGCGTATATATAGGGTGATTAGGCTATTCATGCAGGTGTGTCGCGAATTAATTTTTTAATGAAATTACGAAAAATCGCTGTTTTTATGCGTAGAAAACCCTCAATTCCAAGTTGAGAGTTTTACATCATCACGCTCACCCCTACGTAAATCTCAGTGATTTACGCTTGTTTTTCCGCGATTATCCGCGAATTGGAAGTGTTGCTGGCTTCAGGGTTGTTCGAGATTTCTCAAAAGAGTCAATGGAATCAGCGTTTTTAAAGGTCAAGCCAATGTCATCTAGACCCTCCATTAAACGCCAGCGGGTGTAGTCATCGATTGCAAAAGGCAAAACAACGTTGTTATAGCTCACTGTGCGAGTTTCAAGGTCGACGCTGACAGACGTGGCTGGATTAGCCTCAATTGCCGCCCAGAGCGCCTCTACATCGCTTTGTTCGATGATGACAGTGAGCAGGCCACCTTTGAGTGAGTTACCGCGAAAGATGTCAGCAAAGCGGCTAGAGATAACAGCTTTAAAGCCATAGTTCTGTAGCGCCCACACTGCGTGTTCGCGAGATGAACCAGTACCAAAATCAACTCCTGCCACAAGAATTGTGCCAGCCTTGTATTCGGCCTTATTTAAAACAAACTGCGGATCATTGCGCCAAGCAGAAAAAAGTCCATCCTCAAAGCCGCTGCGTGTAACGCGCTTTAAATAGACAGCCGGGATGATTTGATCTGTATCAACATTGCTACGACGCAGTGGAACTGCGGTGCCAGTGTGCTTAATGAATTTTTCCATGGTGTTTGCTCCTTACAGATCCGCAGGTGATGAGAGAGTGCCACGCAGGGCCGTTGCTGCCGCTACTAGTGGACTGACTAAGTGAGTACGTCCGCCCTTACCTTGGCGGCCTTCAAAGTTTCTATTAGATGTTGAGGCAGAGCGCTCTCCCACTGCTAATTGATCTGGGTTCATACCCAAGCACATCGAGCATCCGGCGTTTCGCCATTCAGCTCCGGCATCAATAAAGACTTTATCCAAACCTTCTGCTTCCGCTTCTAGTCGCACACGGGCAGAACCAGGAACAACCAACATACGAAGAGTTGATGCAATCTTCTTACCCTTCACAACTTCTGCAGCTGCTCGTAGATCTTCGATTCGACCGTTGGTGCATGAGCCCAAGAAAACAGTGTCAATGGCTATCTTTTTAAGAGGTGTTCCAGCCTCTAGACCCATATAAACAAGTGCGCGCTCTGCTGCCCCACGTGCTTCTGGATCTGTAATATCTGCTGGGTTTGGAACATTTGAACTCAGCGATGCACCTTGGCCTGGGTTAGTTCCCCAAGTAACAAATGGTTCTAGGTCATCAGCGTTCAGATTTACTTCAACATCAAATTGTGCATCGCTATCTGTATAGAGCGTGCTCCAGTATTTCACCGCAGCATCAAAATCCTCTGGTGCATGGGGCTTGCCCTTTATGTAATCAAATGTAGTTTGATCAGGTGCAATCAGACCTGCGCGAGCGCCAGCCTCAATAGACATGTTGCACACCGTCATCCGAGATTCCATAGACAGCGCACGGATTGCAGAGCCGCGGTATTCAATGACATAGCCCTGGCCTCCGCCAGTACCGATCTTTGCAATGATTGCCAAGATAATATCTTTTGATGTAACACCAGTCTTGAGGCTTCCCTCAACATTTATCGCCATGGTCTTTGGACGAGCTAGCGGCAAAGTCTGTGTTGCTAATACGTGTTCAACTTCAGAGGTTCCAATACCAAAAGCCAGAGCGCCAAATGCGCCGTGGGTAGATGTGTGTGAATCTCCGCAAACAATTGTCATGCCCGGTTGTGTCAGACCCAGCTGTGGACCAACTACGTGCACAACGCCTTGGTCTTTATCGCCTAGCGAATGAATGCGAACGCCGAATTCGGCGCAATTTGCGCGAAGTGTGTCCACCTGCAGCTTTGAAACAGGATCTGCAATTGGCTTATCAATGTTAAGCGTTGGAACGTTGTGATCTTCTGTAGCAATCGTGAGTTCAGGGCGACGCACTGTGCGTCCAGCAAGGCGCAGACCATCAAAGGCCTGTGGGCTAGTTACTTCATGGATCAGATGAAGATCGATATACAAAAGATCTGGTTCACCATCGGCGGCGCGAACAATGTGTTCTGCCCAAATCTTTTCAGCTAGCGTTTTACCCATCTGCTTGTCCTTACTCCTTCATTTGCCATATCACATAGTGGGATGTTAATATCACCCTATGAGCAGAAAGAATAGCGGAGTTGGCGTATTAGATAAAGCCGCATCGATTTTAAATACCTTAGAAGCTGGCCCGCATTCATTAGCAGAACTCGTTGCCGCCACAGGAATTGCCCGTCCAACAGCCCACCGCTTAGCTGTGGCACTTGAATTTCATCGCTACGTCGCCCGTGACCTCTCTGGTCGCTTTGTATTAGGCCCACGCGCGGCTGAACTTGGCGCAGCAGCAGGAGAAGATCGATTACTAGCCGCTGCTGCCCCAGCACTTGCTGCGCTGCGTGATGCAACAGGTGAGAGCGCCCAACTCTATAAGCGACAAGGTGATCAAAGAATTTGTGTGGCAGTTGCAGAGCGTTTATCAGGTCTTCGTGACTCTGTTCCCGTTGGCGCAGCGCTCACTATGCAGGCAGGTTCTGCTGCGCAGATTTTGCTGGCTTGGGAAGATAGCGAAAAGATTCATCGCGGTGTTGCAAATGCCAGATTTACTGCCGCACAACTTGCTGCAGATCGTCGTCGCGGTTGGGCGCAATCTGTAGGAGAGCGCGAAGCTGGAGTTACTTCTGTTTCTGCCCCAGTTCGCGGTCCTAATGGAAAAGTTATTGCAGCGGTGAGTATCAGTGGACCAATTGAGCGTTTAGGTCGACAGCCTGGCCGCGTTCATGCCGCAGCCGTTGTTGCTACAGCTGCTCGCCTGAGTGAATATCTAGCTCGCGAATAACACGACCAATAACACCAAAGCCAAAACCTTTGCGCTGTAGCAAGGATTGAATTCTACGAATCTGAACTTCTGGTTCCATCCGAGACATTGTTGAATACTTTTTCATCGCCAAAGAAAAAGCTGTCCGGTATTCAGATTCATCATCAATCTCATCTAGGGCCTCATCGATCGAGCTTTGATCTACTCCCCTGGTGCGAAGCTCTCCTGCAATGATTCGCTTTGAGAGTTTTTTGGCGTTATGACGAGATTGAGTCCATGCTTTTGCAAACTCAGCATCATTGATTAAACCGTTTTCGGTTAATCTATAAATGGTTGCGTTAGCAACATCATCCTCAACGCCACGCTTTTTAAGGTGAGCCAAGAGCTCACCCTTACTCTTGGCCCGCGCAACCAAAGCATTTTGTGCAATGGCATATGCGATTGAGTAAGGGTCAGCCTCTTGGTCAACCTTTGCAAATTGCAGGCTAATTAGAAATCAACCTCAGCGGTGGCTTCATCGATAGCTGCGATCAGATCTGCATCTACCTCGATTGGCACAAAGTGAGCGCGAATCTTGGCTTCAATCTCATTAGCTAGATCTGGGTTATCGATAAGGAATGTGCGTGCATTTTCCTTGCCTTGACCCAACTGATCGGCCTCATATGTATACCAAGCGCCAGATTTCTTCACGATTCCAACTTCAGCTCCAAGATCGATCAGTGAGCCTTCACGTGAAATACCTGTGCCGTAAATGATGTCGAACTCAGCTTGCTTAAATGGTGGAGCCATCTTGTTCTTAACAACCTTAACGCGAGTACGGTTACCGACTGCGTCCTGGCCATCTTTAAGAGTTTCAATACGACGGATATCCAAACGAACTGATGCATAGAACTTGAGTGCTTTACCACCAGTAGTTGTTTCAGGTGAACCGAAGAAGACACCAATCTTTTCACGCAACTGGTTAATAAAGATTGCAGTTGTCTTTGATTGGTGAAGAGCGCCAGTAATTTTACGTAGAGCTTGTGACATAAGACGTGCTTGAAGACCCATATGAGAATCTCCCATTTCGCCTTCAATTTCAGCGCGTGGAACAAGTGCTGCAACTGAGTCAACGACAACTAGATCAAGTGCACCTGAACGAATTAGCATGTCCATAATTTCTAACGCTTGTTCACCTGTGTCTGGTTGTGAAACAAGAAGAGCATCAATATCAACACCGAGCTTCTTTGCATACTCTGCATCGAAAGCGTGCTCAGCATCGATGAATGCACAGATACCGCCTGCAGCTTGTGCGTTAGCGATTGCATGCAATGTAAGAGTTGTCTTACCTGAAGATTCTGGTCCGTAGATTTCAACGATGCGACCGCGAGGCAATCCACCAATACCAAGAGCGATATCAAGTGCGATTGAACCAGTTGGAATTACTTCAACAATCTGGTTTTGACGATCTGACATCTTCATTACTGAGCCTTTTCCAAATTGACGTTCGATCTGGGCTAGGGCTGTATCGAGCGCTTTTTGGCGTTCGCTTGTAGCTTTTTCTTGTGCAGCTTCGTTAGCTTTATTACTTTTTTCAGTAGCCACTTACTTTCCTTTCGATAGAACGTCGTGTGACGTTTGGGTCTGGCCCAGAAGGTACGGAGACCTAACGACGGACCGCAGCGCTCGGGGGAAGAGCTGTGGGCGGAGGTTAGAACCGCTCTGGTTGTACTCGGATAGAATATCCGAACATCTGTTCGAAAGGTAGCAGGCGGCACTGACAAATATGAGCGTGTCGCCAGCACTCTGCAGCCCCATACTTACCCCCATGCTCATCCTGCTTCCCCCCAGTGAGAAAAAGGCGGCAGAGCCAGGTCCAGCCATCACCGTCTATACCGGCGTGCTCTATCAAGGCCTGGGCTGGGCAACGCTGACTAAAGCTGCCCAAAATCGTGCCCAGAAATCAATTGCAATCATCTCGGCTAAGTACGGAGTTCTAAAATGCCTTGATCCCATTGAGCCCTATAAGGAAAAAATCGATGCAGCTCACATGCGTGGACCAATCACCCAAGTACTAGATGCCATTGAAACTGATTTAGTTATCGACTGTCGCTCTTCGACCTATCAAAGCGTTTGGACTCCCCCGGCGCACAAATGCGTGGAGATTAAAGTGTTCAGCAAAGTTGATGGCGTGAAGAAAGTCATTACTCATATGTCTAAAAAGACTCGCGGAGAAGTAACACGACTACTGCTGCTCTCCAAATCGGTTCCTACTAACCCCCAAGAATTAGCAGAGATTGTTTCAACAGAGTTTGAATGCGAACTCTTTGAATCCAATGGCAAAGAACCCTGGGTCCTAGAGGTTATTGCCCACTAGTTTGGTTAATGATTTTTACCATCAGTTCCGGATAATCCCACATCGGCGCATGTCCACAATTATCAATAACAATCCATGAGGCATGCGCTGGTGCCAGCGAGCGCTCTTGTGAATGCGGATAAGGCAAAGTGTTATCAGTATCGCCAAAAAGAATTGTTACAGGAACGCTTTCTGGGATATGGGCCTCGAATCGTTTTCCTAACATTCCATCCCAGGCAGGGAAATATCCCGTCGCATGTCCCATTGCATATGCTGAGTCATAACAGATTTCATAACTGAACTCTTTCCATTTAGGACTCACGTTTGCATAGCCAATCTTGCGCAACGCCATCACATGAAGTCCGACTTTGATGACAGGCCGTAACACTTTGGCCATGTAATAGGACCATGCTTCACTGGGTGTGCGCCCCGATGCTGGCTTTAACCAAAGGCCGGCAGGGGCAAGGCCTGTGAGAGTTTTGATGCGTTGTGGTTGATCAGCTGCCATCTCAAGTGCAATCCATCCACCGAGTGAATTACCTGCAACATGAAACTCTTTAACTCCATATTCGCGCTCTACTGTTTCAAAGATTGCACGGCCCAGAGACTTAGGGTCCATAGCTTGTCCCTTGTTATAGGCACTTTTGCCATGTCCTGGCAGATCCACAGTAATCACCCGAAAGCGCTGTGAGAGCGCAGGGATGATGGGCTTAAATGCCGTTGCAGCCGATCCCAGCCCGTGAATTAAAACTAAGGGTGGGTGCGATTGATCTGTCTGTGTCAGGGTTGTAACAAGGCTCATTGTTAGTACTTATGTTTTTCTGTCTCTTTAGGATGCGCCCTACATACCGCTTTCCAAATCTCATCAGCCTCTAGGCCAGCAGCAAGGGCCTCATTAACGGTTTTGCTACCAAGTTCTGAGATGGCAATATCAGTGGGAAAGTGTGAATGCTCGCCAAATGAAAGCGCTAAACGCTCACGAAGATCAGAGATTCGCACGGGCAATAAGAAACTCTGCTTGGAGCCTTGAATCTTCTGGTGTGAGAGGTTGAATTGCTTGGCCAATTAACCAGCGTGTGGCTAGGTCAGCCAAAATCTGTGAACCAAGAATCATTGCAAGGGCGTCATTGAACTGCATCCATAGTGGATGTTGGGTTGCTGCCATTACCTGAGTTAAAGGTGCTGGATCGCAAATTCGCATATTGGCAAGGGCGCCATCTGATGAGATTTGAGTTGATAAAACTTCTAGGGCGTCAGTGGGATTGGGTGCACTCTGGGCAATGCTTACTAACCTACGGATCTCTGAATCACAAAGGGCGGAAAGCACTGATTCTTTATCTCGGTAGTGATTATAGAGAGTTGCACGAGAAATCTGTGATGTGTCAGCGATTTCGATCATAGACATCTTGGCTAAGCCAACAATTGCAATTAAATTCTTAGCACCTTCAAGGATTGCACTTTGTGTGCGGCGATGTGTTGCAGCTTGTGGTGCGTATTTATTAAGCGGCATCGACGACAGTAAGAGTGACGCTCTCGCGGCTCTTTAACTCAAGTGCTACATCATTGAAAACACCAGAAAGAGAAAGACCTAGAGCTACACAAATTGCGTTAAGGAGTTCAGATGATGCTTCTTTTTGTCCACGTTCTACTTCTGATAAGTAACCCAGTGAAACACGGGCATCACGTGCAACATCGCGCAATGTGCGATTTTGTGATGTGCGGGCAGCGCGAAGTGTGAGACCAACTGCTTCACGAACTAGAACCACGGGCCCACCTCCTTTTTTACGCTCGGTGTCTAAGGATACGCGCAAAGGTGGCAATGGCGCTTGCTGTAGCTGCGTTTCGCACAGATTCTCGCTCACCAGATAAGGATAATTCGATGCTCTGACATACAGGCCCGGCAATTGCTACCCACACCATGCCCACTGGGTGTCCATCTAATGGGTTAGGTCCAGCAACTCCTGTTGTGCCAATGGCCCACGTTGTTCCAAAAGATTTCAGTGCACCTTGCGCCATTGCAACTGCAACTTCTTCACTGACCGAGGTGTGCTCGGTGATAATTGCTGGATCAACGCCTAAGTGCGAAATCTTTATTTCATCACGATAAGCAGTCGTGCTACCCACAAAAACATCAGAAGCACCAGCGATTGTGACAATGGCAGAGCTAACTGCTCCTGCAGTTAAGGATTCAGCAGTACTAAGAGTTTCACCACGAGCACGTAAGTCATCAACTACTTGCGCCGCAAGGCTGATGATCTCGGCAGGCAGTGCCATGTGGTTGTGTTCCTAACTCTTAGTAAACACTGATTTTACATAGTATGCGCCAGTAACGATAGTCAGAGCCACTGCTATATACATAAATCCATCACGGAACCAGTAGAGCGAGGAGCTCAAAGGCAAGACGTAGAAGCCCACTCCAAAGTTTTGCATGGTGGCCTTGATCTTGCCACCCTTATTGGCGGCAATGACTCCGCGATTGAGAATCATCAAACGAAAAACCGTAATTCCTATTTCGCGAGCCAAGATAACAATCGTGATCCACCATGGCATGCGCCCAAGAATTGAAAGGGAAATCATGGCAGTGCCAATCATGACCTTGTCGGCAACTGGATCTAGAAACTTTCCAAACTCTGTAATGGTGTTTCGACTACGTGCCAAATTGCCATCCAGAATATCGCTCATTCCAAGGATGAAAAACACACACCAAGAAATGTATTGCCACGTTGGATCATCTCCACCATTTTTAAAAAGTGTGTACGCACCTACTGGCACCAGCAGCAATCGCATAACGGTTATAAAGTTAGGAGTCACAAATCCTGGCAACTTCATAGAGGCTTTGCCACCAAATCAGCGCCCATTGAATCAATCACCACAGCATCAACATACTGCCCAGCCGCAAAATTAGTTCCGATAAAAGTGGTACTTCCATCTACTTCTGGACCTTGATGAGCTGCACGGCCTTCTTGTAGTTCGGCATCTTCGATCAACACGCGAATAGTTTCACCGATGCGAGCCTGTGCGCGCAATGAAACCATTTCATCGGCCAAGGAAGACAATGTCTCCACGCGCTGAGCAATCACTTCTTCATCGATTTTTCCATCAATCTTTAGCGCTTCAGTGTTATCTTCATCAGAATAACCAAAGATTCCAACAGCATCTAACTTAGCTTCAGTAATAAATCTAGCAAGCTCATCAAAGTCTTCTTGAGTTTCTCCTGGAAAGCCAACAATAAAATTAGATCGAATTCCAGCCTCTGGAGATAAGACGCGGATCTGATTGATTAAATGCAGGAACTTTTCATTATCGCCAAAGCGGCGCATGCGGCGCAGAACTGTTGGCGATGAGTGCTGGAAAGATAAATCAAAATAAGGAACTGTCTTTGGCGTTGCAATCATGGCCTGAATCAGAGTTGGGCGCATCTCTGCGGGTTGTAGGTATGAAAGGCGAACCCGCTCAACTCCTTCGATGGCTGCAATCTCTGGAAGAATCTTCTCCATTAATTGCAGATCACCTAAATCTTTTCCATAAGAAGTTGTATTTTCACTGACTAAAAACAGCTCTGTTACTCCGTTTGCAACTAACCAACGTGCCTCATCCAAGATTTCATGTGGGCGGCGTGAGATGAAAGAACCTCTAAAGTATGGAATCGCACAGAAGGAACAACGGCGATCACAGCCAGATGCAATCTTTAATGGTGCCCAAGGCGCATCGCCTAAGCGCTTGCGGGAAAATTCAGAACTTTCACGAGTTTCAGCGCGATCTGCTGGAGCAATAGGCAAGAGAGCGCGACGATCTCGCGGGATATGAGGCGCATGCGAATTACCTGCAACGATTGACTGCAAACGCGCAGAGATATCTTGATAGTCATCAAAGCTCAATATTGCATCAGTATCTGGGAGTGCCTCGGCTAATTCATTTCCATAACGCTCAGCCATACACCCCACTGCAACAACTGCGCGTGTTTGACCATGACCTTTGAGTGAGTTTGCCTCTAGCAGAGCATCAATTGAATCCTTTTTAGCTGATTCAATAAAACCACATGTGTTAACTAATGCAACTTCGGCTGATTCAACATCATCAACTAGCGTCCAACCATCAGCTGCTAAACGACCAGCCATCTCTTCTGAATCAACTTCATTTCGTGAGCACCCTAAAGTGACGACTGCTACGGTGCGCTTCATTTGGCAAATCTTAGCGTGTTATGAATCGACTCCATACGACACGCTAACTACCTCACCATCGATGCCTATTGATGGAACTTTCTTGCCATTTACTTTCAGATCTACTCCCCCAGCATTTCCAACCTTGAGATTGAGTTGTGAATCTGAGGAAAATGTCTTCGCTTGTCCACGTGGTATTTGCCCACTAAATAAGGTTCGACCAGCTGCATCTGAAACAAAGAGCCATGACTTTGCTCGTGCTGCATCGATTACAACTTCAACACCAGTTCCTGTGGAGAAAGTACTTTGTGCAGAAGGCTCTGCCTCTGGTGATTCACTTTGAGTTTCGGTTGCTGAAGGTGTTGCACTAGCCGATGGCTTAGCACTCACTACATCAGTTGAGGTCGTATTGGAAATTATTACTTGAGCAACACCAACCACAAAAAGGGAAACCACTGAAATCATCACAAGTACTTTCCAAGAGATCTTGCGTGCTTCCTCAGGTTGGCGCATGACACTTGTTTCAACAAGCAAATCCTGCATCGAGCGGACTTCACCGCCCTGCTCTTCTTCATAGAGGCGGATGAACTCTTTTTGATCAGCTCTTAGTGCAGTTGCAATATTTCTAATATGTCCGCGTGCATAGGTTTCACCGCCGCAATGAGAGAAATCATCTTTCTCTATTTCACTCAAGACATTTATGCGAATATTTGTTTTGGCAGCCAAATCTTCAAGTGAAAGGCCCGCGTCTTTACGCGCCTTAGCAATTAAAGAGCCTAGTGACATCGTTGCTGGTCCTTAAGGGAAATTACTTCTGCCGATGAGAGCCCAAGTCTAGAACCTGGGCAAGCCCTATGACTAGAGAGTGGAGTGAGAACAGGGGGTGAATTGCGTGCTAACCCCTCGTAAAATCTTGCGCTAGTAATCCCTCAACGTTGCAATTACCGAATCCAGTTCATCAGGCTTCACTAGAACGGTTCTGGCCTTGGAACCTTCAGATGGTCCAACAATTCCTCGGGACTCCATCAGATCCATCAGGCGTCCAGCTTTAGCAAATCCAACACGAAGTTTTCTTTGCAACATTGAAGTTGAACCAAACTGAGTTCCAACAACTAATTCAACTGCTTGGAGCAAAATGTCGAGGTCATCTCCAATTTCTTTATCGACCATCTTTGGGTGAGATTGCACAGCAGTAACATCATCGCGATAGCGTGGTTTTAACTGCTTCTTTACGTGGTTTGTAACTGCTTCAATTTCACGCTCTGAAACATATGCACCTTGGATGCGAACCGCGCGACTTGCACCCATGGGAATAAAGAGTCCATCGCCCTGCCCAACTAGTTTTTCAGCACCTGGGCTATCTAAAATAACTCGGCTATCTGCTAAAGAACTCGTTGCAAATGAGAGTCTGGACGGAACGTTTGCCTTAATTAATCCTGTAACAACATCCACAGATGGGCGCTGTGTTGCAAGAACTAAGTGAATACCAGCAGATCGTGCCAGCTGGGTAATGCGCACAACAGACTCTTCTACTTCCTTTGCTGCCACAATCATCAAATCTGCAAGCTCATCAATGATGACTAATAGGTATGGATATGGCTCAACTGTGCGATCACTTCCAGGAGGAACGGTTACCTTGCCAGCCCGTACAGCTTTATTGAAATCATCGATATGTCTAAAGCCAAATGTTGAAAGGTCTTCATAACGCAAATCCATCTCGCGCACTACCCATGTCAGGGCATCTGCAGCCTTTTTAGGATTAGTAATAATTGGTGTAATTAAATGTGGGATACCTTCATAGGCAGTTAGCTCAACGCGCTTGGGATCGATGAGAACAAGGCGAACTTCATCAGGTGTTGCACGCACCAAAATTGAGGTAATCATGGAGTTAATCATGGAAGATTTACCGGCACCTGTTGCACCGGCAACTAATAGGTGAGGCATTTTTGCAAGATTTGCACAGACAAAGTTGCCTTCAACATCTTTACCAAGTGCGACCAACATGGGGTGGTGATCTTGGCCAGCAACTGATGAGCGCAAAACATCACCCAAAGCCACGATTTCACGATCAACATTTGGAATTTCAATTCCAACTGCAGATTTTCCTGGAATTGGCGAAAGGATTCGCACGTCACTGCTTGCAACTGCATAGGAAATATTCTTAGCAAGAGCGGTAATGCGCTCTACTTTGACCGCATTTCCCAGCTCCACTTCATAGCGTGTAACCGTTGGACCGCGCATAAAGCCTGTTACTTGGGCATCAATTTCAAATTGTGCAAAGACTTCAGTAAGGGCTGCAACTACTAAATCATTGGCCTTGCTCTTTGCCTTTGCTGCAGGTCCCGTGCGCAGAAGATCGGCAGGTGGCAGTTCATACATTGAATCAGGGGTAAGTAGTAGTTGTTCAGGTCGCTTGGTAACCGTTTCTGGGGTTACTACGGGAGAGATAGGAATAGGAACAGTGAACTCTTCATCAAAGCTCTCTTCATCTAACTCTTCTTCATCTTCTTCCACCGGTTCATTCCAGGCGGCAACGATAGGAGTTTCAAAAGGTGGGGTGTCTGTGATTTCAAAATCTTCAACTTTTATCGGGCGCTCAGGTCGCTTAGACCATAACCAACTAGCACTAGAGGTAAAGCGATCTAGAACTTGTGAAACTGGTGTGGCAGTAACAACGAGCAAACCAAAGATGAAAACAATAATTAAGACTGGATAAGTAAGTACTGAGGTCATGAGTGAAACCAATGGTGTGGTTACTGCATAACCAATCCAGCCGCCACCTTCGCGCATTGCAGTGGCTCCTGTACCAATAGAGCCATTGAGCAAATGTGAAATGCCTGTTGATGAGAGCAGTAGCGCTAATGTGCCAACTACAACTCGCCCAATAGCGGCCTTATCTTCTGGAGTTCTAAATAGTTTAAAAGCAAAATAAATCAAGACAAGTGGCGTGATAAAACCGATGCGTCCAAAGCCACCGTACACAAAGGCATAAACTGCGCGACCAACAATATTGTCGGCATGAAACCATGTGCCGGCTGTAGCAACGAGTGCAAGAATGAGAATGAGAAATGCAATTCCATCGCGTTGATGTGCTGGATCTAAATCACGAGCACCACGAGCTATAAATCGAACTGAGTTTCCAAGAATTTTTGCAATAAATCGCCAGATTGCAGCTAAGCCTCTTCCGAGCGCGCCACCTACTGCGCCGCTTTTGGATTTAGATTTCTTCTTAGCCACACTCCTCATCGTAAAGGAAGAGTAATTTCTTAGCGCCTAGGCGCGCCGTTCTTAAACTTCAATAACAACAGGGACAATCATCGGCTTTCGGCGATGTTCTCCCCCTACCCAGCCACCAACGGTTTTTCTCACAATCTGTGAAAGCTGATGTGTTCCATTAATTCCTTCGGCAACTGCTGCTGCCAATGCCTTTTCAATCTTTAACTTCACATCATCAAAGAGCGCCATATCTTCATTGAATCCACGTGCATGGATATCAGGTCCGGCAACGATCTTTCCACTTTGTGAATCAATCACCACAATGACTGAAATGAAACCTTCTTCACCGAGAATTCGACGATCTTTCAGTGATGTCTCTGTGATGTCTCCAATACTCTGACCATCAACATAAACAAATCCACATGGGACTGAACCAACAACTTGTGCTTCATGATCAATCAAATCGACCACAACGCCATTTTCAATAATTAAAGCATTTGATCGTGGGACTCCAGCTTGAATCGCCAGTTCAGCATTTGCCTTCATATGTCGCCACTCACCGTGAATAGGCATGACATATCGTGGCTTAACGATGTTGTAGCAGTAAAGAAGTTCACCTGCAGCAGCGTGTCCTGAAACGTGGACCATCGCATTTGCTTTATGAACTACTTTGGCACCAAAGCGAGTGAGTTCGTTGATCACTCTAAAGACTGAGTTTTCATTACCAGGAATGAGTGATGAAGCCAAAATAACTGTGTCGCCTTCACCCACTCGAATCTGGTGATCACCATTTGCCATACGCGATAGTGCTGCCATCGGTTCACCTTGTGAACCTGTGCAAATCAAAACGACATTATCATCAAAGGAATCAAGATCCTTTGCATCCATAACGATTCCAGGTGGAACAGTTAAATAACCCATGTCTTGGGCAATCTTCATATTGCGCACCATGGAGCGACCAATAAAGATTACTTTTCTATTATGAATTGCAGCAGTATCAATAACTTGTTGAACCCGGTGCACATGGGATGAAAATGAGGCGACAATTACTCGGCGCTTGGTTGAACCAATAACGCGATTAAGTGCGGGCATAATTTCGCGCTCTGAAGGTGTAAAGCCAGGAATATCTGCATTAGTTGAATCCACCATAAATAGATCAACGCCTTCTTCACCCAAACGAGCAAAGGTGCGCAGATCTGTAATGCGACCATCAAGTGGTAACTGATCCATCTTAAAATCACCTGTTGCAAGAACTCGGCCTGCTTCAGTGTTGATAACTACTGCTAAAGCATCTGGAATTGAGTGGTTAACGGCAACAAACTCAAGTTCAAATGGCCCAACATCTTCATGTCCACCTTCGCGAACTTCGCGTGTGAGTGGAGAAATTCTGTGCTCTTTTAGCTTTGCTGTGACAAGGGCCAGCGTAAGAGCTGATCCATAAATAGCAATATCTCCACGTTCGCGCAATAAATAAGGAACTGCGCCAATGTGGTCTTCGTGGCCATGCGTTAAAAAGACTCCAACAACATCATCTAGGCGATCACGGATATATGAGAAATCGGGAAGAATTAAATCGATTCCTGGCTGCGTATCTTCAGGAAATAGAACGCCGCAGTCAACAATGAGTAGTTTTCCTTTAGTTTCAAAGACGGTCATATTGCGACCGATTTCACCTAAGCCGCCAAGGGCGACAATGCGCAATCCCCCTTTTACTAAAGCTGAGGGTAATCCGAGATCTGGGTGAGGATGATTCATTATTTAAGTACTACGCCACCTGCGCGTAGGTCGTCACGCAACTGCGCAACTTGCGCATCTGTTGCATCGACTAGAGGAAGACGGGTATATCCACCAGGTAGACCCATTAATGTCAGTGCGGCTTTTGTCATGATGGCACCTTGTGTGCGGAAAGTTCCGGTAAAGACTGGTAGCAATTGCTGATGAATCTCTAGTGAGCGAGCAGGATTGCCTGCAAACCAAGCATTGAGCATTTCCTTGAGTTGTGATCCAACTGTGTGACCACACACTGAAACAAAACCAACTGCTCCTACTGATAGAAGTGGCAAATTAAGAATGTCATCACCTGAATACACAGGGATTCCGCAGCGCTTGATTACCCAAGAGGTTGCTGCAACATTTCCTTTAGCATCCTTGAGCGCAACAATTGAAGGGTGTTCAAAGAGTTCAACGATTGTGTCTGATTCAATCTCTACTCCTGTGCGACCAGGAATGTCATAGAGCATCATTGGCAGACCTGTTGCATTTGCCATTGCTAGGAAGTGAGCCTTGATACCTGCTTGTGGAGGCTTGTTGTAATAAGGAGTAACTACCAAAATTCCATCAGCACCAGCTGCTTCACTGCGCTTGGCTTGATTGATTGAATAATCAGTTTCATTATCACCGGCACCTGATACAACCTTGATGTTTGCACCAACTACACGCTTAACAACTTTAATAATCTCTTCTTTTTCAGATGATTTAGTCGTAGGAGCTTCACCTGTTGTGCCATTGACGACAATGCCATCATGACCATTCTTAACAAGATGATCTGCAATCTTTTCAACGCCATCCCAATCAATGGAGCCATCTTTTTTAAATGGCGTGACCATTGCGGTCAACATGCGGCCAAATGGCGCTGGCGTACTCATGCGGGCAACTCTACCCGTTTTATGGGGCGATGCGACCAGACTTTTCGAAGGCTCCGTATGTAAGCGGCATTAATTTCGCGAATTCTGCTTCCATTTTCTCGGCCACCATCTCAATTTCGCGTTGAGGGTAGCTTGGAAAGTGCGAGCCATCGCGGGATGTGCGAAGGGATAAAAAGTTCATGAGTGCTCGGGCATTCATCGTTACATACATAGATGAATATGTGGCCACAGGTAAAACAGCACGTGCAACTTCGCGTGCAACTCCAACATCTAACATTTTCTGATAACTATCGTAGGCAACAATGTAAGCAGCCTTCATGGAGTTAACTGTAACCTCAAACTGCTCTGCTGTTCCGTCTTCAAAAGTGTAAGCACCAGTCTTACCAACTTGCACAAGTTTGCGCTCCTTAGATGGAATGTAAAAAACAGGTTTCAATTCGCGGTAACGACCACTCTCTTCATTGTATGAAGCGATGCGATGGCGCATGAACTCACGGAAAACAAATATCGGTGCTGATATAAAGAAAGTCATAGATGTATGTTCAAAAGGTGAACCATGGCGCTCACGAGCAAGATAGTTAATTAATCCGGCAGAGCGAGCTGGATCCTCACCAATCTCATCCATTGACTGTTCACCAGCAGTTGAAACACGTGCTGCCCAGATTACGTCGGCATCACTTGCACTGGCTTTAACTAATTCAACGGTTACATCGTCTCTAAATATGATTTCCTCAGGCATGGGCTCACCTTATAAGGGGCCGGGTTTGAGCCTTTGGATATCTAGGGCAGAATGTCTGCGTGTCCAGAATTGAATCCACCACATTTCGCGATTCTCTGAGCGTTTCCATCACTGTTGGGGCTTATGGAACCGCTTTTGGAGCAGCTGCGGTTGCAAATGGCTTTTCAGTTCTGCAATCGTGCTTACTATCACTTCTAACATTTTCTGGTGCATCTCAGTTTGCAGTGATCGGAGTTCTTGGAGCTGGCGGCGGTGCAATAAGTGGAATTGCAACTGCATCTCTCCTTGGAATTCGAAATGGTGTGTATGGCGTGATTATGGCGCCTCGGTTAAAGGTAAAAGGTTTTAAGAGAATCGTTGCTGCCCAAATCACAATTGATGAGTCAACAGCAGTAGCACTCGGTCAAGAAGTTCGCGGAGAAAGTGCCATGCGCCAAGGTTTTTGGCTCACCGGTTTTGGAGTTTTTCTCTTTTGGAATCTATTCACAGTTGCAGGTGCCCTTGGCGCACAAGCCATGGGAGATATCCGTGCATGGGGTCTTGATTCAGCAGTTCCCGCGGCGTTTCTTGGTCTGGTTTGGCCACGCTTAAAAACTAATCGTGATCGCATCCTTGCAATTGGCTGTGTTGTTTTTGCTCTTGCGATGACACCGATTTTGCCGGCAGGGTTGCCAATCATTGCAACTGCATTTATTGCCGTAGCAGTAGGGCTGCGCAAATGAATTCATTTTGGATAGCAACAATAGGCACAAGTGTTATTGCTTTTGCCCTTAAATACGCTGGCCATAACGTACCAGAGAGAATATTTGCTCACCCTAAAGTGCAATCTATTAATGCTTTGATTCCTATTGCTCTACTAAGTGCCTTGGTTGCCGTACAAACCTTTACCGAAAAATCACAGTTAATGATTGACCATCGCTTGACAGGGGTATCGGCTGCAGTTGTAGCCCTTATTCTTAAAGCACCATTTCCAGTTGTCGTACTAAGCGCAGCCTTCACATCGGCTGCAATATATAACTGGTTTTAGATAATTTTGAGAGCTTGAAGCTTAGCCTTCAAGTCATTATCTGAAGGCTCAGTTAAGTGAGTGCCATCAGAGAAAACAATCACAGGAATTGACTGCGCTCCACCATTAATCTCTTTGACTTTATCAGCAGCACTTAGATCTGCATCAACATCGATAAGTGTGTATTCAACATTTAACTCTTCAAATAAACGCTTTGAACGGCGGCAATCTCCGCACCAGTCAGCGCCATACATTGTGATTTGATCTTTTGACATGTGGATCTCCCTTTACATGAACTTATCTAGGCCATGTGTCAGGCCTGGATGTGAAACTACATTTCTAATACCAAGGATTACTCCCGGCATAAATCCTGCTCGATCAAGTGAATCGTGACGAATCGTTAAAGTTTCACCCAATCCCCCAAGAATGACTTCCTGGTGTGCAACTAATCCACGTGCGCGCACTGAGTGCACTGGAATATCTCCCACTTTTGAACCGCGTGCACCATCGAGCGCCGTTGTGGTCGCATCAGGCTGTGGCCCTTGACCAGCATCTTTGCGAGCCTTGCTCATCAGCTCTGCTGTGCGAGCTGCCGTGCCACTTGGTGCATCAACTTTCAATGGGTGGTGAAGTTCAATAATTTCAGCTGATTCAAAGTAGCGCGCTGCTTTTTCAGCAAACTCCATCATCAGAACTGCGCCAATTGCAAAGTTAGGGGCAATCAAAACTCCTACTGAAGGATTTGAAGCCAGCCAACCTTTAACTTTTGCAAGCTTGGCATCATCAAAGCCAGTCGTTCCAACTACTACGTTTATTCCATTGTTAATAAGAAATTCAAGATTTGCCATGACGCTATCTGGCGTAGTGAAATCAACAACTACTTTTGCACCAGAATCCTTGAGTTGATCCAGTGAATCGCCAAGATCCAAGGCAGCAACAAGGCTTAAGCCTTCAGATGATTCAACGGCCTTTACGACCTCTGAACCCATGCGTCCTTTTGCACCAAGGACTGCGACGTTAATCATTTCAACACCTTTTCAAATTTCGACGTGTTCCTAAACGGACCTACAAGTGCAAGCGTAGGCGTTTTGGTCAAAAAGGCGCTAGCAATTTCCCGTATGTCCTGCTCATTTACGCGTGAAATAGATTTCAAGATGTCGTCAAAGCCCATTACCTGGCCATAAACAATCTCGTTTTTACCAATTCTAAACATTCGCGAGCCTGAGTCTTCTTGGCTCAAAACCAGTGAGCCACGAACTGCGCCCTTAGCGCGTTCAATCTCTTCATGTGTCATTCCATTATCAACAACATCAGCAAGAACTTCTCGGATAATTTCCACAACTTCTAGAGCCTTTGTTGGATTACAACCTGCATAGAAACCAATTTGACCACTACCTGCATATTGCTGGGCATAGGCATATACCGAGTATGCAAGACCACGCTTTTCACGAATCTCTTGGAACAAACGAGATGACATTCCCCCGCCAAGTGCTGAAGCTAGAACGCCCATTGCAAAGCGACGATCATCATGGCGGGCAACGCCCTCCATGCCATAGAACATGTGTGCTTGCTCAGTTTTGCGAGAAATCAAACCAACGCTCTGTTGCTTAACTTTCTTATCTTGTGCATTTGAGCGAAGAACTGGTGCACCCATGACATCTAGGAAACCATCAACTGAAAGGGCTTTTTCAACCATAGCGACAACTTTTTTGTGCTTCATGTTTCCAGCAACTGCAACTACTAAATCCTGAGGCAGGTAGCGCTTCTTGTAATAGTTATTGACCGTGCTGCGAGACATGCCCTTAATTGATGCGATAGTGCCAAGAATTGGACGCCCTAAAGGTGTATCCCCGTAATAAGTCTCAGCGTATAAATCATGGACTAAATCACTTGGATCATCATCGCGCATGGCGATCTCTTCTAAAACAACTTTGCGCTCTGCATCTACATCCAGGGCTGAGACAACTGATGATGTAATCAAATCTGAAATCACATCGATTGCCATAGGCAAATCGGTATCAATCACACGTGCATAGAAGCAGGTGTATTCCTTTGAGGTGAAGGCATTCATCTCACCACCGACTGATTCAATCGAGGATGAGATTTCAAGTGCTGTTCGTCGCGCAGTTCCTTTAAAGAGTAAATGCTCTAGAAAGTGAGAAGCCCCAGCAGTTGCCGGGGATTCATCACGTGATCCAACATTTACCCAGATACCAATTGCGGCACTGCGCACCGAAGAAACTTCTTCAGTGACGATGCGCAGACCGCTAGGTAAAACTGAACGACGTACGCTCATTTATTCAGCAGAACCAGTTGTTCCATCTTCAAGAACTGGAACCAAAGACAACTTGCCCTTTGGATCAATCTCGCCGATTTCAACTTGAATCTTGTCGCCAACCTTCATGACTTCTTCCAAGTTCTCAATGCGCTTTCCACCATGCATCTTGCGAATCTGAGATACGTGGAGCAAGCCATCTTTACCTGGCATCAATGAGATGAAGGCACCAAATGCAGCAAGCTTTACAACGGTACCGAGGTAGCGCTCTCCAACTTCTGGCATCTGTGGGTTAGCAATTGCATTGATTTGAGCACGTGCAGCTTCAGCTGATGGACCATCAACTGCGCCGATGTAAATTGTGCCGTCATCTTCAATTGAAATATCTGCGCCAGTTTCATCTTGGATCTGGTTAATAATCTTGCCCTTAGGCCCAATTACTGCGCCGATCTGATCAACTGGAATTTTCACAGAGATAATGCGTGGAGCAAATGGGCTCATCTCATCTGGGCCATCAATTGCTTCATTCATTACATCAAGAATTGCAAGACGTGCTTCCTTAGCTTGGTGCAGTGCACCAGCTAGAACTGAAGCAGGAATTCCATCAAGCTTTGTATCTAGCTGCAAAGCCGTAACGAAGTCCTTAGTTCCAGCGACTTTAAAGTCCATGTCACCAAATGCATCTTCTGCACCAAGGATGTCTGTTAGTGCTACGTACTCGACCTTGCCATCGACAGTGTCAGAGATAAGACCCATTGCAATACCTGCAACTGGTGCACGTAGTGGAACACCTGCGTTATAGAGCGCAAGAGTTGATGCACAGACAGATCCCATAGATGTTGATCCATTTGAACCAAGAGCTTCAGAGACCTGACGGATTGCGTATGGGAACTCTTCGCGTGATGGAAGTACTGGAATCAAAGCACGCTCTGCAAGTGCACCGTGGCCGATTTCGCGACGCTTAGGTGTACCAACTCGACCTGTTTCACCAGTTGAATATGGTGGGAAGTTGTAGTTGTGCATATAACGCTTATGGTTTTCAGGATTTAACGTATCTAGCTGTTGTTCCATCTTGAGCATGTTAAGAGTCGTGATTCCAAGAATCTGTGTCTCTCCGCGTTCAAAGATTGCTGAACCGTGAACGCGAGGAATAACTTCAACCTCTGCAGATAGTGCACGGATATCGCGCAATCCACGTCCATCGATACGGATCTTGTCACGCAAAACACGCTGACGAACAAGCTTCTTCGTTAGTGAACGAAACGCTGCAGGAACTTCCTTCTCGCGGCCTTCAAAGGCAGCAGAAACTGATTCCTTCGTTGATGCAGAAATCTCATCAATCTTTGATTCGCGCTCTTGCTTTCCAGAAATTGTTAGCGCCTTTGCAAGATCTGCACTTGCTGCCTTTTCAACAGCTGCAAATACATCATCTTGGTAATCAAGGAACACAGGGAACTCAGCAGTTGGCTTTGCAGCCACCTTTGCAAGCTTTAACTGTGCTTCGCAGAGAATCTTGATAAATGGCTTTGCAGCATCTAGACCTTGCGCAACAACTTCCTCATTAGGAGTTGGTGCTCCGCCCTTGATGAGCTCAATCGTCTTTGTTGTAGCTTCTGCTTCAACCATCATGATTGCAACATCGCCATCGTTAATGCGACCAGCAACAACCATGTCAAAGACTGCGTTTGCAACCTGTGAATGGTTAGGGAATGCAACCCACTGTCCATCAATCAAAGCAACGCGAACGCCACCGATTGGACCAGAGAAAGGCAAACCTGCAAGTTGTGTTGACATTGAAGCAGCGTTAATCGCGATCACGTCATACATGTGGTCTGGATCAAGTGCCATTACTGTTACAACGATTTGAACTTCATTACGAAGTCCCTTAACAAATGATGGACGCAATGGACGGTCGATTAAACGACAAGTAAGAATTGCATCTTCTGATGGACGACCTTCACGACGGAAGAACGATCCTGGAATACGACCAACTGCATACATCTTCTCTTCAACATCAACTGTTAAAGGGAAGAAATCAAATTGATCTTTAGGAGTCTTTGATGCAGTTGTTGCTGAGAAGATCATTGTTTGATCATCTAAGTAAACTGCTGCTGCTCCTGCTGCTTGGCGCGCTAGGCGACCTGTTTCAAAACGAATCTCTCGTTTTCCAAATTTTCCGTTATCAATAACTGCAACGGCTGACTGAACCTCTTGACCCTCCATGGGTCCTCCTTTATTACTATGGACGCGACTCATTGCAAGTCACATCGTGGTTACTACCCACTTAAAGGAGAATGAATCTTCGATCGAAGTTCACGCACATTAATTTGTGCGGAAACCACTACCGAGGACCATTTGCCTTGAAGTGGTGTAGGTATTACTTAATTAGCGGCGAATACCGAGCTTCTCGATAATCACGCGGTAACGGTTGATATCTGTCTTAGCAAGATATTGAAGAATGCGACGACGACGACCAACTAGCAACAACAGACCACGACGGTTGTGGTGATCATGTGGATTGGTCTTTAAATGTAATGTGATTTCTTCAATACGCTTAGATAGCAAAGCGACCTGAGCTTCAGGACTTCCCGTGTCAGTAGGAGTAGATCCGAACTGAGCGACAATTTGCTTTGTTACTTCTGGTGTTAGTGCCATTCTTTAGTACTCCTTGGTTTCTGATCACGAGGGCTTTCGGTTTGCCTCACGAAAGCTCGCTTTCTCGTTGGACTGGGCAAGATTACCAGCGGGGGCGAATAAGGTGAAATCCTGAGCCTAAAGCTCGGTTAATTCACGGGCTTTTGCACAGTCTTTAGCCATCTGCTCAAGCAATGGCTCAAGTCCATCAAATTTTAAAGTTTCACGAAGTCGCCAACCAAATTCAATTGTTGCCCGTTTTGAATAGAGCTCTAAACCGACTTGATCAATTGCATATGCCTCAACTTGTCGGCCTCGAACTCCATCAAATGTTGGGTTAGTTCCAATTGAAATAGCAGCAGGCCATCTATCAATGCCAACAGTTAACCATCCTGCATACACGCCATCAGCTGGAATAGTTTGGTGTTCAAGATCTCCCAAGTTTGCAGTTGGGTAACCAATTTCGCGACCACGCTTTTCACCATGAACCACGATTCCATCCAAACGATGTGGTCTAGTCAAAAGTGTGCGTGCAAGTTCAACATTTCCTTCAACAATTAATTTGCGAATCCGAGTGGATGAAACAACTTCTCCCTCAGAAGGCTCTAGATCTAAAACAATTGTTTCAAACTGGGAATGTGCCTTTAATGAATCAACGTTGCCTGCCGCCTTTGATCCATATGTGAAGTTCTTTCCTACGACAACTGTGGTTGCGCCAAGCTGGTCTACCAGAACTTTATTTACAAAATCCTCAGGTGACATAGCTGCAAATTCCGGAGTGAATTTCATAACGGCTACTTGATCGGCGTTGTGAATCTTGAGTAACTCAATCCGATCAGTCAAAATGGTGAGCAAAGTTGGTGCACGATCGGGTGCAAAAACAGTTGTTGGATGTGGATCAAAGGTCAGCGCAATAATCTTTTCATCACCAGCAATCTTTTTGGCTTGATTGAGTACTTCTTGATGGCCCTTATGGACACCATCGAAGACTCCAATTACTACAACGCTCATGGCCTTATTCTCTCAGACCTAGTTAGCTACCGCGAATACGGCGATGGGCTTAGCTAAACCATCCTTGTTGCACAGCAGTGCAATGAGATCTTGACCAGAAATTGCTGCATAGATCCCTTCATCTGGGTTAGCACTGAGCGGGCGACCAAAGGAAAGTTCATTGACTTCATCAAGTGCCAGCTCACGCGCGCTAAATGTTTTTCGTGCGACATCTACTAATCCAAGGGTTGAAAACTCCCCTGCTTTAAGGGATGCAAGAGAGATGGCCTTTTCTAAACCAAAGCCAGCAACACGTGTGCGACGCAAAGAATTCAAGTGTCCGCCAACAGCAAGTGCATCTCCGCAGTCTCGGGCAATGGCACGGATAAATGTTCCGGCAGAGCAGGTGACTTTAATATCTACTTCAATCGCATTTTCTTTGCGGCGTATTTCTTTAATATCTAATTGAGAGATTGTTACTTCGCGGGCAGCAAGTTCAACGCTTTCTCCTGCTCGAACGCGATCATATGCGCGCTCACCGCCAACTTTCACGGCAGATACTGAACTTGGGCGTTGCATGATGGTTCCACGCATCTTGGCCATCTCTGTTTCTATTTGCGCTTCAGTAATCGCTGATACATCTGCGCGTGAAATGACTTCGCCTTCAACATCATCTGTGACAGTTGCGGCACCTAAAACAACAGTTGCTTCATAGGTCTTGTCGCCATTTGTAATGTATTGAAGCAAGCGCGTTCCATTGTTAAACCCTAAAACCAAAATACCTGTAGCCATCGGATCAAGAGTTCCTGCATGGCCCACTTTGCGTGTTCCAAGTGCGCGCCGAGCGATAGCCACAACATCATGGCTTGTCATACCTGGTTCTTTATCTACAACCAGAAATCCGTGCTCGATGATTAATCCTCGTCAATTACACGAGGAGCTTTATATGGATCTTCTCCCCCGGCATATGTTGCATTCGCACGAAGCGCCGCTACCTCAGCATCTAATTCATGTACTTTTGAAAGCAATGAATCAAGTGCTTTAGCACTTTCTGGCAAACCATCTTCAAAGAAGGCAAGTGTCGGCGTAATGCGCAAACCTAATTCACGCCCAAGTGCTGATCTGATTGCACCGTTAGCACTCTCGAGGGCGGCAGTTGTTGCTGCGCGTTGGTCGATATCGCCAAGAACGGTATAGAAAACAGAGGCTTGTTGGAGATCTCCAGTTACGCGTGCATCAGTAACTGTGACGAAGCCAAGACGTGGATCTTTAATCTTTGTCTCAAGCAACTGCGCCACAATCACTTTGATTCGGTCTGCAACCTTTTGGCTGCGGTGTGATGCTGCCATTGTTATACCCGCTTTTTCTCGCGCATCTCAAAGACTTGAATGGTGTCGCCAATTTGAAGATCCTTCATATTGCCAAGACCAATTCCGCACTCGAAGCCTTCTTTGACTTCATTTGCATCATCTTTAAAGCGCTTGAGTGAATCGATTGTGAGGTTATCAAGAATGAGGGTTTCACCACGCAAAATACGTGCCTTTGCATTACGACGGATGACTCCATCCTTAACAAGTGAACCTGCGATGTTTCCAGCCTTAGAAGATTTGAAGATCTCACGAACTTCAGCGTTACCAGTGATAACTTCTTCATAGATTGGCTTGAGCAGACCCTTAAGTGAGAGCTCAATCTCTTCAATTGCTTGATAGATGACTGAGTAGAAGCGAACTTCAACGCCTTCTTGATCAGCAAAGATTGCAGTCTGTGGTTCTGGCTTAACGTTAAAGCCAATCACTACTGCAGTTGAAGCAGATGCCAACGTAATATCGCTCTTAGTAATTGCACCAACACCACGGTGGATAACGCGAAGATCAACCTCTGCGCCAACATCTAGCTGCATTAATGCCTCTTCTAGAGCTTCTACAGATCCACTCACGTCACCCTTAAGAATCAAATTAAGAGTAGTGATCTTGGATTGCTCCATAAAGTCTTCAAGTGAGACCTTCTTGCGTGCCTTAGCAAGTTGGGCGTTGCGCTCTGCAGCTTGACGCTTTTCAGCGATCTGACGAGCGGTGCGATCTTCATCGGCTACTAAGAATGTATCTCCAGCACTTGGAACAGATGTGAAACCAAGAACCTGAACTGGACGTGATGGACCAGCGATTTCTACTGAATCACCATTCTCATCCAACATCGCACGAACGCGACCAAATGCACCACCGGCAACAATTGGATCACCAATTCGTAGCGTTCCACGTTGCACGAGCACAGTTGTAACTGGACCACGACCACGATCAAGGTGAGCTTCAATTGCAACACCGCGAGCAGAATCATCTGCAACAGCGCGTAAATCAATAGCTGCATCGGCAGTAAGAAGAATTGACTCGATCAAATCTTGAACGCCTTGGCCTGATTTAGCAGAGACGTTTACGAAGATTGTTTCTCCGCCGTACTCTTCTGCGATCAAGTTGTACTCAGTTAACTGCTGACGGACCTTATCTGGGTTCGCACCCTCTTTATCCATCTTGTTAACGGCAACAACGATTGGAACATCGGCTGCTTGCGCATGGTTTAGCGCTTCAATTGTCTGAGGCATGATTCCATCATCTGCAGCCACAACTAGAACTGCAATGTCAGTTACCTTGGCACCACGAGCACGCATAGCTGTGAAAGCCTCGTGACCAGGTGTATCAATGAAGGTAATTGCGCGGTTAATGCCGTTATGGTCATGGTGAATTTGATAAGCACCAATGTGCTGAGTAATTCCACCAGCTTCAGACTTCATAACTTCACTCTTACGGATTGCATCCAAAAGCGAAGTTTTACCGTGGTCAACGTGACCCATAACAGTTACTACAGGTGGGCGTGCAACCAAAGTATCTGGATCAATATCACTGAGCTCATCAGTTAAATCAATATCAAAGCCTTGTAGAAGTTCACGATCTTCATCTTCTGGGCTAACAATTTGAATGTCATAACCAAGTTGAACGCCAAGAATTTCGAAAGTGTCAGCATCAACAGATTGTGTTGCTGTAACCATCTCACCTAAGTGAAATAGCGCTGCAACTAATGCTGCTGGATCTGCATTGATCTTGTCTGCAAAATCTGCCAATGAAGCACCGCGACGCATACGAATAGGAGTCTTGCCATCACCGTGTGGAACAACTGCTCCACCAAGTTGTGGTGCTTGCATATTGTCGAATTCATCGCGCAATGCTTTTCTAGATTTAGATTTACGTCCTGACTTCTTGCTTGCATTCTTTCCAAATGCTCCACCTGCACCGCCACGTTGTGGTGGACGACCGCCACCTGGACGTTGTGGACCACCTGCTGGTGCTCCACCTGCATTTGATTTATATGGAGATGCTGGTGCACCAGTTGACGGAGCTCCAGTACGTGGAGGAAAACCTGCACCTGCTGGTGGGCGAGATCCTGGTGGACGCGCAGCAAATCCTGGACGAACTGAACCTGGACGTGGTCCTGACATTCCAGGACGTTGCGGTGCACCGCCTGGTCGTTGCGGTGGTCGTGGTGTTGTTCCACCAGTTGAAAATGGATTATTACCTGGACGTGGTGGACGTGGAACGGCTCCACCAGTTGAAAATGGATTATTACCTGGACGGGGTGCAGGTTTTGGAAGCTCTGATTTTTCTTCAGCGATTGCTTCTGCAGCATGTGACTTTGCAGATTCTGCCTTTGCTGCTTCAACGCGTTCTTGTTGTGCCTTCAGTGCGTTGATATCAACGCCAAGTTCTGCCGCTAACTCCGCAGCTTGCTCTGCACTTACTTCACTTTTCGGTTTTGCCGCGGCCTTTTTGGCTGCAGCCTTTTTGACAGGCTTTTTTTCCTCTGCAGGTTTTGCATCGGGATACATCTCGATGAGCTTGCGCACAACTGGCGCTTCTACTGTCGATGATGCTGATCGGACGAATTCGCCCATTTCTTGGAGCTTTGCAAGGACAACCTTGCTCTCCATACCGAGTTGCTTTGCTAACTCGTGTACGCGGACCTTTGACACTTTTTCCCCTGTCTTGGCCCGCATGAAACTTCACATGCAAGCCCTAGTTGTACGACCTCATAGTTCTAACGAGCTCATTTGAGTTTCATATCTTTCTTATCCATTTCATCGGTTAAAGCAATGCCCCATGGTATCGAACCTAAGGCCTGAATACATAATGGCCTTAGGCCTCAATCGGATTGTCTGGGTGAATATCGATTCGCCAGCCAGTAAGGCGGGCCGCTAAGCGTGCATTTTGCCCATCTTTTCCGATGGCAAGTGAGAGTTGGTAATCAGGCACAACCACCTTGGCCGCGCGTCCAGCTAGGTCAGTAATTTGCACCGATGCAACTTTGGCTGGTGCAAGTGAATGTCCAACAAATGTTGCAGGATCTTCTGACCAATCCACAATATCGATTTTCTCTCCATGTAATTCATCCATCACAGCGCGAGCACGTGCACCCATTGGTCCAATCAATGAACCTTTAGGACTAACACCTGCTCGGTGTGAGCGAACTGCAATCTTTGTGCGATGTCCTGCTTCGCGTGCAACTGCCATGATTTCAACAATGCGATCATTAATCTCAGGAACCTCTAGAGCAAATAACTGCTTCACAAGTGCTGGGTGGCTGCGAGATAACATAATCTCAGGGCCTTTAAGACCTTGTTTTACTTCAACAACAAAACATTTAATGCGATCACCGTGGTTATATACCTCACCTGGTACTTGCTCCTGTGGCGGAATTCGTCCTTCAAATCGTCCAAGATTAACAAGAATCATTTTTGGATCTCGGCCTTGCTGAACAACACCAGAGATAACATCACCAACATTGGCAGTGAACTCAGCAACAATTGATGCATCATTGGTTTCACGCATCTTCATCTTGATTACTTGTCTGGCTGTTGATGTGGCAACGCGGGAGAAACCTTCAGGCATATCGGCTTCATCACCGATTTTTTCCCCGATTTCATTGAACTGAGGTATCAATATTTGAATTTCACCTGACTCACGATTTAGCACAGCATGAGCATGTCGCTTAGCTTCATCGGTCTGGTTATAGGCCGTAAGAACACCCACCTCAATTGCTTGAATCAACTGCTCTAACGGAATGCCTTTTTCGTTGGTGAGTTCTACTAAGGCTGACATCTCAACATGCATTAGTTGTCATCCTTTCGATTAAATTCAATTTCAACCACAGCGCGCTTGATATCTGCAAAGGCAATCTCATGGTTTTTCATGCGGCCTTTAATGTTTTCAACTAATTGGGCATGCGTGTCATTAAATTCACTGAGTCTGGCAGTGACTACCGTTCCATCATTGAGAGCCATCTTGATTAATCGAGTGAGGTTTTTGGTCCAATGGCGGGGCAAAGTAAGTGGACGATCAACACCTGGTGATGTGACTTCTAGTGTGAATGGGTTATCTCCCAAGGCAGGTTCATTATCTAAAAGCTCTGAGATCACGCGCGAAACAGAAGTAACTTCATCCATGTTGAGCGGCTTTAGTCCATCAACAACACATATAACAGTGCTGTGGTTACCGGCTTTTTGTATTTGAACTTCTTCTAAGAAAAATCCCGCGGTTTCAACAGCTGGGGTGAGAAGTTCGGTCAGTGAATCCTTGAGCGCCATGATTGTTTCTGCTTTCTTATTAAGTTGTAAGCGCAAGTGTAACTAGAAAGATGCGAAAGTATCAATTCCAACTTTTAGGATTAAAGCCACCGTGACAATCAGGAAAACCTTACGCACAAGGACTGACCCGCCTCGAATAGCAAGGCGTGAACCTATGACAGCACCTGTGACATTTGCTGCCCCAAGCATCAACCCCAGCTGCCAAATAATGGCCCCATGTAAACCGAAAATCATAATTGCTCCAACATTTGTTGAAACATTCACTACCTTTGCAATTGCAGATGCGGTGATGAAGGCATATCCGAGTGATGCCACCAAAATTAGCATCAGGAATGAGCCTGTTCCTGGTCCAAAGATTCCATCATAGAAACCGATAATGAGGCCGGCAGCAATTGATATTTGAATTCGACGCTTTGATGCATGGCGCAGCAACTCTATTTTTCCTAAATCTGGCTTTAACCATGTATAGATCGCAACAACAATAAGTAGCACCAGAACAATCGGGCGCATAGATTGTGTAGGAATGCGCGAGGCCAGAGATGCCCCAATAGCAGATCCGATAAATGCTGGTATCGCCATTGCTGCAAGAACTTTGATGTCTGGCTTTATCTGCCTGCGATAGAGAGCGGCTGCTGTTGTGGTTCCAAAAACTGATCCCAGCTTATTGGTGCCAAGAACTGTGACTGTATCTGTTTTTGGCAAACCAATTAATAGTGCTGGAAGTTGAATTAATCCCCCGCCACCTGCAATTGAATCAACAAAACCAGCAAAAAATGATGCCGAGATAAGAAATAAGCCAGTAGCTAGCGTTAAGTCAGCAAACACTTTTCTAAGCTAGCAACTTGGTAATAGTTGAAACGGCATCGGCAAGTAAAACTTCACTCTTATCCCCGCTCTTGCGGACGCGAACTTCTACCTTGCCTTCAGCTAGCGCTTTACCAACCACCACAATAATTGGATTACCAATTAACTCAGCATCTTTAAACTTAACTCCCGCACTTGCATCACGGCGATCATCGAGCATGACAGTGATGCCTGCAGCTTCTAGTTTTTGACCAATATCAAGGGCGGTATCAAATGGAAGATCTTCTTTACCTGTGGCAACAATGTGCACCTTAGCTGGAGCAATTTCTGCTGGCCAGTTAAGTCCAATCTCATCACTAGTCTGCTCAGCAATGGCGGCAACTGCGCGTGAAACACCGATTCCATAAGAACCCATGGTCACCACTTGAGATTTACCGTTTTGATCTAAGACTGTAAGGCTCAAGGCCTCTGCATACTTGCGACCAAGTTGGAAAATATGACCAATTTCAATTGCGCGATCAATAATAATTTCAGTGTTGCACTCAGGACAGCTATCTCCTGCGCGAACTTCAGCTGCTTCAACGTATGCATCTGGAGTGAAGTCGCGACCATTAACAACATAGCGGGCGTGGTGATCTTTCTTATTGGCGCCACTTATCCATGAAGTTCCTGGTGCTACGCGTGGATCAGCTAGAACCTTAATTCCAGATTTAGCGGCATCTTGTGGTCCGATATATCCCTTAACAAGTGAAGGATGTTTAGCAAAGTCTGCTTCTTCAAATACGCGAAGCTCATGAACGCCACCTAGGTTTTCCTGCAGGCGCTTCAAATCAACTTCACGATCACCTGGAACCAAAACGGCAATTGGTGTGCCATCTGCCATCAACATAATGTTTTTCAAAGTATCAGCTGCGCTATATCCCCCACCAAATTTTTCATTCATCAGATCGACTAGTGAATCAATTGTTGGTGTGTTTGGTGTGTTCAATACTTCAAGGGCGGGTGTGCTTGATGCATCACCGGCTGGGACTTTAGTAACCATCGCTTCAACATTTGCAGCAAAGCCACACTTAGGACACAGCACATATGTGTCTTCACCAGTTGAGCAAGGAGCTAAGAACTCTTCAGATTTAGATCCCCCCATAGCACCAGAGACTGCCTTAACAATGTTGTATTTCATTCCTAAGCGATTAAAACAGCTGACATAGGCATCACGGTGCTTTTGATAGGAGATTTCTAAACCTGCATCATCGATATCAAATGAATAAGAATCCTTCATCACAAACTCACGCCCACGGATGATTCCACTGCGTGGACGTGCTTCATCGCGATACTTCGTTTGAATTTGATAGATAGAAAGTGGAAGATCTTTATAGGATGAATATTCACCCTTAACCATCAAAGTGAACATCTCTTCGTGTGTTGGTCCTAATAAATAATCTGCACCGCGACGATCTTGCAGACGAAATAGGGATGGACCGTACTCTTCCCAACGGTTGGTTGCCTCATATGCCTCGCGTGGCAAAAGTGCTGGGAAGTGAACTTCTTGAAAACCTGCTTGATCCATCTCTTGGCGAATAACGTTTTCAACGTTTCGAAGAGTGATAACTCCAAGAGGCAACCATGAGTAAATTCCAGCTGCGATTCTGCGAATATATCCCGCTCTTACTAATAAGCGGTGGCTAGCAACTTCAGCATCTGCTGGGTCATCGCGCAGCGTACGCAAAAAGAGCGTAGACATTTTTAGCATGGAGTGAGCCTATCGAACATCAACAGATGGTTGCCCTGAAGCAACGCCAGCAGCTTCCATTTCTTCGGCCAATCTCATAGCTTCTTCAATTAAAGTTTCAACAATTTGGGCTTCAGGTACGGTTTTAATTACTTGGCCCTTAACAAATATCTGGCCTTTGCCATTTCCTGATGCAACACCAAGATCTGCTTCACGTGCCTCACCTGGGCCATTAACAACGCAGCCCATAACAGCAACGCGAAGTGGAACAGTCATTCCTTGCAACCCTGCTTGTACTTTCTCAGCCAATGTATAGACATCAACTTGTGCGCGTCCACATGAAGGACAAGAAACAATTTCTAATTTACGTTGACGCAAGTTAAGAGATTCAAGAATTGAGATTCCAACTTTGACTTCTTCAACTGGAGGCGCTGAAAGAGAAACACGAATGGTGTCGCCGATACCTTCTGCTAGCAAAATTCCAAATGCAGTTGCTGACTTGATTGTTCCCTGGAAAAGAGGTCCTGCCTCAGTCACACCTAGGTGCAATGGGTAGTCACACTTTGCAGCAAGAATTCGATAGGCATTGACCATGATTACTGGGTCATGGTGTTTTACTGAGATTTTAATATCTGAAAAACCATGCTCTTCAAATAATGACGCTTCCCACAGAGCTGACTCCGCTAAAGCTTCTGGAGTTGCCTTGCCATACTTTGCAAGAAGGCGTGGATCTAATGAACCTGCGTTAACGCCAATACGAATTGGAATTCCTGCATCTCCTGCAGCTTTTGCAACTTCCTTTACTTTGTCATCAAATTGCTTGATGTTGCCGGGGTTAACACGCACCGCAGCACAACCTGCATCAATGGCAGCGAAAATGTATTTAGGCTGAAAGTGAATATCTGCAATAACTGGAATTTGGGATTTCTTAGCAATCTGAGCCAGCGCATCAGCATCATCTTGACTTGGAACTGCCACACGAACAATCTGGCATCCAGAAGCTGTTAACTCTGCAATCTGCTGCAGAGTTGCATTCACATCAGCTGTAAGAGTTGTGCACATAGATTGCACGCTGACCGGAAAATCACTTCCAACGCCAACTTTGCCCACCATCATCTGACGCGTCTTTCGGCGCGGGCTTAGCGTGGCAGGTGGTGCACTTGGGATTCCTAGATCAACCATGGCGCTATTGTGCCGTAAGAATGCGGGTTGCGCTAAAGATTAAGTACGACTGGATTAACGATGTCTGCAATCAGGAGCAGAACCGTTAGGGCAGCCAGAATCACGAAGACCACCATGGTTACTGGGGTCAGCAAAGTCACATCAATTGCAGCCGGGCGTGCTCGACCGCGAAGGCGCGCTATAAGTGCACGAATCTCATCTGCAATAGCAACAGCCATATGACCGCCATCAAGTGGCAATATCGGCAATAAATTAAACAATCCGACGAATATGTTTAAGCTGGCAATAATCAATATAAATGTTGATAGGCGTTCGGTTACCGATAGCGCATCACTACCAACTGCTTGTCCAGATACACGGGCAACACCAACAACCCCCACTAGCCCATTGGGATCACGAGTTTCTCCGCCCACAGTCTGTCCCCATAACGCTGGGATTTTTGAAGGAAGATTAATGAGTGATTTAACACTTTGCACTAAGAAATCCTTGGTAACTATCGCTGAATTTTTAAATGAGGTAGCAAGATCAGAGCGCTTAATTCCAACATCATTAATGATTCCAAGCACATAGCGCTTTGTTCCATCAATTGTCTCGAGTTTAGCTGAGGCAGAGATTGTAATTTCTTCTGCTCCGCGCTTAATTAACAAAGTAAGGGGTGCACCATTAGAATTACGAATGATCTGAACATCTGAATACCAGTTTTGAACTTGCTTGCCATTAATTGCTAGAACTTCATCTCCAGCAAGAATTCCAGCAGATTGAGCCGCTGAACCTTTGACTACTTCATTAATTGTTGGCAATAGCTGATTAGTGCCAATTCCTGCAAATAAAACAAAGAGAAGAATGTAGCCAAGAACAAAATGCAGAAATGAGCCTGCACCAAGAACAATTAACTTCTGTGAAGATTTCGCTGTATAGAAAGCTCGCGACTCTTCACCTTCTGGCATAACATCACCAGGTGTCATTCCTTCAATCTTGCAATATCCGCCTGCAGGAATTGCTTTTAGTCCAAACTCAGTTTCACCACGCTTGGTTGACCATATCCGTGCACCGAAGCCTAAAAAGAACTCACTGACCTTCATTCCATAACGCTTAGCCGTTAAGTAATGGCCAAACTCATGAATCATTACTGAGGCAAGTAGAGCAACAACAAAGCCGAGGATTCCGATGATCTGCATTATGGGGCCAATCGTAGTAGATGTGCTTGTGCACGGGTGCGAGCATCATCTTCTAGGGCACTGACATCAGATAAATCTCTGAGAGTTTTCGGTGAATCTTTCTCTAGATCTGCAACAACGTCAGCTATAACTCTAACTATTGATTTGAATTCAAGCTTTTTGGAGATAAATGCAGCCACTGCCACTTCATTAGCTGCGTTAAAGATCGCAGGTAATCCCCCACCTATTTCACCACAATGGCGTGCTAGATCAACACTTGGAAATTGTTTGGCATCAATGGGTGCAAAGCTCCAGGAATGTGGAATCGACCAATCTATTGGCGCAGTTGATTTACTCAATCTATCTGGCCAGTTCATTGCATATGCAATAGCGCCTTTCATATTAGGCGGGCTGGCTTGAGCAATCGTTGAGCCATCATTGAACTCAACAAGAGAGTGAACGACCGACTGTGGATGAATAACAGCTTCAATATCTGAATACGGCAAACCAAATAGGTAATGCGCTTCAATGATTTCAAGACCTTTGTTGACAAGAGTTGCTGAATTAATAGTAACAACGGCCCCCATTGACCATGTTGGATGCTTAAGTGCATCTTCGACTGTAATTGCATCAAGGTTCGAGCGATCTCTAAATGCTCCCCCGCTTGCAGTTAAAACAATCTTTTTAATCTCAGATTTCTTGCCAGCTAATGCCGACTGAAAAATCGCGCTATGTTCTGAATCAACAGGGATTATTTGGTGTTCTCTAGACCTGGACATAACCAGATCGCCAGCAGCAACTAGCGACTCCTTATTAGCAAGTGCCAAGGTATTGCCGGCATCTAAAGCTGCAAGAGTTGGACCAAGCCCAATAGATCCTGTGATTCCATTGAGCACAACATCGCAGTTGATGGCTGCAATTTCGGTTGATGCATTAGCGCCGTCAATGACAGTGACTCCAGGCAATGCTGTGCGCACCACATCTGCATTATTTACTACTCCAACATGTGAAACTTTGAATTGCTTAGCCTGTGCAATGACTAGCTCTGGATTACTACCTGCAGATGAAATTGCCACAACTCTAAAGAGGGAAGGATTACTTGCAATAACTTCAAGGGCCTGAACACCAATTGAGCCCGTAGAGCCCAAAATAACTACATCACGCATTTATCGGTCCAGAAGATTTTGTGTTGGAGAGTACTTGGTTCCTGAACGGCGTTTTGCGATTGCACTCAGGGCCTCTAAGACAACACGGTTAGCCAAAATTGCAGTTATATCCGCGCTATCAAATGCTGGTGCGACTTCAACTACATCAATTCCAACAATCGGTAGTTCAAGACAGATTCTGCGCACGGACTCTAAAAGCTCACGGCTAGTCATTCCACCTGGCTCAGGAGTTCCAGTTCCCGGTGCCATGCCTGGATCAACAACATCAATATCTACAGATAGGAAAACTCCATTGCACTCATTTGTAAGAATTGCAAAAGATTCATCTAGAACTGTATTGAGTCCGCGGTGGTGAATCTCTGTCATTTCATAGGAGCGCATTCCTTGATCGCGCATCCAATCTAAAGTTTTTGCATCTGGCCAATAACCGCGCAAACCTAACTGTAAGAAACGATCTCCACGCACTGTGCCGGTATCGATTAAGCGACGCATTGGTGTGCCGTGACCAACTAAAGATCCCCATTGGTCTTCACCAGTGTCAGCATGTGCATCAAAGTGAATCATTGAAATCTTACCCATGCCGCGGTGGCGTGTAATTCCTGCAACATCTGCAGATGCAATTGAATGATCTCCGCCAAGAATGACTGGAATTGCACCAGCACGTGAAATCTTTTCAGTGGCTTGTGCTAAAACTTCTAGGGATGCAACCAAGTCACTACCTGGCATCAACAAATCTCCGGCGTCGACAACTTTCATCTCTTTTAGTGAATCAACACGCAAAGCTAAATGCGGACGCTCGGCATCGTGAGGCAAATAATCTCCCCCGCGAATTGCTTGAGGACCAAACTTGGCCCCTGAACGATGTGAAGTTCCACTATCAATCGGTGCGCCAACGATCACTACATCTGCATCGGCATAAGAGGAAGGAATATCTAAATCACAGCGCTCGATTCCAAGAAATGTGAAATCGGGGCCATACATATTGCCGTGATTAGTCATGGCTTAAGAATAGAGGTAAAGCTTAAGAATCAAAGCCCAAGCCCAAGGCATCAAGTAATTTCAGCCACAAATTACGCTTACCCTGATTTTGATCCGCCCTATTTATTGACCACTGCGTAATTCGGATAAAAATAAACTTCAAAGGCTCTGGTGGGAAAGGCAGCGGCTTCTTGCGAACCATCTTTAAACGAGTGCGTTCGTTATCAACTTTATCTAGAAGATCTAACATCACTTGTGCTCCAAATCGAGTGGAACCAACGCCTAGACCGGTAAAGCCCAGAACATATGCCACACGCCCACCATATGCTTTGCCCCAAAATGGTGAGAACCGAGAACATGTATCAATTGCTCCGCCCCAACCATGGGTGAACTTAATGCCCTTTAACTGTGGGAAAGTTTCCAAAAATGCCTGTGCTAAATGTGCATATGTTTCAGCATCAGATTCATACTCTTGGCGCACTTTGCCACGGAAGTTATAAATAGCATCATAACCGCCCCATAAAATCTCGTTATCTTTTGTCAAGCGATAATAATGAAATTGGTTTCCAGCCTCTGATAAACCCTCACGGCCTTTCCAACCAATTGATTTCATTTGCGCTTTAGTTAAAGGCTCTGTCACTAACTGAAAGTCATACACCGGCACAACATATTTATGAGCTCGTTTAACCAGAGATTTAAAGACGTTAGTAGCAAGAGCCACCTTTTGTGCATACACAGAACCGTAGGGAGTGTGAACAATCATTCCCTCGCTCGTACGCTCTAACCACTCCACATGTGTGTTTTCGAAAATCTTCACACCAAGCTTGAGACATGCGCGCTCTAATCCCCACACCAATCGCGCCGGATCCACTAAGGCAGTTCCATCTGGATCCCACAGTGCAGCTTTGGATAAAGGTGAGTTAACGCGCCGTTGAATCTCATCTTGATTGAGAACTTCAACATTGTCGCCAAAAGAGTTTCGAAGGTTTGCTTCTTCTGCCAAGCCTTCGATCTGCCATTCTTCATTGGCAATTCGCAGCTCACCAGTCCACTCAAATTGGCAATCAATCCCATATCGCTTAATAGTTTCTTCAATTAAATCTAAATTCTCACGGCCCAAGCGTTCAATAACGGCCATCTCATCTTTAAATCTGCTGTATCCATTCATAAAACCGTGCGTCAATGAGTAGCTACAAAATCCACCATTTCGCCCAGAAGCACCTGCGCCAGTTTCGCGTTGTTCAACAATGATTACTTCGCGCTCTGGGTTTTGCTCTTTTGCAATTAAAGCCGTCCACAAACCGGTATAGCCAGCACCCACCACGCACAAATCAGTAGTGACATCACCAATTAATGTTGGATTCGGTTGAGGTTCAAGGGGATCTTCATCCAGCCAATACAAAGCTGGCTGCATATGTGAAAGATGCTTGAGAACGTAAGGGTCGATGGTTGCCATCGCGCTATCCGGCCTTAACCGGAATCACCCCTTCAATCACTACTCGTAGTTGGCCCGGGTCCTCCGGAACCTAACCCCACAGCGCAGATTTTCTTAAACAACCTGTAGTTCGTTGTGGACTGGGTAAAGGTTAGCGGGTTTTCTTTCTTTTTACTAGTTGCCCCGCAATAACTATGGCTAAAGCTAAGAAAAACATCGCAGAACCAATCACATTGGCCTGTGCTGGGATTCCACGAGCTGCCGATACATAAACAAATTTAGGGAAGGTAATTAATGTTCCAGAGTTGAAATTAGTAATAATAAAGTCATCAAATGAAAGGCTAAAGGCTAATAACGCTGCGCCTGCAATTCCAGGTGCTACTAATGGCAACGTAACTTTGCGGAAAGTTTCAAGTTCATTGGCATAAAGATCCATTGCAGCCTGTTCAAGGCGTGGATCAAGAGATGCGATGCGAGCCTTTACTGTCACAACAACGAAGGAAATACAAAACACAACGTGGGCAATAACTGTTGGCCAGAAGCCTGGATTAATTTTAAAGACCAAGAACAACGAAAGCAGTGATGCTCCTAGAACAATCTCAGGTGTAGCCATAGGTAAAAAGATGAGCAGGTTAGAGCTTGAGCGACCTTTGAACTTATAGCGTCCAATTGCAAAAGCAATCATTGTGCCGAGAATTGTTGAAAAAATGGTGGCTAGTAATCCAATCTTTATTGAATTTCCTAGAGCATTACACACTTCAGGGGCACCACATGGATTTTGCCAGTTATTTAAAGTGAAGCCCTTCCAGATTAAATTACTCTTACCAGAGTCATTAAATGAGAAGACAAATGTGTAAGCAACTGGAATAAAAAGGTATGTGAAACCAAAGAGCATGTAAATGCGCAGTAGGTTGCGCCCAAACCAGCGAGAGAAACGGGCCTTAAAGGGAATGGTTGGGATGGAGGCATCCTTAATCTTTTGGCTCATACCAACTCCTCCGTTCCTGCTTTGCGAATATATAAAGTAACGAGAATTAAGATCGCTGCCATAAGCGTGAAGGAAAGCGCAGCTGCGGTTGGGTAATCCACAATCTTGAAATAACGTGACTCAATCACGTTGCCAATCATCTTTGTGTTGGGACTTCCCAAAATTGCAGCGTTGACATAGTCACCAGCTGCTGGAATAAATGTGAGCAAGGTTCCTGCGACCACCCCAGGCAATGAAAGTGGAACAGTCACACGGCGAAATGCGGTTAACCCGTTGGCGTAGAGATCGCCTGCAGCTTCAATTGTGCGAGGATCGATGCGCTCCAGTGATGCATATAGTGGCAGGGTCATAAAGGGTAGGAAGTTATATGTCATACCAGCCACAACTGCTACCGAAGTTGAAGTAAGCGTGGTCTGCTGACCAATAATGTTGAGGGCACGAAGGCCTGGAACAACAAAACCTTCTTCTCCTAAAATCTGCTTCCAGGCAATTGTGCGTAGCAAAAATGAGGTAAAAAACGGAGCAACTACTAATACAAGAAGGATGTTCTTAAATTTTCCAGATTTAAAAGCAATTGCATAAGCCAATGGATAGGCAATTGCTAAAGCAAATATTGTGGCAAGAGTTGCATAAACAAATGAGCGGCCAAACTGTTCCTTATTATCTACAAAAGCTTGGATGTAGTTAGAAAAGGCTAGGGTTTGTTCGTACTGTCCAGTGTCACCACCAGCAATCGGTGTTTGGGTTGAAGTTTGAGCAAGGTTAATAATTGGCAGAATGAAGAAAGTAAATAGAAAAGCAAAACCTGGAAGAAGAAGCAGGTAAGGAACGCGTACCTTTGGAAAGGACACGTTATTCCTCCTCTAATTCCTCAGGATTAACTTCTGTACCGGCTTCAATATCTTCATCGCCGCGAAGACCAAAAGTAAAGGTTGGCTCCCATGAGATGTTTACTTCATCGCCTTTATCAAATGGTGCAACACCGTCATCGTTTTGCTCAAAGACCATAACTTCCTGGCCCCAAGGCATCGCAACGACATACTGCGTGCTCACGCCAATGTAGGAAACATCTTCAATATGTCCACCGGTTAAAATGTTTCCCTTAACTGGAGTTCCAAGACGTGAGATTCTAAACTTCTCTGGACGAATTCCTGCGTAGAGTGAATTATCAACAGCATGGCTGCGCTTTTTAGGCATAGAAATCTTTTGGCCATAGAGATCAACTACTAAGTTATCTCCATCATTGCCATCGATTTTGCCCTTAATCAAATTAGATTGACCTAGGAAGTTAGCAACAAATGCAGTCTTGGGATTGTCATAGAGATCTGCAGGTGAGCCCATCTGCTCGATCTTTCCCTCATTCATAACTGCGATCGTGTCAGCCATAGTCATGGCCTCTTCCTGATCGTGTGTTACGTGAACGAAAGTTAGGCCAACTTCACGCTGAATCCACTTGAGTTCGATCTGCATCTGTCGACGCAGCTTTAGATCAAGTGCACCTAATGGTTCATCAAGAAGCAAGAGGGCTGGGCGGTTAACGATTGCGCGAGCAAGTGCGATGCGCTGTTGTTGACCACCTGAAAGTTGAGTTGGCTTGCGTTCTGCTAAATGTGGAAGCTCAACAAGGTTAAGGACTTTATCAACCTGTTCCTTAACATCTTTGATTCCGCGGCGGCGAAGACCGAAAGCAATATTTTCAAAGATTGTGAGGTGAGGAAAGAGCGCGTAGTTTTGAAAAACAGTATTAATGGGGCGTTGATACGGACGCGTAGTAGTGATGTCCGTATCACCCAAGTGAATACTTCCAACTGTTGGCTCTTCTAAACCTGCAACCATTCGAAGCGTAGTTGTTTTGCCACAACCTGAAGGGCCAAGTAATGCAAAGAAGGATCCTTTTGGAATCGTAAGAGTTAAATCATCTACTGCTGTGAAGTCACCATATGACTTAGTAATGCGAGTTAGACGTAAATCTCCTCTTGCAGTAATTGGATCTTTCGACACTAGTTTCCTTGAGCTTGCTGGAAGGCTTCAGACCACTTTGTCTCTTCATCTGGTGTCAGAGAGCGGAAGACGTTAAGGCGAGAGGCTGTCTTTTCAGTTGGGAAGATGTACTCACTTGTTGCAAGCTCAGGAGCAATCTTTTCCATCTCAGCTTGTGCACCCTTTACAGGACACACATAGTTAACATATGCAGCAACTTCTGCTGCAACAGCTGGCTCGTAGTAGTAATTAATCATCTTTTCACCGTTTGCTTTACCGGCCGCAGATGCAGTTGATGGAATCATCAAGTTATCACCTGAAATAGTTCCACCTGACTCTGGAATTGCGAAGTCAAACTTTCCTTCATTTTCAGAGGCAAGAATGAACATATCGCCAGACCATCCAATAACTGCGGTTGCATCACCTGAAGTAAGGTCTTCAGCGTATTCATTACCCTTAACGCCGCGAATCCAACCATCAGAGATCTTCTTAGCCATGAAATCAACGGCATTCATAAATTGATCTTCAGTAACCTTAGTAATATCAATTCCTTGACCTAACAAAATCACACCAATTGTGTCGCGCATTTCTGTTAGAACAACAATCTTTCCCTTGTTCTGAGGCGCGAATAAGTCATCGAGTGTGCGAATTCCCTTTGGATTCTTCTCAACATTCCATCCAAATCCGCCCATGATGCCCTGCCAAGTAAGGGTTGACTCGCGATTTGGGTCATATGAAGGTGATGCAAGTGAATCAAGAATGTTTACCTTATTTGGAATATTTGCAGTGTCATACTTTTGTGCATATCCCAAACGAATCCAGCGAGCTGCCATCCAGTCAGTTGGCGTAACAACGTCATAACCAATATCTTCTCCGAGCTTTAGCTGCGCTTGAACTTTTCCGAAGAACTCATCGTTATCGTTGTAATCTTCAAAATACTTTGCATCAATTCCGGTTTGTTCTGAGAACTTAACAAGAGTTGGGTAAGTCTTTGTTGCTTCATCAAAATCTAAATACAAAGGCCAGTTACCCCAGCGCACAGTGTTTTCTGCAGACGCACTATCTCCACCGCCACCGCATGCAGCTAACAATCCTGCTGCACCGATTCCACCTGCTCCTGCTAAAACGGCACGACGTGAAATCTGAGTTCCAAGTATCGAACGTGCCTCAGGTGAAAGTGAGCGCTCTTTTGCCATTGCTGTACTCCTTATTGATTCGGGTTCTTGGGCGAAATACTACGCCCCAAGGTTGGTCATGACGTGCTTGATTCGTGTGTAATCTTCAAATCCATAAGCAGAAAGATCCTTGCCATAGCCTGAGCGCTTGAATCCGCCGTGCGGCATCTCAGCAACCACAGGGATATGGGTATTGATCCAGACGCAACCAAAGTCAAAGGCCTTAGCCATTCTCATCGCACGGCCATGGTCCTTGGTCCACACGCTAGATGCCAGCCCATACTCAACTCCGTTGGCCTTTGAGATTGCATCTGCTTCATCGCTAAATTTTTGAACAGTAATGACTGGACCAAAGATTTCACTCTGGATCATCTCGTCATCTTGCTTCAAGTCGGCAACTACGGTTGCTGGGAAGAAGAAACCTGGCTTATCTAGCGCCTTTCCACCTGTCATCACCTTTGCGTGAGAAGGAAGGCGATCGAAGAAGGCGCTAACACGGGCTAACTGGTTTGCATTATTAACTGGTCCCAAGAAGACATCTTCAGATGGAGAGCCAATAGCAATGCCCTTAGCTTGCTCGGTCAAAAGTGCGACAAATTCATCATAAACACTGGCTTCAACAATTACGCGTGTGGCAGCTGTGCAGTCCTGGCCGGCGTTGAAATACCCAGCAATAGCAATTCCTTCAGCTGCTGCGGCTAGATCTGCATCAGCAAAAACTACAACTGGTGCTTTACCACCGAGCTCTAAGTGCACGCGCTTGAGTTGTGTGGCTGCAGATTGTGCAACTTGAATTCCAGCTCCGACTGAACCCGTGATTGAAACCATGTCAGGACGTTTGTGTTCAACAACCATGCGTCCAGTTTCACGTTCACCACACACAACATTGAAAACGCCTGCTGGTAAAAACTCTGACATCACATTGGCCATCCACACAGTTGATGCTGGTGTTGTATCACTTGGCTTTAACACAACCGTGTTACCTGCAGCAATTGCTGGAGCCCACTTCCACACAGCCATCATCATTGGATAGTTCCATGGTGTTACTTGTCCAATAACTCCGACTGGTTCGCGGCGAATCATTGAAGTCATACCTGGCATGTATTCACCAGCAGATTTTCCTTCTAGATTTCGTGCAGCCCCTGCAAAGAAACGAATCTGGTCCACCATCGGTGGTACTTCTTCTGAAGTTGTTAAAGAGATTGGTTTGCCTGTATTAGTTGTTTCAATTGCAATAATTTCATCTGCGCGAGATTCAATGGCATCTGCAATTTTCAGTAAAGCTTTCTGACGCTGCGATGGAGTGGAATCACGCCAACCTGGGAAGGCATCACTTGCAGCTTTAAAAGCTGCATCAACATCTGCGGCATTTGATTTAGGTGCACGGGCATACTCTTTGCCTGTTGACGGGTTAATCAGTGGCGAGCTTTCACCGGATGTTGAATCGACGGCTTTGCCATTAATGAAGTTAGTTAACTTTTCCATGGAATTGAGCCTACCAATTCCATCCTGGCCTAACCAGTAGGGCTTTTACCTTTTTCTGCAGCCGCTAGTTGACCACAGGCCCCATCAATTTCACGGCCTCTGGTATCTCGCACTGTGACAGGAACCCCGTAACTTTCCAATATGCGGACAAACTCAGCTTCATCTTCTCGACGAGAAGCAGTCCACTTAGAACCTGGAGTGGGATTGAGGGGAATTAAATTAACGTGGGCATTACGGTTTTTTAGCAACCGGCCAAGCAAATCTGATCTCCATGATTGATCATTGATATCTCGGATTAAGGCGTATTCGATTGAATAACGTCGTCCGGTCTTTTTCTCATAAGCATCGGCTGCAGCCAACACTTCCTTAATTTTCCATCTCGAGTTGATTGGAACCAAGGTGTCACGAAGTTCATCATCTGGGGTGTGAAGTGAAACGGCCAAAGTAACTGAAAGTCCTTCCTCAGTTAGCTTTTCAATTCCGTTAACTAAACCAACAGTTGAAACAACGACAGAACGTGCACTGATTCCTAATCCGTCAGGGTTTGGGTCAGTGATATTTCGCAGTGTTCGTATCACTGCGTTGTAATTGGCAAGAGGTTCGCCCATGCCCATAAAGACGATATTTGAAAGACGAGCTTCTCCCCCAGGTAATTCACCGTTTGCACATGCTCTTGCCGCTGCAACGATTTGTTCTGTGATTTCTCCTGCGCTTAAGTTTCTCGTTAAACCTGCTTGCCCAGTTGCACAAAATGGGCAGTTCATTCCACATCCTGCCTGGGATGAAATACAGACTGTTACGCGATCGGTGTAGCGCATCAAAACTGACTCCACTAAAACTCCATCATGGAGTTTCCAGAGATCTTTACGTGTCATTCCCCCATCGCACTCAACTGAGCGCACAAGTTCAATAAGATTAGGAGTGAACTGTTCGGCGATTGTCTGACGCATCTCTGCCGGAATATCTGTCCAGTTCTCTGGATCATTGGATAAATGCGTGAAGTAATGGGTGGCTACTTGGTTGGCACGAAATGCCGGCAGACCTAAAGACTTAGCAAGTTCACGTCGCTCTTCAGGTGAATAATCAGCTAGATGTTTCGGTGTCTTCTTGCGCTGAACTGGTTCATCGAAAACTAATTTAATCTCAGGAACGCTCATAACCAGCGCTTCACTAGCTCTAGTGCAAGCCACAGCGCTGGGGCTGAAATCAATACTGAATCCAAACGATCCAAAATTCCACCATGGCCAGGAAGTAATGTGCCCATATCCTTAAGGTGTAGGTCACGCTTCATTGCACTTTCAATCAGATCACCGCATGTGGCAGTGAAAACAATCATTAGTCCAACTACTGCGCCAATCCACCAATGCATTTCCATGATGTATTTAAATGCCAGAGACCCACCAATAACAGTGAAGACAAGAGAGCCAATTAAGCCTTCCCAGCTCTTTTTTGGGCTGATGACAGGAACAAGTGGATGCTTTCCGAATAGAACTCCCACGATGTAACCAAAAGTGTCGTTGCAGCCAACTAAGACAACAAAAGTCATTACGCGCTCTAAGCCAGTGCTTGGCTTAGCAAGAAGAATAAGGAAGCCGCCTAGAAACGGTAGATAAAGAAGTGAAAACGTAGTTGCCGTTGCACTTTGAACAAAACCATCTGGTCCTTTAGTCAAAAGCTGAATAAGCAATAGTGGAATAGCAATAGCCGTTGCAATTGCTAAACCTGCTGCCCCACCGTTCCATGTTGCATAAGTTAGAGCCACCGCCCCAACTGCAAGAGAAACTACTGAAATATAAATGCCGCGAGCACTAAAGGCTCGAACAATTTCACGAATGCCAAGAAGAACAGCAATGGCAACTACAACAGCAAAAACTTCACGATGATAAGCAAGGGCAAACCACACCAATGCAATTAAGGATAATGAGACCACAATTGAAGGTCCAAGCTTTCGCCCGGCCTTCTTGTTTATAGCCTCATTTATCGATTGAAAATCAGACATCAGTGACAAACTCCTTAAACTTCTAGGAGTTCGACCTCCTTATGCTTTAAAAGTTCATCGATTTTTGCAACATGATCGGAAGTGATTTTCTCTAGCTCTTTTTCACCGCGTGCTAAATCATCTTTTCCGATATCACCGTCTTTTTCCATCTTCTCCATCGCCTCTTTTGCCGAACGGCGGATGTTTCGCATAGAAACCTTTGAATCTTCAGCTTTGCCCTTAGCGACCTTGATGTATTCCTTGCGACGCTCTTCAGTTAATTGTGGGAAGTTAATACGAATAACAACGCCATCATTTCCAGGGTTAACGCCTAAGTCAGATTCGCGAATCGCTTTTTCGATGCTAGCCATTGCGCCTTTATCAAATGGAGCAATCGTTGCCATGCGCGCCTCAGGTACTTGGATTGAAGCTAATTGTGAAAGCGCGGTGTATGTACCGTAGTAATCGACCATAATTTTATTGAACATTGATGGGTGTGCACGGCCAGTTCGAATTGAAGCAAAATCATCCTTTGCGACCTCAACGGCTTTGCTCATTTTCGTTTCAGCGTCCTTGAGGGCGCTTGCTACATCTGCCATGACATCTCCCTTGGTATTACTTAATTATTGATTCTATCGGCAATTCCCAGCCAAGCTCTATAAAACTTTGAACTAAGAAACCAACGTTCCTATCGTTTCCCCGCGCACTGCGCGCGCGATATTGCCATTTTTCATTAAGTCGAAAATAACAATGGGAAGCATATTTTCACGGCAAAGGGCAAAAGCTGCAGCATCGGCAACTGCTAGGGATTTACTCAAGACTTCATCGTATGAAATCTCATCATATTTAACTGCCGACTTATCCTTCTTTGGATCTGCACTGTAAACACCATCAACACCGCTCTTGGCCAGAAGTAATGCTTCGGCTCCAATTTCAAGAGCGCGCTGGGCTGAAACTGTATCTGTTGTAAAGAATGGCATTCCTGCGCCTGCACCAAAAATTACTACGCGACCTTTTTCAAGGTGGCGGATTGCGCGAAGTGGAATGTAAGGCTCAGCAACTTGACCCATAGTGATTGCAGTCTGAACACGAGTTTGAACGCCTTCTTTTTCTAGAAAATCTTGAAGTGCTAGGCAATTCATTACCGTTCCAAGCATTCCCATGTAGTCAGCTCGTGAGCGATCCATTCCACGCTGGGATAGTTCGGCTCCACGGAAATAGTTACCGCCACCAACAACGATGGCAACTTGTACGCCACTTCTGGCTACATCTGCGATTTGTTTAGCAATATCTTGCACAACATCGGGATCAACACCAATGCCTTTAGCTCCACCAAAAACTTCTCCAGAAAGTTTAAGGAGCACCCGCCGATACGTTCCTCGTGTACCGGGCATGAGTGCTCCTTTAACTACTAGTTAGAATATCTAAATTCTAAGCGATGTCGCCTTTGAACTTATTGACCCACGCGGAAGCGATTGAACGCCTTAACGGCTGTTCCTGCCTCATCGAGGATCTGCTTTACAGATTTCTTGGCATCTTTAGCAAAAGATTGCTCAATCAAAGAAACTTCCTTGACGAAGCCTGTTACGCGACCTTCAATGATCTTGATGAGGGAAGCTTCTGGCTTTCCTTCCTCGCGTGCAGTCTCTTCTGCGATACGACGTTCGTTTTCGATTAGTTCAGCAGGAACATCTTCGCGATTTACAAACTGTGGAGCAAAGGCTGCGATGTGCTGAGCAATATCTTTACCAACTTCAGCTGCATCCTTAGTTAATTGAACTAGAACGCCAACTTGTGGTGGCAAATCTGGGCTTGTACGGTGCAAGTAGATTCCAACTGGAGAATCCTTCAACACTGCAATTCGGCGAACTTCAATCTTCTCGCCAAGAGTTGCATTTGCCTCATCAACAGTTGCCTGAACGGTTTTGCCGCTAGACATTGTTGTTGTGAGGAATGCCTCTAGCGAATCAGATTGCGCATTTTGTAGGTGAGCAAGTAGCTCATCTGCAAGTGCAACGAAGCGCTCACCCTTAGCAACGAAGTCTGTTTCGCAGTTAAGTTCTAGCATCACACCAAGATTTCCTTCAACCTTTGCAACTACTGCACCGTTTGAAGTTAAACGACCTTCACGCTTTGTGACTCCCTTGAGTCCCTTAACGCGAATAATGTCGATCGCCTTGTTGTAATCGCCTTCTGCTTCATCCAAAGCTTTCTTGCAATCAAGCATTCCAGCAGCTGTTGCTTCACGAAGATTCTTAACGTCTTGCGCTGTATATGCAGCCATTTAATTAAGCTCCTTCTGTTACTGCGGTTGCTTCTGCTGTTACTTCAGTTGTTCCAGCAATCTCTTTTTCCCAATCAGCTAAAGGCTCACCAGCTGCAACTGCAGGGGCTTCATCCTTTACTTCGCTCTTAGCCTGTGCTGAACGTGCAGCAAGACCAGCAGCGATTGCATCAGTGATAACGCGAGTCAAAAGACCGATTGAACGGATCGCATCGTCGTTACCTGGAATCTTGTAGTCAACTTCATCTGGATCACAGTTTGTGTCCAAGATTGCTATAACTGGAATACCAAGCTTCTTGGCTTCCTGAACAGCTAAGTGCTCCTTCTTAGTATCAACAACCCAGATTGCTGAAGGCAACTTAGTCATGTTACGGATACCGTTGAGGTTCTTAAATAGTTTTTCGCGTTCGCGACGAAGAACAAGAAGTTCCTTCTTTGTAAGAAGTAGATCGTTCTTCTCTTCTAGAGCTTCTAGCTCCTTCAGACGCTGAATACGCTTGTAGACAGTTGGGAAGTTTGTAAGCATTCCACCTAACCAGCGCTCAGTCACTGTTGGCATACCAACACGTGCTGCTTGCTCGATGATTGGTTCCTGTGCTTGCTTCTTTGTTCCAACAAACAAAACGTGACCGCCCTTTGCAACTGTGTCCTTAACGAACTCATATGCATTGTCGATGAGCGCAAGTGATTGCTGGATATCGATGATGTAGATGCCATTGCGCTCTGTGAAAATAAAACGCTTCATCTTTGGGTTCCATCGACGAGTCTGGTGTCCGAAGTGGACTCCGCTGTCGAGAAGTTCTCGCATTGTTACTACTGCCATGACGGCATACTCCTTCTTAGGTTTATTTATGTGCGCAGCACAATAAAAAACCCGCTCGGTTTTGGCCAAACAATTTGTTGGGCCCGTCGCACTGAAAGTCATCTACCGATTTAACGGACCGAGATGATTCACCCACTAAAAGTGAGGCAGTGCTGAGATGTCACCGCAATTTCTTGTGGTGCGAGGCAAATCTTACCTGAGCCGTGAGCGTGCTAATTACCGCCCAACTATGCGTAAAAGCCCCCAAGCGCTGATGCGCAACACCGCTTCTAGGGCAATTGCAAAGCTCATCTTGCTGACCCCATGTTCGCGCTCGATAAAAGTGATGGGAACTTCAGCAATTGATCCACCCCTGGCAAGTGCCCTGCGAGTCATCTCGATTTGAAAGCAATATCCCTCGCTAGCAATTGTTTGGATATCCATCTTTTTTAATAGTGAGGCTGAATAGATTCGAAAACCTGCAGTTGTATCGGCCACCCCAAGGGATAAGACAACATTTGCATACTTATTAGCAGCCTTTGAAAGCAGCTCTCGAAACTTGCTCCAGTTGGCAATCGTGCCATCAGCAACCCAGCGTGATCCAATTAATAAATCAGCTGATCCAATCCATTGCATCATCGCCACTAAATCTCTTACTTGGTGTGATCCGTCGGCATCCATTTCAATAATGTTTTCATACCCACGATCAAGTGCAATCTGAAAACCGGCACGATAAGCACTTCCCAATCCTTGCTTGCCGCTTCGTTCAATAACTTCAACCCCATGGGCTTTACAGATTTGTGCTGTGCCATCAGGTGAGCCGTCATCAATGACTAGAACATCAAGATCGAGTGTGGCCAATTCATCGAGTAGTGAGCCGATGCTCTCAACTTCGTTATATGTTGGAATAACAACGATAGATTTATTCATGCGCGTGGATGTGCCTGTTTGAAAGCTTTTTGTAAACGCTCTGTTGATACATGTGTATATATCTGAGTTGTGGCCAACGATGCATGGCCCAAGATCTCTTGCACTGTGCGCAAATCTGCGCCACCTTCTATTAGATGTGTTGCAGCAGAGTGGCGCAGAGCATGTGGTCCCATACGCTCAATGCCTTCAATTGCAGAGAGAGCTTCATACACAACGGTTCTCACTGCACGTTGATCTATTCGCTTTCCTCTAGCTCCAAGAAAAACAGCTTTCTCAGACTTCTCATTAAGTAACTCTTGGCGTCCATCATCTAGCCACTTCTTAAGTGCGCGCATTGCAGGGTTGCCCAGTGGAATAACACGTTCCTTATTTCCCTTTCCCAGCACTTGAATAGTCTGGCGGTTGTAATCAATATCGCCTAGATCTAAGCCACACAGTTCTGCCACGCGGGCACCTGTTGCATACAGCAGTTCCACCATTGCAACATCGCGCAAAGTCATAGGAGTTTCATCTTCTGCTGCCCGCGTAGCCATTGAATCCATTGCAGTTTTAGCATCATCAATGCCTAAAACTTCAGGCAATGTGCGATGTCCCTTGGGTGTTGCAAGGGAGGCACCCACATCACTGGATATGTATTTGTTCTTTAGCGCCCACTTGGTAAACAAGCGCACGGAGACGGCTCTGCGCGAAATAGTTGTGCGCGATGCACCTTTAACTTGTTGATTAGCTAACCATGAGCGCAGATGGACAAGCTGCAACTGTGAAATTTCACTAAGGCCACTATTTTCTAGATGCTCTAATAAAGAGGTCAAGTCCCCCATATATGCACGAATTGTGTGAACTGAAAGATTGCGTTCAACTTCTAAATGGCGTTGAAAAGTAGTCAGTAACTTTTCAAAATCTTCGCTCACGCGCTAACTTTACTCGGGTTTGCGTCCCTGACGCAGAAGGCCAAAGGTAACTGCGTCCTCAAGTGCCATCGCAGAGGCTGCAATAACGTTTTCGTGCACACCAACGGTGTTCCATTCACCCTTGCCATCACTGGTTTCAACTAATACGCGTGTAACAGCGCCTGTGCCCAGACGACCCTCAAGGATGCGCACCTTGTAATCAGTGAGCTCTAGAACTTCTAGCTCTGGATACAGAGTCTTTAATCCAGTGCGCAAAGCATTATCAAATGCGTTAACCGGACCATTACCAACACCAGAGCACGAAATCTGTTTGCCCATAGCAGTTACTTTCACTTCAGCTTTTGTGAGAATGCTTTGATCTTCAGAGCGCTCAACGGTTGTTAACCAATGGTCGATGGTGAAGAAGGATGGGCGTTTGCCGCTCATTTCTTCGTGTACAAGAAGTTCAAAAGATGCATCTGCTGCTTCGAATGTAAATCCGCGAGATTCCATCTCTTTAACTCGATCAACGATACGGCCAATAAGTTCTTTATCTCCCCCAAGATCAACACCAAGTTCCTGGGACTTTAATTCGATGGATGCACGCCCAGCCATGTCAGAGACCAACATCCGCATATCGTTTCCAACAGATGCTGGATCTTCATGTTGGTAAAGGGATGGATCAACCTTGATAGCGCTGGCATGCAGACCAGCCTTATGAGCAAATGCTGAAACTCCCACATACGGCTGACGCGCACTAGAAGAGACGTTTGTAACTTCTGCAACAGCATGCGAAATTCTAAATGCTTCGCGAAGAGCATTTTTAGGCAAAACTAATTGCTGCTTCTTGAGCTCTAAGTTGGCAATGATTGTTACAAGATCAGCATTTCCCGTGCGCTCACCATAACCATTGAGTGTTCCTTGAACATGTGTTGCACCTGCTGCAACTGCAGCCATTGAGTTAGCAACTGCGCAACCTGTGTCGTTGTGGCAGTGAATTCCAAGACGGGCAGAACTTGCTGTTAAAACATCATGGACAACTTGTGAAAGCTCATCTGGCAACATTCCGCCGTTTGTATCGCACAAAGCAATCACATCAGCGCCAGCTTCAGCAGCGGTGCGCACTACTTCTAGCGCATATGCACGATTACTTCGATAGCCATCAAAGAAGTGCTCAGCATCTAGAAATACGCGTTGTCCCTCTGAAATTAAGTGACTCACTGAGTCACGAATCATCTCTAGATTTTCATCAAGGGTTGTCTTGAGTGCTAAATCAACGTGGCGATCAAAAGCCTTTGCGACCAGAGTTACCGCAGGTGCGCCTGAATCACGTAGTGCCCCAAGTAGAACATCATCAGCAGCTTTAACGTTAGGACGTCGTGTGGCACCAAATGCAACAAAGGTTGCATTCTTTAGTACTAATTCCTTTTTAGCACGTGCAAAAAACTCGGTGTCCTTTGGGTTTGCACCAGGCCATCCGCCTTCGATAAATCCAACACCAAGTTCATCAAGATGACGTGCGATAGCCAACTTGTCATGAACTGAAAGGTTTAAACCTTCCTGCTGTGCACCATCTCGCAGAGTGGTGTCATAGATATGAAAGGCATCAGAGACTGGCATTAGCAGACCTTACGTACCCAACCGTGTGTGTCAGGGGTTGTGCCATGTTGAATTGCGAGCAAATGATTGCGAATTTGCATAGTGATCACACCAGGTTGTCCGTCGCCAGTCACCCACGTGCCCATGTTGGATTTAGCAGTACCAACTGGAGAAACAACTGCAGCCGTTCCGCATGCAAAGATCTCAGAGATTTCACCGGATGAAACGCCGTCGCGCCAGTCATCAATACTCAGCATTACTTCTTCGGTTTTATAGCCAAGATCTTTAGCGACAGAAAGAATTGAATCACGCGTAATTCCTGGCAGTAATGTTCCAGTTAACTTTGGAGTGATGACAGTTGCATCTGCCCCTTTTCCCTTAACAAAGTAAAGGTTCATGCCGCCCATCTCTTCAACCCACTTGCGCTCTTTTGCATCAATCCACACAACCTGATCGCAACCCTCTTTAGCTGCAGCTTTTTGTGCAACCAGTGATGCTGCATAGTTTCCACCACATTTGGCTTCACCTGTTCCACCTTGTGCGGCTCGAACATATTCAGTTGAAATCCACACAGAAACAGCCTTTGAAGGATCAAAGTAAGCGCCGGCCGGTGTTGCTATAAGAATGTATGTGGCCTTGTTAGTTGGGCGAACGCCTAAACCGACTTCGGTTGCAATCATAAATGGGCGAATATATAAAGACTCCCCAATTTTGTTTGGTACCCAACCTGCATCTTGCTTAACTAAAGTTTCAACTGTTTCTAGAAAGAGCGCTTCTGGCATCTCTGGCAAAGCTAAACGCTTAGCCGAGTTGGCAAAACGCTTTGCATTTGCATCAGGGCGAAAGAGTGAGATTGATCCATCAGGTTGGCGATAAGCCTTCATGCCTTCAAAGATTTCCTGACCGTAGTGAAAAACCGCTGTCGCTGGATCCAATGAGAGTGGACCATAAGGCTTTAACTCTGGTTCTGCCCAGCCATCTTTTTCAGTCCACTCACACACAACCATGTGGTCGGTGTAGTACTTACCGAATCCACCTTCAGCAACAAGTGCATCACGAGTTGCTGCATCTTTCGCATGTGGATTGAGTGTGATTTTCATGTTTTATAGCGCTGCGACTAGCGCATCTCCCACTTCACTTGTGCTTCGCTTCTTGTCGCCTCGCGCTAATAAATCAGCCGCAACCGCGCGCTCAACATCACGTGCAGCATCGCTATAACCCAAGTGATCGAGCATCATCGCAACAGACATAACTGTGGCAGTTGGATCTGCAATATTTTTTCCAGCAATATCTGGAGCTGAGCCATGTACAGGCTCAAACATTGATGGGAATTTTCCGGTTGGATTAATATTTCCTGAAGCCGCTAAACCAATTCCGCCACAGATGGCAGCTGCAATATCGGTCAAGATATCGCCGAATAGGTTATCCGTTACGACAACATCAAAGCGCTCTGGGTTAGTTACAAAGAACATTGACGCTGCATCAACATGTAAATAGTCAGTGGTAACAGTTGGGTATTCCTTGGCAACTTCATTGAATGTGCGAGTCCACAGACCACCTGCACGGGTCAACACGTTGTTTTTGTGTACCAAAGTTAGCTTCTTGCGCTCACGCTTTGAGGCGCGCTCGAAAGCATCGCGAATCACTCGCTCTGCTCCACGGCGGGTGTTCAAACTTTCCTCCGTTGCAATCTCTGCATCAGTACCTTCAGCAAGGACTCCCCCAGCACCAACATAGGGACCTTCGGTTCCTTCGCGCACAACCACAAAATCAATTGGAGCCTTAGTTGCTAACGGTCCAGTCACACCAGGCATTAAACGTGCAGGGCGCAAATTAATGTAGTGATCAAAAGCAAAACGCAGCTTCAATAAAAGTCCACGCTCTAATACGCCAGATGGAACTGTTGGATCTCCAACTGCACCCAGCAAAATTACATCCTTGGTTGCAATCTCATCCAAAATAGATTGTGGAAGAACTTCACCTGTACGGTGCCAAAAACCAGCACCTAAGTCATATGAAGTGCGCTTGAAACTGACGTCATACTTCTTTGCCACAACATCAAGAACTTTCAGGCCCTCATTAACTACCTCTGGGCCGATTCCATCACCGGCGATAACAGCTAAGTTAATAGTTTTCATTAGTCCACCAAAAATACTGAACGAACGAAATCGGCCTCAGTATCCTTCTTAACCTTTGCAACGATATCTTCGCTGACATGTGAATCAACAGTAAGTGCCATTAACGCTGTGCCTCCGGCTTGACTTCGAGCAACCTGCATAGCAGCAATGTTGACTTTAGCTTCACCCAAAGTTTGTCCAACAATACCGATGATGCCTGGGCGATCTACATATCGAATAAAGAGGATGTTATCCGTTGGTGGTAGGTCAAGGCGGAAAGAATCAATCCCAACAATCTTTTGTGTCTGTTTGATTCCCATAAGTGTTCCATCGACAGACATTGCCTTGCCAGTTCCAGTTGTTGCCCGCAAAGTAATCATCGAACGGTATTCGTGGCACTCAGCTGTATTGGTAACTGCTGAAACCATTCCACGCTCTGCGGCAAGGCCCGGCGCATTGACGTAGGTGACTTCCTCTGCACCCACTGCCAACAAAGCACCCTTAAGGGCTGAAATTCCAAGGATTGAAGCGTCATGGACTGAAATTTCGCCTTTAACGCTGACGTCAATATTTACTGGAAGTTCGCCAAGTAATTCAGTTGCAATCTCTGACATTTTTTCAACAAGTGGCAGTGATGGACGAATATCTTCATGGATTACGCCACCTTTAACATTGACTGCATCAGGAACTAGTTCTCCAGCTAAAGCTTTACGGACTGAAACAGCAACTGCAATTCCTGCTCGCTCTTGTGCTTCATCAGTTGATGCACCTAGGTGAGGAGTAGCTACAACTTGATCAAGTGCAAATAGAGGTGAATCAGTACATGGCTCAGTTACATAAACATCTAATCCAGCACCTGCAACGCGACCTTCTTTAATTGCATCATACAAAGCTGCTTCATCTAGAACTCCGCCGCGCGCAGCGTTAACGATGCGAACAGCAGGCTTAACTTTTTTGAGTGCTTCAACACCAATGAGGTTTGCTGTCTCTTTCGTCTTCGGTAAGTGAATAGTGATGAAATCAGAGGTTTTCAAAAGCTCATCAAGATCAACTAACTTCACTCCCAGTTGCGCAGCACGTGCTGGTTGAAGATATGGGTCATAGGCAACAACGTTCATTCCAAATGCCTGCATGCGAGATGCAACCAATTGACCAATACGTCCGAATCCAACAATTCCTAAAGTCTTTTCAAATAACTCTGCTCCAGTGAACTTAGAACGTGCCCATTTACCATTTCGAAGGGCTGCATTAGCTGGTGAAATGAAGCGCGCAGAAGCTAGCAATAAAGAAATAGCTAGCTCTGCAGCACTCACAATGTTTGAAGTTGGAGCATTAACTACCATAACTCCGGCAGCAGTTGCTGCAGGAATATCTACATTGTCTAAACCAACACCTGCACGTGCTATTACTTTTAAACCTTTTGCCGCTGCAATTGCCTCTGAATCCATCTTTGTCGCAGAGCGAATTAAGACAGCATCCACACCTTTTGAAAGTGCTGCTAAAAGCTGGCCACGATCTGAACCGTCGCAGTTAACGACATCAAAATCAGGACCAAGTGCTTCAAGCGTTGCAGGGCTTAGCTCTTCAGCAATGAGAACGACAGGTTTAGCCACGCGCCGCGCTTCCCTCTTTATAGTCATCACCCTTTGACTGCTTCATCCATGAAAACATCTTGCGAAGTTCACGGCCAACAGCCTCGATTGGGTGAGTTTCACCCTTTGCGCGAAGTGACTTAAATTCTGGAGCACCAGCTTCTTGGTCATCAATGAAGCGCTTAGCAAATGCACCACTTTGGATATCTGCAAGTACGGCCTTCATGTTTTCCTTAACGTGTGGGTCAATAACACGTGGACCAGAAACATAATCACCAAACTCTGCAGTGTCAGAAACTGACCAACGCTGCTTTGCAATTCCGCCTTCATACATCAAATCAACAATGAGCTTAAGTTCGTGTAAGCATTCAAAGTAAGCAACCTCTGGCTGGTATCCAGCTTCAGTGAGAGTTTCAAAACCATACATAACTAGTTGTGAAGCTCCACCACAAAGTACTGACTGCTCACCAAAGAGATCTGTTTCTGTCTCTTCTGTAAATGTAGTCAAGATTCCACCAGCGCGAAGTCCACCGATTGCCTTTGCATATGAAAGTGTGAGTGGCCATGCGCTTCCAGTTGAATCTTGTTCAACTGCAACGATTACTGGAACTCCGCGTCCTGCTGCATATTCACGACGAACTAAGTGACCTGGTCCCTTTGGTGCAACCATGCAAACATCAACTGATGCAGTTGGCTTGATATATCCAAAGCGAATATTGAAACCATGCCCAAAGAACAAGGCATCGCCATCTTTTAAGTTAGGCAAAATTGAATCAGTGTAGATATGGCGCTGAACATGGTCAGGTGCCAAAATCATGATCACAGTTGCTTCTTTAACTGCATCTGCAACAGAGACAACACGCAAGCCTTCTGCTTCTGCCTTTGCACGTGATGCTGAACCTTCTTTTAATCCAACACGAACATCTACGCCGCTATCACGCAAGTTAAGTGCGTGTGCATGTCCTTGTGAGCCGTAACCGATGATCGCGACTTTGCGACCCTGGATGATGGATAGATCGGCATCCTCTTCGTGATACATCGTTGCTGCCACGGTATTTCTCCTTTAGTTCTGGTAATCGGGTTGAGTGTCGTGAACTGTTGGTGCTGCCTTATTTGGAACTATTTCCTTGATAGAAATTACATTGATCAACTTATCGAGCTGAGCAATAACTTGCTCGAGAGCATGGCCTTCCAAATTAACCACAATGTCCATCTGCGAGATGGTTGGGTCAGCTGTTGGACCAACTGATAAGCGTTCAATGTTGTAAGCACGGCGAGAAAATAGACCTGCAACGCGGGCCAATACGCCTGGTGAGTTCTCTACTAAAACCTCGAGTGTGTGTTGGGCCATTTTTATAGCTCCTGTGAATCCCAGTCAGGCGCGGTTTCACGCGCAATCTTAATATCATCATTTGATGCACCAGCTGCAACCATTGGCCACACCATTGCATCACGATGCACACGGAAATCAATCACAACAGGTTGATCATTGATTCCCATTGCCTTTTCAATTGTTGCATCAACATCTTCTTCACGCTCGCAACTCAAACCAACGCAACCCATAGCTTCTGCAAGCATTGGGAAGTTAGGAACGCGCTTAGAATCAAGGCTTGTATTTGAATATCGGCCTTCATAGAACAGGGTCTGCCACTGGCGAACCATTCCAAGAGATTCGTTATTAATGATTGCAACCTTGATTGGAATGTTATTGAGTGCGCACGTCACAAGCTCTTGATTAGTCATCTGGAAACAACCATCACCATCAATTGCCCACACAGTTGTGTCAGGTGCTCCAACTTTTGCACCCATCGCCGCAGGAACTGCATATCCCATAGTTCCTAAACCACCTGAGTTAAGCCAGGTGCGCGGGTTTTCATAAGAAACAAATTGGGAAGCCCACATTTGATGTTGACCAACACCTGCAGCAAAAATTGCTTCAGGGCCAGAGATTTTTCCAAGTCTTTCAATTACATACTGAGGAGATAGTGCACCATCACTTGGTTTGTCATAGCCAAGTGGGTATGCCGCTTTTAGTGAATTCATCTGACGCAACCAAGGAGTTAAATCTGGTTGGTTCTTTCCAAGTGCTGCTTTAAGGGCTGGAATCAGCGCAGAGATAGTGTTTTTGAGATCACCCAAAACTGCAACATCTGCGAAGCGGTTCTTACCAATTTCAGCGGGGTCAACGTCTGCGTGGATAACCTTGGCATTTACAGCAAAAGTTGAAAGTTTTCCTGTCACACGATCGTCAAAGCGTGCACCTAAAGTTATAAGCAAATCTGCCTTTTGCAGCGCCGTCACTGCTGCAACAGTTCCGTGCATTCCTGGCATTCCAAGGTTGAGTGGATGACTATCAGGGAAAGCACCACGTGCCATCAGAGTTGTTACAACTGGTGCACCAAGTAATTGCGCAAGTTCTAGCAATTCACGGGAAGCATTTGCCTTAATTACTCCGCCGCCAACATAAAAGACTGGCTTGCTCGATTGTGTAATTAGAGCGGCAGCATCAAGGATTGCTTGGTTATCTGGAACAAGCTTTGGTTTGTAGCCAGCCAAATTGACCGAAGTTGGATACTTAAAATCTGTCATGGCTTGCAAAGCATCTTTTGCAATATCTACTAGCACTGGACCAGGGCGACCTGTGCTTGCAATATGGAAAGCTTCTGCGATTGCTCGCGGGATGTCGGCAGGGTTGGTGATTAAATAATTGTGTTTTGCAAATGGCATGGTGATGCCGCGAATATCTGCTTCTTGAAATGCATCGGTTCCAATTGCAACAGATGGAACCTGGCCAGTAATGGCAACAACTGGAACTGAATCCATCGCAGCATCGGCCAGAGGTGTCACAAGATTTGTTGCACCTGGACCTGATGTTGCAATACACACACCAACTCGACCAGTTACTTGGGCATAACCAGTTGCTGCATGTCCTGCGCCTTGTTCATGGCGAACGAGAATATGGCGGATGGAGCTAGAGAAAATTGGATCGTAGGCTGGCAAAATCGCACCGCCTGGGATTCCAAACATGACATCAACGCCGGCAGCTTCAAGTGATGCCACAAGTGAACTGGCCCCAGTCATTTGACTCATTGTTCTTCTCCCTTCGTTGCGGTGCATTTAAAGTGGTAAAACGAAAAAACCCTCAGATAACTGAGGGCGGCGCATGATCATCGTTAGATCACGCGCTGCTAAATCACCACCACAAATGTTGTGCTCATGGGGATATTCTCCAATGAATTACGCATAAGAGTCAAGACATGAGATGCACATCTCATAATTTGAGCCAGCTTTACTCGCAGACCGCACCTTTGGAAGCAGATCCCACCAGCTTTGAATACTTAGCCAAGACACCTCGGCTGTATTTGTGACCCAAAGGCTTCCAGCCAACTTTTCTGGCCTCAAGCTCTTTAGGCTCTACAAGTAAATCCAACGTGCGCTTGTTGATGTCAATGCGTACTAAATCGCCATCTTTAATAAATGCAATCGGTCCCCCATCAACGGCCTCTGGTGCAACGTGACCAACGCACAAACCAGTTGATCCACCAGAAAAACGCCCATCGGTTAAAAGCAGAGTTGATTTACCAAGACCTGCACCTTTGATTGCACCCGTGATCATTAACATTTCGCGCATACCTGGTCCACCTTTTGGACCCTCATAGCGAATCACAACAACATCACCGGCTTGAATAGTTCCATTTTCAAGTGCATCCATTGCAGCTTGTTCGCGCTCGAACACTCGTGCAGGTCCTTCAAAAGTTTCAATACCAATTCCCGCTGTCTTGCAGACTGCTCCATCAGTGGCAAGAGTTCCACCTAAAATAGTAATTCCGATGTCTGTAGATATTGGAGATGAAACTGCACGCAAAATCTGTCCATCTGGATCTGGTGGCGCAATATCTTTCAGGTTCTCGGCCATTGTCTTACCTGTGACAGTGAGAACATCGCCGTGAAGAAGGCCTGCATCAAGTAATCCCTTTAACACAACTGGAATTCCACCGACTTTATCAACATCACTCATAACAAATTTACCGAATGGCTTGAGATCTCCAAGTAGTGGAACCTTTGAGCCAATACGGTGGAAGTCATTAAGTTCAAGATCTACTTCGGCTTCATATGCAATGGCAAGTAAGTGAAGAACAGCATTTGTTGAGCCACCTAAGGCCATCAAAATTGTGATTGCATTTTCAAAGGCTTGCTTTGTCAAAATATCGCGAGTGGTGATTCCTTGGCGAATGAGTTCAACTACGGCAGCACCTGACGCAATTGCATAAGTGTCGCGGCGACGATCAACTGCAGGAGGCGCAGCAGATCCAGGAAGTGAAAGCCCAATAGCTTCACCAATACTTGCCATGGTGTTTGCTGTGTACATTCCACCGCAAGCACCTTCACCAGGACAGATTGCACGTTCAATTTGGTCCACGCGCTCTTGTGTAATTAATCCACGTGCACAAGCACCAACGGCCTCAAATGCATCGATGATTGTTACATCTTTGCCATCAACTTGGCCTGGCAATGTAGATCCTGCATAAACAAAAACGCTTGCAACATCAATACGCGCTGCAGCCATCATCATGCCTGGAAGGGATTTATCGCAACCAGCAAAAGTAACCATTCCATCTAAACGCTCTGCCTGCATAACTGCTTCAACAGAGTCTGCAATAACTTCACGAGAAACTAATGAAAAGTGCATTCCTTCATGGCCCATTGAAATTCCATCAGAGACAGAAATGGTTCCAAATTGCATTGGGAAGCCACCTGCATCTAGAACTCCTTGCTTTGATGCTTTTGCTAGGCGATCTAAAGATAAGTTACATGGAGTAATTTCATTCCACGATGAAGCAATACCAATTTGTGGTTTAACCCAGTCTTCATCGCCCATTCCAACTGCACGCAACATTCCACGCGCTGGGGCACGCTCTAATCCATCAGTAACAACACCTGAGCGCGGTTTCATGTTTGGCATGTGCTCAGTCTAGCCTTCTGATTGTCCAAGATGAGCTAATAAAAGCGCACGAACTTTAGCTGCATCGGCTTGACCCTTAGTATCTTTCATAACCATTCCAATTAATGCACCAGCTGCTGGTAAATGACCATCACGAACTTTTTGTGCAGTCTCAGGTTGGCCAGCACATGCACGCTCGATTGCAGCCATCAACGCTGAATCATCATTTACAACTTTAATTCCACGAGCTGCAATAACTGCTGAAGGCTTTCCTTCTCCGGCGATAACACCTTCAACAACTTGGCGAGCTAATTTATCCGTTAATTCTCCAGCATTAACAAGGGCCACAATCTCAGCCACATCTGTTGCTGAGATTGGTAGATTCTTGATTGCAACATCTTTTTCGTTAGCAATTCGAGAAATCTCACCCAACCACCAGCTACGTGCTTTAGCAGGATCAGCGCCCAGTGCCACAGTTGCTTCAACAACATCTAATACGTCAGCGTTAATCATTGCTGACATTTCCTTATCCGGAACTGCCCACTGTTCTTGCAAACGTTTGCGATGGATGGATGGTCGCTCAGGCAAAGCTGCACGAAGTTGTTCAATCCATGCAGCATCTGGTGCCACTGGAACTAAATCTGGTTCTGGGAAATAACGGTAATCCTCTGCCTGTTCTTTCGAGCGGCCAGAGCGAGTTAAACCGGTGTCCTCTTGGAAGTGACGAGTCTCTTGTACAACGCGCTCTCCATTATTGAGACGCTCAGCATGGCGAATCATTTCGCCTCGAATAGCACGCTCAACAGAGCGAAGTGAGTTAACGTTTTTAGTCTCAGAGCGTGTTCCAAGAACATCTGAACCAATTAGGCGCAATGAAACGTTTGCATCGCAGCGAAGTGATCCTTGCTCCATCTTCACATCACTAACACCGAGTGAGCGCAAGATGTCACGGAGTTCTGCAACGTAAGCCTTTGCAACCTCAGGGGCATATTTTCCTGTGCCAGGAACAATCTTGGTAACAATTTCAACTAAAGGAATTCCTGCACGGTTGTAATCAAGAAGTGAATACTCTGCGCCATGAATGCGACCAGTAGCACCGCCGACGTGTAAAGACTTTCCGGTGTCTTCTTCCATATGAACACGCTCAACTTCAATGCGGAACACCTTTGGACCTTCATCGGTTTCAATCTCAACATCAACGTATCCGTTGACACAGATTGGTTCGTCATACTGTGAAATCTGGAAGTTCTTTGGCATATCAGGATAGAAATAGTTCTTACGTGCAAAGCGACTAAAAGGTGCAATTGAGCAGTTCAATGCAAGACCAATTTTGATCGTTGATTCAATCGCCTTCTCGTTAACAGTTGGCAACGCTCCTGGCAGTGCTAAACAGACTGGGCAGGTTTGTGTATTTGGTTCAGCTCCGAAAATAGTAGAACAACCACAAAACATCTTTGAGTTTGTATTGAGTTCAACGTGTACTTCAAGGCCCAGTACTGGTTCGTACTTAGCTACAACTTCCTCGTATGTCAGGCTCATTTGCTACCTGCTAACGCTGGAATTGTTGAGAGCAATGGTGCGCCCCACTTTGAATGCAGAGCTGCTTCAAGGGCTGCGCCTACTGAATACATGCGCTCATCTTTCATCACTGGTGACATGATTTGGAAACCAACTGGTAAACCATCTTCTTCTGCAATACCTGATGGCAATGACATTCCGCCAATACCAGCCATGTTTACAGGAATCGTTGCAATGTCATTGAGATACATAGCTAGTGGGTCATTAGCCTTTTCACCGATTTTAAATGCAGTTGTTGGACATGTTGGTGAAACCAAGACATCGGCCTTCTCAAATGCTTTATTAAAGTCTTGAGTAATAAGCGTGCGAACTTTCTGCGCACTGCCGTAATAAGCATCGTAGTAACCGGAAGAAAGTGCGTATGTTCCAAGAATAATGCGGCGCTTTACTTCACGACCAAAACCAACTTCACGAGTTAAATTCATAACTGATTCTGCAGATGCTCCATCGTTATCACCCACACGAAGGCCATAACGCATGGCATCAAAGCGGGCAAGGTTAGATGAGCATTCAGATGGAGCAATTAAATAGTACGCAGCAAGGGCATATTCAAAGTTTGGTGCTGATACTTCAACAATTTCAGCCCCAGCTGCAGCAAGTAATTCAAGAGATTCCTCAAAGCGCGCACGCACACCCTTTTGGTAGCCATCGCCATTGAGTTCCTTAACTACACCAATTTTCATTCCCTTAACATTTCCTGACTTAGCAGCGGCAACAACTGCAGGAACAGGAGCATTAATAGATGTTGAATCTTTTGGATCATGTCCGGCAATAGCTTCATGCAAAAGTGCAGCATCTAGAACCGTACGAGCACATGGACCTGCTTGATCAAGGGAAGAAGAGAAGGCCACAAGGCCGTATCGAGAAACGCCGCCATACGTTGGTTTTACTCCAACAGTTCCAGTAACTGCAGCAGGTTGGCGAATAGATCCACCGGTATCAGTTCCAATTGCAAGTGGTGCTTCAAATGCGGCCAATGCTGCAGCTGATCCGCCACCTGAACCACCAGGGATACGAGTTAAATCCCAAGGATTGTGGGTTGGACCGTAAGCTGAGTTTTCTGTGGATGAGCCCATTGCGAATTCATCCATATTTGTTTTGCCCAAAATAATAATGTCATTTTTCTTCAAATTTGTAACAACTGTTGAGTCATACGGTGGGCGCCAGCCTTCAAGAATCTTGGAGCCGCACGTTGTTGGAATTCCTTTTTGTGTCATCACATCTTTAAGAGCAAGTGGAACTCCAGCTAAAGGTGAGAGTTTCTCTCCACTTTTGCGCTTAGCATCAACGGCTGCAGCTTGAGCAAGCGCGCCTTGCGTATCGACGTGTAAAAAAGCATGAACATCTTTATCAACTGCAGAGATCTGATCTAGGTGGGCTTGAGTTAGTCCAACTGAAGTAATTTCTCCACTAGCTAACTTGCTAGCCATTTCTGAGGCTGAGTTGCGAATCATTCTTCACCCAAAATCTGTGGAACGCGAAAGCGCTGTTCCTCTTGAGCAGGTGCACCAGATAATGCATCAGCGGGTGAAAGTGATGGAATCACTACGTCGGGACGAAAAACGTTACGAAGTGGCAAAGGGTGCGAGGTTGCAGCGACATCAGCACCTGCAACTTCTTGAACACGGGCAACTGCATCCAAGATGACAGTAAATTCATTAGAAAGAGAAACTAACTCTTCATCGCTCATTTCAATTCGAGCAAGACCGGCAAGCTTTGCTACATCATCGCGGGAAAGGCTGGTCATGGGGTGAGTCTAATTAATTTCGCGCTTAACTGCGAATCTGCCCATCTCCAGTAACAATCCACGTAGTTGTGGTCATTGCTTCAAGACCCATAGGCCCACGGGCATGGAGTTTTTGATTTGAAATTCCAATTTCTGCACCAAATCCCATTTGGCCACCATCTGTAAATCGGGTGGATGTATTGACCATGACGGCGGCGCAATCACTGAGTGCAATAAATCTCTGAGCATTAGCTTTATTTTCAGTCAAAATCGCTTCGGTGTGCTTGGTTCCGTACTTAGCAATGTGAGCGCTGGCTTCATCAACAGAATCAACGATAGCTACGTTCATTTCTAGAGTTCCATACTCCGTGCAGAAATTTTCTTCATTAGCCAAAGTAATTGGAATAGATCCAGCCAATTCAAGTGTGCGTGCATCTCCATGAAGAACTACACCTGCATCATGAAGTGCTTTTAAAGCAATTGGCGCAAAATCTTTGGCAATAGATTCATGTAATAACAATGTCTCTGCAGCATTACACACACTTGGACGTTGCGTCTTTGAGTTAATAATAATTGGCACTGCTTTAGAAAGATCGGCAAATTCATCGACATAAACGTGACAAACGCCAGCACCTGTTTCAATTGTTGGCACCCTCGACTCATCAACAACGGCACGAATAAGTGATGCACTTCCACGTGGAATGACTAGGTCAACCTTGCCACGGGCGTTGAGTAAAGCTGTAACAGTCTCACGATCTCCAGAAGGAACTAGTTGCACAACTTCTGGTGAAATCTTCGTCGTCTTAAGTGCATCTCGAATGACAGTCACTAAAATCTGATTACTAGAAGCCGCGCTGGAAGAACCGCGCAATAGTGCTGCGTTACCAGACATCAACAAGATTGCAGCCGCATCAATAGTGACATTTGGTCGAGCTTCATACACCATTCCAATAACTCCGAATGGAACAGTGATTTGTTGTAGATCGATTCCATTAGGCAAAGTTGAGTGGCGCAGGGTGATTCCAAGTGGATCAGGCAACTTGCTTACTTCTCGCGCGCTTTTTGCGATTCCTTCTATTCTGGCAGGTGTTAACAAAAGCCGATCCAGTAATGAATCATTAATTTTTGCTGCTCTGGCGCGCACCATATCTTCTTCGTTGGCTGCAAGAATTTCAGCAGTTCGAGCAAGGACAGCGTCAGCAATTGCATTAAGGGCTGCACTTCGCTCGGCTCCAGTTGCAGCGCTCAACGTACGCGCAGCAAGGCGTGCGGTATCTGCCATCTCATTGATCATTTGTTGACTCATTTAAATTAACACCAAATCATCTCTATGGACCAGCTCCCGCTCATACTCAGCACCCATTTCTGCAGCTAGTTCTTTTGTAGAACGACCCAGCATCTTTGGTAGATCCTCTGAATCAAAGGCAACTAAACCACGAGCAATTATGACACCGTCAGGTCCCACTAATTCAATGGCATCTCCAGCAATAAACTCACCCTCTACCGCAGTGACTCCTGCTGGAAGTAATGAAACCCCACGTTCCAAAATTGCTTTTACTGCCCCAGCATCCAGAATTAACTTACCGTGAGGCTTAGTTGCATGAGCCAACCATAAAAGTCGTGAAGTGGTCTTGCTTGCATGTGCATGAAAGTGAGTGCCGAATTCTTCTCCAGCTAAAGTTTTATCAGCATCTTCTAAAGAGGTTAGAAGCATTGGAATTCCAGCTGAGGTTGCGATTCGTGCAGCTTCAACTTTAGTAACCATTCCCCCGCTACCAACTCCTGAAGATCCAGCCCCACCAAGAGTTTGATTCTCAATATCTGCAACGTTTGCAACTTCGTGAATGCGCTTAGCACCTGCTTGCGTTGGTGGAGCGTCATATAACGCATCAATATCAGAGACCAGAACTAATAAATCTGCACCAATCAAAAGGGCAACAAGTGCGGCTAATCGGTCATTATCACCAAATCGGATTTCGCCAGTTCCAACTGTGTCATTTTCATTAATGATTGGAACAACACCCAGCTGGAGTAGGCGGTAAAGAGTGCGTTGTGCATTTTGATAATGTGAACGGCGCACAACATCTTCAGTTGTGAGCAAAACCTGTGAGGCGGTAATTGAATGGCGATTAAAACTTTGTGTGTATTGAGCAATGAGAAGACCTTGACCCACAGATGCTGCCGCTTGTTGGGTTGCTAAGTCCTTTGGACGTGTTGATAATCCCAATGGTGCAAGGCCAGCGGCAATAGCTCCTGAGGAAACAACGACTACTTCAGAGCCTCGCTCTTTACAGGCAGCAACAAGGTCAACAAGTTTATTAACTGCATGTGCATCTAGCGCAGAACCGGCTTTACCGGTGAGAGAGGACGAGCCAATCTTGATGACGATGCGCTTTGCAGAAGTAATCTGCGCTCGGCTCACTTGTCATCTCCATCCTCTGATTCACTCACTTCAACTGCTGAAATCTTAGGCGTATGTGGGTCTTCAACGTTGTATTCCCACTGCTTTGCAATCTCGTCATCGCTAAGAACATCATCAACACGCTCGGTCTGCTGCCATGTTGATTCAAGGCGTGAATCTTCGCCACGACGATGTAAGTGACCAGCTAACTGCTCTGCTCCAGCTTCAATTGTTGGCTCCCAATCAAATACAACTTGAGTCAGGCCATCACCAATACGAACTTCACTTCCAGCAACAGCACCCTTTTTAAAGAGATCTTTTTCAACACCTAATTGCGCTAAACGATCGGCCAAATAACCAATTGCTTCAGCATTTTTAAAGTTGGTTTGACGAACCCAGCGCTCAACCTTCTTGCCGCGAACATTAAATGAACCGTCAGCATTAGCTTTAACTTCAAAGCCAGAATCATCAACTGCAACTGGGCGCAAGATAATTCGTGTGCGAACTTCCGCCGCTGCGGCTGCAGCACGATCCTTTTGAATCTGGCGAGCCATCGCATAAGTCAGGTCTTGTAATCCTGCACGAGATGCAGCAGAGACTTGGTAAACCTCATAGCCTCGCTCGCGCAATTCACCTTCAACCATATCTGCCATAGCTTTGCCATCAGGAATATCAGTTTTGTTCAACGCAATGATTCTTACTCGATCTTCTAAACCACCATAAATAGCTAACTCATTTTCAATGATTTCAAGATCTTGCACTGGATTGCGATCTGTTTCTAAAGTTCCACAGTCCAATACGTGCACGAGTGCAACACAGCGCTCAACATGGCGCAAGAACTCAAGGCCCAAGCCCTTTCCTTGGCTAGCACCTGGAATCAATCCTGGAACATCAGCAACGGTGAAACGAGTTTCCCCTGCTTGGACAACACCTAGATTTGGCGCAAGAGTTGTGAATGGATAGTCAGCAATCTTTGGGCGTGCTGCAGAAATAGCTGCAATAAGAGATGACTTTCCAGCACTTGGATAACCAACAAGTGCGATGTCTGCCACTGATTTAAGTTCAAGGAAAAGTGTGCGCTCTTCACCTGGTTCGCCCAGTAATGCAAAACCTGGTGCACGACGCTTTGATGATGCCAAAGCCATATTTCCAAGGCCACCAAAACCACCTTGGGCTGCAACAAAAGTTGTGCCAGTTCCAACAAGGTCAGCAATTTGTTCTCCGGCAGCATCAAAAATAACTGTTCCGTTTGGAACTCCCAGGATTAAATCTTCACCCTGATGTCCATCTTTGCGATCGCCATAACCTTGATGACCTGATGTTGCTTTGCGGTGTGGTGAATGATGGAAATCAAGCAAGGTTGTAACACTTGGATCAACAACGAGAATTACATCGCCGCCGCGTCCACCGTTACCACCATCTGGTCCACCCAGTGGCTTAAATTTTTCGCGCTTAACTGAAACACAACCATCTCCACCTTTTCCGGCAGAGGCATAGAGAGTCACACGATCAACGAATGTTGTCATGTCATGAACTCCCTTCAGTACAGAAAATAAAAAAGCGAGCCGTGTGATTACGGCTCGCCCTTTATAGAGAAACCTTTTATAGAGCTACCGGAACCACAACATTCACTACACGGCGTCCGCGAGCGCGACCGTACTCGACTGCACCAGCTGCTAATGCAAACAGTGTGTCGTCTTTACCGCGTCCAACGTTCTTACCTGGGTGAAAATGTGTTCCGCGCTGGCGAACTAGAATTTCGCCTGCATTAACTTCTTGTCCGCCAAAGCGCTTGATACCGAGGTACTGCGCATTTGAATCGCGGCCATTTCGTGTCGAGGAGACACCCTTCTTACTTGCCATTTATTTATCCCTTACTTCGCGCCGTTGATGGCGGTAATTTTTACGAGAGTCTGCTTAGCGCGAAATCCCTGACGACGACGGTGACCTGTCTTGTTCTTGTAACGCAAAATATCGATCTTTGGACCCTTAGTCTCTTCAAGAACTTCGCCTGTGACCTTAACGCCAGAGAGAAGCTTTGGATCTGAAGTAACAGATGCACCATCTACTAGGAGCACTGCAGGAAATGAAACAGTTGCGCCAACAGCAGCGTCGATACGATCGACAGTGACTGTGTCTCCAACTGCCACTTTCTCCTGATGGCCGCCAGCTTTAACGATTGCGTACACGTGTAACTCCAGTTCATTTTTAGCCCATGGCAAGAACCAAAGGTTCCTTCGGGCAGAGGCTAAGGTTACGCAGCCTCTAGGCCAGGGTCAAATTGCGATTTCTAGCCCTTTTGAGCGATTCGGGTCAATGCCTTTTCTAGGGCGTAAATGGGATCACTGGCTGCCCCTTTGACTTGGGCATCGGCCAGGGCGATAGCCCCAACGGCATCAGCTATTTGAGCAGGTGTCCAACGATTTAACTGTCTGCGGGCCTTATCTATTTGCCATGGAGCCATTCCTAATTGTCCAGCAAGTTCAAAAGATTTTACAGCGCGATTGGCACCTGAAACTTTGGCAAGTGAGCGAAGGGAAGAAGCAATAGCACTTGTAATCATGACTGGATCAGTACCAGTTTCTAGCGCGCTTCGAAGAGCAATTAGTGCTGCTGGCAAATTACCATCCAAGGTTGCATCGGCCACATCAAATCCTGTTGTTTCAACTCTGCCTTGATGGAAATTATCAATCATCACTTCATCAATAGTTCCAGAGGGTGCATCTGCTGCAATCTGCCCTACTGCTGATTGAAGTTCACGCAGGTCATTTCCTAGCGCCCCAACTAAGGCAGTGATTGCACCTGGAGTTGCTTTGCGTTGTAAATCAAGAAATAAATTGCGAACAAACTCTTCCTTCTCGGCTTCTTTTTTAATCGGCTCGCACGCAATTATCTCCGGCTTTAACTTCTTAATCGCATCTAAGAGAGCTTTGCCCTTAACGCCGCCTTTATGAACAAAAACGACTGTCATTGTTGGATCTGGAGAATCCAAATATCTTGTCACTTCATCTTTGGAATCTTCAGGCAAATCTTGTAAGTCCCGGATGATTAATCCGCGTCGCTCTGAAAAAAGTGATGGAGCAAGTGCATCGGCGATATCGCCAACTAACGCATCTGATGCAAAGAGAGTAGAAATTTCGCATTTCTCATCTTTAAGTTGAGCGGTGAGTTTAGTAAGAGCTCTATCGGCAAGAGCAGCCTCTGATCCCAGAATGAGGTAGAAGGAATTCACTGTGTTTCTACCCCCATCTAATGAGATTAAATCGCCCTTTGGCTTTTCGTATCGTGAATTGATGATTTCGCACTTGAACTGCAATCGCACCATCTATATCTGTACGTAAAACCTCTGAACCGAGTCTAGCCAGCGCATCCAGGGTTTGCACCGCTGGATGTCCATAAGTATTGCCTACCCCCACCGAGATTATTGAAATTCGTGGATGTAATGCGGCCATGAAAGCTAGATCCTGGTATCTGGAACCGTGATGGCAGACCTTATATATGTCAACGGGCGCAACATCCTTAATCAGGATTTGCTGGACTGGTGGCTCTAGATCCCCACCAGCAAAGATTGACAATGAATCACTAGTAATCAATGTGGCAATACTGGAGTTGTTTATCTGTGAACCTTCTCCAGGCATTTCTTCAAAACTAGTCGCACTTAAAGTGGGCCAAAGAACTTTTATTGTTAACTTCCCAACTCTTGAACTCATTCCGCGTACTGCCTTAATTATCTCAACACCTTCTAAGGCGCTATGAGCCATTGCACTTTCAACAAGTGGTGCTGAGTTAACGCTGACCCAGACTTGTCCAACTACACGATTCTCTATTGCCCCTGGTAATCCTGCAACGTGATCTGCATGAAAGTGCGAAAGAATGAGAAGTGGAATCTGCTGTATTCCTAAAGCTTTCAAACAGCGATCCTCAGCAACTGCATCGGGTCCAACATCTATAACTATCCCCTGATGGTTACCCAAATTAATCACCATCGAATCTCCCTGGCCAATATCGCAGTTGGCAATCTCCCAATCTCCCCCTGGCCATCGCTGCAACCACGTAATTGAGATAAGAACAATCAAAGTGAAGATTGTGATGTATTTAAACCATTTCTTAAACAACCAAGCCAGCAGAGTGAAGGTGGCAACAATAAGAAAGCCAATTTTGCCTGTGCGCAAAGTTAACACTGGAAAGTTCGATGCCCAATGCGCAATAAGTGCAATTGCACCCGCAGGAATCCTAATAAACCAAATCAATACTGAGGATATGAAAGGAAGGAATGGCGAAAATAGGGCGGCGATAAAGCCCACAATCGTGATGGGAGCAACAAAAGGGGCGGCAAACAAATTAGCAATCACACTCATTGGAGCTAAATAGCCTGAGAGCGCGACGATTATGGGTGAACAGAAAACTATTGCTGCAATCGGAGGCGCTAAAGCTTGAGCCAATTTTTCTGGCACATGAGACGAGAGTTTTTCAACAAGTACAGGTGCAAAGAGAAGAAGTCCACCAGTAGCAAGGACAGAGAGTGCAAAGCCAGCATCACGGGCTTGCCATGGATCAACTATGACAACTGCAGCCATTGCAAACCCTAGGGCGGGTAGTGAATCTCGGCCGCGGTGAGTGCCTTGGGCAATGAGTAAAACTGCAGCCATTGCAGCAGCGCGTAGTACAGATGGCGATGGTCGCACCAGTGCAATAAATGCAATGAGGGAAATAGCTGTTGCCGTAAGACGAAATTTCATTCTTGTGAAAAGAAACTGCATCATCCATAAGACGAAAGCTGAAACAAGTGCAAAATTGGCACCACTGACTGCGACTAAGTGCGTTAAGCCAGATCGTTTCATAGAATTTTTAAATTCTGCACTCTGTTTAGACGTATCCCCCAAAACCATCCCAGGTATAAGTGCTCCAGCATTTCCATCACCAGATAGTGAACGAAGGCCTAGCCGGATGGCACCTAACGCACTTGCCCAATGTGAAGCTTTGGTTTGGATTTCAATCCCATCCTTAATTACGACCAGCGCAGCAACTCGAGCTTCCTTGCTGGCAACTATCCGTCCTTGGGCGCTAAATCTTTGTCCGGGCAAGAGTTTGGTCACGTCTTGATTCGAAGTCATCACGCGTATTGGTACTCGTAGTTTGTAATGTATTGAACTGTTATTGACCAAGATTGCACGTGCAATAAATGAATAATTCCCAGTACTTGTTTTGCTTGCATCCGTCACAACTTCGGCAGTAACCGTTGCACTCTGCATAAAGAATCTAGTTATCTGGCTATGCGCCAAAGAAGCTTGTCGAATAGACATCACAGTTGATCCCAGAAGTAATGCAAAAATGATTACGCTAAATCGCGCTTTACGACTGATAAGAGAAACTGCTCCCACAGCAAGGGCAGCAATTGAGATTCGCCAAGGCGCAGTTGCACTTTGAAACAATGCTCCAGACCAGATTGCAGCGCCTAAAGCAACAGCCCTGTAATCGGTTAGACGCGGATTTTGCTTTTGATTTGTGCGAATTTTGCCACACCTATTCCACTTACCTTTTGTAAATCTTCAATTGTTATAAAGGGACCATGAGTTTTTCGGTATTCAACTATTCGCCGTGCAATCACTGGGCCTATCCCATCAAGTGAATCAAAATCACTCACTGTCGCGCGGTTAATACTTATTGGTCCACTTCTCTTTGGCGTGCTGACTCGCACGCCTTTGCTATTTGTGATGGCAGCATCCACATATATTTGTTCACCATCTGCCAACACCCTCGCCAAATTTATTGTGCTCAGGTCGGCTCCAGCCGCTGATCCACCGGCAGCCTTAATTGCATCAATAACGCGTGAACTTGCGGTGAGTGTGTAAACACCAGGGGTATTAACTGCGCCAGTTACATCTACAAATATCTGAGGTGCTTGCACTTGCTCCACAATTACTGGAGGCGCTACTATTTCATCAGTATTTCCTCTAACGACAATAAATAGCGAGAGAACGATAATGACTGCTGAAATAGCTAACAGTGTTCGTTTTTGAATCGGTGTGAAATCAAGGTCAAACCACCATGTGGCCAACTTTTCAAATATCTGTGAGAAATATTCCATGCCCCAATAGTTCAGGGCGATGACAAGTCTTGCTTACCTCAGGTTTAAGGGTGTGGATATTTACTTCTTGATCCAGTAATCGTTGATGTACTTCTCGCCCTCATCGCAGAAGAAAGTCACAACGTTTTCAACACCGTATTGCTCCTTCAATCTCTTGGCAGCGATGAGGTGGGCTCCAGATGATGGGCCCACGAATATGCCATGCACACGTGCGATACGGCGCATTTCCTCAATTGATTCCTCTGAACCCACATCAATAACACCATCTAGTTCATGATGATATCGAGTGACAATTCCTGGAATAAAGCCATCTGCAATACCCTCAATTAAGTGCTTTGACACTTCTCCACACAAAATTGTGCAGGACTCAGATGGTTCCAAAGCAATAACTTTGCAATTAGGGTTTGCAGCTTTTAGAGCTTGCCCCACACCAATGATTGTTCCTCCGGTGCCTACTCCCCCAATTACTAGATCCGGCACAACTGGCATCTGTTGCAAAATCTCTTGGCCTAACCATTCGCGGTTTTCATCCACGTTCCAGTCATTATCAAATTGTTGTGGGGCAAAAAATCCTGGCATTGCTCCGCGTCGACGTGCTTCTTCTAACGCATCGTTGACATGGAAATCACCCATCGTGTGGACCTCTGCGCCAAATGCTTCAGATATTGCTGTGCGCTCTGGACTCATTCCATCAGGCATGATCACTAACATCTTGTAGCCCTTAACTGCTGCAACCATACTCATTGCATTTCCAGTATTACCGCTACTTGCTTCGACAATTGTGTCACCAGGCTTTAACAAGCCTTCGGCTTCAGCGCGTTCAATCATGTATTTAGCAATTCGCGCTTTGATAGAGCCAGATGGATTCATATATTCCATCTTGACCCAGATTCCTTCAATGTTAATTAAAGGCGTATTACCGATGGCATCTAGAATTGTCTTCATTGACATGGCCTTTCACATTGTGGAACTACCTGCGCGAGTATTAAGCGACGATATTAACTAGTTTTGGCGCGCGCGCAATGACCTTTTTCGGTGCGTTTGCGCCAAGTTCAGCAACAATTGTTGGGTGCGCAAGAGCAAGCGCCTCAAGTTCTGCATCCGTAATCGAAGGTGATACTTCGATGCGCTCTTTAATCTTGCCGTTAATTTGAATAACTGCTTCTACGGCATCTGCCACAAGAAGTTTTTCATCTACTGCTGGCCAGCCTGCAAGTGCCACGGCAGGCTTATGTCCTAAACGCTCCCACATTTCTTCTGCTGTGAAAGGTGCGACAAGTGAGAGCATGATTGCAACAGCTTCAACTGCCTCACGCACTGCAGGATCTCCGGCACCACAACCGGAATCAATTGCCTTGCGAGTTGCATTCACGAGCTCCATTACGCGTGCAACTGCGACATTGAAACGGAAGGATTCCACTGCAAAAGAAGCATCATGTAAAGCTTTATGTGTCACTTTGCGCAGAGAGACATCCCCTTGAGAAAAATCTGCCCCTGGAGCACTTGTGACATCTCCAGATAAGCGCCAAGCACGTGTTAAGAATTTAACTGAACCTGATGGTGAAACATCTGACCAATCAACATCATCTTCAGGTGGACCAGCAAAAACCATTGATAGTCGGATTGCATCAACGCCGTGATGTTCAAGTTCATCTGAAAGGCGAACTAGGTTTCCACGACTCTTTGACATGGCAGATCCATCCATGACAACCATTCCTTGGTTGAGCAATCGTGTGAACGGTTCATTGAAATCAACCATACCCATGTCATTTAAAACTTTTGTAAAGAAACGACTATAGAGAAGGTGCAAAATTGCATGCGTTACACCACCAACATATTGATCAACCGGTAACCAGGTATCAATGTCTTTCTTCAAAAATGGTTGGTCGTGCACGGTAGATGATGGGTAACGCAAGTAGTACCACGATGAATCTACGAAAGTATCCATAGTGTCGGTATCACGCTTAGATGCAGCACCACACTTAGGGCAAGAAACATTGACCCAATCAGTTGCAGCACCTAGTGGTGATGTTCCCTTTGGCTTTAAATCTAAACCTTTTGCATCAGGCAAAGTAAGCGGAAGTTGATCTGCTGGAACCGGCACTTCACCACATGATGGGCAATGAATAATTGGAATTGGTGTTCCCCAGTAGCGCTGGCGTGAAACTAACCAATCTCGTAAACGGTAGTTACGAGCTGACTTTCCAAGGCCATCTTTTTCAAGTTGAGAATTTATAGCAGCAATTGCTTCAGCCTTATTAAGGCCATTGAGCGCGCCAGAGTTAACTAATTTTCCATCCCCTGTAGTTGCAACACCACTTGCGTTGGGATCTTCTTCGCCAGTTTCAACCACTACAACCACGGGTAAATTAAAAGCTTTTGCAAAATCTAGATCGCGCTGATCATGAGCTGGAACAGCCATGATTGCACCTGTTCCATAATCGGCTAGAACATAATCACTGGCCCAGATTGGAAGCTTCGCCCCATTTACTGGGTTAATTGCATATCGATTGAGGAAAACCCCACTCTTAGGACGATCAGTCGCTAGTCGATCAATGTCGCTATCGGCCTTAATCTTTTCAAGATAAGTGTTGAACTCTGTTTCGATTCCTGTACCAACGACAAGTTCTGCAGCCAATTCACTATCTGCAGCAACAACCATAAATGTTGCTCCATACAAAGTATCTGGGCGGGTTGTATAGATTGTTACTGGCTCTTTTCGGTCTTCAATAACAAATGAAACATTGGCACCAGTTGAGCGGCCAATCCAATTGCGCTGCATCATTAAGACTTTTTCAGGCCACTTACCTTCTAGTTGCGCCATGTCATCAAGTAAACGATCTGCATAATCTGTGATCTTGAAATACCACTGGTTTAGCTTCTTCTTTGTTACCGCTGAATCACAACGCTCACAAAGTCCAGCAACAACTTGTTCGTTAGCTAAAACTGTTTGGCACCCAGGACACCAGTTCACTGCTGAATCTTTGCGATAAGCAAGGCCACGCTCGTGCAGCTTTATGAATAACCATTGGTTCCATTTGTAGTATTCAGGATCGCACGTATTAAAGACTCGATCCCAATCAAAAGAACATGCATAGCGACGCATTGAAGCCTTTTGCACAGCAATGTTTTCATACGTCCAGATGCGTGGATCTGAATTGCGTTTGATTGCCGCATTTTCAGCTGGTAAACCAAAAGCATCCCAAGCAATTGGGTGCATAACGTTAAAACCTTTTTGAACCCAATAACGGGCAATCACGTCACCTAATGCATATGCCTCAGCATGGCCCATGTGAAGATCACCAGATGGATAAGGAAACATATCCAAGACATATTTCTTTTCACGTTTGTCATCCGGGCGACCAGATTTAAATGGCTGTACTTCATCCCAAATAGGCAGCCATTTTTCCTGCACGTAGGCAAAGTCGTATGCCGCGTGCTCGCGCTCGTCATTCACGTTGTTATTCATACGTGGAGCTAAGGGGATTTGAACCCCTGACCCCCTGCATGCCATGCAGGTGCGCTACCAGCTGCGCTATAGCCCCATTTACTTCAAGTGCAGACCTTACCGCATACATGTGCGGTGGCTTTAAACGAAAGTTGCTCCACTTTCTTCGCCATAGACAGGTTCTGGAATAGATCCAGCGTTGTGTTCAACTAAATTCCACTGACGGGGATTTCTTTGAAGGACTGACCATGATGCATTTGAAAGTCCACCTAAAACTCCCCAATGTGAAAGTGGTAGTTGAAGCAGTTCCCCGAGAACGCATCTAGCTGTTCCACCATGGGTTGCAACAACTAGCAGTTGCTCAGTTTTTCCCTCTAGCGCTTTTAAGATTTCACCAACTGCGCGAGATGCAACTTCACTTCGACGCTCTCCTGTTGTTCCAGCTGGGTTGTCTTCGCCATCAATCCAGCGAATAAAGTTATGGAAATCTTCTGCACGATTTTGAGAACCAGTTTTGCCTTCCCATAACCCACCGTTTGTTTCACGTAATGACTCATGTTGAGAAAAACTCAATCCAGTTAAATCTGCAAGAGCTTGGGCAGTTTCAACGGCGCGGCCTAAATCACTTGAAATAATCTGCGTTGGATTCATTCCTGCTAAAACTTGCGCTGCGCGAGTTACTTGAACTTTGCCAACCTCATTAAGCGGAATATCTGAATGGCCTTGAAAACGGTTAATTTTGTTCCAGTCAGTTTGTCCATGACGCCAAACAACAATGCGATTACCTGCCATTTATTGCAGCTTCTTTCACAGCATCTAGTTCAATTGTTGGGCAATCATTCCAAAGGCGATCGAGCATGTAGTACTTGCGAAGCTCAACGCTTTGAATGTGAACAACTAAATCTGAGTAATCAAGCAAAATCCATTCAGCACCTTTTTCACGACGTGCTGGCTTTTCTCCAATTTCCTGAAGTTTGCGTTCAACTTCATCGGCAATTGAATCAACTTGTGCAGAATTCTGGCCTGTTGCAATCAAAAATACTTCACTGAGAACTAGTTGATCTGATAAATCAATAGCAATTAAATCCGTGCCAATCTTTTCAATGATGGCATGGGCAGCTACTTGGGTTATCTCGCGGGTTTTGCTACTGATTGTCATAGAGCCCATTCTCTCTTATAAATGCCGCCACAATTTCCGGCACATCAGCGCTCAATCCTTGGCGAATTGATGTTGCAGCTGCATCAAGGGCGCCAATCTCGATTCCAGTTGCTGGATAACCAGGTCGATTAATGCAGATAATTTTCACTATTTTCTGCAACTCATTAGCTCGATGCCATTGATCAATCTTTGAGAAAGCATCTGCTCCAAGGATTAAATAAATCTGATCATCAGGGAATGTAGATATCACTGCTTCAACGGTGTCAATGGCATAGCTTGGACCTTGGCGCAATATCTCTATGGGATTAACCTGCACTTTGTTCCTGATGCCTTCTGGTAACTCTGAAACAGCTAGCTCACACATTTTGCGACGTTGTTCGGCAGAAGCAGTTGGTTCCATAACGCGAAGCAAAGGTTGACCCGCAGGAACTAGAAGTAACTGGTCAATGAGGTCTTTTTCAAAAAGTTGCGTGATTACGTGCAGATGACCGCGATGTATGGGGTCAAATGTTCCGCCATAGATTCCAACGCGGGACAAATTAGTCCCGGTCTAGGCGAAGAGTTAAATACAGAAGTAGTGAAAGAACTGCAAAACCAATAATGCCAAATGCATAAGCAGGCATTGGAAGTTCACGCACGGTCTCAGTGGCTAAGTTCATCATGGTTGAAATCCTACTATGCCAAACCATTAAGCAATTGCTTAAATCGAGCCTCATCAATGACTGGCACGCCAAGTTCTTGTGCTTTAGCTAACTTCGATCCCGGGTCAGTACCCACCAATACGTAATCGGTCTTCTTTGAGACAGCACTGGCTGCTTTTCCACCATGGGCCGTAATGGTTTCAGAGATTCCATCACGAGTGAAAGATTCCAATCCTCCCGTTACTACAAAAGTTAAACCAGCAAGTGTCTGTGGCATCTGCGCAGTTTCCTGCTGCACAACAGTCACTCCAGCCTCACTCCACTTTCGAATAATTTCACGGTGCCAATCAACATCAAACCACTCAACTATTGACTGAGCAATTGTCGAGCCCACACCATCAACTGCAGCCAACTCTTCTGCCGATGACGATGAAATCTTTGCAATTGATGCAAAGTTTGTAGCTAAAGCCTGTGCCGCTGTTGGACCAACATGTCGAATTGAAAGTGCGACCAATGTTCTCCAGAGGGGTTGCTTCTTAGCCTCTTCGAGTGCGGCAAGTAGTTTTGCGACATTAGCTCCCGGTGTGCCATCTTTTTTTGTAAAGAACTCACTCTTAGCAAGTTTGTCTTCACTTAAGGCAAATAAATCTGACTCATCCACAATTATCTTGGATTCAAGCAATGCAACGGCTGCTTCATAACCCAGAACATCGATATCTAGAGCTGCACGTGAACCAATGTAGTAAATGCGCTCACGTAGTTGAGCAGGACAACTTTGGGTGTTGGGGCAGCGAATATCAACATCAGCTTCAGACATTGCTCGAAGCTTTGATCCGCACTCAGGGCACTTTGTTGGCATGACAAAAGCTCGCTCATTACCTGTGCGACGCTCAATGACGGGTCCTAAAACTTCAGGTATCACATCACCAGCTTTGCGAATAACAACAACATCTCCGATTAAAACGCCTTTGCGAACAATCTCCTCAGCGTTGTGCAGTGTTGCATTGGTAACTGTTGAACCTGCAACTTTAACAGGCTCCATAAAAGCAAATGGTGTTACACGACCCGTGCGGCCAATACTTACCTTAATATCTAGAAGCTTTGTCGTGACTTCTTCAGGCGGATATTTAAATGCAATAGCCCACTTGGGGGCACGAGATGTGAAGCCCAACTGCGCCTGCTCACTCATTGAATCAACCTTTATTACTACACCATCAATTTCATGCTCAACATCGTGGCGGTGCTCTTCGTAGTATTTAACGAATTTCTCAACCTCGGCTCTGCTCTTACACACTTTGAAGCGATCACTTGTTGGCAGCCCAAGTGAAGCTAAAACTTCATAGGCATTGCTTTGAGAATCAAATGAAATACCTTCTCGCGCACCGACACCATGAACTACTACTGAAAGTGGGCGTGATGCAGTTACACGTGGATCTTTTTGGCGTAGTGAACCAGCAGCACCGTTACGTGGATTAGCGAAAAGTGCTTTTCCGGACTCCTCTAGCGACTCATTGAGTTCTTGAAAAGCTGCGATGGGAAAGAAAACTTCCCCGCGCACTTCAATTAAATCTGGAAGCTTCTCGCCCTTTAGAACATGCGGCAGATTCTTGATTGTTTTAACGTTCAGTGTCACATCTTCACCAGTGACACCATTGCCACGTGTAAGCCCGCGCACTAACTGACCTTTTTCATAGGTCAAGTTAATTGCCAAACCATCGACTTTAAGTTCACACAGATAAGTTGGTTTTGGAACTTCCTTTTCAACACGATCAAACCAGGTTGAAAGCTCATCGCTGTCAAAGACGTTATCTAAACTCATCATCTTTTCAATGTGATCGCGTTGTTCAAATTGAGTGGAAAACCCGCCGCCAACGTGCAGCGTAGGTGAATCTGCTTCGCGCAGTTCAGGGTGTTTAGCTTCTAGGGCAGTTAACTCCTTGAGCAATCCATCAAATTCAGCATCAGTAACAGTTGGTGCATCTAAAACATAGTATTTGAATTGGTGATCACGAATTTGTCCCATCAACTCACTCATGCGATGGCGGGCTTGATTACTCATTACTCAGTCTCACAAATTGTGGCTGAACCAACGACGCGATCACCATCATAAATAACCATTGCTTGACCAGTTGCTAACCCTAATAGAGGCTCATCTAAATGAGCTGTGAGCAATGTTCCATCGAAGAAGTATGAACAAGGTAGAGCTGCACCATGCGCACGTACTTGAACAAACCCACGCTGTGCTTGCTCTGTTACTGCCGGACCACACCACACCGCTCTCTCTCCACGCATAGTTGATACCGCTAAATCTTCACGAGCACCAACTACAACAGTGTTGCTCACTGGTTCAATCTTTAACACAAATCGAGGTGAGCCATCTGCAGTTGGAACAGTGAGACCTAAACCTTTACGTTGACCAATCGTGTATGTGTAAGCACCCTTGTGCTCACCAATTTTCACACCATCTTGATCCACGATTGGGCCAACTTCACTACCCAATCGATCGCGCAACCATCCTGCGTTATCACCGGAGGGAACAAAGCAAATATCGTGACTGTCTGGTTTTTGCGCAACAGCTAATCCACGTGCTTCTGCCTCTTTGCGGATATCAACCTTGGTTGTGCCTCCAAGTGGAAAAATAGCACCTTCAATTTGTTCAACAGTTAAAACCGATAAAACATAGGATTGATCTTTCGAATGATCAACTGCTCGGTGAAGTGTTTTCCCAGAATCAGATATCTGTGTTCTTGCATAGTGACCAGTGACAACACCATCAAAGCCCATGGCGCGTGCACGATCTAAAACTGCAGCAAATTTAATCTTTTCATTACAACGCAGGCATGGATTAGGTGTTCGACCAGCTGCATACTCAGCCAAGAAATCTTCAACAACACCATCATGAAACTCTTCTGCCATATCCCAGATATAAAAAGGAATACCGATGACATCTGCGGCTCGTCGAGCATCATGTGAATCTTCAATGGTGCAACAGCCTCGTGCGCCTGAACGATACTTTTGTGGATTAGAAGAGAGCGCCAAGTGCACACCAATAACATCATGGCCAGCCTCAACCGCGCGGGCAGCAGCTACTGCTGAATCAACGCCACCGCTCATTGCTGCAATTAACTTCATGAAAGATTTGCCGCCCTTCCACGAGTAATTACATCAGGCAGTACTGACACTGCGAAATCCACGTCTGCGCTTGTACTTGTTGCTCCAAATGAAAAGCGCAACGAAGACTGTGCGCTCACTTCATTATGTCCCATAGCAAGGAGCACATGGCTCGCTTCATGAACTCCGGCGCTACATGCTGATCCTGTTGAACAGGAGATGTTTTGTGCATCCATGAGCAGTAGCAAAGTGTCACTTTGCGTTCCAGGAAAAGTTATATTGACGATTCCAGGCAAACGTTCAGCCCTTAATCCGTTGACGATAACTTCAGGCAGAGCAGCGCTAATACCTGCAATGAAAGAGTCTCTTAACGCACTTACTTTCGCAGAATCGTAATACTTACTTTTAGCAGCTGCAGCAAAAGCAACAATTGCTGGTGCATTTAAAGTTCCACTTCTAATTTCTCGCTCTTGTCCCCCGCCATGGAGTAGGGCTGGAATTTCAACTGCTCGGCGCAAAATGAGCGCGCCAATTCCAAGAGGTCCGCCCGTTTTATGGGCGCTCAATGACATTGCATAAACACCAAGCTCTGCAAATGAAAGAGGAACTTTTTTGAAACTTTGTGCTGCATCTGTATGAACAGGAATCTCTCCAGCAATTTCAACAACAGTGCGAATCGGTTGAATGACTCCAGTTTCATTGTTTGCATGCATCACACTGATTACTGCAATTTCGTTTCCTCGTGTGGCAACTAAGTGAGTAAGAAATTCGAGATCAACAACTCCATCTGCATTCACTGGTATTTGAATTACTTCGGCTCCTTCATGAACTTCTAACCAATGTGCTGGATCTAAAATTGCATGGTGCTCGATGGAACTAATAGCCACAACGTGCTTACCTTTATCCCGGCCCTGCCAATACAAACCTTTAAGCGCCGTGTTATTTGCTTCCGTACCTGATGCAGTGAAAATAACTTCGCTAGGCAAGCAACCCACTTCTTTTGCAATTACCTCGCGGGCATCTTCTAGAGTTTTTCTAGTTGCACGTCCATGTGTGTGCAGACTTGAAGGATTACCCAAGCGTGCTAATTGCGCAGTCATCGCAATTAAAGCTTCTTCAACCATCGGCGTTGTTGCCGCATGGTCTAGGTAGATAGAGGACATAGGTCCAATCTTAGGCTTTGCGGGCTTTAACGCCTTCAGTGGCAGGAGGCAGCACGGCAAAGAGATCGCCCACAACACCAAAATCAGCTAATTCAAACAGTGGCGCTTCTGGATCCTTATTAACCACCACGATGTTCTTGCTTGTTTGCATACCTGCACGGTGCTGAATTGCCCCTGAGATACCGCAAGCAACATAGAGCTGCGGGCTCACAGTTTTTCCAGTCTGACCAACTTGGTGAGAATGTGGATACCAACCAGCATCTGTTGCTGCGCGTGATGCACCAACTGCTGCGCCTAATGAATCTGCGAATGCTTCAACAGTTGCAAAATCTCCATTTGTTCCACGTCCACCTGAAACAACAATGTTGGCTTCAGTTAACTCTGGACGACCGCCCTTAACTGGAGGTTGTGAGGAAGTAATTGTTGCCTTTTTAGAGCAATCAGAGATTGGCGCAGTGATGTTTTCAATTGTAGGTGAAGCTGGCGCAAAGTTTGCAGTGATGGTGTTTGGGCGCACAGTGATAATCCCAGTTCCTTCGGCAACCTTTGAGTGCACTGTTGTAGATCCACCAAAAACTAATTGGGTTGCGGAGCAATCTGGCGCAATATCTACAGCATCAGTAATAATGCCAATCTTTAGCTTCATTGCCACCCGTCCAGCAACTTCTTTGCCAAATGCATTTGAAACAACAAGAACTGCCGATGGCGTGGTTTGCCCGATGACATGTGCGAGTGCATCTGCGCAAGCTGCAACGCCATGCTTTGTAAAATCATCTGATTCAATCACTAATACTTTTGTAACAGGTCCCTGATTAATGGAGGCTGCATACGCTGCGCCTTTTCCAACAGGTGCTAAAACAAGGGCAGTTACTTCACCAATAACTGCGCCGGCAGTTGCTATTTCAACAGTAGCTTTCGTGGCCTTTTCTCCAGCGAAATCAGCCAGAATTAACACAGTGCTCATATCAACTTCTTCTCACTCAAGAAATCAACAAGTTTTTGACCAGCTGATCCATCATCGGTGACAACGACACCAGCAGCACGCGGCGGACGAGGGGCTGCATCAATTACTGCAGACCATGACTTTGTGAACTCAGCACCTGTGCTTGCAAAGTCACGAATATCAATTGTTTTTTTCTTCGCAGCCATAATGCCCTTAAAGGATGGGTAGCGAGGTTCATTAATCTTTTCAACAACGCTGATTACGCAAGGAAATTCTCCATGGACTTCATCAACGCCAGCTTCAGTAACTCGTGTAATCGATACCTTCTTAGCACCTGGATCTACTGTGACTTTGGAAGCAAAAGTTAATTGAGCACATCCCAGCTTCTCACTCATCATCGCTGGCACCACGCTCATACGAGCATCCGTTGACTCAGTTCCGCAGATAACAAGGTCATACTCACCTTTGAAGATGACATTGGCTAAAACTTCAGCTGTAACAACGGCATCTGCTCCAACTAGAACAGCATCACTAATCAAAATCGCATCATTTGCACCCATCGATAGGGCCTTTCGCACAGCTTCAGTTGCGCGCTCTGGTCCCATTGAAATAACTGTGACTGTGTTAGCGCCACCTTCTTCATTGCCGCCATGTGCCTCTGCAATTCGAAGCGCTTCTTCAACAGCGTATTCATCTAAGTCATTGAGAACTGCATCTACGTTGGCGCGATCGAGTAATCCACCAACCATCTTCTTCTCAGCCCATGAATCTGGGACCTGTTTGATGCAGACAGCGATCTTCATGTGGCCAAGGTTACTGGCCAGTAACCCGAAAGGCCAATTAAATGTGCGAGTAAATACCTTCTATTAAGGGCAGTATTGCGCCGTGCTTCCTGCTGATCCCCGAACCCTTGGTGCCACCGTTACTGAGGGCGGAACTAACTTTGCCATCTGGTCCAATGCCGCCGATGCAGTGGAGCTTTGCCTATTCAACGAGGTCAATGGCAAGTTAGTTGAAACTCGTTTTGCAATGTCACATCGCAACGGACCAATCTGGCACGGGTACTTAGCAGGCGTACGCCCGGGCCAACGCTATGGCTACCGTGTCTATGGCCCATGGCAACCAGAACATGGTGTTCGCTTTAACGCAGCCAAACTTCTCATTGATCCCTATACGCATTGCCTTGATGGGCAACTTCACTACGTCCCTGAAATCTATGGCCATGTTGCAACCGATGGTGTGGGAGCTGGTGATCTAACTATTCGCGATGATCGCGATAGCGCAGGAAAGGTTCCTTATAGCGTTGTTACTGATCACCGCGCTCGCGAGATCAATCGCCCACTAGTGCCATGGGCAAAGACAATAATTTATGAAGCACACGTGCAAGGCCTCACGGCTAAGAATTTAGAAATCCCAGAAAATGAGCGGGGCACTTATAAAGCTCTTGGTCATCCTTCAACGATTGCGCATTTAAAATCAATTGGAACAACTGCACTAGAGCTATTGCCAATAGCAGCATCGGTTACTGAGCCTGGCATCTATGCACGAGGTCGAAAGAATTATTGGGGTTATAACTCTTTAGCATTTAGTGCTCCTAATGCTAACTACGCATCAACTAGTGATCCCATCTCAGAACTGCAAGTTGCAGTTGATCAACTCCATAACGCAGGCATTGAAGTGATTTTAGATGTTGTTTATAACCACACCGCTGAAGGTGGAGTGGGCGGACCAACACTTTCTTACAAAGGAATAGATAACAAGGCTTACTATCGCCAAGATGCCCATGGAAATTACATTGATGTCACTGGTTGTGGAAATACTTTTGCGGCAAGTAATCCCCACTCTGTTCGACAAATCATTGATTCACTGCGTTGGTGGGTAGAAGTAATTGGTGTTGATGGGTTCCGCTTTGATTTAGCTACAGCCCTCTACACAAGCAATAGCGCCTTTAATTCATCCCTTATGTCTGCCATTGAATCCGACTCAGTTCTGAGAAATCTCAAGATGATTGCAGAGCCTTGGGATATCTCCCGCTATTCACTCGGTGACTTCCCGCATCCGTGGCGCGAATGGAATGATGCTTATCGCGATTCAGTGCGCCAGTTCTGGCTTGGCGATCTAGAGCGTGGCTATGGTGAAGGCGTATCTGATATTGCAAACAGTATTAGCGGTTCTAGCTCAATTTTTTATTACCGAGGACCCACTTCATCCATTAACTTCATTGCAGCCCATGATGGCTTCACCCTGCATGACATGGTCACCTATAACGCTAAACACAATGAAGCTAACTTAGAAAACAATGCCGATGGAAGTGATTCCAATAGATCGTGGAACGTTGGTATTGAAGGTGAAACAGATGATCTAGGTGTGAACACCATTAGGCATTGGCTCAAGAAATCGATGCTTGCAACTCTGATGCTCTCATCTGGTGTTCCGATGCTCAATATGGGCGATGAAGTAAGTCGCACGCAAAACGGTTCAAACAACGGCTACTCATTACCAATTGATTTTAAAGATGAAAGTGAGGCAACTCTGGGTGGTGGTTGGGCGTTGCCATGGGATTTGAGTGAACAAGGTAAAGATATTTTGGCTGCGGTCCAAGAGTTGGCAAAGATTCGTGCAACCTATCTAGCCGATGTGACTTCAGAGTTCTTTACTGGAATCGTTGATGAAGGAACAAAGCGTAAAGATATTGCTTGGTTTTCTTTAGGTGGTCATGAAATGGGTGATGACCATTGGCAGGATGAAGAAAAACGCAGCATCACTGTTTTTGTTGAAGCAGATCCAAACCGAGGTCTGTTGCTTCTCATGAATTCATCTAATGCCGAAACCATTTTCACATTACCTGATCAAACGTGGGGCGAAGCTTTCCGCTGCATCTTTGATGCCGCCAAAGATGTTGCAACCTATGAGCCTGCAATTGCAGCTCCGCAAGCAAAAATCACTGTTGCTCAACACAGTGCTCAAGTCTGGTTAGTCACTCGTACTAGGTAGTAAGCAACCCATTCGAGTAAAGTAACAAACGTGTTAGCAATTATTGCTCCGGGACAGGGTTCCCAAACTCCAGGAATGCTTAACTCTTGGGTGACAAATCCGGTATTTCATGAACTTCTCTCTCAATGGTCAATGCGAATAGATTTAGATTTAATTGGACTTGGTACAAAAGCAGATACTGATGAAATCAAAGACACAGCCAATGCCCAGCCACTCATCGTGGCTGCATCACTATTAGGCGCTCACGCACTTGGAATCAAGAATTTTGCATACACATCAGGTCACTCAGTTGGTGAACTTGCAGCAGCGGCTATCAGCGGTGCAATCTGTGATGAAGATGCGTTGCGTTTAGTGCGAGCACGTGGAATAGAGATGGCAAAAGCTGCAGCGCTCTCCCCCGCAGGAATGTCTGCAGTATTGGGCGGAGATCGCGAGGTTGTTTTGAAAAAATTAGAAGAACTTAAACTTGTAGCTGCAAACGATAATGGTGGCGGACAAATAGTTGCAGCTGGCGACTTAGCAGCACTTACCGCACTATCTGAAAATCCTCCCGAAGGGGCACGAGTTCGCGCGTTAGCAGTTGCTGGTGCATTTCACACAAGTTTTATGGAACCTGCCGTTGAGCCTTTGCGCACACTTGCAGCAACCATTCACACTGCCCCAACGACAATCTCAGTCATTTCTAATAAGGATGGTGAAGTGGTGAGCGATGGAGCACAGGTGCTCACACGTATCGTTAATCAGATTGCTAATCCAGTGCGCTGGGACTTATGTATGCAAACACTTAAAAACTTAGGAGTTACGGGTGTCATTGAATTGCCACCGGCCGGAACTCTGGTTGGCTTACTCAAGCGCGGTGCTCCGGAGATCGAAACATTCGCCATTAAGAGTGCAGATGACCTATCTGCTGCTAAGGAATTCGCAGGAAGGCACGCATGAAGATCAAGACTTCACCAACGACTAACAGTGCCATTCTCTCTGTTGGTTCCTATCGCCCTAAGCGTTTAGTTCCTAACTCTGAAATTGTTGATCGTATTGAATCAAGTGATGAATGGATTCAGCAGCGCACAGGAATCGAATCACGGCGCTTTGCTGGCCCTGATGAAACTGTCATCACCATGGCCAAGGCTGCATGTGAAAGTGCACTCAAGCGAGCCAACCTCACTATGGCCGATATCGACACTTTGATTCTTTCTACTATTTCTTATCCCTATCAGGCACCTAGTGCTGCAACTGAGCTGATTAATGAACTTGGAAATCCAAAAGCTGCAGCTTTTGATATCAGTGCAGCGTGTGCTGGCTTTTGTTACGGCGTTGGCATGGCCAGTGATTTGGTGCGCGGTGGAACTTCGAAAAATGTCTTAGTTGTTGGCGTTGAAAAGCTTTCTGACTTTACTGACCCAGATGATCGCGCAACTGCATTTATTTTTGCTGATGGTGCAGGAGCAGTTGTTATAGGACAAAGTACAGAAGCAAAAATTGGGCCAACAATCTGGGGTTCAGATTCAGACTCACGTGATGCAATTACATTGAACCCTGCCTACACAGAGTTTAGAAATGCTCCTGATAAAGGCGTTGCCCAATTAGGCTGGCCAAATATTTCACAGCAAGGTCAAACTGTTTTTCGTTGGGCTGTGTACTCCATGAGCAAGGTTGGACTAAAGGCATTGGAGTCTGCAGGGTTGGGCGTTAATGATCTTGATGTATTTATCCCCCACCAAGCAAATATTCGCATCATTGAAACAATGGTGAAGGAAATGAAGTTGCCAGACACAGTTTTGGTTGCAGATGACATTCGTGTGAATGGAAATACTTCTGCAGCATCAATTCCACTAGCAATGGATGTCCTGCTTGAAAAACATCCCGAGATGCACGGCAAATTAGCGTTGCTCATTGGCTATGGGGCTGGCCTGGTTTATGCGGGGCAAGTCGTGCAGCTACCGCCTGCACCCTGAGATTTATGACACTTACGCCTGTCAATACTCGTAAGTAAGCACTCCTTTCATAGAGAATTACCACCTGTTGATCTATTGAACTAATCGCTTGAGAAAAGGAACACATCACATGGCACTTGCACCAGCAGATGTACTAGCAGGACTTAAAGAGATCGTTGAAGAAGTAGCCGGTATTCCAGCTGCATCAATTGAGCTTGATAAGAACTTCACTGAGGATCTAGAAGTAGATTCACTAAGCATGGTTGAAGTTGTAGTTGCTGCAGAAGAGCGCTTTGGCGTGAAAATTCCTGATGAGGCTGTAACTGATCTCGTCACAGTTGGCGATGCAGTTAATTTCATCGTCAACGCAGCTAAGTAAGTAGTAAGAACTTACCTTTCATGTCTCGTCGCCGCGTTGTCGTCACCGGACTTGGTGCCACAACTCCTATTGGTGGGGATGTAACAACATCTTGGTCAGCCCTACTTGCTGGCACTAGCGGTGTTCGAAACCTGACTGAGGAATGGGCGCAAACTCTTCCCGTTCACTTTGCAGCTCGAGTTGCAGTTGAACCATCTGAGCAGATGGAGCGCGTTGAACTTCGGCGTCTAGATAGATCTGAACAATTTGCAATGATTGCATCGCGTGAGGCGTGGAAAGATGCTGGTTCACCTGATGTAGATAAAGAGCGCCTTGGTGTTGTAATCGCTTCAGGTATTGGCGGTGTAACAACGCTGCTTGATCAATATGACATTTTGCGTGAAAAGGGTGCGCGTCTAGTTAGCCCACACACGGTTCCAATGTTGATGCCAAATGGTCCTGCAGCAAATGTTGGTCTTGAACTGCAAGCTCGCGCGGGCGTTCACACACCAGTAAGTGCCTGTGCATCAGGTGCTGAAGCAATTGGTTATGCACTAGAGATGATTAGAAATGATCGCGCAGACATAGTTGTCAGCGGCGGTGTTGAGGCTGCGATCCACGCAATGCCAATGTCAGGTTTTGCTGCGATGAAAGCCCTATCAACTAGAAATGATGAACCACAGCGAGCATCTCGTCCTTATGATTTAAATCGAGATGGCTTTGTTTTGGGCGAAGGTGGCGGAATTTTAGTTCTAGAAGAGTATGAGCATGCAGTGGCACGTGGTGCCAAGATTTACTGCGAAATCGCAGGACAAGGCTTAACCTCTGATGGTTATCACATCGCAGCCCCAGATCCAGATGGTGCTGGCGTGCAGAGAGCAGTGAAGTTTGCACTTCGTGATTCAGGTTTAACTACTAAAGACATCGTTCACTTAAATGCCCACGCCACTTCCACACCAGCCGGCGATGTTGCCGAAGCAAATGCTTTGCGCGCAGCACTTGGAGCAGATGCAGATCATGTTGCAGTTTCTGCAACTAAATCTATGACTGGGCACTTACTCGGTGGCGCAGGTGCCATTGAATCAGTCTTTATTGTTAAGACTTTGCAAGATCGCCTTGCTCCCCCAACAATTAATATCGATGATTTAGATCCAGCCGTCACTGTTGACGTGGTTCGCGATAAGCCCCGAGCACTTCCTGCCGGTGACATCGCAGCTCTTAATGACTCTTTTGGTTTCGGCGGCCACAACGTCGTATTGGTATTTAAGAGCATATAAATGCTAACTGCGCAGTTAGACCCACGCGATCCAGAAAGCCGTATCGCTCGCTTACTCGATGGCGGAAAGTTTGAATTCCTGATCCCCCGCACCGATTGCGGAATGGTTGCCGTTACAGGTGATATCAAAGGAAATAAAGTTGTTGTCTTCGCATCCGATGCCACAATTAAAAGTGGAGCTTTAGGCGTTGAAGGCTCAAAAGTAATCGTTACGGCTTATAAAGCTGCGATGGGTGCTCAAGTTCCCATCATTGGTATCTGGCACTCAGGTGGTGCGCGATTAAGTGATGGTGTTGCATCCCTTGATGCCTTTGGAGAAGTTTTCCAATCAATGATCTCTGCAAGTGGACGTATCCCTCAGCTATCACTTGTTCTTGGACCCACAGCCGGTGGCGGTGCATACGGACCAGCACTTACTGACATTGTTGTTCTATCTCCTGAAGGAAGAATCTTTGTTACTGGCCCTGATGTTGTTAAGAGCGTTACGGGTGAAGATACAGATATGGCCCTATTGGGTGGACCAGAGGCGCATCGTAAAAACAGCGGCCTTGCACACATCATTGCTGCAGATGAAGATGAAGCAATAAATGACATCCGCACATTGACTGATCTTTTTTCTAATCAAGGTTTCATGAACGCAGAAGTTAAAGATATTGATCTTGCTGCCTTTGTTCCGCAATCAAAAGTGCGCACCTATGAAGTACATCCCTTAGTTGAGGCGATTCTAGATACCGATGCAGAACACATCGAGCTTCTATCCATGTGGGCACCCAACATGACAACAGTTCTTGGTCGTTTAGGTGGTGCAACTGTTGGTGTGTTGGCAAGCAACCCAGCACATATCGCTGGCGCACTTGATGCTGCAGCTGGTGAAAAGGCTGCGCGCTTTGTTCGCACTTGTGATGCATTTGGTATTCCACTTATTGTTATTGCAGATGTCCAAGGATTCTTACCGGGTGCTGGACAAGAGTGGGAAGGTGCGGTTCGACGCGGTGCAAAGCTCTTGCATGCATTTGGTGAAGCAGTTGTCCCTCGAGTCACATTAATTACACGCCGTGCTTATGGCGGTGCCTATGTTGCAATGAATTCAAAAGCTCTAGGTGCCACACGTGTGTTTGCTTGGCCCAACGCTGAAGTATCAGTGATGGGAGCTGTTGCAGCCGTGCGAGTATTACATCGCCGTATTTTGGCAGATTTGCCAGTAGAACAACGTGAAGCAATGGAGTTAGAGCTGGCGGCAGAACACGAGAAGATTTCTGGCGGAGTCACGCGCGCCGTTGAAATTGGCGCAGTGGATGAGATTATTGAGCCGGCAAAAACACGAAGTGCATTAGCCAAAGTCATTGCCGAGGCACCTCATCGCCGTGGTGCTCACGGCAATATCCCGCTTTAGTTTGTATTAAAAGTTACCGAAACTGTTGCGCTAACGGTCTTGTTGATTGTGCTTGTGTCATAAGCACCAAAATCTGCAGTCATTGTTGAATCAGGGGTTGTAATTTGGATTGGGCCTGCTTTGACGTTTACCAACGAACCAAGAGATCCACCCACAGCTTTAGTTAAAGATTCGGCACGAAGTTTTGCGTCTTTCATCGCTTCACTCATTAACTCTGGACGAAGCTCAGGCAAGTTTGAGATGTAGTACTGAGGTCCATAGTTATTTACGTTAATTCCAGTTCCTAGCAATGTGCCAATTCCTTGACTCAATTTTGAAACTAGTTGCACATCCTTTGTGCGAACTGTTACATCGCGAGAAGCACGGTAGGAAAGAATGCGTCCAGTTGAATTCCCATTGACATACTCTTCATTGGCATAAGTAGAAACTGCACCTAGTGTAAGTGCATCAGCTGCAATACCGCCTTGAGTTAAATAGGAGGAAAGAGCTGCAACATCTGAATCTACTTTCTTCACAGCCGCACCAACCGTTGGTGATGAAAGACTGACAGAGAGTGTCCAGACTGCATTATCTGCAACAGCACTAGTTTTGGCAGATCCTGTAACAGTAATTCCATTACCAGCGCGTGTTGCAAAGCCAGTTCCAACTTTAGTTAATCCAACACCAAGTGCGAGCGCAATGATTACTGCTGACACAATGATTGTTATTGCCTTACGGCGCTCTACAGTGATAATTGGGGATTCATTTAATTGGCTCATAGTTTTATTCTATCGGACTAAATTGCATGCAAACGCGCAGGTTCACCCATGCCAGCACTCCTAAATCTTTCTAGCTCTATATCCCAGGCACTTCCCATCGCCTGCAAAAGACCTTGTCGTATTGAATCTTCATCGAAAGCCTTTTGCATCACATTGTTAATTGCAAATTCATTGAGGAGTACAGCCCCACTTAAATCTGTGATTGCTCTATGAAGTCCAAGTTCTGGTGTGAAGCGAAAGAGTTCGCCGCCGTTCTCATTTTCCTCAAGAACTTCGAAGTTTAAGTAATGCCAACTTCGCAATGTGCTGGCAATCTCTGCCCCAGATCCGCCGCGAGCTCTCCATTGGCATTTCGTCTTAAATGTGCCAACCATCAAGCTTTGCGGTTGCCAGTTCACTTGTGCATCTGCGCCCACGATATTTTGTATCGCCCAATCAATATGACGGCGCAGCGCAGAGGGTGCTGAGTGAATAGTAAGTAAGCCCCGCACCGATAATTGGGCAGAAGGCGTGACAAGACGTTGCATACGAATCTCCTAGCAAGGGCGCCAAATGCGACCTTCCCCAGCTGCATTTGCTCTTACTAGTGCCTCAATTGAACACCGTGCACGCTCAAACTGTCCACCCCCACTTTAGGCATACGGCTCAGTAGGCGGTAGAGTTGACCTCAGTCGGACGCTTAATCAGTACCCGTTTCATGTAACACATATTCGGTATCGCTGGCGCAAGAGGAAGACCGTGAGCCGAGGATTTCTCGGAACACCCACATATCGAAGGAAAAGTAAAAACATGGCAACAGGCACAGTTAAGTGGTTCAACTCTGAAAAGGGTTTCGGTTTCATTGCAGTTGATGGTGGCGGACAAGATGTATTCGTTCACTACTCAGCAATCCAAGGAAACGGTTACAAGTCCCTTGAAGAGGGTCAGGCAGTTTCATTTGAGGTCGTACAGGGTCCAAAGGGTCCTCAGGCTGATGCAGTTAATCCTGCCTAATTAAAACCGCTTTACAAATAACCCTCACTGGTAACAGTGGGGGTTATTTTTTTGGTACAGGTGGAATTTCTCCAACTTTTAACTTACGTGCATTAACTTCCTTAACTGGAGATAAATCTTTTCCAGCCTTCCACGCATCTAAATATTTCCACGGCAACACTTCACCGCGGCGAACCCACCAAGTATCTGGAGGAGTTGGCCAAGAAATACCAAAATGTAAATGTGGCGCAGTTCCACGTGCACTGCCCGTTGCTCCAATTGCACCTAACAAACGTCCAGCTTTGACAACAACACCGGGTTGAATACTTGCTGGAATTGATCGCAAGTGAGATCCGTAATAGCGCACACCATCTTCACCAATGATTGAAACGTAGAGTCCCCCACGATCAATACCTAAATTAGTTTTTCCACTCCAAAGATCAGTTCGATTAACTTCATCTACCACGCCATTGATAGGTGCCACAAACTTGCAACCAGCTTTGGCCAAAATATCTGTGGCTGCATAATCATGATGAGCTCTGGCGTAGTTGACTTCACAGCCTGCCACTGGAAAAACGTAAATAGATGCAGCGTTTGCGCTACTGAGTGGAAGCAACATCACAAGGGCAAGGAGCGTGGAAATACGGCGCAGATTCATATGTCTGACCTTATCTTTGCCACTATAGATTTAGCCCCGTAACATAGGCTTGCACTCAAAGAAGTTTTAGGGGCGGTAGCTCAGTTGGTTAGAGCCCAGAACTCATAATTCTGTCGTCGTCGGTTCGAGCCCGACCCGCCCCACTCTACTTATTAAGGAGAAATGAAATGGCTGTTGCAGTGAAAAAATGGTCATCTCGAGATGCAAGCAAATGCATCATTACCCCTTCTGATCTTGACCACAAATACAGTCGCGGGGTTCTAGGTGTAATCACTGGTTCTGCCCAGTATCCAGGTGCAGCAGTTCTAACAACTTCTGCAGCAGCTGCCACTGGAATCGGGATGATTCGCTTTCATAGTTCTTCAGGTTTGGCACATTTAGTTTTGCACTCAACACCCTCGACTGTGGTGCAACCTGGAAAAGTAACGGCTTGGCTTATCGGTTCTGGAATCCCAGCAAAGAAATATTCTGACATCACAACTTGGCTTCGCCACCGATGGTTTGTTTTAGCGCACAAACAAAACGTTCCAACTGTTCTAGATGCTGGCGCTCTTTATTTAGCCGGTTCGTTAGAACAACCAACACTTATTACTCCCCATAGCGGAGAACTCTCAGCCCTACTTACTTCGCGAGGTGTTCCAGTTACGGCAGAGGCGATAGAAGGAGATCCTAAAAAGTGGGTATGTGGCGCTGCACAAACTTTAGGTGTGACAGTTCTACTTAAAGGCTCAGTTACCTACGTTGCAAATGATGAATTGCTCATAGAGCTTCCGGTTGCAACACCTTGGCTGGCAACAGCTGGAAGCGGTGATGTCCTTGCAGGAATTATTGGTGCTTTGGTTGCCACTAACACGGTTGAAATACTTAACGACATCAATCGTCTAGCCCATGTTGCAGCAACTGGTGCTTACATCCATGCTCAAGCAGCAAAAAATGCTTCTAGGGGTGGCCCTATTTCTGCAGAAATGATTACAGCGCAAATCCCTGGAGCCATCTCTCAATTGATTAAGTAGTTTCTTTTTAACCGAGTAATTGTTTAGTTCAGGGTTAACCTTTAAGACATGAACGAACGCGTGCTTGTAATAGTTGATGATGCATTTGAAATGTCCACATTAGTTGCAGCCTTACGACTGCATGACATAGATGTGATCGCAGAAGCTAAAAGTGAGAGCGTCGGAATGAATTTACTTCGCCGGTTGCAACCGGATGTAGTTTTGCTGGATATGAATGTTTTCGGTATTTCTGCTGTGAAAATTGCCGTTAAAATGCGCAAAGAGAACCAAGGTATTGGAATCGTAATTCTGACTAGTTGTTCAGACCTTCGCCTGATGGGTGAATCTAATGATGAAGTCCCTGCCGGAGCTAAAATACTTGTTAAGAAATCAATCGTAGATTTCACAGTGTTATGTGATGCAATTAGAGAATCAAAGATGGCAGCAATTGAACAGCACAAAGTGACATGGATTAATGGCAACACTTCTTTTCAGGACCATGGAGTTGCAACGCTGATGGCACATCTGACTAACACTCAAGCCGAAGTACTGCGATTAGTTGCCAACGGTATGACAAATGCCCAGATAGGGCGTACACGTTATGTCAGTGAAAAGTCTGTGGAACAAGTAATTTCACGAGTCGCACAAGAACTGCATGTGCAACCAGACCACAATAAGAATATGAGAGTGCAACTTGTTGGTGAGTATTACCGTTGGTTAGGCGCGCCACACCACTAATAAAACAGTGTTACTAGGTAAAGTTTGCGCCTATGGAACTGCAAGAAATACGCAATCGATGGAATGAAGTCCTCGATGCCGTATTGGAAGTAGACAGAGTCTCATGGCTTGCTTTCTTTGATGCTCGCTTGGCAGATTTTGACGGCAAGGTTCTTACTTTGGACTTTTCTGATGCACGTAAGCTTTCTAGTTCCCATGAATTCTCACAGACTCGGCTGAAGCAACAGCAGATACTGACTCAAACAATAAAATCTGTGTTGGCTATTGATGTTGAAATCAGTGAGCGATGAAGATTCGTGCAGCAATTGCCGCAATTGCGCTCACACTTTTAGCAATTGATGTTCCACATGTTCAAGCTGCAACCAGCTCACTCACTCTGGCCTTACGACAAACTCCATCAGCAACAGATTCAGTTGTTACCTTCTACGGGACCATAAAACCTGCGCGATCAGGATTGAGCGTGAAGATTCAAGGTAATACTTCTGGGGCATGGAAGACCACGCGATTTGCAACTAAAACCACTAAGGCAGGAACATGGAAGATAGTCGCAGTTGCCACTTCCTTCGATATTCCCATTAAGTATCGCGCTCAAGTTAATGTTGCAGGCAAGATTACTAACTCACCTATTCGCACGATCACTATAAAAAAACTCCCACAGATTTCAACTGCCGATCCGGCATTAGTTGTTGAATCTTTCGGACCAGGCGGTCGCATCCATGGTGCCGATGTGAGCAGATGGCAACACCCAAATGACAAACCAATAGATTTTTCTGTGGCTTATGCATCTGGACTTCGCTTTGTGATGATTAAAGCGTCAGATACTAGAGATGAGGCAGATGCTCTTTCCCTTAAGTATCTCGTCATGGACCATGCAGCAGCCCAAGCTGCCGGTCTTTATACAGGTTTTTATCACTATGCGATTTTGCCTGATGTCAGTGATCCGGCAGGAATTATTCGTGATGCAACAGCGCAAGCACAAAAAGCAATTTGGAGATTAGCTTCCATAGGCGGTTACACTGAAAAAGATCTCCCCTATGCCTTAGATCTTGAGAATAAATGTGTTCGAGTCTCCTCTTCAGGTGCCTGCCAGAAATATGCCAGCCGAGCTGCGGTAACTTTGTGGGCAGAAACTTTCTTAGGTTTACTTAAAGAAAAAACAGGAAGAACGCCGATCCTTTACTCCTATTCAAACTTTCTAGAGAGTTCAATGAATAAGAGTGAAAAGTTGGCTCAATACCCATTATGGCTAGCCCAATATGCAATTGATCCGTTCAACCCGATAAACCAGCCTGGGATTAAAGCAGGTGGATGCTATGTGCACTCATGGACTGGCGCTAACTGCGATTCACAGTGGACTATCTGGCAATACACATCGTGTGGAATAGCACCTAAATATGGTGTGCCAGGAACGCGCCTAGATTTAAACATTTTTAGAGGAAGCGCCTCAGATTTCCTGAACCTTTCTAAAGGTAGCTGGGCACCAACATTAGTTGACTTGATGCCAAATAATGAGCCAACCCAAATGGTTATCAATGCTCAATCTGCAAGTACAACAAACAAGTTAGTCACATTTAAAGCAACTGTTACGCGACCTGACACAACGCCAGTTGTGACTGGTGCTATAAAACTAGTCTTTGATGCTACAACTACGCCAAAAACTAGACCAGTGCAAACTGTTTTACGCGCCACTAGTGGTGAATGGACTTTGGCAATTAAAGGTGTTCCTGCTGGGACATATAGTGGACAAGTAGTTTACACAGATGTCTCACAAACACATGCGCAAAGTTCTCAATCAGTAACTTTCACCGTGGTCCAAGGTCCAACACCATCACCCACGCCACAGCCAACTGTGAAGCCAACCAAAAAACCTTCAGTTGATGGCTGTGCGAATCAGATTAAGAATTAACTCTTTCATGCTCTTCTAACAGTTCATCGAGAGCTTCAAGTTCACGATCTACTAAATCCTCATATGCAGCCACAGATGCTTTTCGCTCTTTTGCACTCCACCCAAGTACGGGCGCAATAATTGCTGCAATTTCATCTGCTAAATGCACGCCATGATCACTTGCCTCAAAGGCAATGCGAGTTCGGCGTGAAATAACATCATCGACCGTTCTTGCACCTTCATGACTTGCCGCATATTCAATTTCTGCCTTTATGTAGAGCAAATCCTTATCAACTTTTGCAGCAAGTTTTGGATTTGCCTCAATAAGTGAAAGGACTTCACTAATCATGGATCCGTAGCGATTGAGCAAATGAGTAATTGTCTCCACATCAAGGCCGCTAGTCTCACTCAAGCGCTCAACTTGTTGGACTAATGCAAAGTAACCATCTGCCCCAACTAGTGGAAGCTTTTCTGTCACTGATTCAGGCTTAATCGCGCGAAGTTCAATGACAGCACGATCAATGGCATCTTTAGCCATCACTCGGTAAGTGGTGTATTTACCACCAGCAGTACTTACAAATCCTGCAGCTGGTCGATCAACTGTGTGCTCGCGCGAGAGTTTGGTTGTTGCAGAGTCTTTATTATTTGCAACCAAAGGTCGCAAACCTGCATAAACACCAATGATTTGAGAAACATCTAGCTTGGGAGATAGCACGCGATTGGCTTGATCCAGTATGTATTGAACATCTTCACGACTTGCAAAAGGTTCTGCCCGATCGCCTGTATATGGAGTATCAGTTGTTCCAACAATCCACTTATCTCCCCATGGAATCAAGAACAAAACAGAAACTGGGGTCTTGAGAATAATTCCAGCGTTAGATTTAATCGCTGAGCCTGGCAAAACGATATGCACACCTTTACTCATGGCCACGTTATAACCTGGCTTCAAATCAAACTTTGCATGCAACTCGTCACTCCACACACCAGCACACATGACTGTTGCTGTTGCAGAGATGTTAATAGTTTTACCAGATTCTAAATCTTTCGCTTTAACTCCAACAACGCGCTTGCCTTCACGCAAGAGTGAGAGCGCACTAACGCGAGTTGCAATCACTGCACCATGGCGTGCAGCTGTGCGGGCGATTGTCATTGTGTGTCGCGCATCATCTACCTGTGCATCAAAGTATTTAATCGCTCCCGTAATCAAATCTGGGCGCAAAGATGGTGCAATCTCATTAATCTGCTTTTGACCAATATGTTTGTGCCAAGGAAGGGCACGTTGGAAACCACGAAGTGCGTCATAGAGTGCAAGACCCGCGCCAACATAAGTACGTTCTTTGAATTTTTCAGTTAAAGGAAAAAGAAAACCGACGGGCTTAACTAAATGTGGCGATAAAGAGGAAACCATGAGTTCGCGCTCATGGAGAGCTTCTCGAACTAATTTAAAGTCATATTGTTCTAGGTATCGCAATCCACCATGAATGAGTTTGCTAGAGCGACTAGATGTTCCAGAAGCCAAATCTTGAGATTCAATCAAAGCAACTTTAAGACCACGCGATGCTGCATCTAGAGCGGCCCCAACGCCAGTGACTCCCCCGCCAATAACTAAAATGTCAAAGGATTCACTCGATAATTGTGCAATGGCACTATCACGCTGCTCGGGGCTTAGCTGTGACAGGAACATAAGCGTTGATTCTCCATTGCATCTGAGTAGAGTAAGCCTAACTTAATTGTGAAAGGTTTTCACTTCGTGACTTATATCGGCAGCTTGGATCAAGGAACCTCAAGCACTCGTTTCATGATCTTTGACCACTCAGGCAAAGTGATTGGCCAACATCAACTTGAACATCGCCAAATAATGCCTAACCCTGGCTGGGTTGAGCATGATGCAGCCGAGATTTGGCAACGCGTACAGGAAGTAATCGCTGGAGCCCTCAAGCAGGCCGACATATTAGGTTCAGATTTAGCTGCAATCGGAATCACAAATCAACGTGAAACAACCGTTGTTTGGGATGTGAGCACAGGCCAACCTTTATCTAATGCCATTGTTTGGCAAGACACTCGTACCACCAATTTTCTATCCTCCTTGACCGATTCTCAGAAAGAGAAGATTCGCTTTAAGACTGGCTTAACGATTGCTCCATATTTTGCTGGTAGCAAGATGAACTGGTTTCTAAAAAACGTTCCTGCGGCAAAAAATGAAAATGCACGTATGGGAACTATTGATTCATGGTTGTTATGGAATCTTTCAGGAGGTGTTCGTGGTGGTGTACATCAAACCGATGTGACTAACGCCAGCCGCACATTGCTCATGAACCTTGAAACCCTTGATTGGGATCAAGAGCTTCTAGATATCTTTGGAGTTTCACGAAACTCTCTTCCTGAGATTAAATCTTCATCCGAGGTTTACGCACATACTGACCCGCACGGTCCCTTTGGAACCGCAATTCCAATCGCTGGAATCTTAGGAGATCAACAGGCTGCAATGGTTGGACAGGTTTGCTTTGAACGCGGAGAATCTAAGACTACGTATGGAACTGGAAACTTCGCTCTGCTTAACACAGGCACGGAAATTGTTAGATCTAAAAATGGTTTATTAACAACGGTCTGCTTTAAATTCGGAGACCAACCTGCTCATTACGCATTGGAAGGCTCTGTCGCCGTTACTGGTTCTGCAATTCAATGGTTGCGTGATCAATTAGGAATCATTACTAACGCTGCTGAAACTGAAAATCTTGCATCCTCGGTAACAGATACTGCCGGTGTTTATTTCGTTCCAGCATTCTCAGGCCTTTTTGCCCCTTATTGGCGAAGTGATGCACGCGGTGCAATCGTTGGATTAACTCGCGCTGCAACTAAAGCCCATCTTGCTCGGGCAGCCCTTGAAGCTATTTGTTATCAAACCCGTGATGTTATGGATGCCATGGTTGCTGATAGTGGCGTTCCCATGAGTGAGATGCGAGTTGATGGTGGTATCACCGCTAACTCACTGTGCATGCAGATGCAGGCTGACATTATGGGAATTGATATCACTCGCCCACTTATTGGTGAGACAACTGCCTTAGGTGCTGCATATGCTGCCGGTTTAGCTGTTGGCTTCTGGAGTTCACAAGATGAAGTGAAGAAGCAATGGCAACAATCACGCCGCTGGTCACCCACTTCAACTTTAGATGTGCGCGAAGCTGGTTATAAGCAGTGGAAGAAAGCAGTTGAGCGTACGTTGAACTGGGTTGATTAAAGCTTAGTAATTTCGATCAGCACTGCATTCGCCGGTGCAAGAATCGGAGCAGCAACACCAATTGTTTCAAGAGCTGATCCAGACATTGTGGTGCCATCCATCCACTGCGGTGGAGTGATTAACATGAAACGTGGTTTACCTGCTGGATAAACAGCCTTGATTGAATATGAAGCAGTTGCATCTAATCCAACAAATTTAAGCGCTGCTGGATGGACTGTGACAGTTGGTGTTAATTGAACGTATGCAAATATAGATTTCTTAGTATCTGCAGAAACGACACCGTAGAGATATCCATGATTATCTGGATAGTCAATGCGAACTGATTTACCACTGTGTAACAAGGCGCGATTGTCTTTGTAGTACTTGGCCCAAGTAGCAAGATTTGCACGCTCCTCGGCAGTTGCTTCAGTGATGTTCCATTCAATTCCAGCATGCCCAAAGAGGGCAGTTGTTGCGCGCATAGATAGTTCTAATGTGCGCCCCGTCTGATGTCCATGAGTTGGCCCAATGTGTGTGCCAAGCAATTCAGGTGGAATAACTTGCGAGGTCCAGCGCTGAATAGTTTGGCGCTCTAGCGCATCATTGTTATCACTTGTCCAGAAACGATCCACATAATCAATTACACCTAAATCAATACGGGCTCCGCCTGATGCGCACGATTCAATTTCAAGTCCTGGATGGCGTTTTTTTAACTCTGCAAACAAACGATAAATAGCTTGTGTTTGGCGGCGAACTCCCGCAACCCCTAAATGCCCGGCATCAACTAAGACTCTGTTGTGATCCCACTTGATGTAAACAATATTGTGAGTAGCTAATATTGAAGAAGTTTGTTCCAGCACATGCTTGTATGCCTCTTCATGTCCAAGATCTAGAACAAGTTGGTAGCGCCATAGGGGTGGAGTTCGATCACCTTCATGCAAGATCCAATCAGGATGAGCACGATACAAATCAGAGTCCGGGTTAACCATTTCGCCCTCAAACCAAAGACCAAACTCAATACCTTTGCTATTGATGTATTCAATTACTGGTGTCAATCCATTAGGCCAGACTGCTGGATCGATAACCCAATCCCCTAAGCCTGAGCGATCATTGCGGCGAGAGTGAAACCAACCATCATCTAAAACAACGCGCTCGACACCAATTTCGGCAGCAACATCAACGAGTGCTCTTATCTTTGCTTCATCATGATCAAAGTAGAGCGCTTCCCACATGTTTAAAGTCAGTGGACGTGGGCGCTTTGGGTGAATTTCACGTCCACGAAGATGTGAATGGAAAGCCGCACTTACACCATCTAATCCTTTGTTTGAATAAACAGCAAACAAAGCTGGGGCTTCATAAGATTCATTACCCTTAAGAATTACTTCACCTGCAAGCAAGAGTTCACCAGCTCCAATTGATTGCTGTCCTTCAAAACCACGTTCGACCAAATAATGAGAATTACCACTCCAGGCAATCGATGTTGCCCAAGCAGAGCCAGATTGGAAAGAAGTTTGTGCAGTTAAGGCAATATCTGCAATAGAGAAGTTGTGTCCGCTTCGTCCCTCACGAGATTCACGCACCCACGTTCCAATTTGAATATCGCGACGTTGTGGTTGACGCTCATTCGACCAACGACCTGCAAAATCTAAAGTTTGCGTTGCCTCTCGTGGCAAAGGCAACCAGTGAATAAACTCATTAAGAACATAGTCAGAGTTTCCAATGTTTTTAACTGTTGCTTTCTGAATAAGAACACCAAAAGCATCTAAATCAAAAGTGACGCATACTTCTAGCTCGGCATGAAAGTCTCGAAGAGTTACTGCGCAGTGATTACCTTGATGGTGAAAATCTGTAACTTCAAACTTAGTTGACCAAGCTTTTCCATTTCGGTGACCAGAAAGCGAAGGACGTCCTAAGCAACCACGTGCACTCTCGCGCATCAAACCTGGCAGCTGTGGTTCATCCCAAGAACTATTTGCAATCGATACTCGACTAGCTTCTGCGATGTCATGGTTTTGCCCAAGAATCGGGGCTCCCCAATGGCGTATTACCAAGGCTCCATTAACAACCTCAATAAGCAACGAGGAAGTTGGAGCGCTCAGAAGTGCAGTTTGCTTAGTCACAAAGGTAGAGTAACGACACTATGGAGCAGAGTAAAAAACTAAGCGCTGGCATCCTTCGAAATGATCGCCAGATGGCCGATGGCCGCACCATCCGCTATTACGACACTTCCGCTCAAATCCGAAGTGCTAAAGATGCGCGCCCCGTAGAAGAACAACCAGCAATAGGCGAACTTCGACTCGATCCCTTGGTTAATGAGTGGATTGCCATGGCATCACATCGTCAAGGTCGAATCTTTTTACCTCCCAAAGAGCTCTGCCCCCTGTGTCCAACAACTGGTGAACTATTAACTGAGATTCCTGAATCTGATTTTGAAGTAGTTGTATTCGATAACCGCTCTCCTTCACTTCGCCCTCCAACTGGTGATTGGGCCTTACCTGATCAAGTTGGTCCAGATACTGATTTGGGAAGTGCTGCTGGTAAATGTGAAGTCATTTGTTTTACAGCAGAACATGGAAATGCATTTAAAGATCTAACTCCTGCGCGGGTGCGCGTTCTACTTGAGGCATGGATTGATCGCACCTCTGAACTCTCGCAAGAGAGCTTTATCGAGCACATTGCACCATTCGAAAACCGCGGAGAAGAGATTGGTGTAACGCTGACTCACCCGCATGGTCAGATTTATGCCTATTCATTTATTCCACCTCGTGTTGAAAAGATGTTAGCTGCGGCCAATAAATACAAAGCTTCCACTGGAAAAGTTTTATTTGATGAAGTGGTTGCCCGTGAAAATCGTGATGAAGAGCGCATCATTGCCCGCAATGATCGTTGGATTGCATTTGTTCCTTATGCTGCGCGTTACCCATTTGAAATTCACGTTGCACCACTAAACCCGGTTTCAGATCTAACTGGACTCACAGATCAAGATCGAGATGCTTTTGCTCCGATTGCACTTGAAGTAATGAAGCGCCTCGATGGTGTCTTTGGAATTGATATGGCATATATCGCCGCTTGGCACCAAGCACCTGTTCGCGTTGGGCGCGATGTTTTGCGCTTGCACTGGCAAATTACAAGTGTGCGTCGTGCTCCTGGAAAATTGAAGTATCTAGCTGGCTCTGAATCTGCCATGGGTGCATTCATCATGGATATGCGACCAGAACAATCAGCAGCACAGTTGCGCGAAGTAGTTTTGTAATGCGGGTTTTAGTAACAGGCGGCACGGGCTACATCGGCTCCACGGCAGTAGATATATTGCTTGCGCAAGGTTATGAAATTTCAATTCTGGATGATTGCAGCACTGGCCATGCCGACACAGCTCCAGCGGGTGTGAGTTTTATTCAAGGCACACTTCTGAGCTCTGGAGATTTAGCACAAGCACTTGTTGGCGTTGATGCGGTCATGCACTTTGCTGGTAAATCACTTGTTGGTGAATCAGTGGAAAAACCTGATCTTTATCATCAAGTAAATGTTGATGGAACGCGTAATCTACTAGATGAAATGCACAAGAGCGGTGTTGCCAAGTTGGTCTTTTCTTCATCTGCTGCCACTTACGGAGAACCAGAACAAGTACCTATCTTGGAAAGCGCACCTACTAAACCCACAAATCCTTATGGTGCTACAAAGTTAGCAATAGATCAGATGATTACGGCAGAATCGGCTGCAAGAGGAATTGCTGCAGCATCACTTCGCTATTTCAATGTTGCAGGTGCCCTTAAATCAAAGCGCGGCTGGTTAGCTGAGCGCCACAACCCAGAAACACATTTGATTCCAAATGTTCTAAGAAGTACTAAGGAAAATCCAGTAAAGATCTTTGGCACCGATTGGCCAACAGCTGATGGAACGTGTGTCCGCGACTATGTGCACGTAGTTGATTTAATCGATGCCCACATTAAAGCTTTAGAAACCCTCACTGCTGGTGTGCATGAGATCTATAACTTAGGTAGTGGTGATGGGTATTCAGTGCGAGAAGTTGTTGCTGCTGCTTCAAAGGCCGCAGGTCACCAGATTCCAACTCTTGATTCACCACGTCGCGCCGGAGATCCTGCAGTTTTAATTGCAGATATCAATAAAGCAAAATCAAAGCTTGGATGGGTTCCAACTAGAAGAATAGAAGACATGGTTGCCGATACTTTGGCAGCTTTTAGTTAGGCCTTTGATGTCAGATATTGATAAGAGATTTGTGCAGGCATTTGGTGCTGCCCCAGACATCATCGCTGCAGCTCCAGGCCGTGTTAACTTAATCGGAGAACACATCGACTACAGCGATGGTTTTGTCCTCCCATTTGCCATTAAAGATAGGACGTTTGCAGCTATTCGTGTGCGCAATGATCGCAAAGTGCGCATCACCTCCATGCAGCGCAGAAACAAAGTAGTAGAACAGAATTTAGATGCAATTAAGCCTGGATTAAAAGGTGAATGGGAGCGCTATCCATTCGGTGTTATTTGGTCTCTTGGAATTACGAGCGGCATAGACATCATGATTGATGGCCATGTTCCACTCGGAGCTGGTCTTTCATCATCTGCTGCCCTTGAATGCAGCGTTGCAACTGCGCTCAATCATCTTTTTTCTCTAGGAAATTCTCTGGAAGATTTAGCACGCCTAACTCAAAGAGCCGAAAATGAATATGTTGGTGTGCCATGCGGAATCATGGATCAATCTGTCTCACTCATGGCTCACTCAGGATCTGCTCTGCTCTTAGATTGCAGAGACTTATCAACTAGACACATTGCATTTGATGTCGCTTCAAGTGGCCTCGAACTTCTCATTATTGACACACAAGCCCACCACTCCCTCACCGATGGTGGTTATGCCGAGCGCCGTGCATCCTGTGAATCTGTTGTTGCAAAGTTGGGCATTACCTCTTTGCGTGAACTCTCTCTCAATCAACTTGAGTCTTCACGTGAAAAACTCACTGAGATTGAGTTTATGAGAGCTAGACATGCAGTTACTGAGATGGCGCGGGTGATGGATGCCGTAGTAGTGCTTGAGAAGAAGGACTTTGCCTCTCTTGGATTATTACTCAATCAATCTCATGCATCACTTCGTGATGATTACAACGTTTCATGCCCAGAACTTAACTGCGCAGTGGATGCATCAATTTCTGCAGGAGCGCTCGGAGCGCGCATGGTAGGCGGTGGCTTTGGTGGAAGTGCAATCGCACTTATTAAGGCTTCACACACAACAGAAACAATTGCAGCTGTTGAAAAGGCTTTTGCTGATAATCGATTTAAAGCACCGCGCTTTTTTACTTCACTTCCAAGCCAAGGGGCTGAGGTTATTCAACGGGGGTAATTGAAACTACTTCTACTCCACCAATTGCACCTAAAACATTGAGTAAATCTGTGGGATCACTTCCTGGCACAGCAACAGTAATGTCGTCATAACCTCGTCCATCTTCAGATTTAAGGACGACTAATCCGCGAATATCTCCGCCTGCAGCACCGATGGCAGATGCCAGCAATCCAAGTGCACCAGGGCGATCTGGTAGCGAGATGTTAAGTCTGAAAAGTGCCATGGGTTAAGGATAGCCCCAAAAACTTTCTCCCAAGTTACGCCTCAATAATCCAAGCACCACTGACTGCAACTTTGACCTTACCCAGCGGGGTTTGGGCTGGACCAGTAACAACCTTTGCAGATTTATTGGGATCAAATTCTGCTCCATGACATGGGCACTTCAATGTCTTGCTGGAAGATGAGTAAGAAACCGTGCAGCCCTGGTGTGTACAAATTGCTGAGTAAGCAAAGACGCCTGTCTTGGTTCTAAAAAGAATAGCTGGAGCGCCGTTGCTGGCAACAAAGTTATGGTTGCCTCCAACCTTAAGTGATGCCAGTTTTATAATCTTGGCACCCTTGCCCGCTGCTGAATTAGTTGTTGTAGGTGCAGCTTTAGCAAAGAATTTACCTGCTCCAGCAAATGCAACAGCAAGTGCACCAGTGATTCCAACTCGTAACACACTACGACGTTCTAATGACATGTTAAAGCCCTTTCGTTTGCCATTTGAATTTAAGAGTAATAAATAAGATAACCATAAAACTGCATATGCCGTATCACTTGCCAGAAAGTATGGGGAGACATGAAAACTACTGGCTAACCACAAACCTAGCGACATGGAAAAACCACCAAAAGCTGCCAAACGAGGTGCCACCCAGAAAAGTGTGGCTAGACCGATTGCAAACTCAGAGATCATTACAAACCCACCTACTAAGGTGGCATGTTCAATTAATTTGTTAAAGGCAAATCCCATGGGCGATTGAGTTGAATACCCCGACAACTGTGTTCCAATGTATGTAGAAGAGCCTGGAGTGAGAAAACCTGAATCTGTGGCTTTATCCCAACCAGCATAAATCCAAGTAATTCCAAGCCAGAGGCGCATGATTCGAAAAGCTGGTGCTTGGTTGCGCCAAGAAGACGTGGCCGTGCGCACATAGCTTTGAATCATGCTCATGAGATGCATAGTAAAGGTTGAGCCTGAGAAAAGGCCGAGTGAAAAGCTCCCTGACTTGGATTCGAACCAAGAACCTGTCGATTAACAGTCGACTGCTCTGCCGTTGAGCTATCAGGGATCAATAGAGCGCAAACTCTAGCGCACGCACAGGCCTTGTCTGAAATTGAGGGTTTTTAAAGGCCTCCGAGCGCCAAATCATGCAGATTTCGGCGGGCGTTTTCAAGGGCCACTAATTGCGCAAAAGCGGCGTTGTATTCAATTTCATTTTCAACGGGATTGAGTCGCTGGAGAGATGATTTAAGTTCTGCGATAGAGCGAGAGATTGCAACCTCGCGCAAGCGAGCAACAATGCTCTCGACGTATGCAGCGCTGGGTTTACCATCAGCGCGAATTGGTTCAACTGTTAACTCAGTAAACAAGGTCTTAATGCGCTCATCACTTATTGTCTCAGTTGAAATTTCTGCAACTTCATCTATGGTCTTTCGTAGTTCTTTGTATGCAGGGTGCGTAAATGCACCTGGCTCGATATCACTCCATAGAGTTCCTGTGAAAAGTGATGCCTCTTGTAATCTCGCTTTTAGAACTTCACGCTCTAATATCAAACGTGCTTCATTTGGATCTGGTCGCCAATTACTATCATCTTGCGTTGTTGGCTCAATACTTTCACTCGCCTTAGGTTGGCTCTTCACGCCTTGGGCAACAGCTTTTGAAACTATTTCAACTTCCGTGCCAAGCCAGCCCGCAAGCAGGCGGGTGTATTCAGGGCGAAGTGATTTATCACGAATCTGTGCAACTAGTGGTGCTGCAGCATTAAGTGCGTTCACACGACCCTCAGCACTATCTAATTTGTGATGAGCAAGTTCTGCGCGAATCGCAAACTCAAAGAGTGGAACTCTGCGAGCAATTAAATCACGCAGCGCTAAATCACCTTTTTGTTGGCGCAGCTCACATGGATCTAAACCATCTGGCTCAACTGCCACAAATGTTTGCGTGACAAACTTTTGATCTTCACTAAATGCACGAAGAGCAGCCTTTTGACCTGCAGCATCGCCATCGAATGTAAAGATAACTTCGCCTCTAAATGAATCGTCATCCATCAGCAATCTGCGCAAGATGCGGATGTGGTCTGCGCCAAAGGCTGTGCCACAAGTAGCAACTGCAGTTGTGATTCCAGCTAATTGAGCAGCCATCACATCGGTATATCCCTCAACTATGACGGCCTGGCGCTTCTTTGCGATCTCTTTTTTAGCTGCATCCAACCCATAGAGAACTTGGCTCTTTTTATAGACCGGCGTCTCTGGAGTATTGAGGTATTTCGGACCTTGATCTTCTTCATCACTTGCAAGTTTTCGACAACCAAAACCAACTACATCTCCAGAAATATCTCGAATTGGCCAGGTTAAGCGATTGCGGAATCTATCGATTGGACCTCGCTGTCCCATTTTTGAAAGTCCAGCAGTTTCAAGTTCATCAATGCTGTAACCCTGTGCGCGTAAATGTTTAGTTAGTGCGTCCCACTCATCGGGTGCAAATCCCACACCAAATTTCATACATGCATCTTTATCAAAACCGCGCTTGGTAAGTAAATCCCTACCGTGGGCAGCATCAGGAGAAGTATTGAGTTGCTCTTGATAAAAGCGTGCTGCCTCTGTGTTTGCTGCAATAAGACGTGAGCGGGCACCGGCAGAAAATGCTGGTGTGGATGGTCCGCCTTCGTCATAGCGCAATGTGTAACCCATGCGATCAGCAAGGCGTTCTATAGTTTCAGTAAATGTTAGATGATCTATCTTCATCAAAAATGCGATGACATCTCCGCCAGTCTGGCAACCAAAGCAGTGAAAATAACCTTTGCTCGGTGTTACGTGAAATGATGGAGATTTCTCATCGTGAAAAGGACACAATCCCTTTTTCTGTCCGCCGCCAGCACTCTTTAACTGAACGTACTCCCCTACGATTTCATCAATAGGTGCACGATCACGGATGTATGCAACATCTTCATCACGAATACGACCGCTCATAGGTTCATCTTAACGAGAAGCTAACAAACGGGCATGGAGGGCATAAGCGCCAGGGTCAGTTAAAGCCGCTACTTGATCAATAATCACGCGCATGCGAGCGATTTCATCGCCGGCCTCATTCCAACTCTTGAGGAAAAAGGAATCTAACTCCTGTGGTGCGCTATCACGTAGCATTTCAACGAGTTCGCTAACAATGAGTTGCTGCTTGGCATAGCGATCTTGTGAGTGAGCAGCATTGATTAAGTAGTGCCCTGCAATGGCCTTTAAGAAGTCCACTTCAATGATTTGTTCACGAGGGATTTCAAGATCTGCGCTATAGCGCGAGAGTGGACCATCACCATGAATCTTACGAGTCTCTAACTCTGCAGCTAGAACAAAGCGACCAATGAGCTGGCTTGTTGAATCTTTTAAGCGGGCAAGTGAGCGATGTGTTCCATCATAATAATGTGGCCAGGCAGATAGGGCAGATAAACGCTTGTGGGCATCAATGGCTTCTTGTTGTGTTGCATCACTGCCATAGTCACGGACCATTACGGTGTAGAGATCTTCAAAGTCTGTATCAAAATTCTTTACTGAAATCTGATTAGCAAAAATTGCATCTTCTAAGTCATGAACTGAATAGGCACAATCATCTGACCAATCCATGATTTGGGCTTCAATACATTTTTTATCTACTGGAGCACCAGTTCGCATCCAGTTAAAAACTTCAACATCATCATCATAAACACCGAACTTGCGAGGATTCTGCGAACGCGGCCATGGATATTTAGTTGCTCCATCAAGTGATGCTCTTGTTAAATTCAGACCAACACTTTTTCCATCACTATCAACAGTCTTTGCTTCAAGGCGCACTAGCAAACGAAAGCTCTGGGCATTTCCTTCAAAGCCACCAAAGTCAGCGGCAATGGATGCCAACGCTTCTTCACCATTGTGACCAAAAGGCGGATGTCCTAAATCATGAGCAAGACATGCGGTGTCTTGTAAATCTGGATCTGCACCTAGAGATTCACCCAGTTCTCGGCCAATTTGTGCGCACTCTAAAGAGTGAGACAAACGTGTGCGTTGAAAATCATTTTCCCAAGGAACTGCAACTTGAGTTTTTGCTGCTAATCGGCGAAGTGCAGCTGAATGAATAACACGTGCGCGATCCCGCATGAACTCTGTTCGCCCAGCACGTTTTGCTGGTTCATCAAGAAATCTCTCTTGATCATGCTGGCTATAGCTCACGGCATAACCTTAGTGACGATGTCCGCGCCGGGTAAATGATCGCTGACTTGAATGCCTCGCCGGCCCACAGTTATATAGACCAAATAGGCGCCAGCTTCACGCAGTAAATACTTATAGCTTGAGGCAGAAATCGTATTAGGTCCACTTTGAACCGGTGAACAAGTACTGACAACCCCTTGATCATTAGCCATCGTCATCGCGCGTTTACAGTGATAGGGATCAGTAACAATGATGACATCGCTGACGTATCGCTTCTTCATTAGCGATGCATACGCTTTAGTACTACTTAAAGTATCTCTGCCTTCTTCAACTGCAGTTATCTTCTTAGAAGCTATGCCATGCGTGCGAAGCCAGTATTTACCTGATGCAGCCTCTGTCGTTCGATCTCCTGGAGCACCTGCCCCCACAGTAATAATTGTTGGTGCAAACCCTAAATCATAAATTCTCTTTGCTTCTTTTAATCTAGCTTCTAGTGCTTCTCCTGGTCGCCCATTTAATTGCGCAGTTCCTAAAACAACAATGACATCAGCATTTCGCACAATTGGATTCTTAGCAGCGCGCCATACTTGTGAAACGGCATAGCCGGGTGCAATTAAAGCTATAACAACAATAATTGTGATTGTGCGACGAATCCATCTAAAGAGAAACATTTAACCGCCCGAGAATGCATCCTCTAGTTCGACATGAACTAGTTCATCGGGATCATCTAGCCAACCATCGGGCAAAGTCGGTGGACGGCCATGACTTGTGCGACCACGTGGTTTATCGCCCACTTCAATTGGATATGGCTGATCTTCTAATTGATCCAACAGTGTGCGCATCTCTTCTAATGAAGAAACCATTCCTAAATCATGGCGAATTTCGCGGGCAACTCTAAAGCCCTTTAAATACCAGGCCATGTGCTTTCGCATATCGCGCATTCCACGATCTTCAGACTCTAAATACTCAACAATCAAATTCGCATGTCTAAACATCACTTCGCGCACTTGGTGCAGATTAGGAAGGCTTTCTTTTTCTCCACCTTCAAGAGCACTTACTAAATCTGCAAACAACCACGGTCTGCCAAGGCATCCGCGACCAACTACAACTCCTGCGCACCCTGTTTGCTTCACCATCTCGACGGCATCATTTCCAGACCAAATATCGCCATTGCCTAAAACGGGTACTCCACTTGGCTTTAAGTGCTCGACTAACTGTGCAATTGCCGACCAATCGGCTTTGCCTTCATACATCTGCGCCGCCGTTCGCGCATGCAGTGCAACCCAAGCAACACCTAAATCTGCAGCAGATTGTGCCGCTTCTAAATATGTATGGTGATCTGTATCAATACCAATGCGCATCTTTACTGTTACTGGAATCCCAAAAGGTTTTGCTGCTTCAACAGCTGCTTGGACAATATTAGAAAATAGTTTGCGCTTATAAGGAAGTGCTGCTCCCCCGCCTTTTCGTGTCACTTTTGGAACCGGGCAACCAAAGTTCATATCAATGTGATCAGCTAAATTCTCTTTACCCATCATTGTCACAGCAGCGCGCATAGTTGTTGGGTCAACGCTATAGAGCTGCACAGATCGCGGCCATTCATCTTTTCCAGGAACAATCATGCGCATCGTTTCTGGGCGGTGCTCAATGAGAGCGCGAGCAGTAACCATTTCGGAAACGAAAAGACCAGCACCTTGTTCACGACAGAGCGTGCGAAAAGGTGCGTTGGTGATTCCTGCCATTGGTGCAAGCACGACGGGTGGATCAATTAAATGATCACCACTTGCCAGTGGCAGGAGAAGAGGTTTTAGCAGCCTAGTAATCGCGGTGCCAACCAAGCTTCAACCTGATCAAGGGCGATACGTTCTTGCGCCATTGTGTCGCGATCGCGAATTGTGACTGCATGATCCTCTAAAGTTTCAAAGTCAATAGTGATGCAGTAAGGCGTACCGATTTCATCTTGTCGACGATAACGACGACCAATAGCACCTGAGTCATCGAAATCAATTGCCCAGTTCTTACGAAGCTGCGCAGCTAAATCTCTAGCCTTTGGAGATAAATCAGCGTTACGTGAAAGAGGAAGAACAGCAACCTTAATTGGCGCTAAGCGATGATCAAGTTTTAGAACTGCACGCTTTTCCATTTCACCCTTGCTATTAGGTGCTTCATCTTCAGTGAATGCATCCATTAAAAATGTAAGCGTGCAGCGATCAACACCTGCTGCAGGCTCAATGACGTAAGGCGTCCAGCGTTCTCCCTTTTCTTGATCAAAGTAAGACAAGTCTTTTCCAGATGCAGCAGAGTGGGCTTTAAGATCAAAATCTGTGCGGTTAGCAATACCTTCTAGCTCGCCCCACTCAGTTCCAGCAAACTCAAACTTGTATTCAATATCTGCTGTGCGCTTTGAATAGTGCGACAACTTCTCTTTTGGATGATCATAAATACGCAAGCGATCAGGATTAATACCAAGACCGGTATACCAAGCCACACGAGTATCAATCCAGTATTGGTGCCATTCTTCATCAGTTCCTGGGACTACAAAGAACTCCATCTCCATCTGCTCAAATTCACGTGTGCGGAAAATAAAGTTTCCTGGAGTGATTTCATTACGGAAAGACTTACCAATCTGGCCAATACCAAATGGCGGCTTCTTTCGTGAAGTAGTCATTACTTGATCAAAGTTAATAAAGATTCCTTGAGCAGTTTCAGGACGCAAAAACGCTAGCCCTGATTCATCTTCAACTGGTCCCAAATAAGTCTTGAGCATTCCGCTAAATTGTTTTGGTTCAGTGAACTGACCTTTGTTGCCACATGCTGGGCAGTTAATATCGGCTAGTGATGCCGGCGCTTTTTTGTGCTTAGCTTCATATGCCTCTTCTAGGTGATCGGCGCGGTAGCGCTTGTGGCATGCGGTGCACTCTGTCAGTGGATCACTAAATGTTGCAACGTGTCCTGATGCTTCCCAGACTTCTTTTGCCAAAATTACACATGAGTCAAGACCGACTACATCTTCGCGGCCTGTAACCATAGATTTCCACCACTGGCGCTTGACGTTGTTTTTTAGCTCAACACCTAATGGGCCGTAGTCCCACGATGCACGAAGCCCGCCATAAATTTCAGAGGATGGAAAAACAAATCCTCGACGCTTTGATAATCCAACGATATTTTCTAAACGATCCGTTGCCACAATAATCTCCGTCCGGCTGGCTGTCGGCGAAAAGCAACTGGTGTTACTTCCGTGGATGAATTTTACTCTGAGTAAGGCTTTTCATATGCACCGGGCTCGTCAATTGCCTGTGCAAGAAGTGGGATCGCATTCATCTTCACGTTGTTATTGCTCAGAGCTCTGCGATAAGAACCCACATTTTCCCAATGGGTCACCAGTGTCCAAAGTGAGCTCTCATCTAGATTTTGGCCAATTTCACCTTTTACAAAGCCTGCACATTGCGACAGCGCCTCCAGCGCAACGCAGAGCTCTGCCTCAAAGTGGGCGGCATTGCCTAGGGCAACGTTAAATCTGGCGATTGCGAGCATGAGCTGAGCCTATAGCTCGGGGCGAGCCTGGATATGGAAATGAAAATCATTTTCATTTGTGCTACTTTTCACCCATGAATATTGCAATCGTTTTAGCCGCAGTCACTGCCATCGCTACATCTGCCGGTGGATTCCTGGCCATTCGCTCACGCGATCGCCTTCACTTAGTTCTGGGTTTATCAGCAGGTCTACTGCTGGGACTTGTGGCCTTTGATCTTTTGCCTGAGGTCTTTGAACTTAACAACCAAAGCTTTGGCAATGTTCCTGTTGTCTCAATCGCATTTGTTGCAGGTTTTCTTGCCCTACATTTTGCTGAACAAATCTTCGGCTCCCATGAACCAGCTGAATCTGATTACGGCCATGAGCATGACCACTCTGTAAACATTGCTGGAACTCTTGGAGCCCTTGCAATGGGTGGTCACGTTTTCCTCGATGGCGTGGCTCTTGGTCTTTCATTCAAGATCAGTAACGCACTTGGATTAGCAGTCTTTATTGCAATTCTCTCCCACGCTTTTTCTGATGGCTTGAATACAGTCTCATTACTTATCAAAAGTGGTCATTGGACCAAACGTGCAATTGCTCTCCTTGGGCTTGATGCAATTATGCGAATTGGTGGAGCAGCCCTTGGCACATATGTTGTGATCAGTGATCCAACTTTGGGAATCTATCTAGCCATGTTCTCTGGTTTTGTCATCTATCTTGCGACTTCACATATTTTGCCTGAAGCTCATTCTCGCCATCCTTCCAAAATCACGATGCTTATGACAGTGCTTGGTGTCGTTGCTATGTGGCTCATTGTTGGAAACATTGGATGAGTCGTTCAAATCCACGTGTAGTCAGCGTTCTTGAGCGAGCCGGAGGATTCGCAAGTGCTCAAGAGGTGTACCGACTTATGCAACGAGAGGGTGAAAGTATTGGTTTAACCACCGTCTATCGCTCACTTCAATCTCTAGTAAATGACAAGATCGTCGATGTTTTGCGGCGTGAGGATGGCGAAGCTATTTACCGGCTTTGCGGTGATACTCATCATCATCATCACTTAGTATGCAAAAGCTGTGGTGACACTGTTGAAATCGAAGGCGGAGCAATTGAAAAGTGGGCCAAGACAATGGCTCAAGAGTTTGGCTTTCGCGATGTTGGGCACACAGCAGAAATCTTTGGCCTTTGCCCTAAGTGTTAAGCCTTACCAAATCTACGATCGCGCTGTGAATACTCTTCTATAGCTTTCCATAATGTTTTGCGTGTTACATCTGGCCACAGCACATCCATAAAAACTAGCTCTGCATAAACACTTTGCCACGGCAAGAAATTGCTGGTGCGCTGCTCACCTGATGAGCGCAAGAACAGGTCCACATCACTCATTTTGGGTGAATCTAAATACTTAGCAAATACTTTGTCAGTAATTGAATCAGCCTTTACTTTGCCCCTCTTCACATCACGCGCTAACTCAGCAGCGGCATCAACAATCTCAGCGCGACCACCATAATTAACACACATATTCAAAGTCAGTGTTTTGTTCTTAGCAGTTAACTCTTCGGCCTCTTCCAACTCATTAATAACACTGCTCCATAGGCGCTTAGAGCGACCTACCCAGCGGATTCGAACACCCATCTCATTCATCTGATCACGGCGGCGCTTTAACACATCACGATTAAAACCCATAAGAAAGCGAACTTCATCCGGTGATCTTCGCCAGTTTTCAGTTGAGAATGCATAAGCACTTAACTCTTTAACGCCAAATTCAATTGCACCTTGCACCACATCAAAAAGTGCAGCCTCTCCTGCTTCATGTCCTGCTGTGCGCGGCAGACCACGTTGCTTTGCCCAGCGACCATTGCCATCCATAACAACGGCAACGTGATTTGGAATATGAATTGTCATACTCGCTCCACCATTGGCAAACTCCTTAAACCGCGCTCAAGGTGCCATTGTAAATAGGCAGCGATTAATCCACTAGCCTCTCGGCGATGTTTTCCTTCACTTGCGCTAGCGCTTTCCCAATCACTACTAATGAGTGCACCCATTAACTGCAAGGTTTCCATTGCAGGGGTTGCACATGCAGATGGTCGGCAGTCATTACAGACAGAGCCTCCCCCGACTAATGAGAAATATCTGTGGGGGCCAGGTTTTTCACACCGCGAACAAATAGTCATCGATGGTGCATAACCAGCAACAGCTAAAGAGCGCAGCAAGAATGCATCAAGAATGAGCAGAGGTTCATATCTGTTTTCAGCTAACGCTTTCATTCCACCCACAACTAATTGAAACTCTTGCAGCGCAGGTTCGTGCTCATTAGGTGAAAAGCGCTCAGCAGCTTCTAAGATCGCTGAAGCCACTGTCCAGCGCTGATAATCCTGAGTAAGTGCTTCTCCATAATTCATCAACGCTTCAACTTGTGTAATGGTGTCAAAGGTTTTTCCCACATGGAGTTGGATATCAACGTGACTTCCAGGTTCAAGCCGTGCGCCAAATTTAGACATGGTGCGTCTGACACCTTTGGCAACGCCTCGAATACGCCCGTGATCTTTTGTCAGCATCGTGATGATGCGATCGGCTTCACCGAGTTTTTGGGTGCGAAGGACAATTGCCTCATCCCGATACAAACTCATACGGGCAAAGGTAGTGCGTTGGTTAGCGAATTGCGCGATTTATGGCAGACACGACTGCTTTAAGTGATGCCGTGGTGGTGTTGGGATCGATTCCAACGCCCCAAAAGGTTTCACCATCGATTGAACATTCCAAATATGCCGCAGCCGATGCATCGCCACCTGCTGAGAGGGCATGTTCGTAATAATCAAGAACACGAACATCGACTCCGTAGTTCTGCAAGATATTACAAAACGCTGCAATCGGTCCGTTTCCTTGACCTTTGAGTTCCTGGACTGCGCCACGATCGGTGAGTGAAACGTTTAAGTGAACATCTTCACCAAGAACCGATGTCTGACTTAAACCTTTAAGGCGAAAGCGTCCCCATGGTGCACTCTGCGTTGGCAAATATTCATCTTCGAAAATGTTCCACAAATCATCTGGGCTAATTTCTCCGCCTTCAGCATCAGTTTTAGCTTGAACATTTTTAGAAAATTCAATCTGCAACCTACGAGGAAGATCAAGGTGATGTTCATTCTTCATCAGATAGGCAACTCCGCCCTTACCCGACTGTGAGTTCACACGGATAACGGCCTCATAGCTGCGACCAATATCTAATGGATCAATGGGCAAGTAAGGAATAGCCCATGTGTGATCACGAACTTCTTTGCCTGCAGCCTTAGCATCGCGCTCTAAATGCTCAAAGCCTTTTTTAATTGCATCTTGGTGTGAACCAGAAAACGCCGTGAAGACAAGGTCTCCGCCATAAGGATGGCGCTCAGGAACACGTAGTTGATTGGCATATTCGACTGTGCGACGCACTTCATCAATATTTGAGAAATCAATGTGTGGATCGATGCCGTGTGTAACTAAGTTGATTCCAAGAGTCACAAGGCAAACATTTCCTGTGCGCTCACCGTTACCAAACAAAGTTCCTTCAATGCGATCAGCTCCTGCTAGATATCCAAGCTCTGCTGCAGCAACTCCTGTGCCGCGATCATTATGTGGGTGAAGAGAGACAATTACGCTGTCGCGATTATTGAGGTTTCTGCACATCCACTCAATGGAATCGGCATAAACGTTCGGAGTAGCCATTTCAACAGTTGCTGGCAAGTTCATGATGGTTTTCCACTGCGGGGTTGGCTTCCACACATCATTAACGGCGTTACACACCTCAACGGCAAACTCTAACTCTGTACCCGTATATGACTCAGGTGAGTACTCGAAAGAAACCTTAGTTTCAGGAACGGTTTTAACTAGCTCTAAACAGATCTTGGCAGCATCAGTTGCAATCTTCTTGATGCCATCTTTATCAAGACCAAAGACAACTCGGCGCTGCAAAGTTGAAGTTGAGTTATACAGGTGAACGATTGCCTGCTTTGAACCCTTGATTGCTTCAAAGGTGCGAATAATTAAAGCTTCGCGCGCTTGGGTCAAAACCTGGATGACAACATCATCTGGAATCAGGTTCTCTTCAATAATTTTGCGGACGAAATCAAAATCAGTCTGGCTAGCACTAGGGAATCCAACTTCGATTTCTTTGTATCCCATGGCTACTAAAAGTTTGAACATCGCTAATTTGCGAGGTGTGTCCATTGGGTCAATAAGTGCTTGGTTGCCATCTCGTAGATCCACCGAACACCATTGAGGCGCTTTAGTAATCTTCTTATTGGGCCAGGTGCGATCGGCAAGATCTATTGGATGGAATGGTTCATAGCGATGCACTGGCATCGATGAAGGTACTTGCTTGGGAAAATTCATTTCTATTGCTCCTTATTAGTGTGCGGAATTTGTCTTTTAACCGATACGACAAACCCCGCAGCGAGGGGTTCGGTTATTTGACCCCGCCACGGCAGCTAAGGAGGAGACTGCGTGTGTTCATGGGTAAAGGGTAACGCTCAGGCTAAAGAACTGGCAAATAACGATCTAGTTCATAGGCACTGACCTGGCGGCGATAGTCCTGCCATTCAGCGCGCTTATTGCGCAATACATATTCAAAAACATGCTCGCCCAAAGTTTGGCGCACTAATTCACTCTTTTCCATCTCTGCAATGGCTTCATTGAGATTTGATGGCAATGAAATTGGATCCTTTGAATCGCTTAATACATAGCCTTCTTCAACGCCTTTTAGCCCTGCTGCCAACATCACTGCATATGCAAGATATGGATTACATGCTGTATCTGGTGATCTAAATTCAATTCTCGTTGAGTTTTCTTTCTTTGGCTTATACATCGGCACGCGCACTAATGCACCGCGATCACTTGGACCCCAGTTAACAAAAGCAGGTGCTTCTCCCCCGCCATGTAAGCGCTTATAGGAGTTAACCCACTGATTAGTAATTGCAGTGATTTCTGGTGCGTGCTTGAGAAGTCCGGCAATAAATGAACGACCAACGCTTGAGAGATTTAACTCAGCTTTTGGATCATAGAAAGCATTTTCTTCACCTTTAAACAGTGAAACGTGGGTGTGCATTCCACTACCAGGATGATCAGTAAATGGCTTTGGCATAAAGGAGGCGTGGAAGCCTTGATCCATTGCTACTTCTTTAATCACATGGCGGAAAGTCATGATGTTATCTGCAGTACTTAACGCATCTGCATAACGCAGATCAATTTCCTGCTGACCAGGTGCACCTTCATGATGTGAGAACTCAACTGAGATTCCCATGGCTTCTAATAATGTAATTGCTTGACGGCGGAAGTCATGGCCAACAACTGCTGGTGTGTGATCGAAATATCCACCTTGATCAACTGGAATAGGTGCTTTGCCAGCTTCTGGTTTTTCTTTAAACAAGAAGAACTCAATCTCTGGGTGGGTGTAACAGGTGTAACCCATGCTGGCTGCTTTTTCTAAAGTACGTCGCAACACATTGCGAGGATCAGCAGGAGATGGTGTGCCATCTGGCATCACGATGTCACAGAACATTCGAGCAGCACCTGGAGCTTCTGTGCGCCACGGCAAAATAGAAAATGTTGCAGGATCTGGTTTTGCCAACATATCCGACTCAGTCACACGTGCAAAGCCCTCAATTGCAGAGCCATCAAAGCCAATACCTTCAGCAAAAGCATTCTCTAACTCAGCTGGTGCGATAGCTACGGATTTTAGAAAGCCTAAAACATCTGTAAACCACAAACGCACAAAGCGAATATTGCGCTCTTCAAGGGTGCGAAGAACGAACTCTTCTTGCTTGCTGATTTCGGTACTCATGGACGGCATTGTTACAAATGCAGATTACGGCTGTGTTAACTGCCTTTAAATGACAAAGAAGTCAGCGTGATCCAGGTCAGTTTTTGGGGCTAAGTCCTTAGTAATTACGGCATTAGCACTGATGCGCGATCCCTCGCCTATGGTCACATTTCCAAGTACGCGCGCACCAGCGCCAATAATTACATTATTTCCAATTGTTGGATGACGCTTGCCATATTCAATGCCACGAGCTCCCAGGGTTACATCGTGATAAATCATCACATCATCGCCAACAATTGATGTTGCGCCAATAACTACACCCATACCGTGATCAATAAAGAATCTACGTCCAATAACTGCTGCCGGATGAATCTCAATTCCTGTTGTGAAGCGCACGGCATTTGAGTGAATGCGGGCAAGAAGTTTTAACTTTTTCTTCCACAGCACATGCGAAATCCGATGTCCCCACACCGCGTGCACACCTGGGTATGCCAAAGCGACCTCTAAGCGATTTCGCGCCGCCGGATCATGGCTGATCGCGTTATCAAGGTCTTCAATGATGCGCTTTAGAATTGCCATTAATTAGTCAACCAAGTCCTCGTGGAGAACTGTTGATAGATAGCGCTCACCATTGGAAGCACAGATAACAACAATATTCTTGCCTGCAAACTCTGGACGCTTAGCAATCTCTGATGCAGCCCACAGCGTTGCACCAGATGAAATTCCAGCAAGGAATCCTTCTTCTGCTCCAGCACGGCGTGCATATTTAATTGCATCGGCTGCAGTTGCATCCAAGATCTCGTCATAGACAGTGCGATCTAAAACATTAGGAATGAAGTTAGCTCCAATGCCCTGAATTGGGTGTGGTCCTGGCTCTCCGCCATTGAGAATTGGAGATGCAGCTGGCTCAACACCAAAGACCTTGATTGCAGGGTTTTTCTCTTTTAAGTAACGGCCTGTTCCAGTAATTGTTCCGCCCGTACCAATTCCTGAAACAAAGGCGTCAACTTTTCCATCAAGGTCGCGCCAAATCTCAGCACCCGTTGTTTTGTAGTGAATCTCTGGTCCTGCCTGATTTTCAAATTGGCGAACTAAGACAGCGCCAGATTCTGCAAGCTTTTCTGCAGCAGCAACTGCGCCCTTCATGCCTTCTGCAGCCGGAGTGAGTACTAACTCTGCCCCGTATGCACGAATGAGCTTGCGACGCTCTTTTGAAACCGATTCAGGCATGGTCATGATTGCCTTATATCCACGAGCTGCAGCAACCATAGCCACTGCAATTCCTGTGTTTCCAGATGTTGCTTCAACAATTGTTCCGCCAGGCTTTAACTCACCACTTGCTTCGGCTGCATCGATCATTGCCACACCCAGGCGATCTTTAACAGATGATGTTGGGTTATAGAACTCCAGCTTGGCATAGACATTTCCTGCCGCGCCATCGGTGATCTTATTGATGCGCAGTAGTGGTGTGTTTCCAAAAATTTCTGTGATGCTGTTATAAATCTTCATAATTCTCCCTAGGTAAATTGAAATAGATAGTTAAAACTGCAGGCAAAGCGAGCTAAAAATCAGCAGCTGCAGGAAGTAGAGAGGCAGAAATCAACCACGCGATTTCGCGTGAATAACCAGTTGATGATTGATTTCATAATGCAATTCTACTGAGATTGATTAATAGTGCGAGTTGCAAGTAACTTGCAGAAACTACTGCTCATTCCAGCGTGATGTCATCGGCAAACGACGATCTTTTCCAAAAGCCCGGCCTGAAACTTTGGTGCCAGGTGGATATTGGCGGCGCTTGTATTCAGCCTTATCAACTAATGAAATAACACGGCGCACTAATTCAGGATCAAAGCCATCTGCAAGCAATGCTTCATACCCATGATCTTCATCAACATAGGCTCGAAGGACCTGATCTAGAAGTGCATAGTCAGGCAATGAATCTGAATCCTTTTGGTCTGGGCGAAGTTCTGCACTTGGCTCCTTAGTAATGGAGCGCTCTGGAATAGGAGGAGTTTGTCCTGCAGCAACTGCCTGAGCATTTCGCCATGTTGCCAGCGCCCACACATCTGTTTTATAAATATCTTTTATGGGAGCAAATCCACCAACGGCATCGCCGTAAAGAGTTGAGTAACCAACAGCTAGTTCGCTCTTATTTCCAGTTGCTAAAACTAGATGTCCTTCTTGATTTGAAATACCCATCAATGTGGTTCCGCGAACTCTGGCCTGCAAATTCTCCTCAGCCAAACCCTTAAGAACCATATTGCCCATATAAGCATCAACCATGGGGGCTATTGGAGTGATCCTGAAGTGAATTCCTGTGGCATCTGCTAGTGCTTGCGCATCTTCAACAGAATGGCCAGATGAATACTTACTTGGCATAGCAACGCCGTTTACACACTTTGCACCTAGTGCATCAATTGCAATGGCAGCTACTAAGGCTGAATCAATGCCACCCGATAAACCAAGGACTACAGATCTAAATCCATTTTTACCAACGTAATCGCGAAGCCCCATAACAAGGCCCGCCCACATTTCTGCCTCATCTGAAAGGGGCGTTGCAATTGAAGAATTGAGTGAATCTGCATGCACCGCAGGCTCTTGTGAGATAACAACATCTGGCTTTGATGATCCCTCGATGCAATCAATATCTATCACAATGAGTTCATCATCAAACTGAGCAGTTCTAGCAAGGACACTTCCATCTTTACCAACAACGATTGTGTCGCCATCAAAGACCAGATCATCCTGGCCACCAGTCATGTTGACGTATGCAACAGGTGCACCAATTTCCTTGGCCCGCTTTTGCACAAGAGCTAGTCGAACATCATCTTTGTTTCTCTCAAAGGGTGAGCCGTTAGGAACGACTAATAAACCTGGAGTTCTTGCACTAATCGAATCCAGTGAATGCCAAATATCCTCACAGATTGCCACGGCGACATCTACTCCATGGATTCGAACAACGAGGGATTCATCTCCTGCTACAAAGTTTCTAAACTCATCAAAGACGCCGTAATTAGGCAGGTGGCGCTTTACATATCTGGCCTTGATTTTTCCATCATGGATAACTGCAACGCAGTTTTTTGGGCCTTTATCTAGGTAGCCAACAACTGCCACCACATCACCTGTGATTGCCGCAGCGATTTCCTCAATAGTTCTGATGCTGGCTGCTTGAAAGGATGGACGAAGAGCTAAATCCTCAACTGGATATCCAGTCACAATCATTTCTGGAAACACGATCAGATTGGCGGCTTGTTCTTGGGCCTTTTTCACTGATTGCGCGATGAGCCCAGCATTGCCCGCAAGGTCACCAACCGTTGGGTTGATTTGGGCTAGCGCCACGCGCAACTTCATTTTTCAAGTGTAACGGGGGTACCCTTGTGCCTGTACCCGGGGACTGCCTATCGCAGCCTCGAGGAGAGGACAGTACATGGAAAGCCTTTATGGTGGCGCGCTGCACAGACGCGTAACAATCGCCGATCTGCAAGCGGCTAAGGTCCGCGGTGAAAAATGGGCGATGCTTACTTCTTATGAGCAGATGACTGCCGAGATTTTTGATGAAGCCGGCATCCCAGTCCTTCTAGTGGGCGATAGTGCTGGAAACAATTTTCTCGGTGAAGCCAACACAATTCCTGTAACAGTCGATGAGCTAATTCCATTGACCCGCGCAGTTGTGAGAGCTTCCAAGCGCGCTTTGGTCCTTGCCGATCTGCCCTTTGGTTCCTATGAATCATCTCCAGAGCAAGCACTTGCAACTTCTACTCGCTTTTTTAAAGAGGCCGGGGCTATGGGCGTCAAAATTGAAGGTCCACATATTGCAACCGTTGAAAAATTAGTGGCCTCAGGAATTCCAGTCATGGGACATGTTGGTTTAACACCGCAAGCCGTGCATTTATTGAGTGGTTATCGAGTCCAAGGTCGCACCGATGGTGAGGCAATTGTGCAAGCAGCACTTGCTCTTGAAAAAGCCGGGGCCTTTGCCATTGTCTTAGAGCTAGTCCCGGCTGAATTAGCGGCGAAAATTACTGCTGCCTTAAAGATCCCAACAATTGGAATTGGGGCTGGAGTTAATTGCGATGCCCAGGTTTTAGTCTGGACAGACATGATGGGCATTACAAAGAATCCACCTAAGTTGGCTAAGGCCTATAGAAATATGCGATCTGAGATGCTGGCGGCAGCTGGCGAATTTGCTGCAGATGTTAAAGCTGGTCAATTTCCAGCAGCCGAACACACTTTCAACTAATCTCACCCTCGTGGCTAAATACGCGATAGACCTATCTCCCCTGCGCAAATCCGCTGACTTTCGCTATCTCTGGAGCGCTGGACTGATCTCGTATTTCGGCTCGATGATTACCTATGTTGCAGTTCCTTTTCAGATTAAAGAGCTCACTAACTCATATGTGGCAGTGGCCGTCAGCGGACTCGTTGAGATAGTTCCGCTGGTTATTTTTGGCCTCTATGGCGGGGTCTTAGCCGATTCCATTGATCGCAAGAAGTTAATCTGGATCACCGAAGCCCTTTCACTGCTTTTAACCGGCATTCTCTTAATCAACTCGCTGCTTGACTCCCCCAGCATTATTTTGATTTATGTAGTCGCAGGTTTATTTGCAGCAGTGAGCGGCCTTCGACAACCTGCCATGTCTGCGGCCTTGCCCAGATTGGTTGATCATGAAGATATGACGGCAGCCTCGGCGCTGATGAGTCTTCGCTGGCAAGCAGGTGTCATCATCGGTCCGACAATTGGCGGAGTTCTCATCTCAACTTTTTCAGTCTCTATTGGCTATGGCGCAGATATTGCAACCTTTGTTATCTCTCTTATTTTGCTAGCAATGATGAGCAATATCCCTCCCTCCAAAGAGGCCGAAAAGCCATCCCTGGCAGCCCTTTTGGATGGCATCAAATACTCCTTTGCTCGCAAGGATTTACTAGGAACGTATTTGATTGATTTGGCTGCAATGTTTTTTGCAATGCCCACAGCCTTGATTCCTTTTTGGGCAGATCAGTTAGGGGCTGTGTGGGCACTTGGTCTGCTCTATGCCGCAGGCACCGTTGGTTCTGTTGTCATCATCCTTACAAGTGGCTGGACGAAAAATGTTCGCTTCTATGGCCGTGCAATTATGTGGGCGGCCATGGGTTGGGGCGCAGCTATTGCTCTGGCCGGTGCCACTAATTACCTTGCCCTGGTACTGCTTTTTCTAGCATTGGCCGGAGCATCTGACATGGTCAGTGCGCTGTTTAGATCAGCGATGTGGAATCAAACAATTCCCGATAATTTGCGTGGACGCCTTGCTGGAATCGAATTGTTGTCTTACTCACTTGGACCATTGGCCGGACAAATGCGTGCAGCTTCGATGGCTGCGGCATTTTCTTTAACTTTTTCCGTCACTGCTGGCGGAATTATCTGCATCATTTCAGTGGCCCTACTGGCCGGTTTTTTCCCAATTTTGAGAAAATTCGACATAAAAACCGATAAAAATGCCCTCGAAAAGGCCGCTGAAAGTGAAAAATCACGCTCAAACCCTCAATCAGGGGACGAGATATCGTGATTTTGGGAAAAATTAGCGATTTTTAATATTTTTTCGATTTTTTGCTCTATCAAATAAATTATTTAGTGAAATTTTCCGTAAATGCATAAAAAATAAATAAAAAGAATTTGCGACACGCACCTAAATAAATGTCACAAAATGTTGGCATTTTTACCTAAATGATGTCACGCTTATCCACGAAAAGGTTTGGGTGACGGATCCGAACCATTCCGATAGGAGAAGTACGTGGCCGCAGCAAAGAAAGCAGCACCAAAGAAGCGCCGTAAGAAGGCAGCTGCTCCAGCAGCTCCAAAGAAGCGCCGTAAGAAGGCTGCTGCAGTAGCAGCACCAAAGAAGCGCCGCAAGAAGGCAGCAGCAAAGAAGGCTGCTCCAAAGCGTCGTAAGAAGGCAGCAGCTAAGAAGGCTGCTCCAAAGCGTCGTAAGAAGGCAGCAGCTAAGAAGGCTGCTCCAAAGAAGCGCAAGAAGGCAGCAGCTAAGAAGGCTGCTCCAAAGCGTCGCAAGAAGGCAGCAGCTAAGAAGGCTGCTCCAAAGCGTCGCAAGAAGAAGGCAGCAGCTGCTACAGCTGCTCCAAAGAAGCGCCGTCGCAAGAAGGCAGCTGCTAAGTAATTAGCAATTAAAAAAACCCGCCACTTTATGTGGCGGGTTTTTTTTATGCAATTTTATTATTTAATCATTACTACCATCTTTGCGAAGTGACTCCTCCACTCGAGTGAAAATCGTTGCTATCACTTCTTGATCAGCCTTTGATAAATGATCCACAAATCTGTTTCGCACACTCTCCACATGATCTGGAGCTGCTGCCACAATTACTTTCCAGCCCTTGGCAGTCATCACTGCAAAGTAGCCACGTTTATCTGATGGGCATGCCTCGCGCTTTACCCAGCCAGCCTTTTCCATCACTTTCATTCGGTGCGATAAACGCGAGCGCGATAGCAAGGCAATGTCTGCGAGTTCACTCATTCGCATTTTGCGATCAGGGGCATCACTGAGAAGGGCCAAGATTTCATAGTCTGGCATTGATAAATCATGGCTATCTAAATCACTATCTAGGGCCTCTAATAAGCGACGGCTGGCGATGATGTAACGGCGCCAGGCCTTCATTTCGGCAGTATTGAGCCACCGGGGTGCGGTAGCGTTTTGGCCTGCCATAGTTATCAGTCTACGCTAACAGTTGAAGCTTCAACTACTTTTAATTTTAAGGAAGGTGAGCCAGTGAGTACGGGTTTCTCCTTTGAGATTAAATCTAGCCAAGAAGGCTCTATGGCCCGCGTTGGAACTATCACCACTCCCCACGGCGCAATCCAAACACCAGCTTTTATTCCGGTGGGAACTAAGGCCACAGTTAAAGCTGTTCTCCCAGAGGCTATGGCAGATCTTGGAGCACAAGCTCTCCTTGCAAATGCCTATCACCTCTATCTGCAACCTGGCTCTGATGTCTTAGATGAGGCCGGCGGTCTGGCCCAATTTATGAACTGGCCTGGCCCAACTATTACCGACTCTGGTGGCTTCCAAGTTTTATCCCTAGGTGTGGGATTTAAAAAAGTATTGGCGATGGATGCCCAAACATTTCGCCGAGATGATGTGATTGCAGATAACAAAGAACGCCTGGCCCATGTTGATGATGAGGGTGTGACTTTTAAATCTCATTTAGATGGCTCAATGCACCGCTTCACCCCAGAGATTTCCATGAAGGTTCAACATGAAATCGGCGCTGACATCATCTTTGCCTTTGATGAGTGCACCACTTTGCATAACACCCGCCGCTACCAAGAGTTAGCGATGGATAGAACCCTGGCGTGGGCAGTTCGTTGTTTAGATGAACATAAGCGATTAACAGATGAGCGATCTACTAAGCCCTACCAAGCCCTTTTCGGTGTTATCCAAGGGGCTCAATATGAAGACTTGCGCAAAAAAGCTGCCGGGGATTTAGGTGCACTTGTTTCATCTGGGCAGGCCTTTGATGGCTTTGGTATTGGTGGGGCGCTAGATAAAGATTCACTGGGAACAATCGTTTCTTGGGTCAATCAGGTGCTGCCAGAAAATAAACCCAAGCACTTATTGGGTATTGGCGCACCAGAAGATCTCTTTGTGGGGGTTGAAAACGGCATAGATACATTTGATTGCGTATTAGCCTCCAGAATTGCACGAACGAGTGCTGTGTATACGATGGAAGGGCGTTTTAACCTGTCTAATAGCGCCTACAAGCGCGATTTCACGGCCATTGACGATGAATGTGACTGTTACACATGTACGCACTACACACGGGCTTATATGCACCATGTATTCCGTGGCAAAGAAATCATCGCTGCAACCCTTGCAACTATCCATAATGAGCGCTTTATCGTGCGCTTAGTAGATCAGATGCGACAAGCACTCCTGGATGGCAATTTCACCGAAATGAAGGCTGATTTCTTAGGCCGCTATAAGCACCGCAGCGGCCAGTCTCGGGATTAGCTCTAGCGCGAAATGACTTTAGGCAGATTCCAATTGAACTTAATTGAAATCTCGCGAACTGCCACAACAGCAACACCTGATACCAAGGCAGTAACGGCCTCATTGATACCAAGTGAGGTCATAGCGATATAGAACATAGCCCCCGCAACCGCGCTAGTTCCCACAGTTTCACGGTGCAGCAATACTGGCTGGACTTGGCACAAAATATCTCGAAACAACCCCCCAGAAACTGCGCCAACGATTGCCAAGACCAGAGCAGCTAAAACCGGGGCATTATGGGTGAGTGCAAACTGGGCACTAGAGACCGTTGCCACGGCAAGGCCCAATGTGTCCAGAGAAAGTGCAAAGCGCCCCACTTCTTGTTTCTTTCCAATTGCAATTGTTATTACAACCGCTGCAATGATGGGGAAAAATAACCATGGGTGTTGAATCCACGGTGGTTGTTGGCCCATGAAAACATTGCGAAGAGTTCCACCAGAGATAGATGCAATGGCAGCGATCAGAAGTATGCCGCCGTAATCAAGGCCTTTATTGGCTGCAACGCGAGCGCCCACTAATGCAAAAGCAAAGGTGGAGACAAGATCTAGGGCATAAACCAGAAGCTCTAAATCCATCTGTTTCTACTTCTTAGAAGCTAGTCGAGCCTCACGACGTACGCGCTGCTCTGCAGGATCTGGCACTGGCACAGCAGAAATCAAGCGGCGGGTGTAATCATTTTTAGGGTGCTTCAAAATCTGATCACGATCGCCTTCTTCAACGAGTAATCCATCCTGCATTACTGCGATGCGGTGAGACAAGATGTCCACGACTGCTAAGTCATGGCTGATAAATAGACAAGCAAAGTTCAACTTACCTTGTAGTTCCTGCAGCAGGTCAAGAAATCTGGCTTGCACAGAAACATCCAACGCAGATGTTGGCTCATCGGCAATGAGTAGATCAGGAGTCAGAGCTAGTGCGCGAGCAATACCAACGCGCTGGCGCTGTCCACCTGAGAGCTCATGTGGATAGCGGTTTCGGTAGCTGCGTGGAAGCTCTACCTGATCGAGCAAATCTTCTATCTTGTGAGCAAGATCTGAACCCTTTGCAAGACCTGCCAGAAAGATTGGCTCGCCAATTGATTCACCAATTGGAAGACGTGGGTTGAGAGAGCTGGCTGGATCTTGGAAAACAATTCCAGTGTGGCGGCGAATTGAAGAGAGATCTTTCTGAGATGCATGGCTGATGTCTTTTCCAACTATCTCGATAGATCCTTCCTTGATTGGGAGAAGACCAATGGATGCACGGCCCACAGTGGTCTTTCCTGAACCAGATTCACCCACCAAGCCAACGATTTCACCTGGATAGATTTCAAGGTTGAAGTTCTTCACTGCCACAAATGCTGGGATGCGTCCACGTTTTGGATATTCGATAGTCACATCGCTCAGCTTTAATACTGGAGCTGGCTTTGCACTTTCCTTATATGGCAGCGCACGCTTTTTAGAAGTACCAAGGCTTGGAACAGCAGCTAATAGCTGCTGGGTGTAAGGATGAACTGGCTTTTTAAAGATCTGCTCAGCAGTTCCCTTTTCAACAGTAATGCCATCTTTCATCACCAAGATCTCATCAGCCATATCTGCAACAACACCCATATCGTGAGTGATCAGAAGGATGGCTGAATTTAACTTACCTTTAAGATCTCGCATCAAATCTAGAATTTCTGCTTGAACTGTCACATCCAGGGCCGTAGTTGGCTCATCTGCAACTAGAAGTCCTGGATCACAAGCAAGTGCTTGAGCAATCATGGCGCGCTGGCGCTGTCCACCAGAGAGTTGGTGAGGATATTTATCAATTGATTTCGCTGGATCTGGAATGTCAACCATGGTGATTAATTCAAGGGCGCGAGCATGAGCCTCTTTCGGACCCATATCAAAGTGATTACGTAAAGTTTCCATGATCTGGAAACCGATGGTGTAAACAGGGTTAAGAGCTGTCATTGGCTCCTGGAAAATGTAGGCAACTTCTTTACCGCGGAATTTGCGCAGTGTTATTGCTTTTGCATTGAGCATTTCCTGGTCTTTAACTTTAACTGATCCACTCATGCGCGCATTAGATGCAAGCAATGACATTAAACCCAGAGCTGTAGTTGATTTACCAGAGCCTGATTCACCAACAATGGCAGTTACTTTGCCAGGTTGTAGGGACAAGTTCATATCGATAACAGCTGGATACCAAACTCCATCTACCCAGAAATCGACATTGAAATCCTTGATCTCTAAGACTGGCTTACTCAATTGATTGCCTCCATCTGTGAGAAACTGTACTCATGAGCAATGTCGAGAAATTCCGTCCCGGCAGCGCCCTTGTAAGTGGAGCGGTTCTGATTTTTTTCTTCACCGGCTTCATTATTCAAAGTGCTATTTACGGCGGCGACATTGCCTTGACCATGCTGATCTGCAGCGCTGGAATTATCAGTGCTTACCTGCTCTTTCTCAGACCCTACGTTTTGATCTTTGATGAGGGAATCAAGATTATTAACCCAACCAAAGAGATCACCGTTACCTGGGATCTGGTTGATCAGATCGATACCAAATACAGCATGTCCATCAGCGTTGGTGATCAAATCTTCCACGCGTGGGCCGCTCCCGCTCCAAGTCGTACTCACCAGAGACGTCTTCACAAGAGTGACCTTCTTCCCGGTGCTGATCCGCTTCGTCGTGTTGGTGACTCGTCGCGAAGTGATTCGGGTGTTTGTGCCCATATTGCCAAGTTGCGCAAGAAAAGCTTTGTCGGCGTTAGTAATTCCCAGTTCGAAGTCAGAAGCGATGTGCGCATCCTGGCTCTGGATATCGCGCTCATCGTGATTGCTCTGGCAATCGCTATTTTCTAATTTAGTCATGTGCTTGCGCCAACTTTCTAGCAGATGCTGATTCTTGGCGTTCCTTCTTAGAAATACGACGGCGCTGACGTGGATCAAAGGCATCACGCAATCCATCACCAATGAAGTTAATACTCAAGGCGATAGAGATGATGAACAGTCCTGGATACCAAAATAGCCATGGACGAGTCGTAAATGAATCCTGATATTTGTTAATCAAAAGACCCAGTGAAACATCTGGCTCAACCACACCAAAGCCGATATAACTAAGGGCAGTTTCTAGCAAAATCGCACCTGATAGCAACAAGGTCACTGACACGATGATCACACCAACAGCGTTAGGCAGGATGTGCTTAAAGATAATGCGGCGATTAGAGGCACCTGCAACGCGGGCAGCATCAACGAATTCACGCTCGCGAAGCGTTAAAAACTCACCGCGGACCAAACGCGATAAACCAGTCCAAGCAAAGAGGCCTAAGTAGAACGCTAGGAATATCGCTCCAAGGTTTCCGAAGTGGTAACCCACTACAGAACCAATGATGATTGCAGGAATTGTGATGATGAAGTCTGTAAAGCGCATCAAAACTGCGTCAACTTTGCCACGGTAGTAGCCAGAGATTGAGCCAACGATTGTTCCAATAGTTCCTCCAAGGAATCCAATTACAACCATTACTGAAAGTGAGCGCTGTGTGCCCTTCATAACAAGTGAGAAGAAATCTCTTCCAATGTCATCCTGGCCAAATGGGTGATCTCCTAAGCCAATTCCATTTCCGCCTAAAGCTTTAGGAAGAAGTGAAATCGTCGGGCAACCCACTGTGTCATTAGGGCAATCTCCATAACGAAGATCAGGAATATCCTCTGGTGACCACTTCCACCAACCCTTCACATGCCAGATACCTAGGAATCTAAAATCAAGGGCAGTAAATACAAAGACCACAATAAATAAAATAACGCCGAGTGAAAATACTGCCGCGCGGTGGCGGAAGAAGCGACGGCGAACAATCTGTCCCTGGCTTAATCCTTCAATTTCCTTGTTGGCAATTGCGTTCTCACCAGATGAATTAACTTCTGCATTCTGGGCAGCTTTTTTCTTGAAAATCATTATGCGCCTCCTCCTACACGAATTCGAGGATCTAAGGCTGAATACAACAAATCTGCTACTAAGTTAGCTAGAACCGAAAGTGTGGCAGTAATGAAAAATACGCCCATTAATAAGTTCAAGTCATAACCAAGTAAACCCTGGCGGAACAAGGTTCCCATTCCAGACCAGCCAAATACGCTCTCGGTGATAAGAGCACCACCGATAACACCTGCAAAATCCACCACCATGATTGTCGTTAAAGGAATCATTGTGTTTCGGAAAGCATGGCGCATGATCACTGTGCGCTCAGTTAATCCCTTAGCGCGCGCTGTGCGGATGTAATCCTGGTTTAGCACTTCAAGCAAAGTTCCGCGTGAATAGCGGATGTATCCAGCAAATGAAATCAACGTGAGAGCAACCGTTGGCAGGAATAAGTGGGTGACAATATCGAGTGATTTGAGCCAATAATCAGGGGTATCAAGCAAATCGCTTCGCTGACCAATGGTTGGCACTGGGCGATAGTTGATGGCATCGGTTTCCATATATGGCTTCCACGTTTGCATGAACTTATCGACAACTACTAAACCAGCAGAGAGAACTGCAGTAATGATTGTTGTTCTAACGATTGGTGCACGGTCAATTTTTGAATATGAGAGTCCAACAAAGACTGCAATCGTGATAGTCACACAAGCCATCAAAAATACAGGTAACGACCCTGGGTGCTTATCAAATACCCATTGTGCTGGGTAATAAAAAACAAGTGAAAGACCAGCCATAGTCAAAGAGGCTTTGAGAGCAGCTTTATTGATAAGTCCAACTGATAATTGTGTTACTCCATATGCGATACCAACTGACATCGCCGTGATAACTATTGGACCAAGACCTGGATTGAGGAACCAACCAGAAACACTAAACAATGTAACGATAGAACCGGCAATAAGTGCAGCTGAGAAAAATGCCGTCCAAAATGCTTTTCGTGATCCGCCTATTACCGAAGCCCAGAAAATGGCGCTGAATAGAGATATCCCGATAATCCAGCCTAAGGGCACCTTAGGTTCTCGTAAGAAATTATTAAATGAGATGGCTAGGTACTCCTTAAGAAGTACGGCCACCCAGAAAATCGGAAGTGAGAACATGAGAAATGAAACAAAAGTCATTGAGTAGTCAAAACGGCTGTATTGACGAAGTGCGGTCACGATTCCAATAGCAATGCCAAGCACGATTGCAAAAATAGTTGCAGCTAAAACAAGACGAATAGTTACTGGAATTGCGAGGGCAAGTGAGTGAGCAACAGTTGAACCATCACGGCTCATTCCAAAATCTGGTTTACCGATAAAAATTCCGAAAATACCCTTAATCCACAAGAAATAACGGGCGGGAGGGGGAACATCAAGTTGTAGTTCTCTCGTCAAAGATGCGACTAAGAAATCTCGGTTGGGATCTGTGCTGAGTTTTAAATCAGCAAGTGGGTCACCTGAAATTGCCGCCATGTTATAGAGAATGAAACTTGAGCCAAAAAGGATGACGCTTAAGATGCCAAGGCGGCGCATAATAAATGCAAGCATGTAAGTTCAGACCTTTCAGGTTTAAACGGCTTTGTATAAATCCACTGACGGAATCATAGCGTCAAAGAGGCGCCCGGGTTAGTCCCCGAGCGCCTCTTTGAACTGCTTTTTAGAGTTAGAAACTAAAGATTATTAATCCTTAGTATGTCCACTCCCAGTAGTTCCAGACCATCTGTGGTGATAGAGGAGCTGGCTTTACATTCTTGAGGTCCTTGTTAACTGCAACAACACCTGGGTGAACAAACACACCAATAGTGACTGCATCAGCATTTGTTAAACGCTCAATCTGAATGTACTTAGCTGCAAGAAGTGAATCAGACATTGGAACATCCAATGTTGAAATGATTCCATCAACAGCTGGGTTGCTATATCCAAGGATGTTGTTTCCACCATTGGTGTCAAAAACCTCAGCTGATTGACGCTGAGTTACAGATGATGCTACCCATGCGAAGAAGTATGCATCGTAATCTGAGTTACCAAGCTTTGATGGCCAGTCGGTACGAACGTCACCAACTAGTTCAAAACCAACCTTTGCCATGTTTGCCTTTGCAAGAGCAAATTCAGATGCACGACGTGGGTTGTTTCCTGGAACTAGAACGCGAACCTTAAGAGGTTGCTTCAATGCATTTGGATAATACTTCTGAACAAGAGCAAGTGCACTTGCATTACGAGTTTCTTGTGTTCCACGTGAGTAGAACGCTGAACCGTTTGCTGCAGTTACCTTGTCATAAGTTGCAGAACCTGGTGAAACCCAAGTTGACTGGATTGGAGTTGTAACACCGTTAATTGGTGCAATCAACTTCTCCATGATTTCGTTACGAGGAATAGCGAGCAAGAACGCCTTGCGAAGAGCAAGAGATTTTGCGCCATCTTTTACAGAGAATAGTCCTGTGTATGGAGCCTCATCAGGGACAGTGTCATAGTGCAGATCCCAGTGTTCGTAGGCTACGTTGTTCACGCCCACTAAGTTCACTGCAGAAATAGCCTTGAGCTTTGCAACACCATCAGCTGTTGCCTGACCTGCGTACACATCTAGCTCACCATTTGCAAGAGCCTGTGCAGCTGCAGTTCCATCACCAATGAACTTGAAAACAACCTTATCGATTGTTCCGCTCATTGCAGGTCCTGAGTTGTACTTAGGGTTCTTAACAAGTGTTACTGATGTCTTAGCAACTGCGCTATCAAGGATGAATCCACCATTGCTTACAAGAAGAAGTGGGTTTGTCTTTGAATCAACAGTTGTAATTGTGTAATCCTCAGACCAGATCTTTCCCATCTTCTTAAGAAGAGCGGTGTCCTTAGCCTTGAATGCAGCTAGGAAGCGATCTTTAGCATCTTGGTTGACCGCAGCTGTTTGAAGAGATGTCTTACCATCAGCCATCAAAACCAATGTGTGAACTGCAGCTGGTCCTGGGCCATAAAGATCCCAGTTAGCAATTGGCTTCTTGTACTGAAGTGTTACAGACATCTTGTCAGCAGAAAGAACTGGCTCTCCAACGATGTTATCGGCATAGACACCTGAGTATCCAAGGCCGTTAAAGGCTGGCTTTGCAGTCTTGCTCTTTGGGTCACCTAGACCAGCTGCGATTGAATATGCATCGCTGCCAAGAACGTGTGAAAGAAGTAGGTCAACGCCATCAATTGGTGTGCCATCTGACCACACACGGCCTGGGTTAACTGTGTACTGAACTCGGAAGTCAGTAGCTGACTTCTTAGTGATCTTGTATGAACCAAAAATTGTGTTCTTTACAAGTTCTTTCTTGTTGTTGTAATAGTTAAAGCCTGCACCTTGCAGATATGAAACCGCTGAACAGGTTGTTGAGTTTGTAGCTGAAAGGCTGCAGTTCAATCCTGTGATTGGGTTAGTTTCATGCAAGATAACAGTTGAACGAGTTGCTGCTTGAGCTGGAGTTAACAGTGAAACTGCCAATGCCGCTGCTGCTGCAACCGCGAACGCATACTTTGCGTTGCGATTTAACTTCATAGATCCTCCTCGAGGGATAAGTAAAAGCGTCTGTGGAGAGTCGACCTGCCCCATAGGCGCTTTTGGTGGTGTGAGTCTGCCCGAATTGAGCGTATTAACGCAACAGGAGAATGGTTTGCATGAGCGTGGGATTTGTAACGATGTTCGTAATAAAGATGGTATGAAGCTCTGCAGGAGGGGTGATTTTTACCCAGCCGTGCGAGCTGCCTCAATCTTGGCCGTGGTCAACTTAGGGGCAGCCAATGCCCAGAGCAACAGACCCAAGGCCATCCCAATTAGATAAGGGGCCCGCAGCGCATTTTCTCTGGAGAGCACATGAGTCAATGCGCTCACTAGCCCTCCCCCCACAAACATCCCGATGGGAATAGATCCCCAGGCAAAGAATCTATAGACGCTGTTAACACGACCTAATAAATGCGTAGGGATGATGCTTTGGCGAAGAGAGACAGTAATTGTGTTCCACAAAATTGCAACGAAAGATTCAACAACTGTAACAACCCAGACAACTTGCCACGAAGAAGTCACACCAATTACCAGTGCACCTAAAGGAGCAGCAGCCAGAGCTAGGGACAGTGAAGGACCGCTACCAAATGTGGCAGAAACTTTAGGAGCAAGTATTCCCCCAATTGTTCCGCCCACAGCGCCAGCAGTGCCAAGAATTGCAAAAGTGAAAACTGATGTGTGCAGAACTTCTTGGGCAAATAAAATATAAACAGCACCGACCATGGTGCCAATGCCATTCATTGATCCCAGAATTATTGCCATGGGGCGAAGTAATGGATGGGCCCACAACCACACATAGCCTTCTTTAATCTCTGCCTTGAAATTAATCTTCTCACGTGGTTTCTCATCCGCCACTGGCTTGAATGTGCCTTGAAGGGAGGCAATAAGTGCAACTGCAAAAAAGAAAGATGCCGCATCAAAGAAAAACGGGATAAAGATTGCCACACCTATCAATAGTGAACCAAGTGGCGGCCCAATAAAACTATTAGTCAATGATTCAGCCGACCACATGCGCCCATTGGCAGTCTCTAGATTCTCTTTATCAACAACTGATGGCATCAAAGTCTGAGCGCTGTTATCGCGCAAAACTTCTGCCAAACCAAAGAGAAAGGCCGTAATAAGTAAAGTGAAGTAAATCGGCCAGTTAGTCTCTAAGTTGGTAATAGTGGTTAGTTCATCAAGGGCTGGAAATGAATCCTTATTGAAGAAAACAACTAGCCCCACAAAAACAGTCAATAAACCCCGCATGAAATCCATTGCCACAATGAGTTTTCTGCGATCAAAGCGATCAGTTAGAACTCCGGCATGTAATGTGAAGACCAACCACGGCAGACGTGATGCAAAGCCTGCAGCAGCAATTAAAATAGGTGAGCGAGTAACAGCTGATGCCAGCCATGGATAGGCAACCATAGAAACACCATCACCCAGGTTAGAAATAGCCGTTGCAGTCCACAGTTTCCAATAGGAAGAGCCGAGCTTTTTAGTCATTGTTTAGCACCTCTTCTACTGTGCTTTCACCAACATGGAGAAGAAACTTCAGTGAAAGAAGTGCAATCACTGTTGCAATTGCACCGCCAATTAATAAGGGAAGGCGTAACCCCCCTTTAGCTATGAGGCCACCAAGTAAAGATCCAAAGGGCATTAATCCCCACACTAATGTGCGCCTAGTTCCATGTATGCGTCCAAAAAGATGTCCCGGAATAACGTTTTGATAAGTGGCCATAAGAAGAATATTCCAGTTGGTTATTGTGAAAGAGGCCATGAAAGCTAGAGCAACATAGACATAAATAGTGGGTGATAAACCTTGTAGAAGTATAAGAAGTGAACTCAGAAAGATACTCACAGCCATAACTTTGCTGCGACCAAATTTGGAAGAGAGCTTGGGCGCTACTAGCGCTCCAATAATTGCTCCGGATCCTTGAATAGTTAAAGCCAGTCCAAAGAAGGCAGGTTTGAGATTTAACTCATTTAAGATAAACAAAATGATGGTGGAAGTGGACATGGAATAACACACACCAATACTGGCAGTTATTACAACAAGTCTGAGTAACGGCTTGTTGTTATATAGGTAGTGAATTCCAAATCTCATGTCTTCAACAAAATCTGGTTTCTTATCAGCGCTTTCTTCAATGCGTATATCTTGCAAGAATTTAACCGGAATAGATGCAGCTAGCGCAGCAGCAACTAAAAAACCTACGCTGTTAATGACAAAGGGCAGATAAATAGCCACTGCATAGAGAAAGCCACTGAGCGGAGTTCCGATAAATCCTTGAACTACGGTTTCTGAGATTTGAAATCTGGAATTGCCTTTCTCATACTCACTCTTGTCTAGGATTTGTGGAATCAAAGACTGTGAAGTGATATCCGCCGTTACTTCACACATTCCAATCACAAAAGTTGCTAGCAGCAATATGTAAATTGTGATCGTATTGGTAGCAATGGAGAGCGCAATGAGAGCAGCAATCACAAATCTGGCCGCATTAGCTCCGGCTAATAAGAATCTTCTATCTACGCGATCAACAATGGCCCCAATAGGAATGGCGAATAAAAGCCAAGGCAGCATGACCAGCGCGCTAATTGCTGAAATCAGAACAGGGTTCTTAGTAAGTGTGACTGCAAGAAGAGGAGCGGCCGCAATGAGAACCCCGTCGGCTAAATTCGAGGTAAGGCTGGCGCCCCACATGCGATTAAAGGCTGGTCCTAGGGATTTCATGCGCGCCAGCCTAATGCGCAAAACTACAGAGCTAAGTTCTTGGTGATCTGATCTGCGTGCTCAATGGCGTGGCGTGTGTAAACGGCAAGCCATTGTTCAAGTGAGAACTCACCGCGCTCTGAGTGAATACAAAAATTCTTCAGCTGTGCTGGTTCAAGGCGCTTAATGATTTCAAGTGATCCCGCACGCACTGCCTTAAAGACAGCAATCGATGTTTCTACAGGCAAAACGGTGTATCCAAGAGTTGGGTTCTTACCCCAAGCACCTTCGTCATAACCTTGAATAGCAGATCCAGGTTCTGCAACTAAGCGCTTTAAGCGCGCAAAAGACTGTGCCTCACTATCGGCGCAGTGGTGAATAACTTGGCGAGAACTCCAATCCTCCCCCACGCACACATCTAGCTTTGATTCAGGAACATTGGTGGCAATAGTTAAAAACTCATTCGTTGCCTTTTCATAAGCAGCGGCAATCTCGGCTATAGATGACATCAGTTTCCAATCTGTAATTGTGAAGAGTGACTCTCAACAAAATGATCGTCATCCTCGACTTTATCTACTAAGAGAACGATGACAATTACAAGAAGCCCAGCAATGATTCCAAGTAGTAGGCCCGACTTCTTATCCAGATTAATTTGCATGGCGTAAATATAGCCCCAAAGAAAAGAACGGCCCGGTTCGCATCGCTGCGAGCCAGGCCGTTCTACCCTCGATCTTTAAAGCGGATTAACCGATCTTTGCTACCTGAGCAAGTGACTTCTTAAGAAGCTCACCGTCGATAACGCTGAAGCCAAGTGCAGCGCCAACATCCTTAGAGCACTTTGTGCTCAAGATGTAGTTAGCGAATGCCTTTACTGCTGCAGCCTTAGTTGCATCTGGGTACTTAGTATCAGCTAGAAGGTAAGAAACGATACCTAGTGGGTAAGCGCCCTTTTCCTTAGTTGCATAGTCATATGTGAGGAAGCCGTTTGCATCCTGAGTAGCAGATGCAAGGAATGCACCCACACCAGTTGAATCTGGAACTACTGATGATCCAGCTGGGTTAATTAAGTTCGCAATTTTTAGGTTGTTTGCTGTTGCATAGTTAACTTCAGCGTATGTAATTGAGTAAGCAGTCTTTCCAGCAAGCTGTGCAACACCAGTTGATGAAGCAGCTCCAACTACACGGCCTAAGTTAGCTGTGTCATTGATGTTTCCTGGGAATGCATCCTTGAATACCTTGTTCTTAGCCTTTGGCCAAACAGCAGATGCTGACTTATTCAAGTAGTTAGTGAAGTTCTCTGAAGTTCCAGAAGAATCTGAACGGTAAACAACCTTGATTGGCTTATCTGGCAATGTGTAGTGCTGTTGTACAACCTGAGTACGAAGAACTACTGGATTTCCCTTTGCATCTTTTGCAGGGTTTCCATTCTTATCTAGCTTGTAAATAACTTTTGTTGTTGAACGGTTGTTATCAGCAACAATTGCTGGATCGTTCCAACGTGTGATTGTTCCACCGAAGATTCCAGCAACAGTTGCTGCTGAAAGAGAAAGAGTTGTCTTTGCTGGAAGGTTGTGCAAAATTGCGATTGGTGCTGCAACTAGTGGCACGTGAATAAGTGAAGCGCGCTTTGTTGCTGCTGTGTAAGCACCATCTGACATCCAGAAGTCACCGATTGACTTGTCTGAGTTAGCTTGTCCTGTACCTGATGATGATGAAGCGTAAACATATGTATGTCCTGAACCGCTTGCAGCGAATCCAGCTTTGCAACCTTCGATAAGTAGAGCAGGAAATGATGCTCCTGAACCTTGAAGATCAACTGCATATGCTGGTGTTCCTGCTACTAGACCGAACGCGAGTGCAAGTGATGCAACTTTCGCGAGCTTAGAAATTCTCATTTATTTCCCCTCATAGGTTTTGATTTGAACTACGAGGCCAAACCTATGGAGCCAGGGTTAACGAATAAGGGGTGCTGGTTTAACGCAAGTAAACCTTTAGGTGAACAAATGGTGTCTTTTAGCCAAAGCGTCCGGTCACATAACTCTCTGTTCGAGAGTCCTGTGGGCGGGAGAAAATCTCAGAAGTTGGAGCAACTTCGATCATCTGGCCAGGTCCTCCATCGGAGAGGAAGAAGGCGGTGTAGTCAGAGACACGAGCAGCCTGTTGCATATTGTGAGTAACAATAATGATTGTCATCGTGTCTGAGAGATGGCGAATGGTGTCTTCAATGCGAAGGGTTGATCCTGGGTCAAGTGCTGAACATGGTTCATCCATGAGCAGAACTTGAGGGCGAACAGCTAGAGAACGTGCAATACATAAACGCTGCTGCTGACCGCCTGAGAGAGATCCACCGTGAGCACCTAAACGATCTTTAACTTCATTCCACAAACCTGCACGCTCTAAGCACTCTTCCAACAAATCATCTTTGTTTTCAACTTTAAGTTGAGCTAGCTTGAGACCTGAAAGAACGTTCTCACCGATAGTCATTGATGGGAATGGGTTTGGCTTTTGGAAAACCATACCGATTTGTAAGCGAATCTTGGTTACATCTGTGCCTGGGGCATAAACATCTTTGCCATCAAGTAGAACTTCACCAGCCATTGCAGCACCAGGAATGAACTCATGCATACGGTTAATTGTTCGAATAAAGGTTGACTTACCACATCCTGATGGACCAATTAAGGCAGTCACAGTGCCTGCTGCAAAATCTAATGAGATATTTGAAAGTGCGTGGTGCTTACCAAACCATGCGTGCACGCCACGGGTCTCAAGGCCAGTTCCAAGTGCTGCCGTCCCTGGCACCTTAGGCGCTTTGGCGTTAGCAACATCTGCCAATGATGATGGCTTTACTGATGTCTGCATTTCTTGGTTCTCGCTTTCATGTGAGGTGGTCATTTTGAAACCTTTCGGGATCCGAGGAAGCGTGCCGTTGTGAAGAGAATGAGTACTAGACCGACTAGAACAAGCAGGCCAGCCCAAGCACGAGTGATTGCTTCAGGTGAGCCAGCGTTAAAAGATTTCCAGATGTAATAAGGCAGTGAACCCATCGGACCTGTGAAAGCGTTTGGATTAACTTTGTCGCCACCACCAGTGAGAAGAAGAATTGGTGCAGTTTCACCAGCGATGCGTGCCACACCCAAAATGACTGCAGTGACTAAACCACTTCGAGCAGCTGGAAGAACAATCATCGCAACAGTTCGCCACTGAGTTCCTCCAAGTGCAGTTCCGGCCTCACGCAAATCATTTGGGATCAAATTAAGAACTTCTTCTGATGTTCGCGCAATTGTTGGAATCATCAAAATAGTTAGAGCAAGTGCTCCCATAAATCCTGAATAACCCTTTGTGATGGGATAGAGAATTGCTGAGAGAATAAATAAACCGGCAACAATCGATGGCACACCGCTCATAGCCTGAACAAGAAAGCGAATTGGCCCAGTGAAACGTCCCTTAATTTCAGTCAAATAGAGTGCCGTCAAAATTCCAATTGGAACACTCATGATTAATGCCAGCACCATCAATGTAAGAGTTCCAGTTATTGCGTGGAGTAATCCACCGTTTGAAAGCGGATCAGTTGGTGTTGCTAAAGACATGTCATTGGTAAAAAGGCTAAAACTGATGCCAGGTAGGCCTTTTTGCAGGACCGTTAGCAAGATGCTCGCCGCGGGAATAACCGTGACGATTGCACCAATGGCAACTAGCGAATTAACTAGAGCATCCTTTGCTGCAGCGTTTCCGCGTTGGATTCCCTTAAATACTGTTGTGAAGATCGCATAAGCGATAAAGAAGCAAACAAAATAAGCCAGCTTGCCCTTAAGCGCAGTTAAGAACACAAGTAGGTATGAGCTCAGCAGCGAACCTACAAAAATAGCTCCGTCGATTGCCCGATCTTTAGCTGAAGCTGCCCAGGGTTTTGAGGGAGTAGCAGTCATAGTCATTACTATCGCCCTGACTTTCCAGTGGTCTTTACGATTACGTTAGCAATTGCATTCACAATCAATGTTAGAAGGAAAAGAATTAGACCTGCAGCCATAAGTGCCTTAATTTCATAAGGGCTTGCATCGCCAAATTTAAGAATAATTAATGAGGCAACGTTTCCACCAGCACCTAGCAACATCTGCCAGTTAACTTGGAAAACAATATTGAGCACTGTAAATACTGCAACAGTTTCACCCATTGCACGTCCAAGGCCAAGCATTGCTCCACCGATAACACCGCTGCGACCATGTGGAATAACAACGGCTTTGATCATTGCCCAACGTGTGGCCCCAAGTGCATATGCAGCTTGAATGCGATCAAGTGGTGCTTGGGAGAAAATTTCACGAGAAACCGATGTAATGATTGGAATAATCATGATGGAGAGCACTACACCTGCAACAAAAGGTGAGCGCGTATAGACAGGTACTTGCATATCAAAAAATGGAATAAAACCTAGGTAGCGATGTAGAAGCTTTGCCCAATATTCAACACTTGGCATGAGGACTAAGAAGCCCCAAATTCCAAAAAGAATTGAAGGGAATGCTGCCATCATGTCGATGATTGTTATAAGGATTTTCTTGAGCCAGCCAGGTGCGTAAAAGTTCAAGAAAAGCGCTGAAAACACTGATATAGGAACGGCTATGACCACGGCTATGAGAGAACATAAAATCGTTCCAACCAGCATTGCTGCTAAACCAAAGTGGCTATCTAAAACATTTCCTGCATCATCTGTTGAAATTGACCAATCAGAGTGAGTAATAAATCCAATGCCTTCTTGGCGTAAGACTTCAAAGCCTCGGTAGCCAAGGAAAATTGCAATCAAGCCAAGAATTGCCAATGACGACAATCCCCCACCTGTCACCACGCCACGAAATATCTTGTCTGAACGACGTGGTTCAGTAACAATTTCTCGTGGTGCTGGAATTACTAACTCTTGTGTTGGCATTATTATGATGCGTACTTTCCTGTTACTAGGAAATAAACTCTTCGCGAAATAGAAACTGCGTGATCGGCATATCGCTCGTAGTATCGTCCGAGTAAAGTCAAATCAATTGCTGTTTCAATTCCATGCTTCCATGTTGGCTCAATCAAGACCGCGATGAGTTTTCGGTGCAGGTCATCCATCACATCGTCATCTCGTTCAACTTCCAGTGCCATTTCAGTATTTCGTGTAGAAATAACTAGACCAACTTTTTCGGTTATAGCAACTGCAGCAACGCCCATGGCTTGAATAATTGAAACCAGCTCTGGTGGCACTGCTGCATTTGGATGACGCAGTCGGGCAACCTTGGCAACGTGGTGAGCTAAGTCGCCCATTCGTTCTAAATCTGAACCCATGCGTAACGCCGTTACCAGGGCACGCAAATCTGATGCAACCGGTTGCTGTCTTGCAATAATGTCGATGATGCGTGAATCAGTTTCATGCTGATAGTCATCAATTTTGACATCGGTTGCGATCACTTCTTCAGCAAGTTTTAAGTCGCATGAAAGAATTGCAGTTGTTGCTTTTGTCATCGAAGCAGAAACCATCGCAGTAAGGTCGACCAGAGACTGCGATACGTTGTCTAGTTCATCTTGGAATACAGATCTAATGAGGGCCATGGCGCTAAACCTATGTGGAGGTGATGAATAGAGGCCCTTGGTTAGGTGAACAGAAGGTAAACTGGCGATTTGAGCCTATAGAGTGAGGGCTGTGAAGTTCTTGCGCCGAGATATTGAGGCCCCAGAACCTAGAGCCTTGCCCGAAATGCTCCTAGAAACGCTCAATCTCCTGGATGGAGATTCCATGATTCTGGCCCCTGGGGAAATTCCATTATTTATCACCGCTGGTGTTGAGACTCTAGGAATTTTAAAAGATGGCCGGGTTCAAAGCTCTGAGTTGATAGCAACTGTTCGTGTGGTTCGTCGTACGAATAACCAACAGGTTGGCATGATTGAAATTCCCCGTGGACCCATTGGAGAAGGTAAGCACGAGTTGACTGTGAAAGTTCTCCCATTAACTAAAGATGACTTAGTTTTAGTTCTTATCAGTGATGAAAGTGAAGCGCAGCGCGTTCATGATGTTCGCCGAGACTTTGTTGCAAATATTTCACATGAGTTAAAGACTCCAATCGGTGCGCTTTCTCTTTTGAGCGAAGCAGTTCTCGGTTCAAAAGATGATCCAGCATCAGTTGTTAAATTCGCCACCCGCATGCAATCTGAGGCAAAGCGCTTAACTGATTTAGTCCAGGAGATTATCAATTTGTCTCGAGTTCAGGATTCTGACCCATTACAGCTGGCTCAAGAAGTAAGCGTTGAATATGTCATCAGAGAAGCTATCGATCAATGCCAAATCACCGCTGATAGTCGCACTATCACCGTGAGTTATCTTGAAAATAGCGATGCTGTTGTCTTGGGTGATCGCGACCAGTTAATCATGGCAGTCCATAATTTAATTGAAAATGCCATCAACTATTCACCTGAAAATACCAAGGTTTCAGTCACCACTACCAGCGAATCTGGAATCATTGATATTTCAGTAACTGATCAAGGCATTGGGATATCAGAGTCAGAGCAAGATCGAATTTTTGAACGTTTCTATCGTGTTGATCCAGCTCGTTCTCGCCAGACTGGTGGAACGGGGTTAGGTCTCTCAATTGTTAAGCACGTTGCAGCAAAGCATGGCGGTGAAGTAAAGGTCTGGAGCGTCGAAAACGTCGGAAGTACTTTTTCAATCCGACTACCCATCTATGAAACACCTATGGAGAGCGTTGAATGACAAAGATACTTATCGTTGAAGACGAGTCATCATTTTCTGAGGCATTAGCTTTCTTGCTTGGAAAAGAAGGTTTTGAAGTCAGTGTTGCCGAAGATGGCCGAGCTGCGCTCAATCTCTTTGCAAAAGAAGGGGCTGACTTAATTCTTCTTGACCTCATGATTCCAGAAGTATCAGGTGTTGATGTTTGCCGAACAATCCGCACAACGTCACAAGTTCCAATCATCATGCTGACTGCAAAAGATGCCGAAATAGACAAGGTCGTTGGTCTTGAACTTGGTGCAGATGACTATGTTACTAAGCCTTATTCTTCGCGCGAATTAATCGCTCGTATCAAAGCAGTACTGCGCCGTGGGATTCCAGACAGTGATGTGCACGGTGATCATGATGTTGTCTCAGTTGGACCCATCAAATTAGACACAGCAAGACATCAAGCATCTATCAATGGTGCTCCGGTTGGTTTACCACTCAAGGAATTTGAATTATTAGAGTTCTTGATGCGCAACGCTGGCCGTGTTCTAACGCGCTCACAACTCATTGATCGTGTGTGGGGCGGGGATTACTTTGGAGACACAAAGACCCTGGATGTTCACATCAAGCGTTTGCGATCAAAGATTGAAGCAGATCCAGCTAACCCTGTATTGATTCAGACCATCCGTGGTCTTGGTTATAAGTTAGAGAATTAGAGAGAAGCAAAAGCATCATCAAGAACGCTTAAAGCATCCTTGAGAAGCTCATCTGTAATAACAAGTGGTGGCAAAAAGCGCACAACGTTTGAATAAGTACCAGCAGTAAGAACTAATACGCCCTGACTCTGGCAATACTTAACAACTGCATTCATGGCTGCTGTGTTTGGATTCTTAGTACCTGGCTCTACTAATTCAATTGCCTGCATAGCACCGCGTCCACGCACTTCACCAATAACGGGATACTTCTTAGCAAGTTCGCGAAGTGATGAACCTAAAATTTCACCAATGTGCTTGGCACGGGCAACAAGGTTTTCTTCCTCCATTGTCTCCATTGCGCCAAGGGCAGCGGCGCATGCAATTGGATTTCCACCATATGTTCCGCCAAGACCTGATGCATGAACTGAATCCATCACTTCTGCACGGCCTGTAACTGCTGCAAGTGGAAGTCCACCAGCAATTCCTTTAGCCGTGACAACCATGTCTGGAACTACGCCTTCTTCTTCAACTGCAAACATGTGTCCTGTGCGGGCAAAGCCAGTCTGGACTTCATCTGCAATAAAGACGATTCCGTTATCTTTTGAATATTTTGCCAGCGCTGGAAGGAATCCCTTAGGTGGAACGATAAATCCACCTTCGCCTTGGATTGGCTCAATCAAAATCGCAGCAACGTTATGTGCTCCAATTTCTTTATCAATTTTATGTGTGACCATATCAATGGCATCTTCGGTAATCGTTGCTTGATCGCCCACCCAATGGAATGAATAAGGCATTGGCACGCGATAAACCTCAGGAGCAAAGGGACCAAAGCCCTCCTTGTATGGCATGTTCTTTGCAGTCAGCGCCATAGTTAAATTAGTACGACCGTGATAGCTGTGTTCGAAAACAACAATTGCTGGACGCTTGGTGTAGTGACGCGCAATTTTTACGGCGTTTTCAACTGCTTCAGCACCTGAGTTAACAAGTAATGACTTTTTCTTATGTGAACCAGGAGTCATTGCATTGAGCTTTTCGCATACTTCGATGTAGTTCATATAAGGAGCAACTGTGAAACAAGTATGTGTAAAGGCCTGCACTTGTTCGATAACGCGATCGACAACTCGTTGGGCGGCATTACCTACGTTTGTAACACCAATTCCTGAACCTAAATCAATAATCTGGTTGCCATCGATATCGAGCAAGATTGCATCACTTGCACGTTCAATAACAACTGGAATTGCCATACCCAATCCGCCTGACGTCGCTTCTGTGCGGCGCTTGAGCGCCTCAGTAGATTTTGGCCCCGGAATAGCGGTAACCAAACGACGTTCTTGAGTCAGATTTGTAAGTGTGGTCATGGGAAAAGTCTAAGGCCTTATTTCGCATCAGAGGACCTAGTAGTTACCCTTGGCGCTATGAGTTCACTGAGAGATTCGGCACCGCTTCTAGATGCCTACCTCTCATACTTTGAAACCAAGCGCACACCTTTCACAATCCCAGGTCACAAGCAGAGGGCCTCACGCCTAGATGCAGATTTGGGTGCTGTGGTTGATGCTGACACGCCTTTATATGGCGGCCTCGATGAGATCAAATTAACCAACCAAACATTAAAGAAAGCTGAAGCCTTAGCTGCCACATTGTGGAAGGCCGACTTTGCTCGCTTTTCAACTGGTGGATCAACACATGCCAATCAAGCAATGGTTTTGGCTCTAGGAAAACCTGGAGACAAAGTTGCACTTTCTCGCACAGCACACCGTTCAATTCTTAGCGCCCTTGTATTAGCAGGCCTTGAACCAATCTGGTTATCACCTGAAATTGATGCAGCAACAGGTTTGCCGATGGGAATCTCGGTAACTGAGTTTGAAAAGGTAGTAAATCAAAAACCTATTGCGCTACTTCTAACTGAGCCAGGTTATCTGGGCACTTTGTCTGATTTAGGCGCACTGGTTAAAAGTGCACACGCCCATTCAATTCCAGTCATTGTTGATGCAGCATGGGGTGGTCACTTTGGTTTTTCTTCTTTAACACCACAGCATTGCTTGCAATTGGGTGCTGATGCACTGATAACAAGTGTTCACAAAGCCCTTCCTGGATACAGCGCATCTGCATTACTACTTGCCCAAGGTAAGTTGCTTAACCTAGATCGCATTGAACAAAGCTTTGAAACTACTCACACCACTTCCCCTGCCGGTGCTCCCCTGGCATCTATTGATGGATGCCGCGCTCTACTTCAAACTCGCGGAGAAGAGTTGATTTCTCAACTAGTTACGAACGTTGAGAGCTTTAAAACAAAGGTCCAGACAAATTTCGATTTACCCGTCTTTTTAAACACTAGTGATTTCGCCGCAGGCCGCTTTGATCCAACCAAGGTTGTTCTTCGAGCTAATCAATTAGGTTCTTCTGGAGTTGAGATTGAGAAGAAATTACAAGCTCAAAACATCCGCGTTGAGATGGCTGATAACGACACAGTCGTATTCCTGGCAACTCTGGCAGATTCTTCTGAGGGGTTTGATCATTTGACCAATGTGCTAGTTCCAATCCTCAAAACACTGCAAACAACTGCGCGCCCAACTGCCACATCACTGAGCTGGTCAGTAGTGCCAACAGTTGCCATTTCCATGCGCGATGCCTACTTTGCAGATACCCAGATGGTGGCTGCCAAAGATTGTGTGGGCCGGGTATCAGCTGACTTAATCGCTCCCTATCCCCCAGGTGTTGCTGTAGTTGCACCTGGTGAAGTTTTAACTTCACAGATTCTTGATGGTCTGGCAACAACCAAGGCTGCAGGTGTGCGCATCGCTTATGCCACAGACCCATCTCTTGCTACCTATCGCGTTACTAGAAATTAACTTAAACCCGCTAGCATCTGTGACATGTCCGATACAAAAACTTGGCAGTCCCGCGCACTTGATCTAAAGCCTCAATCACAGATTTTTATTAATGGAAAATATGTTGATGCTGCAAGTGGAAAGACCTTTAAGAACTACTCACCAAGTGATGGCCACTTAATTTGTAATGTGGCTTCCGGTGATGGCGAAGACATAAATCGCGCAGTTGCATCTGCGAAAAAAGCTTTTGATTCCGGTATCTGGAGTGAGATGAATCCGCGCGATAAGAAAGCGATTATGTTGCGCTGGGCTCAATTGTTAAATGAGAATCGAGAAGAATTAGCGCTACTTGAAGCAATTGACACAGGACGCCCCATTAGTGATGCATTGAGTGTGGATGCACCTAACTCTGCGCGAGTGATCCAGTGGTATGCCGAGACTATTGATAAGACTTACGATGAAATTGCACCAGCCCCACGCAACGCCCTCGCAATGGTTACACGTGAGCCTCTTGGAGTTATCGGAGCAGTTGTTCCTTGGAACTATCCAATGTTGATTACAAGTTGGAAACTAGGTCCAGCTTTAGCTATGGGCAACAGCATTGTTGTGAAACCAGCGGAGAACTCATCTTTAAGTGCACTAAAGATGGCAGAGCTAGCAACTGCTGCAGGTTTACCGGCTGGAGTATTTAATGTTGTGCCAGGTCTTGGCGCTGAAGCTGGACAAGCACTTGCTCGCCATATGGATGTTGCAAAGATTGCATTCACAGGCAGCGGTCCAACTGGTCGCAAAATGATGCAATACGCCGCAGAATCAAATATGAAGCAAGTTTCACTTGAGCTCGGTGGCAAGAGCCCTCAAGTTGTTCTCAACGACTGCACTGACTTAGAAGCTGCTGCATCAACTATCGCTTGGGCTATTTATTACAACGCAGGCCAGACATGTAATGCAGGCTCACGCATCATCGTTGAAAAAGGCGTGAAAGAAGAGTTATTCGCACACCTTCATAAATTCTTAGAGAGCTTTGTTGTTGGTAATCAATTTGATCCGACAACTCAGATGGCAGGACTAGTTTCTGAACTTCAACGCGATCGTGTTAACGCCTACCTTGACCTTGTTGGTCAAGATGGAGAAAAGATTGTTTATGGTGGTCAAAAAACTTCAGGTAAAGATCTGCTGATTAAGCCAACGTTGATTGATAACGTCAAACCTGAATCACGTCTTGCCCAAGAAGAAATCTTTGGACCTGTTCTAGTTGCTATCGATGCTAAAGATGAAGCTGAAGCTTTGCAGTTAGCGAACGGAACTGAATACGGACTTGCGGCATCGGTGTGGACAAATAACGTTGCACGAGCACATAAGTTTGCCCGCAAACTTCGTGCGGGAACTGTTTGGGTTAACACTTTCGACATGCTCGATGTCATCACACCATTTGGTGGCTTTGGGGCATCTGGCAATGGCCGCGATAAGTCACTGCATGCACTCGATGCCTACAGTGCACTTAAAACAACGTGGGTGGATCTAAATTAGCTTCTGCCTAAAAAGTTTCACAATATGAACCAATCCTTGCAACTGGATGAACACTCAGGTTTTGGCTTGGCATTTAGTAGCCGCCTTATAAATCAAGGGTTAGTCTTTCTCTCATCGGAGTAAGGCAATAATTTCTAAGGGGTTAGAACGTGAAAATGAAGGCAGCGGTTCTAGATGGCATCGGTTCAAAATTTGAAGTCCGTGAAGTTGAACTAGATAAACCAAAATCTGGAGAACTACTTGTAAAGGTTGCAGCTAGTGGATTGTGCGCAAGTGATTTAAACGCTGTCGATGGAAAGCGCAAGCTAGTTCCATTTCCTGCAGTTATTGGCCATGAAGCCGCTGGTGTTGTTGTTGAGGTGGGTCCTGATGTAACAGGAGTTGTTGCTGGCGATCACGTCATTATGTCAATCGTTCCTAACTGTGGAACTTGTGACTACTGCAAGAGTGGGCGACCTAACTATTGTTCTACCGCAGGAAATGCAATGTCAGTTGGCGGTTTATTTGATGGCACTTCACGCCTTAGCCAAAATGGTGAAAAACTTAATCACTTCTTAACCGTGGCCTCTTTTGCCGAATACGTCGTAGTTCCCGTTTCAGGCGCAGTTGTGATTCCTGAAGAGATGCCACTTGATCGCGCCGCCCTTATTAGTTGCGCAGTGCTTACTGGCTACGGCGCAGTGATAAATACTGCCAAAGTAAAGCCAGGTTCAACTGTTGCAATCTTTGGTTGCGGTGGAGTCGGATTAAATATTGTGCAGGGTGCTCGCATGGCGGGTGCAACAACAATTATTGCCGTTGATGTAACACAGGAAAAACTTGATTTAGCTAAAAAGGTGGGTGCTACTCATGTCATCAATGGAGCAACTAGTGATCCAGTGGCAATGGTGAAGGAAATCTGTGGCGGCGTTGACTACGCCTTTGAGGCTTTGGGGCGTGAGAGCACCATCCAACAGGCTTGGGGCACCGTCGGTGTGGACGGAACGCTCATTTTGGTGGGCCTAATGAAAAATGGTGCCACCATCACGCTCGATGCTGGCCCTTTTGTCAATGAACAGTCAATTAAGGGCTGCTACTTTGGCTCAGCAAACCTAAGAAAAGATGTACCAGCGTTAGTAAAAAGTTATCTAAATGGCGAACTATTCCTAGACGAGCTCATATCTGAGCGGATAGGTTTAGAGGGTCTTAACTCAGCCTTTGATCGTTTAAGGGCTGGGGAGGGGGCGCGAAACGTATTGGTCTTCGACTAATTCGTTTTACGTAAGTACAAAATTCCAGACCGCTTGCGCTCAACACGTGTAGTGCAAGAGGTAAGGATGTATGACAAAACACATACCACTTACAACTAGGAGGAACGTAGTGAAGTTTTCAAAACTAACTAGCGGATCAGTAGCTGCAGCACTTGTTGTTGCACTTGCGGTCCCAGCACTAAGTACTTCTTCTGCATCAGCTGCTGTTGACTATTCAAAGATCACCAACGCCTCACAAGGTGGCGGCATGACCGGTCTTGCAGCTGCATGTAAGAAAGAAGGACAGCTCAACGTAATCGCTTTGCCTCTTTATTGGGCAAACTACGGCGAAATGATTGAAGGATTCAAGAAGACTTACGGCGTCAAGGTTGATGAAGCTAACCCAGAAGGTTCTTCACAGGAAGAAATTGATGCTGCAGTCACAAACAAGGGAACTAACCGTTCACCTGACGTGTTCGATATTGGTCTAGCTGTTGCAGTGAAGTACCTCAACACTGGTACTTTTGCTCCATACAAGACCAAGCTATGGCAGTATCTGCAGTTCGCACAAACAATTGATCCTTCTGCTCAGGTTTCACCTAACTACACAGGAACGATGACAATTGGTTACAGCGGAACTCTTGGAACTATCACCAAGCTTGATGATCTTCTAGATCCAAAGTTCAAGGGCAAGATTGCTCTTAACGGAGATCCACAAGGCTCATCAGCGGCTATGAACGGTATCTTTATGATTAATAAGGCACTCGGTGGAACTTTTGATGATGTCACAAAGGGTGTTGCATTCTTTGCAAAGCTCGCGGCAGCAGGAAACTTCATCAACGTTAACCCAACAGAGGCAACTATTGCTTCAGGCCAAACTCCAGTTGTGATCGATAACGGTTACATCCAAGCTGGCGTCATTAAGACAATGGCTGCTGCTGGCAAGGTATGGAAGATGTACACACCTGCTGCAGTTGGTTCTACATACAACAGCGCAGTATCTGCATGGGCACCACACCCAGCATGTGCTCGTCTATGGATGGAATACACACTTGGTGAAACAGGTGCAACTGTCTGGGCTAAGGGTGGAGCAACTCCTACTCTATGGGTATGGCTACTTAAGACTAAGCGTGCCTCTGCAGAAGGTAAAGCAGCAATTGGTGTGAGCAAGGTTGTTGCTGAAAAAGCAACTTCTGATCAAACTGCCAAAGCTCGCCTCTACCTAAAGACTGCATGGCCTGCAGCTGTAGGAACAAAATAAGAAGTCAATTCAATTGACTCAGCTTCAATACAAGGGAACCGGTTCTGCCACTGGCAGGACCGGTTCTCGGTATTGGCGCAGTAAAAGTGCATATCTAGGTGTAATCCCATTCTTGATTGTTAGTGGATTATTTCTTCTCTATCCAACATGGAATGTCGCATCTGGTGCTTTTCAAGATAATTATGGAAAATTTAGTACTTCTGTACTAAAGCAAGTTTTTAACTCCCCCGTTGCACGACATGCATTTGCTAACTCACTCGAAATCTCTATTAAGACAGCAATTGCTGGTGCAATTATGGGTGGCCTTTTTGCCTGGGCAATTGTTAATGGCAAGCGTGATGGATATTTCTACCGATTCTCTGTGGCTTTGAGCTCTGTGCTCGCCCAGTTCGGTGGCGTTATGTTGACCTTCGCTTTCTTAGCAACTTTTGGTTTTAATGGACTTGTTGCAAACTTTGCACTCAAAGTTGCGCCTAATTCTTTCCTTGCAGAATCCTCGTGGCTCTATGGGATGCTGGGTTTGAGCGTTCTCTATACTTTTTTCCAGATCCCTCTGATGGTTCTAGTTTTCTTACCAACACTTGAAAATTTAAAGCCACAGTGGCGCGAAGCATCTGATGCACTAGGCGGAAAAGCATGGGAATACTGGCTGCGCATTGGTATTCCTATTCTTACTCCTTCATTTGCAGGAGCGGCTCTCCTTCTCTTTGTTAACTCTTTTTCTGCTTACGCCACAGCTCAAACTCTTATTAATCTTACGGATTTCCTGACTCCCCTTGAGATCGCAACTGCGCTAACAAGTGAGACTGGTGGCTCTAATCCCGCTGAGGCCAAATCCTTGTCATTTTTCATGGTTGTCGTGGTGATTATCGCGATGACTTTATATGCCCTGCTTCGCCGCCGTGTTAGTAGATGGGAGCAGCGTCGATGAAAAGGACATGGGGTGTGCGCATCTGGCGTTGGTCAATAATTGCCGTAGTTGGGGCTTACTTATTGGTTCCTCTGTATGCCATGTTTGATTTCTCAACTAAGCCTTTTGGATTCCAAGATAAGGGACGCACATTTAGAGCCTGGCAAATTATTCCTTCTCAACAAGATTTAATGATCTCAATTGCAAGATCTCTCATAACCGCCGGCATCGTAATGTCTCTCATTCTCTTTCTTATTGTTCCAACTGCAATTTGGGTTCATTTGAAACTGCCATTGCTGCGCCGTCCATTTGAACTTCTGTGTTTGCTCCCTCTTGCAATCCCAGCAATCGTGATTGTGGTCGGTATTGCACCTCTTTATCGCTGGATTTCAATTCACTTAACTGAATCCCCCATCACACTCTCTGGTGTGTATTCAATGCTCATTTTGCCCTACACATACCGATCCTTATCTGCTGCCCTAGATGCAGTAGATATCCACACATTGGCAGAGGCTGCCCGCACTCTTGGTGCTAATACTTCCCGAGTAATCTTTGGAATCATCATGCCAACTATTAAGACTGGCATCGTCAATGGTTCATTCATTGCGATCGCACTTGTTATGGGTGAATTTACGATTTCAAATATCCTCAACTACAAGACTTTCCAGGTAGTAATCGCCCAAATCGGTCGCACCAATGGAAACGTGGCTGTTGCAGTTTCTCTGGCTTCAATTCTCTTTGTTCTTGTTCTACTTCTAGCCATCCCTACTAAGAAACGTCGAAGCGCAGTACTCGACGTTGACCTCGTCTGAACCGAAAGGACCATAAGTTGAGCTCCTCGACATATGTACAACTAGTTGATCTCGCCAAGCATTTTGGAAAGGTCAGAGCACTCGATGGCTTAAGCCTTGACATCGCACAAGGTGAACTCGTAGCACTGCTTGGTCCATCAGGTTGTGGCAAGACAACGGCCCTTCGCGCCCTTGCTGGCTTGCAAGAGTTAGATCGAGGTCAACTCATTGTTGATGGCAAGGATGTAACTTTCCAAAACGCAAACAAGCGCGGAATGGGAATGGTTTTCCAGGCTTACTCACTCTTTCCACACATGACTGCTCGTGAAAATGTTGAATACGGCTTAAAGCTAAAAGCACATAAGACTGCTGGCGATAAGCGAAAAGCACGCTCTGCTGAACTCCTAGAACTTGTTGGTCTATCAACTCACGCCAACCACTTTCCACATCAACTCTCTGGTGGACAGCAGCAGCGCGTTGCATTGGCCCGTGCACTTGCAATTTCACCAAAGGTTTTGCTCTTAGATGAGCCACTCTCAGCTCTGGATGCAAAGGTTCGCACACAGTTGCGCGAAGAAATCCGTCGCATTCAAATTGAACTTGGAACTACTACCCTCTTTGTTACACACGATCAAGAAGAAGCACTCAGTATTGCCGATCGCGTAGGAGTTATGCGCAACGGCCAACTAGAACAAATCGCTGCTCCTTCAGAGCTCTATGACCGCCCTAAGACATCTTTTGTTGCTGAATTCGTTGGATTAACCAATCCAATCTCTGGCAAAGTATCAGGTGGCTCAATTGAGATTCTAGGAAGCGTAGTAAAAACTCTTCCCGGCTCTGTAACTTCTGGAACAGGAATTGCTCTCATTCGCCCAGAGAGCATTGATGTTGTTGCAAGCAAGTCAGGCAATGCAAAAGTTGCAGCAGCAAGCTTTCTTGGAGCTTCATGCCGCTTAAACATCACGATGAACGATGGAGCAAAAGTAACAGCTCAGCTTCCAAGCTCTGATGCTGCTGGTATCGGTGCAGGTGCAACGGTTTCTGTTTCACTTCTAGACATGCCAGTTTTCGTGAAGGCTGCGGGATGATCTTTGGCTCAATTACAAAGCTAGAAACTTTCACTGATGAATTCGTTTGCTTTGTAAAAGTTACAACTTCTGATGGACATATCGGTTGGGGACAAACCTCTAACTATCACTCAGATATCACTGCACAGATTTTTCATCGCCAAGTAGCTCCATGGGTATTGGGTAAAGATGCATCCGATATTGGGGCGCTAGTCACTCTCGTTGAAGCAAGAGAACATAAATTTCCTGGAAGTTATCGTGCACGTGCAAATGCTGGTTTAGATACCGCGCTTTGGGATCTGCGGGGCAAGGTTGAGGGCAAACCAGTCGTTGAACTTCTTGGTGGAAGCGCAAAGAAACTTCGCACGTATGCATCTTCTATGCGCCGTGACATCACACCACAAGAGGAAGCGCAGCGGTTAGTAAAACTTCGTGATGAGTTTGGCTTTGATGCATTCAAATGGCGTGTTGGCGCAGAATGCGGAAATGACATCGATGAATGGCCAGGGAGAACAGAAGAAGTTGTTCCTGTGGTTGCTCGAGCACTCGGTGAAGGCATCGCTAAATTAGTAGATGGCAACAGTGGTTTTTCACCCAAGCGGGCCATTGAAGTTGGCGTACTACTTGAGGCAGAAGGCATTAGCCACTTTGAAGAGCCTTGCAAATACTGGGAACTTGAAGAAACCAAGCAAGTAACCGATGCGTTAAATATTGACGTAACTGGTGGTGAGCAAGATTGGGACCTAGTTACATGGCAGCGCATGATTGATATGCGAGCTGTGGATGTTTTACAGCCAGACATTATGTATATGGGTGGCATCTGGAGAACGTTAAAGGTTGTAGAGATGGCTAAGAAGGCTGGAATGCCCATCACTCCCCACAGCGCCAATCTTTCCCTCGTAACTATCGCCACCATGCATCTTCTTGGAGCAATACCTAATCCAGGAAAATATCTTGAGTTTTCTATTGAAGGTTTTGAGTACTACCCATGGCAAAAAGATCTTTTTCTTGGAAATCCTTTTGCAATTGAAGGTGGAAAAGTCCAAATCCCACAGGCTCCAGGCTGGGGTGTTGAAATCAATCCTGCTTGGCTAGTTAAAGCTAAGTATCAAGTTTCAGAAATTTAAGCTGTAATCGTTTTTCTAATCATTCGCTGATAAAACTTTCCAGGCTGACGGCTACTGGGTTGTGGTCCACCCATTTCAACAAAGCCCAGTTTTTCATAAGCGGCTATGGCTAAATCATTATCTGTCCACACACCAAGGCCTTGGACTAACCAGTCTCGTGTTGGTGCATGTTTATCTACGTATGCGAACATGGATTTCATTAAACCCACTCCACGAAAATCCGGATCACTCCAGCATCCGCCGATCCAGCACGTTGCACCAAAATCACCTTCTAGATTTTCGACATACATCATGGCTCCATCCACACCATCTACGGATGCAACTAAAAAGGTTTGCTTTGCAAATTCAATGTGCCATCGTGATTCATCAAAGTTACTCTCATTTTCATAAGTCCCACCGAAAGCGTGAGGACTATCCAATAGAGCTCGTAAGCGAATATCGCGCAGCCGTGCCCACTCATCACTATGCAATTCAACGCATGTGATGGTCTGAGGCATTTGGCAATTATGCCCTACTTACTTCTTATATTTCTTAGGCACAATCTTGTTCGCATGGTGCTTGGCTTTTACTAACAGTCTCTCAGCCCAAGCAAATTCAAGGGCTAAAACAATTAATCCAGCAATTACCAACGGCATTGTGAATGGACCTGGGAGCACAACTAATGCCAACCCGAGAACAACTAAGAAGGAACCAACAGAAAAGGCAATTACTTGCCTCAACCGCTTGGGTAGAAGTAACCAATTTTTCTTCACTTACTTGTCCTCATCTTTGTGCTCGGTAAGGCGGCCAGGGTGGGCCTTCATCTCTGGATTCTGCTTGCTCTTTATCAAGCTGGCAATAGTTGAAATCAACAAAATTGTAGCAATCACCGCAAGGCTAATTGGGGTTGGAATCTTGGGAACATTTTCAAAGATTTCATGGGCATATGTGAGCATCAACTTAACGCCAATAAACATCAAGATAAATGAGAGACCAAGTGAAAGGTAGATCAATTTATCGAGTAAACCCTTAAGAAGGAAATACAAGGCGCGCAATCCTAATAGAGCAAAGGCATTTGCTGTAAAGACTAGGAAGGTTTGTGATGTGACGCCAAAAGTTGCTGGAATTGAATCCAGAGCAAAAAGCAGATCTGTTGATGCAATTGCAACAATGACTAGGAACATTGGGGTAGCAAATCGCTTACCACTGACCTTGATGAACAGTTTTGATCCATGGAACTCATCAACCATGGCAATGCGCTTTCTGAGTGTGCGCACCATGAAGTTATCATTTGGTTCTGGGTCTTCATCCCAATGCTTGAAAAGACTTACGCCTGTCCAAATTAAGATGGCTCCGAATATTGCAAAAGTAAATGAGAATGCAGAGATTGCAACCGCACCGATTGAGATAAAGATGGCTCTAAAGACCAATGCAAGCAGCACGCCAATGAGAAGAACTCTCTGATGATGAATGCTTGGCACGGCAAATTGAGCCAAAATGATGACGAAGATAAATAGGTTATCGATTGAAAGTGAGTACTCAACTAAATATGCGGCAAAGAACTCTGTGCCATATGTCGACCCAAAGTAGGACCACACCCACATACCAAAGCCAACTGAAATGCTGACATAGAACAATGTTGTCGCAACAGCCTCTTTGAATTTAACATCGTGAGCTTTTCGAGAAGCCGTAAGTAGATCCACCACAATGAGAGCCAGAATGAGTCCAATGGTGATTGACCAGATGAGCGTTGAAACCTGCATGAATTTCTCCCTTGATAGCCATGAATAGAACATGGTCAAGGTCTCCCTAACCGAATGATCGGCCAGCGCCCCGGGTTTTTACACCGTACTGACGAGGTAGCTGTAGTGAGGTACTCCCCTTAAACGCTTAAATCGTAAGGCTAATGAGCACGAACTGCAAATCAATACACTACTTGTGTGTTAGAAAGTTGGACTCGTCGTCTCCTTCGCTATAGGACTCCAATTGTGGCGATCTGGCTACTCATAACAGTAGTTGGGTTAGTGGCTGCAGGAAACCTCAATCAATACTTAACAACTTCACTTAACGTTCCTGGAAGTGAATCTGAAAAAGCTAGCCAGATTCTTAATACTAATTTTGGAGAAAATACCGAAGGCACATTTACTGTTGTTTACAAGTACACCAATGCAACCAAAGAAGAACTAGCAGGTATTGTGCAAGCCGTTGAAAAAGCAAGTGCAGTGATTCCAGGATCACAGATTGGTGCACAAAAATCACTTGTGGGAACCCTCTATACCAACATGACTACTCCGCTTTCCTTAGTTGAAGCCGCTGCATACACCACTCCACTTCGGCAAGCACTGGTCCAACAGGGATTAACCGGTGCTTACGTCACTGGACCGCCAGCCATTGAAAAGGATGTCACTCCCGTATTGGCCCGTGATCTTCAACGCGGCCAATTGGTTGCAGTGGTTATAGCCCTTCTGCTTTTACTTCTTTTGCTCGGATCAACCTGGGCCATTTTCATCCCTTTAATCTTTGCAACAGCATCAGTTTCATTAGCCCTTGGAATCATCTATCTCATTGCTCAAAGACTCTTGATGGTTCTCTATGTCCCAAATATCGTCGAACTCATTGGCCTTGGCCTTGCTATTGATTATTCACTACTTATGGTGCACAGATATCGTAGAGAGCTACTTAGCAACGTAGATGAAGAAGTCGCACTCATACGCACGATGCAAACCGCAGGTCGAACAGTTGTTTTATCTGGCATAACCGTCTCTGTTGCACTCTCCACTCTGCTTCTTGTTCCTGTCCCCTTTGTGAGATCTCTGGGTATTGCTGGAGTGTTAGTTCCTCTGGTTAGCGTTATCGCTGCATTGACCCTGCAACCAGTACTGCTCTCACTCTTAGGCCAGCGTGTTTTTAGCGATGGTTATCAAGGCATTATGGGCAAGAAAGACCCACTTGCTGGTCTTTGGGCCAAACTATCTCGTTGGGTGATCCCACGCGCTCAATCAGTTTTTGCAATCACACTTATTGCACTCCTGATGGCAGCATCATTAGTTTCTAAATTAGAAATCACTCCCAGTTCACTCACTGCTATTCCAGCAAATCTTGAATCAGGCGCGGTTCTCAGTGACATCGCTAAAAAGGTTGGCCCTGGAGTCATCACGCCACATGAGATTGTCATCGATTTAGGAGCACCAAATAGGGCTGCAACTGAACAGGTGGAAGCAGCACGATTGGCTCTGGCAACTTCTATTTCCACAATGCCAGAAGTTTTCATGGTGGCATCTGGCAAGCAGGCGCAGTATGTGGACTCCACCGGTCAATTCATTCGCATGTATGTCATTGGTAGCAATGCAATTGGAGATAAAAAGACTCGGGAATTAGTTGAGAATGTTCGATTACACATCACTTCTGTGAGCGGATTTCCCACCGGAGCCCAGATTTATTTAGGTGGCTCCCCCGCCCAAGGTGTTGATCTTATTAGTGCAATCCTTGGTAGCTTGCCATCGATCATCCTCTTACTCTTACTTATAGCTTTCTTGCTCTTAGCTCGCGCATTTAGATCTCTGATTCTGCCCATAAAAGCGATTCTCATGGATCTAGTTTCTATTTCTATTTCCTTTGGATCACTTGTTGCCATCTTTAAGTTTGGCTTTGGTTCCACCTTGCTTGGGACCTATCAATTAGATCAAATTGAAGCGTGGGTTTTGATCTTCATGTTTGCGGTTCTCTTTGGCTTATCGATGGATTATGAGATTTTCTTAGTCTCAAGGATGCGAGAGGCAAAAGATGCAGGTGCATCCAATAACGATGCAATCACTCACGGTATTGCTCACACCAGTGGTGTGGTGAGCGGTGCAGCAATCATTCTTGTGGGAGCGTTAAGTGGCTTTGTATTTGGCCACTTTGCAGGTCTGCAGGAGTTAGGTATTGGACTTGCTGTTGGAATAATCATCGATGCCACAATAATTCGCGGGCTTCTTCTTCCTAGTTCCATGGTGCTGCTAGGTCGCTGGAATTGGTGGTTACCGCAAGGCCTGGCTGGTTTGTTAAAGGTAAAAGCCTCGCCCCTGGAGAGACCAGAAGCGAGGCTTTAACCTACCCTCGAGCTACTTTGTAACAGTTATTGCGAAGTGCACTGATGGAAGTTGATACCCAAGTGCAAGACCTGGGAAATCTCGATCTGCAGTCAAGATTGGCAACATTCCATAAGGAGTACCAGCAAATGATGGCTGGTTTGTATACATCAATGGATGTAAGTCAATGATGTGAGTACCTGGGGCACCTGTTGCCTTCAAGTGAATTACCATATAGCCATTGGAGTTAAATCCACATCCATAACCGATATAGCTGTTGTCATAGGTAACAGCCAAAGTGTTATCTAGCTGAGTCCAGCCCACACCCTTCATTGCAATAGTGAACTCTTCGCCAACTTTAAACTTATTAGTTGGAACTCCAGAGCCATTGCGTGATTCAGGCATTGGGATTGGATCTGCTTTTGCAATTCCAGCACTTAGTACTTTCCCTTTTTTATCTGTGTAGTTGAAAATGCTCTCCTGCACATAGAAAGGAACTTGTGCTTCAACCACATCACCCTTTTTAATCTGGATAACGTGGAATCCACCTAAGTTATCTGGAATCTCTACCTCTTTTGAGAAATCAGCAGAAGTGACATCGACAGTTCCTAGTGGGATACCGTTATAGATCCAACAGGTGCTAGTTGGGCAGTTAACACGGCTACCAACCACTGTTGACCACACAAGTGTGTGCACACCACTAGTTACCATTCCCTTAACGTTGATGGTGGTCTTAGAGCCCACTATGCCTTCATTTTTAGAAAGCGTAGCTACTGCCTTAGAGGCTGGATCTAAACCTAAATCAGTCAAAGTTGTGCGAAGTGAAACGGTAGGTGTGACTTTCTTTGGATAGACAATATAGGCAGCAGGAGCTCCTGCATCTTTAGTGATTCTAAAAATAGCCGAGCCACCATTTGCAAAAGGCACTGGGGATTGAATGATGTTGAGGTAAGTGATTCCGATTCCATCTTGAACCTGAAGCACGTGATTACCAATAGCGCCAGATGCACGAATGACTGCTTTAGCAGTTCCTCGTGTCCATAGCGCTTGCATTTCACCTGCAAAGTTGTTATCCCATAGAACAGATCCACCAGCGGTATAGAGGCTTGCACCTAAACCAGTGTAAGTAACGGTGATGGGTGTACCAATTGGCCCACTTGTTGGCGTAATCGAAACCTTTCGGCTTATCTGATAGCCGCCATGAGCAAGTGAAACTCCATTAGCAACTGCATAAATATCATGAATTCCACCGAAATCTGATGGAACCTTTGTCTTATAGGTAAAGGCTCCGTTGGCATCAGTTGTTACATTTGCCATGACGATATTTACTTTGGTGAATTTAACTCCCATGTAGTTAACAGAGTTAGGTAAAACATCTGCAACCCACGTTGCATTACTAGTTCCCCACACCAGAGATAACTCAGTATTAGCAGCTAAGCCAGCTCCTGAAACTGAGAAAGCATCTCCGATGAATCCCTGCTGTGGCGTAACAACCAAGTTCGCACTTGGCTCAGGAAGCGTAAATGCCGCAGCCGTTGTGCCAGTGAAGGGAAGTGGTGCCACACCAGAAATATCTGCTGGAGCGGTTAAGTTAATTTGTGTTGAAGCAGTATCTGCAGCTTGTGCTGGCGAAATTACCGCCAACCCAAGCAGTGAGGCACATACTGTCTTTAGAGCTTTTGATTTCACTCTCACGATCTCTCCGTTCTTAGTAGTTGATAGAAATGGGTTTCCCTATGCCTTTGGAAGGGCGAAGAGTGTGAGCATGGATGCCACGGTCCAGTTAGGTGTGAAGGTTCCAGTTGCACCTTTTAATGCTGGACTAACCTGGACAGTGCGGTAGTAGCTCACGCGGTCATAGACAGGTCGACCATCACTACCTATGACGCGCTTTCCATCTACAGTTTGTGGAACTAGCTTTGTAGAAAGCACCTTCATAGATGTTGAATCTTTAGCGACCATGGTGACTTTGTAATTGATAACACCAAGAGTGTTATACAAAGGTGCAGCACCTGTTCTTAGAACTGCAGTCCAAAATGCGATTCCGCTGTGATTTCCATATGAAAGCGGAATGGGATCTTTAACGCCAGCAATTTCAATGTATGCCTTTGCAGTGTTCTTTGAATCCATTACTGCCCCACCCTGATCAGAGTTATTGGCATAAACACGAAAGACAATGCCTTGACCAACGATGTATTCGTTAGTGATTGCACAGCTAACGCCAAAGCGTGGTCCGAGAGCACCAGAGGTACCGCTGGCTAAAACAGTGTCAACATAGATATGAATAGGTGAAACCACACCTTGAGTTGGCACACCAACTTTTACATTCAACGTTGGTGAATCAGCTGGGGCAAAGTTTGCCAAATCACTAGGAGTAAGTGAACCTGATAGAGCTGCAGGACCTGCAGCTGCTGGTACCCAAGAGCATTTAGCAACAAATGGTGCAACTGTTGTTGTGGCCACAGCATCGCAACCAGCAATTACTTTGCCGCTGAGTTTGAAAGCTACTACTCCAGCCACACTTGCAGTTGCATTTACTACGATTGGATCTAGTTGATAAACACCACTACCACCAGAGAGAACAAGCGTTGATGGCGCTGGCGCTGCCACTGCCGATGGTGCTCCGCTCATCAAAGCCATAGCTGAGATTACAATTCCTGCGATTACTTTTTTCATAACTTTTCTCCTTGTTGTACCTAGGTCAAACTATTTAGTAATGATGTTTCCTGCTAGATCGAGTATGAAACTTGTTGATTCAGAAGAGTTCACAATTCCTTTGCTATTGATATCAAAGGTGCCTTTTACGGTAAGAGTTCCTGAAGCACCTGCATACTTACCTGACCCACCTGTGATTTTTGCGCTGCCTTTAATGGTGATAGTTGCTGGCGCAGAATCTGAATCTGCGCACCCTTGAGAAGAAGAATCAAAAGTTAAGTTAAGGCTATTTCCTCCACCAGTAATGACGCCTTTGCCATCAAAGTTGTCACAGAGATTTGCAGGTACAGCAGAAGCAGTTCCGCTCATACCTGTGAGTCCACTGACGTTGCCTGTCCCGGTACCATCAACTTTGGTCACTTGAATGAGGTTGCCATCACCAAAGAGAATTGAAATCTTTCCTTTGTATGTTCCTGAAAAAGCAACAGATCCAGCTTTAGTAGCTGTTGTTGCTGCTGGCTTTGTAGTGGTGTAACCAACTGGACACTTTGGAGATGTCGCAGTTACTTTCTTTACTACTGTTCCCTTGTAACAAGTAATTGTTTTCTTTGCTGCTGCATTAGCAACGCTTACGTTGCCAGCGACAAGTGAAATCGCCGCAAATGCAACGAGAATCTGTGCAAATTTTCTTCTCTGTACTTTCATTTTTCTCTCATCTCTCCCTGAAATACTTCTATTTGCTTACAGGTGAATCGTTTCACTGCAATATTTTTTAGTGAGGTTTTTTCTGAGGGGTACCTCTAGCCCGTATATCTCTTGGGTCACTTTTAACGATGCCTTTATTCCCTACATCACAGGGTGAAAGATGGGCTTTATTAAGGAGTGCTAGCCCTAAAGAGAAATTTGACATAGGGTGCGGGGGTGAACAAAAACGTAGATGCAGATTTCCTAGCCCTTCCACTAGCAGCCGTTAGTGATGCCGCGATCAGTACCGCAAAAGATGCCGGTGCATCCCATGTAGATGTGCGAATAGAGCGCACGCGCAATGGTTTGCTCTCGCTGCGTGATGCTCGTCCTGAAACACAAAGTGATGAGACCAATGCCGGTTTAGGTGTTCGCGTTATTGTCAATGGAGCGTGGGGCTTTGCATCATCTCCTGAAATCTCTGTCGATGTTGCCAAGAAGCTGGCGCTAACTGCCGTTGCAATGGCTAAGACATCAAAGCCACTCTCAACAGAGTTAGTCTCACTTGTAACAGAGCCTGTGTATGCAAACCAAACCTGGGTATCTGAGTATGAAATCGATCCTTTCTCAGTTTCTGATTCAGATAAGAAGGATCGCTTAGCAGATTTAAGTAATCGCTTACTTAAGAGTGCAAACGTTAATCACACATCTGCCCACACTATGTTTGTTAAAGAACAAAAGCACTACGCCGATTCATATGGCACCAGCACCACACAGCAACGTGTGCGCATTCAAACTCAGATTGAAGCAATCTCTATTGGAGATCATGGCTTTGAATCCATGCGCACCTTGGCACAACCTGCCGGCTTTGGCTGGGAGTGGATGGGTAACTCCCATTGGAAATGGGATGATGAGATTGCAGAACTTCCTTCTCTTTTGGCTGAAAAGGTTGCAGCACCTTCAGTTGAACCTGGTCGCTATGACGTATTAGTTCATCCTTCAAATCTTTGGCTAACAATTCATGAGTCAATTGGCCATGCAACTGAACTAGATAGAGCAATTGGTTATGAAGCAAACTATGCCGGAACATCTTTTGCCACACCAGATAAGTTAAATACGCTCCAATACGGCTCAAAGCTGATGAATGTCACTGGTGATCGCGCCACACCTCATGGCCTTAGCACAGTGGGCTTTGATGATGAAGGCGTTGCTGCCCAGCGCTGGGACATCATTAAAGATGGTGTTCTTGTTGGTTATCAGTTAGATCGTCGCATCGCTGCCCGCGTTAATCGCGATCGCAGTAATGGTTGCGCCTTTGCAGATTCACCCGCCCACGTGCCAATTCAGCGCATGCCTAACGTTTCTTTGCAACCAAATCCAACAGGTCCAACTTATGAGGAAATGGTTGCTTCTATGGAAGATGGAATCATCATTAAGGGTGATAAATCCTGGTCTATTGATATGCAGCGCTATAACTTCCAATTTACTGGTCAACAGTTCCACCGTGTTAAGAACGGCAAAATCGTTGGTCAACTCAAAGATGTTGCTTATCAAGCAACGACAACTGATTTCTGGGGATCAATGAAGGTTGTTGGTGGACCTTCAACCTATGTTCTAGGCGGTGCCTTTAACTGCGGTAAAGCCCAACCAGGTCAGATTGCAGCGGTAAGTCATGGTTGCCCAGCGGCAATCTTCGACAAAGTAAACATTCTCAATACTGTTGCGGAGGCTGGAAAATGATTTCTGCTCAAGATCTAATTGAAAAGATCACATCGGCTGCAACGTGTGATGACTGCATTGTTGTTGTGCGCGATAAGACGCAAGCCAACCTACGTTGGGCTGGTAGCACATTAACTACTAATGGTGTTATCCAAGAGCGCAGCGTTACAGTTATTGCATTCGTTGCCGTTGATGGTGGCATGGCATCTGGTGGCGTTTCTCGCACAGATGTCTCACTTGCAGATGTTCCAAAGCTGCTCGAAGAAGCTATTGCAGCAGCAAAGGCATCAGGTCCAGCCGATGATTACGCACCTCTTGCTACAAACGTATCAATTGGTGATTGGTCAGGCGCTCACGTTCCAACAGGACCAGAAGTGTTTTCTACTTTTGCTCCAGCGTTAGGAGATATGTTCTCTCGCTCGGTTGCAGATAAAATCGAACTCTTTGGATATTCAGAACACACCAATGAAACAACCTGGGTTGGATCAAAGGGTGGGTTGCGCTTGCGCAAAGATTCACCAGTTGGCCGCGTAGAGATGACTGGAAAGTCTCATGATCGCTCACGCTCCACATGGGCTGGCGTTGAAACTCGTGACTTTAAAGATGTATCTGTTGCAAACATCGATGCCCAGATTCGCCAACGTTTAACCTGGCAGGGCACAAAAGTAGATCTTCCAGCTGGTCGCTATGACACCATCCTTCCTTCAGGATCTGTTGCAGATCTCTTCACCTACATGATGTGGGTATCAACTGCTCGTGATGCTCATGAAGGTCAATCTGTGTTTTCTAAAAAAGGTGGGGGAACTCGCATCGGTGAGAAGCTTTCAAATGTTTCTCTGCAGTTCTTTACCGATCCTGAGTTCAAGCAGCTGCCTGCATCTAACTTTGTAGCAACCGCTGTGAGTTCACCATTCTCATCTGTCTTTGATAATGGTCAGCCAATCAAGCGCGTTGACTGGCTAAAAGATGGTGTCTTGCAATCTCTGGTTCAAACTCGAGCTTCAGCAAAGCTGACTAACCTTGATTTCACACCAATCGGTGAAAACCTAGTCATGAGCGTTGATGGAGCAAGTGGAACTCTGGAAGATCTAGTGAAGAAAGTTGATAACGGACTACTTCTTACAACCTTCTGGTATATCCGCATGGTTGATCCCAACTCACTACTTCTAACAGGCTTAACTCGTGACGGTGTTTATCACGTTAAGGGCGGTGAAGTAGTTGGTGCAACCAATAATTTCCGTTGGAATGATTCACCGGTTTCAGCCCTCTCTCGCATCGCACATGCTGGTGCATCTGAATGGACTCAACCACGTGAATGGGCTGGCGATATGTCCAATATGTCAGTTCCACCACTAGTGATTAAAGATTTCAATATGTCGACGGTGAGCCCAGGAAGCTAAACCCCTGACGGTCATCGCTCGTAGGAGTCGAGGATTTCTCCATTAAAGGAGACAAACTCAACTTTCACATTTGATGGCCCCGCACTAACCTTAAGAAATCCTGATCCGCCAACACCTTTGCCTGAAATGTAGCCGTACTGGGTAACATCTATTTTGTTTCCTGGATGACTTGGCTGAGGCAACGTTTGATAAATAATGCCATCTAACTCTTGCTTTACATAGAGATGGTCGTGACCCTTAAAAACGAAACCAACATTGTTTTCTATCAAAAGTTGGTGAATCGGCTTCCCCCAACTTGGGCGCTTTGTATCAAATCCATAAGTGCCATCTTTATTGTTTCCACCCCATTCATTGAGCTTTGCAATCTCAACTCCCCCGCGTGACTGTGGGTCTCCGACCAATAAATGATGAATATAGATGAATTTATGCTTTGCTTTTGATGCCTCAAGAGTGGATTTAAACCAGTCGTACTGAGCCTTGCCTAATGTCCACTCCCATCCATCAATAGTTGGATTTTTAGTTGTGTATGTGAATGGGTCCAGGGAGATGTGAAGTGAATTTGGTCCGCTAAAAGAGTAATAGGCAAGATCTCCGGTTTGTTCTGGAAAGTACTCTTTGCGATATTTCTTTGTATTAAAGGTGCTGTATCCAAGTTCACCATCATGATTACCTAATGTAATCAAAAGAGGCACTGTTCCTAATTTTTCATAAAAACCTTTCATGAGTTCAAATCGGCCCCGAATGTTTTTCTCACTCTTATCGGATAACTTGTCGACCATAAAAATGTCTCCAAGATCCATTAGAAAGGAGGGAGCTGCGGCGACAATTTGTTTAAGGGTTCCGTTATATACATCTGCACTTGAATTTTCATCCATATGTGGATCTGCTTGAACCGCAAATACCTCGGTAATTCCAGCTTTTGCAGTGGTAAGTGAAGTCTGAGGTAGGGCAAGGAATGTTTTGAGAGTTCCTGTTGCATAGCGCACTCGGTAATAAACCTTTGATGACGCGTTGAGCCCAGTTATCGAAATATTTGCCGTTCCAGCTTTTGCTATGTTCACAATGGGAGTTTTGCCTGTGTAGGCGACCTTGCTATATCCATATTCAACATATACACGGGCGCTTGTACTTGCTGTGATCAGAAGGTTAATTTGGCTATCACTTGGATTGCCCAATTGTTTAACACTTATAGCTGAATTAGCTGCAAATACCTTTGTAAATGGTAATGAGAATAGTGTGACTAAAAAGGAGGATTTTAGAAATGTTCTACGGTTTACGGAATTAAATGACTCGTTCATAGCTAATCTTTCGGTTTGACCACATAGCTATGCGCAAGCTCTAAGTTCTTTCTGGAACTGTCTTCATTTCGAGCGGCTAGAAAATACTCGACTTTAGCTTGTGTCGAAGAAACAGTCACCCTCACATGTCCTGAGTTAGGTGCTTTTGTTCCACTCTTGTATGCATCTGAATTAAACATTGAGAACGTGTCATCAGCTGGATTAGGCATTGACTGATAAATCAAGCCATCTCGTTCTTGGGTGCAGAAAATATGGTCATGGCCTTGAAAGAAAATATTTACTTTATGCTTCACCATGAGGTCATGGATTGGGAGTTCCCAATTTGGCCGCTCTTTTGCAAATGTTGTGGTTCCTTTTGGATCTAATCCGCCCCACTCATAGTTTGTGGAAACTTCTACGGCCCCTCGGCCCGTGCCCATGACATGGTGGGCAAAAACAAATCGGTACTTTGCTTTACTATTTTCAAGAGTCTTTTTCAGCCAGGCATATTGCTCATCCCCAATGCCGATACTCCAAAGATTTGAAGTCTTCCCATTTCCACCGCCAGGTGCAGGTGATGCTACAGAGGTTGCTCCCTTCTTAGGTTTTGGTGTTGCCGCAGTTGCTCCTTGATCTTCTGGAACTAGAACTCCAGCAACATTATCTACCGCCGTTGCGGAGTGCCAATAAGGATCAAGAGTTACAAAGAGTGCGTCTCCCCAAGTCCATGAGTAATAATCTCGAGGTAAGCCAACTCCTGAAATCTCTGTTTGATTGCCGGAATAAAATGCATCTGGGGCAGGAAGTGGGAAGTATTTCAATCGAGCATTGCCTGCAAGAACAGCTGGATTGGCTGTACTTCCATCAAGTAAATATGCGGCGGCTTGCTCATGATTACCATTGATTAAGTAAATTGGTACCGATGATCCTGCTGCTGCAAGCCAATTTCTATGAGTGCTATATATTTTCTCAACATTAGATTTGTTCGCTTGTCCCTTACTAATCAGCGGATCAATACTAAAATCATCGCCCATTAATATATGAAAATCGGGCTGTTGTGATGCGATGTTAGCCAAGGTAACTGCATATAGCTCAACGTTAAACATTTTTCCTGCACGTTCTGGGTGTGTATCACCATGAACTGAAAATGAAAAAGTTGATCCTGATTTACGTGCGGTCGTAAATGAATATTGCTTTCCTGAACTAAATGTTGAGGCTCCACTACCTTTATGGTTCACTCGGTAATAAACCTTGGTGCTGGCTTTGAGCCCAGTAAGTTCAAAGACTGCAGGGTTGGAAACATTTACAGTTAATTCCTTGGTTTTGGCGCTATAGCGAGTTTTTGTGTAACCGTACTCAATCACTGCTATAACTGGTTCAGTAGCCATTACATTGACTGCGATAGAAGTATTTGTTGGACGGCCTAAAACTTGAGTTATCACCGGGGTGCTAACTCCAAATGCCTTTCCCAATGGTGTCGAAGCAAATGCGCTCACTGCGGCGAGACCAAAAAGAGAGCGTCTTGAAATTGGATTCTTGGCCCAACTCTTTAAGAGTTCTTTTGCACCTTCACTCACGGCGCCACCTCATTCCATGTCTAATAAGGAAAGGGTAAATTCATTTGAAGACGAGTTCTACAGTATTTTCTGTGGGTTCCTTGTGAATTAGAGATTTGGGTTCGCTAGCTAGGAAAGTTAGTTTTCTTATACGCCTTACCGCTTTGATCATAGGTAATCCATAAACCTGACTGCTCCCCTGCCGCAAATGAACCAGAGCGCATCTTGGTTCCATCTTTTCTAAACCACTCCCAATACCCATGCATTTTTGCCTGCTTCATTTTCCCTTTAGCTTTAAGCACGCCATTGCCATAAAACTCTAAGTACTCACCGCTTTTGTTGGGATAGGAAGCATTGATCTGAGCAATTCTGACCTTAATAATCTTCTTTAGAAGTGCGCGTGGAAAGGGCTTATCTAGTGCAAAATGAATGGAGCCTTTGGTCTGAACGTATTTAGCTAACTCTCTTTCTAGATACTTATTAGTAGAGCCGCTATAAGGAAAAAGTGAGTTATGGGCTTTATAGCCATCAAAGCCAAGAATTGGCACACCTTCTATGGCAAAGGTGGGAATGCCGTATTTAATGATCTCTTGGGCAGTTGGTAGCTCTTCTAGGATCTCTTTGCGAAGCTGGCTCAGGATATCGCGCTGAGCTTTATTAAATTTCTTTAAGTGCGCAGTGATTTGTGCCTTGCTCATGGATTAATAATGCCCGCGCTCAATAGGACCAACACTATAGCTCCAAGTGCGATTCTGTAGATAATGAAGGGCATGAAGGATTTTGTTGTTACAAACTTGAGTAACCAGGCAATGACGGCGTAGCCAACTACAAAGGCAATTGCTGTGGCAATAAAGGTCTGTGGCAGGGTGTAAACATTAGAAGCACTTGCTCCAAAAGCACCTTTGAGTTCATAGAGCCCACTGCCAAAGACTGCTGGCAGAGCCAAGAGGAATGAATAGCGCAGCGCAGCTTCGCGGGTGTAACCGAGATAGCGACCCATTGCAATCGTTGCGCCAGAGCGTGAGACACCTGGAATCAATGCAAGTGATTGGGCTAGACCGTAAAGGATGCCATGTTTGACGTTGAGTTCACTCAAGCCCTTCTCTTTCTTGCCAAAGTGATCTGCTAAACCAAGAATCACACCGAAGATAATCAAGGTTGAAGCAATGAGCCAAAGTGAGCGGAAATCATTAGTAATGATGTCTTTGCCGAGGTATCCCAGGATAACGATTGGAAGACTACCTACAACAATGAGCCAGCCCATGCGAGCTAGCGGTTTTTGATCAGCAACTAACTCTTTTCGCAATACAACTTGATTAAACCAGGCCAAAACAATGTTTTTAATGTCATTTCTAAAAAAGATAAGAACGGCTAACTCTGTGCCAATTTGGGTAATTGCCGTGAAGCGGGCTCCTGGATCTTGAGCATTGCTAAAGAACTCTCCAACAATGCGCTGGTGGGCACTAGATGAAATAGGTAGAAACTCTGTAAGACCTTGAATGATCCCCAGAACTATTGATTCAAACACTGTAAACACCTTTTCATCTCGCTATTAATGACCAATGGTAACTGGTGAGCAATTTAAATGAGGTTAAATGGTGATTTTTTCAGGCTTACCTGCAAAATAACCAACACCAGCTAGAAATAGTCCAAGGATCACAGGCACAAGCAATGCTGTGTTCCAACTCAAGGTTGAATCAAAGATTGCTCCAACGATTCCCGGGGCAAAAGCTGCCATGAGATAACCGATGGATTGCGCCATGATTGAGAGAGATCGAGTCTCTCCGGCTTCAATGCTGCGTGTAACAGTTAAAAGCAGCGACAAAGGAAATGTAATGGAGAGTCCGATGTTTGAGATCAATAACCAGATGACTAAACGCCAACCGCTATCGAGTATGACAGCGGCAAAGCTTGCTGAAATCATGATGCCTAGGAGTAATAGAAGAGTACGAATGTTTTTAAGCTTGGATGCGTAATGAGGCGCAGCAATACCAACGAGTGAACCAAGCAACCCTGTAATTGAAACTGCTAATCCAGCATGTCCTAGGGTGTAACCCTTTGAAACCAAAATTGTTGGTAGCCAAGTAGCTGTGCCATAGAAGAGCATTGATTGCAGACCAAAAAAGATTGCAATGCTCCAAGCACCAGGTTTTCTAAACAGAGCAGCGTGAAACTTAGAGCTCACTTCCATATGCCCTGATTCCTTAGATTTTGATATCCGCAGTAACCACCAGCTAGATGAAATCACACCAATGACTAGCCAAGGGATCATCGATAAGCGCCAGCCCCAGGATGTGGCTTGAGCCAATGGCACTGCAACTGCCACAGAGATCGCGGCAAAAGTACCCATAATTGTTATATAGATTCCGGTGAGCAGTCCTGAATGTTCTGGAGCATTCTCTTTCACCCACACAGGCAAAGAAAAGTTAAGAACAGCAATAGCAATGCCAACTGTTACAGATGAAATAAAGAGCATTGGCACATTACCAACGGTTCTAAGAAAAATTGCAGCTGATAAAACTGTCAGTGTCCAAGCAATAACTTTGTTAGTTCCACCAATTTTGCCCACAAGTGGCATTAAGAAGGCACTTCCTGCAAAACAAAGAACTGAAAGTGAAGTCAGGAATGAGAGGTGAAAAGAGCTCAGGTTGTACTGCTCTTTAAGAATCGGATAAAGCGGGCTCATAATGGTTAATCCAGCCCGCATATTGATTGCTGTGATGAAAATAGGTAGCCCGACTCGAATCGCTTCACGATTGGTCATAGCTGGCATCGACATTACTTAAGCCTATCTTGGAAAGCTTTTGTATGAAGTAAAACTTGTCAGCAAAAGCTACTAATTACCCCAGTAATGGGCGTAGTTCAACTTTTCTATTACAACTTCTAGAGCCCTCGGCGGCAAGTTCCTTGGCAATCTCCAAAGTCTCTGCCTCAATAATCCAAAAACCACTATAGAACTCATCGGATGAAATAAATGGTCCATCGCTGCTTTTGTTTGCGCCATTACGGTTATCAAAAACTATTGCAGAAGCAGGTGAATCTAAACCGCCAGCAAAGATGCGCTGGCCGTGGGCAGAGAGCTTGTCATTGAAATCATCAATAGCCTGAATCTCTTGCGGTGTGTGAGGAGATCGTGTTTGGCTATCAATGACTGAGACAAGAAATTTCATTGCCAGATTATAGATTATTAAGTGACAGCGCAGGTATGTGGCCTTGATTGAGTAGGATTTACTCATGAGTCTGTATGAGGAAGAAGTCCAAACTCGTTGGGGCGATACTGATGCCTATCGCCAATCAACGTCCAAAACCTCTAAATACTCAAAGGATGACTTTGCTGCGGCAAAAGTAGATCAAGAAGCTGCAACTGAACTATTTGTTTATGCCTTCGGTAACAGTCTTGCCATTGACTCCCCCAAGACTAAAGAAGCTGTCATTGCTCACAGAGCAGCAATAACAAAATGGTTTTATGACTGCTCAGTTGAGATGCAGAAGAACTTGGCAGTGATGTATGTAGAGGACCCACGCTTTAAGGAGTATTACGACGGACGTGTAAAGGGTTTAGCTCAATACGTCCATGATGCTATCTGGGCTCAGTGAGCTGCTCCGCCTAGATTCATTACTACTACGCCAAGAATAATAATTGCCATGCCAATAATGTTTAACTTAGAAAGATGCTGATCAAAGAAGATCACGCCTCCAATGGCAGCTCCCATAATTCCCACACCAGACCAGATGGCATAGGTAATACCCACTTCAAGTTTTTTAAGCGAAATTGCCATGAGTGAGAAGGCGATTGCATAACCCACTGCCACACCAATTGATGGCCACAGTTTGCTCAGCCCGTCGCTAGCTTTAAGAAATAGCGTTCCAGCTATCTCAGCAACAATTGCAATTGAAAGTAGGAACCAGGCCATAGTGGGCAGACTACCTAGATATCTCGCTCTCGCCAAGCCATAACCATAGAAGGCATTGAGGCATAAGCAAACAAGGTGGCAATCATTAGATAGCTTCCATCATTGCCTTCTGGTTGAAACATCTGTAATTCAGGCCCAAAAAACATCAACGATAAGAGTCCTAGGACTACATAGCCCATCGCATAGTAGGCATATCGAATCGAAGTATCTCGCACCTTAATTTGGCGTTCGTCTAGAAGTTCATTAGGTGCATCGCCTATGCCCCTAACGCTTATGCGAAGGAACAAATAACCCACTAGAACAGCAAAAATAACGAAGATCGCCGTAACACTATAAATAACAATTTCAGCTCCGCCAGATAAGTTCATTTTCGTTTTCAAAGTGGGCCAGTAACTTCCCATCGATACGGCGATAAGACCCACGGCCATCAGGGCAACTAGAACTCTGCGATTTCGCTGAGGTCTAAGCCATCCGAATTTTGAGTTCTCATCAGTCAGTAAGGACTTGACTCCTTTTTCAGTAACGCCCTCAAACCAATAAAACTTGTTCTTCTTCGACATTATTATTTTCCTTTCTTAAATGGGTTAAGGGAAAAGAGCTCTGATACTTCTTGGTTCAGTGACTTCGCTATTCGCAAAGCAAGAACGAGTGAAGGGCTGTACTCCTCACGCTCTAAGTAACCAATGGTTTGGTAGTGCACGCCAGCCTTATCGGCAAGCTCCTGCCTAGATAGCCCTAAGGCGGCACGTACTTCTTCGATGCGGTTATAGACCGGCTCTTCGGGATTGCGACTCATGCTATATAGCATATATGCTATATAGCATTAATGCAACATTAGAAGAAGAGTCGCCCTATAAGCCGGAAAAGCTAAGGCCCCGCATAGTCGATAGCGCTTATGCGGGGCCTATACAGCTATCGGTTACTTAAAGGAAAAGTGTTACCAACGCCAAAATTCCCAAAACCAGTGGAGGAATTACTGGTTCTTTACGTTTGCGGTGATAATTAATTGCGCCCGCCATGATCAGGAAGAGTCCTACTGCAGCAGCCTTTGATAGACCTTCTGCGATTGAAAGAGCATGAGGAAGAATTAAGCCAGCAGCGCCTAACACTTCCGCAAGACCAATCAGCTTAATTTGAGGAGCGGTGAAATCAGCTGCCCAGCCCATGTTCTTATTCGCAAGTAACTTCTCACGGCTTGAAGCTAGCTTCATCATTCCTGAGCCAAAGAATGCAAATGCAGCAATTCCGGCAACAATCCAATATGCAATACCCATCACAACTCTCCATAATCTATTCGTCTGCCCCATGAAATTGATGGGCCGTTTTAATGTAGACATAATTGAACAGTTATTTGGTTGATATGTCAACTTTCTGCTAAAGTGCGCTCATGGAAACATATGGGCTATCAGTCAAGCAATTCAGGGCTTGGCGTTCATTTCATAAGCTCAGGACTCAATTGCTTCCATATATGTCTAAAAAGATTTATAAGAACACTGGCTTATCTCCTGCTGAATACGTTTTATTGGTCGCACTCCTAGAGTCCCCTACTGGCGCACTTCACTCCAGTGAGATTTCCGATGAGTTGGATTGGGAAAAAAGCAGAATTTCCCATCAAGCGAAGCGTATGGAAGAACGCGGCTTAGTCACCCGCTTTACTTGCGAATCTGATGCCAGAAGTTGCGTTATAGAAATAACACCCTCTGGAAGAAAATATATGAAAGAAGCGCTTCCTATTCAGTTTCAAGATGTGAAGCACTGCTTTGCCGATCTTCTATCCCCAGCACAACTAGATGCGCTAATCGAGATTTCTCAAATAGTTTCAAAACATCTTGCAGAAAAACATTTGGCAGATTCGGATAAGCGCTCATTTGTCGGGGCAAAATAATAAAGAAGAGTCGCCCTATTAGCCGGAGACGACATTGTTATGCGTAACAGCACGTTTAAGAAATGTAATTGCCCTCAATATTGCCCCCAAAGTATTGATCAAAGTTTGGCGACTTTTTAGATTTCAAAAAATGAGGTATGAATACCCAATGAAGCGGCGGTATCTGGAGATAGATGTCTTCGGTGCGGAGCCTTCGCGTGGAAATGCCTTAGGTGTCGTTCTCGATAGTGAAGCTCTCACCACAGACGCAATGCAAGAGTTTGCTGCATGGACGAACTTTTCAGAAACTACTTTTTTGTTTCCTTCAACAGCCGAAGGGGCAGATTACAAAGTTAGAATTTTCACTCCTACACGTGAGCTTCCCTTTGCCGGACATCCGACGCGATGTTGCCATCGACAAGAACCTTGGACAGGTCGTTAATCTTTAGGCTTTGATAAGAAGAGTCGCCCTATAAGCCGGATCCTGTCCTCTTGCGAGGGATCACCATCCATCTAGATCTGTAATTACTTACAGATTCAAGCAACCTACCCGTTGACTCGAGCGAGCAGCTCTCAAGCGCCAACTGCATGGTCTTGCTCCAAGTGGGGTTTACATAGCTAACTGCATTGCTGCAATTACTGGTGGTCTCTTACACCGCCGTTTCACCCTTACCAACTTTCGTTGGCGGTTTGCTTTCTGTTGCACTAATCCCGCGGATTGCTCCGGGTGGGCGTTACCCACCACTTTGCTCTTTGGAGTCCGGACTTTCCTCGGTACTTTCGTAACGCGGTGATCCGGGCGACTCTTCTTGCTCAATTGTAGTCCAACAATATGGCCCTAGGATTGGTCAATGACAAGCGCTACTTTGCCCAATGACCCACAGTGGAAGCGCGCTCACACTCTTCTTTCAACTAGTGACACCTCGGCTGATCTAGCTTTAATTGGTGTTCCAGCACATCTGTCTTCAATCTCACCAACACATGCCGATCAAACACCAGATGCAATCCGTAACGCTTTAGCTAGATACTCCACCTACTCCACATCTGACAACCTTGATCTTGCAGATAATCCAATTGCAGATTTAGGTAACGTGGAATCCCCAGATGGCGTTGAGGGAATTGGCCGTGTGCACGGCGCAGTTAAAGGGTTATTAGGTAAGCACAAACTCCTCATTGCCCTTGGCGGAGATAACTCCATTACTTACAGCGTTGCATCAGGCTTATGGCCTGATTTATCTAACGTTGGCCTGATTACCTTTGATGCTCACCATGATCTTAGAGATGGCCATAGCAATGGATCGCCTGTGTGGGAGTTGATTCAGGCGGGGATGCCAGGTAAAAACATTGTTCAGATTGGTATTGCAGATTTTGCTAATAGCGCCCAATACAGCGCGCGCGCTAAAGAAAATGGAATCACAGTAATTCCGCGCTGTGATCTTCGCACGCGCTCCATCTCAGATGTTGTTAAACAAGCATTAGATATTGCAGGTGCTGGTGGGCGCGAAATCTATGTTGATTTAGATGTTGATGTCTGTGATCGAAGCGTTGTTCCGGCATGTCCTGCAGCAATGCCAGGTGGAATATCTGCCGATGAACTGCGCCAAGCGGCATTTTTCTTAGCTGCAGATAAGCGCGTGAGAGCAATTGATATCACTGAAATTGATGCATCCATTGATACAGATGATCAGCGCACTGTGCGCTTGGCAGCCCTGCTTGTTCTTGAAGCAGCTGCAGGCTTAGCCTCTAGATAAGCTGTTTAACAACTTCTTTAGCGGCAGCAACTACTGCTCCTGAATTAACAAGGGTAGTTGCAGCTTCTAATTCAGGAGATAGGAATCGATCAGGTCCTACTCCCCCAACTACTGTGCGAAGCTCTTTGACCACGCGCGCAGTTGCAGGAGCCGGAGTTAACCCAGTGCGAAATTCAATTGCTCTGGCAGCTGTTACTAACTCAATTGCCAGGATGCGCGCCAAGTTATCAACTACTTTGCGTAGCTTTCTAGCAGCAGACCAACCCATAGAGACATGATCTTCTTGCATGGCAGAGGAAGGAATGGAATCAACACTTGCAGGAGTAGAAAGACGTTTGTTTTCACTAACTAACCCAGCTTGTGTGTATTGGGCAATCATCAGACCTGAATCAACGCCTGGATCATGGGCCAAAAACGGTGGCAGACCAGCTGATCGGTGTTGATCTAGTGCTCTATCTGTGCGCCGCTCTGCCATGGAACCTAAATCAGTTGCAGCAATTGCAAGAAAATCTAGAACATAACCAACCGGTGCTCCATGAAAATTTCCATTGGATTCCACTCGACCATCAGGCATAACAACTGGATTATCAATTGATGATGCCAACTCTCTCTGGGCAATCGTTGAAGCGTAAGCAATCGTGTCACGCACAGCACCTGCTACTTGAGGAGCACAGCGCAGAGAGTAGGCATCTTGGACACGTGAATCATTTTCACGATGTGATGCCACGATTCCTGAATCCTTTAATAGCGCAAAGATATTTGCCGCACTAATTGCCTGGCCGATTTGTGGGCGAAGTGGAGCATGTAGATCTGGGGCAAAAACACGATCCGTACCGAGAAGACCTTCAATACTCATTGCAGTAGTTATATCTGCAACTATGCATAGCTGCTCTAAATCAGCACAGGCCATAATCAACATGCCAAGCATTCCATCTGTGCCATTAATGAGAGCAAGGCCTTCTTTGGCCTCTAACTCAATTGGTTTAATGCCTGCAGCGTTGAGTGCTTGCATGGTTTCCATTTCAACACCATTGGCATCATGAACTCGGCCCTCACCCATGAGTGCAAGTGCGCAATGTGAGAGCGGTGCTAAATCTCCACTGCAACCAAGGGATCCAAACTCTGGAACTACTGGTGTGATGCCCTTATTTAAGAAATCAACATAAGACTGCGCTAATGCCACGCGCACGCCCGTGCGACCAGATGCCATGGTGCGAAGGCGCAAAAACATCAGTGCGCGCACTACTTCACGCTCAATTGCAGGGCCAACACCAGCTGCATGTGAGCGAATGAGAGATTTCTGCAGTTGTGAGCGATCTTTCACATCGATGTGGCGATTGGCAAGTGCTCCAAAGCCAGTTGAAACGCCATAAACAGGTACTCCGCCTGCTGCGTAGCCTTCAATGTATTTTCTAGATGCATTCATTGCATCAATTGCAGCACTTGAGAGTTCAACCTGTGCACCATGGCGGGCAACATCGATGACATCTGCAAAAGTTATGCCAGATGTTGAGAGCGTTACGGTCTTATATGATTTGGAGGCCATCTCGCCACACCTGTTCTATTAATTGAACACCTGGGCGATATGCCAAGTGAATGTATGAATCAGCGTTCAGAATTGAAAAGTTCGCTCGCGCTCCTTCAAAGAGATGGCCAATATCATCTCGGCGAAGTGCTTTGGCACCGCCCATCGTTGCTGACCAGAGCGCTTGTTCAGGAGAGAAATGCATTTCACGAACTGCAATGGCCATGATGAAAGCCATGCTAGTTGTGTAAGAGGAACCTGGATTGCAATCAGAGGCAAGGGCCACGGTGATGCTGGCTTCAAGGAGTGGGCGAACATCTGGATAAGGCGAGCGAGTGGAGAACTCAGCACCTGGCAGAAGCGTTGCAACTGTCTTTGACTTTGAAAGTGCTTCTATATCTTTCTCACTTAAGTGAGAGACGTGATCAACTGATGCGGCATCTAGTTCAACACCTAAGCGAACTCCTTGACCTTCTTGTAGTTGATTGGCATGGATGCGCGGCAAGAGGCCTTTAGCCATTCCAGCTTTTAAAATTGTGCGGGCATCATCGGGTGAAAATGCGCCTTTGTCACAAAAAACATCTATCCACTTTGAAAAAGGAAGAACGGCATCCAGCATGGGTCCTGTAACTAGGTCAACGTAATCTTTTGGATTCTTTTTATACTCAACTGGCACTACGTGTGCGCCAAGAAAGGTTGTTTCATCGGTAAGACCCTGTGCGATTTCAAGTGATCTGCGCTCATCATTAACAGTTAATCCATAGCCAGACTTAATTTCAATCGTTGTTGTTCCCGTGGAATAAGCCTCATTTAATAGGCTTTGCGCGTTTGAGCGCAGTAGCTCATCACTGGCAGCTCTTGTTTTCTCCACTGTGTGGGCAATACCGCCAGCGGTGTATGACTCCCCCAACATGCGTGCACGAAACTCTTTGCTGCGATCTCCTGCAAAGATCATATGCGTGTGACTATCTACAAACCCAGGAATTACTGCACGGCCCTTTGCATCTAATTTGCGCTTAATGTGATGTGTCGGTGCATCGGCATCTGGACCAGCCCAAGCAACAACACCATCTTCAATGAGCAACGCTGCCTTTTCAATAACACCTAGCTTTGTTCCATCGTGAGCTGGATCATTGGTGACTAACTGGCCAATGTTGTGAACAAGGGTGCTTGTCATTCAATATCCAACATAGGAACGTGAACGTGGCGTTGCTTTGCTGTGTCCACAGCAATGTCATAACCTGCATCAGCATGTCGAATAACACCCATACCTGGATCATTTGTTAATACTCGCTCTAGTTTTTGTGCAGCTAGCTTTGTGCCATCTGCAACAGAAACCTGTCCTGCGTGAATTGAACGTCCCATACCAACGCCACCACCATGGTGAATGGAAACCCAAGAAGCACCTGAAGAGATATTGACCATTGCGTTAAGTAATGGCCAGTCAGCAATTGCATCAGAGCCATCGAGCATTGCTTCAGTTTCACGGTAAGGGGATGCTACTGAGCCGCAATCTAAGTGATCGCGACCAATAACAATGGGAGCAGATACTTCACCGCGTGCTACTAAATCATTAAAAGCAAGACCTGCTTTGTCGCGCTCTCCATAACCTAACCAACAGATGCGTGCAGGAAGTCCTTGGAAAGCAACTTTCTCTTGAGCCATAGTGATCCAGCGATGGAGACCTTCATTTTCTGGGAACAAATCAAGAACTGCTTTATCTGTGCGATAAATATCTTTAGGATCTCCAGATAAGGCCACCCAGCGAAATGGGCCTTTTCCTTCACAAAAAAGTGGACGAATATAGGCAGGAACAAAGCCTGGGAAGGCAAAAGCACGTGAAAAGCCACCTTGGCGGGCTTCATCACGGATTGAATTACCGTAATCAAATACTTCAGCGCCCTTATCCATAAAGCCCACCATTGCTTCAACATGTTTAGCCATAGATGCTTGTGAGCGCTTAGTGAAATCTTCTGGATTATCTTTTGCCATCCGTGCTGCATCATGAACGCTAATTCCAATAGGAACATAGGAGAAAGGATCATGAGCTGAAGTTTGATCAGTGACGATATCGATAGGAACATCCATAGAGAGAAGCAGTGGGAAAAGCTCTGCAGCATTTCCCTCTAGACCAACTGAAAGTGGAACCTTGGCAGCTTTTGCTTTAAGAACTCGCTCGATGGCATCATCAACGTTATCTGCAATCTCATCGAGATACCTTGTCTCAATGCGCTTGTCTAATCTGGTCTTATCAATATCGATGACCAAACACACTCCACCATTCATGGTCACAGCGAGAGGTTGCGCGCCGCCCATGCCGCCACATCCACCTGTGAGAGTCAGAGTTCCTTGAAGCGTTCCGTTAAAGCGCTTTTGTGCAACTGCTGCAAAAGTCTCATAGGTTCCTTGCAAGATTCCTTGTGTGCCAATGTAGATCCAAGAACCAGCAGTCATCTGTCCATACATCGTTAAACCAAGTTGTTCTAATCTGCGAAACTCTGGCCAGTTAGCCCAATCCCCCACAAGGTTTGAGTTTGCGATTAATACACGTGGTGCCCATTCATGAGTTTGAAAAACTCCCACAGGCTTTCCTGATTGAACGAGAAGAGTTTCATCATCTTTTAAGTTAGTAAGGCTCTTAACAATTGCATCAAAGGAAGGCCAGTTACGCGCAGCTTTGCCTGTGCCACCGTAGACAACAAGGTTTTCTGGGTGCTCAGCAACGGCTGGATCTAGATTGTTGTGGAGCATGCGGATTGCAGCTTCTTGCGCCCAACCTTTAGCCGTTAGATTTGAACCGGTTGCGGCATGCAAAATGCGCGGTGAAGATGTCATGGGTAAACACTATCGGGGCTTGAGGTGGGTGGAAAGAGGCTAACTAAGCAGGCTTTGAGCCCATTCTTGGTATTTGCCGGATAGTTCTTTAACTGCAGCAATTTCCTTAACTTTAGAGCGCTCTCCATTTTTTGCTGCATAGAGATCTGCAATTGAGATGTGATGTTGTGGTTTAGAAATAACTTCAATTTCATCGCCAGCGCTGATGTGGCCTTCTTGAATGATGCGAAGGTATGTTCCAGGTTTGCCAGAGGCCATAAATTCTTTAATTAGGGTTGGTCGCTGCCAGAATCCAGCAAAGACTCGGCATGGAATGCGAGGTTGTGAAACTTCAAGGATTGTTGTTCCAATCTTCCAACGCTCTCCCACAAGTGCGCTGTTAACATCAATTCCTGATGTCGTTAAGTTTTCACCAAAGCGACCGTTTGCAATTGATTGACCAAGTTCTTTTTCCCACCAGTCAGCATCTTCTCGTGCATAGGCATAGACCGCTTGGTCATATCCCCCATGGTGATTGCGATCTACGACAACATCGCCTGTGACTTCTTCATTAGCAAAATGAACAGGACCTAGAGCTGGGCGCTTATCAATTCCAGTTTTGCCTTCACTGCCGGTCCATTCACCCTCATGCACAATGCTGGTGAAGTTAACTGTTAGAACTTTCATTTTTCTACTTTTCTGGGAAGTGACAAGCTACTTGTGATTTACCAATTGTTAGAAGTTGTGGCTCAGAAGTTGCACAGACATCTTGTGCTTTCCAGCAACGTGTGCGGAAACGGCAACCTGAAGGTGGATTAGCAGGACTTGGAACATCACCGGTGAGAACGATGCGTGAAGTCTTACGGACTCGCTCCTGCTTTGGATTAGCTAGAGGAACAGCTGAAATAAGCGCCTTTGTATATGGGTGCTGTGGGTTCTCAAAGATCTCTTCGCGTGTGCCAATTTCAACAATCTTGCCCAAATACATCACTGCAACGCGAGCTGAAATATGTGAAACAACTGAAAGATCATGTGCAACGAAGAGATAGCTAAAGCCAAACTTTTCGCGCAAATCATCCAATAAGTTAAGGATTTGAGCCTGCACGGAAACATCCAAGGCAGATACTGGTTCATCTAGAACAACCAGCTTTGGACGAGTCACTAGAGCACGAGCAATACCAACGCGTTGGCGTTGTCCGCCAGAGAACTCATGTGGATAGCGATTACCGAATTCACGAGAAAGACCACAGAGCTCAATCATTTCATCAACTGCTGGATCTGAATCATCTTTAGCTAAACCATGAACGATGAGAGGTTCAGCCACAATCTGGCGAACAGTCATACGTGGATTAAGGGATGCGTATGGATCCTGGAAAACAATTTGCATGTCTTTGCGCTCTTTACGAATCTCTTCACGAGAGAGTGTGTGAATCTCTTTGCCATTAAAGTAAATCTCACCAGCAGTTGGATCAAGTAAGCGAAGGATTAAACGGGCAGTCGTTGACTTACCGCACCCTGATTCACCCACAAGACCCAGAGTCTCACCGGCTGCAATATCAAAAGAGATTCCATCAACAGCATGGATCTGTCCAACGGTGCGTTTGAGTAGACCGCGCTGAATTGGAAACTTCTTTTCTAAGTTAACAACTCTTAGTAATGGTTCACTCATTTGAGCACCTTCACAAAGTTAGGCTCTGAAACTCGGTGGCAGCGCACCATGCGATTAGCTGCATATTCAGTTAACTCTGGAACTTGTGTCTGGCACTTATCGACTGCAAACTCACAACGAGCAGCAAAAGCACATCCCTTAGGAGGACGCGACATGACAGGAGGTGAACCAGGGATTGTGTAGAGGCGAGAGCCTTGTACTTGATCCATCTGTGGGATGGATTTCATTAATCCCCATGTGTAAGGCATTAAAGGACGCTCAAATAAATCATCAACCGGTGCTTCTTCAACAATGCGTCCGCCATACATAACAGCAACGCGATCACAGATACCAGCAACAACACCTAGATCGTGAGTAATGAGTAGAACTGCAACGTTTAGTTCACGTGCTGATTTCTCTAAAATCTCAAGGATTTGCGCCTGGATTGTCACATCTAGCGCTGTAGTTGGTTCATCAGCAATGAGTAACTCAGGATTACAAGAGAGTGCCATTGCAATCATTGCTCTCTGACGCATTCCACCTGAGAATTGGTGTGGATAATCATCAACGCGCTGCTTTGGATTTGGAACTCCTACTAAGTCCAACATTTCGATAGAGCGCTCTTTGGCTGCCTTTGCCGAAATGCGCTCGTGCACACGAATCATTTCAGAAATCTGGTGACCAATTGTGTAAACAGGGTTAAGTGAAGTCATTGGATCTTGGAAGATCATTGAAATTTCTCCACCGCGGATTTCGCGTAGTTCACGATCAGGTGTTGTTAGAAGATCAATGCCTTTCCACAAAATACGACCTTCTGGATAAACAGCTGGTGGCTTTGGAACTAATCCCAAAATACTCATAGCTGTTACAGATTTACCTGAGCCTGATTCACCCACGAGACCAACGATTTCACCTGGATTAAGAGTTAATGATGCACCGTTAATCGCCTGCACAACACCATCTGAGGTATTGAAGTGAACATGAAGATTATCGATATGAAGAAGCGGCTTACTCACTTGACTCCTCGTAACTTAGGATCAAGGGCATCACGCAAACCATCACCGATGAGAACAATTGAAAGAGTAAGTAGAACCAAAACAGAGCCTGGAATAAAGAATACGAATGGCTTATCTGTTAAGTAGTTACGTGAGCTTGAAATCATCACACCTAGCGATGGAGTTGGTTCACGGAAGCCCACACCCAAGAAAGCATAGACAGACTCAGACAAGATTGCTCCTGCAACAGAGAAAGCTAAAACAACAATGATGGGTGGAATCGCATTTGGACCAATGTGGCGCAAAATGATGCGCTTAGTGCTTGCTCCAGTTGCCCGAGCTGCTTCCACATAATCCAAAGACTTCACTTGCATAACAGAGGCACGGAATAAACGCGTTGTTGAGTACCAGCCTGTGAAAACAAGGGCAGCTACAATCACCCAAAAAGATGAGCCAAATACAGTGATAATGGCAAAGCCAATTAAAACGAATGGGATTACCTGCCAGGTATCAATAAAGCGGCTGATGATGGTGTCAATCCAACCACCGAAGTAGCCAGCAATTCCACCCAGTGCAACACCAACGAAAACTGAGATTGCCGTAACAACAATGGCAACAGTTAATGAAAGTCGAATTCCGAAAGTAACTCGAGTAAAGATATCTCGGCCTAAATCATCTGTTCCGAGCCAGTGACCATTAGTTCCTGGTCCTACCAAAATATCTGGACCTAAATTGTCATACTTCCAGCCGCTGATAAATGGACCAATGATTCCAACAAAAATTAAAAGGACCAGCATGACTAAGCCAACAATTGAAATCTTGTTACCAAAGAAGCGCTTGCGCACATCTTGCCAATAGGAAAGTGATTGTGGAATCTGCTCGATTTCAGACATTAATGCACCGCCTTAGAATCGATTTTGATGCGTGGATCAATGAGGGCGTAACTTAAATCAACAATCAAATTCACTACAGCGCCGAAGGAAATAACCACAATGGCTAGACCTAACACAACTGGTGCATCTTGTGACAGAGCTGAGTCTGCAATAGTTGAACCCATGCCAGGTAATGAGAAGACCTTCTCCGTCTGAACTGCAACACCAAAGATTGCAATCAGGGAAGTGCCATAAACGGTAACAACTGGAATAAGGGCGTTGCGAAGTGCGTGGTGGAACCACACACGTCGGGCAGATAATCCCTTAGCAAAAGCGGTGCGAATGTAATCAGCACGCAAAACTTCAAGTAAAGAAGAGCGCAGCATGCGCGCGATGAAAGCTGCATCAACTACTGCAACAACTAATGCTGGTAGGACTACACCTTTCCAACTATCTCCCGGAATAATGCCGGCATGCCAGGTTGTGGGCCAGGGTTTAAAGAAGTTGAGCCAATCCCAATGTAATTGGAAAGGCAGAACACCAAAAATATATTGAGCTAATAAACCAGAGACAAATACTGGAATACCTTGAATACCCACAGAAAACACGGTTCCAATGCGATCTCCCAGAGATCCACGCTTGATTGCACTCGTTAATCCAACAGTCAGGGCAATGATCAGTTGTAGCAGTGCGCCCCAAAAGAGCAATCTGGCGCTCGTTGATAGGCCATCATGCAAAATTGTATTTACAGATTTATCGTTCTTATAGGAATAGCCAAGATCTCCTCTAAAGAGGTTTCCCCAGAAACGCAAGTACTGAACGTACGTTGGCTTATCTAAGCCATATTTTCTTTCAATGTTATCGAGAATCTCTTGTGGGAGAGCTTTTTCACCGCTCTTAAGTGAGATTGGATCTCCAGGAATAATGAAGAAAAGCGCAAACATCAACGTTACAGCTGCCCAGACAACAATAAGGCTCTGGAGCAATCGCTTAATCGTGTATGTAAACATCTCTCGCAATCTTACAGGTTATTAATGCTGGGGTGTAAATCGAAGTGAGGGGTCCCCTTTCGAGGACCCCTCACAACGAGGAACTACTTTTTAATTAGTTCTTTACAACCTGATCGAACACAATCATTCCAAGTGGAGTGATTGGGAACGTAGCAATGCTTGGTGCAAGTACTGTTGCGATTCCACGGTTTACTGTCTGTGTAATAGCAACATCACCGCGTAGAGCTTGTATCTCAGCACGACGGTACTGGCTCTGAGCAAATGCCTTGTTGGTTGTTGAACGAGCTGAGTTAACCAATGCATCAAATGTTGCACTGTTATAACGCTCTAGATTGTCTCCACCAATTGATGCTGAGTGAAGCAATGGATATAGGAAGTTGTCAGCGATTGGATAGTCAGCGAACCAACCAGCGCGAATCATCTGTCCCTTACCTGAACGCATCTTTGAGAAGTATGTTCCGTCAGCTGCGAATGGATCAAGCTTTGCTGGAATTCCAACATCCTTGAGGTTTGCGATGATGATTGAAGCAACCTTGTCCCAACCAGCACCGTCATTGTATGAAAGACGAATTGCAGGAGGAGTTGTGTTACCTAGATCTAACCAACGCTGGTAATCAGCCTTTGCTCCAGCAAGATCGCGAGAGTTTGTCAGGCCTTGACCTGAAACGTAGCCTGGAAGTCCTGGTGGAAGTAGGCCTGTAGCAGGCTTACGAACACCCTGATAAATCACTGCAGAGATCTGATCGCGATCGATCGCCTTTGCAATTGCTGAACGAAGATACTTGTTCTTTGTTCCGCCAACGATTGGATCTTCCCAGTTAAATCCCCAGTAGTCAGTACCAAGAGTTGACTTAACACCCTTAGTTCCCCACTTTGTGAGAAGTTCTGTATAACGACCTGCTGGGATTGGACCGCTGTCGCATTGTCCTGAAGCAAATGCGTTATATGCAGCATTTGTATCAGAGAAAATCTTTGCAGTTAGCTTTGAAAGAGTTGCTGTCTTTCCACCATAGTTAGGGTTTGGAACAAGAACAACTTCTCCACCAGCACGCTTTGTAATTGCTGAAGCCAGCATGAATGGACCGTTTCCAACTAGCTTTGTGCCATCTTCTTCAACTTTATCTGAAGCACCAACCATTGATGTAGGAATTGGTGAGAACACTGAGTGACCAACAATTGATGGCCAGTCTGAAGTTGGGTTTTCCATCTTGACTGTAAGTGTCATTGCCTTGTCATCTGCAACTACTGAAGATGAAGGGAAAGGACCCTTACCTGTTGAGTATGCATTCATGCCAAGAATAAAGTCACCGTGGTATGCAACTTCTGAAGCCAACTTGGAATCCATTGAGCGCTTCCAGCCGTTGACGAATGATGAAGGAAGAACTGCTTCTCCGTTAGAGAACTTCAGACCCTTCTTAAGTGTGAAGACCCAAGTCTTTGAGCCGTCAGTGGTCTTCCACTTTGAAGCAACTTCACCGTATAGGGCTCCGTTTGCATCTGTATCTGTAAGACCATCAAATAACATGGTTGCAACGTTTGCACCAACAAGAGTTGATGTCAGAGCTGGATCGATGTGATCAGGCTCGCCTGCTGCAAATAACTGGCAATCGATGAACGCAGGAGCTGCAGCGTGAGCTGTAACTACGGTGCCACCAACTGCAAGGCCAAGAGCAGCAAGAACTGCAACGCTGCGCTTTCCTAGAGATAGAACCTTCATGTAAACCATCCTTTAAATAACTGCCAAGACGAAAGTCAGGGCATTGGAATGAAGCCATAAAGGCTTCGAGGGTGTGCTTACTCTAGGCGAAATGCCCGATTTTCCCAAGATTTAGGCGTAACAAAAGGGTTACAACTAGCGTAAATGGGCCTGTTCATTAAGGGTTCGAAGGGCTCTTAAGCCATCACTTGGCCACACAGAGACTGTGGTGATTGAACATGGTGAAACATCAATATGAAAGATTGATTCAGAAGGAGCACCAACAACAACTTTGGCTGCAGATTTAATAGTTCCATTGTGTGTGACAACTACTACTCGTTGTCCTGGGTACTCAGCAGCAATTTGGGAAATCGCAGCATCCACACGCAATGCAACTGAGTCATAGGACTCGCCCTCAGGCGGTGCAAAAGAAGTTGAACACACCCATGAGTTGTAATCTGCTGGATAGCGCTCTTTTACTTCATCTATAGACATTCCATCCCAGATTCCAAAAGAGCATTCAATCCACGCTTCTTCAAAAACGATAGGTAGCCCTGTTGCTTTTGAGATCGCTTCTGCTGTTTGAGTTGTGCGCTTGAGAGGTGAAGCAATAATTACCTCGGGGTTGAGTCTGGCAATAGCTTGCGCAACTTTCTCAGCCTGTTCTAAACCAATATTGGTCAGCTCTGGATTTAAAGGGCCATCTCCTGAAAACTTCTTCATAGGAGTTAAAACTGTCTCACCATGTCGAATGAGAAATATGGTTGTTGATTCTTCAGGATTGAGCAAGCGCTCAGTCAAATAATTCTGGCGCACAGAGATGATCTCTCCCCCACCGCTTTGCTCATCCAATGCCTTGTTTGCCAGTCGATCAGCATGAGAGTTTTCATCGCGTGGAATCCAGGTGTATTTAACCAGCGATGCAGTGTGAGCATTTCGGGCATCACTGGCTAGTTTTCGCATGTCTGCATGCTTAATCTGCCAGCGCCCAGACATCTGCTCTACTACTAATTTGCTATCCATCTTCACATCCACAGTTGCTTGCGGATCAAGGGCGTTAATGGCAGTTAAACCAGCAATGAGTCCGCAGTATTCAGCAACGTTATTTGTTGCAATTCCTATGAAGTCATAGAGCTCTGCAATGATTTTGCCGTTTTCGGTAATAACTGAGCCATAACCAGCAGGACCAGGATTACCGCGTGAACCACCATCTGCAGTTAATGAAAAATGACGTGCCATTTATTGGGCTCCGCGCACCAAGATGCAACGGCACTCTTCACAGCGCACCACTTCATCATCGGCTAACTCAGCAATTCGCTTGAGCTCCACAGTATTGATTGAAAGGTGGCAGCCCGTGCACGCACCAGCGACCAACGCTGCCGCACCTGTTCCATTATTAGAAGCTCTAATTTTTTCATAGAGAGCGACAAATTCGCCAGAAACAGATGCCAGCGTTTCACTTCGCTCTTTAGCAATACTTTCTAGTTCGCCGTTAATCTTTGCGAGCGCATTTTCTTTGCGGATATTAAGCTCGTTAATCTGCGCCGTGAAATCAGCTTCTTGGTTTTGCAAATCTGTGATGCGGGCCTTGATTTCATCCACTCGCATCATGATCTCTAGCTCTACTTCTTCAAGTTCTAAACGGCGAGCATTTAAAGTTCCCACTTCATGTTGGAGTTGTTCAAGTTCCTTGGGTGATGCTGATCCACCAGAAAGACGGGCTTCGTCTCGAGTAATACGTGTAACTATCTGCTCAACATCTGCCTCTGCGCGCAAGAGTTCGCGCTTAACATCATTGAGCTCGGTCTCGGCGCCAACGCGAAGATCACGAGCATTATGGGATTTGGTTGTAGTTGTTACTAATTCTGCGATTTCTGGAAGCGTTGAGGCGGTGTGGTTGAGCGCGGTGGTTTTCTGGTCAAAAGCTGCCACATCAATAATCTGACGTTGATCACTTGGGCTGGCTTTCATTCTTTGCAATCAACCCCTTCGTAAATATCTGGTGGGCGCTGAGGGTTTCGAACCCCCGACATTCTCGGTGTAAACGAGACGCTCTACCACTGAGCTAAGCACCCTTTGTACTGCTATGAGTACTGGTGAATCTTACTTCACCATAGTTAAATCGCTAAATCCCGCGCTTAGAGCGCAGCGATTGCCGCCTTGTAATCAGCGATATTGCGAGCATCGCCAAGACCATTGACTACCTGCCAGCGCAAGATGCCTTCCTTATCAATGACAAATGTGCCACGAGTTGAACAACCGCGTGATTCTTCGAATACTCCGTAAGCCTTAGCAACTGCGCCGTGTGGCCAGAAATCTGCAAGCACTGGGAATTTGTATCCTTCGGCTTCTGCAAAAGCGCGCTGTGCATACATAGGATCGCAAGAGATTGCTAGCAGTTGCACGTTATCGTTTTGAAAAGCTGCTAGATCATCACGCAGTGCACAGAGCTCACCTGTGCAGATTCCTGAGAATGCAAAAGGATAGAAAAGGAGAACTACATTCTTCTCACCCTTAAATGATGAAAGAGAAATCATCTCACCGTGTTGATTGAGAACTTCAAAATCTGGAGCGGCTTGGCCAATTGTTAGAGTCATAGCGGCAAATCTACCGTTTACCTGCTTTGCGTGCCACCAGACGAGTAGCACTCCAATCAGCTGCAATAGATAAAGATGATGTCTGACTTAAGCCAGCAGTTGGCGCAGCATCTTGAATATCACTTGGCTCAACATGGCCATCACGGCCGACTTTGGGAGTTAGAACCCAGATAGGTCCAGTTTCACTTAAATACGTGAGAGCATCCATCAACTCATCAACTAGATCGCCATCACCATCGCGCCACCAGATAATTACGCCATCAACGACTTCATGTGCATCACTATCTACAAACTCTGTTTTAGTAATGGCGCTAATCGATTTGCGCAGGCTTTCATCGCAGCCTCCAGAGCGGCCGACCTCTAGAACTAGGTCACCCTCCTTGAACCCCATACGCGCTGGCACAGGCTAATTCCACACAATGAATGCCCCTTGCACAAGAGATATGGCTGGTCCATTTCGACTTACTGGTCAGTTCACGCAAGAATAGGCACCATGAGCGAAACCTTTGAGGCGCCCGATCAGATTATCGACCAGCTAGTTGATACCGACCCTTCAGAGACGGCCGAATGGCATGCATCCTTTGATGCCGCGCTAGCAAATGCGGGTCCAGTACGCGCTCGCTATTTAATGTTGAGTCTTTTAAAGCGTGCCCATGAGAAAAAAATAGGTATTTCTGACCTTCGCACTACTGACTACATGAACACAATTTCTCCAGAACATGAACCAGTTTTTCCTGGTGATGAAGGTATTGAGCGCAATATCCGTGCGATGAATCGTTGGAATGCGGCGATGATGGTGCACCGTGCACAGCGCCCAGGCGTTGGTGTTGGTGGACACATCTCTACATATGCATCCTCTGCTGCCCTCTATGAAGTTGGTTTTAACCACTTCTTCCGTGGACAAGATCATCCAGGTGGCGGAGATCAAATCTTTTTCCAAGGACATGCAAGTCCTGGAATGTATGCACGTGCATATCTTGAAGGACGTTTAACTGAAGATCAGTTAGATGGTTTCCGCCAAGAACTTTCACATCCAGCTGGTGGACTTTCTTCTTACCCACACCCACGTTTGATGCCAGATTTTTGGCAGTTCCCAACAGTGTCAATGGGTATCGGACCAATCAACGCTATTTATCAAGCACGCTTTAATCGTTACTTACATAACCGTGGAATCAAAGACACCAGTGATCAACGCGTCTGGGCTTTCCTTGGTGATGGTGAAGTAGATGAAGTCGACACATTGGGTGCTATTGGTTTAGCAACACGTGAAAAACTCGACAACTTAACTTTTGTTGTGAACTGTAATTTGCAACGCCTTGATGGTCCGGTTCGTGGAAATGGCAAAATCATCCAAGAACTTGAATCAATCTTTGGTGGCGCTGGTTGGAATGTTATTAAGGTGGTGTGGGGCCGCGAGTGGGATCCACTCTTGGCACAAGATCGCGAAGGTGCACTTGTTAACTTGATGAATAAGACTTTAGATGGCGATTACCAGACCTTTAAAGCTGAATCTGGTGCCTATGTTCGTGAGAACTTCTTTGGTCGCGATCCTCGCACTGCAGCAATGGTTGCCGATTGGTCTGATGAAAAGATTTGGGGCTTAAAGCGAGGTGGACATGACTATAAGAAGTTATTTGCTGCATACACCGCAGCAACTCAAGACAATGGTCGCCCAACAGTTATTTTGGCTAAGACCATTAAGGGTTGGACTCTTGGATCTAGCTTTGAAGGTCGTAACTCCACTCACCAGATGAAGAAGATGTCACTTGAAGACATCATGCAGTTCCGTGACACATTGCATCTAGATATTCCAGATGAGAAGTTAGATAAGTACTTACCTCCTTATTACAAGCCAGCTGCTGATTCTCCTGAAGCTATTTATCTAGCTGAGCGCCGCGCAGCCCTTGGAGGATCTATTCCTCGTCGCCGTGCGATTTCACGCCCACTTGCCCAGCCTGATGATTCTGTCTATGAGTCAGTTAAGCGCGGTTCTGGTCATCAAGAGATTGCAACAACGATGGCATTTGTGCGCATGCTCAAAGATTTAGTGAAAGATCCGGGACTTGGTGCACGAATTGTTCCCATCATTCCTGATGAAGCTCGCACATTTGGTATGGACTCATTGTTCCCAACGTTAAAGATTTACTCACCTAATGGCCAGCAATATGCAGCAGTTGATCGTGAATTGATGTTGTCATACAAGGAATCAACTACTGGTGTGATCTTGCATGAAGGAATTAACGAAGCTGGTTCTGTTGCATCCTTTACCGCCGTGGGCTCTTCATACTCCACACACGATGAACCAATGATTCCTATCTACATCTTCTACTCAATGTTTGGTTTCCAGCGCACAGGAGATGCTTTCTGGGCTGCAGCTGATCAATTAGTACGCGGGTTTGTAATCGGTGCAACTGCTGGTCGCACCACGCTAAATGGTGAAGGTTTGCAGCATGAAGATGGTCATTCACCGCTTCTTGCTTCAACTAACCCAGCTGTGGTCTCTTATGACCCAGCCTTTGCATTTGAACTTGGGCATATTGTTAAAGATGGTTTGCGCCGTATGTATGGTGAGAACAGCGAAAACATTTATTACTACGTCACTGTCTATAACGAGCCATATGTTCATCCAGCTGAGCCTGAAAACCTAGATGTGGAAGGCCTGCTCAAAGGTATTTATCTCTATTCTCCTGCAGCTAAATCACGCAAGAAGTCAGCACAGATCTTGGCATCAGGTGTTGGTGTGAACTGGGCGCTTAAGGCGCAGCAACTTCTTGCCGATGACTGGGGTGTTAAGGCATCTGTCTGGTCTGTGACTTCATGGAATGAACTTCGCCGTGATGGCCTAGAAACGGATTGTCACAATCTTCTTAATCCAAATGATAAGAAGCGTGCATATATTTCACAGAAGCTAGCTGGTCACAAGGGTCCAGTAATTGCTGTGAGTGATTACATGCGCTCTGTGCAAGATCAAGTTGCACCATGGGTTGATGCACCGTTCTATTCACTTGGTACCGATGGCTTTGGATTATCAGATACACGCGGGGCACTTCGCCGTCACTTTAAAGTTGATGCTGAATCAATAGCCGTTGCTGTGTTGCAGCAATTAAGTAATCAAGGTGATATCAAGAAAAGCATTGTCACTAAGGCGATGGAAAAGTATCGTATCCATGATGTCTCAGCTGCAGATGCTGGCAATACCGAAGGCTCAGGTTGATCTCACGAATTGCAATTAGCGATATCTCCCCCGCGGTTTACTTCGGTGGAGAATTTTTACCTGTTAAAGCAGTAGCTGGCGAGACTATTCAAGTCAGTGCAACTGCTGTCATTGAGGGCCATGAAAAGCTTGGTGCCCAAGTAGTTTTACATGATTCAAAAGGCAAAGTGGTATCTCGCACAGATATGAAAGAAACCTGGCCAGGGACGAATCGTTATGAAGGCTCAATTACTATCCCCGCGCAAGGTGATTACTTTTTTGTCATTGAAGCAGATAGCACTTCGCAATATCGCACGGTCTATGGCTCAACTGAAAAATATCCAATTCGCGCAGATCGTGAGCGTGCTCTAGTTGGTGCCTGGTATGAGTTCTTTCCACGCAGTGAAGGCGCAGTAAAAAACGCAGATGGAACAATTTCTTCTGGAACTTTTGTAAGTGCAGCAAAGCGATTGCCTGCAGTTGCAGCCATGGGCTTTGATGTTTTATATCTGCCCCCTATTCATCCCATCGGTGTTGCTCATCGCAAAGGACCTAATAACTCTTTAACTGCTGGTCCCAATGATCCTGGTGTGCCATGGGCTATCGGTAATGCCGATGGTGGCCATGATGCGATTAATCCAGCACTTGGAACGATGAAGGATTTCGAAAACTTTGCTGCAGCTGCAAAGAAGGCAGGTTTAGAAATTGCATTAGATCTAGCGCTTCAAACTTCGCCAGATCATCCGTGGGTGAAAAGTAATCCTCAATGGTTTAACAAGCGCGCCGATGGAACTATTGCTTATGCTGAAAATCCACCCAAGAAGTATCAGGATATTTATCCCATTAACTTTGATGATGACTATGAAGGTATTCGTAATGAAGTACTTCGCATCATCCGTTTATGGGTTTCAAAGGGTGTAAAGATCTTTCGTGTTGATAATCCACACACTAAGCCAGTCCACTTCTGGCAGGACTTGCTCGATATTGTGCGCAGAGAGAGCCCAGAAGTTATCTTTTTAGCTGAAGCTTTTACGGCGCCAGCAATGATGCATGCACTTGGTAAAGCAGGCTTTCACCAGTCCTATACATATTTCACCTGGCGCACTAGCAAGTCAGAGCTCACTGAATACGGCCGTGAAGTTGCCCAACAGACTTCTGCATTCTTTCGTCCTAATTTTTGGGTTAATACGCCAGATATCAATCCTTTCCACTTACAAAGTGGCAATCCAGCAATGTTTGCACTGCGCGCAGTTCTGGCATCAACTCTCACGCCTTCATGGGGAATGTATGCAGGATATGAAATTTACGAGCACCGACCATTTAAAGAAGGCGGCGAAGAGTATTTAGATTCAGAGAAGTATGAAATCAAGGTGCGTGATTGGGATGGCGCAACTAAAAAAGGTCTCACCCTTGCACCATTCATCACGCAACTCAATGCAATTCGCAAAGCTAATCCAGCTCTTCAGCAACTGCGTAATCTGGTATTTCACAACACCGAATCTGAAGCCATCATTGCATATTCAAAGCGCGAAGGTAAGAATCTGATTCTGGTTGTTGTAAACCTTGATCCTTCTTTTGCTCAAGGCACCATCGTGCATTGGGATATGAACGCGCTCGGTCTTGAAGGCACTTTTGCAGTTAAAGATCTCCTTGATGGCAAGAGCTTTGATTGGTCAGAGCATCAATTCATTCAGCTCGATCCCACTCGTCCGGTCGGCAAAGTTGCCCACATTTGCCAAGTGAAGCTTTAAGAAATGGGAATCTTTTCCAGATTTACTAAGAAAGATTCGACGCACGTAATTCAACCTGCCTCTTTTCTTAATCCACATTCAACTTTAGGTGAGCTTGATCTGTATCTCATTGTTGAAGGTCGCCATGAGCAGTTATGGAAAGCATTAGGTGCACATGTTCGCCGAGATGATTCAAATGAGCTTCTAGGTACTGCTTTTTCAGTTTGGGCACCTAATGCACAGGCTGTTTCACTTATTGGTGATCATAATTTCTGGGATAAAAACACACACCACATGGTCCGCATTGGTTCCTCTGGCATCTGGGAAATTTTTATTCCAGATATAGGAGTTGGAACTAGATATAAGTTTGCTATTTGTGGCATCGATGGGCGCTGGGTAGATCATGCCGATCCGATGTCTCGTGCTACAGAAATTCCCCCATTGACTGCATCAATTGTTGAAGAATCTACATATGTATGGAATGACTCAGAGTGGATTACAAAGCGCACAAAGTTTGAATCCTGGCGCTCCCCTGTTTCAGTCTATGAAGTGCACTTGGGGTCATGGAAGTTAGGTCTTTCATATCGCGCGCTTGCAATTGAATTAGTCGATTATGTTCGAGCACAAGGATTCACTCATGTTGAGTTCTTGCCAGTAACCGAGCACCCATATGGTCCATCATGGGGTTATCAAGTAACTTCCTTCTTTGCTCCAACTTCCCGCTTTGGTTCTCCTGATGATTTCAAGTTCCTAGTAGATGCATTGCATGCTGCCGGTATTGGAGTCATTCTGGATTGGGTTCCTGCGCACTTTCCAAAAGATGAATGGGCTCTGGCTAAATTTGATGGCACTGCCCTTTATGAACACTCAGATCCGCGTTTAGGTGAACACCCAGACTGGGGCACGCTTATCTTTAACTTTGGGCGAAATGAAGTCCGTAACTTTCTAGTTGCAAGTGCGCTCTATTGGTTAACTGAGTATCACATTGATGGATTACGGGTTGATGCTGTTGCTTCCATGCTTTATTTGGACTACTCACGAAAAGAAGGCGAATGGGTGCCAAATATCAATGGCGGCCGTGAGAATTTAGAAGCTGTTCAGCTTCTGCAAGAAGCTACATCTACGGCCTATAAAACCCACCCAGGCATCATGATGATTGCCGAAGAGTCAACTGCTTGGTCTGGCGTCACTCGTGATACTTCATCTGGCGGTCTTGGCTTTGGTTTTAAGTGGAACATGGGTTGGATGCACGACACATTGCAGTATCTACAACATGATCCTATTCACCGCGTTTATCACCACAATGAAGTAACTTTCTCAATTCTCTATGCATGGAGTGAGAACTTCATGCTTCCACTTTCCCATGATGAAGTTGTGCATGGAAAAGGTCAGTTAGTTAATAAGTTCCCAGGAGATCGCTGGCAAAAGACTGCAACACTTCGTGCCCTTTATGGATTCATGTGGGCGCATCCAGGTAAGAAGCTTTTGTTTATGGGTAGTGAATTTGCACAAAATGATGAGTGGAATGAAAGTGCTGGGTTGCAGTGGTATTTAACTGAGTATGGTGAGCATCAAGGAGTTCAAAAGTGTGTTGCTGAGATAAATGCTCTTTATAAAAAGGTTCCCTCACTTTGGGAGAAAGACACTTCACCTGAAGGTTTCACATGGCTCGTTGGAAATGATGGCGCGGCAAACGTTGTTGCTTTTGCTCGTTGGGATGATCAAGGAACCCCATTTGTCGCAATAACTAACTTCTCCCCCATGCCACATGAGAATTACTCCTTACCCTTTCCAACCGCTGGCACATGGACCGAAGTACTCAACACTGATGATTTAGCTTATGGCGGTAGTGGAATTACCAATGAACCTGTAGTTATCAGTGATGCAGCTCAATTAGCTAGCGCAGTGCGAGTTCCACCGCTTGCAACTATTTGGTTTAAACGCTCTTAAGGGCTTTTGCGTAAAGTGGAACTGTAAGTAGAAGAATTCCTGGAATGAGTAAGCCGATTGTTAGTGAAGTAGCTTGCGCAGTCCAAGCAACAATCCACTTCAAAATGAAAGCCAAGATGATGTTTGCCACCCCTATATGGCCAATAACTACGCTTGCAGGGTGCTTGGAACGGGCATTGGCTGCAGTCATAAATGTTGGCCCAAGAAAAGAGCTTCCAAGGCCAGCAATGGAGAAACCAATGCAGATAACTAAAAATGCAATATCTTGATTACTTGCAAATACAGTTCTTGCAAGAGTGACGCTAACAAGAAAAGAGATTCCGGCAAGTAGTGATGCCGCAATAGCTAAGCGCTCTAGTGTGAAGCGTGGCAACAAGTAGTGAACTGTGAAACGTCCAAAAATCATCCACATAGTGAAGAGGATAAAGGGCAGGGTATTAAGGCCTCCCTTTATTCCAATCTCTTCTTTTGTGTAAATGGTGGCCCAGTCGCTTAAGGCGAATTCAAGAAATATTGCACAAATTAATCCAAATGAAACTAGTCGATCAAAGGAAAATCCAGCAAATAACTCTTTCATCTTGTATTCAATGTTTACATCTTGATTAGCTTTAAGAAGCTCTGGTGCAAGAGAACGAATAACAAAGACTTGAATGAGAAAAACAAAAGCGGTTAAAACAGCAATATGAAAGTGAAGGGAGACTCGATCAACAAGAAATCCTGAAAGGAAGGCGGTAATCAATGCCCCGGCACTCCATAAGCCGCTCATCTGCGTAATAATGAATTTTCCCGTGCGATCTTGATAGTTAAAGCCCTGGGCATTAATTGCGATATGAAAAGCTGATATCGATGCACCAAAGGCAATGTTGGCAAAAAAGAATATGAGAGAGGAATCAACAGTGGTAAGAACGATCAGGGTTGCCATGAGGAAGAATGAGGCAACATAGAGAACCCTCTTAACACCAATTTTGTGAACCACGTGTCCCACAGTAAGAAGTGAAATAAGTGAACCTAAAGAGCCAGTACTAATGAGTGAGCCGAAGCCACCATTTGTTAGTTTGAGTGCTTCTTTAACCTCTGGAAAGCGAGGAACCCAGGACATGATTCCAAGACCAAATGTGAAGAAGAGAATTCTTAAGTAATTAAGCTCTTTTTTAGGAGTAATCGTGGGCATATTAGAAGAGGGCATTCGCTAGCGCACTGCGGGCAGCAGTTAAACGCGGATCTGCAGGATCAACCAAAGCAAAAAGTGAGAGAAGGTGATCCTTAGCTTTGTTGCGCTCATCCCCCGCACTTTCTTTGACTACATGTAAGAGGCGACTAAAGGCAGCTTCAACTCCCCCATTTACTATCTCCATGTCAGCAGCTCGCAGCTGTAGGGACAAGTCGGTGGGATTATCTGAGGCTTCTTTGATTACTGCATCCAAAACCAAACCGTCAGTGCGAATGAGCAGTTGAGTTTGAGCAAGACCAAGCTTTGCAAAAGAATCTGCTGGCTTTCTCGCTAGTAATTTCTTATAGGCAACCTCTGCAGTAGCAAAGTCACCAGCTTCAAGAGCAGTGACGGCTTCTTCTTCCTCAGGTTCAATAACTTCTATTGGTGCTTCACCAACACCTTGTTCGGAAGCTAAAGTGAGAACTTTATCCAGAACCAATCGAATTTGGGCTTCAGGATAAGCTTGTTCAAATAGAGGAACGATTTGTTCATTAATAAGTGCAACTGCATAAGGAATCTTTTGTGTTTGCAGAGCCTGTGCAACTTGAGGCTGCGCATCGATATCAACTCGACCCAAACTCCAAGCACCTTTATAACTAGTCTCTAGTGCACCCATCACATTCAACATCTCAACAGACTCAGCACTGCGCGGTGACCAGCAGAACAAAATGACTGGACGAGTTTTTGATAGAGGTAGAAATTCTGTAGTTAAGTTTGCGGCAGTAACTTCAACCCCTGGAGTAGGTCCTGCTGGGGCGCTCTTTGGTTTTCCTAATGAGCTTAGATCAACAGCTTGTGCAAAATTAGGAGGGTTGCTCACGTTGTAATCCTACTGGGCGATGAGGTCAACGCCAGAATCGCGCCGATAGGGCAAAATCTCTTGAACATAGTTATCGGCTGCGAACTCCAAGCCCACATCAGTTCCCTTTTGTTCACTCAAATACCAGCGGTTTTCAAGGATTTCATGGAACATCTGAGCCCGCTCCACACGACCACGCATCTGTTCTGGGACTCGGTTAATTATTGGTTCAAAGACTTCTATAAACCACGTCTTAGCCATTTCGGTCACAGACATAGAGGAGTTTTCATGTCGGGCACGGTAGCGATCAAAGGATGCGAGTAGGCGTTTGGCTTGAAGCTCTTCAGTTTCAATTCCCATCAACTCACGCAAACGTTGCGTATGATAACCAGCTGCAACTAATCGAGGTTGGAAAGATAGAAGCTGTGTATCACCATCGATCGTGATTGAAACTTCTTCAACCGCAAAACCTAAATCATGCAATTGGCGCATAGCGCGCTCAACTGCATGTCGATCTTTAGGATCAAGTAGCTGTCGTTCTTTAAGGGCTGACCAAATTCTGCGGTAGCGACGAATAACAGCTTCAGCTGCACGCACTGGATCCATGCCGGGATATAAAACTCCAGATAAACGTAGATCTTCTAATTCAGCTGCAACGTTAAACATTGCAATATCTAAATCATGTTCTCTCTGACCATCGCTAAGAGATTTTTGAAACTCGCCAGTTTCTGCATCTACAAGATAGGCAGCAAAACCTTCAGCATCTCTGCGAAATAAAGTATTTGAGAGTGAACAATCACCCCACCAAAAACCTAAAAGGTGTAATCGAACAAGTAGCAACGCAAGGGCATTTGCCATGGTATTAATATCGTGGGCAGTTACTGAGCCAGAGAGAAGAACTCGGTATGGCAAGGAATATGGCAAGAAGCGAGTAACCATTGCACACGGAAGTTCTTCGCCTTGCGCATCTGTTCTGCCCTCAACAACTGCAATTTGTTCAACGCACGGAGCATTCAGGGAAGTAAGTTCACGTAAGACCTTGTATTCACGATTAGCAAACTCAGACACAGTTTCTTTGACGGCATAGACCGGCGCATCTGCATCAGATGTCGCTCGAACTAAGCGGACTACGTGGCGAGAAATACCGCGCTTTTCTGCCAGAGCCGGATCTTCTGGCCACTCTTCCAAACTCTGTTGCCATGGCAGGCCAGTAACAGCTGCGATCTCCTCGCCTAATCCTGTTATCCGTAGGGCCATAAGGCTCATTCTTCCCTAAAAATGTGACGAGAAGATGAACACCACGTCTCATACAAGTGAGATAACTATCTTTACAATGCACCTATGGCAATTAAAGAGCGAATTAAGAAGGTTACCAAGCGAGCAGCCAAACCTGCGCAAACTCCGGCAGATTATGGAGTTGCAGGTGTTCCTATCAATAGATCCCATCCGTATTACTTTGGATTTGTTGCCACGTTAGGTGCTCTCACTGCAATCGTATTGATGCGCGCACTTGCCAGCGTCTCTCAAATATTTATTTTAATCCTCATTGCGCTGTTTTTGGCAACAGGCCTCAACCCAGCAGTTGAAGCTCTTCGCCGTCGTAATATGTCACGCGTTACTGCGGTGACAATAATCTTCACTTCAGTTATTGCTTTTGTTATCTTCTTTGCTCTTGTAGTTGCCCCTCCTGTGATTACTCAAGGAACGCAACTGATCAATAAGGCACCTACTCTCTTGGCTGATCTGACTAATAACGCCACAATTAATAAGCTCAATGAGCAATATGGAATTATCGATACGCTTCAAACTAAATTGAAATCGGTAACTTCCGATGGAACGCTCTTGATTTCAGCTTTCGGCGGCGTTATTGGTGTTGGTAAGTCAGTACTTTCAGGGTTTTTCACTTTCCTTACAATCCTGGTTCTAACTCTCTATTTCATCACTTCCCTGCCTCAGGCTGTTGATCTTGGGCTTTCATTAGTTCCTGCAAGTCGCCGCGCACGAGTTGGTCATCTGACTAACGCGATCATTGCTCGTGTGGGTTCATTTGTGGGTAGCCAAATAGTTATTGCAGCCATGGCTTCTGTCTTTGTTTTCCTACTCTCACTTGTCCTAGGTCTGCCTTCACCAATAGCTATTGGAATGATTGTTTTGGTCTGTGGATTGATTCCACTGGTAGGACACTTCTTGGGCTGTGGAATTGTCACAATAATTGCATTAACCCAATCAATTGCTATTGGTGTTATCGCCTTTGTTGCATATGTGGTTTATGTGCAGGTGGAAAACTATGTTGTAACTCCACGCATCATGAAAAGAACTTTGGCTGTTCCTGGAGCAGTAACAATCATCTCAGCTCTAATTGGTTCATCACTCTTGGGGCTAGTTGGCGGATTACTTGCCGTGCCAGTGGCAGCTTCAATTATCTTGATTTTGGACGAGGTTGTAATCCCTCGTGCTAATAACTCTTAATACTCAAGAGGTAGAGCGCTGGAATCTCCAGTAACAATCGTGTTAATTTCAGAGAGCACACGATGAACAGATGGTTCACCCACCCAAAGATGCTTTGCATCATCTACTGGAATTATTCTTAATTTAGGCACGATTGCAAAGCGCACTTTGGCAGCATCTGGCTTGAGGTAATCATCATGCTCGGGCACAAGGGCAGTTATTGGTCGTGGGTCACTATTCCAATACAAAAGCTCTTGGTCAGTTGTTGTGCGAAGCGGAGGGCTCAGAAGAATAAGTCCTTTATGACGTGGATCTTTGGCATGACGCAAAGCTAGATCTGTTCCAAATGACCAACCAACAATCCAAAGGTTTTCTAGAGCTAAAACATCGAAGCAATAATTAATCATTGCTTGAACATCTAGGCCTTCTGCTCCTCCATTATTAAATGCACCAGAACTGGTTCCGGCCTCTGATGTTGTTCCACGTGTGTTAAAGCGAACAACAGTTATGCCAGCCATTGCCGGCAGGCGGTTGGCTGCTTTCTTATAAACATGACTATCCATCATTCCCCCTGCAGTTGGCAGCGGGTGCAGAGTTAAAATCGCCCCTTTTGATTGACCTAAGGGTGCACAAACTTCTCCGATTAAATCCACGCCATCGCTAGTAATAACATGAAATGGTGTGCGAAGGGCCGGCAACACTGTGCTGGGTCTGATTATCTCGGCCATACTTCAAATCTTATCTTCACCCCACTAGGCTTCCAACCATGGCTACTAAGCGCACTCCTTCTTTTGATTCTCATAACCCTGCAACTGGTGAGGTTGCTGGGACATATCCAATAATGAATGCCAAACAAGTAAATGAAATTGTTGCTCACGCCCGAAACGCTTCAGCTCAGTGGCAAAAACTTGGATTCTCTGGTCGAAAGAAAGTTCTTCTCTCTTGGTCTAATGTGATTATCAATCGCATAGATCAAATAGCAGCATTGATTTCACTTGAGACTGGTAAACCTGTTGGAGATGCGAAGTTAGAGGTAAGCATTGCTGTGGGCCACATCGGCTGGGCAGCACGCCATGCAGAAGAGATTATGCGCACCGCTTATCGTGCGCCAGGCTTACTTTTATCGAATATGTCAGCAACAGTTCAACGCTCTCCTCTTGGCGTTGTTGGAGTAATTGGTCCATGGAACTACCCCATGTTTACACCAGTTGGCTCAATAACTTATGCACTAGCTGCAGGAAACACCGTTGTCTTTAAGCCCAGTGAATACACACCTGGTGTGGGAATGTGGTTAGAGGAAACCTTTAATGAAGTTGCGCCATTTGCCGATGTCCTAACAACTATTACCGGGTTAGGTGAAACTGGCGGTGCTCTGTGTACCAGCGGCGTCGACAAAATTTCATTTACTGGATCAACTAGGACAGCAAAAATAGTTGCTGCCCAATGTGCAACAACAATGACTCCAGTTGTTTTGGAGTGCGGCGGAAAAGATCCTGTCATCGTGGCCGCCGATGCCAATCTTGAGCGGGCAGTTGATGCAACTATCTGGTCTGCCATGGCTAATGCTGGGCAATCATGTATTGGCGCAGAGCGTGTGTATGTTGATGAGAGAGTGGCCGATAAGTTTGTAGAGCTTGCAGTGAAGTTAGCTCAGACAATTCATGCAGGTGCACCAGGTGATGGAAACTACGGCCCAGCAACAATGCCTTCACAAATTAAAGTTATTCAATCCCACATAAAGAGTGCCATCAAAGATGGTGGAACGTGTGCCTATGGTGGTCCAGAATCTGTTAAGCCACCATTTGTTCAACCCGTTATCTTGCTAAATGTTCCAGAAGATTCAGCGGCTATGCGCGAAGAAACTTTCGGACCAACAATTATTATCAATCGCGTGAAAAGCATGCGTGAAGCCATTGATCTCTCAAACGCATCTAGCTATGGCTTAGGTGCAAATGTTTGGTCTAAGCGCCAAGGCAAAAAGATTGCTGCGGAGTTAGCCTGTGGAATGGTTGCAATTAACTCAACATTTTCATTTGCTGCAGTTGCTTCCGTGCCATTTGGAGGCGTGAAAGATAGTGGTTATGGACGCGTTCATGGGCCTGAAGGATTGTTGGAGTACACCTACGCCCGCACAGTAGTTCGTACCCGCTTTAATGTTCCACTTAATCTATTGAGCTTTAAGCGCAAAGCTAAAGAAGAGAAGTTAGTTATTACTTTGACTCGCTGGTTAAAGGGACGCTTCGGTTAATAGCGCGGTGCGTTACGGGTTCGTTCAGTATTAGGACGTCGCTTGTCTTTCTTTGCCCAACACGCGTTATGCCAGTGACGGCGACTTTCTTCATCATCTTCTAACCAGGCAACAGTGTGCGGTGTGGCCATCGGAATTACCTGATCACAACCTGGACAGCGATATGGCTTGTTAGAACTAGATCCAGTTAATTTGCGAACTATGTACATTCCTTCATGATGTTCCTCAATAGTTTGACTTGAGGTAGAAATGTCACGCTCATCACTTTTAGGCCGCTTGTTTTTAGGGTAATTTCTGCGCGGGCTCATACCCTTATTTTCTCACATCAATTGCAGGAGTAGTATCTGAACGTGAATGTAATCGAGGTCAAAGGTCTTAAAAAGAGCTACGGCCAGGTGCATGCAGTGCGTGGAGTTGATCTCTCTATTCCTGCCGGTGAAATCTTCGCTTTACTTGGCCCTAATGGTGCTGGCAAAACCACCACAGTTGAAATTCTAGAAGGTTTTAGAAGCCGTGATGCGGGTGAGATTTCTATTCTCGGATTTGATCCTCAAACCACTGGACATGCAGCACGTCAATGGCGTAATCGCATTGGAATTGTTTTGCAATCTGCTGCCGATGCAGGAGATTTAACAGTCATTGAAACTGTTAAGCATTTCAGTGAATATTACTCAAACCCGCGCAATGTCGATGAAGTGATGGCGGCAGTTGGGTTGGAAGAAAAATCAGGAGCACTTATTCGCAATCTCTCTGGTGGTCAACGTCGTCGTTTAGATGTCGCCTTGGGAATCATTGGAAGCCCTGAGCTTCTATTTCTAGATGAGCCAACAACTGGCTTTGATCCGGAAGCACGTAGAGCTTTTTGGGCACTTATTGAGAAACTGCGCGGGACTGGAACAACAATTTTGCTCACCACGCACTACTTAGATGAAGCTGAAGCATTAGCTGATCGTGTGGCAGTTATTAATAATGGTTTGATCATTGAAGTTTCAACCCCTTCTGAATTAGGTGGACGTGCTACTTCTCAAGCAGTCGTTTCTTGGCGTGATGGCAGCCAAGTAAAAACTGAGGCAACAGATAACCCAACGGCAGTTGTCGCACGTCTTAGCACGCACTTTGGGGGAGAGATTCCAGAGCTGGCAGTAATTAGACCTTCGCTTGAAGATATTTACTTAAAGATGATTGGGGGCGTCCATGAATAAAATCCCTAGCGCCTTAAATTTAGGAATCCGTCGCGGTGGCCTTGAGATTAGACAGTTTGCCCGCCAGCGTGAGTCAGTTGTCTTTACACTTTTATTCCCAGTTATTTTGTTGGCAATTTTTGGCTCAGTTTTTAAAGACACCATTGCACCTGGTGTGACTTTCTCGCAGTATTTTGTTGCTGGAATGATCGCCTCTGGCCTCGTTAATACTGGTTTTCAATCACTTGCAATCACCATCCCAATGGAGCGCGATGTGGGTGGATTAAAGCGCCTGCGTGGCACACCAATGCCAGCCTCAAGCTATTTCATTGGTAAAGCGATTTTGATTGCGGTAAGCATGATTATCCAATTTGCTCTTCTTTTTGGATTTGGACTTCTATTTTTTGGTGTTGAAATGCCAACTGAGTTAAGTAAATGGCTTACCTTTACCTGGTTAGTTCTACTTGGCAGTGCCTGTTCTACAGCGCTGGGTATCGCATTTTCAATTGTTCCAAAGAGCGGACGTGGTGCCTCTGCTGTTGTCTCACCCATTGTCATCATTTTGCAGTTCTTTAGTGGCGTGTTCTTTGTTTTCACTCAACTGCCAACCTGGATGCAACAACTAGCAGCAATATTTCCCCTCAAGTGGCTCACCCAAGGCATGCGTTCAGTATTTTTACCTGATTCATTTGCTGCCCAAGAAGTAGCTAAGTCCTGGGAGACGGAAAGAACATTCTTCATCCTTGTTCTCTGGCTCGTTATTGGAGTCTTTTTCTCAGTCCGCAAATTTAAGTGGGATCGCGATTAAGCGCGTTTTAGGCATCGTAGTAACGTTAATGCTGGCATTAACCATGGTGCCAACTCATGCCGCAACTACAAAAGCTACGCCTACCCCAACGGTTAAAACCACTGCTAAACCCACGGCCTCTGCAAAAGCAACTGCGACTAAAAAGGCCGTTGTTAAAAAGAAACCTCGCAAGAAAGTCACTGTTTCACCGTCACCAAAACCTAAATGGCCACCAAGCGGATTTAAAGCAAGTGGTGATGTGTATGCAAAGATTCCAACTGCTAAAGAACTAGTTGGCACAGCATCAAATAGCAAGATTTTGACAGCCCAGTTAGCCCAAAAGGTTGATGGTGTTGCTATTTGTGAAAAGTATTCATGTGGCGCAGTGCAAGTAGCCTCTCTAGATGGCTGCACATGGTGGGAAGTTAATGCAAAGTTAGTTGGAGAGACTTCGGCCACTGATAAAACCATTAAAACTTTTGGAAGCATTCGCACCCTTGCTGGAAAAACTACTAGCAAGCAGATAACAACAATCTTGCTCATAAGCCAAGAACTTCTTGAATTAAGACATGTGGTGACTAATATTTCAGCAATCTGTCACAAAGATCCAGCTACTGAGAAGGTTCCAAGCACAACTTATAAATCAGCTACAAACTAGCGATTAGCTCCAGGGACCCAGAGCTGGTCTCCAATTTCCTTGTTGGCATAACGTGCCAAAACAAAGAGAAGATCTGAGCAACGGTTTAAGTACTTAGCTGTTAATGGATTCACGCCTCCACCAAAAGCGTGGATTGCCGCCCATGTGCGACGCTCTGCGCGACGAACAACGGTGCGAGCAACGTGAAGGTGGGCAGCAGCTGGAGTTCCTGAAGGTAAAACAAAAGAGCGCAATGATTCAAGCTCTGAATTGAACTTATCAATCTGCTCTTCTAAATAGACAATTTGAGATTCAAGAACACGCAGCGGCTCAAAGGCTGGTGAATCAACTACTGGTGTGCAAAGGTCTGCGCCAACATCAAAGAGATCATTTTGGATTCGCACTAATAATGCGCGTACCTCATCTGATAATTCATCAGTTGCTAGGACAACTCCAATTGAAGAGTTACCTTCATCAACGGTTGCATAGGCCTCAAGGCGTGGATCGTTTTTAGATGTTCGACTCATGTCCCCCAGTGAGGTTGTGCCGTCATCGCCTGTCTTGGTGTAAATGCGCGTTAAATTAACCATGCCCGTAGCCTATTAGTAGACTGCGGGAATGGCATCTCACGACCGTTTTCGCGTAATTGGCGGTACTGCGCTACGTGGTGAAGTCACAATCTCTGGGGCCAAGAACTCGGTTTTAAAACTTATGGCTGCGGCGCTTCTAGCCACCGGCAAAACCACCATTACTAATGTGCCAGAAATCGCTGACGTGGACATCATGGCCGATCTTTTAACTCGTCTGGGTTGCACAGTCGTTCGTGGAGCTTCCGAAGTGAGCATTGATGTTCCACAAACACCAGGACATCGCGCCGATTATGACTTGGTCCGCAAAATGCGTGCATCAATTAACGTACTTGGACCTTTAGTTGCCCGTGTTGGTGAAGCAGAAGTTGCACTGCCTGGCGGAGATGCAATTGGATCTCGTGGATTAGATTTTCATATTAAGGGACTTGAAGCTCTAGGAGCTAAGGCTCACATTGAACATGGTTATGTAGTTGCCGAGGCACCTCATGGATTAACTGGCGCAGTTATTGATTTAGATTTCCCAAGCGTTGGTGCCACCGAAAACATTATGACAGCAGCTGTTTTAGCTAAAGGTGTAACAACTATTGATAACGCAGCTCGTGAACCAGATCTAGTGGATCTAGGTGAGTTCCTAATTTCAATGGGTGCAAACATTCAAGGTTTAGGCTCTCCAACAATCACCATTACTGGTGTGAATGAGTTGAAACCAACTACACATGCAACGATTCCAGATCGCATCATCACTGGAACATGGGCTTTTGCCGCTGCCATGACACGTGGTGACATCACAATTCACGGAGCGCGAGCCGAACATCTTGAATTACCACTTGAGAAACTCGCATCAGCTGGCGCAATTGTTACAACAACTGCCGATGGAATTCGTGTGCGCATGGATGTTCGCCCTCAAGCAATTGATGTTGCAACACTTCCCTACCCAGGCTTTCCAACAGACTTATTGCCTATGGTTATTGCCCTTAACTCCATCGCAGATGGTCACTCTTTAGTGACTGAAAACGTCTTTGAATCACGCTTTATGTTTGTTAACGAGCTCAGCCGACTAGGTGCTCAGATTTCAGTGGATGGTCATCACGCCTCCATTGAAGGCGTTCCAGAGCTTTCAGGTGCTCCCGTTGAAGCTCACGATATCCGTGCTGGTGCAGGCTTAATTTTGGCTGCACTAGTAAGTGAAGGTGAATCAACGATTGATCAGGCTTTCCATGTTGATCGTGGTTATCCAAATTTTGCCGAGCAATTACAGGGCCTAGGAGCGAATGTGAGACGAGAATAATGGCAATTCCAGATCGCAACTTAGCCCTTGAACTCATCCGTGTAACAGAAACTGCAGCTCTTGCTGCTGCTCCTTGGGTTGGCCGTGGTCAAAAAGATTTAGCAGATAAAGCTGCAGTGGAAGCAATGCGAAAGATGATCAACACAGTTGATATGGCTGGTGTTGTTGTTATTGGTGAGGGCGAAAAAGATAACGCGCCTATGTTGCACAACGGTGAAAGCGTTGGAAATCAAGAAGGTCCAGCATGCGATGTGGCAGTAGATCCCATTGATGGAACATCTCTGACGGCAAATGGAATGAATGGTGCGATTTCAGTTATTGCCCTGGCACCACGTGGCTCGATGTATGACCCAAAAACTTCCTTCTACATGAACAAGATTGCTACTGGTCCCCAAGCAGCTAACGTCATCGATATCACCGCAACAACTGCGCAGAACATTGCAGCTGTGGCTAAAGCAAAGAACTTAGCAATTAGTGATGTGACTGTTGTTGTTCTTAATCGGCCTCGTCATGAGCAACTCATCAAAGAGATCCGTGAATGCGGTGCCAGAATTCGCTTAATTCAAGATGGTGACGTTGCTGCAGCAATTGAAACTGCACGTCCAAATACCGGAATAGATCTGCTCATGGGCATTGGTGGAACTCCGGAAGGCGTTATTACCGCAGCTGCAATGATCTGCTTGGGCGGTGCAATTCAAGGTCAACTCCACATTGATGGCAAGGGCTCTGGGCCAATTCTCACAACGCGTGATTTAGTAAATTCAGATGATGTATTCCTGGCTGCAACAGGTATCACCGATGGAGAGCTAATTAAAGGGGTTCGATACACCAGCTTTGGCGCTGTGAGTCAGTCAATTGTGATGCGAGGAAAATCTAAAACGGTTCGTGTTATTGAAACCGAGCATTACCTCAAATAAGTTACTTAGAAACTGTCTCTGTAAGAATTGAAACTCGGTTATTAGCAACAGATAGGAAGCCACCACTGACATTAAAATCAGTGGTGCTCCCATCTACAGATGTAATGCTTACGACGCCGTCGACTAGCACGCCAAATAGAGGTGTATGCCCAGTTAAGATCCCTAGGTCCCCATCTATTGTTCGTGCAGAGACAGAGGTTGCATCCCCTGACCACACGCGCTGAATTGGCGATACTAATTCGACTTTAAGCGTCATCTCTTTACTTACTTTCCAACACTAGCTGCAATTTCAGCAGCTCTTCGTTCAACGTCATCCAAGCCACCACACATAAAGAATGCTTGTTCTGGAACGTGGTCGTACTTTCCATCTGCAAGGGCTTCAAATGCTGCAATGGTTTCTGCAACAGGAACAAATGAACCATCAAGGCCTGTGAAGACCTTTGCTACGAAGGTATTTTGTGACAAGAAGCGCTGAATACGACGAGCACGACCTACCAAAATACGATCATCTTCAGAGAGCTCATCGATACCAAGGATTGCAATGATGTCTTGGAGATCCTTATAACGCTGCAGGATTTGCTTAATGCGGTTAGCAACCTGGAAATGGTGCTCACCGATATAGCGAGGATCAAGAATACGTGAGGATGAATCCAGCGGATCCACAGCTGGGTAGATACCTAGCTCTGAAATTGGACGAGACAATACTGTTGTTGCATCTAAGTGGGCGAAAGTTGTGTGTGGAGCTGGGTCAGTAATGTCATCAGCAGGCACATAAATTGCTTGCATAGATGTAATTGAGTGACCCCGAGTAGAAGTAATACGCTCCTGCAACTGACCCATTTCATCAGCCAAAGTTGGCTGGTATCCCACAGCAGATGGCATACGGCCAAGAAGCGTTGATACTTCAGAGCCTGCCTGTGTAAAGCGGAAGATGTTGTCGATGAATAGAAGCACGTCCTGCTTTTGGACATCGCGGAAATACTCAGCCATTGTTAGGGCAGATAAAGCAACGCGAAGACGCGTTCCAGGTGGTTCATCCATCTGACCGAATACTAAAGCGGTCTTATTAATAACACCGGTTTCAGTCATTTCTAGGAACAAGTCGTTACCTTCACGAGTACGCTCACCAACACCGGCAAATACAGATACACCACCGAAGTTTTCAGCTACACGATAAATCATTTCCTGAATCAAAACAGTCTTTCCTACGCCGGCACCGCCGAATAGACCGATCTTTCCTCCCTTTACGTAAGGAGTAAGTAGATCGATAACCTTAATTCCAGTTTCAAACATCTCAGTCTTTGATTCCAACTGATCGAATGAAGGAGCATTACGGTGGATTGGCCAGCGTTCTTTAATATCCAATGATGAAGTGGGAACATCTAGCGATTCTCCAAGGGTGTTGAACACGTGTCCCTTAGTTACATCTCCAACTGGCACTGAGATAGCAGCACCTGAGTCAGTAACGGGTGTTCCACGAACCATTCCATCAGTTGGTTGCATAGAGATGGCGCGAACTAAGTTGTCGCCGATGTGTAAGGCAACTTCTAAAGTTAAGGTGCGCGTCTCACCGCTCATCGTCACTTCTGCTTTGAGCGCGTTGAAGATTGCGGGCATTGCATCGGCTGGGAACTCAATATCCACCACCGGTCCAATTACTCGCGCTACGCGACCTTTATTGGTTGTCTCTGTCGACATCATTCACTCCCTGCACTAGCTGAGGCCAACGCGTCTGCGCCGCCAACGATTTCACTGATCTCTTGGGTAATTTCGGCCTGACGGGCCGCGTTCGCAAGTCGTGTAAGTGACTTGATGAGCTCATCAGCGTTGTCAGTTGCTGACTTCATTGCACGTCGGCGCGCAGCGTGCTCAGAGGCAGCTGATTGCAACATTGCATTAAATACTCGAGCCTCAATGTAACGCGGTAGAAGTGCATTGAGCACTTTTTCCCCACTTGGCTCGAATTCATACATTGGCAATATGCCAGTTGGTACTGGCGCATCGGATTCGATAACTTCCAAAGGCAACATACGTTTAGCTTGTGCATTTTGAGTCATCATCGATTCAAACTGAGTAAATACGATATGAATTTCATCAACTCCGGCCTTATCGGACTGAGCATCAGCTAAAAATGCTGTGATGAGAGCATCAGCAACTTCTTTAGCATTTTCATATGTTGGATTATCTGAAAAACCACTCCATTGACCGGCGATTGCACGATTGCGGAAGCGGTAGTAGTTAATTGCCTTGCGCCCAACTAGGTAAGAAGTTGTTTCCAAACCACGTTTCTTCAGGGCTACTGCCAGTTGCTCACCCTCTTTAATCGCATTATTTGAATATGCGCCAGCCATTCCACGGTCGGCAGAGATAATTAAAATCGCTGCACGAATTGGATTCGCAGATGGTGTTGTGAGTGGGTGGTTTGTTGATGAGTAAGTTGCAACTGCAGAAACGGCACGAGTCAACTCATTTGCATATGGAGTAGAGGCAGTAACCCGTTGTTGCGCTTTAACGATACGAGAAGCAGAGATTAACTCCATAGCTTTCGTAATCTTTTTAGTCGCTTTAACAGATCGCATGCGTCTGCGATAAATGCGGAGTTGAGCACCCATAAGTTACTTCTTCACCGCCGGAGGAACATGCTTTGTAATCTGCTCTGAATCTTCGCCAGTGAGGGCTTCAACTGGAGCATCCTTAACCGCTGCCGCAACAGTTGGAACAAAGCGGGTCTTGAATGTGGCGATAGCTTCGATAATTGAAGCAACCGTGTCATCCTCTAACAGCTTAGTTTCTGCGATAACGTCAAAGATTGCTTTGCGTTCGCGAGCGATGTAATCCAAAAGTTCAGATTCAAATCGGCGAATATCAGCAACTGCAACATCATCTAGCGCACCTGATGTACCAGCATAGATTGAAACAATCTGACGCTCGAGTGAGTACGGTGAGTACTGACCCTGCTTCAAAAGTTCAACCATCCGAGCGCCGCGCTCAAGTTGTGCCTTTGAGGCCGCATCTAAATCCGAACCGAATGCAGCGAATGCTTCAAGCTCACGGAACTGCGCAAGGTCAAGACGAAGACGTCCAGCGATCTTCTTCATCGCCTTAGTCTGAGCAGATCCACCCACGCGAGAAACCGAAACACCTACGTTAATAGCAGGACGGACACCGGCGTTAAAAAGATCTGTTTCAAGGAAACACTGACCATCTGTAATTGAAATAACGTTTGTTGGAATAAATGCAGAAACGTCATTTCCCTTAGTTTCAATGATTGGTAGACCAGTCATTGAACCGCCACCAAGTTCATCGGAGAGTTTTGCGCAACGTTCTAGTAAACGTGAGTGCAAGTAGAAAACATCGCCAGGGTAAGCCTCGCGGCCTGGTGGACGACGTAGCAAAAGCGATACTGAACGATAGGCCTCGGCCTGCTTAGATAAATCATCAAAGACGATAAGAACATGCTCGCCCTTATACATCCAGTGCTGGCCAATTGAAGAGCCTGTGTAAGGAGCTAAGTACTTGAAACCAGCTGGATCTGAAGCAGGAGAAGCAACGATAGTTGTGTACTCCATGGCGCCAGCTTCTTCTAGCGACGCCTTAACAGATGCAATGGTTGAACCCTTTTGTCCAATAGCAACATAAATACATTTAACTTGCTTCTTTGGGTCTCCTGTTTTCCAGTTTTCCTTTTGATTAATGATTGTGTCAACAGCAACTGCAGTCTTACCAGTCTGGCGATCTCCAATAATTAATTGGCGCTGTCCACGACCGATAGCAGTCATAGCATCGATTGCCTTAATTCCAGTTGCTAAAGGTTCTTTTACTGGCTGGCGCTGAACTACTGACGGTGCCTGAAGTTCAAGTGCACGACGAGCTTCTGCTTTAATCTCGCCTTTGCCATCAATTGGTCGGCCCAATGGATCAACAACACGGCCAAGGAATGCATCTCCGACTGGCACAGAGAGAATTTCTCCAGTGCGTCGCACAGATGATCCCTCTTCAATACCTGCTGTGTCACCCAGAATAACTACGCCGATTTCGCGCACATCTAAGTTGAGTGCAAGACCAAGTGTTCCGTTCTCGAACTGCAATAGCTCATTTGCCATTGTCGATGGGAGACCTTCAACACGAGCGATTCCATCGCCTGCCTGACTGACAGTGCCAACTTCATCACGAGATGCTGTACCTGGATCGTATGACTTAACAAAAGTTGCTAAGGCATCACGGATATCTTCGGGCCGGATTGTAAGTTCCGCCATTTTATTCTCCCTTTTCCTATTTCCTAATTAAAAACTTAAGCGCTCTTACCAGCAAGCAGGCGATCTGCTTGTGCTAATCGAGCAATTAAAGTGCCATCGATGAGTTCATCTGCAATGCGAATTGACAGACCCCCAACTACTTCATTTTCAATACTGACATTCACTCGAATTTCATGGCCCATCATTTTCGTTAGGGCACTAGTTAAACGAGAAGCCTGTTCTGAAGTCAGCGGATTTGCCGAAACAACATGTGCAATTAAGCGTGCTTTACGTGCGGAGATAATGTCAGCAAACTCAGCAAGTCCGCTCTCAAGATTTCGTCCACGTGGATGGTCAGCCAAGAATGAGATCAGTTCGATTGTTGCTGCAAGTGCCTTCCCAGACAGGAGGGATGAAACAAGAGCGCTCTTCTTAATCTCTGAATTCGAGCGAAGCGCAAAGGTTGCACGCAGCTCTGGATTCTTTTTAACAATTTGGGAAAAGCTAAAGAGTTCAGACTCAAGTTGATCAAGCTGAGATGACTTTTCTACTGCCACAGTGGCAGCTTCCACACCTAAGAGCTCAACCACATCAGCTAAGTCTCTAGGTGATGACCAGCGCAGACCAACCATGGTTGAAAGAAGTGTGAAGGCATTACCGCTTTGAATTGAGTTGAAAACGGTCTTACTTAATTCAACTTTCGAAGCTGCATCGCGAGCAAAATCAGTCAACGCTCTACGAAGTGCGATGGATGAGTCAAGTACCGTAACAATTGCTAAAAGGTCAGTTGAGACTTTAGCTGCAGCCGAAGCATCACCACTTGAGATCAATTTCTCAAGTTGAGAGCGGGTTGCAACTAATGAAAGTCTGCTGGATCCTTTTAGTGAAAGTGTCATAGTTACTTTGACTTCTCCACTTCTTCTAGAAAGCGCTCAACAACTCGTGATTGTCGAGCAGCATCATCTAGAGATTCTCCAACAATTCTTGATGCAAGTTCAGTAGCAAGTGCACCCACTTCATTGAGGAGTGAATTGAAAGCAACTTGACGTTCAGCCTCGATTGATGTGCGTGCTGAAGCGGTGATACGAGTTGCCTCTTCTTGAGCAGTAGTTCTCATCTGTTCGAGGATCACTGAGCCCTCAGCGCGAGCTTCCTCACGAAGTTTTGCGGCTTCACCACGTGCATCTGCAAGCTGTGCCTTATACATCTGCAAAGCTTCTGCTGCCTCACGTTGTGCCACTTCTGCACGCTCTAAACCGCCTTCAATTGCTTCAGTACGATCTTTATATGCTTTTTCGAAACGCGGAACTGCACGTGCACGAATAAGCAAGAAAAGAATTCCAAAAGCAATAAAGCCGACGGCTATTTCCGCGGGTTTAGGAATGACGGGACTTGCTCCTGCCTCAGCAGATGCAAGAAATCCAAATTTACTAAACATATTTTCCCCTTGTTTCTAGCAGATTCTTACTTCAGTACGAATGCAAGAACAAGGCCGAAAAGCGCCAAAGCTTCAGCAAGTGCAAAGCCAAGGAATGCGATTGGCTGAAGGATGCTGCGAGCCTCTGGCTGACGAGCGACGCCGCTGATGTATGCAGCAAAGATCAAGCCGGTTGCAGTACCTGGTCCAATTGTCGAAAGGCCGAAGCCTACGATTGCGAGAGTACCTGTCATTTCTCTTTCCTTTCATATTGGCCAAACGGTCGTTTGGTCAAAGTTATTGTGGTTTTAGTGCTCGTCGGCAAGTGCTCCGGCGATATATAGAGCTGTTAATAAAGTAAAGATATAAGCCTGTAGGGCTTGGATTCCAAGTTCGAAAAAGCTTAATCCGATAGCAAAGCCAAATGAGAATAAACTTAGAAACTTGAAAATCAATCCGCTTGTTAATAGATACTCGCCACCAAGAGTGAAAACTAACAACAAAAGGTGGCCAGCAAACATATTGGCAAATAAACGCATAGAAAGCGTTAGTGGCCGAGTAACTAAATATGTTAGTAGCTCAACTGGAGTTAAAATTAAATAGACAGGCTTTGGAATTCCTGGCATAAAACAAATGTCTTTCACATATTTACTAAAACCATGTTTTTTAATTGCAACATAGTGGTAAGTAACGTATGAAAAAATTGTCACGCCAATTGGAAAGCCAATGTGCGACATTGTCGGGAACTGTAGAAGTGGGACAATACCGAAAATGTTATTTGTCAGAATAAAAATAAAGAGTGAGAATAGAAATGGTACGAAGCGCATGAACTCTGGCCCAATAACATCGCGACCAAGTTCGTTGCGAATGAACGTGTATACAGATTCACCAGCAAATTGCAGCTTCGATGGAACGATGGCAGCTTTGCGGGCAGAAAGAGTAAAAAAACTTCCAGCCACAATAACTGAAAGGAAAACTAAGAGAACTGGCTTGGTGAAAAGGATGCTATCGCCAAAAATTGGCGCAAAATCGAAATCAGCACTGCTTGGCGGAACAAAGCCTGGATTGGCCTGACTCCATACTCCGCGCACTGAAAACTCCTTCTAAGGGATGGTCAAAGCTATTTGCCCATGGGGAGGAAGGGCACTGGCTAAACTTAGAGGCTAAGTGGCCTACATGCAAAATGGCCCATGAGCTACTCAGACCAAGGTTCAAGGATGCAAAGTGGGGATTTAGTTCTTGAGAAAGCGCAGCCAAATCAACCAAAAACTTGAGCCGATGCCGAGAATCAATCCAGTGATAAGCAGGAAATGAGTGCCAAGAAAATGATCACCCAGGGCGCCAGCACCACCCCAGAAAACTAAACCGGAGATTAAATAGGCAAGTATCGACCAAAAAGCTGCGTCATCATTCATCGCCATTACTGTTCATCCATTCCATTGCTTAGTTTGTGACTCGCATCACTAGGCAATGGTAGATGAAGTCGAAGCTTTAAGAAAGCCCTGACCTCGCCCATGAGCCAGGCAAATGTAATTGCAACTGCAACAACACCAAATGTTGTTCGATCCAAATCCTTTTCTGGCACTGCATTTACAACGATTAGGAGAAACACTCCCAGAATCAATAACTTAGCAAAGTAGGAGACCAAAACTAAAACCATTGTCATCATGGGATCAAGTTTTCGAGAATACTTTGAAATTGCTAAGTGAATTCCGAAAAAGATCAAGACAATAAATTCAGCTAAGACTCCCCCAAGGATGGCTGAATTTCCGCGAGCAATAGTCATACACATTGTTGTGAGTATGCCAATTACGCTGGCTGGGATTACAGCACCACGCCACATTTCAAACTCAGATGACTGACTCATTTTCTAACCATACTCCTGTTACTGATTAACAACGTAGCCATGACTAACATAATTGCAGTCAAAAGACCAACCCACCACGGTTCAAAAGCCAAGACTGTTACAGGAAATGCAATTGTTGCTGTCCACATATAAAGAATGAACGCAGTCTTTAACTGCGAGTTTCCGGCGCTAAGCAGTCGGTGATGCAAGTGCTCGTTATCTGGTGCAAAAGGAGATTTACCAGCTTTCACACGACGGCCAACTGCTAATAAGAGATCAACGAGTGGAATAGCAAGAACTGCAAAAGGAAGTAGCAGAGGCAGCAACGTTGGACCACGAGATTCAGCAGAGATTGCGTTGGGATCTACTTGGCCAGTTAAAGTAATTGCAGCTGATGCCAGCAATAGGCCAAGCAACATTGATCCACTATCCCCCATGAAAATGCGTGCTGGGTGGGCATTATGTGGCAAGAATCCAATACACAGCCCTACTAATACTGCCGTTGTGAGAGATGGCGCACCTGCGCGACTAAAGCCAAAATCAACAGCTAAAAGATAAGCAAAGGCAAAGAATGCGATTCCAGAGATTGCAACAATTCCCGCAGCCAGCCCATCCATGCCATCAATAAAGTTCACTGCATTAATAATGACTAAGACAATAAGTACTGTAACCAACTGGCCAATACTTGGTGGCAAAGTAATCACGCCATTAATTGGTAGCCACAGGATCTGAATTCCATACATCAACAAAATTCCTGCAGCAAAGACTTGCCCGGTTAACTTTGTTAGAGCATCTAATTGAAAGCGATCATCGGCCATACCCAATAAGACAATGGCAGTTGATGCTAAAAAAATGCCTTGGGCTTCATGGCCAAAAGATTTACCAACAAGGGGTAAGTGATTAACAATCATGAACGTAATTGCCATGGCCAGCCACATCGCAACTCCGCCCCAGCGCGCAGTGGGAGTTGTGTGAATGTCTCGTCCACGAATTCCAGCAACTGCGCCAAATCGAATTGCTTGGGAGCGAACTAGCGGAGTAATCAAATAGCACAGAGCTGCTGAAATCAGCAGCGTTACTAGATACTCGCGCATACGCTCTTATTACCCTTGGTAGATTGGAAAGCGTGATGTAAGAGCATGAACTTCGTTCTTTATCGCAGCGTGTGCTGAGGCATCATCGGTAGCAATTGCCCGCGCAATCAAAGTTGCAATCTGCTTCATCTCTTCAACGCCCATTCCTTGGGTAGTTGTAGATGGTGTTCCAACACGAATTCCACTTGTGATACCTGGCTTCTCTGGATCATTTGGAATTGAGTTCTTATTCATAACAATTCCAGCTGCTCCGCAACGCTCATCAGCTACTTTTCCAGTAACCCCTGTGCTTCGAATATCCATCAGGGCTAAGTGAGTTTGAGTGCCGCCTGATACTGCGCGCATGCCTTGCGCTTCAAGAGCTTTAGCTAATGCTTGAGCATTAACAATGACATCCTTGGCATATTTTTGATAGGCAGGTGTTGCACACTCTGCCAACGCAACAGCTTTGCCTGCCACCATAGACATGATTGGACCACCCTGCATTCCTGGGAAAACAGATTTATCAATTGCAGCTGCGTGCTCTGCTTTAGTCAAAATCATTCCACCGCGTGGTCCACGCAAAACTTTGTGTGTTGTGAAAGAAACAACATCTGCATATGGAACAGGGGAAGGAATGGCTTTACCTGCAACTAGGCCGATGAAGTGAGCAGCATCTACCCACATAATCGCCCCTACTTCATCACAGATTGCTCGGATCTTCTCGAAATCTACTAGTGATGGGTAGGCAGTTGCACCTGAGCAAATCATTTTTGGCTTTGTGGCAATTGCCTTATCGCGCAGTTCGTCATAATCAATTAATTCATTATCGCTGCGCACACCGTAGGACTCAATCTTGAACCATTTGCCTGAAAAGTTAACTGGAGATCCATGGGTTAGGTGACCACCATGTGCCAAAGACATCGCCATGACGGTGTCTCCTGGCTTAGTGAATGCTTGATAAACCGCGATATTCGCACTCGCACCTGAATGTGGTTGCACATTTGCATGATCTGCACCGAAAAGAGTTTTTGCGCGCTCTATAGCAAGGCTTTCAGCTTTATCAACTTCTTCACAACCGCCGTAGTAGCGCTTGCCTGGATAACCTTCGGCGTATTTATTGGAAAGAGTTGAACCTATAGCTGCCAACACGGCGCGTGAGGTGAAGTTCTCTGATGCAATTAGCTGCAAGTTCTTTTGCTGACGTGACATTTCAGAGAGCAATACCGCAGCAATCTCTGGGTCCTGTTTGCTGAGTGCATCAAAATCTGGGCCATAGTAAGTAGACATGGACCAACCTTATCGTGGGAGCCTAAATAAGGCGCGCGCTCGGTGAGATTGCCTGAATTTCTTCCAGTGAAATAGCGCCAACCCTCACAACTCGAACACCTTCGGCATCGGCTTCCACAACTGTGGTTGGTGCTCCTTGGCGCAGTTTTCCGCTGTTGAACTGGAAGGCAAGATCAGAGTGCAAAACAAAAATGTCGCTGAGCTCTTTTGGTGCTGGCATTCCGATTCGTGAAGCACTTGTAACAGCCAATGGTCCACTCTCTGCAAGTAAGGCCTTGGCAAATTTACTTTTTGGAACTCTAATACTTAATCGATCAAGTTGGTTGGCATCACCCAAATCCCAGCTCAAACCTAACTGTGGTTTTAGATTAAGTGAGAGAAGACCTGGCCAGAACTTTTTCATAAGTGCTGAAATATCTGGAGTAATTTCACGAACAACTCCTTGAGCAGTTTTTGAACTGCCAACTAAAACTTGTGCTGATGTAAACAAGGGCGAGCCATGCAAAACATTCATCGCACGAACTGAATCGTGCTTGAAGGCATCACAAGCAAATGCATAGGTGTGTTCTAGAGGAATAGCGATTATGTAACCATCAGAGATTGCCTTTAACGCTTTGTTAACGTGACGGCTGAGTTCGCCCTTTTTAAGATCTACTTCTTTGCCCATGATTACCTCCTCACCGCACTTGTCCAACGAGGGCGACCAACAAGGTCGTCATGGACTGCAATATCTTCGAAATCTACGGCCAACTCCCCTGCAATTGCAATTGCTTGCTCTTCTGTATGTTCGATAACCAATACTCCTGCTGGCTTTAATAATCTAGCGGCAGCTTGGATAAAGATGCGTGGAAGTTCCATTCCAGTTGGCCCACCAAAGAGAGCAATATGAGGCTCAAAGCCAGCCACATCTCGTGGCAAGGTTTGTGAATCTGGAATATATGGTGGATTAGCAATTACTACATCGCACTTGACGCCAGGTAATACATCGGCAACATCGCCTTCAACAACTCGAACGTTTTCGGCAATAACTGAGACGTTTTTCTTCAGCCATACCAATGCCTCTGGTGATTTCTCTACTGCAATCACTCGCGCAGTTGGTGCCTCAGTTGCAATTGCAAGAGAGAGTGCACCAGAGCCTGCACCTAAATCAATAACACTGACCGGGGCTGGCAAGTTAGCAATGTGTTGCAAGACGGCTTCAACAAGTAGTTCAGATTCAGGACGTGGCACCAAAACTCCAGGTCCCACTTGAATTTCTAGGTAACGAAATGGTGCAACACCAGTGAGGTATTGCAAAGGCTCGTGATTGAGTCTGCGATCAAGCAGAGTGAAAAATTGCTCTTCAATCACATCAAGGTCACCAATAGTTGCAAGAGTAAATTCGATTAAAACTGGGTTATGCAGATCCATTCGCGACAAACCAAGAACATGGGCAAGCAAGTGTTCAGCATCTACTTCACTTATGCCTGATTCTGCTAACTGTGCTTTAGCAACACGAAGCAGGCTCTTAATCTCCATGTACTTAGTTCGTGCTCGCCAAACGTGCAGCTTTATCTGCATCCAATAGAGCTTGAATCATGTCGTCCAAATCGCCATTCATAACCGCATCTAAGTTATTGGCTTTGTAGTTCACGCGGTGATCACTAATGCGATTTTCTGGATAGTTATATGTGCGAATTCGCTCTGATCGATCCACGGTGCGCACTTGGCTCTTGCGCTCTGCAGATGCTGCAGCTTCAGCTTTTTCTTGGGCATCGGCTAAAAGGCGAGCACGCAAAATACGAAGCGCTGATTCCTTATTTTGTAGTTGGCTCTTTTCGTTCTGACAAGAGACCACAATGCCCGTTGGAACGTGTGTTAATCGCACAGCAGAGTCAGTTGTATTAACAGATTGTCCGCCAGGACCTGATGAGCGATAAACATCTACTCGCACATCATTCATATTGAGCTCAACATCAACTTCTTCAGCCTCAGGCAAGATCAATACGCCGGCGGCAGAAGTGTGAATTCGTCCAGCACTTTCAGTCTCTGGCACGCGCTGCACGCGGTGAACTCCACCTTCAAATTTCAAACGTGCATAAGGGGATTCTCCAGGTGCTGCAGTTCCCTTTGATTTAACAGCAACTGAAATATCTTTATAGCCACCCATTTCACTTTCAGTGGCATCAATAACTTCTACTTTCCAATTGTGCTTTTCTGCATAACGCATATACATGCGCAGTAGATCACCAGCAAAGATTGCTGATTCATCACCGCCAGCACCTGCTTTGACTTCCAAAATCACGTCGCGATCATCATTGGGATCACGTGGCAATAAGAGCTCTTCTAGCTTTTCAGCAGCTTGCGCGCATGTTGCCTCAAGTGCTGGAATCTCAGATGCAAAATCAGCATCAACGGCTGCTAGCTCTTTACCTGCTGCTAAATCATCTTCTGCAGATTTCCACGCCTTAAAGCCAGCAACTACTGGACCAAGTTGGGCATAGCGACGTCCAAGTTTGCGGGCGTTGTTTTGATCTTCATGGATAGAAGGATCAGCCATCTTTGCTTCAAGTTCTGCGTATTCGCGCACCATTTCATGGGCGGATGCAAAGCGATCACTAGTCATTGGCTTCTCCTTATCTGTTCTAGTTGGAAATCTTCGTTTGGGAATTAAAAAAACCGCGACCGCAACCGTTAAGGCTGCGATGCGGTTTTTTAAGAAAGCTACTTAGCTGCTTTTTTACCGAAGCGTTCTTCGAACTTAGCTACGCGACCACCAGTATCAAGGATGCGCTGCTTGCCGGTGTAGAACGGGTGGCATACAGAACAAACTTCAACATAGATTGAACCGCTTGCAACAGTTGAGCGGGTAACAAACTTCTCACCGCAACCACACGTTACTTGGGTCTCTTTGTACTCTGGGTGGATCTCTGGCTTCATGGTTATTCCTTCTTTAATGTTTGGGTCCCTCACGGGTGAACCAAACGGGGCGGTTAACAGGGCTAAATCGTAGGCGATGGCCCGCGATTTACGAAATTTACGCTTACTTAGAGTCGTCAGGACCTGACGTTGTCTTCTGAATCTGCATCAAGAATTCGACGTTGGACTTAGTGCCCTTCATCTTCTCAAGAAGAAGTTCAAGTGCTGCTTGTGGCTCAAGTGCGTGAAGAACACGACGGAGTTTCCAAACAATGTTGAGTTCTTCTGAACCCATAAGGATTTCTTCCTTACGTGTTCCAGATGCAACAACGTTAACCGCAGGGAAGATGCGCTTATCAGCCATCTTGCGATCAAGGATGAGCTCCATGTTTCCAGTTCCCTTGAACTCTTCGAAAATAACTTCATCCATACGAGAACCTGTGTCAACAAGTGCTGTTGCAAGAATCGTAAGTGATCCGCCATCTTCAATGTTACGAGCAGCACCGAAGAACTTCTTAGGTGGATAGAGAGCTGCTGAATCAACACCACCAGAGAGAATTCGACCTGATGCTGGAGCTGCGATGTTGTATGCACGGCCCAAACGAGTGATTGAGTCAAGAAGAACAACTACATCGTGACCAAGTTCCACAAGACGCTTTGCGCGCTCGATTGCAAGTTCTGCAATTGTTGTGTGGTCATCTGCAGGACGGTCGAAAGTTGAAGCAATAACTTCACCCTTAACTGAGCGCTGCATATCCGTAACTTCTTCTGGGCGCTCATCAACTAGAACAACCATCAAGTGACACTCTGGGTTATTTGTTGTGATTGCGTTAGCAATTGACTGCAAAACCATTGTCTTACCAGCCTTAGGAGGCGAAACAATAAGTCCGCGCTGACCTTTACCAATTGGTGCAATTAGATCGATAACACGGGTGGTTAATACGTTTGGTTCTGTCTCAAGGCGCAAGCGCTCTTGAGGATAAAGAGGAGTCAACTTGCCGAATTCAACGCGGTTACGCGCTTCCTCTGGAGTCATTCCATTAACTGTTTCAAGAGTAATAAGTGCGTTGAACTTCTGCTTAGTTTCACCCTCACGAGGTTGGCGAACCTGGCCTGTTACAACATCGCCCTTGCGGAGCCCGTTTTTACGCACTTGCTGCAATGAAACATAGACATCGTTTGGTCCTGGAAGGTAACCAGCTGTGCGAATAAATGCATAGCTATCGAGAATATCGAGCAAGCCACCTACTGGTACTAAGACATCGTCTTCACCAATAACTGGTTCACGTTCTTCGCGTGGTCCACGATCACGGTTGCGATCACGGTTGCGATCGCGTCCTCGCGCATGGCGGTCATTGCGATCAAAGCGCTCATTGCGGTTTCCGCGTTCGGTGTTGCTTTGTGGTGATGACTCTTCGCCATCATCATCTGAATCTTCATTTGAAGCAGAGTTGTTTGAGCTCTTGGCTTCCTTCTTGCTCTTATTGCGGGCTTCGCGGCGAGCTTCGCGTTCAGCTTTAGCAGCTTCGCGGTTTTTAGCCTGTAAATCAGCGATCGCCTCTACGAGTGCGTCCTTCTTCATCTTTGCTGCGCCATCTACACCAAGTTGTGTTGCAACTGTCTTTAACTTAGGCAGGGTCATTGCAGAAAGCTCTGGACTATTCGAACGTACAGGTTCAATTTCTGTTGTCATGTGTTTCTTTTCTATATAGGTCAACAGGTTTTAGATATATCCCGTTAAGCCGTGGATGTTTTTTAGATTTACCTGATGTGTTGCTGGCCGCTAGAGAAGGGCCGTTCAGATGTTCCAAGGTTAGCACCTGGGGGCGCTAATTCGCAAAATCTCCAGATTTACGCGGAGATTAGGCTTGCTCCAGTTCGGGCAATACCGAGCTCTGTTGTAATGAATTTATCTCCCGCAGCTCTGCGCAGTTCTTCAGCCTCACTTGGACCGCCAGTATGTAGAACTAAAACAGTTGGTCCAGCTCCTGAAATAAATGCAGCAACGCCAGCATTTCGAAGCTTTGTCAGCAGCGCAAAAGATTGTGGCATTGCCTCTTTGCGAAATGACTGATGTAAGAAATCTTGTGTGGCAGTGTGAAGCAGATCTGGGCGCTGGGCTAAGGCATGCACCAATAAGGCAGCATTTGATGAGTTTCGAACCGCATCGCTATGCGCAATTGACTCTGGAAGCATCTTTCGAGCCTTTGATGTTGCAACTGAAGTTGCTGGGATAAAGGCAAGCGCGCCAATTCTGGCATCTACTTCAATATGAACTGATTGAGCAACCATTGCACCGCGTTGCATATCCTGCCAAGCAATATTTGCACCGCCATAAATTGCAGCTGCGACGTTATCAGGATGTGCTTCCATTTCATTTGCAAGAACTAACATCGCCTCATCTGACATTCGCTCATTACCACCTAGAACTAATGCGCGAGCTAGTGATAAACCACCAACAATTGCACTGGCAGATGATCCAAGACCACGGCCATGTGGAATGACATTGAGTTGGCGAAGTGCAATTCCGCGAGGTTTGCCACCAAGGAATTCAAAACCTTTGTACATCGCCTTGATAACTAAGTTCTTATCATTTCTTGCAACATCATCAGCGCCTTCACCAGTGACATCAACATCAACACCGGGTTCATCTTGAACTTGTGCGATGTATCGATCAAACATAGTTAGAGCTAAACCAAGGCAATCAAAGCCAGGTCCTAAGTTTGCACTCGTTGCAGGAACTTGCACCTGCATGGGTTGTGCTTTAAATGTTGGCTTCATGATGAACTCTTAGGAAAGCCCCAACGCTTTTGCTGCAGCTTTAACGTTAACCGGAACAACAACTGGCTTTTTCGCAGATTCAAGAGCGTAAGGAATATCTTTCAGACCATGGCCAGTAACAGTAATAACGATTGTCTTATCTTTAGGTAGCTTTCCAGCCTTTTTATACTTAATAAGTCCGGCTAAACCAGCAGCAGATGAAGGTTCAACGAAGATTCCCTCTTTAGCTGCAATTAGACGGTAGGCAGATAAAATCTCTTTATCTGTAACTGAATCAATAACACCACCTGAAACATCACGCGCTTCAACGGCTTGAGCCCAAGAAGCAGGATTGCCAATACGAATAGCTGTTGCAATGGTGTCTGGGTTTTTAACGATCTTGCCTTTAACAATCGGGGCTGCACCGGCAGCTTGGAAACCATACATCTGTGGCAACTGGGATGACATGCCATCTTTGTAATACTCCTTATAGCCCTTCCAATAAGCAGTGATGTTTCCAGCATTGCCCACAGGAAGTGCGTGAATATCTGGTGCATTACCCAACATGTCCACAACTTCAAAGGCAGCAGTCTTTTGTCCTTCAATTCGATAAGGATTAACTGAGTTAACAAGTGCGACTGGATAGTTCTCTGAAAGTTCGCGAGCAAGTGTTAAGCAATCATCAAAGTTGCCATTGACCTGCAAAATAGTTGAGTCATGGATGACTGCTTGAGCTAACTTGCCCATTGCAATCTTTCCCTTAGGAATTAAAACTGCTGGTGTCATGCCAGCTTTAACGGCATAGGCTGCAGCAGATGCAGATGTATTTCCAGTAGATGCACAGATGACAGCTTTAGCGCCATCTTCTGCCGCCTTCGAAATAGCCATCGTCATTCCGCGATCTTTAAATGAACCAGTTGGGTTTAAACCTTCATATTTAATCCACACGTTGTTGCCCAGTAATTCTGAAAGATTGCAGGCATAGATAAGTGGTGTGCCACCTTCACGTAGGGAAACTATTGGAGTATTTGCACTCACGGGCAAGCGATGGCGGTATTCCTCAATAACTCCGCGCCATTGATGGGCTCCACTCTTCTTGTTTCCAAAGATTCCCATTTAGGCAACTACTCCTTCAACACGGATGACAGATTCAACTTTGCTGACAATATCCATGTCAGTTAACTTCTTAATGCAGCCCTTAAGAGATGATTCAGTTGCAGCATGTGTGACAACGACTAGTTCTGCATCACTTCCTAGTCCTGCTTGGCGCACAGTCTGAATTGAGATGCTTTCACTAGCAAATACTTGTGCAATTGCCGCCAAAACACCTGACTTATCAGCTACATGCAAGCGAACAAAGAACTGTGATTTCACATCACCGACCGGTGCAATATCAAGATCGGCATAGTCAGATTCACCATATCCAACAGTTGAATAAGCGCGGTGGCGTGTGACGGCAACTAGGTCACCCAAGATTGCAGATGCAGTTGGTGCACCGCCAGCCCCGCGGCCATAGAACATAAGCTGTCCAGCAGCCTCTGACTCAACATAGACAGCGTTGAAAGCATTTCGAACTGATGCCAATGGGTGAGAACTTGGAAGCATCACTGGGTGCACACGAACTGAAATCTCATCTTTAACAGTTAGCTCTGCAATTGCTAGAAGCTTGATCACAGAGCCCATTGCTTTAGCGGCATTAACATCATCGATAGAAATTCCTGTAATACCTTCGCAATAAACCTCATCAATAGTTACTGTGCTGTGAAAAGCAAGGCTGGCTAGCAAGGCAGCTTTAGCTGCAGCATCATGTCCTTCAATATCTGCAGTGGGGTCTGCTTCGGCAAAGCCAAGTGATTGCGCCTCTTTTAATACATCGTTAAAGGCGCGGCCTTCTTCATGCATCTTTGTGAGAATGTAGTTAGTTGTACCGTTAACAATTCCCATCACGCGAGTGATTTGATCACCGGCAAGTGATTCACGCATTGAGCGAATAATTGGAATCGCACCTGCGACCGCCGCTTCATAGTAAAGATCTACCTTTGCCGCATCGGCTGCATTGAAGAGCTCATGGCCATGTGTTGCAAGCAATGCCTTATTGGCAGTAATAACAGATTTCTTATTCTTTATTGCTTCAAGAATCAATGTGCGGGCTGGCTCAATACCACCCATTACTTCAATAACAATGTTGATCTCTGGATCGTTAACAATTGCATTCAAATCAGTAGTAATCATTGAAGGATTAATACCTTCACGGGCAGCGTTACTACGCACACCAATTTTCTTAAGGACAAGCAGTGCACCCGAGCGCTCAGAGAGCTCTTGCTCATCGGATTGGAGCAGGCGAGCAACTTGGCTGCCGACTACACCGCAGCCGAGCATGCCAATAGATATTGTCTTTAGCTCTGCGCTCATGCGGGCTATTCTTTCACAGATGCCTGTAACGGCGTTAAATATCTAGCCCTAACAGATCAGCTTCAGTCTCACGGCGCAGAATCACGCGGGCTTTTCCATCTTTTACTGCAATTACTGGTGGCCGTGGCACATGGTTGTAATTAGTTGCCATGCTGCGTCCATATGCACCTGTTGCTGGGGTGGCTAATAAATCTCCAGGCACAATGTCATTTTCTAAATCAATCTCTCGAATCACAATATCGCCAGTTTCACAGTGCTTACCTACGAGTCGTGAAGAAATCTTAGGGGCGATGCTGGTGCGATTAGCTAACGCTGCAAAGTATTGAGCATCATATAAAGCTGGGCGCAAGTTATCGCTCATTCCACCATCAACAGAGACATAGCGGCGAATTGCACCGTTTTCTAACGTGACATCTTTAACTGTTCCAACTTCATAGAGTGTGAACATGGTTGGACCAACTATTGCTCGGCCTGGTTCAATTGAAATACGTGGAATAGCAAGCTTGTGCGCTGCGCATTGAGCAGTAACAACTGTTGCTAAATCTTTCATTGTTGATGCAGGATCTAAAGAGTTCTCTCCAGGTAAATAAGCGATGCCATATCCCCCGCCTAAATCCAGTTCAGGAAGTTCAGTTGAATACTCATCACGGTATTTAGCAAGAAGTTCAATAAGACGCTGAGCGCTGATTTCGTAGGAATCATTTTCAAAAATCTGCGAACCAATGTGGGCGTGAAAGCCGCGCAGTTCTAGGGATGAATGTGTGCGAACTTGGGCAATTGCCTTCCACGCAGCACCACTTGCAATTGAAAAACCAAACTTCACATCTTCATGGGCTGTGGCAATTGATTCATGGGTGTGAGCTTCAATTCCAGGAGTTAAACGAAGCAAGACTTTTTGAACAACGCCTTGCTTGGTGGCAGCAGCGGCAACGCGCTCTATTTCATAGAGTGAATCGATAACGATTGTTCCAACACCGACTGATACAGCCTTTTCAATTTCAGCTACAGATTTATTGTTGCCGTGTACTTCAATCTTGGCAGGATCAATTCCACCCTTAAGGGCAACTGCTAACTCACCACCTGTGCACACATCAATTCCAATACCAAGATCTTTAATCCAACGGGCTACTTCAACGCAGATAAAGGCTTTAGCTGCGTAATACACAGTGCCAGCATTACTTTCAAAGGCGTTATTGAGAGCAGCGTTCCATGCACTTGCCCGATCTCTAAAATCTGCTTCATCCATAATGAAGGCAGGTGTGCCAAATTCTTTGGCTAATGTAGTAGCTGAAATAGAAGAAATAGTTAACTCTGCACCAGTCTTAACGTGAGAGGACCACATGTTTACATCCTCTCCGGTGCACTAACGCCCAATAAATCCAAACCATTTTTAATTACTTGTTTGGTAGAAGCACAGAGTAATAGACGGGCAGTGTGTAATGCAGATGGGTTTTCTTCACCCATTGGTAATACGCGACAGTCTGCATAGAAACCGTGATACGTCCCAGCTAACTCTTCTAAATAGCGTGCAACACGGTGAGGTTGGCGTAGTTCAGCCGCGCTTTGCACCACACGAGGAAATTCAGCTAGCGCTCCTAGTAATTCATTTTCACGATCATGGACCAACTGCGATGAATCAAAAGCGGCAAGGTCAACTGGGATATTTAGCTCAGCGGCATTTCGTAACACAGCAGCAATACGAGCATGCGCGTATTGAACGTAATAGACCGGGTTCTCATTGGTGTTGCGCTTCAAGATATCGATATCCATCACCATCGGCGTATCCACTGGGTAACGAATCAATGTGTAGCGGGCAGCATCAACACCGACTTTTTCTACTAGCTCTTCTAAGGTGATAATCGTGCCGGCGCGCTTAGAGAGTTTTACCTCTTCCCCGCCTTCCATAATCTTTACAAGTTGTCCGATCAGCACATGGATGTTGTATTCAGGATCATCACCAGCACATGCGGCGATAGCTTTTAAGCGACCCACATATCCATGGTGATCTGCGCCTAACATGTAGATACAAATATCAAAGCCCCGCTCGCGTTTATTAATGTAATAAGCGGTATCCGATGAGAAATAAGTAAGTGAGCCATCAGATTTAGTTAATACGCGATCTTTATCATCGCCAAAGTCAGTTGTGCGCAGCCAGATTGCGCCTTCTTCTTCAAAGACATGGCCTTGTGAGCGCAGCTTTTCAAGGCCGTGCTCAACTGCGCCTTGATCGTGGAGTGAGCGCTCTGAGAACCAAACATCAAAATGCGTCCCGAAAGTATCAAGTACTCGCTGTTGATCTTTTAACTGCACGGCATAGGCGGCTTCACGAAATGCTGGATGACGCTCCCCTTCTGGTAAAGAAGTAATCGATGCATCACTTGCAACAACTTCCTTAGCTAAATCAGCAATGTATGCACCTTGATAACCATCTTCTGGAATTGGATTACCTAAAGCTGCAGCTTCAACTGATGCTCCAAATAAATCCATTTGGTTTCCGCGATCATTGATATAAAACTCGCGCTTCACATCTGCCCCGGCAGCACTTAGTACACGGCCTAATGAATCCCCCACTGCTGCCCAACGCGTGTGACCTAAGTGAAGTGGACCTGTTGGATTGGCACTAATGAATTCAAGATTGATTCGCACACCCGCGAGCGCGCTACCTTTTCCATAGTCCTTAGTTGCTTTGAGAATTGTTGTAACTAACTCGGCTTGATCAGCGCGATTGAGAGTGATGTTGATAAATCCTGGGCCAGCAATGTCTACCTTTGAAATTCCTTCGGTGCCAGCAAGTAAGTCACAAATAATTTGGGCAACATCGCGGGGATTCTTACCCGCAGGCTTTGCTAGTTGAAGTGCAATAGAAGTTGCATAGTCGCCGTGGTCGCGATCTTTGGGCCGCTCTAATTTGATGGCCTCCGGGATTTGTCCAGATAGTGAGCCAGCTTTGAAGGCTCGCTCGAGGGCGGCTTTTATCGCCGCTTCTAGCTGCTCTACCTGTGTGGACACCGCCTAAGGCTATCGTGCGCTCAGTTGAACGTTATCAAATCGTTAGGTGATGGGGTGATATTTCCCCAAAAATAGAGTGACGAATTCGGGCATCCCCACTACCGTTTGCTTCACTATCGCTCCTTTCTCATCCGGGTAGAAAAAGATTCGCCCAGGGGTGCGATCCCTTTCGAAAGGTGTTTCACATATGAAAAAGCGCCGCCTCGCGATTACTGCAGTTCTTGCTGCAGTTGCTATCGCACTAACAGGTTGCTCAAAAGCTGACAAGGCCGCAGATGGTTTTGTTGGTGTAATCCTTCCTGACGCAGCATCATCAAACCGCTGGGAAACTGCTGACCGCGGATTCCTACAAGCAGCATTTGATGCAGCAGGAGTAAAGGTTGACATTCAGAACGCAAACGGCGACAAGGCACAGTTTGCAACTATTGCAGATCAGATGCTCACAGCTGGTGCAAAGGTTCTAATCCTTGTAAACCTAGATTCAGATTCAGCTAAGGCTGTTCAGGACAAGGCTGCAGCACAGGGTGTAAAGACAATCGACTACGACCGTCTAACACTTAATGGTTCAGCTTCATACTATGTTTCATTTGATAATGAAGCAGTTGGCAAGCTACAAGGTGAAGGCATCAAGGCATGTCTAGATGCAGCAGGAAAGACATCTGCTCGTATCGTTTACCTCAATGGTTCACCAACAGATAACAACGCAACACTATTCAAGGCTGGATACGATTCAGTTCTACGTCCATTGATCGATTCAAAGGCATACACACTTGTTGATGACCAGGCTGTTCCAGACTGGGATAACGCAAAGGGTGGAGTAATTTTCGAACAGCAGCTTTCAAAGGCTGGCGGAAAGCTTGATGCAGTTGTTTCAGCTAACGAAGGTCTTGGACTTGCAGCTATTGCTGTTCTTAAGAAGAACAAGCTAAATGGCAAGGTCTGTGTATCTGGACAAGATGCAACTGTTGACGGATTGCGTGCGATCCTCACAGGAGATATGTCAAACACTGTATACAAGGCCATCAAGGCTGAAGCTGAAGGTGCAGCTGCTCTAGCAATCGCATTGCTTAAGGGTGAAGCAGCAACAACAGCAACAGGTTCTGTAAACAACGGAACAGTTGATGTCCCATCAGTGCTACTAGTACCAGTTGGAATCACAAAGGCTAACGTCAAGGATGTTATTGCTGATGGCTTCCAGAAGAAGGAAGATGTCTGTAAGGGCATCGAAGACCTCTGCACAGCTAACGGACTCTAATATCTGAACTAGCTAGGCAAAGATAAGTAGGTTGCGGCTCGGGGTTTATTCCCTGAGCCGCAACTTCTTTTATAGGATATTTTCATCGTAAGTAAACAGAACCTAAAGAAAAGTGGTTAGAGACATGAGCTCACCGATACTTTCACTTCGAGGCGTCAACAAATCTTTTGGACCTGTACACGTCCTTAAAGATGTTAATTTCGATATAGCTGCAGGCAAAGTAACTGCCCTAGTTGGAGACAACGGCGCGGGCAAGAGCACCTTGATTAAATGCATCGCCGGTATCTACACACCTGAGACTGGCGACTTTCTCTTTGAAGGTAACAAAGTAGATATTCATGGTCCTCGCGATGCAACAGGCCTTGGAATTGAAATCGTGTATCAAGATCTAGCTCTGTGCGATAACTTAGATATTGTTCACAATATGTTCTTAGGGCGCGAGCAAAAGCGCGGCCCAGTATTAAATGAAACTTCTATGGAAGCACTCGCCCGCAAAACTCTCGATGGCTTGAGTGTTCGAACCGTTAAGTCGATTCGCCAAACAGTTTCTTCACTTTCAGGTGGCCAGCGCCAAACCGTTGCAATTGCCCGCGCAGTTCTTTGGAATAGCAAAGTAGTTATTTTGGATGAGCCAACTGCAGCGTTAGGTGTTGCACAAACCGAACAAGTTCTTAACTTAGTTCGCCGCTTAGCCGATAATGGGCTGGCTGTTGTTTTGATCAGTCATAACCTCAACGATGTCTTTGAGGTGGCAGATAACATCGCTGCCCTATATCTGGGAAATATGGCTGCGCAAGTAGATAAGAACGAAGTAATCCCCCGCCAAGTAATTGAATTAATCACGACTGGAAAATCTGCCGGCGTCCAAGCACCTGCTGCAAACAAAGGAGCAAAATAATGAGCGTTGTTATTGAGCATGAAAATGCAACAATCAAAAGCGCCATTGGCGATTACTGGGCTCGCGTTAAAGCAGGCGATATTGGCTCTCTTCCAGCAGTTCTTGGGCTAGTTGTTCTCTGCATCGTCTTCGGTTCAATGTCGAGCGTATTTTTAACGCCAGGTAACTTCGCTAACCTCTTAACTCAAGCTGCGGCAGTAATCGTTATTGCTATGGGCTTGGTATTTGTTCTACTTCTAGGCGAAATTGATCTCTCTGCAGGCTTTACAGCAGGAGTGACTGGCGCTGTTTTAGTTATCTTGATTACCAATCACGATGTGCCTTGGTATGCAGCACTGCTTGCATCAATCATCGTTGGCGTAATTCTTGGTTTCGGGCTTGGAACTTTGATTGCTCGATTAGGTATTCCCTCTTTCGTGGTTACTTTGGCAGCTTTCCTTGCATTCCAGGGAATCCTTCTTCTGCTAGCTGGAGAAGGTGGAACTATCCGTGTTGAAGATAAGACTATTTTGGCGGTAGAAAACTCAAATCTTTCTCCAGTTTTTAGTTGGGTCTTTTTTATAGTTGTGTCAGTCGTGTATGTCCTCATGGGATTGAGCAGCATTAATGCACGCCGTAAAGCTGGATTAAAATCTGAATTGGTTAAACTCTGGGTTTTAAAGACTGCTGGACTTCTTGGAATAACTGGCGCTGCTGTATTTGCTTTGAACTTAGAGCGCAGCAATAACCCAGACCTAGTAAGCCTTAAGGGAATTCCATACGTTGTTCCAGTTATTCTTTTGCTTCTAGTCATAGGAACTTTCGTTCTTGGCCGTACTGCTTTTGGACGCCACATCTATGCAGTAGGTGGAAATGCAGAGGCTGCACGCCGTGCAGGTATTAACGTCAAGCGAGTTCGAATCACAGCATTCATGATTTGTTCTGGACTTGCAGCTATCGCTGGAATGATCTTTGCTTCTCGCCAAAACTCTGTCTCACCAACAACTGGTGGAAGTTCAACACTTCTCTATGCCGTGGGTGCTGCCGTTATCGGTGGAACTTCACTCTTTGGCGGTAAGGGAAAGATGCGCGATGCAATCCTTGGTGGCCTTGTAGTTGCAGTTATCGATAACGGCATGGGCCTATTGGGATATGCGGCAGGAATCAAGTTCATTGTTACTGGACTTGTATTGCTGATTTCAGCTGGCGTTGATGCGATTTCTCGCCGTGGCGCAGCGGTTAGTTAAAGCCTTTTTAAGCCCTAACACCCATTAAGTGCTCAAGAGCTAGTTGATCAACTAGTTCATAGCCATATCCGCGCGCTCCGGCTGCCTCAACATCGAAGGAATCTTTAGCAAGATCTCTCCACGTTTCACCTGAACTCAATGTTGATTCATTTAACCCTGGGATATTAGAAGCCTTCATTGCTTCAATAACTCGAGGGTCGGAGCGGAAAGCTGCGGCACGCTCTTTGAGAGCTAAATAGGTGCGCATGTTTGCTGATGCTGATTCCCACACACCCTTGTCATCTTCTGTACGAGCTGGCTTGTAATCAAAGTGCTTTGGTCCCTCGTACTTATAGCGCTCAAGTAGATCAACTAAGAAGAAGGCAGATTTTAAATCTCCATGACCAAAAACTAAGTCTTGATCATACTTCGGACCATGTTGGCCGTTGAGATCGATGTGATACAACTTCTTTTGCCATAGAGCTTGTGCGATGCCATGAACAAAGTTAAGTCCTGCCATTTGTTCGTGGCCGACTTCAGGGTTGAGTCCAACTAACTCTGGGCGATCTAAGGTGTAGATAAAAGCTAGAGCGTGACCAATTGTTGGTAAGAAGATATCGCCTCTTGGTTCATTTGGTTTTGGTTCAATTGCAAATTTAATGTCATAACCGTTATCGGTAACGAACTCACCTAGTGTATTGAAAGCTTCACGGAATCGATCAAGTGCGACATAGCCATCCTTAGCACCATCTGATTCAGCGCCTTCACGTCCACCCCAGCACACGTAAGTCTTTGCACCTAGCTCAACTGCAAGTTCAATGTTCTTCATAACTTTGCGAATGGCATAACGGCGAATGTCTTTATCATTTGATGTAAAGGCGCCATCTTTAAAGACTGGGTGTGAAAAGAGGTTTGTTGTGGCCATTGGAACTTTCATTCCAGTATCGGCTAAAGCTTTCTTAAAACGATCAATATGTGTGCGACGTGCACCTTCATCGCTACCAAATGGAATCAAGTCATCATCATGGAAAGTAACTCCATAGGCACCGCGTGCAGCAAGCTCATTGACTGTGCGAACTGGATCTAATGCGCCTCGGGTGGGATCTCCAAAAGGGTCACGTGCCTGCCAGCCAACGGTCCAGAGACCAAAAGTGAACTTATCTGCAGGAGTAGGTGTGAGTGACATGGCGCTAGATCCTTTTAGTTAGGTAAGAAGGGGCTCGTTTTGGTACATCGCTAACTTACCTCTAATCTTGTCCCCTATCCATATGAAGCCGTAAGGTTTTTCATCTGGGTTAGCGGGAGTGGTGAAATGGCAGACACGCAGGTCTTAGGAACCTGTGTCTTCGGACGTGCGGGTTCAAGTCCCGCCTCCCGCACATACATATTTAAAAGTTAAGAAAGTACAGTCCAATCATGGCCAAACAATCTGCAGCACGGACAAAGATGTTGGCATCTCAAGTGAAAAAAGCCGCTGCCGAAAGACGTGCCGAAAAAGCAAAAAATATCTGCGCCGTGACTACTGGTGAAGTTGATCTGGATAAATACGCAGAAGTAGATGGCAATTGGCGTGAAATTGGTTTAGCTGCCCCTGCGCGGCGCGCTCTCATAGATGATGGTTTATTTTCTTTAAGTGATTTGCGCAAGACATCTCTTGCAGCCTTAAAAGAGCTTCACGGCATGGGCCCAAATGCAATTAGAGTCCTTGTTGCAGAGATGAAAAAGGCTGATCTTACTTTTAGAAAATAAGATCAAGCATTTTTAGCAGCAGCAAAACCTAATTTAATATCGTTTTTAATATCTTCGATATTTTCAAGTCCGATACTCACGCGGATCATTCCTGGAGTAATTCCAGCCTTAATCTGTTCATCGGGATTGAGTTGAGAGTGTGTAGTTGATGCAGGGTGAATGACCAATGAACGAACATCGCCAATATTTGCCACATGGCTAAATAGTTTTAACCCTTCAACAAATTTACGCCCAGTAGGTGCGCCACCCTTTAACTCAAATGTAAAGACAGCTCCTGCACCCTTTGGTGCGTATTTCTTTGCCGTTGAATACCAAGGTGATGAAGGCAGGCCTGCATAACTCACGTGTGCAACTTCAGGCTGCTTTTCTAGCCATTCTGCCAAGGCCTGCGCGTTGAGTAAATGTCGATCCATACGCAGATTAAGAGTTTCTAAACCTTGGGCCAGTAACCATGCATTAAATGGTGAGACTGAAGAACCAAAGTCTCGAAGAAGTTGTAATCGAGCTTTGAAAATGTAGGCAAGGTTTGCACCAAAATCTCCACCAACGCCAAGGGTTTTTGCATAGACAAGGTTGTTATAACTTGGGTCAGGTTCATTAAAGCCTGGAAATTTTTCAGGATTCTTGGCAAAATCAAAGTTTCCGGAGTCAACAATGGCCCCAACCATTGCATTGCCATGACCTGATAAGAACTTAGTAGCTGAGTGAGTGATGATGTCGACCCCATAATCAAATGGTCGGGTGACATATGGCGTAGCAATGGTGTTATCAACTATCCATGGCACGCCTGCCTCATGTGCAACTTGCGCAATTGCCTCTAAATCGAGCACCGCACCTAATGGATTAGAGATTCCTTCGCCAAAGAAAGCTTTAGTGTTTGGCTTAACTGCTGCGCGCCAGGCATCCATATTTCCTGTGTCATTAACAAAAGTAACTTCGATACCAAATTTTGGAAGCGTGTAGTTAAAGAGGTTAAATGTTCCACCATATACATTTGAACTTGAAACCACATGGTCGCCAGCTTGAGCAACGTTCATAATTGCAAGAGTTGTAGCTGCCATACCCGATGCAACTAATAACGCTGCCACACCACCCTCAAGGGTTGCAATTCGCTTTTCAACGGCATCTTGAGTTGGGTTATTAATACGGGTGTAAACGTTTCCGGCTTCTGCTATCCCAAATAGATTAGCTGCATGCTGGGTATCTCGGAATTGATAAGCAGTTGTTTGATAAATCGGGAGAGATCGTGACCCAGTATCTGAATCGGGGTTCTGACCTGAGTGGATTTGTTGGGTTTCAAAAGACCATTCACTGTTTTCGCTCATGCCAATGACTCTTCACCCTTTAAAGGGGTTTTGCAAGCACCTAGCTAGTTAATTACAGCGTATGCGATAAGGATCAGCCCAAGGGTGATAGTTATTGCCTGAACTGCCCTCGACTCTAATTTCTTAGCTAATGCTGGAATCCATGTAGCGGCAAGCAAAATTGCTCCGGGAATAATTATGGTCAAGCTGTGACTCACTACGCCGCTTTGACCTGTTTGATATCTCAAGTTGATAAGTCCAATTGCAACGAGCAGATATCCGCCCATTCGGTAGTTATTGATTAAGTTAGATTTCATAGCTTTTTCTCCTCACAATAGAAATGGGGTGCCGATTTCTCGACACCCCATCTTCAATCTATTTAATTAGTGATCGTCCTTCATGCCTTCAGCAATTGACTTCATGCGTGCGATCTTCAAAATTGTAAGACCGAATACGCACTTAGCAAGAACGTCAGCGACTGTGTATCCCACTTGAACGCCAACGAACTGCTCTGCAGTTGCGTCTCCGCCCATACCTAGGATGTAAGAGATTGGGTATACGCCCCATGTCGCGATCAATAGAAGACGCAAGCGACCTACGGTCTCTGCAACTCCTGCTGGTTGACGATCAAGTGACTTACCAAGCTCTACGAACAATACGTAAAGGATGTATAGGAAAGGAAGTGTTGAAAGAACACCGTATAGAACCTGTGTGTTCTGATCGTTTGAAATTTCACCTGGGTATCCAAGCGCGATCATCGCAGCAGAAGCTGGGACCAGACGCATGATGAGGGAACGTGAAACTTCCTTGGCTAGTGCAAGCACTGCAATTACTTCAACTAGAAGTAGTGGCACTGTGAGCAGCCAGTCAACATAACGATAAGCCTCGTTGAATGAACCTTGAGCACCAGAGACGTTAACGCTCATGTCTGCTGATGATTCATTGAATGAGTTGAAAATACGCATGTAGTGGTAGCCAGCAATGAATGTAACCATTGATGACATCACTAGTGCATTGCGGTACTTAGCTGCTACGCGCTGTTGTGAAACAAGCGTGTAGATCGTGCATGCGAGCATTGAAACGAGTCCGAACGAGAATACGTTGTAGACCAGGTTCCATTGATTGCTATCGAGTTTTAGCATGTAGCTATGCCTCCGGGAGGTTTGAGTTATCCAGGTGTCTGATGGCACCTAGTACCAAAGCATTGAGGACCTCGAGGCGCCTCACTGCGCTTGGTAGCCACAATTATGAATTAAGACAGGTGAATATGCAGTATGAAATCCCAAAAAATTCTCAGAAATCTCAGATTTTTACGCCTGCAACTGCCCAAAACCTGCCCTAATTGCCATCCCAACTGGCCAATTCGATAGCAAATGGGTCAAGTCCCATAGGGCCGATCTTGAGGGCATAGGTGTGAAATTTCTTGAGGGAGAAGGCTGAACCAAGGCGGGCTTTGGCATCTTCACGCGCCTTCATCCAGACGCGCTCGCCTACCTTGTAGGAGATAGCTTGGCCAGGCCAGCCTAAATAACGATCAGTTTCACTGCGTGAGTGATCCTCATCCAAAAGTGCCTGCTCATTGAGAAGCTTGCGAGATGACTCGGCGTTCCACACCTTGCCATCAAAGTCGGTGTATCCAAGGTGCATTCCGATATCTACAACAATGCGTGCAGCACGAAGAGCTTGCGCCGATAGGTAGCCCATTTCAATTCCAGGCTCATCAAAGGCGCCTAATTCATTCATGAAGCGCTCGGCATACAAGGCCCAGCCTTCACCGTAACCACTGATCCATGCACCATTAATTTGGAAACGAGATAAGCGCTCTTTTTCAATTGCAACAGTTGCGCATTGCAAGTGATGTCCAGGAACGGCTTCGTGATACCACGTTGAGACCAAATGCCAGCTGCTGGCCTCATCTTTTCCAAGCATTGGAATCCACGTTGTGCCTGGGCGAGATAAATCTTCAGAAGGTGGGTTGTAATACGGCGCAGATGCACTTCCTTCTGGTGCAAGACGCGCTTCGCAAATCTTGATGCGATCATCGATTTCAAAATATTCACCGTCCATGCGAGCAATTGCTGCATCAGTGAACTCTTGTAAAAACTTAATGACATTTTCTTTGCCCTTGATTAGATACTTCGGATCCTTATCAAGGTGATCTGCCACTTCACGAAGAGTTTTAGCACCCGGCTTAATCTGTTCAGCAATCTCCCACATACGCGCATTAATTGCTTTCAGATCTGCCATTCCCCACTCATATGTTGCACGAAGATCTAATTTTGCACCTGTGAAGTAACGCGCCCACACCGCATAACGATCTTCGCCAACTGCATCTTCTGGATTTGCAATAGGAAGATATTGATTCTTTAAAAACTCAGCTGTCTCTGCTGCTGCCTTTTCTGCCAACTTTGCGTTCTCATGAATTGCTGGATATTTACCTGCAGCATCAAAGTTTTTACACATTGCGCTAAATCCACCATTTGCATAGTTAGTTAGTTGTTCAATAACTCCGCGAACTTGGCGCTGGGCAGTTGTCTTTCCGCTCTTGGCGACCTCCATGATCGCACCAGTCCATGACTTATATGCCCCATCTACAGCGGCTAAGCGCTTAGCGATGTTATCAAAGTCTTTATCTGTGCTCTTTGGCATAAGTTCAAAAATTGAACGCACATTAGAAGGTGGGGATGTCAGAATATTCCACAAAACAAAAGACTCTTGGCTATCGTGCAGAGCAAGGGATGATTCAAGACGCTCTTGCATAACAGTCTGTGCAATTCGATCAATTTCATCAATTGGCTTGAGCTCGAGAAGTTTCTTAAGGGTCTTGCGAGTTAACTCTGCTGAAACTGCCGCACCTGCGATTGAGAAGTCATCAAGCTTGTCTTGGTTGAGTCCATTGCCAAGATAGGTGCAACCCATTGGGCTCAAGGCTGCTTCATCATCGATGTATGTGTGGCTGAGTTCGAATATAGGAGATCTAAATGTCATAGGAGATTCTTATCAGCGCGGCGACTATTTGTCGATACAGGAGATAGAAACAAGCAGTACCCTCCTTTCATGACGCAGCTACCTGTGGTCCCACCTAAGTTGCGTGGCTGGTTTCACCTGGGTGCAACCCCTGCGGTAATAATTGCCTCACTAGTGCTTTTCATTCTCAGTAACTCTTCACTCAAATTTGCTGTTGCCATATATTCCATTACAGCAATTATGTTATTTAGTGTCTCTGCTGTTTATCACCGTGTTCCTTGGTCACCTGCAAAGAAAAAGATTTGGCGCAGATGGGATCACGCAAATATCAATTTGCTCATTGCTGGTTCCTATACGCCTTTTGCAGTTGCATTGCTTGAAGGTCGAAGCAGAAATATCTTGCTTCTTGTTGTTTGGATTGGCGCAGCAATTGGTGTGGGGCTGCGAATCTTTTGGCTCAGTGCGCCTCGGTGGTTATATGTTGCAAACTACTTATTGCTCGGATGGGTGGCCGTGGTTTACACACCGGCGCTCTATCGAGAGGGTGGTTTGTGGGTGCTACTTCCGATTCTGATCGGTGGCCTTTTCTACTCAATGGGAGCAATCTTCTACGCCCTCAAGCGCCCTGGGCGAGATGCGAAGTACTTTGGCTTCCATGAGCTCTTCCACATATTCGTCCTGGCAGCCTGGATCTCGCAATACATAGCGATTTCTGTGGCGATTTACAGTAAGTAAGGCCTTGCTCTAACCTAAGGCTCTCTTATCAACGAGTTGCGAGGTACGACTATGGCTGAGAAAAACTCCTTCCTTAACTGGGTCGGATTTAAGGGCGAAGAAGAACAAGCGCCTTCATCCGTCGACCGTATTCGCGAACTTGAATCACAGTTAGCAGATCTCAAATCACGTCGCGACATAACTGGCTTGAGTAAAGAAGAGTTCGAAATTCTTGCAACAGAGACAGCAATGTCAATGATTAAGTCAGCTCAAGCTCGTGAGAGCAAAGCGCAATCTATTGCGACTCGATTGATTGCAGAAACTAATCGCACAACTAAAGAAGAGATTGAAGCAGCCGACGCGAAAGCTCGCACTATTTTAAGTGGCGCAGAATCACGTGGACGTAAATACATTCAAGCTGCTGAATCAGAGGCTGCAGACAAGATAGCTGAAGCCGAAGTTGAAGCTGAATCACTGATTGAAAGCAAGCGCCGCGAAGCATCTGCCCTTGCAACTGCAGCTCGCCGTGAAGGTGAGCGCATTGTTAGTGAGGCAACTGTAGAAGTTTCTAATTATCGTCAATGGCTCTCAAGTGTTATTACTGAAGCAGAGCGTCTCTACAAGATTCAAACTCAATCACTAGATGCTGCAGAATCTGCGATTCATCAATCGCGAGCACGCCTTGAGAGCGCATTTACTCGCCTGGCTGATCTGCAGCGTAATGTCCTTGAAAATCTCAACTCTGATGACACCGTCATTAACGCTGGCCCAATCCGTGTTGCTAGTCAGCGCACTAAGCCAGCGATATCTGCTCCTAAGAAAAGAGCGAAAAAGCCTGCCAAGAAAACCGCTAAGAAAGCAGTTGCAAAGAAATCTGCATCGCGTAAGTAATTAGTTATGTCTACTCCCCGCGGTATTCGTTATATCCCTGCCATTGATGGGTTGCGTGCTGTTGCCGTTATTGCTGTAATGCTTTATCACTTAGGTTTTTCATGGATTCCAGGCGGATTCCTAGGCGTAGACCTCTTCTTTGTAATTTCTGGCTACGTGATCACACGCTTACTTTTAGATTCAATCCAGCGCAGTGGTGGATTAGATCTACGTGCTTTCTATAAAGCACGTATCCGTAGATTGTTTCCACCTCTTGTATTTATGATCTTTGTGACGATTCTTTACATTGGAATCTGGGCACCAGAAACTATGCGCCGATTTGTGAGCGATAGTCCATTTGCACTCTTTGGTGGAATGAATTGGTGGTTAGTTTTTAGACATACAGACTATTTCGACTCCATTTCTCGCCCACCACTTCTTCAGCACACCTGGTCACTGGGTGTGGAAGCTCAGTTCTATTTAATCTGGCCACTTATTTTGCTTCTCGTTCTGCGCCAATTCGGAAAAGCCAAAATCCCTGGTGCTGCACTATTGATCGCTGCCATTTCAGGTATTGCTTTATTACTTGTCTCATTTGAGGTTGACGCTGCTAATGCCTCACAAGTAAGCCATGTTTACTTTGGTACTGATACTCACAGCATTGGTCTATTTCTAGGTGCAGCACTTGCGGTTAGTTGGGTTCCGCAGAATCTGCAAGAGCAAGTCAATAGACGAGCGCAAGACTTTATAGATGGCATTGGAGTCATCGGTTTTGTTGGATTGCTTGGAGTGTTTTTATTAGTCAATGAAAGTGATCCAACACTTTATAAATTAGCTTTCCCGCTTGCTGGCGTATTTGGTTGTGCAATCCTGACGAGCATTGTTCATCCAGCTTCTCGATTTGCGCCGATTCTAAGTAGCAGAGTGGCAGTCTGGATTGGTGAGCGCTCTTATGCCATTTACCTCTGGCACTGGGTTGTATTCCAAGTTACTCGCCCTGCAGTTGATCTTGAAGGATCGACTTGGGCGCTTTATGCACTGCGTATTTTAGTTGTCTTTGCACTTGCCGACATATCACTTCGCTTAGTAGAGCTACCAGTTAGAAGTGGCCTTGTTGAATATTGGTTCAAAGGGATGAAATATCGCACTAAGAGTGTGCAGAGACGGCAGAAGAGCACAGTTGTTGCTTCAGTGCTTCTCTTAATACTTGGCACCTCATACATCAGTGCAAACGCTATTTCACAAAGTGATAAAGAAATGGCAGTTGTTAAACAACAACTTGAACAACCAGTGCAACCAAGTCAGACCTCTTCAGCCCAACCAGGTGGTTTATGGGTAACGGGTGATTCTGTAATTTTAGGAATTCACTATGAGCTAGATGCTCGTAGCCATATAGCAATTATTAATGCACGCGTTGGCCGTCAGGCCTCCGAGCTCATTGAAGTAATGAGAGCAGATAAAGCTAATGCACCAGATTCACCAGTGATTTTTAATTTGGGAAACAACAACAAGTTGACCTCCGAGCAAGTCTTTTCCGTGTTCGAAGAAGTCAAGAACCAACCCAGAATCATCGTTGTTAATACTGCTGTGCCAAGGGGCTGGCGTGATGAAAACAATGCCCTCATTGCCCAATATGCAGCTTTATATGGAGCGACAGTTATCGATTGGGCCAGTATCTCTATGGGCCATCCTGAATACTTTGCACCCGATGGTGTGCACTTAGTTCCAGCAGGAGTTCGAGCCTACGTGGATGCAATCACCGCAACTTTATAGATTATTAATTTTAGGGAAATAAAAAACCCCCGCTAATCAGCGAGGGTTTTTTACTAATTCTTTTTACTTGAACTCACCTGGAATTCCAAAGACTGTCGCAGGAGCTGTTTGTCCATCTGAATAAACAGAAGACACACGGAACTGAGTCCATCCAGCGTCACCGCTCTTTGTTACAGCTTGAGTTAGTTGATCTGCTGGAACAGTTGCGATTGTTGTCCAATCACCAGTTCCATTTGCGCGGATCTCAACGTTATAGCCAGTCAAACCTTCTGTGGCCATTGGTGCTACCCAGCGAAGATTCAAGCCATCTGCACTCTTAAGTGCAACAAACTTAGATGGGGCTTCAATTGTTGCAACCGCAGCTGTTGTTTCTTCTGGTGAAGCTGACTCTGATGCTTCAGCAGACTGTGACATTGAAGGTGCAGGCGCTGCGCCGTCATCACTATCTGTACCTGACTTTGACCAAACGATCATTGCAAGCAAAACAATTCCTACTACAACAGCAAATACAACACGTCCTGAAGCACCTTGCTTTGGTGCAGCAGTTGGCTTTGCAGGTACAGCCGCTTTAACTGGTGCTGCTACTGGTGCTGCTACTGGACGAGAAGATGTGACAGTAACTCTAGGTGCAACCGCTTTCTTTGCACTCTTCTTTACTGGACGCTTTGCAGCAGTCTTCTTCTTGACAACCTTTTTTGCAGCAGCTTTCTTAGCTGGTGCCTTCTTCGCAGTTTTCTTAGCAACGCTCTTTTTTACCGCGCGCTTTGCGGTTGTCTTTTTCTTAGCTGCAGATTTCTTTGCAACTGACTTCTTTGCTACAGCTTTTCTAGCAGGTGCCTTTTTAGCAACCTTCTTCTTTGCTGCGCTCTTCTTCTTTACGGCCACGAGAACTCCTTGGATAGTGGTGCGCACGTCAAAAACGCGCGTCTATAGGACAAGGTTACCCCAGGCTCCTCAGCATTTGTATGACATGAGGCGCAATTAGGCGCAAAGCTTTTCCACGATGACTGATGGCATCCTTTTCTTGTGGGCTCAATTGTGCGCTCGAAATACTCATCCCAAGGGGTTGGAAAATGGGGTCATAACCAAACCCTTCCTGGCCAACTGGTGCATGCAAGATCTGGCCATGAAATAGACCCTCTTCAAGATGGGTGCGACCATCAGGCATTGCTAGCGCAGCAACGCAAGTGAAATGCGCGGTGCGTTTGTCTTGGCTGACATTTTTTAATTCATTGAGCAGCTTTTCTAAATTGGCTTGATCATTGCCGTGAGAACCGGCCCATCTAGCTGAATAGATCCCTGGATCACCATTGAGAAAATCAACACATAATCCAGAATCGTCTGAAATTGCTGGTAAGCCAGTAGCTTCAGCCGTATACCTGGCTTTTAGTAAAGCGTTTTCTTCAAAAGTAGTTCCGGTTTCTTCCACATCAACTAAATCAGGAAATTCATCAACCCCAACCAGGTTAATTTCCCCGGGTGCTAAAGCTTCCAGAATTCTGCGGAACTCAACTAGCTTTCCTTTATTGCGCGTGGCAAGAACTAATTTTTGTTGCACTATTTTGAGAGAACTTCTTTTTGCAGCTTGCTCAATGTTGCGCAACCATCAACTGCTAAATCTAGAAGTTGATTAAGTAATGCGCGGTCAAATGGAGCACCTTCTGCAGTGCCTTGCACCTCAATAAATCGGCCATCTCCAGCAACTACAACATTCATATCTGTTTCAGCACGAACATCTTCTTCATAGCAAAGATCCAACATTGGAACTCCATCAATAATTCCAACACTCACAGCTGCCACTGAATCACTCAAAGGATTTGCAGTTGCTTTGAGGTGGCCTTGTGCTTTAGCCCAAGTAATTGCATCTGCCAATGCAACATAGGCACCGGTTATAGCTGCTGTGCGAGTTCCACCATCTGCTTGCAAAACATCACAGTCGATCACAATTGTGTTTTCGCCAAGTTCCTTCATATTCACAATTGCACGAAGTGAGCGGCCAACTAAACGGGAAATCTCTTGCGTACGGCCACCTAGCTTGCCTTTTACGCTCTCACGATCAGAGCGTGTGTGAGTAGCACGAGGCAACATCGCATATTCAGAAGTAACCCATCCATTTCCAGAATCTTTTAACCAACGTGGAACTCCGGGAGAAAATGATGCAACACAGAGGACACGGGTCTTGCCGAACTCAACTAGAACGGAACCTTCGGCATGGTCAAGCCATCCGCGAGTGAACTTAATTTCGCGCAGGTCATTAACTTGTCGTCCATCATTGCGTGCCATGTGCTGCTCCTATGTTTTATAGATCTTGGTGTTCGACTCGGGTTACTTCTGGACCTAGAAAACGTCGAGCTAAGCTTTCGAAAGCTTTCGCATCGCCAGTTGCTAAGAATTTATGTGTTGGGGCACCACTTTGTGCATCACGAAGTAAATTGTTTTCAACCAAAGTGCGATAGAGATCTTTCGCTGTTTCTTCAGCACTTGAAACAAGAGTGACGCCTTCACCCATTACATAAGAGATAACTCCTGTTAAAAGTGGATAGTGAGTACATCCCAAAACTAATGTGTCTACTTTTGCTTCCATCACTGGTGCTAAGTAATCGCGAGCAATTTTAGTAATTTCTGGCCCTGAAGTTTCTCCTCGTTCAACGAATTCAACAAAGAGAGGACAAGGGATAGAGGTAATGTGTAACTGAGGCGCAGCAGCAAAGGCATCTAGGTAAGCCTTGGAATCAACTGTGGCACGAGTTCCAATAACTCCGATATGACCGCTTCTTGTTGCAGCTACTGCGCGTCTTACTGCTGGTTGAATAACTTCAATAACTGGAATCTTGTACCGTTCACGAGCATCGCGAAGCATTGCTGCACTTGCAGTGTTGCATGCAATAACTAATGCCTTGACGCCTTGTTCTACTAAGAAATCTAAAGTTTCTAAAGCAAACTCACGCACTTCGGCTAGTGGACGTGGACCATAAGGACCTCGAGCTGTATCACCGATATAAATTGTTGATTCGTTAGGAAGTTGATCCAGAATTGCTCTGGCAACGGTAAGCCCACCTACTCCTGAATCGAAGATTCCAATGGGTGCATTACTCACAGGCCAAGCCTACCGTGAGCGTGATGTGAAAACTAAATAGCTTCATCCATAAGCGCAACTATTAAGGATTCTTGCAGCCAACCTAACCAACTATAAACAGCGTAGACCCCACGCATTGGATCATCTGGTGCTAAAAGTTCTAACTCTTCATGGCTGGTTTGTTCAACCTTTAACCGAACACCCAGTGCCAAACGAATATCGTTCATGGCGCCTAACCAATCATTAGCACCATCATGATCCACTTCAATAATTCCATCTAATGCACTCTTTAATGTTATTCGCATGGACATAGAGTGTGCATATTTTTTTGCTCTTAACGTTGATTCGGTGTATCGGCGAAATTCAGCCGCATCTACTTGATCGGCGTATGCATTTGGTAAAAGTCGAAGCAGTACTTCATCTTCTGGAGGTGAATCATGTGTTGTAATTCCAACCATTGCAGCCAGCGGGTCATCTACATGGTTATCAGTTCGCTCTCCAAGTAGCTCAATGATTTGTTCAACCAGATTAATGAGAACTTCACGTTCTGATTCAGAAAATTCTGCTACAAAGGCATTATCTCCATGGCGATGGAAACCGTGTTGTTCATCTGAATCATGATCTGTCATATCGCTTGATCACCTCGTTGCAATGTTGCCCAGAGTCCGTATTCATGCAAACGAGCAACATCGTGTTCCATCTCTTCACGACTGCCCGTTGAAACAACTGCTTTACCCTCTGTATGGACTTTCATCATGAGCTCATGAGCTTTTTCACGCGAATATCCAAACAGTTCCATTAATACATACGTCACATATGTCATCAAATTAACTGGGTCATCCCAAACAATTGTGACCCAAGGCTTATCACCACTAAATATCTCTTTTATTGCTTCTTCAATTTTGTCATCGACTTTAACCATGGTTAGCGAACCACTACTGTAAATTCTGGAGTTAAAACTTGTGCTTCCTTTAAGCTAATTTGGACTCGCAATTTAGTAACTCCCTTCTTGGCTTCAATCAAGCTCACTTGGAATTCTCCACTTGGACCAGTGGTTGTGGCAGTACCTACATTTTGCCACTTTCCAGATACAAATTTCTGAAGCACAACAACTTGCCCCGCCAAGAAAGGCAACAAAGTTCCTTTCACAAGCAATTCTTTACCTGACTTCACTGTGGCTGGACGTTCGAGAACAATGCGAGAAAGCAGGACGACTTTTCCTTCATTACTTACTGACTCTGCGCGTTCCCACGTTCCTTGAGTCGTAAACCTGAATGAAGCACTAGCTCCAATTGTTACGGGAACACTTACGCTTCCATCCACGCCGCTTACAAGCTCTGCAATAGGAGTCCATGTACTTTCATTTGATCTTTTGATTTCAAGACTTACAGGAATTCCGGCCACTGGAGATTTGTCTTTAAGTGTGAGCACGCTTCTCAAGGTGAAGACTCCCCCATAGAAAGTGCCCTTGCTATTTACTTGTTCAACAGTAAGCGTGCTTAAAACGGTATCTGGAGCAATTGCAAGAGCAACATTTCGCATTGCTGTTGTAGCTGCTAAGTCTTCCATACCAAGTGTCCACAATGCCGCCCCGCCTAAACGATACTTCGCAACTAGATTCATCCGTTCTAGGTAGCTTCGATCATTTTGATACCAAACAGTTCGATTGACTGTGCAGGCAGTTGCTGCGCCTTTGGCAGTTAACCCATTAAAAGTTTGTTGATACGAATAGGTAGCCTCACTATTTTTCACATCAAAGGTTGGAACTGCTTGATCTATTGCTGCCTTGGTAGTTGCATAATTTATTCTAAAAGTTGAAGCTTTAGCGCCAGCCTGAAGTCCAGGTGGGGCCGTGGCCGGACATGTCCCTGTAACACCAGTTATCCAATCTCTGCCATAACCAGGAAGACCAATAAAAACTTTCGATGCCGGCATAATTGAAATTGCGTATTGAAGTGTTTTCTCTGTCCAGCTAATTGGGCCGATAGGACCTGGTTTAGCAACTGAGTAGTCGTAAGTCATAATTCGTAAGCGATCAATACTTGAAGCAATTTCAGCCCAAGAATAAACGTAATAACCCTTTTGTTTCTCTGTTGGATTAAAAGAATAAGGTGCAGATATTGAAAGTAGTTTCTGCTGAGCACGCAAGGCAACGCTTAATTCTTTTACAAATAAGACCCAGTTGGGTGCGGTTTTTGGCCAAGTTGTGTTTCCATCCACAAATGCAAAGCCTTCAAAATCTAGGTCAATTCCATCAAATGAATATTTGTTCACAAGATCTACTATCGTTTTCACGATAGTCGTTCGAACTTCAGGCTTAGCTAGGTAGCCTGACAAAACTAATTTATCCGTACCGTCAGTTATAGTTGGAATCAGCTTTAATCCAGTCTTTCGCATTAAGCAGATTGTGTCGGCAATAGGCCATGACGGGTTCGCTGTTGAATAATCATCTCTGATCAATGTTGGGCTTTTCAAGGTATACCAAAATGGCATTACTTCTTTCATTAAATCTTTATTTGTATACAAGTATGAAGAATTAAGAAGTGCCAAGTCTTCAGCTGAATACTCTTTGTCTTCACAAGTAACGGGAGAGTTTGCTGCAGGAGTTGGAAGTGTTGGTAATTTCTTAATAAATGGCAATACTGTCTTGACGGAGTAATAAGGAATCCAGCCAGAAACAATCTTGCGAGGTTGATTATCGACCGCTAGTGCAGGTGGTACTAATGAAATCGTCATTAGTAGTGCAAGAGCAATGTAAGAACTGCGCCTCATCATCACTTATCTTCTGGTTCGGGTTTTAACCCTGCATAAATCTCTTTGCACGTTGGGCAGATTGGATATTTTTCTGGATCACGAGAAGGTATCCATTTTTTGCCACAAAGGGCTTTTACAGCTTTTCCAGTCACAGCAGATTCTGTGATTTTTTCCTTTTTCACATAATGAGCAAATCGATCATGGCCACCATCATCTTCTTGGAGGTCAGGTCTAGTTAAGAGATCGGTATCAGATTCCGTCTCAATTCCGCGCTTTCCAAAGAGGCCCATGAGGTGGATAAGAATACCTTTGGCGATGGCAAAACTACCTAGTAGAATTCACAAATGAAGGACTTACTGCGCACACAAGATCTCAGCCGTGATGATGTTGAGCTTTTGCTGGAAACCGCTGCGGCGTTTGCCGAAGATCCACTTCGTTCTAAAAGCGCTTTGGCCAATAAGAGCGTTGTCATTTATATGACAAAGCCTTCAACCCGTACTCGACTTTCTTCTGAGACCGCTGTTGCTCATTTAGGTGGCACGCCTATCTTTATTCGTGGCGACGAATTGCAATTAGGTCGCGGGGAAACTATTGCCGACACAGCAAAGATTATTAGCGGATATTGCAGCGCACTAATCATTCGCACATTTGCTCAGGCTGATGTGGATGAATTAGGTGCACATGCATCTATTCCAGTTATTAACGCCTTAACTGATGATGATCATCCAACCCAGTTACTTGCAGATTGGTTAACAATTCGCGAAAACTTTGGAAAAGATATTGCTGGACGAAAATTTGTTTACCTTGGTGATGGTAACAACATGTCACATGCTTGGCTCATCATGGGAGCGATTATGGGGGCTCACGTTGTTGCAGCTACACCAACAGGTAAATGGGCGCCAAATCCAAAAGTTGTAGAAATTGCTAAAACCATTGCAGCAAAGAGCGGTGGAAAAGTTGAAGTAGTTCATGATCCAGAAAGTGCATCTAAAGATGCATCGGTGTTATATACCGATGTGTGGATGTCGATGGGAGATTCTGAAAGTGAACGTGATGAGAAAGTGCTAGCACTCTCACCATTTGCAGTGACAGAGAATTTATTTTCACTGACAAATAAGGATTCAATATTCATGCACTGTTTACCTGCGCACAGAGGTGAAGAGGTTGAGGCCTCTGTTATCGATGGTCCACGTTCTGTGATTTGGCGTGAGGCATATCATCGCCGCACAACGATTCAATCGCTACTTTTTCACCTCACAAAGGGTGACTTGAAAGGCAACTAGCACTAGCATTCTGCTCATGCGTGTAGTCGTCCCGAAAGAAATAAAAGATGGTGAGAAGCGCGTGGCGCTTGTCCCCGATGTCATTAATAAATTAACTCGACTTGGTTTTGATGTTGTCATCGAATCCGGTGCTGGAGTCCATTCTCAGGCTGTAGATGCTGAATATAAAGCTGCGGGTGCAACTATCTCTAATGGAGAGGTACTCAGCACTGCTGATGCAGTTCTTTCAGTACAACCACTAACGCCGGCTCAAATGGGTAAGTTAAAAAAGGGTGCAATCACCATTTCATTCCTTTCTCCAGTTACTGCAGTTGATTCGATTGATGCTGCAGCAGCTGCAGGAGTCACTGCATTTTCCCTAGAACTTGTTCCCCGCATTTCGCGTGCACAGTCAATGGATGCGCTCACTTCTCAAGCGTTGTGCGCCGGATACCGCGCCGTACTAGTTGGGGCAGAATTATCACCAAGGTTTTTCCCAATGCTCATGACTGCTGCAGGAACAGTTACACCTGCACAAGTACTAGTACTTGGTGCAGGAGTTGCAGGACTGCAAGCAATTGCAACTGCTCGTCGACTTGGCGCAGTTGTTTCTGCTTACGATGTGCGTCCTGCGTCTGCAGATGAAGTTCGATCAATGGGTGCAACATTTATTGAGTTAGAACTTGAATCACTAGAAGGTTCAGGTGGTTACGCACGTGAGATGACTGAAGACCGCGCAGCTAAGCAACGTGAACTTCTGACGCCTTACATTGCTAAATCACACATTGTTATTACAACCGCTGCAGTGCCTGGTCGCCAAGCACCGCGCTTGATGACTCAAGCGATGGTTGATTCCATGGGTCCTGGCACAGTGATCGTTGACTTGGCCGCTGAAACTGGCGGAAACGTTGAAGGATCTAAACCTGGAGAAATTGTCATTACTTCTGGTGGTGTCAAGATTTGGGGCGGCAAAGATGTACCAAGCCAGCTCCCATTCCACGCTTCATTCCTTTATTCACGTAACGTGGTTAATTTGCTAACTCTTATGACTACGGCTGCAAAAGAGGGTGAAGCAGTTGCATTTAACCTTAATTTTGAGGATGAAATTATTAATGGTTCTGCGCTAACACATGCTGGATCACGAAGAGGAGACAAATAAATGGAACCAATGGCAATTGTTTCAATCTTTGTATTAGCTGTTTTCGTGGGTTTTGAGGTTGTTTCAAAAGTCTCCTCAACCCTGCACACTCCCCTAATGTCAGGTGCCAACGCCATTCACGGAGTCATCTTGGTGGGTGCAATCATTGTTGCCGACCACAGTTCAACCAATCTTGAACTAGGACTCTCAGTAGCTGCAATTGTTTTAGCAACGATCAATATGGTGGGCGGCTTCGTCGTTACCGATCGAATGCTTGAAATGTTCAAAGGAAACAAAAAATGAGCCGCACGCTATATGACCTCATAGGTTTGGCTGCTGGTGTTGCATTTATCCTGGCGCTTAAAGGTTTATCGCACCCAAAGACTGCACGCCGTGGAAACTTAATCGGTGCCTTTGGTGCAACTTTGGCAACATTAGTTGTCTTCTTCTACGCCAATCCTGGCTCATCTCTTCCACTTAATAATTTAGGGTGGATTCTCGGTGCCATGGTGGTTGGTCTTGCAGTTGGAGTTCCAGCTGCACGTAAAGTTCAAATGACTCAGATGCCACAACTTGTGGCTCTATTTAATGGTGTGGGTGGTGGCGCAGCTGCTTTAGTGGCAATTGTTGAATACCTTCACTTAGGAGCAGAAGCAACTACGGCAGAAGTTGTATTTACAGTCTTTACGGTAATCGTTGGTTGTGTTTCATTCAGCGGTTCAGTAATTACTTTCTTAAAACTTCAAGAGTTAATGACTACTCGCCCAGTAATTTTTCCAGCGGGTCGATTCATCATTGCAGCTACGCTGGCTAGCGTTATTGGTGTTGGAGGCTGGGTTGTAACCGCCCTTGGAACGACTCCCCTCTTAGTTCTTGCTGGACTCTCATTGCTTTTCGGTGTTCTCTTTGTGCTCCCTGTGGGTGGCGCAGATGTACCTATTGTTATTTCACTACTGAATGCATTTACAGGTTTAACTGTGGCAGCAAGTGGTTATGTTCTAGATTCAGTTCTACTCATTATTGCTGGAACTTTAGTTGGGGCATCAGGAACAATCCTGACTCGTCTAATGGCAGAAGCAATGGGACGTTCTTTATTTGGAACTCTCTTTGGTGCATTTACTGCAAAGCCACAGGAAGCTTCTGGCTCAGGGGAAGAGCGCCCAGTGCGTTCAGGTTCACCTGATGACGTTGCGATCTTGCTTAACTATGCACGTCGCGTAGTAATCGTGCCTGGATTTGGTTTAGCAGTTGCACAAGCTCAGCACACTGTTCGCGAACTTGCAGACATGATGATTGCTAAGGGAATCGATGTTGCTTATGGAATTCACCCAGTGGCAGGACGTATGCCTGGACATATGAACGTCTTGCTTGCAGAAGCTAATGTTCCATATGAACAGCTTGCAGAAATGGATGAAGTAAACCCAACATTTGGTCAAACTGATGTGGCGATTGTTATTGGTGCAAACGATGTTGTTAACCCAGCTGCTCAAACTTCTCCGGGCTGCCCTATTTATGGAATGCCTATTTTGGAAGTTAATCAGGCGGCAAACATCATCTTCTTAAAGCGTTCAATGCGTCCTGGCTTTGCCGGAATTGAAAATGAACTCCTTTACGATCCAAAGACGATGCTTTTATTCGGTGATGCTAAAGCCTCACTGACTAAGGTTGTTTCTGCACTTAAAGCGCTCTAACTCCAAGTTGCAGGTGGTTGAATGTTCAACTAACCTTGTATTTAACAAAGGAGAGTTGATATGCCTGCAGTTAGCGTTAGCGATATAACAGTTTTGCCGCGCGTGAATGAAGCCCCACATGCGCGTGCTCGCACTGTAAAGAGCATCACAACTGCCCCTCAAGGTTTTGAAGGTGAAGGTTTTCCTGTTCGCCGTGCTTTTGCAGGAGTTGATCTTGCCGAACTTGATCCATTTATTCACTTAGATCAAATGGGTGAAGTTGAATACGCACCTGGTGAACCAAAAGGAACTCCTTGGCACCCACACCGTGGTTTTGAAACTGTTACTTACATTATTGATGGAATTTTCGACCACCAAGATAACAACGGTGGTGGAGGAACGATTTCTAACGGTGACACTCAGTGGATGACTGCCGGTGCTGGAATCCTTCACATTGAAACTCCCCCAGAGCATTTAGTCATGAGTGGTGGCTTGTTTCATGGTTTCCAACTTTGGGTGAACCTGCCTGCAGCCAAAAAGTGGTCACCTCCTGCATATCAAGATGTTCGTGCACAAGATGTTGCATTGCTTTCTTCTAGCGATGGTGGATCACTGATTCGCGTTATCGCAGGTGAAGTAGATGGACATGCAGGTCCAGGAACAACGCAAACTCCAATTACATTAATTCACGCAACCATCGCAGCCGGTGCAGAGCTTCGTTTGCCATGGCGACGTGATTACAACGCACTTGTATACACAATGGCTGGTCATGGTTTTGTTGGCGATGAAGAACGCCCTGTTCACACAGGTCAGTTAACAGTTTTTGGAGATGGCGACACAATTGTTGTTCGCGCAGCAAATAATCAGGAATCCCGCTCACCTGAAATGGAACTATTCATCTTGGGTGGAGCACCAATTAAGGAGCCTGTTGCTTGGATGGGACCCTTCGTGATGAATACAAAGCGCGAAGTTCTCCAAGCTTTTGAAGATTTCCAAAAAGGTCTACTGGGTTCAATTCCTGCAATCTATAAAGAAGATGCAAAGAAGCCTCTGAATCGAAGTGGTGCGGGAACAAAGCTAGGCGGGGATTCAAAACCGGCCGATGTTTTAGATGTGCACGGTGCGCCAAGGGATCTACAGCAGGGTTGATTGATAAGCCCTACCTGTCATACTTCACGAATGATTTGGTGGCCCACAGAAGTTCCGACGCTCACGCATGGACTCATCACTTTGCGTGCACCAGAAGAATCTGACATCCCTGCTCTATTTGAAGGTGCGCAGGATCCCCTCATCCCAGTCTTTACTCGCATTCCATCAAATTATTCAATGGCAAATGCTGAGTTTTATGTTCGTGATAGATCCCCAAATGCCTTTGCAAACCAAACTGAACTGCAATTAGCACTTGAATACGGCAATGGCGCGGATGCAAAGTTTGGTGGTGCATTTTCTTTCCACAGCATGGATTTGCGCGAACATGTTGCAGAAATTGGATACTGGCTTTGCGCACCAATGCGCGGCAAAGGAATTGGTTCAATTGCCACAAAGCTTCTAACTCAGTTTGGTTTTGAGAGCATTGGTTTTGAGCGTATCGAAGCCGTTGTGAATGTGGAAAATATCGCTTCACGTAAGCTTCTTGAGAAATCTGGGTATAGCCTAGAAGGCATCATGCGAAAGAAATCACGTAAAGAAGATGGAACACAAATAGATATGGTGCTCTATGCAGCCACACGACAGGATTGGCAGGGTCTTTAAATGGAAAGTCTGGCAATAATCGTTGCAGCTCTGTTCATTTTTGCAGTTATCTCTGGTCCAATAGCAATGTTGATTTCTAAAATTAAGACACATTCCTTGATCACTTTATTCATCAAAAGAATTTTTCATGGAATGTTCATAGCTATGGGCGTTTTAGTTGGTGCTCAATGGCTGTTCATTCCTGGACTTCCAATTGCCCCACGCTTAATTGGTATTACTTCTTTGTGCACTACCTATATCGCAACGAAGAATGAATACTTCCCTCATTTTAAAATCTTAAGCCGCCTAGGAATAAAAACAGGGCGAAGTAATGGAAAAGATGGACATGGCCCAGAGGGCCAACATTAAATAAATTTGGTGGAGGTGCCGGGAATCGAACCCGGGTCCTTCGGTGCAAAAACAGGGCTTCTACGGGCGTAGTGTGATTATCGCTTTCTCAGTCCCGAAGTTTCTCCACACGACTCTTCGACGAACTCAGTTGCAAAAATGTTCTCCCTCGTTGTTTGCAACACCAACGAAGTGAAAAGCCCTCTAGCGACGCTAGATCCCAGGTCGAGAGCGGCACCTGGGCTAACGGCTTCGAAATGCTTATGCAGCGAGTTCGAAAGCTTGCTGATTAGTGTCAGCAGTTATTTTTTGCA